>NZ_JACZCS010000009.1 GCF_014904745.1 Oricola nitratireducens
GGATCAGGCCTGTCTTGGCCGAAGCCAATAATTATGACGCTATCTCGCCACCCGCGACTCTCCCGCGAAGCGGGTTCGTGCATGGGGCGCAAAGCCGCCGTGAAACGAATGCCTGCTAGTCTAACTGACGCGGGGAAAAAGATGAAACCTTCCCAGCTCCCTCCTTCGCCACCATCGCGGCCAGTCACAACCCCTGACCGCCTTCGCGCGTGATCCGCGAAATTGGCCCAAACGCCTGGCAACCGATGGCTCCATGGCGATGGGCGATTACCGCGGGGCATTGACTCCAGCGACGGGGGCATGCCGATGCGATCGCCGCCGTCGCCTGTCAATGCCCTCCTCGTAACGGCGTTATCAGTTACGCGTCGGCGCGTTTCGATGTTCGGCTCGGCATGGGAGGACGCGGCCCCGTCAATCGGCCCTCCTCCGATCGGCGGCGACCTTGTTCTCGGCCACCCTGATCCGGCGGCCGAGAAAAGCGAGATTCGCGTCACCCAGGTTCGCGAGGAGCCGCTGGAGCCTCCTCAATTCCGGTTCCGTCAGCGTATCCAACTCCATCGCCGCGCCTTATCGGTCGTTGTTAATAGGATGATGATACTGTCGACGAAATCATGTCATCGGCAGGCATTGAAACGGACCGGAAGGTATAAGACGGGAGACCGCCGTTGGAGGCATTCGCAAATTGCCTCCAACGGTGGCAGCTACAGTTAAATTCCGAACTGACAGTAGCGGTTATGGCCACCACCTTGAGCGGCCATAACTAGATCGCAATTGGGGCGGCATCATGCGTCCGAAGCCGCCATGCCGCGATCTAATGAACCGATCTTCTCACTATACAACGCAGACGGGACAAACAGCATCCACGCTCTGGCGAAGCCGTTGGAAACCATGGCTTCAGACGGCCTTCTGTCGCTCGCAAATTTCGAACGCATCCGTTTGACGAACTGGGAGGCACAGCATCCAGATTACATCGAATGGTGGATAATATCACCCACCACATGCCACGTCGGTCGCCGCGTCGGAGACGGAATTCCGCCTTGCCGCTCAGTCATCATTGTCCTTGTCGGTGTCGACGGGATCCCGCCCGGGACGCGGCCGAAACGTCGGCATCGACCAGCCGAAACTGATCGCGAGCACCCGCGCGAAAAAGGCCGCGGCCAGACCGGCGGCGGCGGCGGGAACGCGCCCGGCATCGAGATTGACCGTCAGAACATAGACGCATGCTCCGAAAACGGATGCCGTGACGTAGATTTCGCGGCGCAGGATGATCGAAGGCTCATGGCCGAGAATATCGCGGATGATGCCGCCGACGGATGCCGTAATCACCCCCATGACGACGGCGATCACCGGAGCCGTGCCGATGTCGAGGCCTTTCGCGGTTCCGGCGATCGTGACCAGCGCCATGCCGAACGCGTCGAACCAGAGGATGAGCGTGTAGCGCGACTGGAACAGGTGCGACGTGAAATGCAGCACCGCCGCCGTCGCGAGGCAGGCGATCACGATGCTCGGCCTCTCGATCCAGAAGACGGGAACGCCCAGCAGCAGGTCGCGCACCGTGCCCCCGCCGACACCGGTCACCACGGACAGCCACATGAAGCCGATCACGTCCATCTGTTTTCGCGACGCGACGAGAGCGCCGGTTATCGCGAACACGATGGCCGAGAGAAGATCCATGGTTGTCAACAACTGCCGTAGGCCGCCGAAGTCGAGCCAGTTTTCCAATCTTCAATCCTCCCCAGTGGGAACAGTATTGCGACGGCCAATGACAGAGGGGGCTCACATGCGAAGCAGCATGACGTAGCCGCCCATCGAAGGCCAATTTACAGTCTTGCCATCTACCGACACCGGTTGAACGAGGTCTTCACTTCGCAGCAACCCCGTCACGGATGCTAAGGGAAGTATTGCGGAGCTTCGACCCACAACCCGAGCCACGCTCATCCACCGCTGTCCCACCTACGGCCCGAAGCACCGGAGCGGCCACCCTGATGCTTCTTTCCTTCAAGCGGAAAATCTCTCCAAAACGCTCCCGGAAACAAAATGTAATCTACCTCTATGAAAACGTGAAATGGGCTTCCCCGCTGGTGGTCATGGCCTAGCGGCTTCGGGTTGGCAGCGGTCTTGTCTCCACCAACCCGGTGCCCAAGATCACGCAGCGGCTCCGCACCCGCGGTCTCCACCTAATTCCCGTGCGAATGCACATACTCGCGTGCAATCCGCTGCCCCAGCCCGCAAAGGACTTCGTAACCGATCGTACCGGCGGCGGCAGCGACCGCATCCACCGTTTGCCGACCGTTGATCAGATCCAACTGGTCACCTTCACGCAAACGATCCGGCGGGATGCCACTCGCATCGACGGTGATGCTGTCCATGGATACCCGCCCCGCGAGCGGCAGGCATTTCTTGCCGTGAATCGCCCCCAGATCGACATGACGCATCCAGCCATCCGCGTAGCCGATCGAGATCACCGCCAGCCTCCGGTCCCGCGTCGCGCGGTAACGATGGCCGTATCCGACGGAGACACCCTCGCCAACCTCCCTCACCTGCAACACCCGCGCCTTCAACGAGACCACGGGCCGCATCGGATTGTCGGCCCCGGGAACCGGATTGATGCCGTAGAGCGCCGCTCCCGGCCTTGCGAGATTAAATCCGTACTCCCGACCGAGGAATATCCCGGACGAGTTGGCAAGGGATGCCGGGATTTGCGGGAAGAGAGACCGCAAGCCGCGAAACGCCTTCAACTGCGCCATATTCGCCGGGCTTGACGGCTCGTCCGCGCAGGCCAGGTGACTCATGAACAAGACGGGGCGAATGCCGGACAGCAGATCCGGATTCCCCGCGATCGTCAGGACATCCTCCTTCGACAAGCCCAGCCGGGTCATTCCGGAATCGACCTGGACCGCCGCGTCCAGCGGAGCGCCTTGCCGACGCGCCTCGCGACGCCAGCGCTCGATCGCTCCCATGGTATTCACAACGGGCACCAGATTTGCCTTGACGGCCTCCGTTTCCGCGCCCGGCGGGATCCCGTTCAATACGAATATACCGACATCGTCGGCGAGCATCGCGCGCAGCGCCAGTCCCTCGCCGAGTGTCGCCACGAAGAAGGTGTCGCAACCCTCCTCCGTCAGGCGGCGCGCGACGGGACCCGCTCCGAGTCCGTACGCATCCGCCTTGACCACGGCGGCGCATCGGCCCGGGCCGGCCATCGTCGACAACGTCCGGTAATTCGCGGCGAGCGCGTCGAGGTCGACCGACAGGACCGCGCCGGACCGCGCCTGTCCGTTCATGTCCTGTACCGCCTGATGGAAAGCGACCGCATGTCGATCAAGGGTTCACGTCCGGAGACGAGATCGGCGAGAGCGCTTGCCGACCCGCAGGCCATGGTCCAGCCCAGCGTGCCGTGTCCGGTGTTGAGGTAGAGCCCGTCGATACCCGTCGGACCGACCAGCGGAGGTCCGTCCGGCGTCATCGGTCGAAGACCGGTCCAGAACATCGCGGCGCGCATGTCGCCACCCGCCGGAAACAGCTGCCCAAAGGAATGTTCCAGCGCCGCCCTTCTTCCGGATCTGAGCCGCTGGTCGAACCCGGCGAGTTCGGCGGTTCCCCCCACGCGGATCCTGCCGCCCAGCCGAGTGATCGCCGTCTTGTAGGTTTCGTCCATGACGGTGGAAACCGGCGCGAATTCGGGATCGGCGACCGGGATCGTCAGCGAGTACCCCTTCACGGGATAGACGGGAATCATGATGCCCAGCGGCGCCAGGAGCGCGGGGCTCCAGGAACCGAGCGCGACGACGCAGGCATCGAACATGCGTATGATGCCGCCGTGAACAACACCGGAGACCTTGTGGCCATCGGTGGCTATGCCCGTCACCTCGCTGTTCAGGCGGAACCGGACACCCTCGCGCCCCGCCAGTTCGGCGAGTTCCCTGGTAAACATCCGGCAATCGCCCGTTTCGTCGTCGGGAAGCCTCAAGCCTCCCGCCAGCGGCACGGTGGACGCGGAAAGTCCGGGCTCGGTCAGCAGGCATTCCTTCTCGCTCAGGACCTGGTGGGGAACTCCGAGCCTTTGCAGAACCTCCACGTCCCTGGCGACGCCATCGAGTTGCCGCCGGGTCCTGAAGAGCTGGAGCGTTCCCTGGTTTTTCTGGTCGTATTCGATGCCGGTCTTCCGCCGCAGTTGTCGCAGGCAATCACGGCTGTATTCCGCCAGCGGCACCATCCGGGACTTGTTGAGCGCGTACCGGTCGGCCGTGCAGTTGCGGAGCATTTCAAGCATCCAGCGCCACATCTTGATATCCAGCGTCGGTCGGATCGACAGGGGACCGTGGCGCATGGCGAGCCATTTCAAGGCCTTGAGCGGAATGCCCGGTCCCGCCCATGGAGACGAATAACCGGGCGACACCTGTCCGGCATTGGCGAAACTCGTTTCCTCGGCGACATCGGCCCGACGGTCGAACAACTCGACTTCGTGGCCGGCCATGACGAGATAGTACGCGGTGGTGACACCGATCACCCCGCCCCCCAGAACCGCTACCTTCATGCGATGAAGCTCCTGAAATTGGCCGCGCTCATGATTGCGCCCGTTGTTGTCGTGATTTTCCCGAATGCGATCTCGGGGCAGCCGCGCGCGGCGACCGCGCCCGGACAGCCATCCGCGTGACGGCGGATATCGGCATTTGGCAATGGCCGGTCTCCAGGCGCGACGGCCGCAAGGAATGGGACGATCGCGGCGAAGATTTCACCGGACGAGACGAGCGGCGCCGCTTCGCCGATGGATAAGAGGGTACCGTGAACATGATTGCGCCCCGCCTCACGCCGCCGACGGCCCCGGATCTCCGGAACCGCCGGAGAAGGGCCTTGGACGATCGAACGATGGCGAGACATCCAGTCCGCCCGAGACCACTCGAAACGCGGCGCGCCGGGAAGCGGGCAAGGAGGCGCGCGATGCCTCTTCCCGTTCCATGCGCGCCGCTTCGGGCTGATAGAGGACCCTCTCGAGTAGGATGTGCTCTGTTTTGCCTTCGTCATCGCCGATGCTGATCGCCTGCCCCTCCCGCAATCCGAAAAGCGCGAGGCCCCGCAGGCTCGTCAACGGCAGCAGAAGGCCGACGGGCAAGGTCATCCGGTCATGGGACAAGACGCGGGTGTCGGCATCGCCGTGGTCGACCCGAAAGCAGATCCGACTGTTGAGCGTCGCGACGTTCGGCGGAACGTCATCGCGGAATAGGATATTGGCGGTATCCAACTTGCGGTACAGAAGCGCGCGCCACTTTCCGGATGTCGCGGAACAGCGGTCATGCAATGCCTCAAGCATCGCAAAGTCCTTGGTGGTGAGAATGCAGGTATCGTGTCGCATCGTGAATCTCCAGCGGGCCCTTGTCGGGCACGGTCGTGAACTACGAATGTGATGGGGTCCCCTGGCCGCCGGACGGAGGCGCAGGGGTTACGATCCTGCGAGCAGGCAGCCTCCGAAAAGCGCGAGACGCGATGGCAAGGTCATTGCCCTTGTCCGCCCGGTTCCGACACGCCCACGCTTTGCACCACGAGGCGGTGAACGCGTCCGTCCCGCGCGCGCCAGTCCATGGACTGTCCGCTGGA
The DNA here is from genome assembly GCF_014904745.1 of Oricola nitratireducens. Lineage (GTDB taxonomy): Bacteria > Pseudomonadota > Alphaproteobacteria > Rhizobiales > Rhizobiaceae > Oricola > Oricola nitratireducens. The sequence continues at coordinate 5,596 of NZ_JACZCS010000009.1, forward strand.
CAGGCCGATCAGGGCCGCGCCGATCGGCGTGAGGATGGATATCCTGCCGGCGGAGATGTCGGCCCGCCCCGGATACACCAGGGTCACTTCGCGAACCTCTCCCGTCTCCGTTGCATATCGCACATGCGAGCCCATGCGTATGACGTCCTCAGCCAGGCGCGCATCGGGAACGATGCCCGCGCGGTCGAGTTCGGAAAACAGCACATCGACGACTTCGGCGTTGCCCGCCTGAACGGTTTCCGCGAGACGCGTCAGCTTGTCGTGGTCCGTCCGACCGAGGGTAATGGTTGGTTTGCGAATTCTCGCGGCAACGGGGGCCATGTCGACCTCCTCGAAATAAGGCGTTCGCGTATTGCGCGATGCCGGATCCATCAATGTCGTGAAATGGTCGCTGTGCGGATTGGGCCGACTTGGGCGGTCTCGCCTATCCGCCTACCCCTCGACCGGGGCGCGACGCGACCGGCCGGGGGTCAGATTCCCGCGATCGGGCAGACCCTGTTCATGATTTCGGTGAGGCGGCTGGAAATGAACATGTCACCAGAGGTGGGAAAATCTCGACGTAAAGTCAAGACGCAAGATCGAATAAGCGGAAATGACGCGGTCGGTCGAAATGAACGATAGATTTGAGGCGGGCTTCTACCGATCATTTCACCGGCCACGCCTTCAGTGCTCAGATGCCTCACCAAGCGCATGTTGACATAAACATATCTTTATGTGACGAAAAACCGTCAACATGAGGTGCAAATTGGTGAAGTCACATTCGCACGTCTCCGTGGACGCGCTGTTCGGTCCGTTGGAAACATCGAAAAGACCGGACTCGCGCTATGAGCTTCGGAAAGCCGCGCGAGAGCGAATTCTCGTCCTCGACGGCGCCATGGGCACCCAGATCCAGGGGCTTGGTTTCGGCGAGGATCATTTCCGCGGCGAACGCTTCGGCGGTTGTGCCTGCCATCAGCAGGGCAACAACGACCTCCTTATCCTGACTCAGCCGGACGCGATCGAAGAGATCCATTATCAATACGCGATGGCCGGCGCGGACATCCTCGAAACCAACACCTTCTCCTCGACGCGCATCGCGCAAGCCGACTACGGCATGGAGGGGATGGTCTACGAGCTGAACCGCGACGGCGCCCGGCTCGCCCGCCGCGCCGCGCTTCGCGCCGAGAAGCAGGACGGCAAGACGCGCTTCGTAGCCGGCGCCCTCGGTCCGACCAACCGCACGGCATCCATCTCGCCCGACGTCAACAATCCGGGATACCGGGCGGTCACCTTCGACGATCTGCGCCATGCCTATGGCGAACAACTGCGCGGCCTCATCGACGGCGGCTCGGATCTGATCCTGATCGAGACCATCTTCGATACACTCAACGCCAAGGCGGCGATCTTCGCCTGTTTCGAGATCTTCGATGAAAAGGGCATCGAAGTGCCGATCATGATCTCCGGCACGATCACCGACCTGTCCGGCCGGACTCTGTCGGGCCAGACGCCGACAGCCTTCTGGCATTCGGTACGTCATGCGAGGCCACTGACGATCGGGCTCAACTGCGCGCTCGGCGCCAACGCCATGCGGCCGCACCTCACGGAGTTGGCCGCCGTCGCCGACACGCTGGTCTGCGCCTATCCCAACGCCGGCCTGCCCAACGAGATGGGCGAATATGACGAAAGCCCCGAAGCGATGGCGGCCCAAATCGATGGCTTTGCGCGTGAAGGGCTGGTCAACATCGTCGGCGGCTGCTGCGGCTCGACGCCCGAACACATCACCGCTATCGCCGCTGCCGTCGCCAAATACCCGCCGCGCCCGATTCCCGAGGTGAAGCCTTTGATGCGACTGTCGGGCCTCGAGCCCTTCACGCTTACCGAGGACATCCCTTTCGTCAATGTAGGCGAGCGCACAAACGTCACCGGCTCGGCGAAGTTCCGCAAGCTGATCACCGCCGGTGACTTCGCGACCGCGCTCGACGTAGCGCGCGATCAGGTCGAAAACGGTGCCCAGATCATCGACATCAACATGGACGAGGGACTGATCGATTCGCAAAAAGCGATGATCGATTTCCTCAACCTCGTCGCCGCCGAACCCGACATCGCCCGCGTGCCGGTGATGATCGATTCCTCAAAATGGGAGATCATCGAGTCTGGCCTGAAATGCGTCCAAGGCAAGCCGGTCATCAACTCCATCTCCATGAAGGAGGGCGAAGACGCGTTCCTGAAGCAAGCGAAACTTTGCCGAGCCTATGGCGCCGCCGTCGTCGTCATGGCCTTCGACGAGAAGGGCCAGGCCGATACGAAGGAACGCAAGGTCGAGATCTCCCGCCGCGCCTACGAGCTCCTGACGGAAAAGGCCGGCATGGCGCCGGAGGATATCATCTTCGACCCCAATATCTTCGCAGTCGCCACCGGCATCGAGGAGCATGATGATTACGGCCGCGCCTTCATCGAAGCCGCGCGCGAGATAACGCAGACCATGCCCGGTGTCCACGTCTCGGGCGGCGTGTCTAACCTGTCGTTCTCCTTCCGCGGCAACGAACCCGTTCGCGAAGCAATGCATGCGGTGTTCCTCTACCACGCGATCCAGGCCGGTATGGACATGGGCATCGTCAATGCCGGTCAGCTCGCCGTCTACGAGACGATCGACGAGGAACTGCGCGAGGCCTGCGAGGACGTGGTGCTCAACCGCGAGCCGAAGGGCGACGGTACCGCGACCGAGCGGCTGCTCGACCTCGCCGAGCGCTACAGGGGGACGGGCGGGCGCGAGGCGCGCGAGAAAGACCTGGGCTGGCGCGAATGGCCGGTCGAGAAGCGGCTCTCGCACGCCCTGGTCAACGGCATCACCGACCATATCGACGCCGACGTCGAGGAGGCCCGGCTGGCCGCCGCCAAGCCGCTCGAGGTTATCGAGGGCCCGCTGATGGCGGGCATGAATGTGGTCGGCGATCTGTTCGGCTCGGGCAAGATGTTCCTGCCGCAGGTCGTGAAATCCGCTCGCGTGATGAAACAGGCCGTCGCCCACCTGCTCCCCTACATTGAGGAAGAGAAGCGCCTCAACGGCGGCGGCGACAGGAGCAGCACCGGCAAGATCCTGATGGCGACCGTCAAGGGCGACGTTCATGACATCGGCAAGAACATCGTCGGCGTCGTGCTCGCCTGCAACAACTACGAGATCATCGATCTCGGCGTGATGGTGCCGTGCGAGAAGATTCTCGAGGTCGCGCGCGAGGAGAAAGTCGACATCATCGGATTGTCGGGACTGATCACGCCGTCCCTCGACGAGATGGTCCACGTCGCCTCGGAACTGGAACGCGAGGGCTTTGACATCCCGCTGCTGATCGGCGGCGCGACAACGAACCGCGTGCACACGGCGGTAAAGGTCCATCCGCGTTACGCGCGCGGCCAAGCCGTCCATGTCAATGACGCCAGCCGCGCGGTCGGCGTCGTATCCAGCCTTCTGTCGCCGCAAGCAAGGCCCGGCTATGTCGATACCGTTCGCGCCGAATATCGCAAGGTAGCTGATGCCCACGCCCGCTCAGAGGCGGAGAAGCGGCGCCTGCCACTAGCGCGTGCCCGCGAAAACGCGTTTAGGACAGACTGGCCGTCCTACGAGCCGCCGCGTCCGTCATTCCTCGGCACGCGTGTCTTCGAAACCTGGGACCTGGCCGAACTCGCCCGCTACATCGACTGGACGCCCTTCTTCCAGACCTGGGAGCTTAAGGGACGCTATCCAAAGATCCTCGAGGACGACAAACAGGGATCCGCCGCCCGCGCCCTTTTCGACGACGCGCGGGCGATGCTGAAGAAGATCATCGATGAGAAATGGTTCGCGCCGAAGGCGGTGATCGGTTTCTGGCCGGCAAATGCCGTCGGCGATGATATCCGGCTTTACGCCGATGACGAGCGAAAGGACGATTTGGCGACCTTCTTCACCCTGCGCCAACAGCTTTCGAAGCGCGACGGCCGGCCGAACATGGCGCTGGCCGATTTCGTCGCGCCGACCGACAGCGGAAAGGCGGATTATCTCGGCGGCTTCGTCGTTACGGCGGGCATCGAGGAGGCGGCGATCGCGGAACGCTTCGAGCGCGCAAACGACGACTATTCCTCGATCATGGTCAAGGCATTGGCCGACCGTTTCGCCGAGGCTTTCGCCGAGCGCATGCACGAGCGCGTCCGCACTGAATACTGGGGCTATGCCAAGGACGAGGCGCTCTCACCGGGGGAACTGATCACGGAAAGCTATCGCGGCATCCGCCCCGCGCCCGGCTATCCCGCCCAGCCCGACCACACCGAAAAGACAACGCTGTTTCGCCTGCTCGATGCCGAGGATAGGATCGGCGTGCAACTCACCGAGAGTTTCGCCATGTGGCCGGGCTCGTCGGTGTCGGGGTTATATTTCGCGCATCCGGAGAGCCATTATTTCGGGGTCGCCAAGGTCGAACGAGACCAGGTCGAAGATTACGCCGCGCGAAAGGACATGCCAATGCAAGACATCGAACGTTGGCTGGGGCCGATCCTCAACTATGTTCCGGCACCCGTCGCCGAAGCAGCGGAATGAGCAAATTGATCTGCGGCGCGTACGGCCATTGAGAGCCAGGAATTGGCAGCGCCCTCCCGGGTTATCCGCAAACCCATACCTGCCCCATCTCGCACGATGGCGGGATTCCGCAATGGCGCCACTGGTCCTGGATCTCGATCGATCGCGCCATGGGCATCCGGTTAGCAGCCACCAGGCCCCACGAAGGCGCGGAGTCCGTCGTCGCAAAGGGGCCGTAACCGTGATGCATTGACCATGGCAGGTCGAAACCGCTCTGCTCTGGATTGGCGCGGGTGCCTTACACGATACTCCGCCACCGCCGGAGACGAGGCCGACACGACCGCCGCCGTCGCTCGCCACGCCGCTCTCCGTAACGGCATCGTCAGTTACGCCTAGGCGCGTTTCGACGCTCGGCTCGGCGTCGGACGCGGCGGGATTACGGTTCCGCCACCATGGCATCCGGCGATGGTCGTGGACCCGTCAGTATCCCCTCCTCCGATCGGCGGCGATCCTGTTCTCCGCCGCCCTGATCCGGCGACCGAGAAAAGCGAGATCCTTGTCATCCAGATTCGCGAGGAGCCGCAGTAGCCTCCTCAGTTCCGGTTCCGTCCGCGTATCCGGCTCCATCGCCGCCCCCTGTCGTTCGTTATCGATAGGATGATGATGCTGTCGGCGAACCGCCTGCGCAACGATGTCATCGGCAGGCATTGAAGCCGCCCGGAAGGGAAAGGTGGGGAGATCATCGTTGGAAGCAATTTGCAGATAGCTTCTAACGGTGTCGGTTATGGTCAGATCGGCACGGACATCAACGGGGTTTTGCTTCGGCCGGGACCGATCCCGCCATGCAAACACCCGGTCTTCCCACCTGGCCTCCCGACGGATATGGCAATCCCCGGAGGAGGCAATCCATGAATGCTCAGGACAGAAGCGTTTATTACGGCTGGGTAGTGGTAGCGATATCGTTCGTCACCATGGCCGTCGCGGTCAACGCGCGGACCGGCTATTCGCTGCTGCTGCCGCACATCTCGAAGGAACTCGGATGGACGACCACGACGACCTCGGGGCCGTTCTCGCTGGGTTTCGTCGCCTCGACCGCGTTCGTGCCAGTGCTGGGTGCCGTGATGGACCGTTACGGCCCGAGGATCGCCATTCCGATGGGAGCCGTCATGGTTGCCTCGGGTTACGCCGGAGCGGTCGTGATCGGCTCTCCGGTCGGCCTCTACCTGTCGCTCGGCCTTCTGGCGGTCATGGGGTCGATGGCAATGAGCTACATCGGCCACTCCATGTTCCTGCCCAACTGGTTCGTGCGACGGCGCGGCCTTGCGGTCGGCATCGCGTTTTCCGGCGTCGGCGTTGGCGCGGTCACCCTGCTCCCGCTCATGCAGTGGTCCATCGACACGCACGGCTGGCGCGCCTCCTGTCTCGGCATCGCGCTGCTGACGCTGGTCGCGATCCTTCCCCTCAACCTGCTCTTCCAGCGCAAACGTCCCGAGGACATGGGGCTTCGTCCGGACGGCGGATCGGGGGCCGCGAAGGCGGATGACCACGGCTCTTCGGATGGCATCGTCGACCGGGAATGGGTTTCCACGGACTGGACTCTCGGACGCGCCATGAAGACGGCCCGTTTCTGGTGGATCGGCAGCGCGTTCTTTTGCGGCCTGTTCGTCTGGTACGCGATCCAGATTCACCAGACGAACTTCCTCCTGCGCGAAGGCATCGATTCCGTGACGGCGGCGTCGGCGCTCGGCCTCGTCGCGCTGTTCGGCATCGGCGGACAGATCGCGCTGGGTGCCCTTTCGGACAGGTTCGGACGCGAAACCGCCTGGACGCTGGCGCAGTGCGGTTTCGGGCTTGCCGCGATCCTTCTCGCCACCGTGAATTTCGGGCAATCCTCTCGTCTCATCTATGTCATGGTCGCGCTACAGGGGCTCCTGGGATACGGGATGGCATCGATTTACGGCGCGATTCCCGCCGAGGTGTTTTCCGGCAGGCACTTCGCGAAGATCTTCTCGATCCTCTCGCTGTTCGGAAATTTCGGTGCCGCCGGCGGCGTGCTTGCGCTCGGCATCATCGACGACGCTTCTGGCGGCTACCGCCCCGGCTGGTGGCTTTGCGTTCTCGCCTCCGGCATATCCGTCGTCAGCATCTGGATGGCCGCGCCGCGAAAGGTCCGCGCGGCCGGTCGGGCATGACCGATGCCGCCAAGGACGGCAATGCCTCGCCCCGCGCGGATGCCGCCGCGCCACCCGGAGAACCTAGCCCGGGACAGGGCCGTTCGAGACAAGAATGGGCGATCACCCGCGGAACGGCCACGGGCGAGCAAAGAGGCCGGCTGCCGCGATACTGTTCAACGGAAAAGAAGCAATGGAATTCTCGACAGCTTTCAAGGGGCGGGAAAAGGAGATCGTCGACCTGTTCACGGCGACCTTCTCGGCACCACGGCGGAACGGGACCTGTTCGTCTTCACCGCCGAGGAGGCCGGGACGATCGTCGGCGGCATCGTCTTTTCGCGGCTGACCTACGACCGGGATGACCGGACGGTGTTCGTCCTCGCGCCCGTCGGCGTCGCGACCGGCCATCAGGGCAAGGGGATCGGACAACGGCTCCTCGCCGATGGCCTCGCCGCGTTGCGTGAGACCGGTATCGATATCGCCGTGACGTATGGCGATCCGGGCTACTATTCGAAGGTGGGCTTCGCGCCGATCACGGAAGCGTTCGCTCAAGCGCCCTTCAAACTGAAACACCCCGAAGGCTGGCTCGGCCAGTCGCTGACCGATCGGGAGATGACACCGCTGAAGGGCCCCTCGCGCTGCGTCGAGGCGCTGAACGATCCCGCATTCTGGTAATCGTCATGGCCACCGACCGAAACGTCCATAGCGGAGCGGCATCTCCGACCGTGGCGGATGCCCGGAGTTCTCCCGCTCCGGCCAGCACCGCTGAAGCCCCTACCCTTTCACTATACAACAAAAACGGGACAAGCCACCGTCGGACCGTATGCAACTCGTTGAAGTTTTTGACCTTCCGCAGTCAGTCGCTGAGCGGAAATGTCGAACGCCTTCCCTCGCCGCATTCCGAAGAAGCGCGGCCCGCTTCGGATCGCGGAAGGTCACAAGTCCGTTCGCCGGCGGCATCCGGCATCGGCCCCATCCCGCGCGCGGTTGAAATCCTGCATCGACCGCGCCGAGACTGGTGGCACCGGGACCAATCCGGGAACGAGAGCAGCGGGCCTTGCGGCCTCCGCCAGTGTCCTAGGCGGCGGCGCGTGGTGCCGATCGGTGGCGCGCGGCCCACCGCTCGAAGAAATCACGGAGCCACCCGTCGTGGTCGGTATCGAACCAGCGCTGGCTCGCCTCCCATTTTTCAACGTGATCGTAATCGTATTCGACGGCGACGACCCTTGTTTCCTCGGCCTTCCCGCCCGGCGTGAAATGGACGGAAATGGTCGAGGGATATTCCTGTTCGTCGGAGGAATTGAAAACGCGGACGGGCCCTTCCTCGATCCCGAAGCAATATGCCGCGTATTCTCCGGCCATGAACTCGACGACGAAGGAAACGATCCCGTCATGCTCCACGATCTCGATGCCCCGAAAACGGAAATAGCACGGGGCCAAATTGACGATGAAGGTACCCATCCGGATTGAAACTCCCTGAATTGCACGCGTTCCCGCCCACCGGGAACGGGGATCCGCAGCGGCGGGTTGAATGCCGTCGCAACAACAGGAGGCGCACGGATTTCCTCGGATGTCCAGACCGCCTCGCGCCCGCCTTCATCGATCTCGTTCGGAGGCGGAACGGGGTGCCGTGACGGCCGCCGGCGAGCGATCACATTTCCATGCCGCCGCCATATCGCTCGCCCGCCTCGTCCAGAGCCTCGATGACCTTGTCCAGCCGCTCGATGCTCAGCCCGCGCGTTTCCCCGCGCTCCACGATGCCGCGCATGGCCCCTATATCCAGCCCGACGATCCCGGCGGCGGCCTCGACCGACAGCCCCAAGTCGCGCACGCGCCTGCGGATCGACGCCGAGATGTCCGCCCTGACGAGCGCCTGGCCCGTGTCCGCCGTCCCCCTCGCCGCCAGAGCATCGAACACGCGGTCGGCCTCCCCGGCGGTCCAGCCTTCGGCGGAGCCGTCCAGCAACGACCGCAGCCTGTCGGGCTCCAGGCCGACGGCCTCGGCCGCCCGCTCGAGATCCAGACCTCGCCGCAGCATGAGCAGCCTGATCTGGCCGGCCACGTTGGGAAGCTTCCATGCGTCGATGGCCGCCTGCTCCTCCACGGACCGGTCGAACGGACTGTTGCCGGCGACCAGCCGGACTGCCTCGTCGATGCCGACAACGCGCACCTCCACCCCGTCCGTGTTCCACAGGGCGTTCAGTGCCTCCAGGGCGTAACGCGGGTCCGGATCGCCCAGAAGGCGGTACCGACGGCCGGAAGCCGTCACGGCGGTCCCGGACACGGGATCGAGCGCGACCAGAGGCGTGGAGGTGCGGTATTCGGCTCCGTCCGGCTCGCATCCTGCGAGGATCGGGCCCTTGTCTCCGGCCATGATCAGGGCCCATCTGGCGAGATATCGCCGCTGCTTACCCATGTGCTGCTCCCAACGAACGTGTTCCCGACACCCGTTCAACCATGCCTGGCCTCGGGAGCCGTCGCCGACGAGTGAAAGCGATGCCTTCGCAAGCGAGAAGCCCGACGGAATCCGGGTGGCCAAACGATGCGTTTCCCGGATGCCTCAAATTCGAACGACGGCCTGAAAGATTGAGTCGTCGGCGGAGTGTAGGGATGGGCTTTATTGAAAGCGAAAGGAGGCACCATGTCGCTGCGCTGGTACACTACCAAGATGATCAAGAGGCTGGGTGAAGAGCGTTATCATCAGATCAGCACCGACCCCGATGGCCGCGATGGCCCGAGGGAAGGTTGGGATTGGCATCCGGTTACCGAGGCCCTGGTCAGTCATTCCGTAGTTTGCGGATTCAACGAGATCACGGAACGCAACGCGCTGGAGATTTCCCGCCGCATCGCCACCTACGAGCGAAACAAATCGCCGAGCCTCGCCCGCAGGAATCCCGATACGCGCAAGATCGAGCGCGTATACCTGACATTCGAAGATGTCTGGAACCATGTCGGTCTCTCAACGAACGCGTCAACGATCTCCCTGAAGGAGTTCGAGGAGCGGCATGGCAAGCTTGGCGACCCCGCACTCGGGGTATCCGTGTTCGATATATTCGAGGCGAACTACTCGGCAAGGGCCGCCTAGGCTCACCCAAAACGAGCACCGCAAACGAGACGGCGATGCGCCATCGGAAGCGCCAGGCGCGTAACGGAAATGTCCGTTACCGAGGTGACGTTGGCATTCGTTCGCGTTGTTCCCGAGAACCGACACGGGAGGTCGGCCTGCGGACTTTGTTCATTTCGGTGTCGGACCAATTCCGACACCGAAGAGTTGCTCGTTGAACGGCAACTTTGCGCCCGATACCGTTGAAAAACTGGCTATTTTGTCTGCCCGATTGGAAGGCCGAGATCGCACCCGGCTTCCTTCTTACGCCGGGATTGGAACCAGCTTCGCCAATCTGCGAAGATTTTGGGCTGTTGCTGCCATCAAGAACTCGTCCTTTGCTCCGTTTGGTCCTCGAAGACGCAACCGATCGAGTTTGAGAATTCGTTTGAGGTGCGCGAACAACATCTCGACCTTCTTGCGGGCGTAGCTTGCGGTCACATAGGCATCGGTCTTGGTGATATCGCGTGCCCGGTCGCGGGCATGTTCATGGATGGAGCGAAGGATTTTCCGAGCGGGTTCTTTCGGACAACATTGCGGTTTGAGCGGGCAGAGGTCGCAATCCTTCTTGCTGGCCCGGTAGCGCATCATTCCTTCCGCATCGACGCCTGATCGAGGCGTCGTGTAGGTTCGGCGGAACTGCACGAGCTGTCTGCCGCCCGGGCAGGTATAGGCGTCCGTGCCGGGATCGTAGGTGAAGTCGTCCCGCGAGAAGGTGCCGTCCTTGCGTTCGGACTTGTCGATCACCGGGATGTAGGGATCGATGCCCTGCTCATCGACCAGCCAGCCAAGCATCGGTGCTGACCCATAGGCCGTGTCAGCGACAAGCATATCGGGATGCAGGTCGAAGCGCTCCCGCGTTCGCACGATCATGTCCTGGACGATTCCAGTCTCGGCCTGCCGGATCGGCGCGGTTGCGTCTACATCGACGATGACAGCATTGTCGAGGTCGACAAGATAGTTGGTGGAATAGGCAAAGAAGGGCCTGTCGCCGTTGGCACCGGTGTAGCGGGCTGCCGGATCAGCCGGTGAGAGCGCCTTGGGTTCAACCGGCGTGGATGCGCCGAATGCCGCATCATCCAGCGTATCGAGATATTCCTGCGTGGCCCGCGTGACCGCTTCCGGAACGACCCAGTCGGCACGCTCGACCTTGGCATAGCGGCTGGCATCCGCCTTGATCAGGGAAGCGTCCGCTCCAAAGCTGCTTCCGCCGACAAGTCCCTCGACGATGCAACGGGACAGAACCTCCTCGAACAATTGCCGAAACAGATCGCTTTCGCGGAACCTACCGTGTCTGTTTTTGGAAAAGGTCGAATGATCCGGCACCGCATCGGTCAGGTCCAGCCGGCAGAACCAGCGATAGGCAAGGTTCAAGTGAACCTCTTCGCACAAGCGCCGCTCCGACCGGATGCCCATGACATAGCCGACCAGCAGCATCCGGATCATCAGTTCCGGATCGATCGAAGGGCGGCCTATCGTGCTGTAGAACGGCGCCAAATGTGAACGTATTGCGTCCAGTGCGATAAACCGGTCAATCGCACGAACCAGGTGATCTGCTGGAACGTGATCCTCAAGCGAGAACTCGTAGAACAACGCCGCCTGCGTTTCCTTCTTCGGTCCCATCATCGCCGACAATCTCCCAAATCAATTGGGAAATTGAATCAGCAGCGGAACCGGCAATCAAGGCGAGTTTTTCAACAGTATCCGCCCCAAGTCGGTCGTTCGATAGATCTCGATCTAGTCCCGAAAGCTGCCGTTCGTTGTCCGACGAGCGCGAGAACCATATACATCGCAACGACAGATGAATTTTCAAAAAAGGCGGCAGCGCTAACCTAAGCGCCACCCCATCAGAGTGTCATTTGCCGTGGATGATAAGTATTCACCGATCGACGATAGCCGAAAAAGTTAAGTAAATGCATTTGCGGAACGCTTTGTTGAACGGATCACTGCGATGTCGGTCACGAGAGATAACCACTACGTACCGCAATGGTATCAGGAGGGTTTCTTCGAGCCCGGTCGGAAGTCGCTTGCTTATGTCGACATGACTCCGGACCAAAAAGTCCTCCCCGACGGACGCGTCATCACCCAGAATGGCGCGTGGAACGACACGCCGACTTCCAGAGCATTCTTTCAGACGGATTTGTATTCCACGTTCTTCGGCACGTCGGTCAACGATGAGATCGAGCGCCGCCTCTTCGGCGATGTCGACACCAGGGGATCGCAAGCGGTCCGTGCCTTCATAGGCACGGACATGCGCGAGTGGCATGACCATTTTCAAGACTTCTTCGAGTTTCTCGATAATCAGAAAATCCGCACGCCGAAGGGCTTAGACTGGCTTAGGGCCCAATACCCTGAACTTACGCAGAACGAGTTGATGATCGAGATGCAGGGCATCCGCATGCTGCACTGCACGATCTGGATCAGCGGCGTGCGCGAGATCGTCTCTGCTAAAGATTCCGACGTGAAGTTCATTACGAGCGACCATCCGGTGACGATTTACAACCATGCGGTCCCTCCCACGGATAGCGCGTGCACGTATCCACTTGATCCCGGAATAGCGCTGCGGGGGTCGCAGACGCTTTACCCGATGGACCGCGACCACTGCCTAATTCTGACGAATCTGGAGTATGCGGAGGACCCGAGCATCGACCCGCTCCTGAAGAGGACCTTCGCTCGCAACTACCGGCAGTCCATAACCAAGATCGACTCTTTTATCCGCGAGCGGAAGCTCACCGCGCAGGAAGTCACCGAAATCAACTTCATCATCAAGAAGCGCGCGCGCCGCTACATCGGCGGCGGGCGCAAAGAGTGGCTGTACCCGGAACGGACCGTGACACGGCCGTGGAGCGAGCTCCGGAAAACGCTGTTGCCGCCGGAACTTGGGCTGTTCAAGTTCGGCGGCGAGATATTCGTTAAGTACGAGAGCGGCGACGTACACTACCAGGACGAGTTCGGCAGGACCGAGAAACCGCGGGAATTCTTGATCAAGAAGCGACCGGACAAGCCGTTGCGTTCGGGCGACTACTGCGGGTGTGGGCGCGGAAAATCGTTCAAAGAGTGTTGCCAATCCAAGCCTGAGGCGCTGCGCCCGGCCTGGAACGAAAAGAGCATCCGCGAGCGCAATCTGATGCTCCAAAACGCCATTGTAAACGTGCTGGAGCTGGAATCCGGCAAGGACTGGGTGCAGATTCGCAGCGAGCTAACCGATGAGAAGATCGGCAAGATTTATAGTCTCTACGAAGGGCTATGGCCGCTCGATACCGATCTGCTCGCGCTGCTACCCAAGCCCGATGGCGAGGCTCGCGCTGTCTACACAGGGTCTATTCACCCGTCATCGATCTCGGACTTCGCTTTGGCAGCCCCCCTGTACTTCGGCGAACTGATTGTGGCACACCCGTTCGTCCACCCCGGAATAATGAAGAAGGAAATGAACCCGACCGGCAACCCGAAGTCCTATCGGCAGGAGTTCCTAAAAACGCTCTTGTTCTTCCTGAACGTCATGCCGCTCGTGGATTACGGCTTGGTCAACCTCATACCGGACCCCTGCGACTTCGATTTCCATCTCCGCGAGCAGATGATGAGCATGGCACGGGCTCGAGCGCCGCGGTTCGGCCCGATGCATGACCCCGGCCTGCAAAAGACCATCGAAGAGGACAACCGGCGCGGCATCATGCTTATGCCGCCTGAGGTGATGCGCAGACGGCTCCGTAAACTGAACCCGGACCTCAGTGAGGAGGAGGTCGAGGCGGTCATGTGCGCCAACTTGCGGATGCGGGAGGATGATCCCCTGGCCGTGCTCCAGGAGGGCTCGCTGGAAGGTGGAGAAGGTGGTGGGCAGATGAATATGTTCAAGCTCGCACCGAATTTCGAAATGACGATGTATTTGGCCCAGGCTACGGGTGCCTCCATTGTCACGGATAGTCCGTTCCGCTGGAGCGAAGTGCAGGATGCCATCCGGCGGCGGTACAAGCCCACAACTCCCGGTCTCGCCCCGCTCGTGACCAACATAGAGCGCTCAAAATTCGCGTTCCCGCGGAGCGCGACGGACATCGTGGCAGCGGCCTTGAATAAGACCGTCTCGGGTTACCCGGAATTGTTCCGAGATCTCTTCAAGTACATTTCCAATCTCAAAGAGCGCGGAACGAAACCCAATCGCGAGGCGCAGTTGATAAGTCGGTTCGCCAGGACGCATTTAACAGCCCAAAAAGATCTGCAGAAGGTGGGCGTTCCCGTGAATCACGGCCGCATTTCTTGCGCCATGCCGCTGGAAGGTATTCAGGACAACACCGTCAATCGACTTCTTTTGATGTCGAGCTCGGAGAAGCACTTGTCGAGCGTTCCGGCGGCTTACTTCATAGAGCCTGTTGATGCCCCTTGATCGGCAGCTTAGAGAAGGCATCCACTATGGGGGCTATACATTTTGATGTCTGCTTCGGTCAGCCGAGACCGCGTAAGCGGACGGCCTTTATCAGCCCTAAAAGGGCTGCGCATTCTCCAGGCGCTGAATTTTGTACTATCGCTTGCTCCGTGTATATCATTCTGGAGCCAACCAATAGCCCCCCGCGTCTTCTGCCGGAGCCGCGCGAGACACCGCCCACTATGCCTCGACATCGATCGGTCGTGCCCCCAGCTAGCAACAATGAAGCAGAAACCGCCGCTCAAGACCGAACTGCACCATTGGTGGCCGCGAACCCTGGCTGATCATTGGGCAGCGGCGGATGGTATGGTCTCCGTGACCCGGCCGAATGGAACCGTCCACCGCGCGCCTCCGGGCGCGTTCGGCGCAATCACCAATGCACATCACATGAGGATGGGCGGTCCGTGGGATTCGACTTTCGAACCGATTTTCAACGAGCCCGACAAAGAAATGGCTGCGTTCGTACAGTGGCTGGCGACGCTCGAAGCTGCGTTTGCGGTGCCTGAGCGATCGATGGTCGAACGCATTTCGCCGCAGCCGCTACCCGACCAGCGCGCGGCGCAGATCGCTCGCGTTACAGCCTCGCTGCTGGCCCGCAGCCCGAGCATCCGCGCCTCGATCAAGCGAACTACCGAATATTATCGCCGCGGCTTCGGCCTGACCGATCCGACCGCCGACAAGACCCTGATCGCGGCGAACCAGCGCGGGCTGTATGACGCTTATCGCAAGCGCATGATGCACGGCCGTTGGGCGATCCTGTTTAGCGACGAACGAGAATTCATCGCTGGCGACGGCTTCCTCCACAATTTCCCCGCATCCCAAGACGGGCTTAACTCCGGCCTCAAGCTAGTGCTACCGATCCTGCCGACGGCGACGATCGTATATATGTCCCCGATGCAATATCCGACCGAACCGCGCCTCGTGACGCTGCGGCTCAGCGCGGACGAAGTCGAGCAGCTGAACGAGATCACGCAAGTCTACGCCAGCGACTTCCTGTTCTACCGAGACGAGAAGCCGGAAATTGCCGATGCCTTCCGACACGGCGAGCATCGCAAGTTCCAGTATCATCGCCATAACTGGCTTGATCCACTGCTCGACGATCTGTCGCAATATAATCGCTGGGGGAAGGGTGGCGCCGCCGGGATTTCCAGCCGCCGCCCCTACAGCGAGTCGCTCGAAGGAAATCGCAGGCTCAACCGCTTCATCGGCCGAGACAATTAGCTCAGGATCAGCCTTTGTGGGCGCCTGCGGCTAGCACACCTCAGTATGCGGCTCGACACAGTCGTCTTAGCCGCAAGCTCGTTGCTCTCTTCTGGGCACACGAACTCTGCGAACGAGTGTCAGCTTCCCGATGTCCGGTACCCTAAACCGGACAGTCTCCTTGCGGCCCCGTTTCGGTCATTCGCCCCAGATTCTCCAGCCCGCTTCCCGCGCGATCGTTATTCATCACACCTACGGACAAACGGAGCCCAAGCTCTCTACGATCCGAGGAACTCCTCCAGTTTCCAGACAAGTTCTTCGCGCCGCGAGGGTGTCGTCTCGCATTCCCACACGACCAGAACGTCCCAGCCGAGCTTCTGCAGCGCCCGCTCGTTCTCGATGTCGCGTCTCGCGTTGCCCTCGAGCTTCGGCACCCAGAACTCCCGACGGGTCTTTGGAATGCGCGCCCGTCGGCAGGCCGGATCGGGATGCTGGTGCCAGAAACACCCATGGACCTGGATGATCTTCCGAAGACGCGGAAAAACGAGATCGGGCTTGCCCGGCAAATCCTTGCGGTGCAGCCGATAGCGGTATCCCATCGCGTGGACGAGCCGCCGTACGACCATCTCCGGCTTCGTGTCCTTGCCGCGGACGCGCGCCATCTGCGCGCTGCGGGCCGGGTCGACGAGGTGTCTGTCGAAAGACACTAGCAGATGAACCCTCCCCCGTAATCGGAGTGAAGCGGGCGGCTACCCCTCGTCGTCACCACCATCGTCTTCCGCATCGGATTCGTTATCGAGAAGCGGATCCTGAGCGAAGGCTGACAGGAACGCCTCCACGATTTCGTCTCTGTCCGTATATGCAGGCTTCGCCTCCGTATGCTTCCTGATGTCTTCGAGGATTCGTTCTTCGGACCGCGAGTCCTCAAGCTTTTCCTGCATCGCCCATTTGCGCCCCTTATGCAGGACATCCCAAGGCGACCGTTTGTTGCTTCTTCCCTCTGTATCTCCGTGCTTCGAGATGCCCCAGCAGACATTCGTATCCTTGTTCCAAATGGGTTCGAAGATTCCAATCAGGTGCTTTTCGGCGAATAATTGGGCATTCGTCGCGGTCACGAGCCGTCGGCATTCGAAGTCTTCGACCCGAAGCGGGTTCGGGAGGCCGTGATCGAGCGCGAACTTCTCCACCGTTCGGATGGCTTTTCTATGATCGGCTAGACGACCATAGAGCTTGTCCCCTTGTTCCCTTGGAGACACGGCCACCGTGGAACTCGGATCGGCTTTCCCAACGTATATAGGCATCTCGGTTCCGCTGATACCCAGATAGGCTGGATAACGTCCATTATAGTATATCGCATACACCCCGCTTCCGTACGACCTCGGGATGCGGCCGAGTGGAACCCGAGGCTGCGCGAGAAGAGCCATGGCTACAAGCCGACCAGCGGTCTCGGGATCGGCTGGGTCGAAGAAGCTTTTAGGCTCCTTTATGGGATCCAGGGACGAAATAACTCTGGCGAGGTCTTCGCGAACCTCACCCACAAGCAGCTCTCGTGTCTTCCGGGACGCCACGTTCGAAAGACCCGATGCCAAGCCCTCCAATTCCTCGAGGTGGGCGCGGACACCCTCGATTATCTCCGTTTGCCTCGGCTTCCGAGCTTTGCCCCTGCGTGACATCAGGCCGCCTTGCCCCGCGCGCTCCCGGAGGCGGCGGAGAGGATGCCGGCGAGATAATTGCCGAAGTACTCCGACAGCTCCGCCGGGACGGCGTTGCCGAGCTGGCGCATGTTCTCGGTCCACGAACCTACGAACTCGTAGTCATCCGGCAGCCCCTGCAGGCGCGCCGCCTCCCGCACGGTGAAATACCGGACCGATCCGTCGGCGAAAGCGATCATGTTCTCGCCGCCCGGAACGCCATGCACGCCCGCCTTGAGCGCCTTGGCAGGCTCGTCGATGGGGCTGCCCGTGTGGCCGGGATAGGACCTCGCCCCCGGCTGGAAGACGTGATTGGAAATATCGTCCCGCGCGCCCGGCTCCCCCAGCCCCGCGAGCGCGTCGCGGACGGTTCGCCAGGGCCGCCCGCCGGGTTTTTTCCCGCCCGCCTTCAGGGAGGCGACAGTCCTCGCGTCGATCGGGTTGGCGGGTCCCGAGGCCGACGGCTCAAGTCCGTGCCGCCTCCAGTACTCGCCGCCGACATACTGGTCCCACAACAGCCGCTCGCGCGAGTGGGTCGGCGACGGCGGCTCCAGCGCGTCGACGAGGTCGCGCCGGATGCCGATGAACAGGACGCGGTGCCGCTTCTGCGCCGCGCCGTAGTCGGCCGCGTTCACCTTTACGACGCGCACGTGGTAGGTGGCCTCGCTCTCCTGCGCCCTGAGCCGATCCAGGTGGGCCGCCCTTTCCTCGCCGTCCTTGATCGCGAGCCACGGCTCCGTCAGCGACAGACGGATCCACTCGAGATGCTCCGAGAACTTCGGGCGCAGGAGCCCGCGGACATTCTCGAACAGGAACCCCCTCGGCTTGATCTCCCGGACGGCGCGCACCGCCTCCGGCCACATGTCGCGCTCGTCCTCCTCCCCCCGATGGAGGCCGCCGATGGAGAAGGGCTGGCACGGAGGCCCGCCGGCGACGAAGTCGACGGTTGGGGCCTTGTCCGCCCACTTCAGTTCGCGGACATCGCCGGAATGCACTTTCCAGTGCCCAACATGCTTCACACCGCGTTCGACGTTGTGCTCCATGTTTCGCACGGAGGGACCGTCGCGCTCGACCAGCAAAAGATGCTCGAACCCGGCCCGCGCCAGGCCGAGGGCCAACCCCCCGCATCCGGAAAAGAGTTCTATGCTGCGCATTCCACCTCCGCCAAGGCACGGTTTACCGCGCGCCGGGGATTCGCAATCCCCGCGATTCGATTGCGCACAGATAGAATCCGAGACACCCTCCAATTGCAAGAACGTTTCGGGAACGAAGTTCGCATCGAAATGTTGATCAACCCTTAAGGATGCGGCACCGAGCCCGCACGGACATTGAAGGGGCGCATGCGGGTCGCACCCGAATGCCCTTCATTCACTATATTGCGCAAACGGGACAAGCCCAACATGAGTTGTCCCTAACCAGTTAATCTTTAATCGGTTTCCGGTTCCGATGCGTTTCGGAAACGCCGAACATGCGATCGGTTCCAACTGAAACGAAGACCTTGGCCTCACGGCCCGGACCGCCGGGAACGCATCGGCAATTCGCGATGCAAGGTTTTTCGGGGGCGATTTCATCGTCCCGTCCGCGCGATCGGAGGCCACAACATCAATCCGATGGCACCGCATGCGATGGATAGCGTGACGGGATGGACACTGAATTGTTGACAACGCGTGATCGAATTTTTTTGCAAAACCCACTTGGCGCCTCCGAAAAATTCAGCCCATCCTGAATCATCGCGCCTTGGCGGCGCCGATGACAAGGACGAGGAAACGGCAATGACCGAAGCATCGGGTATCAGAGATCGGTGGGAAATCGAGGAGCTCAAGGCGGCATGGCGGGCGGACCCAAGCTTTGACCTCTGCGCGGCGGAGGGGTTTGAAGCCCACGGAGACGAACTGGCGCGCTGGGAGGACGAATGCAACGCGCGCTGGGAACGCGAGCTAAAATGGCAGCGAAAGGCCGCCGTTCGCGCGAGGATGACAAAATTTCCCTGCAGCAGGGAACTGGCGGAATATCTCGTCGAACTCGAGGAGACGATCGCGAGCCTGCGGTTGGCCGTGCGGAACCTCGAGCACCCCGGCCGCCCAGTGTCGGCAAGCAGACCTTGGCGGCCGAGCCTGGGTCTAGTGGCGCGGGTCTAGCGGCGGGCGTGAGGAGCGGGTGAAATGCCGATATTTTCCGGCGATTCATCATCCTCCGACACCGTAACCGCCGTGAAAGGACTGAGCGGTCACCGCCCATAGGCACGCCTTGACGAGTCCCGTCGATAGCGGAACCCGACATCTTCAATTCGCAATATCCGATCAGGCGGCCGCGGCGGACATCCCGGTTTCCCCGATCGGTTCCGGAGCCGTCTTCGGGGCATTCCTCGCCGATCGCTCGGCCTTCTCCTCCAGCCATTCCCGATACAGCCGCAGCGCCGACCGCAGGTCGGACTGCGTCTTGACCGGCAGCGAGAGGAACTCCCCGACCCGCTCCAGCGCCGCGATCTCCATCGCCGGATCGGCGAATGTCCGGCCCGCCAGCAGCCGCCGGGCGCGGTTGACCCGCGTCTTCGCGTTGCGGACCGATTGCGGCGAAAGGCCCCGCCTCCTCAGCCACTGGCCGAAGCGGCCCTCCAGGGCGGGAATGGTCTCGCCCGCCTCGCGCGCCAGGATCACGCGGCCGATCGCCTCGGCGAGCGGCGGCGGAACCGCGTTGGCGATCAGCTGGTCGATGTCGCGCTTCGTGCGGCCGGGTGACCAGTCCCAGCCGGGTGGGAAGCCCTGGATGCGCGACACCTGGGCCTGGGTGAGCACGGCGGCATCCGCCGGATGGACGGGATCGTTCGGGTGCGGCTCGGTCATGTAGCTCGCCCTCGGCCTCTCGCGCGAGGTCCGCACGATCGCCGGCGCCGGCTCGTCCAACACGCGCACACCCCTGCCCCCGTGCAGCGGCCGCGTGAAGAAGGCACCCTTCTCGAGCAGCGGTGCATCATCGGGATGCGGCTCGTAATCGGCCGGGATCGGCCGCCGCGACGAGGAGCGCATGGTCGGCGCGGGCTCGTCCGCGCTCCACAGCCCCTTCTTGCCCGGCATGCGCGGATGCACGTAGATCGCCTCGGGGCTGCGGTCACCGAACAGATCGCGGACCGTCATCGCGGTCTCCGATGCCGCGTTGCGGATCGCCGACTGCAGAAAGCCGTCGGCCTCGCCGAGCCTGCCGATGACGATCAGCCGCCGCCTGCGCTGTGCCACGCCGTAGAGGGAGGCGTCGAGTTTGCATTCGGTCAGGCCGTATCCCGCCCTGACCAGCATCGCCCTCGCCTCGCGCCACGCATCCGAGTTCAGCGCGCGCGTGACATTCTCCATCACGAACCAGCGGGGACGGGCGACCGCGACGAGCATGGCGAAGGCGCGCGTCAGGGCGGCATTCTCGCGCTCCTCGCGCCGACCGGCCGCCGAGAAGTCCTGGCACGGCGGCCCGCCGCAGATCAGGTCGGGCGCGAGCCGCGCCAGTTCCGGGCCGATCGAGAAGATGTCCTTGAGGTCGGCCTCGCGCGCGTGCGGGCCGAGATTGGCGCGGTAGACATCCACAGCCCGGTCCCAGGCATCGTATGCCTGGACAAGTTCGAATCCTGCCCTTCGCAGGCCGAGCGACATGCCGCCGGCCCCGCAGAAGAGCTCCACCGCTCTCATGTCGCTTCCGTTCCCGAGGGTGCGGCCGGGGCCGCCGAGGAGGGCGCCGATGCCGCGCGGGGACCGTCCCCGCGGCCGGACATCGACATGTCGGCGGATAGGCGATTCGAATCCGGCGGCGAATTCCCAGATTTCGCGATCACGCTGCGTCAAGCCGCTGAAATCGTAACGGAAAACTCCGTTATGCAGAGAGCGCCGGAATGCGCCTTGTAAATTCTTCTGTATGGCAACTGGCCATTCAGTTACGTTTCCCGCTATCCTCCGCAGACATCTTGAATCATTAAGACCTTGGTTTGGGAATCTCTGCCGATCCAATCAGCTCGGGTGCCGCTCAAGGTGATGGACTCATAAACGCACAGACATATCCGGATGTTGGTCACATCGTGTGCTCCGCTAAGAATCTACAACGATCTGGTTCTATAACTTTGGAGTGGGTGGGCCTGCCTGTGTCACTGTCTAACCTAGCCATTCAGTTTGCTCAGACACCAGCGCTCGAGCACCTCGCTGTCCAGCGGTGAATTCTTCAAAGGCGGCTTATTTCAAGCGGCTCAGCCCACCATCACAGGAATGTCGCGCATCAGCGCATTTGCGATTACAGCGCGGAAACTGCGACCCGAACACTCGTGTTTTCTGAAATTGTTGATGACCAGAATATGCGGATTGCATGACATCTGCTCCTCAACGACCGCAACCGCAGTATCGAGTGCGGGGGAGTCGAGACGACAGCTATTTAAGCCTGGACCAAGAGACTGAGAAATGCGGATAACCTCACCATTGGAAAGGATGCGGATCCCAAGTGAGAGACACCATGGACCTCGCGCTCCGAGTAGATTTCGATGCCGCATGTCGCACGCCGGCACGGAAGGCATCGTTTCGCTGGCTTACAGGTCGGTCAGATACCAACCATTAACACCGACCACCCCGTCGGGACTGATCATGAATTACGTGCAAAATCACTCACCCGGCAGCACGTGACAATGGTCGGGATCCCAATGAACGGCAAGTTTCGAACCTGGGCGCGTATCCAACGACGAAAACTCGTCGTGGCTTTTCTGGATTTTGAGTTCCGCGCCGGACTCGGTTTCAACGAATAATATCGCGGTGGCTCCCACAAATTCCTCTCCGACTACTGTCACCGTAATTCCATTGGGTTGCGATCCAGTGGGCCTGACATTCATATTTTCCGCGCTGACTATAAATGTCACGGAATCGCCTTCATTCTTGTTTGTCACCTTGCCTGCATTGATTTCAAACGAGCCATCGGGGGCTTCAATCGTCCAGTAAACGCCAGTTTTTCTGCTCAACGCTCCAGTAAAAATGTTAGCGGATCCAAGAAATTCGGCAACGAAGCGGTTGCGCGGCTCCCGGTAAATTTCTTGCGGAGTGCCAATCTGTTCGATTTTTCCACGACTCATAATGACCACTCGATCCGCCATCGAAAACGCTTCCGACATTGAGTGCGTGACATAAACGAATGTGATGCCGAGATCTTTCTGCAAGCTGGACAAGACCGACTGCATCCGGACCTTTAGATGCGCGTCGAGGGCCGAAAGCGGCTCGTCGAGAAGTAGAATCTTGGGTTCGGTCACGAGCGCCCGAGCAAGCGCGACACGCTGCTTCTGGCCGCCTGACAATTGTGAGATATTGCGGTTCGCGAACTCCAGTATTTGCATCTTTTCGAGCCATCTGCGTGCCCGCTCGATGCGCTCAACCTTGCTGACACCACGCATTTTCAAACCGAACTCGACGTTTTCCTGGACGGTCAGAAACGGAAACAGCGCAAGGCTTTGCCACACCATGGGAGTGTCACGATCCCAAGTCGCCTTGCCATTCACTCGTTCTCCGTCGAGATAGATATCGCCATCGGTCGGGTCTTCCAATCCGGCCAGCATCCGCAATGTCGTTGTTTTGCCGCATCCGGAAGAACCCATGATTGCGAGAAACTCGCCGCGGCCGATCTCGAAGTCGACACGTTCAACGGCGAAAATGTCTCCGAATTTCTTAACAACGCTGTCGAGTTTTACGATTGAGTTGGTCGTCATTTGATCGTTCATCATTTTTCCACGGGCCCTGTTGAAGGGTTGCGCATCAGCATTTGAGCGAAGACGATCAGCGTTATCGAACTCAGGAACGCCAGCGAGCCGATAGCGTTTATTCGAGGGCTTACCTGACCTTGCAGGAAGCCCAAGATCTTGACGGGAAGCGTCTCGTGCAGGCCGGAAACGAACCATGCCACCGCGAATTCGTCGAATGAAACCGCCATCGTTATGAAAAGCGCTGCGAAGATTGCTGGTTTCGTGAAAGGCATGATCACATGTCGCAGCGTTGCCCATTCGTTGCCCCCCAGGTTCCAAGAGGCGGCCTCGAGATCCGGATCCATCTGCGAAAGCCGAAGCCGAATTATGGCCATGGCGAAGGGGCTGCACATAACACCATGCGCAATAATCACTGAAAACGTGCCGCCGGATAGACTGATACGCGACAGGAAGGCCAGCATGGCAAGGCCCATGATTACCACCGGGATCGTTGGCGGCAACAAGGCCAAAGCGAGATAGGCATTCTTTCCGATGAAGTTGTAACGAAAGTCTGTGTAAGCCCCACCGAATCCGAGTGTCGTGGCAATCACCGCGACAATGGCACCGACGAAAACGGTATTGAAAAATCCGGCCCACACGAACGGGTCTTCCAAGATCAGCCGATACCACTGCAAAGAGAAATGCCCTAGCGGCAACGACGGAAAGCGATCCGAATTCAGCGAAAAAACAAAGCTGCCGATGATCGGCGCGAAAATGAACACTAGGCATGCCAAGATATGCAGCTTCAGCAAGCCATTGATTACAATGTTCCTGTTCCCGGTCATTCCCCGCGCTCCCGGTAGGCGAACCTGATTGAAAGAAATGCAACCGTTAGAAGTGTGCCAATCATGGTCAGCGCGACGACCGCCGCGCGTGGCCACTGTTGACCTGATTTAGTGATGTCGGTGATCATGATGGAAAGGGTCGGCGGGTTGCCGCCACCGAGATAAAGCGGGCTAACAAAATCGCCAAAAGAAAGAATGAAGGCGAAAAGCGCCGCGATCACCAGCCCCACCTTCGCGGATGGCACGATCACGAGGAAAACGGTCCTGAAGCGCGCGCAACGCAAATTGTGAGCCGCTTCGACGAGATCCCTGTTTACAAAATTCAAGCTGAACAGCTGGAGCAATATGACCAGCGGCAAGCACAGAGTGATCATGCCGACCAAAGTGCCGAAGGTCGAGTTCAGCAAAGGAAACGGACCGATGCCAAATTTGCCAAGCAAGGCATTGATGATGCCGGCATCCGATAGAAACACCTGCAACGAATAGACCCTGACAAGATAACTGGTAAAGAACGGAATAATCAGAACAAATATGAGCCACCGCCTCGCACGTTCAGACAATTTGAATGAGATCGCGTAAGAGGCCGGAAACGCAATTGCGCTGGTTATCGCCGCGCTAGCCGCCGCG
This sequence comes from Oricola nitratireducens, assembly GCF_014904745.1. Taxonomy (GTDB): domain Bacteria; phylum Pseudomonadota; class Alphaproteobacteria; order Rhizobiales; family Rhizobiaceae; genus Oricola; species Oricola nitratireducens. The sequence continues at coordinate 29,861 of NZ_JACZCS010000009.1, forward strand.
AGACAGAATGTCCGCAGGTAAGCGTCCCAGAAAGCGCTTCGCGTGAATATGCGCACCCAATTTCCTGTATTGAAATCGGGCTGCATCTGGAAGTTGCGCACCGTCCAGAAGCTGATCGCGACGAGAAACAGCAGCGGAAACAGGAAAAAGGCAAGCTGCCAGATCAGCAACGGAAGCGACAAGACCAGAGAGAAAAGGCTTGGACGTTTGGACATGGATTATCGGCCTTGTCGTGAGAATGGCCGCCGGAACCGTGGGAGAGCGGTCCCGGCGGAGGCATGTTAGGCTGCCTTGTAGTCGGTCCAGAAGTCATTCCAGGTTTCGAGGCTTTGCTGAACGGGCAGTTGTCGATACTGGATACGACCTTCCCGGATCATGTCCATGACATTGCGCTCGCCCAGCACCATGTTCTGGCGCTTGGCCTCGGCCATGTTGTTCTCGTTTAGGACCTTCCAGCCGGCCTTGCTTGGGATAAGCGCCGGATATGCCGCCATATCAGCCGACTTGGCCTGGCCTTCGGGCGAAGTGATATACTGGATCCACTTCTTCGCCATCTCCTGATTCTTCGAGCCCTTGCCGATGGAAAAGGATTCGGTCCATTGGAGACCGCCTTCCTTCGGAATAACTGAACGCACGGGAGCGCCGTTCTTCTCGAGCGTTCCCGTTATCCAGTCCCCGATTCCCGCGATGGCAAGCATCTGTCCATTCTTCAGCGACGAGAACGTGCCGCCGTAGTCGAGAAAGCCGCCGACCTGCGGACGGAGGGTCATGGTCTTCTCCTTCAGCGCCTCCCAGACGACATCATCGATATCGTACGGCGATGCATTGCCGTTGTAGAGGCTGATCTGGCCGAGATTGGGCAGATGCCAGTCGAAATGACCCAGCTTTCCAGCCAGGCGTTCGTCCCAGTAGAGCCCATATGTGCCGGCCTCCTGCTCTGTGAAGGCATCGGTATTGTAGGCGACACCCAGGAATCCGAATCGGGTGATGACCGAGTAGAGCCTGCCGTCCTTCCAGTGACCCGGAAACTTCTGGAACTCTGGATAGTAGTCGTCAAAGTGGTAGTCTTCAGGGTCAAGTTCTTCGATATAGCCCGCCGCGTTCAACTGTTGAACATACTCGGCATCCGAGAGGATCACATCGTATGTGCCGGCCGGTGATTGGGCGATCAGGCCAAGCATGTTATCGCCGCCGGTATAGTATTTTGGCGTGAACTTTACATTGTTGGCCTCTTCGAATTCACCAACGATATCCGGCTCGGCATGGCCATACCAAGCCAACATCGACAGATTCACGGTCTGCGCGGATGCTCTGATCGACAGAAAAGGCATCGCCAGCGCGGCGCCACCGGTCATTTTCATGAACTCCCTGCGGCTCGGTTTGATTAGATTAGATGCCATGCTTAGCTCCTTGTTTGCGAATTGTGCCTCCTGTCTTGGCGGATTATTCCGCCGCGACAACATCGCCTTCGAAATTGAACTCCTTGCGCAACGCCGCGACGATCCCGCGCGTGCAGACCTCCAGCAAGATCTCGCCCTTCTCGGCGGTTGCCTCCTTGGGAGATGACAGCGTGCCGCTCGCCGGTGTCCACTCAGGTTTGGATGGGTAGACATCATAGGGCGGGAAAGTCGCCGGGGCATGCTCGACCGCGTTTTGCAGCGACACCAAGTTCGGATGGAGCAGGAGCATTAGCGAGGTTTCCAAAACACCACCATGCTCGATATCCCAACCGAGAAAGCCGTCGGGATAGATCTTTTCAATGGATGCCTGATCAACGAAATCCCAATAGGAAAGCACGACCACTTTGACATCATTGATCCCGCTCCATTTCAGTTCCCTAAGTGCAAGATCGATCCCCTCGACGATGAACCACGAATTCTCGAAGTGACCATTTACGATGCAAATATTGCGAATCCCGTGGCGAGCGAATTCCTTGACCACATCCTTGAGGGCATTGATCAAGCTCACGCCGTCGAGGCTGGTGGTGCCGGGAAAGAAGTTCCCGCCCCCGGATTTTTGCTGCGACTTGTAGCCATATGTGAACGGCGGCGCGACCAGCGCGCCAATTTCACTGGCGGCCCGACGCGCGAATTCGGTTGGCAGGAGCACATCCACGTGCATTGGCATGTGATGTCCGTGCTGCTCCATGGAGCCCAGCGGAATAAGAATGGGCACGGCCCCACCCTGTACGCGCCGCTGGTAATCCGGCCAGGCAAGTTCGGCGGCGAAAACTGTATCTGAAATCATGGCAGCCTCTAATGAGCGATCGAGTAAAACTTAATCCCGCTTGCTTCATCTGGAAAATTCATAGTACGAATGATCGCATAAAGGATATTTATGATGCGGCAATTCGTTAATCTGCAAACCGACCTTATCCGGACATTCGTCACGGTGGTGGATCTCGGAAATTTCACGGAGACCGGTCAAATATTGGGCAGGACGCAGCCGGCGATTTCCCTGCAGATCAAGCGGCTTGAAAGCTTGGTTGGGGCAAAACTGCTTCAGCACACGGGCAAAACACTAGAGCTCACATCAGATGGCCAGACCCTTATCGGCTACGCTCGGGAAATACTGCGGATGAATGACCGAGCGGTAGCCAACTTTCAGCGCGCCCAACTTCTCGGCACACTTCGAGTTGGGCTTCCGACAGATTATGCCATCGGCTACTTCCAACGCGTCATCGCTCAATTTGCCAAGTCCAATCCGGAGGTCTCATTGGATGTCCGCTGCAATTGGAGCAGGGATATCCTGTCAAGCCTGCACACCGACGACCTCGATCTCGCGATCGCGATCACCGACGCGATGCCCGCGCCATATGTTTCGCTTTACTGGTCCGAGCGCCCGTTTTGGGTTTGCGGCCGCGACTATCACTACAGCCTGGAACGACCGGTCCAGATCATCGCGCACCCGGAAGGGTGCTATTATCGCAAGCGCATGATTGAAGCCCTGAGCACGGAAGGGCGCGAATGGAGGATATGTTTCGAGAGTCCCGGCATCTCGGCGCTTCAAAACGCGGTTCTCGACGGCATGGGGGTGACCGCCCTTACAAAGAAGACACTCCTGCCTGGGATGCGCGTCTTGTCACCGAAGGAGGGCTTCCCACTCCTGGCAAACCTGCACGTTGGCCTTTTCTACAAGCACGTAAAGGCATCCGATGCCGCGTTGAAGCTAATCGACCAGATCGCGAACGGCGTGAGCGCTTTCCGTAAACCAACATATTCGCGGGCATGAGCGGGACCAGAGGGAAATATCCATACATTTCGGATTCTAATGATTGGATCAGTTCTATTAATTTCTTTCAAATCCTGTTTGCTGGTAGCGAGATGCGTCTCGACTTCAGCGAAGGGGAAGCAGCATGCTCAACGATACGCTCAACAATATGCTCCACGTGACGGAATGGCATAATGGCGAGAAGGATTATTCGCCGTTTTCCGATAATGAAATGGCTCGACGCCAGAACGAATTACGCAAATGGATGGAAGCAAACAGCGTCGACGCGGCGTTGTTCACTTCCTATCACTGCATCAACTATTACTCGGGCTGGCTGTATTGCTATTTCGGCCGCAAGTACGGGATGGTGATCGATCAAAAGAACGCCACCACCATTTCCGCTGGCATCGACGGAGGTCAGCCGTGGCGCCGCACATTCGGCAACAACATCACGTATACAGACTGGCGCCGCGACAATTTCTATCGTGCGGCGCAGCAGCTGACGAAGGGTGCCAAGCGAATTGGGATCGAATTCGACCATGTATCGTTGGATTATCGGCAACAGTTGCAGGATGCCCTTCCCGGAGTCGAATTCGTGGACATTGGTCAACCGTCCATGTGGATGCGAACCATCAAGTCCGACGAGGAGATCAAGCTCATCCGGGAAGGCGCGCGCGTATGCGACATTGGCGGTCATGCCGTGGCGAATGCCGTGAGAGCCGGTGTGCCTGAGCACGAAGTCGCGATCGCTGGCACGAACGCGATGATCCGAGAGATCGCAAAGTCATTTCCCTTTGTCGAACTGATGGATACCTGGACATGGTTCCAGTCCGGGATCAACACGGACGGTGCCCACAATCCGGTGACCAACCGGGTGGTTCAGTCTGGAGACATTCTCAGCCTCAATACATTTCCGATGATCTTCGGCTACTATACCGCGCTTGAACGAACGCTGTTCTGCGAAACCGTCGACGATGCCAGCCTCGACATCTGGGAAAAGAATGTCGCGGTTCACGAACGCGGGCTTCAGCTGATCAAGCCCGGGGCGCGCTGCATGGACATAGCAAAGGAATTGAACGAGATGTATCGTGAGTGGGATCTGCTCAAATACCGCTCCTTTGGCTATGGCCACAGCTTTGGAGTCCTAAGCCACTACTATGGTCGCGAGGCCGGCGTGGAGCTTCGTGAAGACATCGATACCGAATTGAAGCCTGGAATGGTAGTTTCCATGGAGCCGATGGTCATGATTCCTGAGGGGCAGCCCGGTGCCGGCGGATATCGCGAGCACGACATTCTGGTCATCGGGAACGATGGAGCCGAGAATATCACTGGTTTCCCGTACGGACCTGAACACAATGTCGTTGGCAAATAGAGGAGTCCGACGGACTTTGAAGATTGCCGCGTCGATGACCAGCATCAGTTTGATGCTGGTCACCGTATGCGCGCTGATGGCCGCCAGGATTAATCGCCAAGGATACGTTGTACTTGTTCGGTACGGCGCTTCGTACTACCTCCGGACCAATACCGGAAACCCGAGAAAAGCAGGCGCTGCCCCTCACTCGACAGCCCATCTCCGTTTTAACATAAATCGGCCGCGCGGCTCTCGGTCGGTCGCGGTGCCATGATGCTTGCCGTTTCATTTGGTACACATTGCCGCGGAATTTCTCCGGTCATCCCACATTCCGTACACCAACTTCGTTAATGTTCCTGAAGTTGTTCGCCATCAAGACAAGTATTGGCGATATTCGGCCGTTAGCATTCCGGTAAATTGACAGCGATCCCGCCTGTCGATGTCTCCTTGTATTTTACGCTCATATCGAGGCCGGTTTCGAACATGACCTTGATGCAATTGTCGAGCGGCATGAAATGCCTGCCATCTCCGTGCAACGCTAGTGATGCCGCGGATACCGCCTTGATCGCGCCAAGCGCGTTCCTTTCGATACAGGGCACTTGTACAAGCCCGCCCGCCGGATCGCAGGTCATCCCAAGATGATGCTCCAATGCGATTTCCGCCGCATTCTCGATCTGTTCGCTACCTCCGCCGAGTGCGGAGCATAAACCCGCCGCGGCCATCGCAGAGGCGGATCCGACTTCGCCCTGGCAGCCAACCTCGGCTCCGGAGATCGACGCATTGGACTTGATTATTCCGCCGATCGCGGCGGCGGTAAGCAGGAAATCACGCCGACGTGCATCGGAGACACCATCGCAATGATCCTGCCAATAGCGCAGCACTGACGGAAGCGTGCCCGCCGCCCCATTCGTCGGTGCCGTCACGACCCGGCCGCCGGCGGCGTTTTCCTCATTCACCGCCATGGCGTAGACGCTTAGCCAATCATTGATCTCATGAGGCGGTCGCCGGTTGCTGAAGCGCCTTTCCCGCAGGCGTACATGGATCCCATTGGCACGTCGCCTTACCTTCAATCCGCCGGGCAATATCCCTTCGGTTCTCAATCCGCGGTCGATGCAGGCGTTCATGGCTTCGGCCAGAGCATCGAGGCCGGCATCGAGGGATTCCACCCCGTTGGCTTGCTCATTGCATCGCTTCATCGCCGCGATGCTCAACCCCGAGGCGCGAGCCATCTCCAGCATTTCAGCGGCGGATCCGAACGGAAAGGGATAGCCGCGCGTCTCCTTGACCGCATGCAATCCGCCTCCAGATGCGGCACGCTCGGCACGCAACTCGGCCTCGGTCAGAACGAAGCCGCCGCCGACCGAATAGTAGATCGATTTCAGATAACAATTACCTCGTGTATCGAAAGCCTCCAGCACCATACCGTTGGCATGAAGAGGCAACGGCGGTCCGTAGTCAAAAACGAGATCGGCCGCGGGGTCAAAGGCCAATTCCGGCAGGCCCTCGGGCCGCAAGGTTTTTTCCGTGCAAAGCCTCTCGATCATGTCATCGGCGGCATCCGGGTCAAGCGTATCAGGGCGGGCGCCCAAAAGCCCCAGCATGACCGCCCGGTCCGTCGCATGGCCCTTGCCCGTGAATGCAAGAGAGCCATGCAGCCGCGCGCGCAGATGGGCGGGCCGATCCGCGCCGGGGATCGGCTCGGCCCCACCGCGCAGCTCGTCGAGAAAACGATCGGCGGCGACCATCGGTCCCATCGTATGCGAGGACGACGGGCCGATGCCGTGTTTGAATATTTCAAAGACCGATATGAACATGGAGCCTAGCTGTAAATAGGATAACGGGCACAGAGCTTCTCGACCTCCGCGCGGACCTCCGCTTCGACGGAGCCGTTTCCCTCTTCGTCTTTCAACAGGGCGCGCAGCACCCGCAGGATCATCCCGCCCACAGCGCGGAACTCCGTTTCCCGCAAGCCGCGTGTCGTCCCCGCCGAGGTACCGAGCCGTATACCGGATGTCACGAAGGGCTTCTCGGGATCGAACGGGATGGCATTCTTGTTGCAGGTCAATCCGGCTCGCTCCAGCGCGATTTCCGCCATCTTGCCGGTGACACCAAATGGGCGCAGATCGACCAAAACCATATGGCTGTCGGTGCCCCCCGAAACGATGCCTGCCCCGCCCTCCTTCAGCGTTTCGGACAAGGCCCGGGCATTGGCGATCACAGCTTTCGCATAATTCTTGAACGACGGCTGCAGCGCCTCGCCGAAGGCAACCGCCTTGGCCGCAATCACATGCATGAGCGGCCCTCCCTGGTTTCCGGGAAACACCGCTGAGTTTATCTTTTTGCCGAGCACCTCGTCATTGGTCAGAACAATGCCGCCACGCGGACCTCTCAACGTCTTGTGCGTCGTCGAAGTGACGATATGAGCGTGCGGGATCGGATTGGGATACTCGCCCGCCGCAATTAGCCCCGCATAGTGCGCCATATCAACCATCAAATATGCGCCCACTTCATCGGCGATGGAGCGGAAGGTGGCGAAGTCGAGATGCCGCGGATAGGCCGAGGCACCCGCGATTATCAATTGTGGCTTCTCCGCCAATGCGATCTGGCGCACCTTCTCCATGTCGATCAGATGGCTGCCGGGCTCCACCTCATACGAGACAACCTCAAACCACTTGCCCGACATAGTAACAGGCGAACCATGCGTGAGGTGCCCGCCATGGGCGAGCGACAGACCCATTATCTTGTCGCCCGGTTGAAGCAGAGCGAGGAACACCGCCTGATTGGCCTGCGCGCCCGAATGCGGCTGAACATTGACATGGGCCGCGCCAAACAGCGTCCTGAGCCGGTCGCGAGCGATGTCCTCCACGGTATCCACATGCTCGCAGCCGCCATAGTAGCGGCGGCCCGGATAACCCTCGGCATATTTGTTGGTCAGGACCGAACCCTGCGCGATCAACACATCGCGCGAAACGATATTCTCAGACGCAATCAGTTCGATCTGGTTCTGCTGACGATTTAGTTCAAGATCGATGGCGACGGCCACAGGCGTGTCGGTGAGCAGATTCCCGATATTGGCATCAAGCATGCGTGCATTCCTTTCTATGGCGTAAATCGGACTTGAACGGTGGCTGGGTTCACCACGAGCAGCGATTGTCCGAGTCAGATGGAAGGTTAGAGACCCGCCGCGAACTCAGCTTGGGCAAGATCGAGCAAGGCCCGGACATGTGGCAGGAAACTGCGCCAGACATCCATGCGGAAGCTGTTTTCGTCGTCCCGCCACAAGATCACCGTCGCTGTATCGAAAGCCGTGCGCGCCGCGCTGCCGACCTCCATCGATTCAATGTCGCGAGCGATGCCCGTCGTGAGAGCCGTCAGCGCCTCCGGACCGCTCAACCGCAGCACAACCTCGCGATCTGACACGTCGCAAAACGCATGTGGAATCTTTGCGTATGCCGCACGGGAGGCTTCGATGAGCGCGTCGCGCCGTTTATCGGGCGCAAGGACGCACCATTCGTCGGGGCCAAGGCAAAGAGCCTCGACCTCGCCCTTTCGCTCGACCGAGCCGATGCGAACCGGCAATGCGAGGCCGAGGGATTCGCTCAACACCCGCGCGCGCTCAGATCGAACACGCAGCGAAAAGCGTGCCTGTGGGACCAGTTCCTCGATGCGGATCATAACGGCCGATCTGTCGGTGTCGTTGTGTTTCTGGGTGGTCATGATCGGCCTCCTCAGACCTGCAGGCGTGCGCCTTCGGGGTCATAGAAATTGGTATCGGTGATACGCGCCCTGTGCGTGACGCCGGGCAATGGCACATGAACAATGTCGCCCATGAGATCCCGCCCGCCCTCGATCAACGCCATGGCGATAGGGTGACCCAACGCGGCCGACCGATAGGACGAGGTGACATGACCTACCATCTTCATCGGTTTGGGTTGGTTCGGGTCGAGCACGATCTGTGCGCCCTCTTCGAGCTTGGCGCCATTCTCGGTGATCAGGCCGACAAGCTGCTTGCGGCCGGGCATGACGAGATCAGGGCGTGCGAGTGAGCGTTTGCCCACGAAGTCCGGCTTCTTTTTGCCGATCGCCCAGTTCAGACCGGCATCCTCCGGCGTTACCGTTCCGTCTGTGTCCTGACCTACGATAATGTAGCCCTTCTCGGCGCGCAGGACATGCATCGCCTCGGTTCCGTACGGGCAAATATCATGGGCTGCGCCCGCCTCCATCAGCGCTTTCCAGAGCGTCGGACCGTGGCGCGCGGGCACGTTGATCTCGAATCCCAACTCGCCGGTGAAGCTCAGCCGGAAGAGACGCGCGGGCAGACCCGACACCTTGCAATCAGCCACAGACATATGCGGGAATGCATCATGAGAGATGTCGAGACCCTCGACCAGCGGCTCCAATACCTTGCGCGCGTTGGGACCGTTGAGCGCGACGACCGCCCAATGCTCGGTCATCGAGGTTAGCCAGACGGTGAGGTCGGGCCATTCGGTCTGGAGGTAATCCTCCATCATGTTCAGCACGCGGGCCGCCCCGCCCGTCGTCGTGGTGACATGGAACAGATCATCCGTGATCCGTCCAATCACGCCATCGTCGCGGATGAATCCGTCTTCGCCCAGAAGCAGACCATAGCGGGTGCGGCCCGGTGCCAGCTTCGTCCAGGGATTGGTATACATGCGATTCATGAACTCCGCCGCGTCCGGTCCCGCAACCTCGATCTTGCCGAGCGTGGACGCATCGAAGATCCCGACGGAGTTGCGTGTGGCGGTGCATTCGCGCAATACGGCGGCATCCATGCTCTCGCCGACCTTTGGGAAATACCAGGCCCGGCGCCACTGGGCCACCGGCTCGAAGACCGCTCCGTGTTCCTCGGCCCAGGAATCGATCGTGGTCCTACGCGTCAACTCGAAGGTCGCACCCCTGTGGTAGCCGGCGAAGGCACCAAAGGTGGTCGGCGTATAGGGCGGCCGGAAGGTCGTCAGCCCGACACGAGGCGGTGCCTCGCCCAAGGCATCGGCGGCGATCATGAGCCCGTTGATGTTGGACATCTTGCCCTGATCCGTCGCCATTCCGTTGGTGGTATACCGCTTCACATGCTCGATCGAGCGCATCCCCTCGCGTACGGCGAGCCGGATGTCCTTGGCCGTCACGTCGTTCTGGAAATCGATGAAGGCGCGCGCCTTGCCCGCGTCGCGATCAGTCGGCAATTCCTTGTGCGTGACACCGGTTCCGGGTCGATCCTGCGCGACGGCGAACCGCGCGTGGTCCGAGATTTCGAACCCGGCGGCCTCCGCCGCCGCGCGGCCGGCGACATCGCCATCGTTCAGCGCCGCTTCAAAGCTCCAGAGGCCGCGCCCGGCCCCGGCAATGTGGCAGGCTTCGGACCTGTGATCCGGTAAATAGGCGTTTTGGCTCTCGTCCCATTTCAGACTGCCTTTGGTATGGGAAAAGAGATGCAGTGATGGTGTCCAGCCTCCGCACATCAAAAGACAGTCACACCGCACGGTCACAGCCGCGCCGACGCGACCGTCCCTCACAGGGTTGACACGCACCGACTTGACCCGCAGGCGTCCCGCCGTGCCGGTCACGGTGTGGCCGGCAAACAAGCGGATGCCCCGGCGTTCGGCCTCTCGCGCTAGATCGGCGCGCGGCGTATCGCGGGTGTCGACGATGGCTGTGATCTCCGTACCAGCATCGGCCAGGTCGAATGCACCGTACCAAGCGCTGTCATGGCTGGTAACCACGACAGCCTCGTCTCCGACCCGCACGCCATAGCGGTTGAGATATGTCTGCGCGCTGCCCGCCAGCATCACGCCGGGACGGTCGTTGCCGTCGAATACGAGCGGTTTTTCCAGAGCGCCCTGCGCGAGCACAACCTGCCCCGCGCGCACGCGCCATAAGCGTTCACGCGGGGCACCTTCTGGCAACTCGTCGAGATGGTCGGTCAGTTTTTCGCACAGGCCGACCATGTTCTGGTGATAATATCCGATCGCCGTGGTGTGCATCATCAGCCGCACGCCAAGTTCCTCCAGTTCGACGAGCTGGGCGGAAAGCCAGTCCCACGCCCCGATATCGTCGATTTTCACGCGGGGGTCGGATAGTAGCGCGCCGCCGATTTCGCGGTTCTCGTCCACTAGCGTGACACGCGCGCCCGACTGCGCCGCGCTTTTCGCCGCGGCGATTCCCGCGGGACCCGCGCCGATCACGAGGATGTCGGTGTGTAAATAACGAGACGAATAACGATCGGGATCCTCTTCGCCGGGTGACACGCCCAAGCCGGCGGCGGCGCGAATGATTGGCTCGTAAACCTTGTTCCAAAAACTCTTGGGCCACATGAAGGTCTTGTAATAGAAACCTGCGGAGAACAGCATGTAGGCCTTGTCGTTGACGGCCCCGATGTCAAAATTCAGGCTTGGCCATCTGTTCTGGCTCTCGGCCACCAAACCCTCGCGCAACTCCTGCACGGTCGCGCGGGTGTTGGGCTCGTATCGGCCCTTGCCCCTGCTCGTACTGATCAGCGCGTTTGGTTCTTCCGAACCCGCGGTGACGGTACCGCGCGGGCGGTGATACTTGAAGCTGCGACCGATCAGGTGCACGCCGTTGGCCAGCAGGGCCGAGGCAACCGTGTCCCCACGCAGGCCGGTGTATGTACGTCCATCAAAAGTGAAGTTGACAGGCTCGGCGTGCTCGACGCGGCCTTTGCCCTCTACGCGAAACCGGGTCATTGCGCGGCCTCCTCGGCTGTCAGGTCGGGGCGGGGATCGCCCGCCTTGTAGGTGGTCATAAACTTGTCACTCACGGTATCGCGCACCGCATTGAAGAAACGCGCGCAGCCATGAACATGCCGCCAGCGTTCAAAATGCGGTCCCTTCACGTTGGAGCGGATGAACAGATAATCGCGCCATTCCTCATCGGAGAGCGCTGAAGGATCAGCGGGGCGGTCAATATGCGCCTCGCCCGCGTAGGCGAACTCGGCCTCCGGCAGAGTTTCTTCGCAATAGGGGCAATGGATCAGCAACATCACTCTTCCTCCTCAATGCGCCACGGCAGCCGCCGCCGCCTCGTCAATCAAGCGCCCGGTCGTGAAGCGCTCCAGCGTGAAGGGGGCGTTGATCGGGTGTGGTTCGTCCTTCGCCACGGTCCAGGCCAATGTATGGGCGGCACCCGGTGTTGCCTTGAAGCCGCCCGTTCCCCAGCCGCAATTGACATAGAGACCCTCGACCGGCGCCTTGCCGAGAATGGCCGAGCGGTCGGGCGTGACATCGACGATGCCACCCCATTTGCGCAGCATTCGCATTCGGTTGAAAATCGGGAACACTTCGCAGATCGCGGCCACGGTGTGCTCGATGAGCGGCAATCCACCGCGCTGCGAATAGCTTGTGTACTGGTCAGTGCCCGAACCGATTACGAGCTCGCCTTTGTCCGACTGACTGATATAGGCATGCACCGTGTTGGACATAACAACGCAGGGAAAGACCGGCTTGACCGGCTCGCTGACAAGGGCCTGGAGCGGATAGCTTTCCAGCGGCATCCGCACGCCCGCGCTCTCCATGACGACACTCGTGTGCCCGGCCGCCGAAACCGCCACCTTTTTTGCCTTGATGAATCCCTTGGCGGTGTCCACTCCCGCGACGGCGCCATCAGCTCCGCGGCGGATGGCGATGACTGGGCAGTTTTGGATGATGTCGACACCCCGTGCCGCGGCGGCGCGCGCATATCCCCATGCCACCGCATCGTGGCGGGCGGTGCCAGCCCGTTTCTGGAGCGCCGCGCCCATGACCGGATAACGGGCGGTACTCGAAATGTTGAGCGGTGGACAGAGCTCCTTTGCCTGCCCCGGTGTAAGCCACTGGTTGTCCACACTGTTGAGTCTATTGGAGTGAATGTGGCGCTGGAACGACTGCACGTCGTGCACGTTGTGCGCCAACATCATCACGCCGCGCTTGGAATACATGACGTTGTAGTTGAGTTCCTGGCTGAGCCCGTCCCAGAGATCGAGCGCATGGTCATAAAGCCGGGCGCTTTCGTCATAGAGATAATTGGAGCGGATGATAGTGGTGTTTCGCCCGGTATTGCCGCCGCCCAACCATCCCTTGTCGATTACCGCGACATTGGTAATGCCGTGTTCCTTCGCCAGGTAGTAGGCCGCTCCCAGGCCGTGCCCTCCCGCGCCAACGATGACGACATCATATTCGCTTTTCGGTTGCGCGTCGGGCCATTGCTCGGCCCAGTTCTTGTGACCGGTCAGCGCGTTTCTCAAAAGCGACAAGGCGGAAAAATGGGTCATTGGCGTAGCCTCCGGGCCGGGCGGTCCTAATCAATGCGCCATGATGCCAGAGGAAAGGATTTTTCACTGTATGTATGCGTCAGTTTGGCGTTATAATTGCGTCACGTTTTCGAAATGAATCAACGATGAATGTCCAAATCCCTCGCTTGCGCATCGGCTTTATTCTGGCCCGACGTTTCACGCTGTCCGCCTTCGCCAACTTCGTCGACGTGCTGCGCCTGGCGGCGGATGAGGGAGACCGCTCGCGTCCCATACTCTGCCGATGGCGGGTACTGTCGGCGACGATGGACCCCGTCACTTCGAGCTCCGGAATTCCCGTGCAGCCAGACGAACGGCTCGGCGAACCTTCGCGCTTTGACTACATCGTGGTCGTCGGCGGATTGATGGAGGAATTGGAGCGATTGGACCCGGAATACGTGGCCTTTCTGAATCGCGCGGCGGATTCGGGCATCCCATTGGTGGGAGTCTGCACCGGCGCGTTCATCCTGCACCACGCCGGATTGATGCACGGCTATCGCTGCTGTGTCAGCTGGTTTCACCACGATGACTTTCTGGAACAGTTCGAGGGCTTGCGACCGGTATCGGATCAAATTTTCGTGGTGGACCGAGAACGACTGACCTGTTCGGGTGGAGTCAGTTCCGCCCATCTAGCTGCATTTTTAGTCGACAGCCATGTAGGTCGCGCGGCGGCGAAGAAGAGCCTGTCTATAATGATTATCGACGAGGCACTGGCCGGAGAAAAGGCGCAGCCAGGGCTCCCTCTCGAATTAACCACCAAAGACGCTCTTGTTAAGAAGGCGCTGCTTGCGATGCAGCAAACACTCCACACACCCTTGACTGTTACCGATCTCGCGGCGCGGTTGGGTGTCAGCAGAAGAAAACTTGAGCGACATTTCACGACAGCGCTTCGTATCACGCCCTCGGAAGCGGGGAAGATGATCCGTCTGGCTCAGGCGCGGCTACTTCTGGAACGCAGTGAACGATCGGTCACCGAAATCGCAAACGATACCGGCTTCGCCGATGTCTCGCACCTGATACGAGTATTCCGCGCTATCGAAGGAGTGACACCCGAGGCGTGGCGCCAGGAGCGAAAGAACCACGTCACAAAAACAAACCGGCCCGCGCGATTGGCGGGCCGGTGATCATTCTTGAATTACGCGTTACAGATCTTCGCGGGCTATCCCCTGCCCCGCGGCATCGGGCGTGATGCGGTCAAACCGCCCGTTTCCAAGATAGGTCCAACTTTTTCCCATTGATGTAGCGAGATATGCGTCGGAAAAGCCACCGTCTATCTCTGCCTGCGGATTTGTAGGAAGAACCACGGCTTTCATAAGTATGAGGTAGATTACGAAGCCAAGCGGGAAACCGATCAGGAAGGCGTATTGCGAATAAAATGCCGCGATACCCCCCGCGATTACCCATGCACCGAGGCCGGCAATATTGAACCCGCCTGCATAGCGGAACTGGCCGCTCAGCGAATATAGCTCCGGCACGTTCAGGCGACGTCTTCTGAGTACATAATAATCCGCCACCATTATTCCGCCGATGGCGGAGAGAAACGCGCCGTAATATCCGAGGAACACGAAGAGGTTGCCGAGGATCTTCCATGGGAAGCACAGCGTGCCGACGATACCCGCCAATGCCACGGCAATCTTGTAGTTGATAAGTCGCGGCGCAAGATTGATGAACGTCAGAGCCGAGGGAATGAGGTTTGCAGAGTTGTTGGTGGACCACTGAGCCAGAACAACCAGCGCGAGCAACACGACCAATGACAAGCCTTGCCCCTGTCCCTGGATAACTTCCACTGGGTTCCAATTGCCGGTTGCAATGAACGAGACCGCGCCAATACCCGCGATCATCGCCTGCGTTGCCGGCAACGCAACGAGTTGCGCGAGGAAGATGTTACGGTTTCGGGCGAAGAACCCCCTGGCGCCGGGCTTCGTCTTGACGAAACGTGTCAGATTCGGAATGTCGATCGCCAGCGTCGACCAGAAACCCAAATTGGCCACGAACAACACAACCAGAGACATCTGGCCCTCGCCGCGGAAGTTCCAGATGTTCAGTCCCTTGGTCGTGGCGATCCCCTCAAGCGTGAAATACATCCATACCGAAATGGCGATAATCGCGGGTGCGGCGAACGAAGCCAACCGTTCGACCGACTTGATTCCCAAGGCGGTATTCGCGACTTGCAAAACACCGAAAGCCACGTACCAAACGAACCAGTTGGAGAAGCCCAGGAAATACTCACCGATCCCGTTCAAGGCCAGCGCGCCGAGATAGGTCTGGATTCCGAACCACATCGCCGCCACGATCCCGCGCGAGATGGATGGCAAATGTGTACCATGTACGCCAAATGGCGCGCGCAGATACACGGCGAAAGATAAGCCATGCTCCGTCCCGATATCGGCCGTCAGCACCATGAAGGCGCCGATCGCGACATTGGCCAGGAGGATCGTCAGGATCACAGCGCCTAGCCCGACACCACCGCCGATGCCGGAAGCGCCAAGAGAATAGGTGGCGATAATCACTGCGATGCCGACCCAGATCCAAGCGTAGCCCAAAAGACCGATGGGCCGCTGGTTCAACTGGACGGGCAATATCGACTCCTCGACAAGCGCGTTTCGCTCGTGTTCGGCCGCCAGGATTTGATCTGCTAAAGCCATGACATTTTCCCCAGTTCTTGTTTGGATTCGTCCGCTAGAAGGATCGATTGCCGCGGATTGCTTCAGAGCCATGCGAATGGCCGCCGCGGCGGTCAGGAATGAAGTTGCATCGCCGCGCGTATTTTTTCCGTGGCAGCCATGTCGACGGTTTCGGTTTCGAGATTGACCACGACGCCGTAGACCGAACGCGCGTGCTCGACAGTGCAGAAACCGTCCAGCACATCTTCCAATACCCTTAACGCGGAGCGATCGAGCGGGTCGCCATAACCGCCGCCGTTCGGGCTGTAGTACGCCATCACATCATTCGCCTGAACCGCGAGACCCGAGAACTTGGAGTGCATTTCGCGCACCTCTTTTGGATTCTCGCTATTGTATATCAGGCACTTGCCAACCGCGCCGTCGGTGCCGCCGAATATGCCCCAAGGCGCATCGGTGTGACGCTCGGATTCGTGTGTGATAAAGGCCGGTGTCAGCACTCGCTGCGCCTTCACGACACCTATACCGCCGCGATACTCGCCGGCACCTGGCGGAACGTCATCGCGAAGTTCGTAACGGTCGCAAATCATTGGTATGTGCATCGCCAGATCTTCGAGCGGATTATTGCGGGTGTTGGCCATCAGATTGTCGATGCTGTCCGGCCCGTCTGACCTCGGCCTTCCGCCATAGGCACCCTCGTTGACTTCGAGGAAGACCCAATAGTCACCCGAGGGGCGCAAGCCGGAATAAGCGGCGAAGCTGATTGACGCGGACGATCCAGCGATCACCGTTTCCGGCATCACCGGGGCGAGCGCCCGGATGATAAGGTCGATCATCCGGTTGCATTGGGTGAACCGCGCCTCCGCAGAGGCCGGTGCCTTGGGATTGAAGATCGAGCCCGACGGCGCGGTCACCTTGATCGGACGGAACGAACCCTCGTTCGAAGGCACGCGCACCTCCGATGTGGCGGAATCCAACAGCAGCTTGCGGAAACCGGCATAGGCGGCAACTTTGGTGGATCCCTCGAACGGCACGTTGTACGCGGTGGGCGTCTGGTCGGCGGAGCCGGTCAGATCGACCTCCACCTCGTCTCCACGCACGCGCAGCGTCACTTTGACTTTCAATCGTTGATCACGGTTCCGTCCGTCATCGTCCAGCCACCCCTCGGCGGTGTAATCCCCGTCCGGGATTTCGCTGATCCGCTGGCGGGTCATGCGTTCGGCATAGTCCATCAACTGGTTGGCTGCGGCAAACACCGTTTCCTCGCCAAATTTCTCCAAGAGCTCGACGAACCGTTTTGCCCCGAGCCGGGCCGAGGCCACCTGTGCCTCGATGTCACGCACCAGTTGCTCGGCGGCGCGGGAGTTGCGGCGAATGTAGTTCCACATTGCGTTGTTGGGCTCGCCCTTGCGGTAAAGCTTGGTGCCCGCGAACAACATCCCTTCGGCAAAAACGTCCGGTACATCGATAATGAGCCCCGGTGTCGCCGCGCCAATATCGACGTGATGCGCTGTGTTGCCGGCGAATCCTACCAAGCGCCCTTTCAGAAAAACTGGCACCACGATTGCAAGATCGGGCGTGTGCGACGATCCGAAATAGGGGTGATTGTGGACGACCACGTCACCCTCGTACCACTCCTCATCTTCGAGCGTTTGGGCAATACCGCGCAGGTAGCCCGGGATGGAGCCGATATGCATCGGTGTCGATTCCGACTCGCACAGCGTGTTGAAATCGGTATCGAACAGTCCTGCGCCCAAGTCCTGGCTTTCGCGGATGATCGAGGAGAAGGACATTCGGTAAAGGACGTGACCCATCTCTTCGGCGATCGTTTCGAAGGACCCGCGTATCACCTGGAGCGTGATTGGATCCACCTCAACGACGACGGGTTGGGATTTTGTCATGACATTCATTTTCTTGTTCCTCCTCAAACCACGCCGACGGGGCGGATGCGCGTATTGCCGTAATCAAGCGTCTCGGCGACGTAACCGGGTGGCACGAGCGTGGTGGAGTTATGCTGGATCAGGATCGCCGGTCCTTCGAGCTCGTCGCCCGCCATCAGCTTCGTGCGATCGTAACGCGGAGTTTCCAGCGTCCGTCCGTCATCGAAAGTGGTGGGACGCACGAACATCAGCGCCCGATCGGGGCTGGAGCCGTCCGTCGGCGCGATCTTCGGAATGTCGATCCGGCGGACCGCGGCCGTGCCGATGGCGCGAAGCGTTATCAGTTCCACCTCCGCCTCGCGGTAACTATAGCCGTAATCGAGATGGTGCTGGTCGTGGAAACTGTCGGTGATTACGTGTTTGTTTCCTTTTGTCACCGAGCCGTCCGGCATGTCGGCACGCAGTTCGAACCCTTGACCGTGGTAGCGACATTCGGCGACCACGCTGAGCCGTTGCTGATCGAGCGGGATGCCGTCAGCATCAAGCTCGGCCCGCACCCGGTTGCGCAGAACGGCGACGGCCCCGTTGATCCGATCGAGGTCATTGTCGCTCGCCGCGTTCAGTTCCACGATCACGGCTTCTGTATGCTCGTATTGCAAATCGGTTTTCAGAAGACCTACCGCCGCGGTGATCCCGGGCGCAACCGGCACGATCACGTCTCGCGCCGACATTGCCTCGGCCAACGCG
This sequence comes from Oricola nitratireducens, assembly GCF_014904745.1. GTDB lineage: Bacteria > Pseudomonadota > Alphaproteobacteria > Rhizobiales > Rhizobiaceae > Oricola > Oricola nitratireducens. The sequence continues at coordinate 47,972 of NZ_JACZCS010000009.1, forward strand.
ACACCGTGCAGCGGCCCGGCTCCGCCAAAGGGCATGATCGAGAATTCGCGCGGATCGATGCCGCGGGCGACCGAGTTCGACCGAATAGCCAAAGCCATGTTGTTGTTGATGATCCGGATGATCCCCAGCGCGGCTTCGATCACCGACATGCCAAGGGGCTTTGCAATCTTCTCCTCGACCGCCTTTCTTGCAAGTTCCGCATCAAGGCTGAGATCGCCACCAAGCGCCATGTCCGGGTCAAGCCGCCCCAGTACGATCTGCGCGTCCGTCACGGTTGGCTCGCCCCCCCCGCGCCTATAGCACGCGGGTCCCGGCTCCGATCCCGCCGAGCGTGGACCCACGTTGAATCCGCCCGCCTCGTCTATATAGGCGACCGATCCACCGCCGGCCCCGATGGTCACGAGGTCGATCATTGGCGTCAATACCGGGTGGCCGGATACATAGGTGTCGCGCGGGTTCATGATCTTGACGGTCCCGCCGGGTATGGTCGAAATGTCCGCGGACGTGCCCCCGATATCCACGGTGATGATGTTCGACACCTCCGCCATCTGGGCTTCCGACGCGCCGCCGATCACCCCTCCGGCGGGTCCGGACATGAGAATACGGATTGGACGCTTGGCGCAGCTCTCAACCGTGGAAACACCCCCGTTCGACTGCATGATCCGGAGTTTCGATGACACCCCGGCCTCCCGAAGCTTCGACTCCAAATCGCGCAGGTAGAAAGAGGTCTTCGGTCCGACATAGGAATTCATCGCGGCGGTGGAGAAGCGTTCGTACTCGCGCATCACGTTCGCCACTTCGGATGACAGTGTGACATAGGCATCGGGCATCTCTTCAAGGACGATTTCCTTGGCGCGAAGCTCGTGCGCGTCGTTGAGGAAGGCAAACATGAAGCCGATGATGACCGAGCCGATTCCGCGCTTCTTGAACACAGCGCAGGCGGCGCGGACGGCATCCTCGTCCAACGGTTTCTCGACCGCGCCGGAAGGCGGCAGAATCCGCTCGGCAACGGCGATCCGGTTTCGGCGCTTTACCAGCGGGCGGCTTTGCCACGGCACATCGAAATGCAGCGAGAAGTTGTAAGGCCGCTTGTGCCGCCCGATATGCAGTATGTCGCGGAATCCTTCCGTGGTCAGCATCCCGCATTCGGACCCATTGTGCTCAATGGTGATGTTGGTCGCGGTCGTCGTGCCATGCACGATCAGTTCTACCTCGGCCGGTTCGATCCCGGCCATCCTGCAGATGCCCTGCACGCCTTCAACAACACCGATCGACTGGTTCTTCAGCGTCGTCGGAACCTTGTGATAGAAGACTCCTTTCGGACACTCGAGCACGAGGTCGGTGTTTGTCCCACCTACATCCACACCAATTCTTGCCATATCGATCCTCCCGATTTCGTCTGTTGCCACGTTAGCCTGCTGGACACATCGCCCAGCAGGCTTCCGGGGTATCGGTCATTCGGCCGCGGCGGCGGCACCGTTGACCGTATTGAGATAATCGACGCATTCGTCGACCGTGTGCACGTCGCCAAACTTCGCGTCGATGTCGAAGAGGTTCCAGGCGACGGCGCCCGGCACGCGGTCGCCAATCGCTTCCTTCACCGCGATCGTGCGGAAACCATCAGCGATACCGTCGCAGATCGTCTGACGCACGCAGGCGCAAGCAGTGACACCAGTGACCAGAATCGTATCCACGTTGTTCGCCCGGAGAATGCCCGCCAGCTCGGTTCCGTGGAACGAGGACGCGCGCTTCTTCAACAGCGTGTATTCTCCCTCGATCGGCGCGATGCGGCTGTCGATCGCCCACAGATCTTTGTCGGCCAAATTGACTACATCCACCGGGATCTTGTTGTGCCACAGGCCCATATCGGTGAAGGACGCATTGCGGTCGGTGATTTCGTAGGCCGTCGTCACGTGGATAACCGGATGACCGTTGGCGCGGCAGGCAGAAAGAAGCTTCTGCATTCCGGGAATGATCTCATTATCCATTTTGTCCTGATCGCAGGTGAAGGGGTTGCCGGGACGCGTCCAGGCATTGGCGAGGTCAACGCTCACCAGCGCCGGGCGCTTGCCGAAACCGACGCGGCGCTGGAAGCCACGCTGTTGGTAGAGTTCGGAAGCAACCTCGAAAGCCTGCTGAAGCAGCCGATCCAGTTCCTTGTGATCCACGTCTTTCATCTCGTTCTCCTGTGTGATTTGGCGCGGCATGCCCCTCTCGGGGGTGTGAAAGCCCCGCGGCGCAATTGCCGCTCGGTTTCAATACTGCACTTCCGCTTGACGGCCCGGAATTGCCGTGTGAGCCTTTATTATTGCGAGATTTGCATCAACAAAGAGTGTGAAAATGTCCAATGCGCCGGGTCTCGATACCATCCATTCCTTCCTGATCGTCGCGGAAGAACTGAACTTCCGCCGCAGCGCGGAACGTCTGAACTTGGACCAATCAGCCCTGACCCGGCGCATACAAAAACTCGAGCACTCGATCGGTTTCAAGCTCCTCGAACGCACCACGCGCGAAGTGGCCCTGACCCAAGCGGGACAGTCTTTCTACAAGGACAATGCCCACCTTCTGACCCGCTATGCGGAGTCGATTGAAGGTGCCCGGCGCATCGCCGAGGGCAAGGCAGGGCATTTGCGCATTGCTTACATGGCTTTCGCGGCGACCGAATTGATGCCCTCGGCTGTCGCCCGGTTCCGTCAGGCTCATCCGCATGTCGACGTGGCACTGCAATACATCCGCACGCAGGGGCAGAAGCTTGCACTTGCCAATGACGAGGTTGACCTAGGCTATATGATCGGCCCCTTCGAGCATCCAGACTACAACAGCGTCATGCTCTCATCCGAGACACTCTACGTGGTCACCCCGCTTAACCATCCGCTGCTGCGCAAATTCAGCATCTCGCCGACGGATCTGGCCGAACAGGACCTAATCCTCGGCGACATGCGGGAATGGGAGGAGTATCGAAGGAGGCTCAATGATCTCTTCAACGCGGAAGGGATCGAATTGCAAGTCGGATTAGAAGCATCGAATACTCTTGCGCTTCTGGGCCTGGTGGCGGCCGGTTTGGGTATCACGGTATATCCCGAAAGCCTGATCGGATTTCTTGGCCGCTCGGTCGAGGTGCGTCCGATCGTTCATTCCCAGTTCCGCAGTCGTACGGTTCTGACTTGGAAGAAGTCCAATCATAGCGAACAGGTTCGAGCATTCGTCGAGGTGGCCAAGAACCTCCCCGCGCGACACTAGATGCTAAAATGCGTTCTAGCCGCAACGACCTTCCGATAATAACCTCTTCGCCTAAGTCGAATGATCGGAAGGCAGTCCACAAATGTCTCACCGAACGCAAGTCACCGAACCCACGCGTTTCCCAGAGCACCAATCTCGAGATTTCAAGCGTAGCGGCTTAGAGGACGAGAACCTCCCAGCCGCCAGACATCGACGCTTCAGTAGACCGACGATTCGATGCGGATGCCCGGAATTCGCGATCACGCTGCGTCAAGCCGCTGAAATCGTAACGGAAAATTCCGTTATCCCAAACCGCCCTCGGAGCAATCGAATCCAGATCTCGAATCGTAACTAACGGAGCAGTTACGTTGTGGCGGTCGATGCCATCGCCGGGGACGATCGAAATCGCTCCAGTTCCCTTTCGGATGGTGGCGCCCACTCCCCCGCCGCCTCCATCGCACTCAGCCGCGAGCATCGCGCCAGGGCCTCGACGACATCGTTTGTCGCCCCGAACACGCTCTCCTGGATCCAGCGAACCCTGGCGTGGCTCTCCGGAAACTCCCGCCGGAGCGCGTCGCGGAACGGCAGCGCGCATTCGAGCTCGATGATGGCGAAGTCCCGAGCACATCTCCCGGATGCCTGATGAAGCGCGCTCAACACGCCGACGATGCCCCATGCCTGCTCCTTGACCGTCCGGTCCTCGATCTTCGCCGCCAGCCGATCGAGCGCCCGGAGGAAATCGTGTTCGCCCCAGTAGTCGATCGCCCGCCGGATCCACGGCAACAGCGGTGACGGATCGAGCAGGCCCCGGCCCGCGAGCCGCATCAGGTCGAGGAGCGGCAATAGGTCCTCCCAGTGCATCGGATGCGGATCGCAGCCGAGGCGCAGCGTGTCGACAAAGGCCCGCACCCAGCGGTCCTCCCAGAAGAGGCCTTCCGGCCGGGGCAGCCGAACCTCGCGGACACGGCCGCGCGCCGTCGCGTCCTCGACCAGCAGCGGGATGTCCTTGATGCGCCGGAAGCGGCGGCCGCGGCGGATGGTGACATGGTCGCCCACGACCCAGGCGCGGTAGCCGAGGCCCGCTCTCGAGACGGCATCGAGGTAGCCGCGCATGCGCTTCCTACGTGTCGACCGCGTCGAGCGCGGCAATGCCGGAAGCGGAATCCCCGATCGCGGGGCGATGCCGTCCCAGAGCGCGCTGCAGAGATCGTCGAGGCGCAGCACGCACGTCCCCTCGCAGTGCTGCGTCTCGTCCAGGATGCGGACGAGGTCGCGCGCCTTCTTCGGCATGGCCGCGATGATCCGGTCGCGCATCGGCATGATGCCATTGCGGTTCAGCTGGCGGCCGAGCGTGCTCTTCGACAGGCCCGCGATCCGGGCCGCACCGCGGACGGTCGCCTTGCCGTAACTCTCTTCCGCGAATTCCAGCGCGGCCGGGGCCGCCAGCAGGCAGGCCGCCCTTTGCTCGCGCGATCGTTCGTGCCTTGGCCGCGGCGGGTTGTATCGCCGGACCGTCCATTTGGCGACCGACCGCGCAAGCCGCCGAGCGCCGTCGTCGTCGAGGTTGCTCCCCGCTCCCTCGCCCGTCCGCCATTCGTCGATCTTCTCGCGGCAGAAGGCGAACAGCCCCACCCTGTCCCGGCCATGCCGATGCACATAGCCGTAGGCCTGCTTCCTCAGGTAGTCGAAGGCTTCGGGATTCTGGCTCATTCGGTCCTGGATCCTCGTCGTTGTTCGGCGGCGCTCGTTGCGGTCGCGGGTGCTCAGTCGAAAAGGTCGTACTGGTCGGTCAGCCCCATGCGCATGGCGAGCGCGTTCGGCACCTGGCGGCGGTACTTTCGCGCGAGGTCCATGGCGAGACGGGCGAACGACGGCCGCCCGAGAACTTCTCCCGATGGCGCGGATGCCAGCGCGTGGCCGAGGGGCATGTCGCATCTGGCGAAGCCCCGGCCGTCGCGAAGCCGCGCGCGGTCCGGATCGCGGTTCGCCACCTCCCGCAGCGCGGCGAGCGCGGCCTCCACGGCGTCGCGGCCCGCCATGTCCCTCGCGGCCCTCGCGTCGAGGCCGGAAAGGCCGAGGCCGTAGCGCGTCTTCGCGGACCGCCTCGCGGCGGCCGCGAGCGACTGGGCGGGTGACATGGACGGATCCGTCGTGTTGCGGGAATTCGTCATCTTCGGAGTCCTCGATCTGCGGACGATGCCGACGCGCCGTGCATTCGACCAAGGCCGCGCCGCATCCTCTCGCCGCGGAAGCATCGGTCTCCGGTGATCGCCTGCATGTCCCATCCGTCCCTCGCGAAGGTGGCTCAGGAAAAATGCTTGTCCGAATCCGTGTCGGCGTCGAGGGCCCAGTTGCGAGAGTGTCGCGGCGATCCGATGCGTCCACGCGCGTGGGCAGCAGCCGCAGGGTCAAACGGATAGCCGACGGAGGATGCCAGACGGATAGTGATTGCGGCTTGCGGGAACAGACCCGACCGCTGCGCTTCGTCGCGGCCTTCGACAATGGAAAGGGGAGCGCTCGCCCTCCGGATCTCTGCATACGCAGGGGATACTACGGATCGAACCAGCGAATCCGCTTAGGCTTCCGCCTGTACGGCGGTTGACCCCCGCCGAGGCGGGGACGTGATCGTTTCAGAGCCGCCTGTCCGGCGGAGCGTTCGCGGCCACGGTCTGATGCTGACGGGGTCATTCTCCATGGCGGCGAAGCGGGCCTTGATCGCCACATCCATTACCTCGGTTCTTCGGGCTTCTTCGGCTGCCGCCCTGTAGGCATCTTCCTGCGCCCGTTGGATACGGTCTGAGCGCTCACCCTTCGCGGCCTCATCGAAGATGCGCCGATTGATCTGACCGGTAGCCAAGGCGGGAAGAGCGACGAGCCCGCTGGAGGTCAAAAACCCCTGCGCTGAGAAGGTCAGCGTCTCGCCCGCCTCGATCTTCAGCAGAATTCCATTCAGCCGCGAGCCGACGAGCGCAGCGCTCGACAGATCATCGACAAGATACTTTTCCGCCCCGCGATGGGCGCTTGTGCGTGTTCGCAACAGGGATGATGGCGGAGGGGTTGGGCCTGATGTCAAACCTTCTCTGACCCGGCAATACGGCGGCCACAACGCCATGGGGTCCCATCAACCTCCGGCCTACCAGATGGCGGGCAGGCCGATGACCACGAGATGCAGCGCGATCAGCCCTGCAAGAAGGACCGCTGCGGCCAACCACCGCAACGGTCCTCCCGCATAGCGGAGATTCACCGGTGGACACAAGCGCTGCCAAGCCTCGACGCCCATGCTGCGCTGGCACCACTTGTCGATCATCACCATCCCAAGGACTGCAAAGGCCGCAAATCCCCCGAACATCAGCACGTGCGCAAGATCGCCATTCGGGGCTAGATGCCCCGATGCCCAGAACCCGAGTGCGGCCAGGATTGGATGCCGCACCAGCCCGACGATGCCGGGACGCGCCGGATCGAATCTTTCATTCCGCCAGCAGCCAAAGGAAAAGGGATGCGGCGTGAACGCTGACAGTGCAAGGATCAGGACAGCCAGTGTCATCGTCGGCCAAGGTGACGTGGTTCTGCCATTCCGCACGCTTCCAGACCTCGACATATGGCGCGCGTGCCGCCGCGCCGATCAGCCAGACCAACACTGCTACCGACAGCTCGGAATAAGCCATCCCAAAGCCCGCGCGACCCAGACTGGCCACAAGCCACGGCTTGACCGGAGGGCGCACAGGTACGGCGTGGATCAGCAGGAACACCGCAAAGGCGGCGGCATATTCCCCCAGCCTGCCACGCTCATTCGCCCGCGTTCGGCGCGCGCATGGGTTGCCGCCCAGCATTGCGCGGGCGCGAAAGGATCGGCCAATAGATTACGGCGAACCCGCCAAAGGCCGCGATCCACGCTCCTGCGGCCAGTTGCAGGGGCCAGCTTTCCCCTGGCATCAGACCGGCCAGAAGCCGCGCCAGAACCGAAACGATCACCGCCAGATAGACCGCGGTTATAGCCTTGGTCGCGTGCAAGGCTCGCCCGGCATGGCCAAGGCTCGCCCGCGTCATCACCGCCAGCGTCATCAGCCCCACCGCCCCCGCCATCCAGACATGCTGTGCCGCAGGCCCCATTTCGGGAGCGAGCTGCCCCGCCGCGATTGCCAGAAAGCCCAGCGGCACGAAGACGTAGCCCGCGTGCAGGACCCAGACCAGCGCCTCGGCCCCGGTCTGCACGCCTTGCCACCGTGCCAGCCGCCAAAGATGGGCAAGCCCGGCTAGGCCACAGGCCACCGCCGTCACCGGACGATCCGGCCCAATGACCCAGAGCGTCAGTGTGAGGCCCGTCAGCCCCAGCACCGCGCCATCGGCCTTGCCGAAGGGAACCGGCAGCCGCACTGCCTTGCGCTGAGCTAGCCAGTTGCGCGTGAAACTTGGGACGATGCGCCCGCCGATCAGCGAAATCAGCATTACCGCCGTCGCCAGGCCGATCCGCAGCCCGATGCCTTGCGCGGGATAGCCGCCGCGCGCCTCCTCCAGATGGAACAGTGCGTTGGCGATGGTCCAGCCCGCCAGCAGTGCCAGCACGGGCATATTCTTCCAGTTGCGCCCCGCGATGATCTCGCGTGCCAGAAAGGCGGACAGCGCCAACGGCAGTGCCAGGTCCGCCAGTGCAACGGGTAGCGACGGCAGATACGCCGACACGCCCATGGCCACGCGACCCGCGATCCACAGCCCCACCAGCCCGGCCAGTGGCCAGCCGACAACCGGCAAGCCGCCAGTCCAGTTCGGCACCGCCGTCAGCAAAAAGCCGACAATCACCGCGCCGAGATAGCCGAACAGCATTTCATGCGCGTGCCAAGAAACGGGATCGAAACCCGTCGGCAAGAGGTCCTTCCCGGCAAGCAGGCAGACCCAGATCACCATCGCCAGCGCCGCCCAGACGGCCCCAACCAGGAAGAAGGGCCGGAAACCGAAACTCAGGATTGCCGCGCCGGTCCAGGCGCGCATCTTCTCGGCCGAGGTGATCATGCGCCTGACCCCGTTTGCGACCCGGTCTCGGTCACGATGGCATCCATTGCAATGTCGTGTGGCTGAGGAAAGATCGTCGGGATCCGCGCGACCTGAAGCCCGACACCGATCACGAACGGGCGAGGACGAAGAACGGCCAGCGTCCGGTCGAAATAACCCCCGCCATAGCCGAGGCGGAAGCCCGCATCGTCCCACCCCACCACCGGCGCGAGGGTGACATCGGGCACCATCTCCGGCCCGTCGGCGGGGACGGGGATCTTCCAGAACCCCTGCACCATCCGGCAACCTGGCATCCAGAACCGAAAAACCAGCGGCGCCGCAGGTGTCACCACCACCGGAAGCGTCACACGCGCGCCTCGCGCGGCAACGCCCTCCAGCCAGTGCCGCAGGTTCAGTTCTGCCTTGATCGGCCACCAGGCGGAAATCGTCAGCCCGTCGATGCTGCCATAGCGCGCGGTCAGCAGGCGGTCTAGCTGTTCGGCAACGGCCTCTGATGCCTCGTGCCGCACCGCCACGGGCAGTGCCGACCGCTGGGCAAGAAGCCGCGCGCGTTCGGCCTTGCGCCAGCGCGCCACGTTAGTCGCCTGCTGCTGATCGACCGCAAGCGGTTCGAAATATGCCGGGCCGATCTCATGCGCGAGACAGGGTGGCGAGGCGTAGCCGCCGATGGCATCCTTCGGTCCGTCCGGGTCGGTCATGTGGACCCTCCCTTTCGTTTTGGCAGAGCCCCGAGTCTAACGAGGCAGCGTTCTGCCTCAGCCATGATGCGCCGGATGCGCTCGGCGGCCGGAACGACATCGCGGATCGCGCCGACGCTCTGCCCGGCGAAAAGCGCCATCGCCTCCAGATCGCCCGTTGTGGTTCGCAGCGGGGAGTCGGTGCTGAAGCGCAGCCGCGGCTGGCCATCCTCATGCGCGATCACCTCGCGCGGCAGGCTGGTCGGGTCATGGCCCAGCAGATCAAACCCAAGCGCCGCAGTCACGCTGTTGGCGATCACGCGCACCGCCGCCTGCGGGGGCCAGTTAAGAACGAAGATGTCGGTCAGCACCGTTTCGGAGGCCTGGGCCGCGACCACGCGCTCCTTGTGATAGTCATGGGCGAAGGATTCGGTCGTGGCCAGAAACGCCGTGCCGCACTGTATGCCCTGCGCCCCCATGGTCAGCGCCGCTGCCAGCCCCGCGCCCGTAGCGATACCACCCGAGGCGACAACCGGCACCTGTACCTTCCGCAGGATTTTCTCCAGAAGCACGAAAGCGCCGAGGCGGCCATGCACATGTCCCCCCGCCTCGACGCCTTGGGCAATCAGCACATCCGCCCCGGCATCCTCGGCCTCGCGCGCGGCCTTGAGGGTGCCCACCTGATACAGAACCCTGCACCCGGCCGATTTCACCCGCGTCACGACTTCAGGCATGACGTCCCAGAAGAAGGTGAAGTCGGTCACACCCAGATCGATACAGCGGCCGATCTGGCGGTCGAGCAGCCCCGGATCGGTCGCCGCCGGGATCAGGTTCACCGCAAAGGTCCGGTCCGTCGCCGCGCGCAGAGCCGCCACCTCACTCGCGATCAGGTCGGGGTCTTCGCGCACCATGCCGAGCATGGCGTATCCGCCAGCATTGGCCACGGCCGCCGCCAGTTCCCAGCGCGACACGCCGCCCATGCCCGCGAGCAGGATCGGCACGTCGCATCCGAGGGTGTCGCAGAGCGGAGTGCGCAGGGCGGTGGGCGATATCGTCATGGCGCGCCACTCTCCGAAGACAGCCATTCAGCGAGATAGGCGCGCAACACCAGGGCCTGATTGTGTTCGCGGTCCCTTGCACCATAAAGCAGCGTCACCCGCCCCTTCCGACACCAATCGAGCAACTGCTCGACGGTATCAGGGCTTTCGTCCAATTCGGCTCGATAGCGTCTGCGGAACTCTTCCCACTTCGCCGGGTCGTGGCCGAACCATTTGCGCAGCTTCGAACTCGGCGCGATCTCCTTGATCCAGTCGTCGTGCTTCAGATTTTCCTTCGATACACCGCGCGGCCAGATCCGGTCGATCAGGATGCGTACGGCATCGGAATCGCCGGCCTCGTCATAGGCGCGCGCGATGCGGATACTCGCGTCGCCGGTCATTCCCGCTCCTCGTCGGCCAGCAGATCGAGCGTCTTGACGGAATGGGCAAAGGCCGCGCCGGCGCGCATCTCGGCCGCAACCCAGATCGCCTCCATGATCTGCGCCGAGTTGGCGCCGGCGCGACCGGCGGCCTTGACATGTCCCTCGATGCACCAGGGGCACTGCGTTACATGCGCAACCGCCACGGCGATGAGTTGCTTGGTGCGCGTATCCAGCGCGCCCTCCGCGAACACCGCCTTCGAGAACGCCTGAAAAGCAGCGTCGGCATCGGGGGACAGTGCGCGGCGACGCTCGGCATGGGCGCGGGTGGCTTTGGGGAAGCAAAAACCGGTCATGGGAGCACCTGAGGGGTGGCAGGCTCGCATAGTGGGAACAGCACGTCATTTTCCAGCCGCACATGCGACTCAAGATCATCGATGAATCCCGCAAGTCCTTCATAAAGCGCGGTCCAGGAACGGCATGCGCCCGCGGGCAGCGTAAGGTTGTCGGTGAGAAGACGGATACGCGCGATCTCGGCGCCGTGGTCGTCATGATCGGACCGCATCGCCGCGATCGGATTTTCGATCCCCGCCATTCTGCCGCGGCGGATCGCGGGAAACAGCATCAGCTCCTCTTTTTTCATATGCACTTCAAGTTCGCCAATCAATCGCTGCAGCAGCTCGCCCAGACCGGCGGGTACGCCCGCGGCACCGCCATGGACCCTCTCGACCTTCAGCGCCAGCGCCGCGAGGTTCGGCAATTGTTCGCGGTGAGTCCGGTGATAGCGCGTCTCGATATAGCGGGTCAGTTCTGCCGGATCGGTCAATTGAACAGCTTGTGTCATGTCAGCCTCCTATCGCTGCGGTCAAAGTCTCGGGATGACGGCTTCGCTGTCGCGCGCCGCGTCCTCGATGGCGAAATTCAGCGACCGCGCGATGCGCTCGGCGCGCTCGACGACATGGGCGGCGCCCGCGGGCGGGCAGGTTTCGGTGGCGGTCTCGCGGAACAGGTCCAGCCATCGCTCGAAATGGGCCCACGTCACCGGCAGGCGCACGTGTTTAACCACGGGTGATCCGTGATAGCAGCCAGTCATCAGCGCCACCGAGGACCAGAAATCGACCATCCGCGCAAGGTGCGGATCCCAATCGGCGATGCGCTCGGCGAAGACCGGCCCCAGCACCGGATCGGCGCGCACCTTGTCATAAAAGCGATGGACAAGTGCCGTCAGCCGGACCTCGTCCAGACCAGTCTTGGCCATGAGTTCGGCTGTGAGCGCCGGGCGGGCCGAGCGGATGGACGAAAGGGGAGAAGCATCGTGCGCCATAGCGGGGTCCAGATGATCGGGGTTGCATTCACGTCTAGTCCTGTTAATAGGTATTGTAAATACTCATTACATCGGAGCCCGGGCGGCAATGCGCCTCACCTCATTTACGGATTACGGCCTTCGGATGCTGATGCGCATGGCCAGCGCACCGGACCGTGCATTCTCAACCGCCGAATTGGCTGAGGAGTTCGGCCTCTCGCGCAACCATCTGACCAAGATCATGCAGCGCCTGGCGCAGGGCGGGATCGTCGCCACCCGGCGTGGCGGCGGCGGCGGCGCGACGCTGGCCCGTCCGCCACAGGTGGTGAGCCTCGGCGCAGTGGTGCGCCTGCTAGAAGAGGGGCAGGCGCTGGTCGAGTGTTTCGGGGCCGATGGCGGTGACTGCACGATCACCGGCTGCTGCCGCCTGAAGGCGCGATTGCGCAGTGCCGAGGCCGCCTTCCTTGCCAGTCTCGACCGCGCGACCCTGGCTGACATTGCGCTGCCGCAGTTGGAAGGTTCCCCGGCATGACCAAGATGCAAGGAACGCTTCCATGATCCGCTCCCTCAGCATCCCCGAGCGTCAGGTCGCCCTTGCCCTCTCGGTGGCCCTCGCCCTTCTGGGCCTTGCGATGGCTGCAGCGGCGCGGCACGGGGCGATGGCCGTGCACGGCGCAATGGCGATGGCGCTTGGTCTGGCCCTGTTGTTTGCCCTCGGCGGGGCGCTTTACGATCCCGATGCCCCGGCCGATCGCGCCCGGCGCTATTATGACGAACCGACCCGCTTCGGCATCGTCATGACGCTGTGCTGGGCGTTGATCGGCATGGGTGTCGGCGTCTGGGTGGCGGCACTGCTTTATTGGCCAGAGGCCACGCCGCCCTGGCCCGCGACCAGCTTCGGCCGCCTGCGCCCGGTTCACACCACGAGCGTTATCTTCGGCTTTGGCGGCAATGCGCTCATTGCGACCTCGTTCCATGTTCTGCAACGCACGTCGCGCGCACGGCTCGCAGATGCGATCAGCCCCTGGATGGTGCTTATCGGCTTCAACCTGTTCTGCGCCTGGGCGGTGACGGGCTATCTGATGGGATCGACCCAGTCGAAGGAATACGCCGAGGCCGAATGGTATGCCGATATCTGGCTTGTGGTGATCTGGGTCACGTATTTCGTGCTTTACCTGCGCACGCTCGCCCGTCGGGCCGAGCCGCATATCTATGTCGCCAACTGGTACTACATGGCCTTCATTCTGGTCGTGGCGATGCTGCACATCGTCAACAACATCGCGCTGCCGGTCAGCCTTGCGGGGGCCAAATCCTTCACCATCTGGGCCGGCGTGCAGGATGCGATGGTGCAGTGGTGGTATGGGCACAACGCGGTCGCCTTCTTCCTGACCGCGGGATTTCTGGGGATGCTCTACTATTTTCTGCCCGTCCGCTCGGGGCGGCCGATCTGGTCTTATCGTCTCTCGATCGTCAGCTTCTGGGGCATCGTCTTTTTCTACATCTGGGTGGGATCGCATCACCTGCACTACACCGCGCTGCCCTATTGGGTGCAGACGCTGGGGATGACCTTCTCGGTCATGCTGCTGGTGCCAAGCTGGGCCTCGGCGGGCAACGCCATCGCCACGCTGAACGGCGCCTGGCACAAGGTGCGCGACGACGCCACGCTGCGTTTCATGTTCGTCGCGGCAGTGTTTTACGGACTGTCGACATTCGAGGGCTCGTTCCTCGCGATCCGCCCCGTGAACTCGCTGTCGCATTACACCGACTGGACTGTAGGGCACGTTCATTCCGGAACGCTGGGTTGGGTGGCGATGATCATCTTCGGTGCGATCTACACACTGGTGCCGCAGCTTTGGGGACGAGAGACGATGGCCTGGCCGCGCGCGGTCGAATGGCACTTCTGGCTCGCGGTGACAGGCACGCTGATCTACGTCGTCTCGATGTGGAACGCGGGCATTACGCAAGGTCTAATGTGGCGCACCTATGATGCCAATGGCGCGCTCAGCTACAGCTTCCTGCAATCGGTTCAGGCAATGGCACCCTATTACCTGCTGCGCACGATCGGCGGCGCGCTGTTCCTGACCGGTGCTGTGATCTGCGCTCTGAACTGCCGGGCAACGATGCGCGCTGCGTCTGAAGGGGCCACGGCCACGGATCGCCCACTTGCCCCCCAGCCAGCGGAGTGACCCGGATGCTGCGCCTTCACTACAATTTGGAAAAACTGTCGATGGGGCTGGTTGTGGGGATCATCGTCGCCGCCTCCATCGGCGGTGCGGTCGAGATCGCGCCACTTTTCACAATCGACGAGACTGTCGCCATTCCCGATGACCTGCGCCCACAGACGCCGCTGGAACTGGCGGGGCGCGAGATCTTCATCCGCGAGGGCTGCTATGCCTGTCACAGCCAGATGGTGCGCCATCTGGCCGATGAGATCGACCGCTACGGGCCCTATTCGCTGGCGGCCGAATCCGCCTACGACCATCCGATGCTCTGGGGTTCCAAGCGCACGGGGCCTGATCTGGCGCGGCTTGGTGGCAAATATTCCGATGCCTGGCATGTGGCGCATCTGATCAATCCGCGCGCGGTTGCCCCGACCTCGATCATGCCGGCTTATCCTTGGCTGACCGCCCGACTCGATACGGACATCCTGTCCGCCGAACTGGCGACGCTCGCGCTTCTCGGTGTTCCGTATTCGGAGGATATGGTCGCCAACGCGGGCCGTGACGCGCTGGCCCAGTCGCGGCCCGACAGCGACGGCGCGGCCAATGTCACCGAGCGCTATGGCGAGACGGTGGCCATTCGCGCCTTCGACGGCGACACCTCGCGGCTGACCGAGATGGATGCGCTTGTCGCTTATCTGCAATCGCTGGGGACGCTGACCAGGGCCGCCTACGAGACACTTGGGCAGGAGGCGGCACGATGAGTCATGGCACCCTCGTAATCATAGCCAAGACATTCGGCCTGATCTGGCTGATGGGTTTCTTCCTGATCGTCGTCGTGCTGGCCTACCGCCCCTCGGCCCGCGCCGCGCAAGAGCGCGCAGCGCGCTCGATCCTGCCCGACTGCGCCGCGCGGCAACCGGAGCATTGGACATGAGTCGCCAGTCCCACCATGAGGTCGAGATCGACCCGATCACGGGCCATGAGACGACCGGCCACGACTGGAACGGAATCCGCGAGCTCAACACTCCCTTTCCCCGGATGGTGATCTGGGCTTTGTCACTGGCTTTCGCGTACTCTGTCGTCGCCTGGGTGCTGTTGCCCGCCTGGCCGCTGGGACGCGATTACACGCGTGGGCTGCTGGGGCTGGATCAAGGACGTATGGCGGTCGAGAACTACCGGCACCTTGAACAGGCAAGAGCCGATTGGGTGGTGCCCTTCGCGTCCGCCGACTTTGCCTCGCTGGCCACCAATCCGGGACTGATGGCGCGCGCAATGCCTGCCGCGGCGCGCCTCTTTGCCGACAATTGCGCCGCCTGCCATGGCGTCGAGGCGACTGGCGGGCCAGGCTTCCCCAGCCTCGCCGATGGCGCCTGGCTGTGGAGTGCCGACCCCGCGGCGATCGCCGAGACGCTCCGCTATGGCATCAACAGCCCCCATACCGACACCCGTTTCAGCCAGATGCCCGCATTCGGTCGCGACGGACTGCTGACGCGCGAGCAAGTCGCGGCAGTGGCCGATTATGTGCTGGCCCTGTCGTCCGGCAACGCCGATCCTGACAGCCATGGTGCGGCAATCTTCGCCGAGAATTGCTCTGCCTGCCACGGCGATGCCGGATCGGGCGGCCTTGGCATCGGCGCGCCCGTGCTGGCCGACGATCACTGGATCTATGGCGGAACCCGCGATGATATCCTCGCCACGCTCGGGGGAGGACGCCAAGGCGTGATGCCCGCTTGGGAGGGGCGGTTGAGCCCGGCCGAGATCAACATGCTGGCGATCTATGTCTCGCGTCTGAACGACGGCGGCAATGCGGGGGACGGGCGATGAATGCTGCGCATCAAAGACGCCTCGCGATCCTCGGCGCGGTCCTGCTCGCGGCGGTGTTCGTGGCGGCGAATGCACATTTGATTACGGTTGCCGTGCAGTCTCAAAGCCGCTGCATCGCGCCTGCGCCGGACAGACCGCCCGCAAAGAACGTCTGTTGAGGAGAACGCCATGCTCGAACCGCTACCCGCCCTTCATTCGCCGCGCCGGCCCCCGGCTGTATTCGCCCGCAATCTGCCGACTCACGCGGCCATTGGGTGGCTCGGTGAGGGGTGGCGCGATTTCCGGCAGACCCCGGGGCCGAGCCTGGCCTATGGGCTATTCGTATTTGTGCTTTCGTTCGCTGTGCTGGCCGGATTGCATGAGGCGGGTCTGCTTTATTTGGCACTGCCGGCGTTCGCCGGCTTTCTGATTGTCGGGCCATTCCTCGCAATTGGACTCTACGAAAAGAGCCGTCTGCTGGCAGCCGGCCGCACAGTCCGATTGCGCGCGATGACGCTTGTGCGGCCCGCGTCCGGGGGACAACTCGCCTACGCCGGGCTGATGCTGGGGCTGCTCGTTCTGTTCTGGCTACGGGCGGCCGATCTGCTTTATGCCCTTTTCTTCGGGCTGGCGCCATTTCCAGGGGCGAACGACGCGCTGGTGAATGTGATGACCACCCCGCGCGGTTGGACGCTGATCGCGGTCGGCTCGATCATCGGCGGACTCTTTGCCGCCTTCGCCTTCGCCATTAGTCTGTTTTCCATCCCGATGCTGATGAGCCAGAAGCGCGACGCGCTGACGGCGCTTGGCATCAGCTTTGCCATGACGGTCCAGAACCTCCGCCCGGCGCTGGCCTGGGGGGCGATCGTGACTGCGGGTTTGGTCCTGTCGGCGGCAACGGGACTTCTGGGGTTGATCATCATCTATCCGGTGCTCGGTCATGGAACCTGGGCCGTCTGGCGCGCGATTGGTCCGGCAGAGGCCAGGTCATGAGCTTCATCGCCCTCATCCCGCTGTCGATCGGCATGGGAGCCATCGGCCTCGTCGCCTTCATCTGGTCGCTGCGCCACGATCAGTTCGACGATCTGGACGGCGCCGCCTGGCGCGTCATCTCGACCGATACCGGACCGCAAGTCACTGCCGACGAGAAGGAGTAAAATATGGAGAACTGGCTGCCGACCCTCATCACGACGACGCCCGCCGAGGGCTATGACCTCGCCGTCAAACTGGCCCGCGTCGCCATCAAGATGACCCAGCCGGACGCGGAAGTACGCGACAGGCTGCGGCCCGTCTATGCCGAGGATGCCGACACCCTGATCGCATCGAGTCAGGTTGTGGCGACGCATTTCGCCACCGTGGCGGCGGCAAACGGCTACTGGAGAGACGCATCATGACATCTATTGAACACAAGGCCGGGGATTTTGTCATCGATGCCGCGCTGTTGGCGGACGCGTTCCGCCTTTCGCAGGACGAAATCAAGACCCGAATGCGCAATGGCACCATCACATCGCGCTGCGATGCCGGCGTGGACGAAGACGCCGGACGCTGGCGTCTGACCTTCCACCACGGCAACCGCGCATGCCGGTTTATCATCGACGAAGAGGGCGCAGTCCTCCAGAAGGCGACCTTTCCGATCAGACCAAGACAACGAAATCCTGCTGCGCGGCTTCGTGACATTGGGACGATGCCGCATGGAGAGGGGCAGGATCCATGATATCCAAAACCCTTCTCGAAACAGCAGGCAACCGCCTGGTGACGGTAGACCGATCCGCGCGATTGATCGCCGCCGCGCAGGCGTTCGATCACGCACAGACCCGCCTGATCGTCGTGCTCGGTGCGGGAGGTGCCGTGGTGGGCGTGGTCAGCCGAACCGACATTGTCAGCCGCATCAGTCGTTGCACGGGCTGCAGTTGTACCGAGGCCGTCGAAACGGCGATGACCGCAGATGTGAAAACTTGCGCACCCTCCGAATCTGTCGAGGAAGTCTGGACCCGGATGAAGCAGACCGGGTTCATGCACATGCCGGTAATCGATTTCGCAAGGCGTCCTCTAGGCGTTTTGGCCGCGCGCGACATTCTCGAGGCGCTGCTCGATGAAAGGGAACATGAGGAAAGCGTCCTGATGGATTACGTCATGGGTATAGGATACCGCTGATCGCACGGCCATGGTTGGGCACCCATGTACCGATCAACCGCTCGACGGTGCGCCGCCCAAACTTGCGGCGCGCTCGGCCGGACCGCTCCAAGGCAGCCGCCGTCGTCATTCCGCCGCGACCAGACGTTGCCCCTGCTCAAGTGCCTCGATATCGCGGCCGATGGTGGCGACCGCCAGCGTTCGCTCGCCCCGGCGGTAGCTGACACTGGCATCACGAGCGGCTACGTCGCCGCCTATCACGGTTTCGTCCCAGGCTTCGGCATGGCCGACGTAACGGATGGTGGCATCGTAATGCACACTCCAGAAGAACGGCGCGTCGCGAAAAGCCTCGTTCGCCCCCAGCATGTTCTCGGCCACGACCTGGCCCTGACGCTCGGCCACCACCCAATGTTCGATCCGCATGGTTACGCCGTCCTGTACCCCCGACCAGCGCGCCACGTCGCCAGCGGCGTAGATGCCGGCCACTGGCGTTTCCAGGCGCTCGTCGACCAGGATCCCGCGATCGACGGGCAGGTCCGCCTCCTCCGCCAGCGCGGTGCGCGGGCGGACCCCGGCACCAAGGACCACCAGATCCGCCTCGATCCGGGCACCCGAGCCCAGCGTGACCGCATCGGGGGAGATGTCCTTGATCGAGGTCTGCATATGGAACGTGACGCCATGTTCCTCATGCAGACCGGCAATGAAATCGCCAAGCGCGCGCCCGAGCACCTTTTCGAGTGGCCGGGCATCAAGCGACACCACATGCACCTCCAGCCCGCGTAACCGAAGCGCGGCCGCCGTTTCGAGCCCGATGAAGCCCGATCCCAGTACCACCGCGGATTTCGCTCTCTCCGCCGCAGCGGCGAGCGCCCGCCCGTCTGCAAAGCTGCGCAGCATGAATACATGCGCGAGATCAACCCCGGGGATAGGCGGCCGGACCGGTTCCGCCCCAGTCGCGATCAGCAGCCGATCGAACTCGAACACCCGCCCGTCGTCAAGCACGACATTGCGCGCCTCTCGGTCGATGGCGGCGACCGAAACGCCGAGGTGCAAATCGATTGCGTTCTCCCGGTAGAATGCGTCCGGCCTGAGCGGCATCCACTCGGGCGGGGCATCGCCCGCCAGGTAGTCCTTGGAAAGGTTCGGACGGTCATAGGGCGCATCCGTATCCGCGCTGAGCATGGTCAACACCCCCTCGTAGCCGCGCCGACGCAGCATTTCGGCGCAGGCGAACCCGGCCGCCCCGGCACCGATGATCACGATGGCCCGCGGTCCCTCTGAGACCTTGGCAGCCCGCACCGGCACGGATCGGGCTTTCTCCTGGACGACGATCCGGTCGCCGTCGCGCTCGACCGACCAGCGGGACAGCGCATCGAAGGCCGGCGCGCGGAGCGCTTCGCCCGTTCGCAGCGAGAAGCAGGCGTGATGCAGAGGACAACGCACGGTATCGCCTCGGAGTAGGCCATCTTCCAGCGCGCCGCCGTAATGCGAGCATCTGGCATCGACCGCCAGCACCTCGTCGCCGACATGCGCAAGCAGCACGGAGGCCCTACCCACATGTCCCAGCAGCATCTGCCGGCCGTCAAAATCCGTGAGCGTGATCCCCTTGGTGAGATCGGGGCCCTTGTTCTTGTCGAGTGGCTCGGCCATGGCGTTTCTCCTCTTGTCTGGTTCGGTCGGTGGGGCGGCAGAAGTCGCGACCCCCATTGGCCGTCAATCGTCCTTGCAAAGACCTTCCGCCCGGGCACGGACCATGACACCCGCCACAATACCGTCGCAGCGCTCGCCGGCGAAACTGAAGGCTTCTCCGATTGCAAAGTCCACCTCTTGCGCGAGGCCTTCTCGCAATAGGGCCCGGGCGCGAAAATATCGCGTTCGCACCGTAGCTGAAGGGATCTCGAGGACTTCCGCCACCTCGTCCACGCTCATCTCTTCGATCGCGCGCAGCATGAAGACACTGCGGAACATCTCAGGCAACTGGTCGATGCGGGCCTCGATGAGGGCCCGGACCTGCACCCGCTCGAGAGATTGCTCCGGACCGCGGTCCGGCATCTCGGTAAGTGCCGATTGGGTGTCGGTATCGGTCGACATCATGGCTGCCTCCAGGGGAATGATCTGCGCTCTCTTTCGACGCTGCCGACCTAGCGCTTCGTTCACCGCGATACGGACCAGCCATGTCGACAACTTGCTCTCGGCGCGAAAACTTGCGAGCGCTCTCCAAGCCCGCATCCAGGCTTCCTGGGCGACATCTTCGGCTTCATCATCGTTTCGGACGATGCTGCGCGCCGTGCGAAACAGGAGTTGGTTGTGGCGGCGCATGATTGCCTCGAAGGCAACACCGTCTCCTCGCGCTCCGAGCTTCGCCAATTCGACATCCGATATATCTCTCGAGTAGAAAACTGGAGCTTTGTATTCGACGTCTTGCATTTACCCCTCCTGTCCTTCGAGCAGTGCAATCGGCACCCGCGCCGGCGCTTTGTGTCCAGCATCTGAATTGCGGCGGCGAAATGCGCAGGCGGTCTTTCGGGAGCTTTCTTGCATTCCGTTCATCTGAATCATCGATGCCCCCGATTTCGCAGTTCGAGGAATTCGTGCCGCAAAGATTCGTTTTTCAGGAAGGCGCCACGCATGATCGAGCTGGTCATCACCGGCTGGTCGTCCTTGATCCCGCGCCAGTGCATGCAGAAATGATCGGCTTCCATCACGATCGCCAGCCCGGCGGGCCGGGTGCGGCGTTCCAGTTCGTCGGCCAGCATGATTACGGCCTCTTCCTGGATCTGCGGCCGGCTCATGATCCAATCACAAAGGCGCGCGAATTTCGACAATCCGATCAGTTCCGCGTCGGCGTTCGGCAGGACACCGATCCATATCCTTCCCATGATCGGGCACAAATGGTGCGAGCAGGCGCTGCGCACGGTGACCGGGCCGACGATCATCAGTTCGTTTAGCCGCGAGACGTTTGGGAAGCTGGTGATCGGCGGCGCGGCACGATAGCGGCCGGCAAACACCTCGTCGATGAACATCTTCGCCACGCGGTGTGCGGTGTCCACGGTGTTGTGGTCGTTGTCGGTGTCGATCACCAGCGCGTCCAGTACGTCGCGCATCCGGTTCTCGACCTCCAGGCGTAGTTCGTCCAACTCGCCGTCCTCGATGAAGGCCGCAATGTTGTCATTGGCCCGGAACGCCTGCCCGGCATTCTTGAGCCGCGCCTGGATCCGGCTCGATGCGGACGTGTCGTCACAGATATAAGTGGGGGCAGACATTGTATTCAGCACGATGAAACTCCTTGTTGGCGCTCGGCATGCACGGCCGTCGGATTGTTGTACACGGCCTACCGGTGCCATGAGTGGTGATAGACAGTTTTCATTCGGATCGGTCTCGCCCGATGCCGTGGCCGTAAACCAGTCGCCCGCCGAACCACCCGCCAACGGCCAGGGCAATGAATCCACCGGCATCGAGCACAAATGAAACCGTATCCGGCGCGAACAGTTGCAAATGGTCGAGCCGCAGGATCAGCCGCGCCGTGAAGAACGTGAACGCGGTCAGCATCGCGCCCATGTGCGCCCAGGCATCCCTCATGGGCGCACCCTCGGGCACACGCGACAACTCGACCAAACCGGCCAGCATGGCCAAAAATGCCATCGCGCAACCGGCGGCGAGCAGCCCGCCCGACCAACTCCAGGCCGTCTGTCCGAGCCAGAGGCCGGTGAAATCGGCAACGACCACAAGCGACCAACAGGCCACCGGAAAGTGCACAAGTGCGGGGTGCAACGGATGGCGCATGGCGTCAGACCACCTGGGACAGAATGGTCAGAAACCCGACCACAGCGATGCCGGCATGGACCACGACGACGACCTTGGGCGGCAGGCTCTTACGCAAGTGAAACGACACGAGGAAAAACCCGCCAAGCGCCGCCACCAGCAGGATCACAAAACCTATCAGGGCGGTCTGCGACGCTGCTCCTTGCACCAATGCCGCGATCAGCAGGATGAGCCCCAGGGCACCGAGGCCGGCGTGCAAGAGCGAGATTGCCCAGGGCGCAAGCCTGTCGCGCAGCACATGCCCGGCAAGAAAGAGCCCCCCGAGGGCGGCGATTGCGAATACGATAACGGCGTAAATGATCATGTCGGCTCCTTTCCGGTTTGGGGCTGGCTAGTGGCCGAAAGCCGTGACAGGCGTTCCCGCCCATTGATCGCCTTGCCCACCGTCTGCCTGTCTGACCATTCGATGCGACTACGGTGCGCTGCGTTCCCGAAAAGTGCGTAAAATCTCGCACTCCGACTTGGAATATGATGCCATCGACGTCGCCGGCTCGCGTCACGGCCATCTTTACCGACATGTCGCGCAAGGCATTGCTCCCATGCCCGGGCCGTAAGAAAACTGGATGCAACCAGGTGTTTCCGAATTGCGTGGCTCCCACCGATCGATCGGCATCGCCGACTTCGTCGCCAAGTCACGCCGAGAGGTTCCGGGAACATTTCCAGCCTGCTTGCATCCAATGGTTCGAGCACCTTTGAACGGCTCTCGAAAAAATCGGAAAGGACACATCATGAAATTCTTGCCATCCCTGCTGGTAACCGCATTGCTGCTGGCGACCGCCCCCGCCTTCGCTCATGACGAAAGAGCTTTGAAGGCAGCACCTCCGGGAGAACCCTATGTGCAAGTCAGCGACGCGTTGCCTCTGCCCGAATTCATACCCGGTCTCGGCACGCTTTTCGTCGATCCCAAGACCCTGCCAGCCGGGCCTTTCCTTGCCTACGATCATGACGGCAAGCTGTCGGCAACGATCTACATGACCCCGCTTGAGGATCTTCAAAACGGCACCGCCTATGACGGACTGGGCATCGGCTCCCACACGGTCAGCAGTGTCGACATTTACTACAATGCAGGCCATCCGGGCGTGGACAAGCCGCATGCCCATATCGTGCTCTACCATGATGCCGACGCCAAGGGACGTCTGGCAGAATGATGACCGGACGCCGACAGTTTCTTGCGTTGGGGGGCGGCCTTGGTGCCGCCCTCCTCCTTCCGCGCGCGCTTCGGGCCGCATCGGTCGAAGTGATCGAGATGCGTGGTACCGCACGGGGTGAACACATCTGGTTCGCGCCAAAAGCCCTGGCTGTTGCGCCCGGGACGACCGTGCGCTTCGTCAACCGGGACAAAGGAAACAGCCATACCGCCACGGCCTATCATCCGGCCAACTTCGACCGATTGCGAAGGATACCCGCCGCCGCCGAACCTTGGGACACCGATTTCCTCCTGCCCGGAGAGAGTGCCGAGGTGGTGCTACAGGCACCCGGGGTCTACGACTACTATTGCATTCCGCACGAGATGGCTGCGATGGTCGGCCGGATCGTCGTGGGCCGCCCGGGAGATCCTGGCTGGAAAGGACCGGCCCCGGCAACAGACGATGTCTCGGCCGCGGTATTGGCGGCATTACCACCTGTCGAAGAGATCTTGACCCTCGGCCGGATAGAGGAGGTTGCCGAGTAGAATGGCCCCCTTCGCGCCGCAAATCGGGCGACAGCTCCAATGGAGTGCGGAGCTACGGCGAGATCGGGAATGGAGATGAATAGGCCGTGTGCGATGTGATTAACATCTGAATTTCTGCCTGTATCGTAACGCTGTCATACTCAGCAAACCTGAAGTGGGGGGCGTTCGGGAGTTCTGTTCACGGCAAGCTACCCACACAGGCGATCCCGAATTGCTTGCGTCATCGGCACGCTCGCCCCTGGTCCCGCATCATCGCATAGTCGCTGAACATCTCGGTGACCTCCGAACCATCCGGCAGCAGAGCCAGTCCCAAGGTCGTCCGCGTCCGGAACTCAAGGATGTGCTCGACCACGGGCGGGCACTTCCTGACCCCGCCTCCGTCATGGCCGACCGTCGCGCAGCCGCTCAGCCAGATCGCCGCGAGAACGAGGGCGACGCGCCACCGCCTTGAGCATCCGTCGTTGAGCATCATGGGTTTTCTCAATGGTCTCGAGACGTTCGGCCAGTCGTCCGGCCCGCTCGCCGGAGCGCAGAAGTGCGAGAAGGAACAGGAGCATGGCGAGCACGATGGCGCCTTGGCGCAGCACCGCCCGCATCCACGCACTCCCGGTCAATCCGGTGAGGAGCGCGCCAATCACCGTCGCCGCCCGCTTCCTGTCGTCGAGCCGGGCGTAGATCGTGACCGCGATCCCATCGAGCACCACGGGGAATGCCCCGCCTCCGCGTACCGTTGGAGTATCGGTGGCCTTAGACCGCTATCATGTCTCATCCGTCCCTCGCGAAGGCCCCTCATGGAGAAATGCTTGTCCGAATCCCCACCGACGTCGAGTACCCAATTGCGCGAGAGGCGCGGCTGGGCGGAAAGTCGGCTACGCCGGCAGAGGCAACGGAGTCCAAGAAACGGAAAGCTGGCGGCGGATATCGGAGGATGGCGATTGAGGCCACAGGGGTCGAACCGCGGCAACGAGGCCTGGCCTGGAAAAGAAAAAGGGGAGCGCGAGCGCTCCCCCTCCGGATCCCTGCCGATGCAGGGGACGCGACGGATCGGCAATGCCTGTCCGCGCGGGCTTCCACCTGTTCGGCGGTTGACTCCTGCCAAGGCAGGGAGTGGTCGTTTCAGAACCGCCTGTCCGGCGGAGCGTTCGCGGCCACGATCTGATGCTGACGCCGTTCCGCGGCCGGCGCAAGCGCCGTTTCCGGATGATCGTCGGAGATGGTCAACGATGCGCCGGCGAAGGCGATCGGTTTCGAAACATTCTGTCCGGGCATGCGCGATCGGCCTGCGCTCCGGGAGATTACGGTTGGCTTGCGGCACTCGATCGGCTCTTCCGCGCGGGAACGTGATTGCGGCGCGGCCAAAGCGCGATCCTCGGCGACGCGAACGCGGAGGTTTCAAATCCGGGAACGTCGGAGCGAAACGCCGAAGGCGGGTGCCATTGCTCCGGCCGTGCGCGCGAAGCGTCATGACACATCCGCCGAGCGCCCGGCGGAAAGGAGACCTCTTTCCTACTATACAACGCAAACGGGAAAGGCGGATAGCCCCGGGCATCGGAAGCCGCGCGGAACCGAGGATTCAATGGCTTATTCCGACTGCGATATCCCGAACGCCATGCCCCGGCATTGCGCCGACCACAACGTCGGACATCCCGCGCGCCGTCGGGAGACACCCAAGCGGCCTCACGCCGGCTCATGCCATCGACGAAAACGGCTCGACTGCCCCGTCCAAACAGGTCCACGCCCCTCATCCCCACCCTCTACCGAGGGCGAGAAGGCTCCCACTGTCGGAGTCTTGCTCCGGCCAACGGCCAGATAATCCAGCCCCGGGGGCGCACCCCGGAGTATGCGTTGTTTTGCGCCGTTTTTGCATACATCTTGAATCGGTTCCCTGTTATCTGGATCATGCAGATCCAATAGAAATGCGCCATCGGCATGGTCCTCCAAGCCATGATTGGGCCAATCTCCTTCACGCTGTTGCAGTGAAGCGGAGCCGCTTGGACGGATAGTTGAACACGGAAAAGCGATGAATGGGGCAAAGGACATGAGCGACGCAAGACGATTTACCCATCGGTCGATTGCCCAATCCGTCGTTGACCATGGCATCGACACGATGTTCGGCCTGATGGGGGACGCAAACCTCTTCATGGTCGATTACTATGTGCGTTCCTGCGGAGGAACCTTCGTTCCAACCGCATTCGAGGGGAGCGCGGTCCTGATGGCACTCGCCTATTCCCATGTCTCGGAAAATATGGGGGTGGCGACCGTCACCCACGGGCCGGCGCTGACCAATTGCGTCACCGCGCTGACCGAGGGCGCGCGGGGCCACATCCCGATGGTCCTGCTCGCCGGCGACACGCCGGTGATGAACCCGCAGAACCTGCAGAACATCGATCAGCGGGAGCTCGTCAAGGTAACCGGCGCGGGCTTTGAACAGATGCGCGCACCCGAAACCGCGGCCCATGATATCGCGCACGCCTTTTACCGCGCCCACGTCGAGAAGCGCCCGATCGTGGTGAACATGCCTACCGACTTCATGTGGAGGGAGGTCGTTCACGAGAAGGTTGTGTTTCGAGCGTTTTCCGCCCCCGCCTATGTCCCCGAAGGAGAAGATCTCGACGAGGCTGTGGGCATGATCGCCTCGGCGAAGCGGCCGATCATCCTCGCGGGCGGCGGAGCCGTCGGATCGCGCGACAAGCTGATCCGTCTGGCCGACCGGCTGGAGGCGCCGCTGGCGACGACGCTCAAGGCAAAGGGGCTTTTCAACGGGCATCCCTTCAACATGGACATCTTCGGCACGCTGAGCACGCCTGCGGCCTACGATGTCATCGCCAGCAGCGATTGCGTGGCCTGCTTCGGTGCGAGCCTGCATCATTTCACGACCGACAAGGGCGCGCTGATGAAGGGTAAGCGCGTCGTGCAGATCAACGATACGGTCGCGGAAGTCAGCAAGAACTTCCATCCCGACGCGGCACTGGTGGCAGATGCCGGTCTGACCGCCGACAATATCGTCTACTGGCTGGACGAGGCGGAGATTCCCCCCAGCGGGTTCACCAAAGAGCTGGACATGATGTCTCTCACGGGCTATCCGCGCGGCCAGGCTGGGAAAGCGAAGCCGGGGTTCGTCAGCTATGTCTACGCTCTGGACCGCCTGGAGCGGATTCTGCCGAAGGACCGGATCTTGACGACGGATGGCGGCCGGTTCATGACCGAGGTCTGGTGCCGGATTTCCGCGCCCGATCCGAAAAGCTTTCTCGTGACGGCGAATTTCGGCTCGATCGGCTTGGGGCTCCAGGAGGCGATCGGCGCCGGCCTTGCCGCACCGGACCGCTTGGTCGTGCTTTTCACCGGGGACGGCGGTTTCATGATGGGCGGGATGAACGAGTTCAACACGGCCGTTCGCTTGAAACAGGACCTGATCGTCATCATATGCAACGATTCCGCCTATGGCGCCGAACATATCCAGTTCCTGGACCGGAAAATGGATCCCGGACTGGCCCAGTTCGACTGGCCAAACTTCGCCGACGTGGCAACGGCACTCGGCGGACAGGGCATTTGCGTGCGATCGGACGATGAACTGGAGGTCGCGATCAAGGCGATCGAAACGCGTCAGTGCCCATTGCTGATCGAACTGCGGCTCGACCCGAACGACGTGCCACGGATGCGATTGTGAGACCGACACGACAACGCACCATTTCTTGATGGTTGCGGACGAGAAAGCGATCCTGGCACGCGAAGCGGTCAGATTTGTTCAAGACCCTGGGCCGCCAACCATCGAGTTGCGGTTTCCGTATGTTCACGATCACCAAGATTTGTAGCGCTTTTCCAGATATGTGAAAAGACGAGCAACGGAATTCTCAGTTACGCGTCTGCCGAAAACGAACCGCCGCCGAAATCACGACACGGAGAGCTGATTGCGGCGAGGCCAAAGCGCGATCCTCGGCGACGCGAACGCGTAGGTTCAACTCCATAAACGCCGGACCAGAGCGCCGAAGGCGGGTGCTGTTGCTCCGGCCGTGCGCGCGAAGCGTGATGACACATCCGCCGAGCGCCCGGCGGAAAGGAGACCTCTTCCTCACTATACAACGCAAACGGGACAGGTGGACGGCCCTGCCCGATAAATGCCCCAGAAAACCGGGAATTCTGAGACTCTGGTCGGCGGCAAAATCCCGAACACCGCAACCATGGGGAATCGCGCCGACCGCCGGATCGGAGCCCCTTCGGAGCAAACGCAGATGCGCACGGCGCCGCCTGACTCCTGCGGGGATACCGGGATCGTTCGCCGCGCGCGGCTTCCGCGAGACCATCCGCCGCCCCTCGAATCCGGACCGTGACGAAGGGGGTTGCCAGCCCCGCGAAACCGGATCAGCCTTTTTCGGGACGGCGGCCACGCACCAATGTCATCACGTTCCAACCAACGGAGTTTCCCCCATGCCGCAGTACATCGTCTGGCAGCACGACGAGGCCGCCGACCTTCACCGCGCCCCCTTCTGGGACAGTTTCGAGCTTCTCGTCGCCAGCAATCGCGACGGCGGTTTCGACGCGATCGTGTCGGATGCGCGCACGGGCGATCCCGTCTGGGAGTCGACACGCACATATGATTCCATTCCCGCCGCCAAGCGCGGCGCGGTGGCCGCCGCCAAGCGGCATTCCCCGCCCGGATACTACACCGGCCCGGCGGTGATCGCGGGATGGGATCTGGAAGCAGAGTTCGAGGAGGAAAGGATGGCGGAGATGCCACCTTCGACCGTTCCTTCCGAACAGGATGCCTCCGAAGCCAGTTCCAGGTGGCGGGAGGAGGACGGACGGCTGGTCGCGCGGTTCGAACGAGCGGAGCATGCCGCGCGATGCGCGATCGTCGCGATCGATCCGGGACAGTATCTCGGCTACGTCCGCGTCCGCGAACTCGTCCTGCGGATCGAGTATGCAAGCCTGATGGAGGCGAAGCGCGGCCTGGTGAAGCGCGCCGAGGGCCTGCTCGAGCAGCTGCTGCCGGAGGGCATCTATGCCGGAGGCCTGTAGCGCGATGCGGCTAGGCTGCCTCCCGAAAGATCGGGACCATTCCACGACAGAAAACGAAAAACGACAGGGAAGGCCCATGCGCGAAGACATGGAATTCAGCATCCCGCCGCGCGGCGAACGCGGCTCCTGGTTCGAAGAAAGCTTCGAGAACGCGGTGTCGCTCGCGGCCGAGCGGATGAGCGGGCCTTTCGAGGATCACGATCCGACGGGCTGCCGGGCCGAGACTAGAGCCCAGGATATCCTGAGGGCGTTCGCCTCCTATCTCGCGGACATCGGGACACTGAACGGCTGGACCAGGGTCGGCTGGGCGGCTACGGACAGCGTCATGCGCGAGCGTCTTGTCGTGCTGATCCGGCGCGATCTCGAGGATTCGTTCGCGAAACGGTTGGAGACAGTTGGGAAGACCAGTTCCGCCACGTCCGGCTGACGGGCTTGATCGACCGATCAGGTTCATCGGTGGAATCCACCGATGCCTATCCCGATCATCCGGACCGCGGCTCAGCCGCACGCGCTTCGTCTGGATCCCGCGGCCGATCGGACACTCGAGCCAACTGGAAAACGAACGCGCGCACTGAGGGGTCGGGGGCGCGCTCGGGTGGTGGCGGTCCGGATCTACGCCGGGCCCTCGCGACATCGCCAAGCCCGTCATACGGTCGCTCAGGACTTCATCGCGTTCGCGGCCGGCCGCAATGCGAGTTCGAGTTCCTCTGCGGAATTGAAGTCCGGCATCGGCTCGCCGGAGCGGCCCCCGCAGCATCGTCCACAGCACGATGCCATGAAGTCGCGCCGCTGTCCTCGCAATGCGTAGCGGCGGCCGCTCTGCGTCATGCCGATCATCCCCCTGGAGATCGAACTCGGCGATCTCCGTGGACAGGCGGCCGTTGCGTCCGCCGTTCCGGATGCCGAGGAAATGTGCACTGCCCGAGGCGGTCAGGGCGATCGCCCAGTCCTCCAGCACGGTTTCGGGTTCCCACCAAACAGGGTTGGCGATCATAGCGTCCTCTCGATACGCGGAAGACCGGACATCATCCTGCCGCCCTCCCCGACCGCGGAGTTGCGGCCGATGGTCAGACCATCGGTGGGGGCGGCGCATGAAACAAAGAAATGAAACCCGCGGGCAGGACAAAAGTCAGTCGCACCTGACAAATCGCGCTGCAGAGCTTTCCGTCTTCCCGATAACCCCACACGACCTTGATCATCGCTCATGGCTCGAGACAGTGCTCATATGAGCCTGGCCTGATTGCAGCAGCTGAACTTGTTAGATGCCGGGGAGCAAGCGGTTGTTCACTGCTAGTTGGGCGAATGGCCGGGGTGGGGTCGATTGCGGACTGGGGCTTCCGGCATTCAGAATATCGATAGCGGGCAATGCGACGCGATCGCACCAATTTCGCTGACGGGCTCTACCAAGGCATCCGGTCAAGCTTTTGGAACTGGCGCTCTCGGCCCAGAGCCAACATCAAAGAGCTATTCGTTCAATGGTCGTTTCGCGCCCCCAAGTCGAATCCATTGACCGCCGAACGCGGGACTTAACGAGCAATCGAAAGTCACTGCTCACATCCCCACAAGCCCGTATTCTGGAACATTTGGCTAGGTTCTTGCTGGAGTTTCTATGGCCCCGTCGGAATGGAGCCCCCAAGATTATCTGGCTCCCAAGTCGCGCCGAGGAGTGCGTAGAGCGCCCTTTCATTGCGCACAAGGTCAGCCAACGTGTACTTGTCGAAGACCGCAAGCCAAGCTTCGAGCGCTTCGTTCACCACTGTTTTCAAGCGGCATGACGGAGAAATCAGGCATGCTCCGCCGTCCTCCTGCAGACATTCGACCAGCGCGAAATCCTATTCCATCCGACGGATGACGCTGCCAAGGTTGATGTCCGCCGGAACGATCGCAAGACGTATGCCACCGGCCCGTCCGCGGGTCGCTTCGATGAGTCCGGACTTGCGGAGCCTCGCCGCCACTTTCAATAGGTGGTTGCGAGACAGGCCGAAACGTTCGGCAACGTCGTTGACCGTACACGGGCGGCCATTGCCCACAGCGAGATGGATCAGCATTCTGAGCGCATAATCCGTCTCGGATGTCATCCGCATAAAATATTCAACTGCTGTCAGGCCGCCGGTAGCCGAAAAAACATCGCGTATTGCAAGCTTCTCGCGATCAACTCGGCTCTCTCATTGAATACACGCGCAACTTCCGGCGTGCAGATGTCGCGAGTGGTTTCCCCGAAGATTCCGAGCCATATACGGAAGTCATCCTCGGTGATGTCCGCGAGTTTCGTGTGGGCCGGAACCGGGCGTCCGTAATAGTTTCCGGTCTTTAGAATAACGGAGCACCAGAATTCGGTCATCTTCTCCAGATGCGGCTCCCAATCGCCTTTTATCTCGCGCGAGAAAATCGGACCGAGCCTGGCATCTGAACGCACGCGTCGATAGAATTCCCGCACCAATCGCCCGATGAAATCCCTGTCTACGCTTTCATCACTCAGCGGCTTTTCCTGTGTCGGCCGGGCTTGCTCGATTCTCACATTCACGATCAGCGCTCCATAAGTGGTATTTTCAATATCACTTTAATGCCATATGGTGTCACCCGCAACGCAAAACGCGCCCCTGCCACAAGCCGGTTTGCCAGTGCGCACCTCCCTGCGCCCTGATACACGCGCCAAGGATCTCGGATAACCGGGAAAGCACGGCAACACGGAACCTGTCAGCGGATCGCCAATGGCAGGAAAACCCGTTTCCGTGCGAGGGAGCAGCGCACATTGCAGGCGCAGCCCAACTAGCTCCGGCCACAGTCCGCTGCCGCCTGCGCACGAGACGGAAGCCTTTGACAAAAGGATATGGCTATCTTCGATGGGTGGCGAAAAACAATCTGTTGGGACAGAACTCAGGTTCCGCTTCGACACCGGTCGCCGAACTATGTGTGAGCCAGCGTTCACATTTGTCGCTGTCTCGGCATATCAGGCACGACCGGGCAGCACGCTCCAACCTGGCGCCCGCGGCTTCCGTTCCCGCCGCCTCGATGTCGACATCCAGACATTCCATCATCGCGCCCATCAAATGAGCTTGGCGATCCATTCTTTCGGTAATTTTGGTGAAGATACCCATTATGCGCTCCTCCGAGTTCATCGCTTTGAAAGAGTCGCATCTGCTGAGATTTCGTCTTTGTTCCAGAACAAGGAAAACGCGACAATGTTTGTCACTGTCGACCGGACTTTGTATTCTCTCATCGCTCTCCTGGCGCGGTCGGCCCGGAAACGGCCTGCACGAGCCCGCTGACCATTGGATCGATCAGCGACTCGCTGCGGTCCTCTCGAACAATCACCCAGGCGGGCAACTCGAAAACCGGCGCATCGGGAACGACAAACAGTGTTTTCTCGGCAAGCCGACGCTCCACAAGACGGCGCGGAAAATACCCGCATCCGCCATTCCGCTTGAGGTTCTGCAGGCCAAGCCATCCGATGTTCACGGTGATCGCCGGCCCCGGGAATTCGGGAAAGCTGGCGCTGAACTGGTTGTCGAATTCCGGCCCCCAATCCACATGAATATAGGCTTCCGGCCGCATACGGCCGTCCGGCGCCGATGTCACCATGACGAGGTGTTCCGTAAGTAACGGGCGGATTGTGAGATTGGGTCTGCGCTGGGGCGTGAACATGACGCCTATGTCGATGCGTCCCTCGACCAGCCCCTGCATAAGTTCCGGCTCAAAGCCGATTTCCGCACGGAATGAAACGAAGGGGTATACGGAAGGCAGTTCGGCAAACCAATCCACCATCGCGCCGTCCCAAAGACCGATCCTGGCCCCGATGACGACGCGGTCCCGGAACTGTTTCGGCAACCCGATGTCCTGACGCGCGCGTTCCATGGTGCGCACGAGCTGGCCGGCATATCTCAGAAACCGCCCGCCGGAATTGGTCAGCGTAGCGCCGGACTTGTTGCGCACGAACAGTCTTGCGCCAAGCGTTTCCTCCAGCGCACCGATGCGCGCGCTCACCGTGGACTGGGTCACATGCAGTCGTTCGGCAGCGGCAACAAAGCTGCCGGTATCGGCCACCGCGAGAAAAGTCCTGGCTTGTTCGATGTTCATGGCAGAACTCAATGTATCGCTATTTTCGATGTTATCTACAATTAAAATTCGCTTTCGCAATATTTGACGCTGGAGGAGAATGCGAAATGCGCGGGAAGCGCTTTCGACTCCCGCGGTAGCAGGAAAGCATCCGCAATGAGCAATACGACTGTTTCATCGCCACCCTGTTTCGCTCACGAACTTGAAGCGGGCTGGAACGGCTTCGAGGCCGTTGATCCTCAGACGCAGATTGATGTCGCGCGCTGGCGAAAGGGAGAACGTGCCCGGCTGATCGCATCGCGTCTCGCTGTCCCGGTCGAGGAACGCGTGGCCGTGGCGAAGCGGGTAGCAGCGGCGTTGACCGGGCTGACAACCGTGTTTCCGCGCGCCGTCATAGGTCTCTACTGGCCATTTCGCGGCGAACTGGACCTGCGGGACTGGATGAAGGATCTCGCCGGACAGGGAGCCCTGATTGCTCTGCCCGTCGTCGTTGCAAAAGGTGAGCCGCTTGTGTTTCGCGAATGGCGACCGGGTTGCCGGATGGAGCGCGGCGTCTGGAATATCCCAGTTCCGGCGGCGGACCGGCCACTCGTTCCGGAAATCGTGATCTCTCCTGTCGTCGGTGCGGACCGTGCAGGCTACCGTCTGGGCTATGGCGGCGGATTCTATGACAGGACACTCGCGAACCTCCCCCACCGCGCGCTGACGATAGGCGTCGGCCATCCGGTTGCCGAAATCGACACCATATTTCCCCAACCGCACGACGTGCCGCTGGACTGGATAATCCTTGGCGACAAGCAATGGGAACGGCCCCGATGACGGGCATCCGGGTCAAGCGCGCCTATCGCGCGGCACGGATTTCCGACGGACAGCGGATACTGGTGGATCGCGTCTGGCCGCGAGGGATGGCGCGGGAACGCCTGCGTATCGCCGAATGGGCGAAAGACATCGCGCCCAGTTCCGGCCTCCGGCGCTGGTTCGGCCATGATCCCGCGAAATGGGACGTGTTCCGGACGGCCTATTTCCGGGAACTGGACGGCAAGAAGCCGGAGACAACGCGAATCCTGGAGAGCCTCCGGAACGGTCCGGTTACCCTCGTTTACGGTGCGAAAAACGACGAAATGAACAACGCCGTCGCGTTGAAGGAATACCTGGAACGGCAATTGTCGGCGTGCAGCGCATCAGCGGCAGACGTCGAGGACAATCAAGCCGTTCGCATGTCTGACCAGGAGACTTCCCGAAACTTCGAAGGAGGAAAAGACCGTGGCTGGCAAAACGCGAAGCTTGCATGACGGCGAGAAACTGCTGCTGGCGGGGCTGGGATTGGCTCTCCTCGGCATCGTTTTCTACTGCGCCGGAAAAGCGTCGACAGGTGAGAACCATCTGCCCTTCATGACTCCCGGAACCGGCGGCGGCATCATCGCCACCGGCATCCTGATGTGGCTGTCGGGTGCAATCCTGCTATCAGTGGAGCACTGAAACCAAGCCGAAACCGGCCCCCGCACAATTGACACCGAAATCGCGAATTGCTGTGGTTTGAGAAGAGGTTGCTCTCCGTCGGACTTGCTTCCACTCTGGTCCGGCGCGAATGCAAGTTCATGGTCGACTCTTTTCTGCTCCTGTGCGCTGCGTTCGCAGCCGGAATTCTGAACACGATCGCCGGAGGGGGCACTTTTCTGACGTTTCCGGCGCTCGTCTTCACCGGAGTGCCGCCGGTCATTGCAAACGCCACAAGCGCGGTTGCGGTCTTCCCGGGCTATCTTGGCGGCGCGGCCGGGTTTCGCGGAGAACTCGCGAAGATCGGAGTTGGCCGGCTACTGCGCCTTGTCTCCGTGACACTCGCAGGCGGGCTAGCCGGATCCCTGCTGTTGATGGTGTCTTCGAACGAGGCGTTTTCTTTCATTATACCATTTCTTTTGCTTGGCGCGACGCTCACGTTCCTTTTCGGAGAATCCATCAGATCCTGGGCGATGACCCGGAGCCGCACCGTTAGGTCGGACGGCGCAATGCTGCTGTTTCTCGTCAGCGCCTACGGAGGATATTTCAACGGTGGCTTGGGCATCGTTTTGCTCGCTCTCTTTGCCCTGTGGGGGATGACAGACATCCATCAAATGAACGGACTCAAGAACGGGCTATCTCTCGCGATCTCGGTAATGTCCGTAACCGCGTTTTCCTTGGCCGGACTGGTCGAGTGGCCACAGGCGGCTCTAATGATGGTCGGATCGACTTTCGGAGGATACGTCGGCGCGCCGATCGCCCGGGCGATGCCGAGATTGGTCGTTCGCGGCATTGTGGTTGCTGTGGGGGTGTCGATGAGCGCGATTTTCTTCTTCAGGCTAATGAGTTGAGTTGCGAACTGTGTTGAAGCACAGACTCAGACGACGACCAGTTGATCCATCGAGAAAATGTGCCTGACCGTCACCTCCTCCACATCGGCTCGAAGTCGCCTTCGAACGGTAACATGAGGATCGGCCCCATCTTGGCGAACCTGGTGCCGCAATTTCTATGCGGTTTGCGAAATGGCAGTGGGGCCACGACGCTTCAGCTTTATTGTATTCGACACAGCAAAGCGCGCCCGACCGACATCTATGTCCGCGAGCGTATGCTGGTCGAAAACCGCGATAAAAGCGCCAAGCGCGTCGTTGAGGAGGCCGGGCAAACGGCAGCAATTCGACAGGGCACACTCATTGTCGGGTGAAAAGCACTCCACCAGAGCGAAATCAGGTTCGGTTACCCGGATCACACTGCCAAGGTTGATGTCCTCCGGTTGTTTCGCCAATGTGAAGCCGCCGGATCGGCCTCTCACTCCCCGCAGATAGCCGGCCTTCGTCAGAAGGTTGACCACCTTCATCAGGTGGGCCCTCGAGATGTTGTAGATCGCCGCGGTCTCGTCGATCGTTATCAGTCGGGGCGCCTCGGCGGCGGCGTACATGAGCACCCGCAGCGCATAATCGGAAAATGTAGTCAGTCGCATGGGACCGCTGTCCCTGACTGGTTTCGGCCCTGAAGGTCCGCGCTAACCATCAAACAAAGGCCATTATCGCCAAGGCGCCTATAACGGCCAGAACGAGGCCGATGACAAGCATCGGAAGCAGCGTTCTTTCCTGTTCGGCATCAACGGATTTGTAAGTGGCGATACCCGCTTTTGCGGCGCTTCCGTCATCGAGTGTCATCGGTCTTCTCCACATTTGTTCGCGTTTTCGCAACGGCTCGTCGCGTTCAGCGTCGCCGAAGCTGTACTTGATAAAAGATATATATACAATATATCTTATTTTGCGAGGGCAATTCGGCAGCGCGAGCGACGACGCG
Organism: Oricola nitratireducens; assembly: GCF_014904745.1. Taxonomy (GTDB): domain Bacteria; phylum Pseudomonadota; class Alphaproteobacteria; order Rhizobiales; family Rhizobiaceae; genus Oricola; species Oricola nitratireducens. The sequence goes on from NZ_JACZCS010000009.1 coordinate 83,568, forward strand.
AAAATGGGGCTCATCGAGCATAGGTGGTGGAAAGGGCGAACTCCCAATGTCCGGAAAGACAACAGAGCGGGCGATGCTGGTGGAAGTTGACGACAAAGATCTGACCGTCGATTGCCGGACGCTGGCACCGATGCTCGGTGTCCAACCAGCTGATATTCCAGAGCTCCTGCGCGCCAAGGCGATAACGAGTCTGTGCGAAAAGGGCATCGACGAAAATGAAGGAGAATTCCGCCTGACCTTTTTCTTCAATGGGAGGCGCGCGCGCATACTGGTCGACCCCTCGGGCAAGGTAATGGGGCGTTCTGTCATCAACTTCGGCGATCGTCCGCTTCCTCCAGCTCTCAGGCGCGATCGCACTTAGGAGATATTCGCCCCGGGTTCGGCCGTCGATCGCGCTCACCGTGTCGGGTGGCGCATTGCAACTACAGCGATCGCTGCCCACACGAATGTTCGAAGGAACATGGCTCCGACTGTACGCATTTCAAAAGCCCCGCCCAGGAAGACGTGCAACGCGAATGCGACAAGAACCAGTGCCGTGCCTCCGGCGATAAGCACTGACAGCCAGCTCGCCCAACGCCGAAGCGACCACAACCCGGTTCCGGCTGCCACATATGCGAAGCCGGCAGCGAAATTGAACCAGAGCACGAAAGGCACCGCATCGCCGACCGCCGCTCGTGCCGCGGCACCGCCAAAGAGCGCACGACCGCCTGCGGCTATGGTCAACGCCCCGAAAATAATCGCAATCGCGCCAGAGACTTTCAATGCCTTCAAGCGCTGACGGTTCTCGGTCATTTCTGATCGCCCTCCGCACCGTCGAGCCGACCGTCCCGTAGATGGAAAAGTCGGTCGAACCGATCGTAAATTTTCTCGTCGTGGGTTACGGCAATGATGCAGGCGTCGTGTTCGGCGGCCAGTTTGCGGAGCAGGTCCATGACGATCCCCGCTCGTTTTGAATCGAGGGCGGCAGTCGGTTCGTCAGCCAGGATGATCCGCGGGCTGTTCGCGAGCGCCCTCGCTATCGCAACACGTTGCGCCTCCCCGCCGGAGAGCAGCGCAGGCATCGAATCCTTGCGGCTTCCAACCTCCAGGTAATCAAGCAGTTCGGTGGCTCGTCGCTGTGCCTCGGGTCCGGACTTGCCTGCCAGTCGCAGCACCACCGCCACATTGTCCCGGGCATTGAGAAACGGCAGCAGGTTGTGGAACTGGAAAATGAAGCCGATCTTGTCAAGCCGGAGCCGTCGCAGATCACCGCGCAGCCAGCGATTGTCATAGACCTCTTCGCCGTCAAGCCGGATATTGCCGACCGTCGGTTCGACAATACACCCGATGATGTTCAACAGCGTTGTCTTGCCCGAACCGGAAGGGCCCAGCAATGCAACGACCTCCCCTGCGCGGACGGTGAGATCGAGATCACGCAGCGCATCGACTCGCGTGTGTCCTTCGCCATAGTGCTTCGACAGTCCCCTGATTTCGACGATTGCGTCGCGCGTCTGCCCGGACATTTTCCTATCCCCCGATTGCCGTCGCCGGATCAACTTTCAGTGCCGCCCGCACGCCGAGACCGCTCGCCGCGATACAAACAACCAGGATGATGCCGGCCAGAACCGCAGCGTTGTATGGTTCAAGAAGGACGCGGCGGGGAAAGCCGTCCTTAGTCAGCGTGATCAGGACAAGGCCGAACGCCCACCCGACCATGCCAAGGGCAATCGCCTGCTGAACGATCAAGCCGACGATCGTACGATCCGGTGCGCCGATCAGTTTCAGTGTGGCGATTTGCTTGAGCTTTTCCATCGTCATCGTGTAGATGATCAGCGCGATGACGACGGCGGAGACCGTCAGGAGAATTCCCAGAAACAGGCCTATCTGACGCCTCGCCCTGTCCACAACGGACTTAATCAACAATTGTTCCTGGTCCGCTTGCGTCATGGCTGACAAATGTTTCCATTGGCGCACGGTACGCGCCACGGCGTCTATGTCGGCATTCGCATCAAGGCGTGCGACTACGGCCGCGACGGTCTTCGCGATTTCCGCGCTGGCGCCGCGTGCTGCTTGGACTCGCGCCGCTGGCGGAGCCAATTGGGATTGGAGCGTCTGGGCATCGGCCAGTGTGACAAAGACCACCGGATCACCGCCGGAATTCATTGTGTCTTCAACCAGCCCGACGACCTTGAACCGGTTGCGTCCGAGCCGGATGGTATCCCCCGGGATCAAACCGGTATCGCGGTCGGCGACTAGTTCGAAATGGCTTTGCACGATTTTGCGGCCTTCGACGACGTCGCCGGGACCACCGGGACGATCCCGCTCATAGCCGATGACGTAAAGGCGCAATGTCTTCCCTGCAAAGGGGGCTTCGACAGTCTGATAGGTTATGTTTCCGGCTTCGGAGACACCATGCAGCCTTTCCACGGCTTCCCTCGTGTCCTCCGGGATCCTGGAGGCTTCGGCGAATGGTCCCTTGGTGCCGGATTCGACGACCCACAGGTCCGCTTGCGGCGCCTTCACCAAATTGAGCGCATCCGCGACGAGCCCGTTGTAGATGCCGATCATCGCCAGAACGACAGACATCAACAGGCCAAGCCCAAGGCATGTCAAAACGAAGCGAAAAAGGTTGTGCCGCACGTCTCGGTAAGCAAGATTCATTGCTCGCTCCCGCCCGTTGCGCGCGCGAGACGCCCCTCGGTCAATCCCTTCACCGGCGCTGACACGATTTCCGCGCCGTTCGCAAGGCCGCTTTCTACTTCCGCGCGGGCATCCTCCGTCCTGTGGCCGAATAGCAGCGGGACTTTGCTGAGCTTGCCGCCGCGCACCGCCCAGACGAGGCCTTGATGCCCATTGAAACCTTCTATCGCGGTTTCAGGCACCAGAAGGGCGTTGGGGAGTTCGGCAACCGTAATCCATACTTCGGCCTGCTCGCCGAGAAACGCCGTTGGCGGACAAACGTCGCATGTAATCCATACACGCCGCTCCTCGTTCACGCGGTCACTTTCGATGCCGATCCGCGAAACCGATCCGGAGAAAACCTCATGCGGCAATGACCTAAGACGGATCTCCGCGATTTGGCCTATTGCGAGACTGCCCGCTCGCTCCTCGTCGATATACGCCAGGGTCCATACGGTCCGGGGATCCATCAGGGTGAAAATCGTATCACCGGCATGCACGACGGTGCCCGCCTCGGAATGGCGCTCGACGACCACGGCGTCGAAAGGCGCCTTGAGGACGTGGTGTTCCAGTTGCACCGTTTCAAAGGCAAGCGCCGCACGCGCATCTGCGACCCGGGCCTTCCCCACGTCCAGTTCGCTTTGCGCAACAGCGAGATCGGCCGCGGCGATGTTCACATCCCGTTGCGCTTCTTCGGCCGTTTGCGTCGAGATCGCACTGCGGCCCACCAATTCCTGTTGACGCGCATTGGCTGCCTCGCGCTGAGCAAGAACCGCCTTCGTTCGCACGATGACCGCTTCGGACTTGCCAACCCCGGCCTCCGCCGCCGCCAAATCAGCCTTGGCGCGCAATACCTTGGCCTCCTGTTCCGCAGAGTCCAATCGGGCCAGAATCCGGCCTTTGCGGACGGTGTCACCGTTGTCTGCCGCCAATTCGGTCAGCGCCGCGCCTACCTCGAATCCTACTTTTGAAACGATCCTCGCTTCGACGGTGCCAAGCCCGTAGACGCGAACCGCGACGTCTTCCTCGGGTGTCACGACCGGAACGAGCAGGGGGCGCTCATTGGCAAATAAGTAACCGCCGCCGATTACGGCCAATGCGATGGCCAATCCGAGCAGGATCCGGGTTCTTCGGCGCATCATGATGTCGCTCCCGCAGGGCCGGACTGGAATAGCTTGATCTGCGCGTCGAGAAGGCGCCTCCCCTCGGCTTCCATCGAAAACGTGCGCGCCCCGAGCGACCATCGCATCGCCAACCCCTGGACCAGGGAGATCAGCAGGATCGCTCCGTCTTTCGGATCGAGGTCTCGGCGGAAAATTCCGTCTTTTCTCGCGTCGGCGAGTTCGGACGTGATGGTCGCGTGAAACCGTGCCAGCACGCCAAGCAATGCCTTCCGCAGCGGTTCGTTGTCCGCCTGCAGTTCGCGCGAGAACAGGATTGCGGGGATCGCCGGATAAGTTTCGATCTGCTTGAGCTGCGCCAGTATCAGGCTTTTGATCCGCTCCCGCGGGTCATCCCCGCTGGACAGCGCATCCTGCCAGGCTGCGCTCATCTTGTCCGCGATCAATTCGGCGACTGCCTGCCAAAGCGCTTGTTTCGTCGCGAAATGGCGAAAGATTCCCGGTTGGGTCAGACCGACCTCGTCAGCAATCGATTGCGTCGTCAACCGGTCGGGCCCAAGTTCATCGGCAAGGCGTAGCACGGCCATCACGATCTCGGATTTGCGTTCGTCGGCGGATTTTCGCACCATATCAAGCCCGTTTAGTTAGTTATTGATCACTAACTAATAAGGTAGAGTCGTGTTGTCAATAGATGTCCGAATGGAAGCAGCGGCATCGCGTATTCAACAAGGAGTTAGGTGTGCCCGCACGCGGACATGTTCGCGACCTTCGACGGGATTCGGACGCCGCGGATCGCGAAATCCGCTGCGGATTCGTACAGGCAAGCGAATTCGTCAGATTACGGCGGATCGCGTTCGTCCTGCATGATGTTCTCGAGTTCCGCCGGAATTTCCATTGCCGCGATTGCCTCAGCACGCGTTCTTCTTTCCTCGCCCTGGGTGAATGAGTAGGTAGCAACGCTTCCTTCCATGTTTGAATGCGCGACTGCCTCTCGGTCGACGCCAAGCGCTCATCTTCAATCATATTCTCGCCGTGCGTGATCAATTTCCTTTGATTATCCGGAGCGGACTATCCGCGGGCGTTAGCCACTTCGCTGACGACATGAAGCGCCCTTGCCCATGTCATGAACGAACCCTTCTCGCCAGCAGTTTGCGCAAACACAAAGAAGGCAAGTGAACCGTCTCATAAAACCTCGCCATCCAAACCAGGGATGACAAGGAGAACGGAGATGTTGACGAGAAGACAAGCCATGATGACCGCCGGCGTTGCCGCAGTCGTCGCCGCAATGCCCCCCGCAGTGGCAGCAGCCGAAACGACGGACATCGCCTCTCTTCCGCACGAGAAGGTGACGCTGGTCGCGCCGCCTTATGTGCATGCACACGATCAGGTTGCCAAGGGCGGCCCGAAAGTCGTCGAATTCATAATGACGATCGAGGAAAAGCCTGTCGTTATCGACGACGAAGGCACCACCCTGCAGGGCATGACGTTCAATGGCTCTATCCCCGGCCCGCTTATGGTCGTTCATGAAGGTGACTATGTCGAACTTACGCTGGTCAATCCGGCCAGCAATTCGATGCCACACAATATCGATTTCCACGCAGCGACCGGCGGCCTCGGGGGCGGCGCCCTGACGCTCATCAATCCGGGCGAACAGACCAAGCTGCGCTTCAAGGCGACACGCTCGGGCACCTTTGTTTACCACTGCGCGCCTGGCGGCGCGATGATTCCGTGGCACGTGGTTTCCGGCATGAGCGGCGCGATCATGGTGCTGCCGCGCGACGGCCTTAAGAACGAGAAGGGCGAACCTGTTCGCTACGACAAGATCTTCTATATCGGCGAGAACGATTTCTACATCCCGCGCGATGAGGACGGTAATTTCAAGACCTACGAGTCGCCCGGCGATTCCTATGCCGACACCGTCGAGGTCATGCGCGGCCTCGTGCCGACCCATGTCGTGTTCAATGGTGCCAGGGATGCCCTCACCGGCGACAACGCCATGAAGGCGAAAGTCGGCGAGACGGTCTTGATCGTTCACTCACAGGCGAACCGCGACACTCGTCCCCACCTGATCGGCGGCCATGGTGACCATGTATGGGAAGAAGGCAAGTTCGCCAATCCGCCCGCGAAGAACCTGGAAACCTGGTTCATCCGCGGCGGGTCTGCCGGCGCGGCTACCTACACCTTCCTTCAGCCCGGCATCTACGCCTACGTCAACCACAACCTCATCGAGGCAGTGGAACTCGGCGCGACCGCGCACTTCGTGGTCGAGGGTGACTGGAACGACGACCTGATGAAGCAGGTTGAGGCTCCTGGGCCAATCCCGACGAACTGATCGCCACCTTATTCGGCAGCGGCCCGGCATCCTGTGCCGGCCCGACAGTCTCTCAAGAGGACGAGATGTCATTCAGCCATCCATGGATCGAAGCGGCCGCCGCGACCTCGGTTGGCATTGCCACGGCCGTAGCCGGGCTTGCATGGTGGCAGACTCCGGTTTCTCAGCCTTCGACCGCGACCGTGATCGTAGCTCCGGCCGAATTTGACTTCGAACCGACGGGAGAATTCATCGCGAGAGGGGTCGAGTTTGATCCCGGAGACAGGGCCGTCATGCTCGATCGACCGATCGAGATCATGAAGTACCAAGTCACCCTCGGCGAGTATTTCGGCTGCGTCGAAGCGAAACGATGCGAACTTCCCGACAGGCGATCGACTGATACGAATGCGCCTGTGATCGGGGTGAACTTCCTCGATGCCCGCGCCTATGCCGACTGGTATTCGGACCGGACAGGCGAGCGGTGGCGGCTCCCGACGGCCGAGGAATGGGCCTACGTCGCCGCGGAGCGCTTCGCCGGAGAGGTTTTCAGCCGGGCCGACGAACCTTCCAATCCTGCAATCGCATGGATTCGACGTTACCGGGAGCAGGTGCTGCTTGCTCGCAAGCCAGATCCCGTTCTCCATCCGGCAGGCTATTTCGGGTCGAACAGCAATGGGGTCTACGACCTCGGCGGCAATGTCTGGGAATGGACCTCTGCCTGCTATACGCGAACCGAGCAGGATCAGGACGGCAACGTCGTCGGCAACCCTTACAAGAATTGCGGTATCCGCATCGCCGAGGGATTGCACCGGGCCTACATGACCAACTTGATTCGGGAGGGGATGAGTGGCGGCTGCGCCGTCGGCACTCCTCCTGACCATCTTGGCTTCCGACTGGTGCGAGACGACCAGCGCTTTCCCCGCCTGGCCCGGCTCGGACGGACGATCGCGAACGTCCTTTCCCGGTGACAGAAGCCCTAAAGACAATCGCAAGGAGCGAGAATGATGCGTGCAAGGGATCGAAGAATCACTCATCAGCGAGATGAAGACTTCTACAACGGCGAGTTCTCGCTCGTCGAGAAACTGCGCCAGGGATTGGCCGACGCGGGCCTTGACTGCCGTTGCGAGGACGAGGCCGGACGCATCTTCGAGAAAGTCGACGAAATCCGCCGATTAGGCGCACTTGAGGATGCGCGCAAGATGCGCGACGCGATCGCAATCGTCATGGTGCTGCTCACCGAGATCGACGAACTCACGGCGGACGAACGCGACCTCTCCTCTTTCGAGGAAATTGCATGTCTGTTCGAGGATGTCGCGGAATATGCCAGTCGCGGAGCCTCGTTCAGCCGTCTGCTGACCTTCAGCGGCCGCGCTCGGCACGAAGGCAGCGTCCAATGACCAGTACCGAACACCATCCCGACCGCTCAGTATTGCGCCGCCAGCGAGCCGCCGCAGCGACAGGCCGTGACGGGCGGGGGCTAATATCCGCCATGCCTCCGATCCTGCAATACGGATTCCGGCCCTTCTTCCTCGCGGCCGCGCTTCAGGCCGGCGTGATGATTCCCGCCTGGCTTGTGCTGTTCCACACCGTTCCGGTCTCTTGGCACGCGCACGAAATGATCTTTGGTTATCTGGGCGCCGTCATCGCCGGCTTCATTCTGACTGCGGTCCCGAATTGGACGGGTCGGCTGCCGTTGAGCGGGTGGCCGCTGGCAGTGCTCATCGGCCTGTGGCTCGCCGGGCGCATCGCCTGCGACAGCGCGGAGCCGTCGCCGATAGTCATGGCGATAGACTTGGCCTTTCCTGTCGCCCTGACTGCTGCCGTTTGGCGCGAGGTGATCGCAGGCCGGAACTGGAAGAACGCGCCTGTCGCCGGAATGCTCACGCTCTTCACGACTGCCAACGCCCTGCATCACCTCGAAAACGTCGGTTTCGGTCTCGACGGGATCGGCATTCGGCTCGGTCTCGGTACGGTCGCAATGCTGATCGCGCTAATCGGCGGGCGAATCGTTCCAAGCTTCACGCGCAACTGGCTGGCGAGGCAGGGGAGCCCTTCGCTTCCTGCCAGATTCGGGCTGCCGGACAAGGCGGCGCTCGCGACCACGGCGATGGCGATGGTCCTGTGGACATTCCTGCCGGACTGGTCCGCCACGGGGATCTTACTTGCATTGTCAGGAACTCTTCTCGGGGGCCGCATGCTGCGCTGGAGAGGTTTTCGGACACTCGGCGAACCGATCGTAGCGATCCTACACGCGGGTTACTTGTGGCTCGCCGTCGCGATCGCATTGCTGGGCCTGGGCATTCTCGTTCCCGGGGTCTTTCCGGCTACAGCCGCCCTGCACGCCCTGACGACGGGCGCGATCGGCACCATGACGCTGGCCGTCATGACCAGGGCGAGCCTCGGCCATACCGGACGGGCCATCGAAGCCGACGGGTGGACGGTGGCGATCTACATCCTCGTGACGTTGGGTGCCCTTTTCCGGGTAGCGGCACCGCTTCTCCCGTTCCAGTACCTGCCGCTGCTGATGACAGGTGGCGTGCTGTGGAGCGGGGCGTTCCTCGTGTTCGCGGGCAGATACGGCCCTATCCTGTGCAAGCGCAGAGCTTCAGCCTGACTTGGGCTCTTGCGCCGGAGGGCCCGTGCTTTAGCGGCTCGGTGGATCCGGCTCCAGATGGCCCTTCCGAGAAACGCCCCGACAACGAGTTCCGGTCTGCCGGAAGTTTGCGCTCGCACAGCGCCGGTAGCGGGCGCTCTCACGCGCTCTTGTTTCAGATTATCGTCTCAACCTTTGCTTGCACATAGGATTCAAGCACTGCCCCAATCTCCGGACGAGACAGCGCGCAAAACCCCGTGGAGAGACCGTCGGCGATGGCGGCCGTAGGCGCGGAAACAGAGATCAGGTTCCAACGTTTGGCCACGATGCCTGTCCTTGGATCGAAAATGTGACCAACCCGTCCGGCTGGATCGAGTACGGTCCCGCTCGGCGCGGAAGTCGCGAGCGCCCGATTGCGGAGCTGAATCCGCCGGACGATGCGGCCCTTGGTGTCGGCGATTCCGGCCTGCCATGGCGAACCGTCGCCATGTTCTCCGGCGGCGGCAATCTCGCCCATGTCGATCAACAAATTGCTCAGGCCCTCCGCGCGCAACATTTCGGCGATCCGATCCGTGATATAGCCTTGGGCAATCCCGTTGAGCGTAATCGCCATGCCCGGTTGTTCGAACCCGATCTCGTCCGGTCCGTAGGCGACATTGCTCCACCCGACGGAACGGCATGCCTGCGCCAGTTCGGCGAACGAAGGCTCTCGGCCTCGCCGCATGCATTCGGAGTATAGACGCCATACGGGCTGCACGGTCGGATCGAATGCGCCGTCGGTGATCGCCGCCAACGCTCCGCACAGCGAAAGAACCTCGAGCAATTCGCTCGGCGGATGCTCCAGCCGGCCACGTTCGTTGAGCGTACGAACCGCGGAGTCCGCCCGGTAAAGGCTGAAGATCGATTCGAGCCGATCGATTTCCGCCTGCACGCGCACAGCGATCTCCCGCCCACGTATCTGGTCAACGCCGACGAGAAACATTGAAGACCGCGCACCGAGTGATGTCCCGTGCCAGCGAAAGGCCTTGCCCGCAGCGAAGGCGGTCTCGGGCATAAGCGTCGCCGCGGCAGCAATCTGGAGAAACCGGCGTCGATTAAAACTGGTGCTCATCCTAACTGCCCTCCTCGTGTTCCATGTCGACCGCACCCAACACCGCGTCGTCTGGAATGTCGTTCAACCGCATGAGATCGCCGCCATGCCTGGCTGCGAACTCCTTCGCCGCATCCTCGGTACCGAAAGGCACGACTTCGGGTGCACCCATCCCACCGGTCGCGTCGGAACCGACCACGTATGTCGCCTTGCCCGCCACTATCCAGTTGTCGATACCGGGATCCTCCCAGCTGGCCGCGCGCGCCATGTCGTTGACATAAACCGCAGTGATTTCTGCCGTTTTTTCCGGCTCCCGGATAAACGCGACAGCATCACGCACCTGGGCAAACCAAAGCGGTGCCGGCTGGCCGGCGAGATGTATCTGCGCCTTTGGCCCGGAATGGTCGAGCACGTACATCTGGCAGTAATGGCCGACCGCATCCTCGCTGAGCTTAACCGGGTCCGGCGTTTCGGTCCCGTTTGTGTCACGGCATCCGGAAAGTGCAAATCCGAAAAGAAGGATCGCAACGGGAATTCTCATGACTCGATCCTCCTGAAAGCCGCCCAACTGAGGCCCAATGCACCAAACGACCAAGTCACCAGGGCCGCAAGGGCGACAACATGTGAAACTGCTTTGGACGCGCCGCCCACCCCCGAGGCCAACGCGACGGCCTCGCCCGTCGGCATGTTGACTACCCTGAACGCATCTGCGGGATTGCCGACCAGCATCCAGGGGAAGACCTGCCGAGTGAAGAATCCGCCATTGTCGACCACGAGCGCGCCCAGCATGCCAAGATCGTAGAGCACGACAAACACCAGCCAGAGCCCGATCGCCAGCCCCGCCGCGACCCCGGGCTGCCGCGCCAGACTGGAGATGGCGTAGCCGAGACCGAGAAATGCCGCACCCAGCAACACTGCGGTCCACCACAGCCGGAGCAGGGCGTACAGGCTTGTTTCCGACACGCCCCCCGCCTTACCGTCGATCCCCCAGGCCATGATTCCGGCCAGGCTGAAACCGATCGCCAGCGCAAAGGCAAGCACGCTCAGATGGGCCGAAAGTTTTCCGGCTAAAATGGCGAAACGCGAGACGGGATAGCTCAACATCAGGGCGAGCGTTCCGCGATCGGCTTCGCCCGCAATGGCATCGAAGGCAAGAAGCAGAGCGATAAGTGGCGCCAGATAAACGGTCAGCGTCGTGAGGCTGGCAACCGCAACGGTCAGCAGGTCGACACCCAGCGTGCCTGTTGGACCCGAACCGGCGAATGTCAGCACCGCCGCGAAAAGGGCAGTCAGTCCGACCGCGAGCGCGACCCAAAAGTTACGTAGTGCGATCTTCAGCTCCGCACCGGCAATGGCAAATACCGCTCTCATATCGAACCACCGCCGCTGTAGTATCGGTAGAGGTCCTCCAGGCTTGGAGGTGCGACCTCGACATCCTCGATCAGCGATTCCAGTGCCGCGATGCGCCCCAGATGGCCGAGCTTTTCGTCCTGCAGACAGGAGATTTCAATTGATCGGCCGCTGGTTCGCACCGCGCCCAGCCGGTCTGCCACTTCGTCCGACTTTTCGGGCCGCGCGGCCACGCGAAGCCGGATCGGCAGGCGGGCCTGTGAACGCAGCATGGCAAGCGGCGCGTTAGCTACCAAGCGGCCCTCTAGCAATATGGCGATCCGATCGGTCCGCGCTTCGAGTTCCGTGAGGGCGTGGGAGGAGAGCAGTACGGCTGTTCCGTTCGACGACAGTTCATTGACCAGATTGTAGAAATCGCCGCGCGAAATGGGATCGAGCCCAGAGGTTGGTTCGTCCAGAACAGCCACACGCGGTTTGCCAAGTAGTGCCTGGGCCAGACCCAGGCGCTGGCGCATTCCCTTGGAATAGGTCGCTATCCTCCGGTCCGCGGCGCGGTGAAGTCCGACGCGCTCCAACAATTCGTCCGCAGGTCTGCGCCCGACACCGCGCAGGCGGGCCAGCAACAGCAATTGCTCCCGGCCGGTCAATGACCGATGAAACGCCACGTTCTCGGGGAGGTAGGAAGATGCCGAGCGAGCGGCATGACTGCCGGGGGTCGCCCCGAACACACTGATTGATCCCTCGTCCAGATGCGTCAGCCCCAGGATCATCTTCATCAACGTGGTCTTGCCCGCGCCATTGTGGCCGAGCAGCGCCACCCGTTCACCCGGAGCCATGGAAAGGCTGATATCGGATACGGCCGTCACCTCACCGTATCGGCGCGTCACGTTGGTGATCTCGAGGCTCATCCGCCGAGCTCCCATTCTCGTATTCTGATATCCGGCGCCTCCGCCAGCGGATGCTTGTCGATCACGCCACCAGGAAGGAGCGCCGGAAAGGCCCGCTGCGCCCAGCGAACCAGTTGCACCGCCGGTGCGCCAAGCAGCAGTTTCGCAGCCGGCTGGGTCCACAAGACATGATCCATGGTGTCGTTGGGCCGGTAGGGGGCATCCGCGATTCCGTCGCCGTCGAAATCGAACGCGGCGTTGTCCGACCAATAGTTGCCGCCCTTCGAATCGCTCCACTCGACCCATTTGCTGCCGACATATTTGACCTGAGTTCTGTTGCGGACGAATGCATTCCCAAGAATCTCATTGCGTTCGGACCCGGCGGTGAAATGAATTCCGATCCCGCACTCCTCGAAACGATTGTCCCTGATCGTGTTCTTGTGTGCGTTGTAAACGAACAGGCAGCGATCCTGAACACCACGAACGAGGTTGCCCTCGACCAACCCGTCATTGGCATAATTGAGCATGATCCCGTGATCGCGGTCGTTGAGTGATGCATTCCCGGTGATGGTCACATTGTGTGAGTACATGACCGCATAGCCGAGGTGATTGCCGATGCTGACATTGTCGGCAACAACGCTGTCATGCGTGTACATGTAGTGGACGGCGAAACGCAGGTCGCGAAACCGGTTGCCCGTAAACTCGTTGTCGAGCGACGTGTTGGCGAATATCCCGTCGCGCCCCCAGCGGATGTCGTTGCCGATTACCTTCGAGCCCGGCGCGTTCCAGACATAAACGCCGTTGCCACGGCTGTTCATGCGTTGATCGCGCCGTCCCAGGATCACGTTGCCCCGGACCAATGCGTCGTGTGCGCCGTGAATGTCGACACCGTAGAGGTTGCCTTCCAGGCGGTTGTCCTCGATACGGGCCCTGTCAGCACCTTTCAGAAGCCTGACACCACTGTCGATGTTCTCGTGAGAAGAACCGGAACCGGTTAATTCCAGCCCGCGGATCGTCACGTCCGGCGCTATGACCAGAAAGACCGAACCCTGCCCGCCGCCATCGACACGGGCACCACTCTCGCCTTCAATCGTGAGGGGCCGATCGATAACGACCGACCCATCGTGGAAGCCCGGAGCGAGACGGAGGGTATCCCCCGCCTCGGCCGCCGCCACGGCTTCAGGAAGCGCGCCCGGCTTTGCCAGCACCAGCCTTTCAGCGCTCCAGGCCGGAGCGGCAAAAAGGACCAGCAGCAGCAGAGTCACGCAGCGTATCAACTCAAGCGTCCCTAGGCTCGACCAGCATACGGCCGCGCATCTCCATGTGCAGCGCGTGGCAGAACCATTGGCAGTAGAACCAGTGAACGCCGGGACGGTCCGCGACGAACGTTACCGACGCGGTGGCCTGCGGCCCAATCTCCATCGCGACACCGTAATTGCTAATCGTGAACCCGTGGGTCAGATCATCGACATCATCGATATTGGTAACATAGACCGTCACCTCGTCGCCCTGCCTCACCGTGAACTTTTCCAAGCTGAAAATCGGTGCCGTCGAGTACATATAGACGCGTACTTTATTACCGTCGCGGATCGGCTCTTCGGCACCGTCCTCCAGCACGACGCCATCTGCCTCGGCCTGCTTGCGCGCGTCTTCCCACATCGGGTCATCGCGGCTCCAGATTTGAAGCGGGTTGACGATGTCGCGGCGCACCAACACCACGTCATGTGGTTCCGCAAATGTCGGACCGTCATGCACCACCTTCAAATCGTCGGTCGAGATGTCGATCAACTGTTCGTTCTCCGGCTTCAGCGGGCCGACATTGATAAATCGGTCTTTCGAGAACTTGTTCAGCGAGATCAGCCACTTGCCGTCTGCTTCCTTGGTCTCGCCCATGGTCGTGTGGTTGTGGCCAGGCTGGTAGTGCACATCCACCTTGGAGACGATCGGGTCAATATCCTCTCCGGCGTAGGCCCGCGCCGCCTTGGCCATGTCCCATTTGACAATCTGGCTGTCGATGAAAAGCGTCGTATAAGCAAAGCCCTTGCCGTCAAAGGCGGTGTGAAGCGGTCCGAGACCAAGCTCCGGCTCGGCGACTATACAGGACCGCGGGTCGGCATCCTCGTCAAACAGCGCGTCGAGCTTGCGCACGTCGATCAGCGAACAAGTCGGTGACAGCTTGCCGGCGACAACGACATGCACGCCATCCGGCGCAGTGTTGATACCATGCGGGCTGTTCGGGATCGGAACATAGCGGGTATATTTCGACTTGGCTTCCTTGCGTCCGTCGAGAACCTTGACACCGTTGAGGTCCTGATAGTCGCCCGCAGCGATGCCGGCTTCGATCGCCTTGATGTTGAAAACCACGACGTGGTCCAATTCGCTTGCCGTCATTTCCGCCAGGTTCATACCCATTTCCGAATTATAGCTGGTCGAAAAGGCGTATTTACCCTGGTAGTCGGCATCGCAATTGTCGAGGTTGCCCGATACGAGCACCTGCCAAGCAACCTCCATCGCGTCGCCGTCGATCGCCGTGAAGACGTTCACATATTGTGACGGATCGTCGAGGATCTTGCCGTCATTGATCAGAGGCGCCTCATGTTCGCTATTGGCAAATACGTAACCGGTGCGCGGATATTTCTGTGGACGTAGGCCGTGGATGTCGTGGGCATTCGGCACCTCAAGGATCTTGTCGCACTTCATCACGTCGCAGCGCACCCGCGCCACGCGGGTATTTGCCTTGTCGTTCATGAACAGATAGCGCCCGTCATAAGTGCCGTCGGTAAATGACATGTGCGGGTGGTGCAGATCGCCATTGTCGTATGTCACCTTGCCGCGCTTGGCGAGAAACTCCTTCGTTTCAGGCAGCAGACCCTCTGTCAGAACCTTCAGGCTTTCGTTTGTGAGGCCCCATCCGGTTGCAGAGCAACGGTTGAACACCGGTACCCGCATCAGCTCACGCATTGACGGGAAACCTAATATGCGCAGTTCGCCGGTTTGGCCCGATGACCAGAAACCGTAATAGTCGTCCAGTTCACCGGGGGCGAGACTCGGCCCCTCGGACGCGTGCGCCGACACCGGCTGCAACAACGCACCCACACCGCCCATTGCCACGCCTGTTCCGGCTAGCAAGGCCAGCTTGGCCGGTGTGCTCATAAGTTCGCGCCGGTTTAGACCAGATGGTTTTTCGTTCGTCGACATGGCATTTCTCCTTTGCTCATTGCCGTTTTTCGAGAGCCCGTTCGTACTGTTCGTTGCTCTTCTTGATCACCTCGCGTCTCTTCATTTTTTTCATAACGACGGGACATCTGGTGGTGCTCTGGTAGAGCACCTGGCAGTGCATGCAGTTGAGGCATTCGTTCGGTTGTATTTCACCGATCGGATTGATTGCCTGAACAAAGCACTCGTTTGCGCAGGTCTGGCAGGGGCGTCCGCATTCGGGATAGCGTTTGAGCCAGTCGAACATCCGCAAGCGACCCGGTATCGCCAACGCCGCGCCCAGTGGGCACAGATAGCGGCAGTAGAAACGCTCGATGAACAACCCTGCGCCGAGCAGCGCCAAGGCAAAAACCACAAACGGCCACGCGCGGTCGAACTTCAGGATGATCGCGGTCTTGAACGGCTCGATCTCCGCATAATGTTCAGCCAGGGGAAGCGATACGAGCGAAAGCGCGAACAGGCCGAGGAAGATCATGTACTTGACCGCCCAAAGCCTTTCATGCAGCCCCCACGGCAGCGTCAATTGCGGGATATGCAGGAGCTTCGCCACGCGGTTTAGCAGTTCCTGCAAGGCACCGAACGGACACAACCAGCCGCAATAGGCACCGCGACCCCAGAACAGCAGCGCCGCCGCCACCGAGAACCAGAGGATGAACGTTAGCGGGTCCATCAGGAAAGCATCCCAGCTGAACCCGGTCGCGAGCGAATTGCCGAGCGCCATCAGGTTCACCACCGAGAGCTGCGCATTGGCATACCATCCCAGGAACACCAGGGTCATCAACAGGAAGCCGATCCGGAACCAGAATACGAACCGTTCCGACTTGGTGACAAACATCTGGAAGAAGAATACCGCGGTCAGTATACCCAGCATTGCGAGAAGCACCGCGATCTCCGGCGCCTTGTCGCGCCAGATGCGTTTCCACAATGCCGCCTTCGCGGCACTTTCCCTCGAACTGTCCGTGACGGGAACAACCGGCTGTGTCTGCGCGGTGACATTGTGGAGGTATTTCTTTGGCGGTTGATAACCGAGATCGAAGGTCAGGAACGATTTCTTGATTGCGCCAATCTGGCGCTGCACCAGAAGTTGCAGCCGCCACGGCTCGGTCGGATCGAAACCCGCATCGGACGGAATCTTGAACAGGTCGATTTCGCTGAAGCTGGGCGCGCCCGCGGCCGCGATATGACCCACGCGCCGATGTAGGCGATCCCTGAAGCGCACCGCCGCATCACCCTGGATCAGGTGTATCCGGTCGAAAATCCCGCCGCGAACATAACCCGACCCCTTGAAGGAGTAACGTCCGCGTCCCATCAGCAGGATCGCGTGTTCGCCCGGCTGCAACCATTTCTGGAGGTTGGCGTATTCCTTGGGACCCAGCAGGCTGAGACCGACCGTTGGTATGCTGACGAGGGCGGCCCGCATATCGATGAACGTATCTGAAGCGTCGCCCGATTCTGGCCGCGCGATCGCTTTCTTGTCGCCTGTCGCTTCGAACGCGGCATTGATCTGGCCAATGTCGAGGCTGAGGCTCCGGATCGAACCATCCCCGGCAAGCGCCTCCCAGTCCCGCGCCTCGCCTGCTTCCTGCACGATCTCGTACTTTAGTCCGGCCGCCTTCTGTTCAGGCGCCAGCCCCCCAAGGCCAAGAGTGCGTGAGACGATGATGCCGGCGCGGACGATCGAATCGTCTATCACCATGACCGTGACGGTCGCGCCCGAAATGATGTCGAGATCATGCGCGCTGCCGCCAGCGGCCAGTTCGGCCTGCAGGTCTAGCCCGGTATATCCGGCGATATGCGCGCGGACCTTCGATTCCGGGATGCCGACCAGAACGATTGGCTCGGAATGTTCCACAAGTACGGCGCCAGTGATCACCGCATCGTTGGAAACAGCGGCGACGATATGAATTGGTTTGCCAGAATAACCGGTCGTTCCCACGAAATCGGATGTCAGGAACGCGTAACCGACCACCTCGGAACCCTTGAGTATGGGGACGGCCGGAATGTCGTCACGCAGGGCACCGAACCCGGTAGCACCCTCCGTCAGTTCGGCCGGCGACAGGTTCTGCAGGAAACGCGAAATCTGCGCCGCCTGTCCCGGTATGGCGGCAAAAGCCACAACAAAGCAGGCCAGCACGCACTCTGCAAACCACCGCTTGCATCTTGCAGTTGAGAAAACAAACATGACGCTCATCGGTTCTCTGCTAAATTCGCAAGGACATCACAATTCGAAACTTGGCCGACTTTGACCTTAGTCAAGTCCCGAAAGGAAGCAAACCAGCTTACACAATCCCTTACTGAACCGCACATGGACTGCCCAAGGTCATTTGGTTTGAACCCTGCCCTATTGACACTACTTCGCGCGGGCTTCGGCCCTCACCTCGCGCGCGCCTCGGATCCGATTGGATGTGACATCAGCAAGCCCGCAACGATGGCCTTTCTGCGTACTGTCATGACCAATTCCCCGGGTGTGCAGCACCGCCCGGACAAAGGCTGCACGACTGTCGGCCAAGCCGCGCCTTACGGCTCCGAGCGAAGGTCAAGTCGAGTAAATCCAAGCGTTTGCGGGTTGCCTGGAGGAGCATTGCCTCCGCCGTTCCGCGACTAAGGCCGTCGGCCACCAATTGCGAGCGCACGCACCGCAGGATCGCCGACGGATGCCAGTCATGATCCAACACCAGCGCTGCCTCGAACAGCATGGCCGCCGCCTCGACTTCGTCCGCCCCAGCGATGATCCGACCAGCTGTCCCGAGAAGGGAGTTTATGTAGTTTTCGAGCATGGAATTGCCTCCATCGCCGTGACCAGGCACATGCAGCCTAGATCAGAAAAAGTCGGAGGAATCGGCCCTCCAGCCCGTGGCCTCGCGCCGCCATCCGTGATGCCCCTAGTTGGAAACGACGACCTGGCCGAACAGTTCGGCGAAGGTTTTTCCGGCCTTGCCCGGATGCTTGACGGCGGCCGCCTGTTCGGCGTTGGGCGGCTGACCCACCTCGATCAGAGCGACCATGCCCATTGCGTAGTGCGGCGAACACTTCACCCCGTAAACGCCTTCCTTGTCGACGGTCACGACCACTTCCTTGCCGAACTTGCCCTTAAACGGCTGCACTCCATCCGGAAGCATCCCCTTGATGGATTCAACGTTGTGACCCTTGTCGGTGGGCACGAAACGGATCGTGTCGCCGACCTCCGCCTTTACGAAGTCGGGTTGGAAAACCATCGTCCCCTTCTCGCCCTTGTTCAGCATCTGGACCTCGTGCTCCGCCGCGTTCGCGTTTCCGGCCAGCGCCAATGCAGCTCCCAACGCAACTATTGCGATCGTCCGTTTCATCGTTCTTTCCTTTCAGTGCTTGTTTTCACCGCCTAGGTCGTTGACATGGGGTTACCTCAAACCTGATTGGCGCTATTTGTGCTGGCGCAAACTGGAAACAAAAAGCACCGAATGAAATGATGGACCCGCGAGGCGCAGGAAACCCATGCCGATGCTCGACAGATCGTTGATTTCGGGAATGCCACCGTTTCAGGATCTCGATGGCGAGGCGCTTGACCGCATCCTGAGAGACGCGCGTTCGTCGCGATACGCCAAGAACGCGGCGGTGTTCGAACAGGAAGAGGAGGCGCATTCATTCTATTTCCTGCTCTCGGGGCATATCCGGGTTGTCAGGACCGCGCCGGACGGACACCAAGTCATCGCACGATACATCAACGAGGGCGAATTGTTCGGAATCGCGGTCGCCATGGGTCGAAAGACGTTTCCGGCCAGTGCGATAGCGGCAATCGATTGCGTAGTGCTCTGCTGGCCGAATCGGGAATGGACCGAACTTCTATCCCGCTTCCCCTCGATCGGTTCGAGCGCCTACGAGACGATCGGCAACCGGCTGCAGGATACACAGGCACGCGTTATGGAGATGTCGACGGCACAGGTGGAGCAGCGCATCGCCAACGCGCTTTTGAAACTGGTCAAGCAGGCTGGCAGGAAGACGGTGGACGGCATCGAGATCGACTTCCCGATAACGCGCCAGGACATTGCCGAAATGACCGGAACGACGCTCCACACGGTCAGCCGGCTTCTCAGCGCATGGGAAGACGAGGGTATCGTGCGCGGCGGACGTCAGAAAGTGATTGTAAGAAACCCGCACAAGCTTCTACTCATCGCGGAAAACCACCATCGGAAATGACACTTGTCAGGCGGGAATGACTGCCACCAGTTCCCGTACGAAGGTCTCTTCGTTTACGCCATGCTCTTCACAGGCTTCCGTTACGGTATGAAAGAGGGCGATTGGACAGCCGACACACAGCATCCGATTCCGGATAAGCACGCCGATGGTCTCCGGCCACTGCCGCATGATGTCGTCCATGAACATGTCGGGATCGATCGTCTGCTTGCTTTTCATCACGTTCTCCTCGCCTTCCTGTTTGAACATGCAGGAAGTGCGAGTCGCAGACTTTGTGCGGGGACAAAGAAATAACAGATCGGGCTGTGGCTGCTGCAATCCGAAAGTCGGCTTCTTGGCAAATTGCCAGCCTTGGTTCGGCCTGCAGCGAATGTCCCCTTCCCGCCCTTCCTCGACTTCCGACTGGGCATAGCCAATGACCGCTTTCGGGATATTTAATTTAGAACGCGAACTTCCGACCTGGG
The DNA here is from genome assembly GCF_014904745.1 of Oricola nitratireducens. Classification (GTDB taxonomy): domain Bacteria; phylum Pseudomonadota; class Alphaproteobacteria; order Rhizobiales; family Rhizobiaceae; genus Oricola; species Oricola nitratireducens. The sequence goes on from NZ_JACZCS010000009.1 coordinate 103,428, forward strand.
GCGCGAAGCCGCCGCTAGAACAGTAGCGGCCTGATTTCGAATCTCGTCCAGGACTGCTTGGCACGTCCCCATAGAACTGCATTCGCGTCTGTTCCGGATGACGCGGGTTCGGGTGCGTTCTCTGAAAGGATTGACCAAGACGGCAAGTAACTGAACTCTCAGATACGCTACAGGCGCAATCCCGAGACGCTCGCCATATTGCGGCGAGCCGCACATCCCACCGCGCGCCGGCTGCCTACAACCAACTGCGCATCGCTATATAGGCAACGCCATAGGGTCGAGAACATGTTCGCGAAGCTCATGGATTGGTGCCTTCGGGCACTTCATGAAGCTCTCGGCCCGCGGCAAATTTCCTTGCATATACCGAATATGAGGAGTTTGATTCCAAAGGCCTTTTGAAAAGAACTTGGCGATCAATTGCCGCTTTTTATGCTAAAGCTTTCGAAATCGGCGATGTTGAGAGATGTTTTCTACATCGATAACCGCACTGTTTGTCACCTCGATGGATTGCCAGGAGATCCTCAACCTGAGGAGATAGGATGAAAAACAGTCGCCCACTGTCGTTTCACGTGCCGGAACCGGAGGTCAGGCCGGGCGGCATGCCGGATTTCTCGAAGGTAACAATCCCCAAGGCCGGCTCGGTGCAGCGACCTGCGGTCGACATCGACCCGCGGGAAATCCGCGACCTCGCCTACTCGATCATCCGCGTGCTCAATCGCGATGGCGAAGCCGTCGGCCCATGGGCGGGTTCGCTGACCGGGGACGAACTGCTCGAAGGCCTGCGCCACATGATGACGCTGCGGGCCTTCGACGCACGCATGCAGATGGCTCAGCGCCAGGGCAAGACCTCGTTTTACATGCAGCATATGGGCGAGGAAGCTGTGAGTTGCGCCTTTCGCCGCGCGTTGGAGCCCGGCGACATGAACTTCCCGACCTATCGCCAGGCCGGCCTGCTGATTGCCGGCGGTTATCCGATGGTCGAAATGATGAACCAGATCTATTCCAATGAAGCCGACCCGCTCAAGGGCCGGCAACTGCCAATCATGTATTCCTCGAAGGAACATGGCTTCTTCTCGGTCTCCGGTAATCTCGGCACACAATTTGTGCAGGCAGTCGGCTGGGCCATGGCCTCGGCCATCAAGAGAGACACCAGGATCGCGGCGGGCTGGATCGGCGACGGCTCGACAGCCGAAAGCGATTTCCATGCCGCCTTGGTATTCGCCTCGACCTACCGCGCGCCGGTCGTCCTCAACATCGTCAACAATCAATGGGCAATCTCGACGTTCCAAGGCATTGCGCGCGGCGGCTCGGGCACCTTCGCGGCGCGCGGCCACGGCTTCGGCATTCCCTCGCTGCGCGTCGACGGCAATGACTATCTGGCCGTTCATGCTGTGGCCAAGTGGGCGGCCCAGCGGGCGCGTTCCAATTTCGGTCCGACGCTGGTCGAATATGTCACCTATCGGGTCGGCGCGCATTCGACCTCCGACGATCCTTCGGCTTATCGCCCCAAGACCGAATCCGATGCCTGGCCATTGGGCGATCCGGTAATACGGCTGAAAAACCATTTGATCAGGATCGGCAAATGGACAAAGGAACGCCACAAGCAGGCGGAAGCCGAAGTGCTCGACACCGTGATACAGGCGCAAAAGGAGGCCGAGAAGCACGGCACGCTCCATTCGGGCGGCAAGCCATCGACGCGCGACATGTTCGAAGGCGTCTATGCGGAGATGCCACCGCATCTCAGGCGCCAACGCCAGAAGGCGGGGGTCTAGCCGCATGCCGCGCATGACCATGATCGAGGCGCTCCGCAATGCCATCGACATATCCATGGAGCGCGACGAGAATGTCATCGTCTATGGCGAGGATGTCGGATACTTCGGCGGTGTCTTCCGTGTCACACAGGGATTGCAACAGAAATACGGCAATAGCCGTTGCTTCGACGCTCCGATCTCCGAACTCGGCATCGTCGGCACGGCGATCGGCATGGCGGCCTATGGTTTGCGCCCCTGCGTCGAGGTGCAATTCGCCGACTATGTCTACCCCGCCTACGACCAGATCGTGTCGGAAGCAGCCAGGCTACGCTACCGCTCGGCCGGCGGCTTCACCTGCCCGATCGTCGTGCGCATGCCGACCGGCGGAGGCATCTTCGGCGGCCAGACCCACAGCCAGAGCCCGGAAGCGCTGTTCACGCATGTATCGGGCCTGAAAGTGGTCGTGCCCTCCAATCCGCACGACGCCAAGGGACTCCTGATGGCGGCGATCGAGGATCCGGATCCAGTAATCTTCCTGGAGCCGAAACGGCTCTATAACGGTCCCTTCGAGGGACACCCCGACCAGCCGGTAACACCATGGTCGAAGCATCCGCTGGGTGATGTTCCCGAGGGGCATTTCACCATTCCGCTCGGCCAGGCCGTCGTGCGCCGAGAAGGCACCGCCGTCACCGTGCTCGGCTACGGCACCATGGTTCATGTCGCCGAGGCCGCGGCCAAGGACACCGGCATCGACGCGGAAGTGATCGATCTACGCACACTACTGCCGCTCGATCTGGACACCATCACGACCTCGGTGAAGAAGACCGGGCGTTGCGTTGTCGTGCACGAGGCGACGCTGACATCGGGCTTCGGCGCGGAGCTTGTCGCCCTGGTCCAGGAACACTGTTTCTACCATCTCGAAGCGCCGATCGCCCGCGTCGCCGGGTGGGATACGCCCTACCCGCATGCGCAGGAATGGGACTATTTCCCTGGTGCCGCCCGCGTAGGCCAGGCGCTTGTCGAAACGATGGAGGCGTAGTACCCGCCATGGGCGAACACACGATCAAGCTGCCCGATGTGGGCGAAGGTGTCGCCGAGGCCGAACTCGTGGAGTGGCATGTCGAGGTCGGCGATCAAGTGCGCGAGGACATGGTGCTCGCCGCCGTCATGACCGACAAGACGACCGTCGAGATTCCCTCTCCCGTCGATGGCGAAGTGGCGTGGCTCGGCGCCGAAATTGGCGACACCGTCGCTGTCGGATCGCCGCTGATCCGGCTGAAGACGGCGAGTGACGACGTGCAGGAAGCGCCGGCCGAGGCGGCCCAACGGAATAACCCGCCCACTGCCCCCGCCCGGAATGTGAAAGTGGTACCGGAAGACACACGCTCCTCTGAACCAGCCACCAAACACGATGAGCAAGGGGCGGCGAAGGGTGAAGCGGCTCTCCGGCCGCCCGTAAGCTCGAAGGGGGCATCTCGCCCCAGCGCGAACGGAGCGCCACGCGCCGCTGGCGAAAAGCCGGTTGCATCGCCCGCAATCCGACTGCGGGCGCGCGAATCCGGTATCGATCTCAAACAGGTTGCCGGCACCGGTCCGGCAGGTCGCATCACGCATGAGGATCTAAACGCGTTTCTGTCGGTCGGGCAGTCCACGAGTGCCCCGATGCTGGCTCGCGAAACGTCCGTCTCGGATATCAAGGTTGTCGGTTTGCGCCGACGCATCTCCGAGAAGATGGCGCTTGCCAAGTCGCGCATTCCCCATATCACCTATGTCGAGGAAGTCGACATCGAGGCGCTGGAGGATTTGCGCAACGCCCTCAACCAGGCGAAAGCAGGCAACCGCCCTAAGCTCACCCTACTGCCATTTCTGATGCGCGCTATTGTCAATGCGATCGCCAAACAACCGGGATTCAACGCCGTTTACGACGACGAGGCAGGCATCATCCATCAGCATGGCGGCGTGCATATCGGCATCGCCACGCAAACACCGCCTGGACTGATGGTGCCGGTAGTACACCATGCCGAGGCACGAGATATATGGTCATGCGCCACCGAACTTGCACGCGTCACCGAGGCCGCCCGCGACGGCACCGCGACGCGCGAGGACCTGTCAGGTTCGACCATCACCATTACATCGCTTGGGGCAATGGGTGGCATCGTCACGACCCCAGTCATCAATCATCCGGAAGTGGCGATCATCGGAGTGAACAAGATCATGGTGCGGCCCGTCTGGAACGGTACGCAATTTCTGCCGCGAAAGATGATGAACCTCTCCTCTTCGTTTGATCACCGCGTTATCGACGGATGGGATGCGGCAGTCTTCGTCCAGCGCCTGAAGACGCTGCTTGAAAACCCGGCAATGATCTTCGTAGAGGATTGAAGCCATGAAGGAAATCTCCTGCAAGCTCCTTATTATTGGTGCCGGGCCCGGCGGCTATGTCTGCGCAATCCGCGCCGGGCAGCTTGGCGTAGACACGGTGATTGTCGAAATGGCAAAGCCCGGCGGCACTTGCCTCAATATCGGCTGCATACCTTCCAAGGCGCTGATCCATGTGGCGAACGAATTCACCTACGCCAGCGCCATGGCTGCCGACAGGGGGCATCTCGGCATTTCCGTCTCGAACCCGAAGGTCGATCTCGCCGGATCGGTCGCATGGAAGGACGGCATCGTCGGGCGGCTCACCAACGGTGTTGCCGGCCTGCTGAAAAAGGCCGGGGTAAAGATCGTCGCGGGGCGCGCGGTATTTCGCGACGGCAAGACGATCGCGGTGAAGACAGAGACAGGCGACCAGATCATCCACACCGAGAACGTCGTCATCGCCACCGGATCGGCACCCGTGGAGATTCCGGGGCTTCCGTTCGGTAAATCCGTCATTTCGTCGACCGAGGCCCTTTCATTCTCGATGGTCCCGGAAAAGCTTGCCGTCATCGGCGGCGGCTATATCGGGCTCGAACTCGGCACCGCTTTCGCCAAGCTCGGCGCGAAGGTCACGGTTGTGGAGGTGCTCGACCGCATTCTTCCCCAATACGATGCCGAACTGACAAAGCCTGTCGCTCGCCGACTGAAGGATCTCGGCGTCGATGTGATGCTGTCGGCCAAGGCAAAGGGACTGGCTGCCAGCGGCGACGCGTTGCTCGTCGAAACCAGCGACGGCAAGGAGGCGCGTGTCGAGACAGACAAGGTGCTGGTGACGGTCGGGCGCAAGCCGGTCACAGAAGGCTGGGGCCGCGAGGAACTGGTGCTCGACATGGACGGCCGCTTCATCCGCATCGACGAACAGTGCCGCACCGCGATGCGGGGGGTCTACGCCATAGGCGATGTCACCGGCGAGCCGATGCTGGCACACCGCGCGATGGCGCAGGGCGAGATGGTCGCCGAAATCGTTGCCGGCAATAATCGGATATGGGACAAGCGGTGCATTCCCGCCGTGTGTTTCACTGATCCGGAACTGGTCACGGTGGGGCTCTCGCCCGACGAGGCTCGTGCCGCAGGCCGCGAAGTCAGGATTGGCCAGTTCCCGTTCAGCGCAAACGGCCGCGCGATGACGCTAGGCGGCGAAAGCGGTTTCGTCCGGGTGGTGGCGCGCACGGACAACCATCTCGTTCTCGGCATCCAGGCAGTCGGTTCCGGCGTCTCGGAACTGTCGACCGCTTTCTCGCTGGCAATCGAGATGGGCGCGCGGCTGGAAGATATCGCCGGCACCATGCACGCTCACCCGACGCAGGGCGAAGGCTTCCAGGAAGCCGCGCTCAGCGCACTGGGCCACGCACTGCACAATTGAGGGCCTGACCTAAAAGAATTAGGTGATATCAGGAGGTTGTAATTCCGTCCGATTTGCGAAAATTCGATGGAGAGCACGATGCCTTGGACTGACATCACCCGCCAAGATCATCCCCGCGAAACTGAGCACGCCGCGCGATGCGCCATCGTCGCGATCGACCCGGGACAGTATCTTGGCTACGTCCGCGTCCGCGAACTCGTCCTGCGGATCAAGTATTCCAGTCTGATGGAAGCCAAGCGGGTCCTGGTGAAGCGTGCCGAGGGATTGCTCGAGCAGCTGCTGCCGGAGGGGATCTATGCCGGAGGCCTGTAGCGCAACGCGCGGCGATCGCCTCCGACTGATCGTTCACGAACTCATTGTGGTAGCGGCCAGCGGCTGTGCCGATTCAAGCTCCTCCCCTTGGGCGGAATTCGGCATGTACTATTGCGAATGGTCCCGCGTCCTCTCCTGGCGCACCCGTGTGCCGCGACAAGGAGCACTCTCCCGCCAATCCTGAATTCACGACGATATCCGGCATTGGCGGCATCCGGCTTCCGGTCGACCGTTCCTCCGTCAGGTCGAAACCATTCCGCAACAGCTAACGAAAACGACAAGGAAGGCCCATGCACGAAGAACTGGAAATCAGCATTCCGCCACGCGGCGAACGCGGCTCCTGGTTCGAAGAAACCTTCGAGAACGCGGTTTCGCTCGCAGCCGAGCGGATGCGCGGACCCTTTGAAGATTACGATCCCACGGGCTTTCTGGCCGAGGCCAGAGCCCGGGATATCCTGAGGGCGTTCGCCTCCTATCTCGCGGACCTCGGGGCACTCCACGGCTGGACCAAGGTCGGCTGGCGTAGCTTCGACACCGCGGAGTATGCCACACTCGAATGGGTCGACTGGTTGAACAACCGCCGACTGCTGGAACCCATTGGAAGCATCCCGCCCGCAGGGGTCGAAGCGAACTTCTACGCAGCTCTGGAAACCTGGGACATGACCGCGTAGCTTATCTCAACCAGCCTCCGGAAATCCCGGTGCGGCGCAGTAGGCGCCTGCCCTGCCCCACCCAGAAATTTCCTCTGACAAAGCCGGGCCGAATGTTTATCCCGGCATGCACCAGCGCTGTCGTTTCCAAAAAAATGCGGAACGGATTTCCGTATCGTTGCCGGGCAGCAACAGCGAGCCGCATCAGGAAGCGATGCGCGGTCGCCCTGTAGCTGTTGCCAGGATGGTAGCTTCGATGAAACTGCGCTCGCCATCAATTGTGGCAACTTTGATGGCGCGAACGATCTCAATCCTTGCCTGATCGGTTCCCGCGCGCTCGGCGAGGCCAATAGCAACAGACTTTACATGGGCTTCGGCGGCAGCGATAGCTTCGCCTTCCGTCTCGAAGTCATTAATGCGCGCACCGGAATTGAGACGGAAAAGCCCAATCTCGGGCTGACTGACACGAGCTTCCGCCGCCATTTGCACTTGCCCGACAACCGCTCCCAATGCGTTGGCTACGTCAGCGTGCTCGGTGCTAAGGCACTCATTGCCAATCAAGCGAGACAGGCCGGCATAGTGGAGTGATGCCGATGCGCCGAGGCCGATCACCGGTCGGTCGAGCGCGACGACCAATCCGGCCATGCCTCCAGTCCTGTCAACCGCGCGCTGAACCAAGTGATGCGAGACGCAGGCACTGCCATCCAGTCCGTCTTCGGTAAAGACGGTTTCAAGAACGGCTTCCGCAGAACGTCGGGTGACCGCCTCAAGAATAGCTACTGACAGGGCGGTGCTATCTTCCGCGATACGATGCCCCTCCCCGTTCCGTTTGCGCGCGAATAATTCAGCTCCCATCTTTGCAGCAACAGGCTCCCAATTGTCCTGTCGTCCGAGCGCGTGGGCGGCATCTGATGGCGTCAGCCCAACGATATGCACCAGTCCGCGCATAACCAGGCGATTGATCGTGGCGATCTGCGAAGTTGACACGACAAGTCGATCAAGGGCGATTGGAACTTCCGAAATTACCGCATAGAGCCGTGTCTCGGTCAACGTCAAACCAACGGCCAGGCTGTCTGGCACACCTGTGCGCAGCACGAACCGGCCATCCAGCCTGCTTGCGTTTGGGTTAAGCAGCTGTCTGGTCAGGTCGCTGTGGATGACATCGATATGCTTCATTGCAGCGAGCGCCAACGGTATAAGCCGCCGCGGACCAAGGATAAAATCCGAGGCCAACGAGCGTTCATTGAGCGAGACTTCCGAATCCCCGCCGAGGCCAAATGTGTGTATGGCTACGGCCTCAACCATGGTGCGCATGCCGCCGACGGTGGCACCATCCGGATCAAGCCGCAGACGTCCGCCATCGAGAACGGCGATGTCGGTCGTAGTCCCGCCGATGTCGGATGCCACAGCATCATCCAGGCCGGTCATGTGCCGGGCCCCCACCAGACTGGCTGCCGGTCCGGAAAGGACTGTCTCGATCGGCCGTGTTCGGGCAAATTCTGCTGTGACCAGCGCGCCGTCACCCCGCACCACCATCAGAGGCGCCAGAATTCCCCGCTTTTCCAGAAATCCCTCCGTGGAGATGATCAATCGGTCGATCATAGAGAGCAAACGGGCATTCAGGAGCGTGGTCAGCGCTCTTCGCGGCCCTCCCAGTTTCGATGAGAGCTCATGCGAACAGGTCACCGGTAGTCGGGTGCGCGAGTGGATCAATTCGCGCACAGCGATCTCATGTTCGGGGTTGCGGATGGCGAAATAGGAGGCCACGGCGACACCGGTTACCCGGGCTTCGAGCGTTGGCAATTCCGCCGCAAAATCTTCCAGCACAAGTTCATTGGGTTCGCCGTGAACATCATGCCCCCCCGGGCAGAAAAAAACCGGATCGGAACCAAGTGCCTGGGACAGACCGTCACGGAAGAAATCGGCTTGATCAAAGCCAATCATCACCAGCGCTACGCGCCCGCCCTGGCCTTCGACCAGAGCGTTTGTCGCCAGCGTCGTCGACATCGACACGAGCTTTATTTCGCCGGGTTCAATGAGCGCTTGCCGCAGGACCGCCTCGACAGAACCTGCGATACCTTCGGCCAGATCGTGGCGCGTGGTCAGTGATTTGGCCTTGGCCACTATACCAAGGGCTTCGGACCACAACACGGCATCGGTATAAGTGCCGCCGGTGTCTATGCCGAGATACAGTGCCGAAGACATCGCCATCCGTGAGTTCATCTACTCAGCCACCTTGTCCGGGATTGCGCGAGAAACACCTTGTCAACTTGTCGATTTCGCCATCGTACGTCCTGACTTCGGCTGGTGGGTCCCGCTTGATCGCAATGTTCGGGAAAAGTGATGCATATTCGTCCCTACGCTGACCGTTTGCAGGACCGCGTGACTGAAAAAGGTTGTCAGGGCGCCGGGAGAGGGTCATGTGTCCAGGCGCCCTGACTTCGGGCGGGCGGGGTGGGAGATGGAGAGATCTACGCCCGCCTCGAATTGGTCTACGGTGAATGTCCTGTCGCTCGGGCGACAACAGTCAAGCGGCCTTAATCGTCACCTCCACGTTCCCTCGCGTCGTGTGCGAACACGGGCAAATTTCTTCGTGGGCTTTTTGTGCGAGCAGCCATTGGATTTCTTCGTCGACACCGTCGAGGAAAACCTCAAGCGTAACTGCTAGTTCAAACCCGCCCTTTTCCCGCACGCCGACCCCGACATTCGCCGTTACTCTCGAATCCGGCCCAATTGCCACATTAGTCGTCCTGGCAATGAGCCGCACCGCTCCCTCGAAACAGGCGGCATAAGCCGCTACGAACAACTGCTCCGGATTTGTCAGCGTGCCTCCCGGCCTACCCATTTGCACCAGGACCGCCAGTTTTTCGTCCAGTATGCCGTCGTCACTGCGCACCTGGCCCTCACGTCCGCCCTTTGCGCTCGCCGTTGCGGTGTACGAGATCTTCTTTGGCATTCCTTTTCCCTTTCGGCGCGTATGTATCCGGACACCGTCGCCGGTCGGCGCGCCCATGAATTCCTCGAGCTCTCGGATCCTGCAAAGATCGCCTGGCTCTCCCTGCGGCTATTGCCATCCAGTCACGCAGCAGACCCTGATCTTCTTTCGAAAAGCGCGCACGGTTCTTCAGATTGTCGAAAGAGTCGCCGGGGTGGCATCGGTCAAAGTCGTCCCGGATAAGCGCCTCGTGTTTGGCGCGAACGCCCGGATCGCTCGGCCCGATTGCCTTCTTGAACCCGTTTGCGGACATGATGATCCGGCCAAGCATAAGATCCTTCATTTTCGACTCCTGGCGCGAAACCCGTCTTGCCCCAGGTGCTCGGCAAGGGCGGTCAGCGCAACTGGTTCACACCAGAGTCCGGAAAACGGTGCGAACAGGATCCTCTCCAGACATTCTGCGCCCGGCCCATCTCTGTCTGCATCGATCCATGTCTCGTCGCCGCTTGGACGAAACGGTTTCTCCGCTTGTGCGAAAAAGCTGCGCAAAACAGTCATTATGCATCTCTCACTGTCGCCGTTCCGGGTCATTCCATCGTTTCCCGATTGATGCGGGCTCGCCAGATATCAGGTCCGTAATACAGGCAGTTCCAGACCACCTCGCTTGCGAAAGTCGCAGTCAACTGTGATTTCATCGGTCGGGGATTGTGGTGGACGATCACGTAAAGGCTTTGACCTTGCTTGAGATGGGGAAACAGCTGCCGAATGATTGCATGCCAGATACCGTGGCGAATTTTGCTTAAATCGAAAACGCACACCAGCCCGTTGATCGCGTCTTGGGTTATCACGGTGCCTTTCCTTGCGCGGATGCCTCTGCTTCAAGTTCGCAAAACAGATAAGCGACGTGCGCGCATAGCTGCGCTGCGGCGCCGCTCGGCAAAATTCGAAATAGCAGCTCCTCGAAGTACGGCTTGGCAATTCTCCCTGTTACGCCTCTGTTCGCGTAAAGCAGGTCCAGAATGTTCTGTGCCAAGAGGCCAAGCTTCCGCTGGTTCGCATGGGGATCGAGAATCTGGCGTAATGCCTCGTCGACCCTGTCCCAACGCGCGCCGGAAATGTGCGTCAACACGTTGCCAACATGCCCATGATCGCGAAATGCGGCCACCAAGATCGGTACCAACGCTTCAAAATCCTCGCCGACTGCTGTTAATGGGACCGTGGACGCTCCCTGAGTAGGCAGTCTGCCAGTAAACCCGTCCGGCCGCGGAGGAAGCGCATCCTGAACGGGTAAGCTCCGCATGACGGTCATGTTCATTTCACTCTCCGTTCGTTGACAGCTTGACCCAATGTTGGCACCTGCGCCTACCGCCTCAAGCTCCTGCTGAAGCACTAACGCAAAAAAGATACATTTACAATATATCTTTAAGCAAGGACACTGAATCCGGGGTCATGACAACAGGAAACGCACCGACAAGTTCATCGCAAAAGGATGGTTTCGTGCGCCCGGCACCGACTTCCGTCCGCATGCGCTCGGGCTTTGTCGACTGTTTGCCGTGGGGCGGCCTCATCGGTGCCTTTCGCATCAAGCTGTTCTCGGTCCTTGTGCGCCCCTGGCCGGACGCCATCACGGGTGCCGCCACTACCATGAGAGCCTCGGCAATCTACCCCCCGCCGACGTCTACTTCGGGCGTGGCAACCTCATCATGATCGAAAGGGAAAGGATCAAACGCGAAACCATCAGACAACGCCGCTTGTTTCACCGAGAAGCGGCCGCCTAGAATGAAAACCCTGATGGACCAGAGCATCCGTAACTCACGATGCCAGTGGTCCGAAAATCCCTGATGACGAACAGCGGCATCACCGAACCCGTCGAATCCGCAGCTACACCCAGCTGAACGGCAACTGTTTCGGCGGCCAAATCGCTTCGATCCGTTCCAACGGATCGCCACTTTTCCGCTGTGCTTTGAATGAGCGGCGTCGTCATGCCCATGCCGTTTGCTTTGGCGCCCTTCTTTTGGAATGACGTGCCGTCCGGGCCGGAGGAGTAACGACAGAAAGAAGCCCTTGCGTATCGTACAGATGAGGTTTCGCTTGCACGATTTCCGCAAGAATGGAGACGGCGATTTCGGTAGCTCCTCTCGTCTGCGGTATCAAACCGGCGGGGCCATTTATTCGATTGATCGACGACGAACCGAAACCTGCTGACGCAAGGTTTTCTATTCTCGTTTGGTGTGTTCGCCGACTTCCCAACACTCCGATGTAGAATGCATCAGATTCGAGAAGCGCCGGAAGTAAATCCGTTTCCCACTCATGGTCGTGAAATGCGAGGACCGCGGCTGTCCATGGGTCTATCCAGGACATGTTTCCATTGTTCGTTCTGCTGATTGCTCGGCTCGTGATCCCGGCCTTGGCCATAGCCTCTCTGGTGGCTTTGTCAGGCGACGCAAGCAGAACTTCGAAGCCTCCGGTACGTGCCAATCTTCCCAGTTGAACCGCAACCGGGCCGATGCCCGCAATGAATACTCGTTTCTTCGGCCAATAGTGCCGCAGAAACGGACCGACCATGTCATCGCGCGACGGTTCTTGCGGATCAGGAACGTGAAGATCAGCGCGCAGACGTCGTCGAAGTCTTCTATCAACCCGATCTAAATCATCGATCGGCGCTCCGATGTCTATTACCAGTTCGATCGCGCTCCCGCAGGGAAGCCGAATATCCATGTATGGAGAGCCCCGACCATAACGCACCTTTCGGGAATGGCCTTCGTCGAATGCCAACAGGGCTTCCGCTACAATGGCGCGCTCGATACAACCACCGGAAAGATGACCAACCCAGTTGCCGGTTTCCGTCACTGCCATCTGGGCACCCCTTTGGTAAGGAGAAGAGCCATCGACATTCACGAGAGTCACAATCGCAACGCGGATACCTTCGCGCATTCGATCGAGTGCGAAGTCGAGTACATACCCGTCAAAGGTTTCCCATTTCCAGATCTCCTGCCTCACGCCGCAACCTTTCCTTTGCTCATGACAAACTCGATCGGTTCCGAACCTGGGTTCGCAACGTTGAAACACCCCAATTCGCCAGTTCCCGAAACTTACGCAAAAGCGAAAAACATCGAATGGATTAGAGATAACTTGAGCGCTCAAGAATCTCCGCATTGGCAATGAACATCTGTTTGTAAGCGCCCGCCTGCTTCCAGCTGATCGCACTGGAAACGACTATCGCGATCGCGGACGCCATCGTCTCCTCACGCCCGAAGGCGATTACAGAGCGTCCGAAAGCTTGCGATAGAATCAACAAGGCATCTTTTTCGATATCGGCACCACCATGCCTTGCACCGGATGCATTTCGGAAAGACACCCCACGACACCAGGACGCTTCGTCTCGAACATTTGCCATCGCACAACCCTGCCATGATCAATGAATTGCCTAAGTCAGATGGTAGTCGCTCAATTCAATTGCACGCAAACGAAATTAATAATACATTGGATACAATATTTTTGGATTAAACCCCTGATGGGCGCTGCGCGTCAAAAGATACCGATAACACGTCGATAAGGACCCCACCATTCCCGGAATACCGACATTATCAATCCTATAAATCACATAGCTATTTGCCCGGACGGTCGAAGCGTTTCCGGGTAAGCACCAGATTCGAGTGCTCTTGACGGTTCAGTACGTGAATTCGGCTTAGAATGCTTTGAAGGGCCAACGCCGATGCAATCAGCCCGGCTCAGTCGCAACTACCTTCCAAACGGGATCTATGGACTCGTGCATTCTGCGAAATGTCCAGAGGTCGGCAGTACGCAAAAGCCTGGCCATTCCCGGCAAGGGTCTTTCCTCACACGCGCGCCGCTCGGTCAGAAAAAACTCTGATTCGAACCGGACCTCTATCGTGGCCGCAACGTCATCGAAAAACTTGCTGACGATTTCGGCGTTGTCGAGTTTTACAAATTCTAGTCTTGTGGGCTTTGGGTTGTTACTTTGATCCTTCAAGTTAAGCGCAAATCCCTCCAGAACGGCGGAATCAAGCAAGTCACGAAGCGCGGTCAGATTACCAGCGGCATAACTGCCTACAATGAATTCGAAGGCACGGCTCGCATCTGTAAGAAATTTATCCTCTTCAAAGGAGAGCTTTGCCGCGACCGCAAGGAACGGAGAAGTTATTCTCGCCTGATTCGTTAACCTACCAGCTCCGGTATTTTCTTTTGTAAATGACAAAGAGCCGTGTTTTTCTTTTCTCCGATTATCACGCCTGATCAATACGAATGCATAATATAATGAAATCGCTATTATAATCCACAGGTCGGAATTTGTTTGAGTGTCTTCTAACATGTAACGTCCTCAAATCAAAAACTCTTCGTTTTGGATGTGCGCAATTCCAATTTCCATCGAGAATGCGGCGATTCCAATCATAGAAGGCTTCAATCGTCTGCGCGAGTATTTACCCGAATGGAGATTGTGTCTCCCATGATGGGAATGCCCCCCTTCCGTGAAGGGAATTGTCCAGAAGTTGGTCTTCCAAAATCCTGCGTGATCCTTCCAGGGTCAGATGCTCATTGGTCACACCTTCAACTCTACTGCGAATAGTAGCATCCAAAGCGAACGCGACCCTGACGGAGATCGCGTTCTCGCGAGTGATCATCATTTCGACAGCTTACGCGCTTGCATGCATCGGAATTGGACCGCCGCCAGAGAGCAACATTACTCCGGCCCAGTTGTTCGGGCTCCAATACACCAACCGCGCGAGACAGGGCCGATGCCTCCTCCAGACTTTGCGTTTCGTTTCAAGCCTCGTCGCACCCTGTACAGTCAAGAATGATCAAGACCACCCACCTTCCGTTGGATTAGGGCGTGGCGTTTCCAACGGAATGTTGTGATCTAAGCCCGCACATAACCAAAGACAAACGGAATTAAATGTATTATTAGATCGAAAAATTTGGATCACCAATGGATATCGATCGCGCTCGCACCTTTTTGGAAATTGTTCACACTGGAAGCTTTCTCAAAGCCGCGGAACGCCTGCATGTGACACAGACGACCGTCAGCGCACGTATTAGGACGCTTGAAGACGAACTTGGCCGACGTCTGTTCATTCGGAACCGAAACGGTGCAAGATTGACATCCGCGGGTATCGAGTTCGAGCGTTTCGCCCAAATGTTCGTGCAGGTTTGGGAAAGGGCGAGGCAACAACTAGCGGTTCCATCCGGCAAGAATGGAGTGGTGAGTGTAGCCGCAGAGATGAGCCTATGGAATCCGGTTCTTGTGGACTGGATGGTGAAGCTAAAAGAAAAGGAAGACTGGCTTGCCGTACGCGCTCATGTTGGACTTCCAAGTCAGCTTGTCGAGGAATTGAGAACCGGAACCCTGGACATTGCGCTCCTCTATTCGCCGCAACTTCTCCCAGGCTTTGCGGTTGAATTGCTGGTTGAGGAGCAACTGGTTTTGGTGCGTGCGAAATCACCAAAGCCGGGATTCAGAAGTCCCGACGAATATGTATATGTGGATTGGGGAGCCGCATTTTCGGCCCAGCACGGTACACATTGGGCATCTCGGAACGAGGGTGGAACCTTTGTTGGTTTCGGACCACTCGGGCTTTCGTACCTTCTCAGGACAGGGGGAACAGGATACTTCCGGCGCGGCATGGTCACACCGCTTGTAGATGAAGGCAAGCTCGAACTAGTCGAGGATGCACCGAGTTATCCCTACCCCGCCTACGCGGTTTACCCTGACAATGCTGAAGAGCGCCCGGAAATCCGCGCTGCATTGCAAGTGCTCCGAACCGCTATTGAACCAAGTCAACAAAACTGACAGTTCACCACTTGTTTGGCATTATCTGGCTCAAACCTCCTCGGGGTCTTCCGGCCTGGTGAGGATGTAGGAATCCATGATCCAGCCGTGCTTCTCGCGCGCTGCCGCCCGCAAGCGCTCGATCTCACCGCAGACCTCGCGCAGCTTGCCGGCGACTAGAATTTCGTCCTCGGTGCCGACATAGGCGCCCCAATGAATGTCCATCTCGCCATCGACCGACTTGAAGGCGTTCTGCGCATCCAGCATGACCGTGACGCTGCCAACATTGTCCGGAAAGCCTTCGGCCAGCCTGCGGCCTGTTGTGATCATGATCGACTCTCCGATGCGATTGAGCGCGACCTTGTGACGAGCGGCAAGGGCCTGCACGCTGCTGATGCCCGGTACGACGTCATACTCCAGTTCGATATTCCCCCTGGAGCGGATGTTATCGAGAATGCGCAGCGTGCCGTCGTAGAACGACGGGTCGCCCCAGACGAGGAAAGCGCCCTCCTCGTCGTCATCCAGTTCCTCGACCAGAAGCCGCTCATAGACCTGTTCGACCTCGTCGCGCCACGCATCCACACACTGTGAATAGTCAGGCGTCGTTCGCGCGCGTGACGGCGTATCGAAATCGACCATCCGATAATCGTGCCCACGAATGAACCGCCCGCAGATCTCGCGGCGCAGCTTCGCCAGTCCCGCCTTCCCGGTTCCCTTGTTGGGAATGAAGAATACCGAAACCTGATTGAGGGCATTGATCGCTTGGACGGTCACGTAGTCCGGGTTCCCGGCGCCGATTCCGATTACAGATACTTTACGCTTCACGACTACATGCTTTGTGCTGCCTTGCATGATGGAAGTCCCGTTGCAACCCGTCGAAACGAAAATTCCGAACGGGACGATTGTAGGTTAAATGCCCGCTTGGAGTAAGGCAAACTGCATTAATTTGATACTGACTGCATCATCTTGATAGTAAAAGTTCACACGACCATTGAAGTTGGGTGACAGTGGGGGGATTTCTCCCAGTGCGTAGAGAATGCCTCCAAAGACACCACGGTTGCCAATTAGAAGCATTTCGGCCCACTCTGATCGCTGAAGCATCACCCACGCAAACCTGTCACCCAAACCTCATCTCGTAATGTCAGAGCCTCGGTAATTTCCGAAGGGCAGTCAGTCGCGTGTTAATGCCGGAGCAAAAAATGCGCCAGATGATGTCATGCGAAGGGACCCGATCGGGCCTCTTCGCATGACGGCGCGCCGCTGCGTTGTGGATCAGCCTGCTTCGGGATCCCGCTTTGGTCCGGCAGCCTTGAGGGATTGTGCGAGGCGATAGCTTTCGCCGTTCATTTCCAGGATATGGACGTGGTGCGTGAGGCGGTCGAGGAGCGCGCCGGTCAGCCGCTCGGAGCTAAAGACGCTGGTCCATTCATCGAGGGGCAGGTTCGACGCGACGATGGTGGAGCCGCGTTCGTAGCGCTGCGAGAAGACCTCAATCAGCAGTTCCGCTCCGGTCGGCGACAGCGGCACGTAGCCAAGTTCGTAGATGATCAGCAGCCGAACCTTGGCCATTTGCTTCTGCAGGCGCAGCAATCGCTTTTCGTCGCGGGCCTCGAGCAGTTCGTGCACCAGGGCCGATGCGGTGATGAAGCCGACGGGCAGCCCCTTCTGGCAGGCAGCCAGTCCGAGGGCGAGAGCGATATGGGTCTTGCCGGTGCCGCTGTTGCCGACGGCGATGACATTCTCGTTGCGGTTGACGTAGTCGCAGCGCGCCAGTTCCATCACCAGCATCTTGTTCAACGATGCGATGGCATTGAAGTCGAAGCTGTCGATGTTCTTGACGGCGGGAAAGCGGGCCGCCCTGAACCGTCTTCGCAAGGAATTGAGCTGAATGTTTCACTGCAATCATCGATTTTTCTCTCGGATTCCAAACCAGTACCAAAACCAAATCGGCGGTCACTTCTGTCTGTGCAGGATCAGCCCTTCGGAATTGCGATAGGCGCCATTGCCCAGATCCTCGAATGTGACGCACGTCTTGCCGCGTTTAGGTCCCTTCGTGAGAGTCATGCACAGCTCGTCCCCGACGTAGACCCAATTGCCAGCACCGGACATGAACGCGACTTTCATCACAATGCTGCCATCGGAATTGTAACGCAGACGAACGGTCATGCCGTTACGTGTCGCCGTCAGATCCTTGTCGATAATCTGCCTTGAAACCTGCTCCCGCGTCAGCGTTTCGGCGACAGCCGGTTGTATGATTAGAGCACCAACTGTCGCTAGCGCTGGCAGGGTAAGCGTTAGGGCGCGGCGCATGTGGAAACATCCTTTATCGGGCAGACTGCGATACGCAATTGTGCAATAATGTAATAGCTTACATACTTTGTAAAGTGTCAAGAAATCCTGTCTTTTTCATCTGGATTGCCATATTTGGCAGATTCTGGTTGCAAATCTCGATAGGAGTAAATAATAAGTGAGCAATCGCTTTTGCCGAGGTTATCCGATGTCACGAGCAAAGTACCTGCCGACCGAAGAGCGGCGAAACGAGGCGGTCGAAGCAGTAATTGAACTCGCCGCCGCAAGGAATCCGGAAGACATAACGACCACTGCGATCGCCGGACGCATGAAGCTCAGTCAGGGGGCGCTGTTTCGGCATTTCCCGACCAAGGATGCGATTTGGTGCCAAGTGATGGAGTGGGTTTCCAACCGGCTCCTGGAACGCGTCGACAAAGTAGCCGGCGCCGAGGCGGATCCGGTTGATGCGTTGGAGGCGATGTTCTTGACGCATGTGAAATTTGTCGCGGAACGACCCGGAGTACCGCGAATTCTAATGGGGCAGCTGCAGCGCAATGGAGCGACCGCGGCCAAGCAGGTCGCCCAAACATTGATGAGAAATTACGCTACAAGGCTTCACCGCATTCTATCTGCCGCCCGCGCTTCGGGTGCCGTCTCAGCCAAGCTGGATGAGTCCGCCGCGGCAACGCTGTTTCTCGGCATGATCCAAGGATTGGTGGTGCAGGCGCAGATCAGCGGCGACTACGCGAAGATGTGCGCAGAAGCGCCACGGGTCTTTGCGATCTATCGCGCCGGCATCACGCGCGGTTCTCCCGGGAAGGAGAAAACCGAATGAAACTCACGTTCCTTGGCGCGGCGCGAGAGGTCACGGGATCGTGCTATCTCATCGAATCCGGGACACTGCGCTTCCTCGTCGATTGCGGCATGCTGCAAGGCGGACGCGCGGCCGATGCGCGCAATCGACAATCCTTCGCAATTGATCCGAAAACGCTGGATTTCGTCCTGCTGACCCACGCCCATATCGACCACAGCGGGCTATTGCCGAAACTGACGCGCGAAGGCTTTCGCGGCCCTATCCTGACAACCACCGCCACCGCCGATCTGCTGGAGGTGATGCTGCCCGACAGCGCCC
Source organism: Oricola nitratireducens (assembly GCF_014904745.1). Classification (GTDB taxonomy): domain Bacteria; phylum Pseudomonadota; class Alphaproteobacteria; order Rhizobiales; family Rhizobiaceae; genus Oricola; species Oricola nitratireducens. The sequence continues at coordinate 122,066 of NZ_JACZCS010000009.1, forward strand.
ACATTCAGGAGGCCGAGGCCGAACGGGCGGCGCGTGGACATCACAGCAGAAAGCGGGCGCGGACCATGCGCGCCGTGCCGATTTACACGTTGCACGATGCCGAAGCCTGCCTGCGCCAGGTGCGTCCGGTGAATTATGACGAGAAGCTCTCCCTTGGCGACAATGTGACCTGCGCCTTCCGCGATGCCGGCCACATACTCGGCTCGGCAATCCTGGAGCTGTGGGTTGACGATGCCGGCGGCGCGGTGAAGCTGGTGTTCAGCGGAGATCTAGGTCAACCGGGCCGGGCCATCCTGCGCGATCCGACCCGCATCGCCGAAGCCGACATCCTGGTGATGGAGTCGACCTACGGAGACCGGGCGCACCGAGATCAGGCCGCTACGATCGACGAGATGGTCACAATCATCAGTGAAACCAACCGGCGCGGCGGAAACGTGATCATGCCCGCCTTCGCGGTGGGAAGGACGCAGGAAATCCTCTATCACCTGAATTGCCTGACCCGGCAGGGCCGCCTGCGTGATCTGTCGATATTCATCGATTCACCCATGGCCGACCGCGCCACCCAAATCACCAAGCAGCATCTGGAATTGTTCGATGAACAGGCGCTTCGGCTGGTCGAATGGCATGACAATGGTGTGAATCTGCCCATGATGCACTTCACGGCCAGCGTCGAGGAGTCAAAGGCGCTCAATAGGGTCCGTTCCGGCGCAATCATCATATCGGCTAGCGGCATGTGCACCGCCGGGCGTATCCGCCACCATCTTCTTCAAAACCTGCCGCGTCCGGAATGCGCGGTGCTGATTACGGGATTCCAGGCGCAGGGGACGCTGGGCCGGCACCTGGTTGATGGAGCAAAACGGGTACGGATTTTCGGCGAAGACATCGCGGTGCGCGCCTCGGTGCATACACTCAACGGCTTCTCCGCTCATGCAGACCGTACGGCGCTGCTGGACTGGGCGGCGGTATTCCGGGAATCCCCCGCACAGGTCTTCATCACCCATGGCGAGGCGAGCGCCGCGGATGCCCTCGCCCGGACGTTGCGCGACGATTTTGGGTGGTGCGTCTCGGTTCCTGGCCCAGGCAGAACGCTGGACTGGCCGCTGGTCACACCCGGAAAGACCGTTCGATGATCAGCCAGGCCGATCGCAGGTCGCTTCAGGAGAGGATTCTGTCCAGCCCATCCTATCTGCTGGCGGAGGAGGATATCGCACTGATGTGCGAGGATGACCTGCGCCCGCTGCGTCTGCAGCTTGAGTTGATCAAGACCGAACGTGCAATGCGCCAGCACGGGATACGCTCGACGGTCGTGGTGTTCGGCAGCGCCCGCGTCCCGCTTCCGCATGTCCGTCCACAAGGCAGCCGCAGCTTGCGCCAGGCGGGCTATCTCGAGGAGGCGCGGCGTTTCGCTGCACTGGTGTCGCGCCGATTTCAAAAGGAACGGCGGCGCGATTTTGTCGTCGTCACCGGGGGCGGACCCGGCATCATGGAGGCCGCGAACCGCGGCGCCTGGGAGGTTGGCGCGCGCTCGATCGGTCTCAACATTATTCTGCCCCACGAACAAATTCCCAATCCGTTCATCACCCCGGATCTGGCATTCCGGTTTCGCTACTTCGCGATCCGGAAGTTGCATTTCGCGCTGCGGGCAAAGGGGATGGTCGCCTTTCCCGGCGGGTTCGGCACACTGGACGAATTGTTCGAAATCCTGACCCTCGTGCAGACCGGCAAGATGGCCGCTATTCCGATCGTGCTACTCGGGGCCACGTTCTGGCGACAGGCGATTAATTTCGACTTCTTGATGGAGGAAGGCATGATTTCCGCGGCCGACAGAACTTTGTTCACCCTGGTCGAAACCGCTGAGGAAGCGGTGACGGCATTGCAAGAATTCTATCACGGGCGGCCACCCGAATGACCGCGTGCGGGCGTATTTCCGGTTATTGCGGCCGTGGCACGACCATAAGGAGACGGGACTGATGTCACGCAAGATTTCCATAGCGATCATACTGGTCGCCGTCGTCGGCCTACTGGGCTTCGGTGCCTGGACCGTATTGCTCAAGCCCTCTGACCAGCCGCCAGAAGGCTTCGCCCGGGGAAATGGCCGAATCGAGGCGGATCTTGTCGATATATCGCCCCGGCTGGCGGGACGGGTGGCGCAAATCAAGGTTCGCGAGGGCGATCTTGTGCGCTCAGGTGACGTGCTGGTGGTAATAAATACGGTGGAGTTGCGCGCGCAACTGGCACGTTCTGATGCGGCGGTCGCCAGCGCCGAAGCCACGGTCGAGGTTGCCGCTGCCGGCGTGGCCGAGGCGCGCGCACGGCTGGCGCAGGCTCAAAGCGAGCAGGCGCGCGCCGAGACATTGAGTGTACGCGACGTACTATCCCGCCAAAGTCTCGACATACGGCGTACCGAAACCCAGCTAGCTGAGGCGAATCTAGCCGCGGCCGAGGCCACCAAGGTTGCTCACGAGCGCGCCGTCGAGGCCGAGGCGGCGGCCCGAGCAGAGATCGCAGCGCGCATCGAGGATTCGACGCTTTACTCCAGCGGTCCGGGACGAGTGCTATACCGTCTGGCGCAGCCCGGCGAGATCATCGGCAGCGGCGGCAAGGTGTTGACGCTGGTGAACCTCGAAGAAGTCTACATGGAGTTCTTTCTGCCCGCGACCGAAGCTCCGCATCTGCGCATCGGTGACGAAGCCCGCATCGTCGCCGACATAATGCCCGATGTGGCCATCCCGGCGGTTGTATCTTTTGTATCCCCGCAGGCGCAGTTCACACCCAAGCAGGTAGAGACCCTGACCGAACGCAAAAGCCTGATGTTCCGTATCCGCGTGCGCATCCCGCCGGAACTGGTGTCGGAGCGTCTCGATCAAGTCAAGACGGGAGTGCGGGGTGTCGCTTGGGTGCGGCTTGCACGCGCCGACGGCAGCCTTCCGGATTGGCCCGACGGTTTGACTCCGCCGCTCGTCGACGTTTCATCCGCTAATCCTCCACCCGAGGTCGAGCCATGACCGGGCAAGTCGAATCCGTCGCGCGGCTTGAGCATCTGCGCCACCGCTTCGGCAAGGTCACGGCGCTCGACGATGTGACACTGGTGCTACCGGCGGCGCAGATGGTCGGGCTGATCGGTCCGGACGGGGTAGGCAAATCGACCCTGATGGGGCTGGTGGCCGGCGCGAAACGGTTGCAGGAAGGCTCGGTCGTGACATTGGGTGGCAGTATGGCTGATGCCCGACACCGAGCCGCGGTGGGCGGACGCATCGCCTACATGCCGCAGGGGCTTGGACGGAACCTTTACCATGATCTCTCGTTGCGCGAGAACTTGGATTTCTTCGGTAAACTCTTCGGATTGGAACGGCCGGAGCGAAACGCCCGCATCGAAAGACTGACACGCGCCACCGGACTTCACCCTTTTCTCGATCGCCCCGCCGGCAAGCTTTCGGGCGGCATGAAACAGAAATTGGGACTGTGTTCGGCTCTGATCCATGACCCCGATTTCCTGCTGTTGGACGAGCCGACGACCGGTGTCGACCCGTTGTCGCGGCGACAGTTTTGGGATCTGATCGGTACGATCCGTGCGGATCGTCCGCAGATGAGTGTCCTCGTATCCACAGCCTATATGGAGGAAGCGGCGCTTTTTGACCATCTGGTGGCAATGGATGCCGGCCGCGTGCTCGCCGAAGCCAGTCCCACCGAACTGGTGGCTCAGACCTCCACGGCATCTGTCGGTGAGGCGTATGTCGCGCTGCTGCGGGCCGAAAGGAAAACGACGGGCGACGGCATGGACGTTGCGGTCGATTCCGCTTCCGAGGCAACCGTCGCGCCCATGGACGAGCCTGTCGCACCGTCGATGCCCGATGAACCGGCAATAAAGGCGCGGAACTTGACTCGACGTTTCGGTGATTTCACCGCTGTCGATGCGGTCAGTTTCGACATCGCGCGCGGCGAGATCTTCGGTTTTCTCGGCTCCAATGGCTGCGGCAAGACCACGACGATGAAAATGCTGACCGGACTATTGCCCGCCTCCGATGGCGAGGCCTGGATCTTCGGCCGCCCGGTCGATGCGCAGGACCCACAGGCCCGCCGCCGCGTCGGCTTCATGTCGCAGTCCTTTTCGCTATATGGCGAGTTGAGCGTGCGCGAAAACCTTTTGCTGCATGCGCGTCTTTTTCACCTTGGCGGGACGCTGGCCGACCGGCGCATGGCGGACCTGGTGCCGCGATTCGGGCTCGCGGATTATCTTGACCAGCGCGCCGATGCGCTTCCGCTTGGTCTGCGTCAACGGCTGTCGCTGGCGGTGGCGGTGATCCATGAGCCAGACATTCTGATCCTCGATGAACCGACATCCGGCGTCGACCCCCAAGCCCGCAACGACTTCTGGCGGTTACTCCTCGATCTGTCACGCAAGGACCGGGTAACAATCTTCATCTCCACCCATTTCATGGACGAGGCGATGCGATGCGACCGAATCTCTCTTATGCATGCGGGGAGAGTGCTGGTCACCGACAACCCGGACTCAATTATCGCCTCCCGCAAGTCACGGTCGTTGGAGGAAGCGTTCATCGCCTATATTTCCGCCGAAATCCCGCCCGAACCCGCCGGCATCTCAGCGCTGGCTGCGCCATCCGATACCCTTCGAGATGCCTCGGGCTTCAGCCTGCGCCGCCTGCTGGCTTTCACGACTCGTGAAGCAAAGCAGGTTCGGCGCGATCCGGTGCGGCTGGCGTTCGCCTTTTTGGGCAGCGCGTTGCTGTTGCTGATTATGTCTTTCGGCATTTCGCAAGAGGTGCGCAACATCCCCTTTGCCGCACTCGATCAGGACCGCAGCCCCGAAAGCCGCGCCTATCTGTCGACCTTCGAGGATACGCTGTGGTTTCAAACCCATGCGCCGATTTTGGACGTAGAAGCGATGGAACAGCGCCTGGCCAATGGCGAACTTACGCTAACCCTGCAGATCCCGCCCGGCTTCGGCATGGATCTGCGCCGCGGGACCGGGACCGAAGTGGCGGCGACGATCGACGGCACCGATACCACAAGGGCGGGCACCGTGGAAAGCTATGTCAAGGGGGCGCATGCGGCGGCTTCAGGCAATGTCGGGGGTGCGGCGTCGGCGCTCGACATGCTCGCGCCCGCCGCGCCGCCGGTGCAGTTGACCCCGCGCTTCCGCTACAATCCCGCGATGGAAAGCCTGCCGTCCATCGGCCCATCGATCCCGCCGCTTCTGCTTCTGCTGTTTCCGGCGATTCTGATGGCGGTCAGCGTGGCGCGCGAAAATGAGATCGGCACGATTACCAATTTCTACGTCACCCCGACCGGACGCGCCGAATTCCTGATTGGCAAGCAATTGGTCTACATTGCGATCACGCTGTTGAATTTCGCGATCCTGACGACGCTGGTCGTGCTGGTGCTGGGAGTGCCCCTGCGGGGCGACCCGTTGGTGCTGCTGCTGGCCGCGCTGATCTACGCCGTGGCCGCCACCGGTTTCGGCCTCTTGGTGTCCATGATCTCGACCACGCAGGTTACAGCGGTCTTTGCCAGCACGATCCTGTCGGTGATGCCGACCTTGCAGTTTTCCGGGATGATGACACCGGTCTCGTCGCTGGAGGGCCCCGCACGGGTCCTTGGCAGCTTCTGGCCGACGACTTGGTACATGGCTGTCAGCGTAGGGACCTTCACCAAAGGACTGGGGTTGGCGGATCTGACCGGGGCGCTCACACGGTTGGCCTTGTTCGGCCCGGTCTTTGTCGGGCTGGCTATCCTGGCCTTGCGCAAGCAGGAACGATGACATGCTGCGGCTTGAAAACATCTTTTGGCTGGTCGGCAAGGAATTGAAAAGCGTGCTGGGCGATCCGGTGATGGTGATCCTGATCCTGTGGTCCTTTGTCTTTGCGGTGATGCTTGAAGCCAGCGGCGCGGGCGATACCGTCCGCAATGCCGCGATTGCCGTCGTGGATGAGGACCATTCGTCCCTGAGCGGCAAGATAACCGAGGCATTGATGCCGCCTTGGTTCCAACCGCCCGTCACCATGACCTACGGTCAGGCCAGTTCGGCGATGGACCGGGGCGAAATCATGTTCGCGTTGTCGTTCCCGCCGGATTTCGCCTCTGACGCGATCGCTGGCAAGGCCCCTGCCGCTCAACTTCTGGTCGATGCCACCGCAGTATCGCAGGCTCAACTTGGCACGGACTACATCGGCAATATCGTACAAGCCGAAGCGCTTGCCTTCCTGTCGGGTAGTCCCAACGCCCCCCCGCCCCAGCTTCAGCTGGAACTGCGCCGAGCCTTCAACCCCAATGGCAATCCGGTCTGGTTCAAGGCGATGTCCTCGTTGCTCAATCAGTTGTCGCTGCTCACGATCGCTCTAACAGGTGCCGCGATGCTGCGCGAACGTGAACACGGCACGATCGAACATCTCATGGTGATGCCGTTGACACCGATCGAAGTGGGGCTGTCGAAGGTTCTGGCGACGATGGTGGTGGTGCTTGCCGCTTTCATTGGTTCGCTGCTATTCGTGGTGCAGGGATTGCTGCAGGTTCCCGTCGCCGGATCCGTGCCGCTTCTGGTAGCGGGCGCGGCGGTTTACCTTTGGGCCGCCGCTGCAATTGGCATGTTCCTGGGAACCCTGGCGCGCAGCATGGCACAATTCGCGCTGCTGGTTATCATGGTCATCATCCCGGTGATCATGCTGTCCGGCGGGATGGGTGCCGTGGAAAGCCAGCCTGACCTTGTGCAGAAATTGACGCTGGCGCTCCCGTCTCGTCACTTCCTGGCCTTCGCCAAGGCGGTGGCGTTTCGTGGTGCCGGTCTTGGCGCGGTCTGGCCGCAGCTACTCTTGATGTTGGGATTGGGGGTGGCCTTTTTTGCCACAAGTCTTTCCCTCTTCCGGCGCTCGATGTCGTTGAGCGGTTGATGGCGCGCAACGAAAGCAGGCAGCATACCAACGGATGAAATGGATGGCGCGCTTCGGTTCTATTCTATTCCTGATTATCTTCGTCGGAGGGTGCGCATCCGCTCAGAAAATCCTTCCTCTTGCAACCACGATTCCGCCAGAAGCGACCGTCGAGGAGGTTCTAATAGCTACCTCGCGACAGCCAAGCGATGGTCCGCTTGTGATATTCAATGGCGAACGTTCTTCGGAATTGAATTTCGCCGACATAGCGGTTTCGATACCATCGAACCGACAACCAGGAAGCATTGCATACCCTGGGAAGAAACCCGACCCGTTAAGGCAATTTGTTCCGGTTCGCGTGCAGACCGGGATTGATCGCGGGGAATTCTTGTCCCGATTAAATGCGCGTCTTGTAGCGCTGCCGAAAAGCCAGCGTGTTGTCTTTATGTTCATACATGGATTCAACACTGATTTCGCCGAGGGCATCTATCGACAGGTTCAGTTCCGGCACGACTTCGATGTCCCCGGTGTTGCGGTAAACTTTTCATGGCCGTCGGCCGGCCGGACGCGCCTCTATCTCTATGACCGCGACAGCGCGGAATTTGCCCGGCGCAGTCTCGTCGAGACACTGGGTATCATTACAGCAAGCAAGGCTCGGTCCATCTTTATTATCGGCCATTCCATGGGAGCGCTTCTGACTATGGAGGCACTGCGTGAGACCTCGCTTCGCGGTGACAAGTCAGTATTGAGCCGCCTGAAAACACTGATCCTTGCGGCACCGGATATCGACATCGACGTATTTGGCGAACAGATCCGAGAAATACACCCACGTCCGGAAAACTTCGCGATCTTCATCTCGAGTAAAGACCGCGCACTGAAGATTTCCAAACGCCTGCGTGGCGGACATCCGCGTGTCGGCGAAGAAGCTGATGTCGACTACCTCCGCCGCATGGGGATCCAAGTGCTCGACTTGTCAGAGCAAGGAGGATCCTTTGACCGCATCAACCATAGCACCTTCGCAACGTCGCCCGCATTGATAGCGATGGCCCGAAGTGGCTCTCTGGCCCGCAAGAGCCTCATAAACGAAGACGCTGTTGGAACCGCAATCGCGACGGTCGGCGATTCACTGAGGAGGCATATCTATCTGCCGGCTACCGCCAGTCAGGACTGATGGCTGACACCAATACTGCGGGAACTCCTATTCAGTCGCGAAACACGACTTTTGCGGCCGTAATGCGTGAACATTGTCCGACCAAGTCGACGATATCGAGTTCACAATGACCGTGACGACGCTCCACACTGTCGGCCGGCTTCTCAGCGCATGGGAAGACGAGGGTATTGTGCGCGGTAAATCAGCTTTGTGTGCCAACAAAGAAACAGAAGATCGCAATGGCACGAGCAGTTGGCTCTATTCGCCGCTTGCGTGGGCAGCGACCCTTTCGAATCCGGGTTTCGCGTGGAAGAAACCGTTCATCATCGGCTGCCGCACACCCAATTCCACGAGGCGGTTGTCGGTCTCATCCGCAGTGACGCGTTCATCAAGCAATTCACGATAGAGGCGCGAAACCGCGATCATGTCGCAGCTGTGGGGTGAAAGGCGAAAAGCGGTTACGCCTATCTCCTTCAGTTCCCCGACTTCGCGAGACAGATTCAGGAACCGATGCGACAGCGTCTGTATACCGTTGATGGAGAGAAACGGCGCTCCGGAATGCGTCTTCAGATCCATGCCGTCCGGGTCGTTCTCGCAGACGAAAAGGCAATTGTCCTTTGTCCGTCCGTGCGCCCTCGCGTGGTAGCAGCGCGCCGAGAGGGCTAGTCCGACGCGACCGAATATCTGAACCTCCATGCCCGCGCCCAGCTTGTGCGCGGTTGCCGCCAGTGTCGAGAACGATCCCGCCGGCAATTCGACCGGCAGAGTGAAATGGCAAGCGCCGTTACGCGCCAGATGCTCCATCGCCAACTCGTTGTAGACATTGAAGTACTGGCCGATCCGGTGCGGTCGTCCGGACAATCGCGAAAGAGCGGAGGAATCGTTTGCCTCGATTTCCGCGCCTTCGAGCACGATCATTCCCGAAACCGTATTCCGATCCAGCTTGCTGAGCACTTCCGCCATCGTCACCCAGACGACTTTCTTCCCGCCCGCGATCAGCCTCTCGGCGACTTCCGGCAGGTGGCTGTCGAAAAAAGGCGTACGCTTCGAGCAGATGACTTCGCCGAGATAGGCGACATCCACCGGTGCCTCGTCCGCCACTCTGAACCAGAAGTCCCTTTTCTGCTCCGCCGACCAATGAAAAAGCACCGGCCCCATGGTGAGTTGCGGTTTCGCCATGCCTATCTCCATTTCTTCGTCGCGTATGCGCCTTGCGTCTGCTTCCCGCCTTCGGTCAGCATCGCGAGCGTCGAGAGATCCGGGGTGCGGCCCGCAGCGACATCGTCGACCGCCCTGCGATAGGCCGACACCACCGAATGGACATAGCTGCGGGACCTCTGCCGCCCCTCGATTTTCAGGGCCGAAACGCCCGCCCGAACCAGGTCCGGCAATAGGGCGGATAGGTTCAGGCTGACCGGTTCCTCGAATGCATAGTAAGGCTCTTCGCGGCCCGGACGCATGTAGCGTCCCTTGCATATGGTCGGATAACCGGTCTTCTCCTCGGCGGCGTAGCAGTCGATTTCAAAGTCGCCAAGCGTCGCAGCCGTGCTGCCGTCCGAATGTTCGACGTAGCGCACATCGCTCGCCGGCGAACATACGCCGTTCATGTTCGTCGACACGCCGGTGACATAGTTGGTCAGGCTGCAACGCCCCTCGGCCATCATGCCGATATTGCCGAACACGAATGCCTCGATCTCGCAGGGTATTTCCCGGTGGATCGCGTCGATCTCCGGAACCGTCAGGATCCGCGGGAGCACCACGCGCGAGATCCCGAACTCCTCGCAATAATATCTGATCGCCTCGGGCGACGATGCACCCGCCTGAACCGAAAGATGCAGCCGCAATCCGGGATAACGTGACACCGCATAGGAGGCGACACCGATGTCGGCCACGATGACCGCGTCGGCGCGCAGCCGGGCAGCAAGGTCTACCGCATCGAACCACAACTGCGCGCGCGGTGATGTTGCAAAGGAATTCACCGCCAACAGAACCTTGGCGCCCCGGTCATGCGCATAGGCAATCGATTGCTCCAACGCTTGTGGCGTGAAATTCAGGCCGGCGAAATTGCGTGCGTTGGTCTCATTCGCCAAGCCGCAATAGACAGCGTCGGCACCCGCGTCGACGGCCGTTCGCAAGGCCGCCGGCGTGCCCGCGGGGCAGACAAGCTCAGGTTTCGCGAAAGTTTCGTTCATGTTCTTTCCTCCAGTGCCCGCAGCCGCGAGACCACCATCCGCAACGGCGCGAACAACGGCCCACCCATGGCCGCGATGTCTTCGACGATACTTCCGTCGAGGTCGTCCAGCGCGTTGCGCAGGCAGACCGCCGCTTCCGTGTCGCCACCGATGTTAATGTCCCTCGAGAAGAACAGCGCATCGGAATCGCCGCGTCCGTCGACTACCCGGAAAAGGTCCATGAACGGCCCGCGTATCGTCGCATCGCCCCTCACGGAAGGACCGCGCCGGAGCGCACTCAATCCCGGCGCAGCCGGATCCGGTTTCAGGAGTAAAACGAAGGGCAATTCGTTGACATCGATGACGAAGGCCGACCGCACATGCGGACCCAGGCGTTCGAATAGTTCCGGTCGTTTGCAAGCGACTTCCCGGACGATGCGTCCAAGTATCGGTTGTATTGGGAACAACGGCAACGGCCGCATCAGCCGGCCAATCAGATGGGGGACAGAAACGGTGCCGACGATCGATCCGGTTGCGCGCGGCCCGTCACGCCTTTCGGAGTTCATCGGTTCACCTTTTCAATGGGGTTGGCAAGGCGTGATCGCCTGACGATGGGCATGCACGGTTGCGACGGATTGCGCGCCCGGGTTTCAGTTCTCAATGATGCATCCCGATGCCTTGGGTCGGTTGCGGTGCCGGGCGAAGAATGTCCGATTCAGACAGAACTGCGGCCCCTGCGCGCTCTTGCTGTCCGCCTGATCCCGCAACCAGCGCTCGCAAGCATCGCTGTCCGCACAGGAAATGCATGACCAGATGGCGTTTTCCATGCGCCACCCCTGTCCGTCGAGCCCGGCCTTCCCCGCGTCCACCTCAAGCCGCTCCAGCATCGCGCCCATCAGTTGGGCTTGGCGATCCATTCGCATCGAAATTCGTCTGAGGATTCCCATCACCTGCTCCTTGTCTCCACGCGAAAGCTTTCATCATTTTCGCCTGCTTTCTTTGTTCCAGCGCAAACTCGGAACAAGTTGTAGACTTGCCCCCAACGCTGGACCGTCGGCCTGATCATCTTCTCGTCACCATGTAACCGCAAATTCTAAATGTGCGTAACGGAGTAGTCAGTTACGAGGCTAATCGAATGTGCCGACCCACCAGCGTCACAAAAAGGTGGTCAGCATTCGTCGAGCTTCGGAACCGCCGAATTCTCGTCGCCTGATCGAGATCTCCGGTCATAGCTTCTTTCTGCGGCGCAACAAGCGACACTACGAGCACCTGTGGTCTTTCGATTCCGAACACGGGAGTAACGGGGAGAACAGGTTGCCGTTTGCGTTGACACCTTGAACTGCTCGATAGCCTCAATCCCTAACAAATGCTCCGCACGCAAAGCGCCCCAGACGCTGCCGAGTCTTCCTCCTCGCGTGGTCGGCATCGTACCCGAGTTCGACAAGCCGCCGCAGCGCGATCCGGATGACGATGCCGAGTTCGCCCGTCGGCTCCAGCTTCCCGTCCCTCGCGGCCCGCGACACCTGCCTTGCAACCGCTTCCGCCAGCACGATGTCGATGGCACTCGCTTCCGGACAGCCGGCGGCCCGCAGCCGCGCGCGATAGTCCCGCTGGCGCAGCTGCCGCGCGGCATTCATCGGGTCGGCGGGTCTCGGCATCCATTCTTCCTCGCGGTCACTACGTGTCGATGCAGTGACGGTGACCCCACAGACAGCAAGCCACAAAAGCCTCGATCTCTTACCGCGCCCATACAGTCCCCGTCTCTACGAGATGTCACTAAGGGAAAGACCGATTTCACGGCTCCGGGAATCCAGCCAGCAGATCGCCTCGGTGACACCTGCGGGTTACATTCTCAAATCATCTCAAGTTGCCGGGGCATAGTGTCGGCTTGCGGGCGAGGCATCCGACCGTTGCGCTCGGCATTCAACATGCCCCCCTCTCCGCCGCCGCCGATTTCCACTCCGACTCCGCGTGATCGGGGTCGATACGGTGACCGCTTATGCGGCTCAATGCAGCGACCGCATCCCGATCGCATTTTCTTAGATCCTGGGCCCTAGGGTCCGGCCGGCGACGAACGGATGGCGAGGCCCCGCCCCGGTCGGAGAACCGATCGGGCCGATGGACAGCCGCCTTCCCGTCGCCGGACAAGAGGACAATCAAGTGGCATACGCGCGCAAGTTCTACACTGCCGACACTCATTTCGGGCACCGATTGATGATCGGCGACACCCTCGCCCGGCCCCGTCCCTGGGCGAGCACGGACGAGATGGACGAGGCGCTGATCGCCAACTGGAACGCCGTCATCGGCGAGGACGACATCGTCTACCATCTCGGTGACTTCGCCTTCCAGCTGCACGATCGCGCCGAGCGGGTGCGCGGCATCTTTCACAGGCTGAACGGCCGCAAGCGGCTCGTCATCGGCAACCACGACCAGCGCAAGGACGGATCGCTGCATTCGACACTGGCGGACCTGCCCTGGGACGAGGAACCGCGCGACATCGAGGTGACGAACGACGAAGGCCATCGACTGGTGCTGTGCCATTACGCGATGCGGACATGGCCGGGCGCTCACAGGGGCGCGTGGCACTTCTACGGCCACAGCCACGGCGACCTGCCCGGGGAAGGGCTGAGCCGCGATGTCGGCGTGGACTGCCCCGACACGGGCTATTCGCCGCGCACGTTCAGGCAACTGACGGCCGAACACGGAGACGGGCAATGATGACCATCGACGACCTCTACCGGGACTACCCGGCCGTGCTGCCGAACCGCAACGAGATGCGCTTCCTCGACGGCTGGACACGCGTGCTCGAGCCGCTGCTGAGGGAACTGTCCGAGGCCGGGAATGCCTACCTCGTCATGGCCAAGGAGAAGTTCGGCGAGATGCGCGTGCTGCTCTCTCCGCCCGGAGACGAGCGCTTCCGGGATTCCGTCGAGTGCCTGCGGCTGCGTTCGCGCTTTACCTGCGAGCATTGCGGCAAGCCCGGACGGCTCCGCAGGCGAAGCGACGGCTGGATGTTCGCGGCATGCGACGAGCACTCTCACGGCGTGGAACCGCTGCCGCTCTCGGCATCGCGGTGCATCCGCTGGGAGGGGACTGGCGGCCGCTGGCGTACCTACGAATACGACGAGAGGGACGGCCAGGTCACGATCACGGGACCGGCGGGAGACGAACAATGATAAGGCTGAAAGATGTGGTGGAGCATCACCCCGTGATGACCGAGAAAGCGACGATCCTGTGTGCCGACGGGTGGGCGTGGATCATCGCAAGCTTCCTGAACTCGGTCGCCGCGCTCGAGCGGCGGCACGGGCATGAGGGTTCGTTCCGGTTGCGCTATGCAGACGAGCAAATGGCCGAATTGACGATGCGCGTCGACTACGGCGATGCCCGGGACGATGAGGCGTTCGTGTCGGACGTGCTCGACGCGCTCGATTCCGCGATCCTGCGCTCGCGCCACTACTGCGAAGTCTGCGGCGAGCGCGGAACGCTCAGGTGCGACGAACTCGGATGGCTCACGGTCGCGTGCGAGGAGCACACCGAGCCGGACACCGTCCAGATGCCGCAGCAGAACTGGCGGCAGGTCGGCGGCCGCGTCTACGAAATCGACCCGGAGACGGGCACGGTAAACGCGAGGGGCGAGCGATGACGGAGCTGTGGATCCTGTCCGACCTGCATCTCGAGTTCGAGGACCTGCCGCGACCGGTCGTCGCACCGGACGCGGACGTATGCGTGGTGGCCGGGGACGTGCTTCCCGGCTGCCGAAACGCGGTCCGCTGGCTGGGCGAGAACATCGCGCCGCTGATGCCGGTCGTCTATGTCGCGGGCAACCACGAGTTCTACGGCGACTTCATCGTCGACGGCCTGAAGGAGGGCCGCGACGAGGCGGCGCTGTGGTCAGATGTCCATTTCCTCGAGAACGACATCGCGCTCGTCGAGGGCGCGCGGTTCGTCGGTGCCACGCTGTGGACCGACTTCGCCCTCGGTGCCGAGACGGCGGCGGACATCGCCTGGACGGAACGCGCGGCCGAGGGGCTGATGGCGGACTACAAGGCGATCCTCGGCCGCTCGTCGGAGGACCGGTTCAGCCTGATCGCGCCGCACACCGCCGACATGCACGCCTACAGTCGCGTTTTCATCGAGCAGGCGCTGTCGATCCCGTTCGCCGGGCCGACGGTCGTGGTATCGCACCACGCGCCGCATCCCGGCAGCATCGCGCCCGAGTTCCGCGACAGCGGGCTGAACCCAGCCTTCGTGTCGGACCTGACGGAGCTGATGGATCGCTACGAACCGAACCTCTGGGTGCACGGCCATGTCCACGCGCCGTTCGACTACTGGGTCGGAGTGACGCGTGTCGTATGCAATCCGAGGGGCTACCCGGGGGAGAACAGGGTCTGGAACCTGATGCTGACGGTGGAGGTCTGACATGGGCAAGAAAACTGAACTCCACGTGCGGCACAACACGCCGCTGCTGCGCGAGACCGTGCACGACTGGTTCGGCTCCGACGACTACGAGATCGAGGCCGCGGTTGCCGTGTTCTGGTGCGGCTGGGACGCCGACAGCGAGATCCTCATCGTCCGTCTCCCGGACGGAACGAGAAGGCTCGTCGTCGAAAACCCGGCGAGCCTTGGGCCGGACGATGACCTCGCGGCGATACTCGAGGAGCGGATGCGGACATACATGCAAGCGGCGCACGATACGGCAAGGTTCCTGGTGAAATGGCGCGGCCGTCCCGCTCCCGTCATCCGGGACCTGACCGACGAGGAAGCCGCCGCGATCATCAACGGAGGCGACGAAGACCAGGATGGTTGACAAGGAACGCGCCCGGCGGCGGGCGAAGATGAAGGCCGCCGGGGCGG
>NZ_JACZCS010000018.1 GCF_014904745.1 Oricola nitratireducens
GCCGACTGCGACATGATCGAGAACGGCACCTATGGCGCCGTCGTGATGACCGAGCTGGCGCAGGAAAGCTACAACATGGTCACCATGATCAAGTACCTGCTGCAGAGCGGCCAGCCGGCGGGCACCTCGTCGGCCTATATCTACACGCTGCTGCACGCGACGACGAAGGACAATATGCGGCCGGACAGCTGCTGGGACCTGAAGGCGTTGCAGGAAATGGCCGGCAACTGATCATCGGGCTTTTGCCTGAAGCCGGCGGCCGGAGCGTTCCGGCCGCCCCCTCCTTCTGACCTTATGGATACCCGATGACACTCCGCGAGCGGCTGCAGGCCTGGCGCTACAATCTCATTCCCGACCACGTGATCGGCGAGATCCTGAGCAAGCGCTGGACCGACAATGCAATCCCGTTTCTTGCCCTCGTGATCACGGTGGCGACCTTCGGCAGCATCATTCCGGGCTTCTTCAAGCTCTATTCGCTGCAGGAATCGACGCGCCAACTGGGCGAGTTCAGCCTCGTCGTCATCGGCCTGACGGTCGTGATGCTCGGCGGCGGCATCGACCTCGCGGTCGGCTCGATCTTCGCGCTGTCGGCGTTTGCGGCGGTGTCGACCTTCTTCATTTTCGAACAGCCGGTCTG
Source organism: Oricola nitratireducens (assembly GCF_014904745.1). GTDB lineage: Bacteria > Pseudomonadota > Alphaproteobacteria > Rhizobiales > Rhizobiaceae > Oricola > Oricola nitratireducens. The sequence continues at coordinate 638 of NZ_JACZCS010000018.1, forward strand.
GCTGGCCTTTGCCGCCTCGCTTGCGACCGGCTTCGTGTTCGGCGCGATCAACGGCTACCTGATCGGTTTCCTGCGCCTCAGGGCGTTCATCACCACGCTGGTGACCTTCATCATCGGCCGCGCGCTCTATGACATTCTCGTCGTCTCCTTCGGATCGAAGATCCAGCTTTCGATGGCCTCCTCGGACGCTTGGGATTACATCGGCGACGGTACGCTACTGGGCGTCTCCATCCCGGTGCTTTCGGCAATTGCGCTGGCCATCGTCACCCATATCGCGCTGACGCGCTCGCGCCCCGGCTGGCACGTGCTCGCCGTCGGCGGATCGCGGCGCTCGGCGCACAATGCCGGCATCCAGGTGCGCCTGACGGTGTTCCTGACCTACGTGTTCTCGGGTCTGTGCTCGGCGGCGGCGGGCTTCCTGATCGCGACGCGTCTGTCCGGCGCGGGCCCCGGCACCGGCCACGGCCTCGAAATCCTCGCGCTGACGGCGGCGGTCGTCGGCGGCAACAGCCTTGGCGGCGGGCGCGGCTCCGTGGTCAAGGGACTGATGGGCGCGGTGATCGTGCTGGTGATGACCAACGGACTGATCCGGCTCGGCTACGGCACCGGAACCAACCAGATGGTGCTCGGCATCCTGCTCGCCGTCGCTGTGACCATCGACATCCGCTGGCTGAAGAACCGCCACAAGGTGCTGAACGAGGTCTATGTCGCGCCGGTCTATCTGAAGATGGGCGAGCCGCAATCGGCGGTTCCCGGTTCGGGCACGCCGTATGAACTCAACAACCGCCTGTCGGAGGCCGGACATATCGGTCTCGGCGAACTGGAAGGCCCGGAGGACGTCATCCTCGACCGCGACGACAACCTCTATTGCGGCACCCGGCATGGCGAGATCGTGCGGTTCTTTGCGCCCGACTACACCCGTTCGGAAGTCTTCGCCCATATCGGCGGGTTCCCGCTCGGCCTCGCCTTCGACCGCGAGGGCAACCTGATCAGCTGCGTCGGCGCGATGGGGCTCTACTCGATCTCGCCCGATCGCGAGGTGACGAAGCTGTCGGCCGAGACACGCCGGTCCTGGACCTCGATCCAGGACGACGCGCGGCTGCGCGATCCGAACGACCTCGACATCGCGCCCGACGGCAAGATCTACTTCACCGACTCCACCAAGCGCTACGACGCGCATGACTGGGCGCTCGATTCGATCGAGAACCGCGGTACGGGACGGCTGCTGGTTTACGATCCGAAGGATGGTTCGACCACGACGCTTCTGGACGGCTATCGCTACACCAACGGCGTCTGCATGGCGCATGACAACAAGTCGCTGTTCTTCGCCGAAAGCTGGCGCTGCCGCATTCATCGCTACTGGATCGAGGGGCCGAAGGCCGGCACCGCGGAATGCGTGATCCAGGATATGCCGGGCTATACCGACAACATCAACCGCGCCTCCGACGGAACCTACTGGATGGCCTGGCTCGGCATGCGCACACCGTCCTTCGATCTTTCCCTGCGCCACCCGGCGATGCGCAAGCGCATGACGCGGCGGCTGCCGCAGGACGAATGGCTGTTCCCGAACATCAACACCGGCGGCGTGGTGAAGTTCGACGAGAACTGCAACATCGTTCAGACGATGGCCGACCTGTCGGGCCATGCGCATCCGATGGTCACCTCGATGCGCGAGCACAAGGGGCATCTCTTCATCGGCGGTATCCTCAACAATCGCGTCGGGCGGTTCAGGATCGAGGGCGCCAATCCCGACTGGGACGCGAACGAGGCCTATTGGGGGAAACGGACATGATCTTCGATCCGATCCTCGACATCTTCCGCGGCAAGGCGATCACGATCCCGCCGCTCGACGGCGCGTTTCGCGCCAATACCGGGCTGGACGATTCCGCCGTCTTCGCCGAATTGCCGGCGGCGGACAATCTGTGCGCAGCGGGCGGGCGCCTGTTCGCATCGAGCGGTGCGGGGCTTTATGCCCTGAGAGACGGCGGCGCGCCGGAACAGGTCGAGACATTTGCCTCCACGATCACGGCACTTGCCGCCGCGCAGGACGGGGCACTCGCCGTCGCGCTCGACGACGGGACCCTGCTGGAAGGCGGGAAGCCGGTGACGCTGCCGAAGGGTATCGCCTGCATTACCGCGCTCGCCTATGGCGACGACGGTTCGCTGTGGCTTGCCAACGGTTCGGAGAAGCAGCCGGCTTCGGCATGGGTGGCCGACCTGATGGAAAAGAACGCGTCCGGCTCGGTCTGGCGGCGCAAGCCGGGCAATGCCTTCGCCAAGGTTGCAGGCGGCATCGAATGGCCCTACGGAATCCTGCCGCTCGGCGACGAGGCGATCGTCAGCGAAAGCTGGCGGCACCGGCTCGTGCGGGTTGGCTCCGGCGGCGCGAAGCCCGTGCTGAAACACCTGCCCGGCTACCCTGCCCGGCTGTCGCCTGCCGCCGATGGCGGCGCGTGGCTGGCGATCTTTGCGCCGCGCAACCGGCTGATCGAACTGGTCCTGCAGGAAAAGCATTACCGCTATGACATGATGGCGAGCGTGCCGCGCGAATTCTGGATCGCGCCCTCCCTGTCCTCGGGCCGCAGTTTCCTCGAACCGCTGCAATGCGGCGGCATTCGCACGATGGGCGTGCACAAAGCCTGGGCGCCGAGCCGCTCCCACGGCCTCGTCGTGCGGCTCGACCGCGATCTCGCGCCGGTGGAGAGCCTGCACAGCCGCGCCAATGGCAGCCGCCACGGCACGACCAGCGTCATGGAGGCCGACGGTCGGCTTCTGGTCGCCGCGAAGGGCGGCGACTGCATTCTGGCTCCGGAGGCGATGTGATGGACCCGATCGTCCGCATGGAGAAGATCACCAAGGCCTACCGCAGCGTGCCGGCGGTCAAGGACGTGGATTTCGACCTGCGCGAAGGCGAGATCCACGCGTTGCTCGGCGAAAACGGCGCCGGAAAATCGACGCTGACCAAGGTGATGGCCGGCGTGGTGGAACCGACCTCCGGAAAGATGACCTATCTCGGCAAGGAAGTCCGGTTCACGACGCCGCATGAGGCGCTGCAGGCGGGCATCGCCATGGTGTTCCAGGAAACGAGCCTGGTGCCGTCGATGACGGTGGCGCAGAACCTCTATCTCGGCTCGGAAAACTTCCTCAATCGCCTGCGCGGAATCTACATCTCGGCGCAGCAGTTCCTGCAATCGCTGAACTTCCCGGTCGATCCGACAGCGATGGTGGAAACGCTCGGCGCGGCCAAGCGGCAGATGATCGAGATCGCCCGCGCGGTCCATCACGAGGCCCGCGTCATCATCTTCGACGAACCGACCGCGACCCTGACGCCGGAGGAAAAGCGCCACTTCTTCGCACTCCTGCGGCGGCTGAAGGCGCGCGGTGTGTCGATCGTCTTCATAAGCCATGCGCTGGAAGAAGCGCTGCTGATCTCCGACCGCATCACCATCCTGCGCGACGGCGAACTGGTCGCGACCGGTCCGACGGAGGAATTCGATCGCGACAAGATCGTCGCCGCGATGGTCGGCCGGACGCTGTCGGGCGAACTCTACAAGAAGCGCGACGTCACCCATCTGCGCAAGGCCGGCCGCAAGGTGCTGTCGGTACAGGACATCTCGATGGGCGCCATGGTGCGCAACACGTCGTTCTCGGTGTTCGAGGGGCAGATCACCGGGGTCTTCGGCCTGATCGGCTCGGGCCGGACCGAGACGTTCAAGATCGTCGCCGGCATCTACAAGCGCGATTTCCGGGGCGGCGGCGCCATCGCCCTCGACGACAAGCCGGTGCGTTATTACACGCCAGCCGAAGCGGTGCGCGACGGCATCGCCTATGTGACGGAAGACCGCAAATCCGAAGGCATTTTCGAGACCATGTCGATCGGCGAGAACATGTTCGGCGGCCTTCTTTCGGCGGGCCGCGAAGAGGGTTTCGTGATCCGGCAACGCACGATCCGCGAGCTTGCCGAGGAATGGACCGGGCGGCTCAACATCAAGACGATCAACGCGGATGCGCGCGTCGTCGAATTGTCGGGCGGCAACCAGCAGAAGGTGGTGATCGGCAAGGGCCTGATCCAGAAACCGCGCATGGTGATTTTCGACGAACCGACGCGTGGCGTCGACGTGGCGGCGATCGCCGAGATCCACCAGATCATCAAGGATCTCGCCGACCGGGGCCTCGCGGTGGTGGTGATTTCGTCCTACCTGCCGGAGATCATGAACCTGTCCGACCGGATTCTCGTCTGCCGGCAGGGGCGGATCGTGGAAGAATTATCGCCCGTCGAGGCGACCGAAGAAAAGATCATGTATGCCGCCGTCCACTAGGACGGAAAGGAGGAAACCGTGGCAAAAACAATCTGGACATTTTGGCGTGGCGACTGGCACCAGGGCGACCTGCGCGTGCTCGGAGCGGCGTCGCACGGCACCTGGCTCGGCAGCCTCGTCTTCGACGGCGCGCGCCTGTTCGAGGGCGTGGCCCCGGACCTCGACCGCCATTCGGCCCGCGTCAACGACAGCGCGCGGGCGCTCGGGCTCAAGCCGACGCTCTCCGGCGGGGAGATCGAGGCGCTGACCTTCGAGGGGCTGAAGAAGTTCGAACCGGGCACCGACGTCTATATCAGGCCGATGTACTGGGCCGAGGAGAGCGACGCGGGCGTATTGCCGCCGAAGCCCGACAGCACGGATTTCGCGCTTTGCCTGGAAGAGATGCCGATGGTGGAGCCGACCGGCTTCACCATCACCACGACCCGGTTCCGCCGCCCGACGATGGAGGTGATGCCGGTCAACGCGAAGGCGGCGTGCCTCTACGCCAACAATGCCCGCATGGTGCGCGAGGCCCAGGCGAAGGGCTATCACAACGCGCTTTGCTGCGACGCCAACGGCAATGTCGCCGAACTCGCCACCTCGAACGTCTTCATGGCGCGCGGCGGCGAAGTGTTCACGCCGATCCCCAACGGCACCTTCCTGAACGGGATCACGCGGCAACGGGTGATCGGTCTTCTGCGCGAGGCCGGAGTAAGCGTGCACGAGGTGACGCTGTCGGTTGACGATTTCCGCGAGGCCGAGGAAATCTTCTCGACCGGCAACATTTCCAAGGTCGTCCCGGTGATCGGGTTCGACGGCAGCGAACTGCAATTCGGGCCGATCGCGCGCAAGGCGCGGCAGCTTTACTGGGACTGGGCGAAAGCCTGACAAACGGGAGAACGACATGGCGACCGTAAAACTCTTGAGCGATGCCGAGGCCGACGCGATCCCCGCCGTCAAGGCGGTGTTCGACGACATCCGCGCGACCCGGAAAACCGATTTCATCAACAATTTCTGGCGTGGTCTGGCGAACGATCCGGTGACGCTGAAACGCACCTGGGAAAGCCTGAAGGCGGTGATGACGGGCGACACCGCCCTGCCCCCGATGGTGCAGGAGATGATCTATATCGCGGTCTCGACCGCCAATGGCTGCAATTACTGCATCCACTCACATACCGCGGCGGCAAAGGCGAAGGGCATGTCCGACGCCCAGCACGCCGAACTGCTGGCGGTCATCGGCCTCGCTGCGCAGACGAACCATCTCGTGACTGCGATGCAATTGCCGGTCGATCCGGCCTTCCTCGTGGAAAGCTGAGACGATGGCCGGCGGGTTGGTCGCACGCGTGCCCGGCGGCCCCGAGGCGATGGAGTGGGCAGATCTGCCCACCCCCGAGCCAGGGCCAGGCGAGGTGCTGGTGGCGCACAAGGCGATAGGCGTCAACTTCATCGACGTTTATTTCCGCACCGGTCTCTATGCGTGGCCGGAGGGGACGATGATCCCCGGCGCGGAGGCATCGGGCACCATCGAGGCGGTCGGCGCCGGCGTGACTGAGTTCAGACGCGGCGACCGCGTCGCCTATGTGATGCCGCACGGCGCCTATCGCGAGCGGCGCGTGGTGCCGGCGGAACGGCTCGTTCCGCTGCCCGACGGGATCGATTCCGTCGCCATCGCCGGCGCTATGCTGAAGGGCCTGACGGCACAGTATCTCGTCACCTCCTCCTATGCCGTGCAGCCGGGCGACACGGTGCTCGTCCATGCCGCGGCGGGCGGCGTGGGCCTGATCCTCGGCCAGTGGCTGAAGGCGCTCGGCGCGCATGCCATCGGCACGGCCGGCGGCCCGAAGAAGGTCGCGCTGGCATCGAAGCACGGCTACGCGCACGTGATCGATTACAAGGCGCAGGATTTCGTCGCCGAGGTCGAGCGGCTGACCGGCGGAAAAGGCTGCGCGGCGGTCTATGACAGCGTCGGCGCCGATACCTGGCGCGGATCGCTGAAATGCCTGAAACGGCGCGGCATGTTCGTCAATTTCGGCCAGTCCTCCGGCCTGATCCGCGATTTCTCGCTCGCCGACCTCGCCGCCGGCGGATCGCTGTCGGCCAACCGGCCGGTGCTGTTCGACTATATCGCCGAGCGCGGCGAATTGCTGGAACGGTCGGCCGACCTGTTCGCCCGCATCCTCGACGGCACGATCCGCCTCGACATCGCGGCGACCCGCCCGCTCAGGGAGGCGGCCGCCGCGCATGCCGACCTCGAGGCGCGGCGCACGGTGGGATCGACGATCCTGCTGGTGTGAGAGACACAGGATTTAGCGAACGCGGCGCGTTAAAGCAATCCGTCGGCGGCCAGAACGCCCGCTGCCATGGTCAGTCCGAAAGCGAAGACGACGAAGGCCGCGACAACCTGCAGGGAGGCGGAAAAGACAGCCGCTCCGGCGTTGTCCGACGAGGCCAGCCGGCCGAGGAGATCACGGGCCGTACCGGACAGCAGCGCAACGAGACTGACCGTCAAGGCCGTGCCCGCCGCCATGGCGAAGACCGAGGCCATTCCGGCGGGATAAAGGTGGCGCGACAGGGAAAACACCAGAACGATGAGGGCACCGGAGCATGGCCGCATTCCCATCGAGAAAACGGTGGCGAGCATTTGCCGCGAGCTCGCTTTCGGTCCCGCGACGGCGAGCCGGCTCATTTCCACGCATGCGCAGTTGACACCATGACGCACCATGTCCGGCTCGAGGGCGTCGGCGGAGGTCACGCCAGCGGGTATGGCATCGCAGGAAAATGCGCTTCTGTTGACTTGCCGTACCCGCCAGGCGGCCAGCATCGCCTGCCCCTTTGACACGATCAGCGCCAGCCCCAGAAGCGCGACCAGTGCGTAGCTGAATATTTCAATGCCGTCGGTAACCTGCGCCATGGCGGCCGCAGTCGTGTTGAAAACGATCACCGCCACCGAGACGATGACGATCGCCGTCACGGCCTGAAGGACACTGGCGGCGATCGACAAGAGCACCGCACGGCGTCGGGTGTCACCGGTCGCGACCAGATAGGACGCGATCACCGCCTTGCCATGACCGGGGCCGACCGCATGAAACACGCCATAAAGAAAACTCAGCCCCATCAACCAGACGCCGGCATGGGCATTGCCGGAGAAGGCGTCCAATGCCGCGACAAGCTTCTGGTAGAACTGCGTCTGCATGCGCATGGCGAACAGAAGTACTGGAGCAAACGGACCGCCAATGCCGTTTCCCAAAGGCGAATCCGGCGTGGCGACCCCGAACGGGCCGGACCCCGCCCATGCGAATGCCGGCGCGAACGCGATCGGCATCGCTGCCGCGACCGAGATAAGCGCGACCCGTCTCACGGGCAATCTACCGTGAAGATATGCGCCAGACCCACCGCCGCATCCGCAAGCGCGGAAGGCAAATCGTGTTGCTCCGCCGGGATAGCGGCCAGTTTGGCCATCATTTCGGCATCCAACGGCTTTGGCGGCGTGTAAACCGCGGCGCAATCCGCGGCGCCGCCCTTTATCTCTACCGCACCGCGATCGGGAAAGGAGTAGGCGACGAAATATTCGGGATCGAAAACCTCGACCTTCAGGTTCTTGTCCAGCCGGAGCGGCGCTTTGAGCGGCATGGTGAAATCGAGGATCAGCCGGCCGCCGACCATGCGATATGTGTAATTGCGCGGACGGGAGAATTGCGAATCGACGCCGCCGTCCGTCGCCCAGGTGAAGAAGTGATAGTCCTTGAGCGAATCCATGGACGTTTCGGCGAGCGGTTTCAATTCGGCCGGCTGCAGCTTGCCGTCACGATTCGTGTCGAGGCCGGTCACCGCGAGGGCGGAAAACGGCGCGTCGAACTTCCATATGTTGGTGACGGCGACAAGTTCGTGTTTCGCGTTGACGTCGAGCACCACATGGCCGTCGGCAAAGACGTGGGGATGTGCGGCGACAGGCCCTGCCAGGCACGCAACGCCCGCCCCGGCAGCCACGATTTTTCCGACGATGTCACCTGCTTTGCCCACGCTGCAAAAAAGGGAAACAAATAAGGCAGAAAGATGGGAGAGGTGGTGGGCCCGGTAGGACTCGAACCTACGACCAAGCGGTTATGAGCCGCCGGCTCTAACCAACTGAGCTACAGGCCCCACGCCGGGATCAATTATCCGAATCGTTCGCGCTTCACAAGCGGGTTTGCGCCGGGCATGGATTGCGCGCCTTGATTGCGGCGCATTGGCGTGGCACCGCCGGATGCGAAGGGCTTTTTACGGGACCACATTTCGATGATTTTCACACGCAACGCATTTTTCTCCACCCTCGTGCTCGCAACGGTCGCGGCCACTGCCCCAGGCGTCGCGCTGGCGCAGGACAGCGAGCCGACGCCGCGCATCATGGTATCGGGCGAAGGCATGGCCACCGTCGCGCCGGACATGGCGGTGCTTTCGCTGACGGTGATGCGCGAAGCGGACACGGCGCGTGCCGCGCTCGACGACAACACGGCGGCGATGAGCGACGTGCTTGCCGCGATGAAGGCGGAAGGCATCGAGGATCGCGACCTGCAGACCTCGGGCTTTTCCATCGAGCCGAAATATCTCTACCCGAAGAATTCCTCCAACGGCGACCGCCAGCCGCCGAAAATCGTCGGCTACACCGTGCGCAACTCGCTGACGGTCCGGGTCCGCGATCTCGACAAGGTCGGCGCGATCCTCGACAGGTCGGTGACGCTCGGCGTCAACCAGGGCGGCGGCATCGCGTTCACCAATGACGATCCCTCAGGCGCGATCAAGGAAGCGCGCGTCAAGGCGATGCGGGAGGCGATGGCCAAGGCGAAGACGCTGACGGAGACCGCCGGCGTCGGCCTCGGCAAGGTGCTGGAAATTTCGGAGAATTCCTTCCGGCCGCAGCCGGTGCCACTGGCGCGCGCCAAGGTCGCGATGATGGAAGCCTCGGACGCCGCGCCGGTTCCGGTCGCGACCGGCGAGAACGCCTATTCGGTGACCGTCAACGTCACCTTCGCCATCGACCAGTAGCGCAGAGGGGCGTTATGCCCCTCACTCGCCCGACAAGCCCGGCCAGTTGGCATCCGCCTTCGCGATATTGCCGGGAATGTCGGTCTGCCACTGGCTGCGGACCCGTTTCGTGAAGTTCAGATAGAGCTTGCCGTCGACGACGGAGAAGGCCTGCGGATCGACCGCGGCGGTGGCGCCGCGCGACACCGCGAAGGCGCAGAAACCGCCATATTGCGGCACGTATTTCGCCGGATCGGCGAGAAAGGCGTCGCGGTTTTCGGCGCTCGCAAAGCGGTAGGTCGCGCCGTCGTGGACGGCCGTGATCTTCGGCGAACCCTCCAACGCCTTGTCCTGCGTGAAATAGGCGACCGGATCGTAGCCCTCGATCGCGAGGCCATCGACGGCGAGGTTCATCTTTCCGGCGAGAGCGGTCCTGCCGATCGCGAAGATCGTCACGCCGGCAAGCAGGACCCGCAGCGATGCGCGTCTGGTTGTGATCATCGTTCCTCTCCCCCAATGCGTGAGCCTGCTATCGCGCCGGGAAACGATCCGCAAGACGCGCCGGCCTGAATCCAAACACATGTGCGTGAGGCTCAGCCCAGGTCGCGCATCCAGTACTGCATCGGCTTCGCGGTCTCGTCCGACGCGCCGATGTCCTTCCATGAATAGGCGGTCGTCAGGCCCTCGACGCGGGCGTAACCGCGCTTTTGCCAGAAGGCGTCGAGCGGCACGTAATCGTCCGGCCGCATCGGGTGGTCGTCCGGGCGGATGACGGCGGAAAAGATGCATTTCGAAAAGCCCTGGGCCCGGGCCTCCGCCTCGCGCTCCCCGAAGAAGCGGACGCCGACGCCCTGCCCGCGATAGTCCGGCAGCAGGACGGATTCGCCGAAATAGAAAAAGTCGTCGACACGCAAGCCGAGCCTCGCGAAGGGCTCGGCGAACTCGGCCTTGTGCTCCGCCAAGGGTGAAGCCGTCGCCGCGCCGACCAGCCTGCCGCCATCGAAGGCGCCGCAGACGAAAGCGCCGGGCGCTTCCAGATAGGTTTCCAGATAGCGGCGCTCGTAGTCCATGTCGCCGTCATAGAGATAGGGCCAGGCGCGAAAGACCGCGATGCGCAGGCGCGCCAGATCGTCGAAGCGCGCGACGACCTCGTCGCGCGGCAGCGGACGGACCTCGACAGTCATCAGCCTTCCTTGGAAACCTGCGCGATCCAGTCCTGCAGATTGTAATAGGTCGTCACGCGGCTGATCAGCCCGTCGTCGATTTCGAAGAAGATGCCGGCGGGCAGCGTGTAGGACTGGCCGTTGGCCGCCGGCAGGCCCTCCGCGGTCGCCAGATACTTGCCGTGTACAGTGAACTCGGCGGCGGCGCGCACGCCGCCTTCCGCGACCATGACGACGATGTCGGCCAGCCGCTCGTCATAATGGCGGGTCATCTCGGCGTTGAACCAGCGGAATTTCTCCTTGCCGATCTCGCGGCCGCCCTGATTGATGTCGTGGGCGACATCCTCGTGCAGGCAGTCGAGCATCGCATCAGTATCGCCCGCATTGAAGGCGGCGAGATAGCGTTCGATCAGCGTCCCGGTTTCGGTCTCGGCCATATCTGTCCTCTTTGCTGTTCTTGGGGGAAAACGCTTCGCTTCGCGCGCGGTTCCCGCCTACATTCCCTCCTCGACCATGTGGTCGAGATATTCGCCTTCATGCGCCATGTCCTGCTCGAAGGCGGTGACGCGATGGCGCATCGAGACATGCGCCCGGTGCACCGAGTCCCGATCACCCGTGAGCAGCGGATGCCAGTTATGCAGCGGACGGTCCTCGGCGAGCAGCCGGTAGGCGCAGGTCTTCGGCAGCCACGGAATGGTGCGCACGTTCTCGGGCGTCAGCCGCACGCAGTCCGGCACTTGCTCCAGGCGGTTCTCGTAGTCGGTGCAGCGGCATGCCCCGGCATCGAACAGGCGGCAGGCGACTGTCGTATAGTAGATCTCGTCGGTGTCGTCGTCGATCAGCTTCGACATGCAGCACTTGCCGCAGCCGTCGCAGAGCGCCTCCCACTCGGCGGCATTCATCTCCTCGAGCGGCACCGTCTCCCAGAAACGGTCGCGGATTTCGGTTGTCTTTGCGTTTGCGGTCATTGCCGCGAACAATCACATCGCGGTGACGCTGGCAAGGCGGGATGGAACGCGGGCCGCACTCGATTATTGTCTCCCGCGACCTAGTTCGACACGAAAGGAGAAGGCCCATGCGCTTCAAGGGAGACACCGTGATCGTCACCGGCGCCGCCGGAAACCTCGGCAGCGCCGTCGCGAGCCGGTTTGCCGCGGAAGGCGCATCGGTCGCGCTGTTCGGGCACAGGCTCGAGAAGGTGGAGACCGTCGCCGCCGGCCTGGACGGCAAGCATGCGGCCTTCGGCGTCGACCTGACCGACCGCGAAGCGACGAAACAGGCCGTCGCGCAGGCGACCGAGACGCTCGGGCCGCCGACGATCCTCTGCGCGATCGCCGGCGGCTTCGACATGGGCACGCCGGTGCATGAAGTCGCCGCCGAAACCTGGCAGAAAATGATGGATCTCAACCTGGGCACGCTGCTTTCGGCGCTTGCCGCCGTCACGCCCGGCATGATCGAGCGCGGCGCCGGCAAGATCGTCACCGTCGGCGCGAATGGCGCGAAAACCGGCGGCAAGACCATGGGGCCGTATGCGGCCTCGAAATCGGCGGTGATGCGGGTGACCGAGAGCGCATCCGCGGAGCTGAAAGGACACGGCGTCAACGTCAACTGCGTGCTGCCGTCGATCATCGATACGCCGGAAAACCGTGCGGCGATGCCGAAGGCCGATCCGGGAAAATGGGTGACGCCTGAGAGCCTCGCCGGCGTCATTGCCTTTCTCTGCTCGGATGACGCCGCCGATATCCACGGCGCGCTGGTCCCGGTGACCGGGCCGAGTTGAACCGGTTCCGCCTACCGCCTGTCCTGCTTGACGCTTCTGCCGAGCCGGATCAGCGCCTCGCGCAGGCCCTCGTCCTCGATACCTCCGGCAAGGGCCTCGATGCGCTTTTCGTCGACGGCTGAGACCGGCGCCTTGCGGCGTTGCGGCTTGCGTTCGGGAGCGACCGGTTTCTGCACCAGTTGCAGCCGCTCGACCGCCTGGAAGCCGAAAAAGGCGTTGACGCGCTGGATGATCTCGCCGGACTGGTGCTGGACGTGCAGCGCCGCCATGCCTTCGGCGGCGACGATCAGGGTCGCCGGCTTGAACGGATCGTCCTCGTGGGCGCGGCGCGGCCAGTTGATCTTCTGCGGCCGGGTCGTTTCGGCGAGCATCGCGGGCACGATCTGCGGCCATGCGGCGAGAAGCGCGCTGGTCATGCCGGCGCGTTTGGCGAGCACCGGGTCGAGCACGGCCGATACGAGACCGCCGACGGGCTCGGGCGCGTAGGTCTTCCATGGTCCGTATCGTGGTTTCCCGGTCGTCACGCCGCCTCGCTTTCGGCACTTGCGGATGGCGCCATGATAATCGTGCGGACGCGCAAAAGCGAATGCTTGATCTCGGGGCGCTGTTTCGCGCACAAGACAGACATGGCCAGCCCCTCCCCGGACACCACCGCATCCACCGTCGCGTGCAAAATGCTCGCCTGGTACGACCGGCATGCGCGCGAGCTGCCCTGGCGGGTCGGGCCGGGCGATCTTGCCAGGGGCATCCGCCCGGATCCCTACCGCGTCTGGCTGTCGGAGATCATGCTGCAACAAACCACCGTCGCCGCGGTGAAGGACTATTTCGCTAAATTTACCGCCAAGTGGCCGGACGTCGCGTCGCTCGCCGCCGCGCATGAGGACGACATCCTGAAAGCCTGGGCCGGGCTCGGCTATTATTCGCGCGCCCGCAACCTGAAGAAATGCGCCGACGCGGTGGTGGCCGACCATGGCGGAACGTTTCCGACGTCGTCAGCGGGTCTGCTCGATCTGCCGGGCATCGGCGACTATACCTCCGCGGCGATTGCCGCGATCGCGTTTAACGAACCCGCCGCCGTCGTCGACGGCAATGTCGAGCGCGTCATCACGCGGCTCCATGCGATCGATACGCCGCTGCCGGAGGCGAAGAAGGAAATCCGCGCGATCACCCGGTCACTGACCGATCCCGCGCGGCCCGGCGATTTCGCGCAAAGCATGATGGATCTCGGCGCGACGCTGTGCACCCCGAAGCGGCCGGCCTGCATGCATTGCCCGCTGCGTGAGGACTGCCGCGCGCTTTCCGCCGGCGATCCGGAGCGCTTCCCGGTCAGGCCGGCGAAGAAGACAAAGCCCCTGCGCCGTGGCGCGGCCTTCGTGCTGACCAATCGCGACGGCGCCTTCCTGCTCGAGAAACGGGGCGACAGCGGCCTGCTCGCCGGCATGACGCAGGTGCCGACGACGGCATGGACCGCGCGCCAGGACGGGACGACCGACACGTCGGAAGCGCCCGTGGCGAATGCCGACTGGATGCATTGCGGGACCGTCGGCCATGTCTTCACGCATTTCGAACTGCGCCTTTCCGTCTACAGCGCCGAGCGCGAGATGCGGGCGGGCGAAAACCAGTGGTGGAGCGATCCGGCGTCGCTCGGCGGAGAAGCCCTACCCACTGTCATGAAAAAAGTGTTGGCTCTCGCCATAGAGAGCGAATCGGAAGACTGACCAGGCCGAAAACATGACCACCATCCGTCACATCGTCTTCGACATCGGCAAGGTGCTGGTGCACTACGACCCGGAAGCACCGTTCCGGCGGATCATCCCCGACGACCGCCGCCGCGCCTGGTTCCTGGAAGAAGTCTGCTCGCCCGCATGGAACGCCGAGCAGGATCGTGGCCGCAGCTGGATCGAGGCCGAGGACGAACTGATCGCGCGCTTCCCCGACGAGGCCGACAATATCCGCGCCTTCCGCCGTCACTGGACGGAGATGGTGCCCTATGCCTACGAGGACAGCGTCGCGATCCTGCGCGAACAGCTCGATGCCGGCCGCGACGTGACGATGCTGACCAATTTCGCCTCCGACACGTTCCGCGAGGCGCAGGAGATGTATCCGTTCCTGAAGGACTCGCGCGGCGTCACGGTGTCCGGCGACATCAGGATCATCAAGCCCGATCCGGCGATCTACGCGCACCACACCGAACAATTCGGCCTCGATCCGGCGGCGACGCTGTTCATCGACGACTCGGAAAAGAACGTCGTCTCGGCGCGCGATTTCGGCTGGCAGGCGATCCATTTCGAGGATGCGGAGCAATTGCGCGAGGACCTCGCCGCCTTCCGGCTCGCCGCCTGACGGCCATGCGGTTTCTCGCCCTATCCGGCAGCTTGCGCTCCGCATCCACCAACACGGCATTGCTGCATGCCTTCGCGAACATCGCGCCGGAAGGCATTACGGTCGAGGTTTTCGACGGGATGGGCGATCTGCCGCTGTTTTCGCCGGACCTGGAGGCCGATACGCCGGACAGCGTGCTGCGGCTGGCGGATAAGGTCGCCGGCTGCGACGGCATCCTGATCGCATGCCCGGAATATGCGCACGGCATTCCCGGCGCCTTCAAGAACGCGCTCGACTGGCTGGTCTCACGCTTCGAGATCCCGGGCAAGCCGGTGATGCTGGTGCACGCCTCGACGCGCAGCGCCTATCTGCGCGACCATCTGCGCGAAGTGCTGAAGACGATTTCCTGCCGGCTCTTTCCCGGACCGGATTTCGAGGCACATCTGATCAAGAAGGATCCGCAGCAAGTGCGCGATATCCTCGCCGCGCCGGAGATGCGCGCGGCGATGCGCTCCAAGCTGGAAGAGTTCGAACGCTTCGTTTTGAGCGGAGACTGACCGCCGGTCAGGCCCCGGCGATAGCCATGGTCTTGCGGATTTCCTGACGCAGCGCGTCGATCGGCTGCAACGCACCCTCGTCCTCGAAATGCCAGAAGGTCCAGCCGTTGCAGGCATCGAGACCCTGCACCTTGGCGCCCATTCGGTGGATCGAAGCCTGCTCGCCGCCATGGCTAAGCGATCCGTCGGCCTGCACGGTCGCCATCCAGCGGCGCTTGGTGTCGGTCAGCGTTGCGCCGGGCTTGAGCAGACCGCTTTCGAGCAGCGTCACGAAGGCGACGCGCGGTTCGGCGCGCTTGGAGGCGACGATCTTCAGGGTGGCGAGATCGGCCGGCTCGACGGCATCGATGCGCGCCATCGCGGCGTCGATATAGGCCTGTTCGCGGTCGATGCCGATGAAGCGGCGGCCGAGACGCTTGGCGACGGCGCCGGTCGTGCCGGATCCGAAAAACGGGTCGAGAACCACGTCGCCGGGCTTGGTCGACGACATCAGCACGCGGGCGAGCAGCGCCTCGGGCTTCTGGGTCGGATGAACCTTGTCGCCGTTCTCGTCCTTAAGGCGCTCGCCGCCGGTGCAGATCGGGAACAGCCAGTCGGAGCGCATCTGCAGGTCGTCATTGGCCGCCTTCAGCGCCTCGTAATTGAAGGTGTAGCCCTTGGCGTTCTGGTCGCGCGAGGCCCAGATCATCGTCTCGTGGGCATTCTGGAAGCGGCGGCCGCGGAAATTCGGCATAGGGTTGGTCTTGCGCCAGATCACGTCGTTGAGAATCCAGAAGCCGAGGTCCTGCAGGCTGGCGCCGACGCGGAAAATATTGTGATAGGAGCCGATGACCCAGATCGTGCCGGTCGGCTTCAGGACCCGGCGCGCAGCGAGCAGCCAGGCGCGGGTGAAGGCGTCATAGGCCTGGAAGGAATCGAACTGGTCCCAGTGGTCGTCGACCGCGTTGACCTTCGACTGGTCGGGGCGATGCAGATCGCCGTCGAGCTGCAGATTGTAGGGCGGATCGGCGAAGATGACGTCAACCGACTTTTCGGGAAGGCTTTCCAGCGCCGCGACGCAATCGCCCTTGATGATCGTGTCGAGGACATCGGCGACGGAGCGGGAGGACGGAGCGGCACTGGCCGCGACAGGACGGCCCTTGGAGGCGAGGCGAACGACAGACATGATACACCCGGTTTACGCAAAACAACTGGGGTGCATGGTTACCCATCAGGGTGAATGCCGCGTTAGGAAACGTAGTTAACGCTTTGTGAAACGTACCGTTTCCGGATCGGCGAGCCAAGAGACGGCCGAAACTTTAGACCATCTCTTCTTTCTGCTCACGATACCGCGCTGGCGCTCAAGGCGTGTTGTAGGGCCCTTCGTCGAAACCGACGAGAACCTGCAGCGACGGCGTCTTCGGCGCCGGCACCACGACCTGTTCGTCCTTGTAGATGAATTGCGTCGCCTCGCCGTCCGCGGGAACGGCGACCTGGATCTTGCCAAGCTGCGAATAAGGCACGTTCTCGCCCTGCTTGACGGCGACGCGAACGGGCAGTTCGAGATTGCCGGCGGCGCCTTTCGGACCGAAGACGACGCGGCCCGCCGCGGCAACCTGCATGTAGAGATTTCCGGCCTCGTATTTGCAGGTACGCGTTACGTCGGTGATCGTCGCCTGGTAAATGATCTCGTCCGGATCGTCCTTCTTGCCCTTCGTGTAGGTGCGCAGGATCGCCGTGCCCTCGAGCAGGGTCACGCGCGGGCAATAGGCGCGCAGATCGTCGATCGTCAGGTTCTCGTCGCCGGGTTTCGTCCCGCCGAGCGTGTCGGACACTTTCGCCGTCTGGCACGACGCCAGCGCAACGAGACTGAACAGCACGCCGATACGCGCGACTCCTGCAATATTTGCGAAACGCATGATGAACCCGTTATCCCGAAAAACCATCCAAAGTCCCCTGCCTTACCAACACGAAAATGGCAATCATGCGGTGGCGCGCGCAACTTCCATACTCTTGTTTGGCTAGTCAATGGGCGCGGACGTCCTTCGGTCTTTAGAAGCTGTCGGATTTCGGTTAAGCAGCGCGGGAAAAAAGCGCTACAAGCGCGCAGACAAAAAGTGAGCGAACCCAAGTGAACTATATCTCGACCCGCGGTCAGGCGCCCGTCCTCGGTTTTTGCGACACCATGCTTGCGGGCCTCGCAAGCGACGGCGGGCTTTATGTGCCCGAGACATGGCCGCATTTTTCCGCCGCGGACATCCGCGCGATGCGCGGCAAGTCCTACGAGGAGATCGCGGTCATGGTGATGTGGCCCTTCGTCGAGGGCGAGATCGGGAGGGAGACCTTCGAAAGAATTGTGCGCGAGGCCTATGCTACCTTCCGCCACGAAGCCGTCTGCCCGCTGGTCCAGACCGGCGCCAACGAGTTCGTGCTCGAACTCTTCCACGGCCCGACGCTCGCCTTCAAGGACGTCGCGATGCAGATGATCGGGCGGCTGATGGACCATGTGCTGGCGACGCGCGACGAGCGCGCGACCATCGTCGGCGCGACCTCGGGCGATACCGGCGGCGCCGCGATCGAGGCTTTCGCCGGGCGCGACCGCACCGACATCTTCATCCTGTTCCCGAAGGGCCGTGTCTCGCCGGTGCAGCAGCGCCAGATGACGAGCAGTTCCGCATCGAACGTGCATGCGCTCGCCATCGAGGGCAATTTCGACGACTGCCAGTCACTCCTCAAGGACATGTTCAACCATGCCGCCTTCCGCCAGTCGGTGAAGCTGTCCGGCGTGAATTCGATCAACTGGGCGCGCATCATGGCGCAGGTGGTCTACTACTTCACCTCGGCGCTATCGCTTGGCGGACCGGACCGGCCGGTCGCCTACACCGTGCCGACGGGCAATTTCGGCGACATCTTCGCCGGTTACGTCGCCAAACAGATGGGATTGCCGATAGAAACGCTGGTCATCGCGACCAATGACAACGACATCCTGGCGCGCACGCTTTCGACCGGCGTCTACGAGATGCGCAACGTGGTCAAGACGACGTCGCCCTCGATGGATATCCAGATCTCGTCCAATTTCGAGCGGCTGCTGTTCGATGCGAGCGGACGCGACGACGCCCAGGTGCGCGCAGCGATGGCGAATTTGAAACAGGCACACCGCTTCGAATTGCCGGAAAAGACGCTTGCCGCTATCCGCGGCGGTTTTTCGGCGGGCACGGCGCATGTCTCCGAAACCGCGACGACGATCCGGCACGTAAACGAGAAATCCGGCTATCTGCTCGATCCGCATACCGCGATCGGCGTGCATGTCGCACGGCACTCCGCGAAGAGCGCCGCGCCCATGGTGGTGCTCGGAACCGCCCACCCGGCGAAGTTCCCGGCGGCCGTCAAGGAGGCCTGCGGTGTCGATCCGGCGTTGCCCGACTGGCTGTCCGACCTGATGGAACGTCACGAAAGCTTCACGGAGCTTCCATCTGACCTGAAAATAGTGGAAGATCACATTTCCCGGCACGCGCGAGCGGCAAATTGACATTGCGCGGCCAATTGTGAGGAAGCGTACGGTCGGATTACCGACCGATCCAGGGAGCTTGCATATGATAGTAGAGACGACACGTCTCTCCAACGGAATTACCGTTGCCACTCAGCGTTTCGAACATGTCGAGAGTGTAGCGCTCGGGGTCTGGATCAAGGCCGGATCCCGCAACGAACTGGAAAACGAGCATGGCATCGCGCATATGCTCGAACACATGGCCTTCAAGGGCACGGCGCGGCGTGACGCCCGCACCATCGCCGAGGAAATCGAAAATGTCGGCGGCGAGATCAACGCCGGCACAAGCGTCGAGACCACATCCTATTTCGTCCGCGTGCTGAAGGACGACGTCCCGCTCGCGCTCGACCTGCTCTCCGACATCCTGCAGAATTCGAAATTCGACGAGGACGAGCTCGAACGCGAGAAGCACGTCATCCTGCAGGAGCTCGGCGCCGCCAACGACACGCCGGACGATGCCGTCTTCGACCGCTTCACCGAAGCCGCCTTCCGGCACCAGCCGATCGGACGCGCCATCCTCGGCACCCGCGACACGATCACCTCGTTCACGCCCGACCAGATCCGCACCTATATCGACCGCGAATATTGCGGCGAGCGCATGGTGATCGCGGCGACGGGCGCGATCGATCACGACGCCTTCGTAAAGCTGGTGGAAAGCCAGTTCGGCACCGTCCAGGCGAAACCGCGCGGCAAGGCCGTCTCGCTCGCCAACTATATCGGCGGCGACTACCGCGAACACCGTCCGCTGCAGGACACGCAGTTCCTGCTCGGCTTCGAGGGCCGCGCCTATCATGTACGCGATTTCTACGCCTCGCAGGTTCTCGCCATGCTGCTCGGCGGGGGCATGTCCTCGCGCCTGTTCCAGGAAGTGCGCGAGAAGCGTGGCATCTGCTACTCGATCTACGCCTTCCATTGGGGTTTTTCGGACACCGGCATTTTCGGCATCCACGCGGCGACGGAACCCGGCGATCTCGACGAACTCGTGCACCTCGTCCTGGCTGAACTGCGCCGCGCCGCCGAGGACATCGATACGCCGGAACTGGAACGCGCCCGGGCGCAGTTCCGCGCCAGCCTGCTGATGTCGGGCGAAAGCGCGCCGAGCCGCGCCGGCCAGATCGCACGCCAGATCCTGCTGTTCGGCCGCCCGATCCCCAACGAGGAACTGCTCGACCGGCTCGACAAGCTGACAGTTGAGCGCCTGCGCGGTCTCGCCGGCCGGCTGTTCACGTCGTCGGCCCCGACGGTTTCGGCCATCGGCCCGGTCGACCGGCTGATGGATATCGACACGATGCGTACGGAGCTCACGTCTGGCGCAGGGTCCGACGTTTACGGTTCATCACGCGCCGGCATGCGACTCGCCGTCGGCTGACCCAAACTCCGTTGCTGAACAACCCGGTGCCGGACATGATCGCCTTTCCATTTCGGGGCACGCGCCAGCAGATCATCACCGGCAGGAATGTCTATCTGCGCTATCCGGACATGTCGGACCATGCCGAGTGGGCGGCGTTGCGCACCGAAAGCGCCTCGTTCCTGCGCCCCTGGGAGCCGGCCTGGCCCGACGACGATCTCGAGAAGGCCGCGTTCCGGACACGCATCCGCCGCTACAACCAGGAAATCGCTTCGGGTTCCGGCTTTCCGTTCTTCATCTGCGACCACAAGACCCGTGCGATTCTCGGCGGCATCACGCTCGGCAATGTGCGCCGCGGCGTCTCGCAATGCGGCCAGATCGGCTACTGGATCGGGGAGCGCTACAAGGGCCACGGAATCATGAGCGAAGCGCTCGCAATCCTGTGCGACCATGCTTTCGCCCAATTCGGATTGCACCGCCTTGAAGCTGCCTGTATCCCGGACAATACACGCTCGATCCGCATTCTGGAGAAGGCCGGATTCGCTCGCGAGGGATATTTACGATCTTATTTAAAGATCAATGGTATATGGCGCGACCATGTGCTTTACGCGCGCATTAACCCGCGCCACGAGCGCGTCGGCGCACCGGTGGAACAAGGTGAGACGGTTTGAAGGAATTGATCGGGAAAACGGAATGCCGCGGCGGCTTTCGCCTGCTGCGCATTTGCGTGACGTTTCTCGTCGCGCTGACCGCGATCCTGACAACCCTCGCCGCGCCGGCATTCGCTGTCGAGCCGATCTCGATCGGCCGCAATTCCGAGGCGCTTGACCTCTCGCGCGCCGTCACGATCTATCGCAACAAGGGCGAAACCTTCCGGATTTCGACGGCACCGGGCATCGACGGCATCGTGCGCACGATCGAAGTCCAGGCGACGCAGCCGGGAACCGACGGCCACTGGGCCGTCTTCGCGCTCGCCAACACCACCGAAACCCAGATCGACCGGCTGATCGTCGCGCCGCATTTCCGGCTCGTGGGTTCGCATTTCTTCTGGCCGGATCTCGGCTCCAAGCGCATCGTCGCGATCACGCCGAGCGAAGGCTTCGCGCTCGACCGGGTGGAGAGCCGCGACGCCGACATATTCTCGATCACGCTCAACCCCGGCGCGGTCGTCACCTTCGTCGCCGAGCTCGCCTCGCCGAACCTGCCGCAGGTCTATCTGTGGGAAGCCGACCAGTACAAGGACATCGTCAACTCCTACACGCTCTACCGCGGCATCGTGCTCGGCATTGCCGGCCTGCTGGCGCTGTTTCTAACCATCCTGTTCGTGGTGCGCGGCACGTCGATGTTCCCGGCCGCGGCGGCGCTCGCCTGGGCCGTTCTGGCCTATATCTGCGTCGATTTCGGCTTCATCGACCGGTTCTTCGACGTGCCCGTCGCCGACATCCGAACATGGCGGGCGATGAGCGAGGTGTCTCTGGCGGCGACGCTGGCGCTGTTCCTGTTCACCTATCTCAATCTCAACCGCTGGCACGAGCACCTCAGCTACGGCGCGATCGCCTGGGTGCTCGGGATCGCCGGCCTGTCCGCGCTCGTCCTCTACGATCCGGCGCTCGCCTCCGGCATCGCGCGGTTCTCGCTTGCCGCGACCGCGGTATTCGGGCTGGCGCTGATCGTCGTCTTTGCCTGGCGCGGCTTCGACCGCGCGATCATGCTGGTGCCCGCCTGGGCGCTGCTGATCGCCTGGATCGCGGCCGGATACATGACGATATCCGGCCAGATCGATAATGACATCATCCAGCCGGCGCTCGCCGGCGGTCTCGTCCTGATCGTCCTGCTGATCGGCTTCACCGTCATGCAGAACGCCTTTTCGGGCGGCGCCTTCCAGCAGAACCTGTTGTCCAATGTCGAGCGCCAGGCGCTCGCGGTGAAAGGGTCCGGCGGCATCGTGTGGGACTGGGACGTCGGCCGCGACAAGCTGTCCACGACGCCCGACCTGGGCGCCGTGATCGGCTTCGGCGCCGGCACGCTGCAGGGACAGCCGAAGAACTGGCTGCCCTATATCCATTCCGACGACCGCGACCGCTTCCGGATGACGCTCGATTCGGTACTGGAAAAGAAGCGCGGCAAGATCGACATGGCGATGCGCCTGCGCGGTCCCGACAATCACTACAGCTGGTACGCCGTGCGCGCGCGGCCCGTCGTAGGCGCCAACGGTGAAGTGATCCGCTGCATCGGCACGATCATCGACGTCAGCGACCAGAAGCGCGCCGAGGAGCGCCTGCTGCACGATGCCGTGCACGACAATCTGACCGGATTGCCGAACCGCGAATTGTACATGGACCGGCTGCGCAACGCGATCGCGATCGCCAATGTCGACGAGGCGATGCGCCCGACCACGCTGATCGTCGACATCGACCGGTTCCGGCAGGTCAACGAGTCGATCGGCATGGCGGCCGGCGACACGCTGCTGATCACCATCGCCCGGCGCCTGCGCCGCCTGCTCAGGCCGCACGACACGCTGGCGCGCATCTCCGGAAACCAGTTCGGCATCATCCTCCTGTCGGAGACCGATCCCGGCCGGATCGCCGGGTTCGCCGACGCGGTGAAGAAGACGATCAAGGCGCCGATCTCGTTCGCCGAACGCCAGATCATCCTGACAACCTCGATCGGGCTTGCCACCTGGACACAGGCGCGTTCGCAGGACGAGGACCTGTTCGGCGACGCCGAGCTGGCGCTGTTCCAAGCCAAGCGTTTCGGCGGCGACCGCGTCGAACCGTTCCGGCCGGCCTTCCGCACGTCGGGCTCCGACAAGCTGCAGCTCGAATCCGATCTCAGGCGCGCCATCGAGCGCGGCGAGATCTCGCTTGCCTACCAGCCGATCGTCCATGCCCGCACGCTCGACGTCGCCGGTTTCGAGGCGCTGATGCGCTGGAACCACCCGCGCCGCGGCGAGATCCAGCCGTCGGAATTCATCGCGGTGGCGGAACGCTCCGACCTGATCGTCGAACTCGGCAACCACGCGCTGGAACTGGCGATGCGCCAGCTGATGGACTGGGACCTGGCGCTGCCCGATGCCGGGCTGTTCCTCTCGGTCAACGTATCGAGCCAGCAGGTGATGATGCGCGATTTCGCCAACACGCTGTCGGGCATGCAGGCGCGGTTCTCGTCGCGCCGCCACAAGCTGCGCCTGGAGATCACCGAGACCGTGCTGATGCAGAATCCCGAACACAACGCGCGCGTTCTGGAGCGGGTCAAGGCGCTTGGCATCGGTCTCGCGATGGACGATTTCGGCACCGGCTATTCGTCGCTCGCCTATCTGCAGCAGTTCCCGTTCGACACGATCAAGCTGGACCAGTCGCTGGTGCGCAACGACTGGACGCAGCGCGACATCCTTCTGCAGTCGGTCATTTCGATGGCGAACAATCTCGGGCTCGCCACCGTCGCCGAGGGCGTCGAAAACATGGACGACGTGCGCAAGCTCGAAGAAATGGGTTGCAAGTATATCCAGGGATTCGTCGCTGGCGTACCGGTGACCGCCGAAGCCGCGACCGAACTCGTCATGACGCAAAACCCGGTCGTCACCAACGACGACGCGGCGGCCGAATAGTCAAGTCAGGGGATCAGGCGTGGCCGCAATCGGCCACGAAATGGGCGGGCTGGATGCCGGCGGCGCGCAGCAGGCGCTCGTATTTTGTGTCGTGGTCCTGGTCGAAGACGAGGCGCGGATCGGCCTCGAGCGTCAGCCAGCTGTTTTCCATCATCTCGGTTTCCAACTGCCCCGGCCCCCAGCCGGAATAGCCGAGCGAGATCGCGCATTGTTCCGGCCCCTGCCCGTTGGCGATCATGCGCAGGACCTGGGTCGTGGAGGTGAGAAACACGGATTCCGAGATCGGGATTGTCGCGTCGCCGCAGTAATCGGCGGAATGCAAAACGAAACCGCGATGCTCGTCCACCGGTCCGCCATGGCCGATCGGGGCGTGCGCCACGCTGTTCGGCATATGCGGCATCGCGCTGTCGTCGAAGACGTCTGTCTGTTCGACGAGGTCCCAGAATGTCATGCCGCGCGGCTTGTTGACGACGAAACCCATCGCGCCCTCTTCGTTGTGGGCGCACACATAAATGATCGTCTGGGCGAAAAATGACGTCGACAGGGACGGCATGGCGACGAGGAACTTGCCCTCGAACTGCCCGCATCCGGTCGAATATTTCCGTTTCGTCAAAATTTCCATGGAAGAAAGCGTAACATCGCTTTCCGATTTGGTCAGCAATTTTTGTCGGTGCGCGATTCGGCCGCGATTTTCGTTCTCTCACAAAGAGTTGAGACGCATCACCGGCAAAATTCATTTGCAAAGCAAACGGGTTGGCATCACGAAATGGTCATGGCTTTTATCCCGTATTCGAAATTCCCGGTCATTATTGCCATTGCGTGCACGCTCTCGCCGCAACCGGTCATGGCCGCGGCTTCGCACTGGGAAGTGACGGATGGCGGACGGCTCAGGATCGTCACCGAGCCGTGGCAAACGGGCATGGCGACGCTGCGCGGCGCGTTGCAGGTCGAGCTCGAACCGGGCTGGAAAACCTATTGGCGCGAACCGGGCTCGGCGGGTATCCCGCCGCAGGTGACAGTCGCCGGTGATGCCGCGCGGGTGGCGATCCATTTCCCGGTCCCGAACTGGGTTGACGACGATTACGGCTCGTGGGCGGGCTACAAGCATCCGGTGACGCTACCGCTGACATTCACGCTTTCCAGCAACGGTTCCTTGCACGATATCGCGGCCGACGTCTTCCTCGGCATCTGCAAGGATATCTGCGTTCCGGTCAGCGCGCATTTCGAGGTCCCGTTGACCGCATCGGCGGGCAGCAACCTGCAGACGATGCAGGTCGACGCAGCCTTTGCCGCCCTGCCCGGCGGCAATTCGGCGTCACTGTCGATCGGCACCCCGTCATGGACTGACGACGGCAGACTGCAAATCAGCCTCGTCCACACCGGCGGCGACGGCAAGGCAGAGCTGTTCCTTTCCGCCGGCGCCGAGCATCAGTTCCGCAAGCCGGTGGCGGTTTCCGACGACGGCACGACGACGGTGTTTCGCGCCGATCCCCTGTTCGAACCCGGCAAAAACGGGGATGTCGAGTTGATCGTGGCAGCGCGGCGCGGCGACGATACCGCCGAGACGGCCGTACCGATGCCGGCTCCCTGACGCCACCGAAATTTAGCCGAGCGCCTCTTCCCATTTGCCGCCGATAAGTTATCTCCTGCGGTATAAATTTTTCCATGGAGTATGCGATGCCCATCAAAACCGGTGACAAGTTGCCTGCGGCGACACTGAAGGTGATTACAGATGACGGGCCGGCCGACATGACCACCGACGCGTTGTTCGGCGGCAAGAAGGTCGTCGTGTTCGGCGTTCCCGGCGCCTTTACGCCGACCTGTTCGCGCAATCACCTGCCGGGGTTCATCGAGAACCACGACATCATCCTCGCCAAGGGCATCGACGACATCATCTGCGTCTCGGTCAACGACCATCATGTCATGAAGGCCTGGGCGGACGCGTCGGGCGCGATGGGCAAGATCCGCTTCGTCGCCGACTGGGACGCCGCCTTTACCAAGGCGCTGGATCTCGACGCCGAACTCGGCGTTCTCGGGCTGCGTTCGCGGCGCTATTCGATGATCGTCGACGACGGCACCGTCACCGCGCTCAATATCGAGGAGAACCGCGGCGTGACGACATCCGGCGCCGCCGCGCTGCTGGAACAGCTCGGCGACTGAGCCCCAGACCACCTCGATCACGACACCGGAGAAGGTGAAGCGTTCCGAGCCGCTGACGGTGACATCGGTCCCGTCGCCAAAGCGCGCCGCGACGATCCTGGCGCTGTCGGCGCGCCCGTTTTCGCGGTCGTGCCCTGTTTCGCCGTAAAACAGTCGTTTTGCCTGTGGAGTTTCACGGCGCAATCCTGTCAACAGTCCGGGAATCGCGAACTGTCGGCCAACCCGAACTCTGTTCCGAGACTCTTCATGACCAAGGCCTCAAACCCAACGAAGCTCCGAATTGCCGTGCTCTTCGGCGGGCGATCCGCCGAACACGACGTGTCGGTGCTTTCGGCGACGAACGTGATGCGCGCTCTGGATCCGGCCAGATATGACGCGGTGCCCGTCTTCATCACCCGCGACGGAAAGTGGCTTTTGAGCTCGTTCGCGGACGGCGAATTGTCGAAGCCGGAGAACGGGAGCGAGGTCTGCCTCGTCCCCGGCGGAGGCGGGCGGATGATCGCGATCGCGCCCGGCGGCGACGCCCGCGACGTGGCAAAGATCGACATCCTGTTTCCCGTCCTACACGGCATGCACGGCGAGGACGGCTCGGTGCAGGGACTTGCCGAAGTCGCCGGCGTGCCGCTTGCCGGATGCGGCATCCTCGGCTCGGCGGTCGCGCTCGACAAGGATATCGCCAAGCGGCTGCTCGACGCGGCGGGTCTGGCCACGGCGCGCTCGATCACCATTCGCCAGTCCGCCCCGCCCTCCTTCGCCGATCTCGAAAGCGCGCTCGGACTGCCGGTCTTCATCAAGCCGGCGCGGCAGGGATCGTCGGTCGGCGTCAGCAAGGTGGCGACGGAAGGCGAATTCGAGGCTGCGCTCGCAGAGGGCTTCAGGCATGACCGCAAGCTGCTCGCCGAGGAGTTCATCGCCGGCCGCGAGATCGAATGCAGCGTTCTGGAGGATGCGGCCGGCGGGCTGTTCGTCTCGCGCCCGGGCGAAATCGTGCCGGCGGAGAGCCACGGCTTCTACAGCTACGACGCGAAATATGTCGACGAAAGCGGTGCGGTGCTGAAGGTGCCGGCGGAGCTGCCGCAGGAGATCGAGAGCCGCCTCCGCGAGATCGCCGGAAACGCGTTCAGAGCGACCGGTTGCGACGGCATGGCGCGCGTCGATTTCTTCGTCACGGCCGACCTTCGGCTTCTCGTCAACGAAATCAACACGATCCCGGGCTTCACCGATATCTCGATGTATTCCAAGGCGATGGCGGCAAGCGGCGTCAGCTATCCCGAAATCATCGACCGGCTGGTGGCACACGGGCTCGCAAGAGCGGGCCGGTGAGACCCGGCGGGAACGCCGGTTATTTCTTGAACGGCTTCATGCCCTCGCGCGCCAGTTCGTCGGCGCGCTCGTTTTCCGGATGGCCGGCATGGCCCTTGATCCAGTTCCACTTGATCTCGTGGCGGCGCGACAGCTCGTCGAGTTCCTGCCAGAGTTCGGCGTTCTTGACCGGTTTCCTGGCCGCCGTCTTCCAGCCATTGCGCTTCCAGCCATGGATCCAGCCGGAAATGCCGTCCTTGACGTAGGAGGAGTCCGTGTAGAGCTCGACGCGGTGCGGACCGCCCTTCAGCGCCTCCAGCGCGCGGATCGCCGCCAGCAGCTCCATGCGGTTGTTGGTCGTCTCCGCCTCGCCGCCTTTCAGCTCCTTCTCGGTGCCGTTCCAGCGCAGGATCGCGCCCCAGCCGCCCGGCCCCGGATTGCCCGAGCAGGCACCGTCGGTGAAGATCTCGATCGTCTTGGTTTGCGCCATGTCCGCCATCAGTCGAGCCCGTATTCGCTGGCCGCGCGGATGGCGCGGTGGAAGCGCATCCTGGCGAGATATTCGAGCGGATCCTTCTTGACGACCAGCGACCCTTCCGGGGTCATCACCCAGTCGTAGAGGCGCGTCAGCATGAAGCGCATTGCGGCGCCGGCCGCGAGAATCGGCAGCGCCGCCATCTCGGCGTCCGACAGCGGGCGCACGGCATTGTAGGCGTTCAGCAGCGCGCGGCCCTTGGTGATGTTGAAGGCGTGGTCGCGTTCGAAGCACCAGGCGTTGAGGCAGACCGCGATGTCATAGGCGAGCGCGTCGTTGCAGGCGAAATAGAAGTCGATGAAGCCGGACAGCCTGTCGCCGAGGAAAAAGACATTGTCCGGAAACAGGTCGGCATGGATGACGCCCTCGGGCAGGTCGCGCGGCCACTCAGCCTCCAGCCTGTCGAGCAGCGCTTCCGTTTCGGGGCGCAGCGCCGCGTCGATGGCGTCGGCATGGTCGCGCGATTTCTCCCACAGCGGCCGCCAGTCGCCGATCGTCAGGCCGTTGCGGCGCGTCAACGCGAAGTCCTCGCCCGCCAGGTGCATTTCGGCGAGGCCGCGGCCAACCTCGGCGCAGTGCTGCGGCTGCGGGCGGCGCAGCCAGATGCCTTCCAGAAAGGTCACCATCGCGGCAGGCCGGCCGGCGAGTTCGCCGAGCATCGCCCCGTCGCGACGGTGCACCGGCAGCGGGCACGAGACGCCGCGCTCGGCGAGATGCTGCATCAGGCCGAGGAAGAACGGCAGGTCGTCCCGGTTCACGCGCTTTTCGTAAAGCGTAAGGATGTACTGGCCGGCCGTGGTGTGGACCATGAAATTGGAATTTTCGACACCCTCGGCAATGCCGCGATAGGATTGCAGCGCGCCGACGTCATATTGTTCCAGGAACGCGCCGAGTTCGGCTTCCGTGATGTCGGTGTAGACGGCCATGGATCAGTCGCCCGCCCCCTTGAGGAAGGCCATGTCCGAAACGGCGAGCCCGGTGTCGCGCAGGTCGCGCATGACGGGGAAGTTCTCGGTCTCCTCGACGGTCATCGCGATATCGACGGTGACGTCGAACCGGTCGCGGAAGGCGTCGACGATCTCCTGGACAACGATCTCAGGCGCCGAGGCGCCGGCGGAGACGCCGATCGTCGTGATGCCCTGCATGCCCTCCCAGTCGATTTCCCCGGCACGCTGGACAAGCACGGCGTCGGCCGCGCCGTGGCGCTTGGCGACCTCGACGAGACGGCGCGAATTCGACGAGTTCGGCGCGCCGACGACCAGGAACATGTCGGTTCCGGGCGCAGCCATCTTGACCGCCTCCTGGCGGTTCGTGGTGGCGTAACAGATCGATTCCGAGGACGGCGCGGTCAGTTTCGGAAAGCGGCTCTCGAGTGCCGCGATGATGTCGGCGGTGTCGTCGACGGACAGCGTCGTCTGCGTCACATAGCCCAGCTGAGCCTCGTCGGGAACCACGAGACCCGCCACCTGCTCGACCGTCTCGACCAGCGTTACGGACCCCTCGGGAAGCTGCCCCATCGTGCCGACGACCTCCGGGTGGCCGGCATGGCCGATCAGCAGCACGTGGCGGCCGAGGCGCTGGTGGCGCATCGCCTGCTTGTGCACCTTGGAGACGAGCGGACATGTCGCGTCGAGATAGAACATGTGCCGGTTTTCGGCATCGGCCGGCACCGACTTCGGCACGCCATGGGCGGAGAAGACGACCGGCTTGTCCTTGTGTTCCGCCGGGATGTCG
The DNA here is from genome assembly GCF_014904745.1 of Oricola nitratireducens. GTDB lineage: Bacteria > Pseudomonadota > Alphaproteobacteria > Rhizobiales > Rhizobiaceae > Oricola > Oricola nitratireducens. The sequence goes on from NZ_JACZCS010000018.1 coordinate 29,971, forward strand.
GAGAGTTCCTTGACGAAGACCGCGCCGCGCGCGCGCAAGCCGTCGACGACGAAGCGGTTGTGCACGATCTCGTGGCGGACATAGACCGGCGCGCCGTATTTCTTCAGCGCCAGCACGACGATCTGAATCGCCCGGTCGACACCGGCGCAAAACCCGCGCGGTTCGCACAGACGGATGGTCAGCGGAGGCTTCTGGGAAATGTTCATTTGAATGTCCCGGTTCGTTGCCGATTTGGAAGTCGCGGCCGGAGAAGTCAAGCCGGGCGCGTAGCTAGCGCCGCTTGTCACCGTCGATATTCGCGCCGGGCGGCGGGCGCTCAGTTGCGCAGCCGGCGCCAGATCATCAGACCGGAGATCACGAAGAGAACGGCAGCCAGCCCGTACCATGTCACGGCGTATTGCAGATGGTTGTTCGGCAGGTCGATGATCGTCACACCGCCGATCGGCAGTTTCGCCGGATCGGGATACGGACCGGCATCGATGAAGACCGGCAGGACGGTTTCGCCGCCGAGCCCCGCCGCCGCCGTCATCGCGGCGAGATCCTTCCAGTAATACTCGTTCTTCGCCGGGACGTTGTCGGGAACCAGAAAGGACGGTTTGGCGGCCAGCGGCAGGCGCGCCAGTCCGGAGATCTGCTGCGGCCCCTGCGGCTGGCTGTCCGGCCGGCTGGCCGGATCCTTGCGGTCATAGGGCACGAAACCGCGATTGACGAAGACGACGTCTCCGCCGCCGGTGCGCAGCGGCGCATAGACGTTCCAGCCCGACGCGCCGTTCCACGTCGACAGGACGTGTTCCTCGACGCCGGGTATGAAGCTGCCGCCGACCGTCACCGGGAGATATTCGATGTCTTCGCCCGCCGTTTTGCGGGCCAGCGCGTCCGCCAGCGGAACCGGATCGGAATGGATGCGCTGGTCGATCGTCGCCAGAAGATTTCCCTTCCAGGCGAGCCTGCGCACCTGCCAGTTGCCGAGCGAGACGAGGATGGCGAGCGCGACCAGCGTCGCCACGACGAGAGCCCAGGGGAAGCCCTTCGTCTTTTCCTTTGCAGCGGTTTGCGCGTTCAACACAGTCTCCCAAAAAGCGAAGGGGCGATCGTGACGACCGCCCCTCCGGTTTGTTTCGATCTGGCCCGGATCAGCCGTGCGCGATCGGCGCGCCCCAGGAACCCCAGACATAGATCGAGAAGAACAGGAACAGCCACACGACGTCGACGAAGTGCCAGTACCAGGCGGCCGCCTCGAAGCCGAAATGCTGTTTCGGCGTGAAGTCGCCGGCCATGGCGCGCAGCAGGCAGACGATCAGGAAGATCGTGCCGACCAGCACGTGGAAGCCGTGGAATCCCGTCGCCATGAAGAAGGTCGCGCCGTAGAGCGATCCGGAGAAGGCGAACGGTGCGTGGGCGTATTCGTAAGCCTGCACGCTGGTGAACAGCATGCCGAGCGCGACGGTGAGCGCGAGACCCCATTTCAGGCCGGAACGGTCGCCATGCAGCAGGGCGTGGTGTGCCCAGGTGACGGTTGTGCCCGAGAGCAGCAGGATCACGGTGTTGTAGAGCGGCAGGTGCAGCGGATCGAGGACCTCCAGGCCCTTGGGCGGCCAGGTGCCGCCGGTATAGGCAAGACGGGCGACCTCGTTGGCCTGGTCGTAGAAAAGGCTGGCGTCGAAGACGGCCCAGAACCAGGCGACGAAGAACATCACCTCGGAGGCGATGAACATGATCATGCCGTAGCGCAGGTGAAGCGAAACGACCTTGGTGTGATGGCCCTGATGAGCTTCCTTGATGGTGTCGCCCCACCAGCCGAACATGGTGTAGAGCACGGTCAGCAGGCCGATGAAGAACAGCCACGGATTGGACAGCGGAATGCCGAGCAGGGCGAATTCGTTGCCCTTCAGCGCCTGCATCCAGCCGATACCGCCGATCGCCATCAGCAGCGCGCCGATCGAGCCGAAGAGCGGCCACGGGCTCGGATCGATGATATGATAATCATGATGTTTGGTGTGTGCGTCGGCCATATGGCTATCCCCGGTTTATTGTATCGTTTTCTTAACGTCGCCGTCCGTGACTGATTGCGCAACGGGCTTGGGATCGTCAACAGGAAAGAGTGTGTAGGACAGGGTGATCGTGGATATGTCCTTCAGTTCGGGCACATTCACGATGTCCGGATCGATGAAGAAGACGACCGGCATGTCCTTCTCCTCGCCCGGTTTCAGCGTCTGCTCGGTGAAGCAGAAGCACTGGATCTTGTTGAAATAGGCGCCGGCCTGCTGCGGGGTGACGTTAAACGCCGCCGTTCCCGTCTCGCTGTGGCTGGCCATGTTTTTCGCCCAGTAGGCGATCTGGGTCGATTCGCCGATCTTCATGGTTACGCTGCGCTGCTCGGGCCTGAACTTCCAGTTGATACCCGGGCTGGTATTGGCGTCGAAGCGCACGGTGATCGTCTTGTCGAGGACCACGCCCGTCGGCGCGTTGACGCGCTGCGTCGTGCCGCCATAGCCGGTGACCTGGCAGAAAATCTTGTAGAGCGGGACCGAGGCGTAGGCCATCCCGATCATGCCGACGAAGACGCCGAGGCAGATCGAGGCAATGAGCCCGTTCCTGCGCCCCTGGTTCACCGTCTTCTTCGTTTCCGTCGTCATTCGCGCTTCATCCCTACATTGGCCGGCTGAACAATGCGCCGCCCATTTTCGCCCACGATCCGACATAGACGATGATGACGAAGGCGGCTAGAACCAGCCCGATCGCGACGGACCGGCGGCGCTGCGCCTTCTTCTGCGCTTTGGTCATTTCGACCAGTTCCGGCTTGTTGTCGACCATCGCCATCACCCCGCGAGCGCCATGGATACGAGCGCCTCGGCGAGCATCACCGAGAACAGCGCGGCAAGGTAGACGAGCGAAAAGCCGAACATCTTCTTGGCCGGGACCATCGTCGCGTCGCCGTCCTCCATGCGCCAGACGGCAACGGCATGGCGGAGGAAATTGGCGCCGAGCACGATCGCCGTCACGCCATAGGCGGGACCGGCAAACCCGAGCGGCCACGGCGCCGCGGCGACCGTCACCAGAACTGCGGAATAGAGGAGTATCTGGAGCTTGGTGTGGCGCTCGCCGGCGACGTTGGGCAGCATCGGCACGTTGGCCATGTCGTAGTCGCGCAGCTTGAACAGGGCCAGCGCCCAGAAATGCGGCGGTGTCCACAGGAAGATGATCAGGAACAGGATCACGCTTTCGACGCTGACCGAGCCGGTCACCGCGGCCCAGCCGATCATCGGCGGGAAAGCACCGGCAGCGCCGCCGATAACGATGTTCTGCGGCGTCGAGCGCTTCAGCCACATCGTGTAGACGACGGCGTAGAAGAAGATCGTGAAGGCTAGCAGCCCGCCCGCGACCCAGTTGGTCAGCGTGCCGAGCGTCAGGACAGAGAAGACCGACAGCGTCAAGCCGAAGGCCAGCGCCTCGCCGCGGGTCACCTTGCCGGTGGGGATCGGGCGCTTGGCCGTGCGCGTCATCACGGCGTCGATATCGGCGTCGTACCACATGTTGAGGGCGCCGGAGGCGCCGCCGCCGACGGCGATGGCGAGGATGGCGATCAGCGCGGTCATCGGATGAATGTGCGCCGGTGCCAGTACCATGCCGACAAAGGCCGTGAACACGACGAGCGACATCACGCGCGGCTTGAGAAGCGCGAAATAATCCCCGGGCAGAGCCTCGGAGACCAGCGTTTCATTGCTTTCGATGTTTTCGACTAACGCCATGCTGTCTTTGCCAGGCCCATCCCGGGCCGTTGTTCGGGCCCCAAGCGGGCCTTTGATGCTCGCTGCCCGGGAACGATCACCCGGGCAGCATTTTCCGATGTCAGGTGCCGCCTCTTACTTGATGCGCGGCAGCTGTTCCCACTGGTGGTACGGCGGCGGCGAAGACAGCTGCCATTCCAGCGTCGTCGCACCTTCGCCCCAGGGATTGGCGCCGGCTTCGCGCTTCTTGGCGAAGGCTTCGAACACGCCATAGAGGAAGATCAGCACACCGACGGCCGAGATGTAGGAGCCGATCGACGAAACGTGGTTCCAGCCCGCGAACGCATCCGGATAGTCAATGTAGCGGCGCGGCATGCCGGCCAGACCGAGGAAGTGCTGCGGGAAGAAGATCAGGTTCACGCCGATGAACGTCACCCAGAAGTGGATGCGTGCGACCGTCGAGTTGTACATGTAGCCGGTCATCTTCGGGAACCAGTAGTACCAGGCGGCGAAGATGGCGAAGACAGCGCCCAGCGACAGCACGTAGTGGAAGTGGGCAACCACGTAGTAGGTGTCGTGCAGGGAGCGGTCGAGGCCGGCATTGGCGAGCTGGACGCCCGTCACGCCGCCGACGGTGAACAGGAAGATGAAGCCGATCGCCCAGAGCATCGGCGTGCGCATGTCCAGCGAGCCGCCCCACATGGTGGCGATCCACGAGAAGATCTTCACGCCGGTCGGCACCGCGATCACCATCGTCGCGAAGACGAAGTAACGCTGCGTGTCGAGCGACAGGCCGACCGTGTACATGTGGTGCGCCCACACGATGAAGCCGACGACGCCGATCGCGACCATGGCGTAGGCCATGCCGAGATAGCCGAAGACGGGCTTGCGCGAGAAGGTCGACACGATGTGGCTGATGATGCCGAAGCCCGGCAGGATCAGGATGTAGACTTCCGGGTGACCGAAGAACCAGAACAGGTGCTGGAACAGCAGCGGGTCGCCGCCGCCGTCAGGCGCGAAGAAGGTCGTGCCGAAATTGCGGTCCGTCAGCAGCATGGTGATGCCGCCGGCCAGGACCGGAAGCGACAGCAGCAGCAGGAAGGCGGTGATCAGCACCGACCAGGCAAACAGCGGCATCTTGTGCAGCGTCATGCCCGGAGCGCGCATGTTGAAGATCGTGGTGATGAAGTTGATTGCGCCGAGGATCGAGGACGCGCCGGCGATGTGTAGCGACAGGATCGCGAAGTCCATCGCGGGTCCGGGCTGGCCGACGGTCGAGAACGGCGGGTAAATCGTCCAGCCGCCGCCGACGCCATGCGCGCCAGGAGCGGACGGCATGAACATCGAGATGAGAAGCAACAGGAAGGCCGGCGGAAGCAGCCAGAACGAGATGTTGTTCATGCGCGGGAACGCCATGTCCGGCGCGCCGATCATGATCGGAACCATCCAGTTGGCGAAGCCGCCGATCAGCGCCGGCATCACCATGAAGAAGATCATGATCAGGCCGTGCGCCGTGGTGAAGGCATTGTACATGGACTTGCCGGCGTCAATCGCCGCATCGCCCTCGACGCCGTAGATCATCGAAGCGAGGCCGTGGAAGATCTGGATGCCCGGCTCGGCAAGCTCCCAGCGCATCATAACCGACAGGAAACCGCCGAGGATGCCCGCCGTGATCGCGAAGATCAGGTAGAGCGTACCGATGTCCTTGTGGTTGGTCGAAAACATCCAGCGCCGCACAAAGCCTTGCGGCTTGTGATCGGCGTGGCCGTCGTGGGCAATGGTTCCAGCCATGTTTTACATGCTCCTCAAAAGTTTTCCCGGTCCGCTTATTCGGCGGAGGCCAGCTTCTGCTGCGATTCGATCGCAGCCATCAGCTGCTTGTTGGCGACGCCGACATCCTCGAGCGCAGCCGCATGCCACTTGTCGTATTGTTCCTTCGAAACCGCGCGCACGGCGATCGGCATGAAGGCGTGGTCCTTGCCGCACAGTTCCGAGCACTGGCCGTAATAGATGCCTTCCTTGTCGACGCGGAACCAGGTCTCGTTGAGGCGGCCCGGGACGGCGTCCATCTTCACGCCAAAGGCGGGCATCGCCCAGGAATGCAGCACGTCGCCGGCGGTGACCAGCAGGCGCACGGTCGTGTCGACCGGAACGACGATCTCGTTGTCGACGGCGAGCAGGCGCGGATAGACGGCCTTGTCTTCCTTGCCGTATTCGGCGCGATCCGCGTCGCGAAGCATATAGGCGTCAAAGGAGACGTCCTCGGCCTGGTCGCCCTGGTATTCGTAGCCCCAATACCACTGGTTGCCGGTCGCCTTGATGGTGAGGCCGGGCTCGCCGGGAGGCGTGTACTGCGCGGTCAGGAGCTGGAAGGACGGCACCGCGAACATCAGCAGGACCAACACCGGACCGATGGTCCAGATGATTTCGATCATCGTGTTGTGGCTGACGCGCGACGGCGTCGGATTGGAGCGCTTGTTGAAGCGTACAATGACGTAAAGAAGCAAGCCAAGGACCAGCAACACGATCGGGATCAGGAACCAGAGCGTGTATTCCTCGAACCAGCGGATTTCGCGCATGATGCCGGTGCCGGCGGGCTGCAGATCGACCTGCCAGGGCATGGGCTGGGCAGCCGACGCGATGCCGGGCAGGATTACGGATGCGGTGGAAACAACGCCTGAGAGCCAGGCCATCTTTTTCAGCACGTTCTTACTCCCAATCATGAGGCAGCCGTGTGCGCGACTGCGCCGGGCATGCGCCCGTCATTGACCTGTATCAATCATAGACCGCATTTTGAAGCAACTGAAACGCAAGTCGAATCCATGCGTCATTTTTGCGCGCGGGCCGGTAGCCCGGCCATATTGCCGAATTCGCCTTTTGCCAAGCACCGGCGCGACAAAAAAGTACGCCGGCCATGATTTCGACGTGAAAGGATGTGTGAAGCGGTGCGCAACCCGCGTATCTTTTTTTCGCTACCCTGCGTAAGAAAGGTGCAATCCTGATTCGAACCGTGAAACCGGTATCTGCCTTATGATCCAAAGAGCACGTCTCGCCATCGGAGCAGTCCCCCTCTTCGCCGCCATCCTTGCCGGACTGGTGCTGGCCCAGCCCGCCAGCGCCCAGCAGGGCGCCGTGCGCGCCACGCATGGCGCATGGTCGATCGTCTGCGACACGCCGCCCGGCGCCTCGTCCGAGCAATGCGTCCTGATGCAGAACGTGGTCGCCGCCGACCGCGAGGAGTTCGGCCTGTCGGTCGTCGTTCTCAAGACCGCCGACAAGAAGGCGCAGATCCTGCGCGTGCTGGCGCCGCTCGGCGTGCTGCTGCCGAACGGGCTCGGCCTCAATATCGACGGCAACGATATCGGCCGCGCCTATTTCGTGCGCTGCTTCACCGACGGTTGCTACGCCGAGGTGATTCTCGAGGATTCGCTGATCAAGAGCCTGTCGGAAGGCAAGACGGCGACCTTCTACGTCTTCCAGACGCCGGAAGAAGGCATCGGCATCTCCGTCGACCTGAACGGATTCGCCGAAGGCTACAAGGCGCTGCCGTAATCGCGCGGCGCGGCGGCCAGACGGTTGCCGCCCGCCTCCCCGGCGCCTACATGAGTGTCCGAGAAAAAGGACACGCCATGCCCGCCGAAAAAACCTCCGTTCCCGACCTGATCAATTCCTTCGACGTCTCCAGGGAGACGCTGGAGTCCATTGTTGCCGAGACGCTCGCCAAGGCAGATGACGGCGAACTGTTCCTGGAACACTCGGAATCCGAGATGCTGATGTTCGACAACGGCCGACTGAAGACCGGTTCGTTCAACACCGGGCGCGGCTTCGGGTTGCGCGCGGTCGCCGGCGAAGCGACAGGTTACGCCGAATCGGGCGAACTCTCGCTTGGAGCGCTGAAGCGCGCCTCGGACGCCGTGGGCGCGGTGACGACCGGCTATTCCGGCAAATATGACGCAGCCCCGCAGGGCACAAACCGCAAGCTCTATGGCGACGCCAACCCGATCGGCGAGCCGTCCTTCGAGGCGAAGGTGAAGCTTCTGACCGAGATCGACGCCTATCTGCGGGCGAAGGATCCGCGCGTGCGCCAGGTCACCGCCTCGCTCGCCGCCTCGTGGCAGGTGGTGGAGATCCTGCGCGCCGACGGCCATTTCGCCAAGGACATCCGCCCACTGACGCGGATCAACATCTCGGTCATGGTCGGCGACGGCGACCGCCAGGAGACCGGCTCGAACGGCATGGGCGGACGGCAGGCATTCGGGGAATTCATCGCCACCGACACATGGCAGCACGGTGCCGACGAGGCGCTGCGCCAGGCGCTGGTCAATCTGGAAGCCAAGCCGGCGCCCGCCGGAACGTTCGACATCGTTCTCGGCTCCGGCTGGCCCGGCGTCATGCTGCACGAGGCCGTCGGCCACGGGCTGGAAGGTGATTTCAACCGCAAGGGCACCTCGGCTTTTGCCGGCCTGATGGGCGAGCAGGTGGCCGCCAGGGGCGTCACCGTCGTCGACGACGGCACGATCGAGAACCGGCGCGGCTCACTGTCCATCGACGACGAGGGCACGCCGTCGGGCTACAATGTGCTGATCGAGGACGGCAAGCTCACCGGTTACATGCAGGACCGGCTCAATGCGCGGCTGATGGGCGTCAAGCCGACCGGCAACGGCCGGCGCGAATCCTACGCGCATGCGCCAATGCCGCGGATGACCAATACCTACATGCTCGGCGGCGACAAGACGCCCGACGAGATCATCGCCTCGGTGAAGAAGGGTCTTTACGCCGTCTCCTTCGGCGGCGGCCAGGTTGACATCACCTCCGGTAAGTTCGTGTTCGGCTGTACCGAGGCCTACATGATCGAGGACGGCAAGGTGACCTATCCGGTCAAGGGCGCGATGCTGATCGGCAACGGCCCGGAGGCGATGCACCGCGTCTCGATGATCGGCAACGACATGAAGCTCGATCCGGGCATCGGCATGTGCGGCAAGGCCGGCCAGGGCGTGCCAGTCGGCGTCGGCCAGCCGCATCTTCGGATGGACCAGATGACGGTGGGCGGGACGGAGCGGTAGAAATCCCGCCGTCGCGCCGTGTTGACCGACATCAAGGCTTACGCCGAGTAAGGGTCTAGGCTTCTCCTGTCGCGCCGCATCCTGTCGGGCGACGAGGAGGAGATAATGAAACTGATCAACGCCGTTGCCGGCATCGCGCTGGCATTCACATTCGCTACCCCCGCCCTGGCCGATGCGACCGTCAAGGTCGATCTGTGGGACAAGGGCGGCGACATGGACATGTCGGCGCATATGGGCCTCGGCATGAATGCCGACATGTCCATGGCGACGATGGGCATCACCGTCGACCAGGCTTCCGTTCCGGCGGGCAAGGTCACGTTCGATGTGACCAATGTCTCGAAGGAAGCGGAACACGAGATGATCGTGGCCCCGATCGCGGACATGAATGTCGTGCTGCCCTACAACGCCGACGAAAACCGTGTCGACGAGGACGCCTCTGGCGATCTTGGAGAAGTTTCCGAACTCGAGCCGGGCCAGGGCGGCTCGCTTACGCTCAGTCTCAAGCCGGGGCTTTACATTCTGTACTGCAACATTCCGGGCCACTACATGGCCGGGATGTGGACGACAATCGAAGTGAAATAGGCGATTGCCGGCTTCAGGTTACAGACAGTTTTCAAGATTGTGTCTGTAACCATCCTGTGTTACAGACAGTTTTTCCGAAACTGTCTGTAACCGATGAAAACAATTCCGCCCGCCATCCGCACGCTCTACGCCGACCTGACGCAGGAGTTGCATGCCCGCAGCGAACGTCCCGGTTCGATCTATACCCGCGTGATCAAGGACATCGACTATGCCTATGCGAAACGTTCCGTCGGCGCGACACGCCGGGACGTATTTCTCGGACGGGCCGACGATCCGGAAACAGTCGCCCGTATCGAAGCCATAAAAGCCGAGAACGAACGGGCCAAGGCGCGCCGAAAAACCATTTCCGCCCTGAAAGCCGGCGGCGTGCCGGCTCCCGCCGCGCAGCTTGGCGCCGTCCTCGACGCTCTCGACGATGCCGGTCTTCTCCTGAAAATGGTCGTCGTCGGCACGGCGGCCTATCAATGCTATGCGCCACTCACGGGCGTCCACCTTCCGGCCCCGCACCTCATGACGCAAGACGCCGACTTCGCGGCGCTGTCGCTCACCATCGAGGCTGACGAGGAAGGCGAGGACATGGAAACCATTCTCAAACGCGCCGACGCGAGCTTTACTTCCGTACCGGGATTGAACAGGAAAGCGCTGCCGTCCCATTTCCGGTCCGCCTCCGGCCTCATGGTCGATCTTCTGACACCGCAACTGCGCCGCGACGACGCCAACCCGATGCCCATGGAAAAGCCGAAAGCCGGTGCGACGCCGCTGCAATATCTCAAATGGCTGATAGCGGAACCCGTGCGAGCCGCAGTCCTGTTCTCGGCCGGAATCCCCGTTCTGGTACCGCAGCCGGCACGCTATGCGATCCACAAGCTGATCATCGCGCAGAAGCGGACGGCGGACAGGGTCAAGCGCGACAAGGATCTCGCCCAGGCCTCTGCCCTCGTCACCGTCCTGCGACAATCGGATCCCTATGCGCTGGAGGACGCACGCGACGCGGCCTTCGCCGAAGGCAGGGAAGGCTGGGAAACGCCCGTTCGCCGGTCGTTGAAGGAAATAAACCTGGGCGAGGATTTCCACCCGGCCTGACGTCCGCCACGCTCCGGTATCCGCCCCTGCCCGCGTCAACGCGGCACACCCGCCTTGCCGTTGCCATGCTGCGACCTCACATTCCGTTCAAGACATGTGAAACCGGAGAACACATCATGAGCTACACGATCGATCGCACCTTCACCGGCGAAAGCTTCGATACCATTGTCGAGCGCACCCGCGCGGCGCTTGCCGACAAGGGGTTCGGCGTTCTGACCGAGATCGACGTCAAGGCGACGATGAAGAAGAAGATCGACGTCGAGATGGGCGACTACCTGATCCTCGGCGCGTGCAATCCGAAGATGGCTTTCGAGGCGATCAAGCTGGAGCCGCGCGTCGGCGCGATGCTGCCGTGCAACGTGATCGTGCGCAAGACCGGCGACGACGAGGTGATGGTCTCCGCCATCGACCCGGTCGCCTCGATGCAGGCGATCCCCAACCAGACGCTGAAGGACGTCGCCGTCCAGGTGCGCGAGATGCTGGCAGGGGCGATCGAGGGCGTGTGAACAGCGCGCCTGCGCGGTTCGCATTGACGTTGCGCCGTCTCGCGCCTATATGCGCGTCTTCCGCGTACGCTCCCATCGTCTAGCGGTCAGGACGCCGCCCTCTCACGGCGGAAACAGGGGTTCGATTCCCCTTGGGAGTACCAGAACCTTCCCTAACGTTCACGAAGTCTTAGCCATATCTTCGGATTTGCTTCGAAGTTTAGGAAATTGAACTTCAATTCCCGCTAATCATGCGCCACCTAACCGCAACGTGACGCCGCACGGCCGGATTGCGGGCATCGGGTTTCAACCAGACAGGGACCGCATGACGCGGTTTGAGCGCAAATGGCTTCACAGGCAAGTTCCGCACGCAAGAAGACGGAGAGCACGACGACGAAACGGCGCGAGCGCGCCCGCCCCGCCGCCCCGGTGACACCGCTTTACGCGGGCACCAACATTTTCGCGGCCGATACCGCTCCCGAAGGCACCGAGACCGCGAACACGATCCCCTTCGACGCGAGCCAGGCCGACGCGGCCGCGCTGCAGGCGCTGCTGCGCGAACGCATCGAGCCCGGTGCCGCCGAAGCCGAGACAAGCGACGAGCAGACCGAAACGCCGAAGCCGGCCGCAGCGCCGCCGGCGCGTCCGCGCTACCTCTCGCGCCTGATCAAGGCTTTCATCGGTCTCGCCATCATCGCCATCGCCGGCTGGATGCCGGCGCAGCGCCTGTTCCAGGTCTCGAGCGTCGAAGCCGTCGTCAACGCCCGCCTCGTCACCGTGCGTTCGCCGATCAACGGCGTGGTCGGCATCGATACGGCCGGGCTGACGGTCGGTGAGCCGGTCTCGGCCGGCGGCCATCTGGCCAGAATCACGAATCCGCGCGCCGACCGCTACCGGCTCGACGACGCGATCGCCGAACTCGGCGATGCCCGCGAGGAACGCGACGCACTGGCCGCGAAGCTGAAGAACCTGCAGGGCCTCCGCACCGACCTCGCCGCGCAGCTGGCCGCATTCCGCGACAATCGCATTCGCCAGATCGACGCCCGCGTCGCGGAGGCCGACGCCCGCATCGCCGCGGCGGAAGCCGTGCTCGGCAATGTCGAGCAGAGCCGCCGGCGCCAGGCAACGCTGACGCAAAAGGGTTTCGTCGCGCAGACCACGCTGGAAGACGCCACCCGCGAGGCTTCGGTCGCGCAGGCCTCGGCCGACGAGGCGCGCGCCCAGCGCGCGGCGCTGATGGTCGAGCGGGACGCGCTGGGCTCCGGCGTTTATGTCGGCGACAGCTACAATGACGAACCGCGCTCGGCGCAGCGCCTCGACGAGATCGCGCAGGCGATCGGTTCGATCCGCGCCGATCTCGCCCGGCAGGAAGCGCGCGTGACGCGCGCCGAAGCCGCGTTGAAGCGCGAACGCGACGCCTACGCGCTTGTCCAGTCAGCCGATCTTTCGGCACCCGTCAGCGGCCGCGTCTGGGAAGTCCTGACCGCGCCGGGCGAACAGGTCGCCGCCGGACAGGCGCTGTTCAGCGTTCTCAACTGCGCGCAGCCGCTGGTCACCGCCGCCGTCTCCGAAGCCGTCTACAACAGCCTTTCTGTCGGCATACCGGCCCGGTTCATTTTCCGCGAGGGCGGCGAGGCGATGCCCGGACATGTCGTCCAGCTGAGCGGCGTCGCATCGGCCTCTTCCAATTTCGCGATCGTGCCCTCCGCGCTGACCAAGGAATCCTATCGGGTGGCGGTGTCGCTTGACGATGCGCCGAACGCCACCGCCTGCTCGGTTGGCCGGACTGGCCGGGTCGTTTTCGGCGCGGCCGGACAATAGGCGGCGCGAAAGCGCGCGAAACGGACGGTAACCGCCGATGAACCCGATGATGTCCACGCTGCTCGAGGGCGCCACGCCGGGCCTGCTGCTCGCGGCGGCGATGTTCGTGGTGATCCCGTGGCTCGACCGTAACGGCCGCTGGCGCGCCCTGCCGATCGCCGCGGTGCTGGTCTTCACGGTCCACTACATGTACTGGCGCGCCACCGTCACGATCCCGACTTCCGACAATCTCGTGGATTTCTTCGCCGGCTGGCTGTTCTTCATCGTGGAACTCATGGCCGTGACCGGTTCGGTCATTTCCTACGTCACGCTGTCTCGCACGAAGAACCGCACGCCGGATGTCGAAGCCAACAAGCCCTGGCTAAAGGGTCTCAAGCGCCCGCCGCTGGTCGACGTTTTCATCTGCACCTACAACGAGAACAAGGAAATCCTCGAGCGCACGATGCTCGGCGCGATGACGATGAATCACCCGCATTACCGGGTCTGGGTTCTCGACGACGGGCGGCGCGAATGGCTCAGGGAATTTGCCGCGGAACTGGGCTGCAACTATCTCACCCGCCCGGACAACAACCACGCCAAGGCCGGCAACATCAACCATGCGATCCAACATGTGCGCGGGCTCGACGTGCCGCCGGATTTCATCTCGGTGCTGGACGCCGATTTCGTGCCGACGCCGGTGTTCCTGTCGCGGGCGCTGACGCTATTTCGCGACGAAGGCGTCGGGATCGTGCAGACGCCGCAGCATTTCATCAATCCGGATCCGATTCAGGCCAATTTGCGCGCCTCCGACGCTTGGCCGGACGAACAGCGCTATTTTTTCGATGTGCTGATGCCGGCAAAGGATGCCTGGGGCACGGCGTTTTGCTGCGGTACGTCGTCGGTGATCCGGATGAAGGCTCTTGCCAAGGCTGGCGGCTTTCCGACCGAATCCGTCACCGAGGACTATCTGCTGACGCTGCGGCTGCAGCGGTTCGGCTACCGCACCGTCTATCTTAACGAGCAACTGTCGCTCGGCCTCGCGCCGGAGGGGCTGCAGGAATACATCACGCAGCGCAGCCGCTGGTGCCTCGGTTTTTTCCAGATCATTCGCGGTGCCGACGGGCCCTTCAGGCCGGGCAACGGCCTGCGCTTCATCGACCGCATCAGCCTCGTGGAAAGCATGCTCTACTGGGCAGGCGCCTATATGTTCCGGGTCGCCGGACTGGTGATCCCCATCCTTTACCTCCTGTTCGGCATCCATGCCGTCAATGTCGGAACGGCGGACGGCATCGCGCATTTCCTGCCCTACTACTTCTCGCAAATCACCGTGATGGCATGGCTGTCGGGACAGCGCGTTCTTCCGGTCATGACGGACGTGTCGCAGCTCCTGGCGGCGCGCGAGATCCTCACCGGCGTCGCTGTCGGGCTGTTCCGCCCCAAGGGGCAGAAGTTCAAGGTCACCGCCAAGGGCGGCGACCGCAGCAAGACAGTCGTGCAGTGGCGCATGCTGACGATGTTCTCCGCATTGCTGCTCCTGACCGTGCTCGGCATCGCCGTCTCGTTCGGCCGCAACGGTGCGCTGCAGGATTCCAGCGCCGTCGCGCTCTACTGGAGCTGGTACAACATGCTGATCCTGATCGCGGCGATCGCGGTCTGCATCGAGAAGCCGCGCATGCGCCGCAGCGACCGCCTGCATGGCGGCGAGACGGTCAAGGTGATCGTCGGCGGACAGACAGGCGTTTTCTCGACGGCGGATATCTCGGTCGGCGGCATGCGCCTCCTCGGCGCCGTGAACGCGGCCGTCGGCGACACCGTGACGATCGAACTCGGTCCGGACCGGTTCGATGGCCGGATCGTTCGGCGGTCCGGCACAGACTTCGCCATCGAGGTCGAAAACAGCCTGAAGGCGCGAACGGCGATGGTGCGGCACGTCTATTCCGGCGGGTTCCACTCCAGCGTGCGCAACATCAGCCTCGCGCTGGTGGCCCGCCGGGTGCTTGCGCGCCTTTCGTCATAGCGATCCGTCAGGCGGGCGGCGGACCGTATTTATTGGCGCCGGGATCGCCGGGGCGCGTCAGCCACCAGATCATCAGCACCGCGACAACCAGCTGGACGATGACAGCAATGATGAAGCCCGCTCCGCCCATCATCGCTGCGGGGCCGTTCAGCGCCTCGGGCGCCATGCCGCCGTGTTGCATCATGCCGAAACCGAAGACCCCACCCATCAGGCCGACCATGGAAATGAGCGACACCGCGACAGGCAGCAGGATCAGCCAGCCGGGCTTGCCGGTATCCTGCATGCGCCGCCAGCCGGCGGCGACGATCGGCAGAAAGATGGCAAGCTGAAAGATGCTGGTCACCGGCGTGCTCGCCATCGGACCACCGCCGAAAAGAATCCGGTCGATGACGTTGCCGAGGATGCTGCCGATGAAGACGAACAGCACGAACCACCAGTATTCCGGCCGTGCGGCGCGGCCGGAGAAACCGACATATTTGCGAAAGCAGGTCCGGATCGCTTCGGAAAATCCCATGGATTCCTCCCGGTCTTGAACGATCGCCCCGGCCGGGATGCTAAACCACGGCATGCGACCGTGGCAATCGGCGTTCAGCCCGGTGCGGCGCATTCCCGGTCAAGGATCGCAACCATCGCGCGGTAGAGCTGTTCGGCGTCTTCGGGGCTCTTGCCGACGCAAACCGCGCCGAGCTTGCCGAATTCGGACAATGCTCCGATCAGGTGGAAGACGACGCCGGTTTGCGTCGCGCCATGAAAATGGATGCCGTTGCGCACCGCGATGTCGATCAGGTCTTCCGGCAGCAGGCCGCGGTAGCGCTCCGATTCGAGATTGTCGGTGGCGTAGTAGTAGCGCGGTGGCCCCTCCGGCGTGTTGAACAGTCCGGTCTCAGGATCATAGGCGCCATCCGTCAGATATTGCAGCATGATGAAGGGGTGCGTCGTGCCGCCCTTGCGCAGATTGATCTCGATGGCGAGGTGCTTCCAGCCGTCGCCCTCGCGCACCGAGATGAAATCAATCCCGAAACGGCCAAGCACGCCGCGTTCGGCAAGCGCATTGGCCGCCTTGAGGGCTTCGGCCT
This sequence comes from Oricola nitratireducens, assembly GCF_014904745.1. Classification (GTDB taxonomy): domain Bacteria; phylum Pseudomonadota; class Alphaproteobacteria; order Rhizobiales; family Rhizobiaceae; genus Oricola; species Oricola nitratireducens. The sequence goes on from NZ_JACZCS010000018.1 coordinate 45,805, forward strand.
GGATTTCGAGGCGATAGTCCGCGCGCGCCGGAAAGCGGGCGCCGAGAAACTCCTGACCGGTCTTGCCGCCAAGCACCTGGTCATGCGTCGAAACGGCCTCGACACCGCCGGCCGGATCGATGCGGAACTGCGCCGAGGGCGAACACTTGTCGGCGCCTTCCACGAAGGCCTCGACGATGCCGCCCATTTCGGCGAACTTGGCCCGATAGCTGTCCCAATCCATGTCGTGCGAATCGAAAGCCAGACCGGGCAGGTTTTCGCGCACCCATGCCACCAGCGCCGCGCCTTTCGGAGCGTCGTCGAACGAGAAGATCGCGTTGCCCTCGCCCGAAAACGCCTCGTTGAGCTTGACGACGGCGCGGCGCATTCGCGGATGCCGCGCTTTCAGTTCCGCCAAGGCATCGGCAATCTCGTCCTCGCTTGCAAGGTCCTCGAAACCGTCGGGAACGGTGACGCCCGCCTCGCGAAACAGCTTGCGGCCGCCGCTTTTCGAACCGAGCGGCAGCAGATCCGGATCGCAGCCATAGATCGGAATTCCCAGTTCGAGCGCGAGACGCCGCTCGACCGTCGTCACGGTATAACAGACCATGTGGGCGAGCGCCTTGTCGCCCAGTGCGTCATCGATGCGTTTCAGAAGCCGGGGTCGATCGAGAATCTTGGTGCTCAAGGGCAGGTCGGAGGAATCGTGGCAATTGAGCAGGATCAGGCGATTGCGGGCATGGCGATGCGGAACGCCTTCGAGAAGATGAAGATAATAGTCGACCGTCGCCTCGTCGATCGGCGCGCTGGTGACATAGACCACGCGCGTCCGGGGCATCCGCAACAACAGCAGGAGGCACAGCATGCGCTCCTCGTAATGCGGAACGCCCGCGACCCGGGCAAGGACGTCGCTGTCGAGCGTCAGACTCGGAACGATCAGCACGGTGCGGGGCAGCGACGGATCGGGAAATACGTTTTCGTAGAGGCCTCGCAACCGCGCCTGCAGGCGCCGGAAGGCGGCGCTTTCGGGAGCATCGTTACATGGTCCGATATCCGCATCCGCCATCGCGCCAGTCATTCCCGGATGCCGGCTACTTGTGCGGCGCAGGCGGCGGCGTTCTGCCACGCTTTTCGAATTCGGCGTTCATGCGCTCCTCGAAGTCGAGCAAATCCTGAGGCAACGGCTGACCGGTCGCCTTCATCTGGTTCAGCTCCTGATGGATCTGTTCGAGAAGCTCATGCGCGTCATGCGGCTGATTCTCCATTTCGCTGAACATCAGGTTCAACCGCGTGATCAGTCCCTCGAATGCCATTTGTCACCGTCCTGGAAGTTGTCTTTCCAGATTGAGATAGCATCCGCGGACGCGCATGGGAATTGACCGGCATCAAGCCGGCCAACTTTGACCGCGGCGCGGATGCATCCGTGGCGTTCAGACGGCCTTTGCCGGCTGTTTCACTTCCGGCTTGGCGACCGTTTTCGAAGCCGGTTTGGTGTCCCCCTTGGCGGGTGCCTTCGGGGCGGTTTTTACCGCCGCTTTCGACGTCCGCGTTCCGTTGTGCCCCTCTTCCGGGGCGATCGGCGGGGTTTCGGCGATCTCCTGGCGGTCCTTGCCGTGTTCGACACCGCGCGCTTCAAGCTCGAGGATCCGCTGCTGCTTGAGGCGGATCACCTCTTCCATTTCCTTGCGCCCGGATTTCAGCTCGAAGGTCAGTTCCTCGATCCGCGACTTCTGCTCGACGGTGACGGTTTCGAGCGCCGCATTCCTGGACTTGAGCTCCTCGATCTCGATCGATGCCTGCGTCTTGAGTTCACGCAATTCGTCGATCTCGGCCGATTTGCGCGAGTTATCGTCTTCCTGCTTGCGCATTTCGAGCGCGGCCATCTTTTCGCGGTCCTTCGCGCGGGACAGGTCGCCCTTGAGAGCGCGGTTTTCCTCTTCGGCCTGCTCGGCGCGCTCGGTCACGATGCGCTTATCGTTCTCCATCCGTGCGATATCGGACTGCAACGCGGAGAGATCGACGGTCGCGATCCGCTTTTCTTCCATCAGCCGGGCAAGATTGGTGCGCGCGATTTCATTGGCGTCGCGCAGCGAAGCGATCTTCGATTCCAGCAGCGTGATCTTTTTACGCTGCTCCTCGATCGTCGCCTTCATCTCGTGGTTGTTGCGGACGAGCCCTTCGCTTGCGATACGCAGCTTGGTCGAACTTGCTTCGATCCGCTCGAGCCGCTTCAGATCCGTTTCCGCCTTTTCGAGATAATCGGACAGCGTACCGATCTGCTTGGCCAGATTTCCGAGAAGCCCCGCACCTTCGCGGATCTCGTCTTCAATTTCCGAACTCAGATCGCGCTTGCGGCGGATCTCCAGAAGCCGGCTCGACGTTTCGTTCTCCGGCAGATCCGTGATCTCCGGGATCGCCGGCATGTCCAGCTCCATCGGGCTGTCCTTGGAGCCGAACTCCTCTTCCAACTGGAGCACGATCTGCTGTTCCAACTCGTCAAGCCCGGTCATGTCCGTATGTATCCCTGCCAAGTTCTGGCCATTCGACGCGCCCGATTCAGCATTCATCACTGCAGCTGATCCGAAAACGCCGTTCTTCAAACGCTCAACCGTACCCATCACGAACCTCAATAACCCTTATCGTCAATAAATCGTTAATATTACTATGCATGACCCTCGGTCAATGTGAGCAATAGATTATGATTAAGCGTAAAATTTTAGAGAAATTGTATCTACGCTACATGGCACATGCGGATTGATGACTTGGGGCATGTTGTCCCCCGGTCCGGGAGCAACGCTACACGCCGGCCTCTTCCAGATGACCGAGCACCTCGAGCCGCCTCCAGACGGCGGCCACCATGTCGCGGTCGCATGGCAGGGCGAATTCACCGGCGAGCGTCTCGTGCAACTGCGCAAGTGACCCGATCACACTCTTCGTCACGCAGGCGCGGTTTTCCACGCGCAGCGCCGTATTGAGCAGGCTGATCCGGCCGTCCTCGCGATGACGGCTCAGCATCAGGTTTGCCGGAAACGGCGCCTTTTCCCAACGCGCGCAGACGAAATTGGCGGCCTCTATGTCGGCGTCGCGCACCGGCACGCGGTCGAAACCGTAAAGCGAAAACCAGCCCTCCGGCGTCTCGCGCTCCAGCACCAGTTCGCCGGCGGCTTCATCCTCGGCAAACCGGTAGCGGCCTGTCGGGGCAGCCTGAACGTCGCGCGCGCCGATCCTCAGCGGGACCGAGGCGCCAGCTCCGCCGAAGCCCGTATCGGCGAGCCATTCCTCGCCATCAAGCGTCACGATCCAGGCAAGGTGGCTGCGCTGACCGCCTTGCGGCGCGCCGTTGCGCACCCGCGCCATCACCCGCGCCGCCCGGAACCCGAAAGCCGACAACGCCGCCCCGAACAGCGTGTTGAGTTCGAAACAATAGCCGCCCCGCCCCTGGGCGATCAGCTTGTCCTCGATGCCGTCCAGCGAGACGTCCGGCACGATCCCGAGCAGCGGATCGATGTTCTCGAAGGCAATGGCGCACATCTGCGCCGCCTGCAGCGCCCGCAACCCGCCGGCCGTCGCGTCACAACCCTCAAGTCCGATGCGCTTCAGATAGCGGTCGATATCCATATGCGATCCCTTGATCCGATCCCCTGAAAAAACGCCGAAGCTTTCGCCGATTGACCGCGCAAATGCAATCGGGGCACCCTTGGGCCTGTTCGACAACCGGATCACGCCATGAAAATCGTCGTTCTTACCGGCGCCGGGATTTCGGCGGAAAGCGGACTGGCCACCTTTCGCGATCCGGACGGCGCCTGGGCGAAACACGACCCGCAGAAGCTGGCAACGCCCGAGGCCTTCGCCGCCGATCCGGCGCTCGTGCATGCCTTCTACAATGCGCGGCGCGCCCAGTTGCGCGACGTCGCCCCCAACGAGGCGCACCAAGCGCTTGTCCGCCTCGAAGCCGCATTCGGGCGCGATTTTCTGCTCGTCACCCAGAATGTCGACGACCTGCACGAGCGCGCCGGCTCGAAAGACCTCGTCCACATGCACGGCCGGTTGCGCAGCGCGTGGTGCCGCGCCTGCGACACCCGCCATGACTGGGATGACGATCTTTCGACCGAAACCGCCTGCCCCGCCTGCGGAAAGACCGGGCTGATGCGGCCCGACATCGTCTGGTTCGGCGAAATGCCCTACCGGATGGACGAAATCCTGCGCGCGCTCGACTGTTGCGACCTGTTCATCGCGATCGGCACCAGCGGCGCGGTCTACCCCGCCGCCGGATTCGTCGACATCGCGGCGAATGCCGGCGCGGAGACCATCGAACTCAACCTGCAGCCGTCCGACGGCACCGCCTTGTTCAACGATTACCGCCATGGTGCGGCGACGCGGATCGTCCCCGCCTTCGTGGACGAACTGATCGGACGGCCCTGAACGACCCTTGCGAGTCGGGATCGATCCGGCGTCCATTTCGTCGGCATGGCTCACCGGAGATGACCGCTAACCTTCCGTTACGAAAAAAGAAACCGAACCTCCCCCGATGTTGCGGAATCGCAACGCCGAGCGATAAATCCCGAAAATAGAATGTGAATTTCCGAATACCGCTCGGTAAGCGGTTGCCATCCGCGGTAGGTTTCCAGATAGAAGATTCAGACAACAACAACGTCCATCCTCGATTCAAAGGGTGGCGGGAAAATCGAGAGCTGGGCATGAAAATTCTTCGTCATTCACTCACCGCAATTCTGGCAGTCGGCGCGCTTGGCGCATCGCTGGCAACAGCGTCGGCCGGCGACGGATACTATATCCGCGGCGAACTCGGCGGATCGTGGTCGTCGAGCGACACCGCGACCTGGACAACGCCAGGCGGCGAGTACCAGATGATGGACCTCAACAATTCGGGTTCGTTCGCCGGCGGCATTGCGGTCGGCACCTATGTGAAGCCGTATCTGCGCACCGATTTTTCCTACACCTATCTCGGGAATTTCGATCTCGACTCCTGTAAGATTCCGCGCGGGAACGCTACCTGCGGCGAGTCCCACAATACCGGTACGGTGAACAGCCACCTGTTTATGCTGAACGGCTACCTGGAAAAGGAAACCCCGATCGCTGTCGGTACCAGCATGATCACGCCGTTCCTGACCGCCGGTATCGGCGCCGCCCTGCACGATTTCGGAACGTGGAACCACATGGGAAGCGGTTTGGCGCCCCAATTTGCGACGACTGGCCGAAACTTCGAAGGCAAGAACAAGTGGGACTTCGCATGGACCCTCGGCGCAGGCGTTTCGGTCGACATGACCAAGACCACCAAGCGGCCGATGTTCCTCGACGTGACCTACCGCTTCACCGATGCAGGCACGGCCCAGGGTTCGGACCAGCCGCTTCCGGGTAACGGCAACGGCATTCCACAGAATGCCTACAGCGCGGACATCGTCACGCATTCGGTTTTCGTCGGCCTGCGCATCCCGTTCGGCCGCTAAGACACAGCATTACACTAAAAAAAGCGCCGGGTTTTCCCGGCGCTTTTTTTATTCCGGCTGCGGAACTGCCGTTCAGGGATAGAACCGGGTTTTCGTCCAGGGCTCGCCCTCGCCCTGCCGGCGGAAGACCGCCCTGTCATGCAGGCGAAACGCGCCGTCCTTCCAGAACTCGATATAGACCGGCGCAATGCGAAAGCCCGACCAGTAGGGCGGACGAGGCACTTCACCGACGGGATATTTGGCCGCGTATCTGGCAACTTCCTTTTCCAGCGCGAACCGGCTTTCCAGCGGCCGCGACTGTTTCGACGCCCATGCGCCGATGCGGCTGGTGCGGGCGCGCGACGCAAAATAGGCGTCCGCCTCGGCGTCGCTGACGATCGAGACCGGGCCTCTCACCCGGACCTGGCGGCGCAGCGATTTCCAGTGGAAACACATCGCCGCCTTGCGGCTGGCGAGGATCTCCTCGCCCTTCTGGCTTTCGAAATTCGTGTAGAAGACGAAGCCGTTCTCGTCGAAATCCTTCAACAGCACCATGCGCACGTCGGGCAATCCGTCGGCGTCGACCGTTGCGAGCGCCGTCGCATTGGGATCGTTGATCTCGGATTCCCCGGCTTCGGCGAGCCATTCGCCGAACAGGGCAAAAGGATCGTCGCGGGTCGTGAAGTCAGTGTTTGTTAACTCTGCGGACGTCATAATCTCTTCCGGGACAGCGGCTTTGCCGCGGTGGGCATTGGTCGGACTATATGCGTTTTGTGTTGCACACATTCGGGGCATTTGCGCAAGCATTCAAGAGCTTGTCCGTTCCCGCATTCCGCGCCGCCGCGCTTGGCGCGGCCGCGCTGGCTGTGCAGGCATGCAGCATGACCGGCAAAGGCCTCGACGAGGCGTCGGTCGGCGCCATCGCCATTGTCGACGACAATTCTTCCGTCATCACCAACGATCCCTTCAACCCCACCGAAAATGCCGAGGGCGCGGAACGCGACCGGCTCCTCGACGAGGACACGATCCGGCATGCCGTCACCTCTGCCGATCTCGGCGCCCGGAAAAGCGGGCCGCTTTCCTGGGCCAACCAGTCGACCGGCTCATCCGGCGTGATCACCGAAATCGAGCAGCGCAAAGTCGCCGGCCAGACCTGCCGCAGCTTTTCGGCCACGCGCAACGCCTATGACGGTGTGACGCTGTACAAGGGCGATCTCTGCCTCGACCGGCGAACCGGCTGGTGGACGCGCATCCTCAAGCCGCTCGGCCTGGGCGCGGACGCCTGAACGGCGCGCCATTTTTTTCCGTCATATCTGGAATTGACCATGTTTCATCGCCATATACCCGATGAAACCAGCTTTAACAGCGCAAGAGTGCCATGAGAGACCCGTATGCAGTGCTCGGCGTCGCAAAGACGGCCAGCGCTTCCGAAATCAAGTCAGCGTTCCGCAAGCTCGCCAAGAAGTATCATCCGGACGCGAACAAGAACGACCCGAAAACGCAGGAACGCTTTTCGGAAATTTCGCGCGCCTATGAGATCGTCGGGGACGAGACAAAGCGCAAGCAATTCGACCGCGGCGAGATCGATGCCGAGGGTCGCGAGACCTTCCAGGGCTTCGCGGGCGGCAATCCCCATACCGCCTATGACGGCTTCGCCGCACGCGGCGGTACCGGCGGATTCCAGTTCCGCGGCGGCGAAGGCGCAACGGAAGACATCCTGTCCGAACTGTTCGGCTCGGCCTTCGGCGGCGGAGCGAGACGGGCATCCGGTCCCTTCGGTGCCGGACCGTTCACGAATGCCGGCGGCGGCGCCGGCAAGCGCGCCGGTGCCACACCGCCGCGCGGCAAGGACATCGAGGCGAACCTCGCCGTCGGCGTCGAGGACATTCTCGGCGACCGCAAGGCGCCGCTGACGCTTCCCGACGGGCGGACGATCGCGGTCAAGATTCCCGAAGGCGTCGTCGACGGCCAGGTCATCCGGCTGAAGGGCCAGGGGATCGCCGGCCCGACCGGGCACCGTGGCGACATTCTCGCGAAAGTCCGCATCAAGGCCGGCGAAGGCATGCGCATCGACGGCGCGAACATCTATGCCGACGTCGAGGTGCCGCTGGAAACGGCGGTCTTCGGCGGCAAGGTTTCGCTCGCGACGCCGGATGGCAAGAAGGTGGCGCTGACGATTCCCGCCTGGACCTCGTCGGGGCAGACGCTCCGGCTGAAGGGCAAGGGACTGCCGCACGCCAAATCGGGGCATGGCGATCTTCTCGCGGTGCTGCAGATCCAGCTTCCGGACGAAAAGCGCGAAGCACTCGAAGCGCTGTTCAAGAAATCGACGGTCTGACATCTGCGCGCAAATCGTGTCGATGACGGCATGAACCGATTTAAGGGCATGGCGCGCAAACGCGCTTGATGGCGTCATGCCGCTGTGCGATATGCACGCGGCACACGATGACTGTCGACGGGAAACATGCCATGACCACCGGTTCGGGCCTCATGAAAGGCAAGCGAGGCCTCATTATCGGCCTCGCCAACAACAAATCCATCGCATGGGGCATCGCGAAATCCTGCGCCGACCAGGGCGCAGAGCTGGCATTCACCTATCAGGGCGACGCGCTGAAAAAGCGCGTCGAGCCGCTCGCCGCGGAACTGAACGCCATCGTTTGCGGCCATTGCGACGTTACCGAGCCGGAAACGATCGAGGCGGTCTTCGCGCATCTGGAGAAGACCTGGGGCCGGCTCGACTTCGTCGTTCACGCCGTCGCCTTCTCCGACAAGGACGAGTTGACCGGCCGCTATGTCGACACGAGCCGCGAAAATTTCGGCCGCACGATGGACATCTCCGTCTATTCGCTGACGGCGGTCGCCAAGCGCGCCGAACCGCTGATGTCGAACGGCGGTTCAATCCTGACGCTGACCTATTACGGCGCTGAAAAAGTGATGCCGCATTACAATGTCATGGGCGTCGCCAAGGCCGCGCTGGAGGCAAGCGTGCGCTATCTCGCCGTCGACCTCGGGCCGAACAACATCCGCGTCAATGCGCTGTCGGCCGGACCGATCAAGACGCTCGCCGCCTCCGGCATCGGCGATTTCCGCTACATCCTGAAGTGGAACGAATACAACTCGCCGCTGCGCAAGACGGTAACGATCGAGGAAGTGGGCGATGCCGCGCTGTATCTCCTCAGCGACCTGTCGCGGTCGGTCACCGGAGAGATCCACCACGTCGATTCCGGTTACCACGTCGTCGGCATGAAGGCCGTGGACGCGCCGGATATCACCAAGGACTAACCACCGCTCCAACGCGGCCAAGGGGACGAACTTCGCGATGAATGCCGGTACGAGGCCGCCGTTCCTGATGATCCGGCACGGCCAAACCGACTGGAACCGCGAAGGCCGGTATCAGGGCCAGGTCGACATTCCGCTCAACGCGCTCGGACGCGAACAGGCAGCCGGCAACGGACGCCTGCTGGCGGCGCTCGGCCATGACTGGAACAGCTGGCGCTTCGTCTCCAGTCCGCTCGGGCGCGCCCGCGACACGATGGAAATCATGCGCCGGGAGATGGGACTTGCGCCGGAGGACTACGCCATCGACGAGCGCCTGATCGAGATCACCTTCGGCGACTGGGAGCGCAAGCGCCTCGTCGAACTGGAGGCCGAAGAGCCCGGCGAAATGGCGCGGCGCAATGCCAACAAGTGGGAACACGCACCGCCCGGCGGCGAGAGCTACGCCCAGGCGGTCGAGCGCGTCGCGGGTTTTCTCGGCGATCTCGAGCAGCCGGCGGTGATCGTCTGCCACGGCGGCATCGTGCGGGCGACGCGTTTCCTGCTCGAACAGGAAGACGCACGCAGCATCGCCGACACGCCGGTTCCCCAGGACAAGATCTACCAGTTCGACGGGAGCGCGACACAATGGCTGGTGGGCAAACCGGCCTGATTGTCATCAAACTGACAGAACCCTTTCCATTTCGCCGCGAACCGGCTTAAAAGCGGGCGCAGAACGGGCTTTTCTCATGTCGCACAACACCTTCGGCCATCTTTTCCGAGTCACCACATGGGGCGAGAGCCACGGCATCGCGCTCGGCTGCGTGATCGACGGCTGCCCTCCGGGCATCAGCTTCACCGAGGCCGAGGTTCAGGCCTATCTGGACAAGCGCAAGCCGGGGCAGTCGAAATTCACGACGCAGCGGCGCGAGGACGATGCGGTTCGGGTGCTCTCCGGCGTGATGCCCGCGGGCGACGGCGAGACGCTGGTGACGACAGGTACGCCGATCTGCATGATGATCGAGAACACCGACCAGCGCTCGAAGGATTATTCGGACATCGCGCGGCGCTACCGGCCGGGCCACGCGGATTTCACCTATGACATCAAATACGGCATCCGCGACTATCGCGGCGGCGGACGCTCCTCGGCGCGCGAAACCGCGGCGCGGGTCGCCGCCGGCGCGATTGCCCGCAAGATCGTCCCGGATCTGAGCGTCCGCGGCGCGCTTGTCGCCATGGGCACCAGGCAGATCGACCGCGCGAACTGGGACTGGGAGGAAATCGACCGCAATCCGTTCTTCACGCCCGATCCCGAGGCCGCCGAGACATTCGCGCTCTATCTCGACGAAATCCGCAAGGCCGGATCGTCGGTCGGCGCGGTGATCGAGGTCATCGCGGACGGCGTTCCGGCAGGCCTTGGCGCGCCGATCTACGCCAAGCTCGACCAGGATATCGCCTCCGGCCTGATGTCGATCAACGCGGTCAAGGGTGTCGAGATCGGCAACGGCTTCGAAGCCGCGCGCATTCGCGGCGAGGAAAACGCCGACGAGATCCGCCTCGACGAATACGGCAACCCGTCGTTCCTCTCCAACAAATCCGGTGGCATTCTCGGCGGCATCTCCACCGGACAGCCGGTCGTCGCCCGGTTCGCCGTCAAGCCGACCTCGTCGATCCTGACGCCGACGCGGTCGATCACCGCCGACGGCGAGGAAACCGAGGTCGTCACCAAGGGCCGGCACGACCCCTGTGTCGGAATCCGGGCCGTTCCCATCGGCGAAGCGATGGTTGCGTGCGCCATCGCCGACCACTATTTGCGCCATCGCGGCCAGACCGGCCGTATCTGAGGATTGATATGAGTTACGACCAGGCAAGGGTAATCGAGGCGCTGCGCGCCTTCGAACGCGGCGAGATCGTCGTCGTCATGGATGACGACGGGCGCGAGAACGAGGGCGACCTGATCGTCGCCGCCGTTCACGCGACGCCGGAAAAGATGGCGTTCATCGTGCGTCACACCTCGGGCATCGTCTGCGCGCCGATGACGCGCGAGGATGCGAAAAGGCTGAACCTGGCGCCGATGGTGGCCGAAAATGACGCGCCGCACGCCACCGCCTTCACGGTCACGGTCGACTACAAGCACGGCACGACCACCGGCATCTCCGCGGACGACCGCACGCTGACCGTGCGCAACCTCGCCAACCCGAATGCCGGCGCGCCGGACTTCGTGCGCCCGGGTCACATCTTTCCGCTGGTGGCGCGCGAGGGCGGCGTACTGATGCGCTCCGGCCATACCGAGGCCGCCGTCGATCTGTGCAGGCTTGCCAGCCTGCCGCCGGTCGGGGTCATTTCCGAACTCGTCAATGACGACGGCACCGTCATGCGCGGGCCGGAGGTCTCTGCCTTCGCCGAAAAACACGGGCTGAAACAGGTTTCCGTCGCCGACCTGATCAATTACCGCCAGCGCAAGGAAACGCTGATCGAGATGGTCGACAAGTTCGACGTGGAGACCGTTGCCGGACCGGCCAAGGCCTATTCCTACACGCTGCCGTGGGACCCGATGCATCACCTCGCCGTCGTTTTCGGCGATATTCGCGACGGCGTCGACATTCCGGTCCGGCTTCACCTGGAATCGGTCGTCGACGACGTGTTCGGCAAGGAAAAGGTGATCTCGGCCATCCTGAAGCGGATGGGCGACGAGGGGCGCGGCGTGGTCGTCTATCTGCGCGAAGGTTCGGTCGGCGTCGGCAAGGCGGCAGGACGAAGGCTACCGGAAGAACACGCCGAGGCGCAGGACCGCGAGAGCGAGTGGCGCGAAATCGGCCTTGGCGCGCAGATACTCAAGGATCTCGGCATCGGCTCGATCAAGCTGTATTCCTCCATGGAGAGACATTATGTGGGGCTCGAAGGTTTCGGCATCCGTATCTCGTCGACGGAAATCATCTAGTCTCGCCGCCATCCTGGTTGCCGGACTGGCTGTCGCGGGCGCTGCCACGCCCGCCGGCGCGGTCGACGTGTTCGAACTCAACCTGCCGAAAAAGGTGACCGCGATCCGGCAGAGCGCCGACGGCAGTTTCGTCGCGATGGGCGCGGAGGCGTTCAAGCTCATCGCCTGCGACACGCCCGAGGGGCTGTGCCTGCAGACGACATCGGAAACCGGCGAAGCGCAGAAGGCGCCGGCCGGCGCGCTCCCGGACGGGTTCGTTGCGACCGCGCAGACCGGCGACATCCGCAAGGCCTGGTACGGCCGGCCGACCGGCCGCTACGGCCACGGCGTTCTCGGCGACGCCATCGAGGGCGGATCGCTGGTCGTCGTCACCGGCAGCGGTCGCAAACGGGAATTCGTCCTGCCGGAAAACCAGGTGTTCGAGGACATCACGCCGCGCATCCGCGATCTCGACGGCGACGGCGCCAACGAGGTCGTGACCATCCGCTCGTCGCTGACCGGCGGCGCGGCGGTGGCGATCTACGGGTTTTCCGGCGACGAGCTCGTCGAACGCGGCGCGAGCAGCGAAAACGGCCGCCCGAACCGCTGGCTGAACATTGCCGCCATCATCGCAGACGATACCGGCAAGGCCACGATCTACGGCGTGCGCACGCCGCATATCGGCGGCCGGCTGTTCTCGCTGACCTATGCCGAGGGCGCGGTGAGCGAAAAGGACGATATCGCGACGGATGTCAGCGACCACGTCATCGGCTCGCGCGAACTCGGATTGTCGGCGACGATCGACCTCGGCGACGGCGAGGAACTCGTCCTGCCCTCGCAGGACCGCACCCGGTTGCGCTTCCCGTTGTCGAAGCGTCCCGACATCGGCCTGCCCGGCCCGGTCGACACGGCGATCATCGTCACCGACGGGCGCATCGTCACCGCGACCGCGGATGGCAAACTCCTGGTGATCCTGCCATAATGGGTGCCGGTGAAGCCGGCGTGTGACATCGGTCACACACGTTTAGCCACGGATGGCTAGGCTCTCCGCAGCCAGGTTTCAAAGGGGCGCCATCATGTGGGATTTTTCCGTCGCCAAAACGCTTTCGATCGTCGGACGCACCATGCCGTTCGTTCTGCTGCGCATGGCGGTCTATTTCGGCATCACATTCGCCTATGTCATTGCAGCCGGTACCGGCGCGGGCATCGGCTACGGCGTTGGCCAGATCGGCCAGGACCCGACTTCGTTTGCCATCTGGGGCGCGGTTGCCGGTTTCGGCATCGTGTCGGCGATCGTCTACTGGATCCGCGAATACATCCTCTACATGGTCAAGGCCGGCCATATCGCCGTCATGGTGAAGCTGATCGACGGCGAGCCGGTGCCGCAGGGCCAGATCACGCATGCCCAGGAAACCGTGCGCGCCCGCTTCGGCGAGGCCAACGTCCTGTTCGCGCTCGACCAGTTGATCAAGGGCGTCATCCGCGCGATTACCGGCCTGCTCGGCGGCGTCGCCGCGTTCCTGCCGATCCCTGGACTGAGCGGCATTGTCGGCTTCATCAACGGCATCATCCGGATGTCGCTGACCTATGTCGACGAGATCATCCTCGGCTACAATATCCGCATCGCCAGCGACAATCCGTGGGCGACGTCGCGGCACGCGCTCGTCCTCTACGCCCAGAACGGCACCCACATGATCAAGAACGCGGTCTGGCTCTCCGTCATCATGTGGGTGTTCTCGTGTATCGTCTTCCTGATCGCCCTCGCCCCGGCCAGCCTGTTCGTCTATCTGATGCCGGGCAGCGTCAGTGGCTACGGCTTCGTCTTCGCCTTCATGCTGGCATGGTCGTTCAAGGCCGCGGTCATGGAGCCGTTCGCAATCGCGGCGCTGATGCAGGTCTACTTCGCCCGCATCGAGGGCCAGGTGCCCGACCCGGAATGGGACCGCAAGCTCGCCGGCGCATCCGGCAAGTTCCGCGATCTTGCCGACAAGGCCGGATCGGCCCTCGGCGGACGACCGGCGACGCACTGACAGGAAATTACAGGACAAACTGCGCGAACCGGCTGTCATGGCGCGGCAATAATGTTACACAACCGCCATGACCACCCGCCTCTACAGCCACGACATTTTCCTGCAGCACATCACGCCGCCCGGCCATCCCGAGCGGCCTGACCGGCTGAAAGCCGTCGCCGCGGTTCTCGGGAACGAAGCCTTCGATGCGCTCGACCGCGTCGACGCCCCGGAAGGCGATCCGGCGACGATCCGCTACGCCCATCCGGAGGAATATGTGACGCGCGTCATGGCGCAGATCCCGGAAACGGGGATCGCGCGCATCGACGCCGACACCTGCGCCAGCCCGAAGAGCTACGAGGCCGCCCTGCACGCCGTCGGCGCAGCCAATGCCGCGGTGGACGACGTCTTCGCGGGGACCGCCTCGAACGTCTTCGTCGCCGCGCGACCGCCCGGCCACCACGCCGAAAAGAACACCGCGATGGGCTTCTGCCTGTTCAACTCTGCGGCGATCGCGGCGCGCCACGCCCAGCGCGCCCACGGCGCCGAGCGCATCGCCATCGTCGACTGGGACGTCCATCACGGCAACGGAACGCAGGATATCTTCTGGGACGACGCATCGGTTCTCTACTGCTCGACGCACCAGATGCCGCTTTATCCCGGCACCGGCGCCAAGGGCGAGACCGGCGAATACGGCACGATCTGCAACGCGCCGCTCAGCCCGCAGGACGGCGGCGACCAGTTCCGCGCCGCCTTCCGCGAGCGCGTGCTGACCGCGCTCGACGATTTCCACCCTGACCTGATCATCATTTCCGCCGGCTTCGACGCTCACCACCGAGACCCGCTGGCCGAGATCAACCTGGTCGAGGACGATTTCGACTGGGCGACCGGCAAGCTGATGGATGCGGCCGGGCGCCATTGCGACAACCGCCTGGTCAGCCTGCTGGAAGGCGGATACGACCTGAAAGGGCTGGCGTCTTCGACCGCCGCCCATGTGATGCGACTGATGCGAGGATGACAGCCATGGCCGACGCACCGACCCACGCCGACGTGAAGGAAATGAACTTCGAGACGGCGCTGAAGCAACTCGAAGAGATCGTCGACAAGCTGGAGCGCGGCGACGTGCCCCTGGACGAATCGATCGCGATCTACGAACGCGGCGAAGCCCTGCGCAACCGCTGCGACGCGCTGCTGAAGACGGCCGAAGCCAAGATCGAGAAGATCAAGCTGACCCGCGACGGCAAGCCCGCCGGGACTGAGCCCTTGGACGGATAGGCGTCGAACGGCGAACGGTGTGTCGCCCTTGATTGAAATACCGCCGCCGCTTCCCATTTGCCTTGGCATCGAGACATATGGAGCACGGCGATGAGTTTCTTTCCCGGCAATGATCCGGAACCCGGTGACGCATTCGCCTGCGACGCCATCGAGACGCTGATCATCCCCAAGGTCAGCGACATCGGCGGATTCGAGGTGAAACGCGCCCTGCCCTCCTTGAAACGCAAGCTGGTCGGCCCGTTCATCTTCTTCGACCGGATGGGACCGGCGATCTTCAGGCCCGGCGAGGCAATCGACGTCAGGCCGCATCCGCATATCGGATTGTCCACCGTGACCTATCTCTTTGACGGGACGATCCGCCACCGCGACTCGCTCGGCACCGAAATGGTGATCGCGCCCGGCGACATCAACCTGATGACGGCGGGACGCGGCATCGTGCATTCCGAGCGCTCGCCGGAGGAAACCCGTTCCACGTCGCGGCGGATGTCGGGCCTGCAGACATGGCTGGCGCTGCCTGACGGCAAGGAAGAAATCGCGCCGGCCTTCGAAAACACCGCCGCCGCCTCGATGGGCGTGCTCGACGACGGCAAGGCGCATGCCCGCGTGCTGATCGGTTCGTTCCACGGCGCGTCCTCGCCGGTCGCGCAGTATTCCGAGACGCTCTATGTCGACGTGACGCTGCCGGCCGGCGGCGAGATCGAGATCCCCGCCGATACCGAGGAGCGCGCGATCTATGTCGCGGAGGGCGAAATCGAAATTGCCGGCGATACATTCGCTCCCGACCAGTTGCTGGTGTTCCGGCCCGGCGACCGGATCGTGGTGCGCTCGCCGGGCGGCGCTTCCTTCATGCTGTTCGGCGGCGCGTCGATGAGTTCGCGGCGCTATATCTGGTGGAACTTCGTGTCGTCCTCGCGCGAACGCATCGAGCAGGCCAAGGAAGAATGGCGCAGCGGGCGTTTCGACATCGTGCCGGGCGACGAGGAAGAGTTCGTGCCGCTTCCCGGCTGAGGCGAGCCGGCGTCTTAACCGCCCGTCCACCCTGTTTGTTAGCCATGAATTGACCGCGTTTGTTGGCGGCGAAATAACCGGTTTCCGCTACGCTCGTCTCCACAACAGGGATGGTGGGCATGCATATCGCGAACACGCTGAAAACAGCGGTCGCGTATGCGTTTTTCGGGGCAGTCGCCGTCACGGCGACTGTGCCTTCGGCGCATGCGCAACCGCAATACGATTCCAAACTCGCCAAATTCCTCGCCGACCGGGCCGCCAGCCAACTCGGCGCCCTACGCGACGGGTTCGCGATGTCGGACGTTCCGGCTCTCGCGGAGACAGGCCAATTCCCCGATGGCGCGGATATCGCGCCGTTCGACGCCAGGCAAACGGGCGCGGTCGAGCGCGAATTGCCGCCTTTGCCGCGCACGGATGTCCGTATCGTCTACGCCGGCTGAAGCGAAAGCGCAGCGATTGCCATTGCCAAAGGGCGTCCCGCCCGTCAATGACTGCGGGATGAACGGCAACGCCAATTCCGAACGCATCCGGCTCGACCATCTGCTGGTCGAAACCGGCGCCTTTGCCTCGCGGTCGCGGGCGCGCGACGCGATCCTGCGCGGCGCGGTGCGCATCGCCGGCGCCCGCATCGAAAAGCCCGGACAATTGGTTCCGCGCGACACCGCGATCGAACTCGATGACCCGGCGCAGCCTTACGTCTCGCGCGCCGCGCTGAAGCTGAAGGCCGCGCTGTCGCATTTCGGCCTCTCGCCGGACGGCAGGACCGCGCTCGATGTCGGCGCGTCGACGGGCGGCTTCACGCAGGTGCTCCTCGAGGAAGGCGCGGCCCATGTCTTCGCCATCGATGTCGGCCATGACCAGATGGCGGGGTCGCTGGCGGACGACCCGCGCGTCACCAATATCGAGGGCCTCAACGCCCGCGACCTGACGCCGGACGATCTCGGCGGCAAACGGCCCGGTTTCGTCGTCAGCGACGTCAGCTTCATATCGCTGAAACTCGCCCTGCCGCCGGCGCTGGAACTCGCCGCGCCGGGCGCGGAGGCGATCCTGCTGGTCAAGCCGCAATTCGAGGTCGGGCGCGCCAGGATCGGCAAGGGCGGACTGGTCGCCCGAGACGATGCCGAAGCCTGCGCGCAAGACCTGGCGGACTGGCTTTCGCATCAACCTGGATGGCGGGTGCTCGGCACGTGCCCCTCGCCGATTGCGGGCGGCGACGGAAATTCGGAATATCTCCTGGCGGGACGAAAATCATGAGCCGGACGGTCACCCTCACCATCGACGATCTCGGCGCGCGCGGCGACGGCCTCGCCCGGACGGATGCCGGCCCGGTCTTCGTGCCCTATACGCTTGCCGGCGAAACCGTGACGGCAATCGCCGACGGAAAGCGGGCCGCGCTGCTGTCCGTCAAACAGCCCTCGGCGGACCGCATCGAGCCGGTCTGCGTTCATTTCGAGACCTGCGGCGGCTGCGCGCTGCAGCACATGGACCGGGCGGCGTACCGCGCGTGGAAAGCCGGTCTGATCGGAAGGGCGTTCGCGGCGCACGGGATCGATGCCGATTGCGTGCAACCGGCGCATTTCTGCGACCCTTACTCGCGTCGGCGCGCCGTGTTCTCGGCGATCAAGACCGACAAGGGCGTGCTGCTCGGCTTCCAGCAGGCGGCGAGCAACCATGTCGTCGACATCACGGAATGCCATGTCATCACGCCGGAGATCGACGCCGCGCGTCCGGCCATCAAGGCGCTTCTGGCGGCGTTCCTGCCGGCGGCGAAGACCGTCCATGTCACCGTCAACCAGACCCGTTCCGGGCTCGACCTCGCCGTCGACGGGGAGATCAAGCCGGACGACGAACTGAAACGCGCCGCATCCGAGGCGACCCGGGAGCAAGGCTTCGTCCGGCTGAGCGTCAATGGCGAGGTCATCCTCGCGCCGAAGCGGCCGCTGGTGACATTTGGCGACGTCACGGTGTCGCCGCCGCCGGGCGCGTTCCTGCAGGCCGTTCCGGCAATGGAAGAGATCATGGCTGGGCTCGTCACGGGCCACATGGCGAAGGCCAAGCGCGTGGCCGACCTGTTCTCCGGCTGCGGCACATTCGCGCTCCGGCTCGCCAAGGCATCCGCCGTCCACGCGGTGGAATCCGACGGCCCGGCGCTTGACGCGCTCGACCGTGCCTTCCGGGAAAATCCGGACAAGCGGCTCAGGCCGGTGACGACGGAGCGGCGCGATCTCGTCCGCCGGCCGATGACCGCGCATGAGCTACGGGTCTTCGACGGCGTGGTGTTCGATCCGCCGCGCGCCGGGGCGGAAGTCCAGGCGCGCGAGATCGCGGCCTCGACGGTCCGCCGCGTGGCCGCGGTTTCCTGCAATCCCGAGACGTTAGCGCGGGATCTTGCGATCCTGATTCAGGCCGGTTTCAAGCTGAAATCGGTGACGCCGGTCGACCAGTTCATCTGGACGCCGCATCTGGAAGCGGTCGCGCTGCTGGAACGCGCGGGCGGGAAAAAACGGCACTGGTCGGATATGTGATATCCCTTGGTATGCGGAGTTGGGAGGCGATCTCCTGCTGATCCGGAAGCAAGCGGGCGAACACCGGGTCGAGTCATGCTTCAGGCGTCTGCGCCTCGCAAAGGCACCACTTCGTGGAACTTGCCGCTCGCGGTGAATTCGGGGAGCGCTTTGCTTTCTCGCACCGTGACATCATCCAGGCCGTTATCGCGAAACACGCGTTTCACCGACTCGATGACTTGCTGAAAGACAGCCCCTGCTGCCGCCCCATCGGCCAGTTGTATTCGCACTTCGAAAACTTTCTCGCCGGTCTGGACCAGCTGGATGCGCCGGGCCTGTTCGTGCTCAAGTTCGAAGACAAGCGGCGACAGCGTCACCTCGCCCACATGAACGAGCGTCGCCTGGCGGCCTTCCACCTGAAGACTGCGAAACGGCGATCCACAGGGGCAGGCGTCCGTGTCGAATCGAACGCAGTCGCCGAGATCGTACCGGATGAAGGGCTGAACCTCGTTGGCGAGCACCGTCAGCAGCACCGTCGCCGACAACGTGCCGTCGGGAACGGGCTGCATCGTTTCGTCGACCGCCTCGAGGATGGCCCAGTCTTCGTTCACATGCTTCCGCCCGTGGCTGCATTCGAACGAAAGCGCCAGGCACTCGGTGCACCCGTAGAAATCGGCAATGCCGTATTTCAGCGAGGGGAAGGCCTGCAGAACCCGTTCGCGAAGGTCGTTCGTGAAGGTCTCGCCCCCGACACTGAAGAGCGCGGGCGCGATCCGCAGCCGCCCGGCCTCCTTTTCCCTGGCGAGGATGGTCAGCATGCTGGGATAGGTCACGATCCATGCGACGTTCGGGATCGCATTGAGTCTTTCAACGAGCCGATCGATCGGCTGCTCGGCCTCGACGAAGTTCAAGCCCAACCCCCGCGCCAGTGCCGGTTTCACCCGGTGCACCAATTTGGTGAGCCCGTTTCCGGCGAAGTGACCGTTCCCGCCGGTGATTGTCACCCTGACGCCGAGCTCGCGCACCTCCCGGATGAGCTTCCAGTGGTACCGCTCGAAGCGCGCCATCATGATCCCGAAGTAATATTCCATGAACGACGAGGGCAGCACGATGATCGCCGGTTCGCCCGATGTCCCGGAGGTCTGGAAAACGCCGACATCGCCGAGAGGCACGCCAACCTTGCCGATATCGCTGAGATGCTCGCGCGCCCTGTCGAGGGGAAGAGAACGAATGGTCAGCCAGTCATCGAACTCCCGCATGAGATCGGGCTTGCGGGTCACCGGCAAGTCGCGCAGTTCGACCTCGCTCGATGGTGGCACATCCGCGTAAAGCCGGTGAAACAGGGGAGAGTCGCGCCGCGCCTTTTCCACGAGACGCCGAAGGTTGCGGAGCTGTTTCGCTTCGATTCGCTTGCGTCCGCCCCAGGCTGTCCAGCGTCCACCGGCCAGGTAACCCAATGCTCCAAGAAGGCTGATACGCATGACTGCTGGCGATGCCGGTTCGTTCCAAAACGGAAAAAATCAATTTACCGGGCGGATGTTGTCCGCGCAAACCGTGAATACGAGCCGAGATTTGCCGCCTCCGCCCTGTCGCCGCACCGCCGCAATCTCGTGCGATCCTGGGACGTTGGGGCGCGACCTTGCGATCCTGATTCAGGCCGGTTTCGCGCTGAAATCGGTGACCCCGGTCGACCGGTTCATCTCGACGCCGCATCTCGAAGCGATCGCGCTCCCGGAGCGGTCGGGGACCAAGAAGCGGCACTGGTCGGATATGTAGGACGGACTATTTCTTCCGCGCCATGAAGGCCATGAAGGCCTCCCTTGCCTCGTCGGATTTCAGCTGCTGCAGGAAAAGCTCGCCCTCTTCCCTTATCCGCTCGAGCACCGGCTCGCGCGGGCCCTTGACCAGCTTCTTTGCCAGTTGCAGCGCCTTGGGCGGCTTTGCGGCCAGGGCATCGGCGGCGGCCATGACCTCCGCTTCCAGATCATCGGCGCCGACGACCTTCCAGATCAGGCCGGCGTCGCGTGCCTGTTCGGCCGAGAACCCCTCGCCCATGCCGAGCAGCGCGAAGGCGCGCTGGTGACCCATCACCTGCGGCGCGATCAGGCTGGAGGCGGCCTCTGGCACCAGTGCCAGGTCGGTGAACGGCGTCCTGAACAGCGAGCCGGGCGTGGCGAAGGTCATGTCGCAATGCAGGTGAATCGTCGTGCCGATGCCGATCGCCAGCCCGTCGACGCCAGAGACGACCGGCTTTGTCGCGGTGGCCAGCGCGACGAGGAAATCGAACACGTCGGAGCCGTGGTCGCCGCCGGTCGCCACCGCGAGGAAATCCTGCAGGTCGTTGCCCGACGAAAACGCGCCGGGCGCGCCGAGGAAGACATGCACGCGCACGGCGTCATCGGCATCGGCGCCGCGCAGCGCCGCCGCCATGGCGTCGTACATGGCGCGGGTGATCGCGTTCTTCTTGTCCGGCCGGTTCAGCCGGACGATCTGGACCGCACCGCGGCGTTCGACGATGATGTGATCGGACATTAAACGCCCCTCCTCAGGCAACGAGGAAATCGCCGGCGGCATCGAGGCTCGCGGCGCCGTCCTCGACGGTGCGTCGCAGGCTCGCCGTCTCGCCGGCGAGATTTTCCGCGAAGAACCGGCACAGCGCCGCGCGTTCGTCGTTTTCGGCGTCGGCCAGCGCCGATTTGGCGATATAGACGCCGCCCGCGGCAAGGCCGAACAGGCGCAGATAGGGGGTCGCGCCGGCAAGCGCGGACGTCAGGTCGCCGCTCCTCAGCATGCCGCCGACCGAATCCGTCGTCGCGCGCAGATCGGCCATCGCGGCGCGGAGGCGTTCGGCGGCGGCGCCCAGGGCCGGGTTGTTGGAAGCGGCGAGGTCCTCGACGGTGTTGTCGAGTTCGGCGAAATAGGCTTCGACGCAGGCGCCGTCCGACTGCGGCAGCTTGCGCATGACGAGGTCGATCGCCTGGATGCCGTTGGTGCCCTCGTAGATCTGGGCGATGCGGGCATCGCGCATGTAGACCGCCGCGCCGGTCTCCTCGATGAAGCCCATGCCGCCATGCACCTGCACGCCGATGGAGGCGACCTCAGACCCGATATCGGTCGAAAACGCCTTGGCGACCGGCGTCAGCAGGCTGGCGCGCTCGTGCCAGAAACGCGCCTCGTCGCCGTCATGGACGCGCGCCATGTCGATGGCGTGGGCGCAGGCCAGGCAGATGGCGCGCGCCGCCTGCGTCAGCGTCGTCATCGTCAGGAGGTCGCGCCGGACGTCGGGATGCATGACGATCGGACTCATGCCCTCGCCGGTCCAGCCGGGCGCCCTGCCCTGGCGGCGCTCGTTCGCATAGGCGAGCGCCTTCTGGCGCGCGGCTTCCGCGACCGCGACGCCCTCGACCCCGACACACAGCCGGGCGTTGTTCATCATCGTGAACATGCAGGCGAGGCCGCGGTTTTCCTCGCCGACGAGCCAGCCGATCGCGCCGGGTTCGTCGCCGAACTTGCCGTCGCCATAGATCATGGTGCAGGTCGGCGAGGCATGGATGCCGAGCTTGTGCTCGATGGAACTGCAGAACACGTCGTTGCGCGCGCCCAGCGAACCGTCGTCGTTGACGAGGAATTTCGGCACCAGGAAGAGCGAGATGCCCTTCGTTCCCGCGGGCGCATCCGGCAGGCGGGCGAGGACGAGATGGACGATGTTGTCCGTCATGTCGTGTTCGCCATAGGTGATGAAGATCTTCTGGCCGAAGATGCGGTAGGTGCCGTCGCCGGCGGGTTCGGCGCGGGCGCGCAGCGCGCCGACATCGGAGCCGGCCTGCGGTTCGGTCAGGTTCATCGTCCCGGTCCATTCGCCGGAGACAAGCTTTTCGAGATATTTCGCCTTGAGGCCGTCGGAGGCATGCGCATCGATCGCCTCAACCGCGCCCATGGTCAGTGTCGAGGCGAGCCCGAAACCCATCGAACCGGAATTCCACATCTCGGCCACCGCCATGGCGAGCATGGTCGGCAGGCCCTGGCCGCCGAACTCGGGATCGGCGGCAAGACTGTTCCAGCCGCCGGCGATCCAGTCCTGATAGAGGCCCTTGTAGCCGTCCGGCATGGTCACCGCGCCGTTCTCGCAGCGCGCACCCTGCCGGTCGCCCGGAATGTGCAGCGGCGAAATCCGGTCGCTGGCGAAACGGCCGGCCTCCTCCAGGATCGCGTCGACGAGATCGTCGGAAAGATCCGGGAAAAGGCCGTTGTCGAGGGAGGCCGAAAGCCCGGCTACGGATTTCAGCGCATGCGATATCTCGGAGACTGGCGCCTTGTACATCGAATCCTCCCGGATGTTCCGCGGCCTCGCCTCGCGAAGCCGCCGTGAAAAGCCACGCAGGCAGCGCTAAATTCTTTTTACGTAAACGTCAATAATTCGGACCTGCGCGACTCATAAAAATGGAGTAATTTGTTAACCGAGGTGACGCACGCTGGGAAATTGCGTCGATTGAGGGGCCACGATGATGAGTGTTCGCACATGCCTCGCGGCTGTTTGCGTTTTCACTGTCCAGATGCTGCCGCTGAGCGAAGCGGCGGCGACGGAATTCTTCCGCCCCTGGGCGGACCCCAAACGCGCGATCGTTCTCGACGGCTACGAGCACAATGTCATCGACCTGCAGAAGGTCGCCGGCAACAAGCGCGTCACGGCGTTCATCCACAAGGGGTCGGACGGACTGCCGCCGCCCTGGCGTTGCGAGGGCAACGAGACGGAAAAGGCCTTCTGCCGCACGACCTGGCAGCGCTACGTGATTTCCAAGGAACTCTACCAGACGCGCCGCGCGCTGGCGAAAAACCTCGGTCTCAAATGGGGTGCCTACCATCTCGGCCGCGCCGGCGATCCGCTGGAACAGGCGCGCCATTTCATCGATTTCGCGGATCCGCAACCCGACGAGCTGGTCGCCATCGACATCGAGGGCCTGGACAGCGAGAAATGGATGTCGCTGGAGGACGCGGAGCGTTTCGCGGTCTATATCCGCTCCGAACTCGGCCGTTATCCGGTCCTCTATGCGAATGACGTCGTGGCGCGCAAGATCGCCGAAAACAGGAGCCGCTACCGAATCCTTTCCCGGCTGCCGCTGTGGTATGCGCGCTTCAAGCCCGCCATCCGCGGCGTCTTTCCGAAGGGCAACTGGGACAGCTACCAGATCTGGCAATTCTCCCATATCGGCAACTGCACCGAGAAACGCTGCGCCTACAGGGTGGCGGGCACGGATACCGACATCGACGTCAACGTCGTCGACATGACGCCGGACCAGCTCCGCCTGGCCTGGCCGCTCGGGCACCTGCTGGAAGACAAGACGCCATTCGTCTACCCGATCCCGGTCGCCCGGCCGGACAGGCCGGCCATCGAAGACAGGCCGGACCTGCCGGTCACGCGGTGGGCTTTCGAATGGGGGACGCAGGAAGCGCTGTCCTGGCGGCGCCGGAAGGTCGAGGCCTACAGGCAATATGCGTCGCTTCGCCTTGACCCCGCTTCCGCGACCGCCATCGATCCCGTCACCACGGCGGCCTTCAGGGAGCCCGCGCAAGACAGGCCCGTAAACGACCTCTACTAACGCCGGCCGCGCGCCACGATTCGGCAAACGGCACGTTTTACCGAAGACGTCTGTTGCGCGGGGGAAATGCGCACCTACATTGTCCGGATCATTGCCCGAACAAAAGGTCCGACCGTGAACCTCCAGCTGAAACGCCTTGTCCCGAAACGCTTCCGCGGCGGCGGCCCTGTCATTCCGGTCGTGCGCCTGCAAGGCACGATCGCCGCCGGCAGTTCGCCGATGTCGCAGACACTGTCGCTGGCGACGACGGCGTCGATGATCGAGCGCGCCTTTGCCGACAAGCAGGCCCCGGCCGTGGCCTTCGCGATTAATTCGCCCGGCGGTTCGGCGGCGCAGTCGCGGCTGATCCATCGCCGGATCCGCGATCTCGCCGAAGAAAAGAAAAAACCCGTCCTGATGTTCACCGAGGATGTCGCCGCGTCCGGCGGCTACATGATCGCGGTGGCCGGTGACGAGATCATCGCCGATCCGTCCTCGATCGTCGGGTCCATCGGCGTGATCTCGGCCGGCTTCGGCTTCGTCGAGGCGATTAACAAGCTCGGCGTGGAACGGCGGGTCTACACGGCGGGCGAGAACAAATCCGTGCTCGATCCCTTCCAGCCGGAGAAAAAGGAAGACGTGGAGCGGCTGAAGACGATGCAGCTCGAAATCCACCGGGTGTTCATCGACCTGGTCAAATCCCGGCGCGGCGACAGGCTCGGCGACGACCCGGACCTGTTCACGGGCGCGTTCTGGGCCGGTGAACAGGCGAAAGAGCTCGGACTTGTCGACCATATCGGCGACATGCGATCCTTCCTGAAGGAGCGCTTCGGCAAGAAGACCGAGTTGCGGCTGATCCAGCCGCAGCGCAATATCTTCGGGCGCCGATCGCCGACGGGCGTGGTCGGCGCGATGGGCCGGTTCGACGCGCAGGCGTTGTCGGCAACGGCCGCCGAAGGCCTGATGCGGGCGGTAGAAGACCGCGCGCTGTGGGCGCGTTTCGGTCTTTGAACCCCGGTAAAGCGGAGGAGCATCGATGCCGCAATTGCTGTTCTTCGGGATTGTCGCCGCAGTCGGCGTGATCGGATACCGCGCTTTCGTGCGGGAAGCCGAGCGGGTCTCGGCGCGGGTACGGCGCGCGGAAAAGGAACAGGAAACCGGCGCGGCCGGTACGCTGTTGAAAGACGAGGAAACCGGCGAATACCGGGTGATCCGGCCGGACGAATAGCCGAAACGAAAACGGGACGGCACAAAGGCCGTCCCATTTCATGCGTTGCCGGTTGCGATCACTGCGTGTTCCTTGCGCAGTAAGCGACCTTGTCGCCGGGCAGCGTCACGTAGCAATCCTTAATCGCAACGCGCTGACCGCCGACCATCCGGTAGGTCACATGGCACGAGCATTCGCTGATCGAGCTCACGCGCGGCGGCAGGCGGCGCGGCGGGGGCGGCGGGCAGGCGTGCGTGACCGTGCCGGGCGGGCAGTTGCTCGGGGCGGCGGCATCCAAGAGGCCGCCGCGGCTGCTGGTGTCGGACTTCGAGCCGCCACTGTTGCCACCACGGTTTCCGCCACCGTTGGGGCCGCCCGGGGCAGTCTGGGCATGGGCTTCGGACATGCCGGCGAAGGACTGGACCGAAACGGCGGTCACGGCGAGCATCGGAACGACAAGCGCTGCGATCAGGGTCTTGCGGGTTGCGAGAGCGATTTTCATTTCATTTCTCCATTCGGATTCAGTGTCAGTTGTCTGAACTTCCGGCGAACGGATCAGGTCTCGTAAGACCGCGACGCCGAAATTCTGTCCCGAATATGCCGGGTGACGGCGCGATCCTCTGTGCATTCGCGCACACGCCGTTTACCCGCTCTTCACCATGGCGTTTCGGCCTCCCGGCCCCGAAGCCGCGGGCGCGCACTTGACCCTGCGGGCATTGCCATGCAACGGAGGCGCGCATCTCTTACAGGCTGAAACCGATGACCGCGCACACGACGATCGACAAGCTTCATCCGACCCGTTCCTTCCAGGGCCTGATCCTGACGCTGCACAATTACTGGGCGGCGCAGGGCTGCGTGATCCTGCAGCCCTACGACATGGAAGTCGGCGCCGGCACGTTCCATCCGGCCACCACGCTGCGCTCGCTCGGGCCGAAGCCGTGGAAGGCCGCCTATGTGCAACCGTCGCGGCGGCCGACCGACGGCCGCTACGGCGAGAACCCGAACCGGCTGCAGCACTATTACCAGTACCAGGTGATCCTGAAGCCCTCGCCGCCGAACCTGCAGGAGCTCTATCTCGGCTCGCTGAAGGCGATCGGCCTCGACCCGCTGCTGCACGATATCCGTTTCGTCGAGGACGACTGGGAAAGCCCGACGCTCGGCGCCTGGGGCCTCGGCTGGGAGTGCTGGTGCGACGGCATGGAGGTTTCGCAGTTCACCTATTTCCAGCAGGTCTGCGGCATCGAATGCGCGCCGGTCTCGGGCGAACTGACCTATGGCCTCGAACGTCTCGCCATGTATGTGCAGGGCGTCGACAATGTCTACGACCTGAACTTCAACGGCCAGGACGGCGACGACAGGATCACCTATGGCGACGTCTTCCTGCAGGCCGAACAGGAATATTCGCGGCACAATTTCGAATATGCCAATACGGCGATGCTGCTGAAGCATTTCGAGGATGCCGAGACCGAATGCGAGGCGCTGCTCGCCGCCGGCGCGCCGGACGAGGGCTCCAACGAACGCCTGCACAAATGCGTGCTGCCGGCCTACGACCAGTGCATCAAGGCGAGCCACGTCTTCAACCTGCTCGACGCGCGCGGCGTCATCTCGGTGACCGAGCGGCAGAGCTACATCCTGCGGGTGCGCAACCTGTCGCGCCAGTGCGGCGAGGCCTTCCTGCTCACCGAAGCCGGTGGGGCTGCGTGAACACCGGCTGACATTGCCGCCACCGGCGCATAATCATGGCTCGAGGTCATGGGTAAATTGCTCGTAGACCACGAACATGCATTCGCTTGGAGTCAGGTATTCGACAAGCAGCGGTTTCACTTCGTCAATCCAGGAAAGCTTCCCGAGTCCCGCTGCTATTTTCGGCAGCCCCACTGACCTGACGTTGTTTTCGTCTGCCCACTTTGCCAGCGTCCGCACGGATTTTCTGAGATACGGCAAAGTCGCGTGATACATGTCCGGCTGCGTCGCCAGATAAACGAAGCCCGGATGGGATCGGGACGGGCGGCAAACCCATATGGAACCCGCTTTGAAGCGGCCGCTTCTCGCATGCTTCTTGAAGCTTTTCTGGACGTCCGGCCATTTGCTTGAAATCTTGAAAGCAAGGCCTGTACCGAGACCTTCCTGATTGCCTTCCGCGACACCCTGCGCAATGTAATCCTCTTCGGCACAAAGCAGATCGCCTTCCCTGAACCTGATCACTTTATCCCTATCTTCGTCATCTTCTCGTCTGATTTGCCACGCGATGAGGCTACCACACCGGTCGTCGAACAAACGCGTTGGATAAGCACTTCTGCCGGTTGTCGGTTAACCCGCTGATTCGACGTGCTAATGCCTGCCCGTTCCCACTTTCTTATTCTCCCCGCCCGAACCCGCCTCATTCTTGTTCCCAAATTTTTCCACACAAGACCGGATGGGAAGCAAATGAACTGGGCCAAGGTGATAGACCGCAACCGCGAGGCGCTTCTGCGCATCGTCGCGGAGCTGTTCGCCATGGCCGGTTCGACAACCGGCCCCGGGCCCGATCCCGAGACAAGCGAAGCGCCGTCATTGCCCGCGAAGATGCCGCGCCACCGGTTCAACTCGATCCGCCGCATCCTGCGCGCGGCCGAATCCGCCGCCCGGCGGCTGGTGGTCATCGCGGCGCGCCGGTTCGCCGTCATCCCGCCGCCCGCCGGCGCCTTCATGTACGGCCTCGATCCGGACAAGGCGCATCGCCGGCGCGCATTGGCCGCCGGATCCGAAAAGGATGGCGGCGACGCGCGAATTCCGCCCTTCGTGCTGACCGATCCGGCGAAGACGTTTTCCTTCCGGCCGCCCAAACGCCGTCCGAAGACCTTCCCACGCATCACCTGTCTCGGCAATGATCCGACGCCGGTTCCGGAAGGCTGGTACCGCCTGCCGGGCGACGAGATCGACGCCGGCCCGCTCTGCCGGCGGCTGATTTCGCTGCGGCGCGCGCTGGACGATATCGACGGACAGGCCAGGCGGCTTGTCCGCTTGCAGGCGCGGCGCGACCGGGCCGGCGTCAGCCCCGCCCGCCGCTCGCCTCTGCGCAACGGCCGCCCGCCCGGCCGCCGCAAGCGCCCGGTCCACGAAGTGGACGAGATTTTGATCGACGTTCACGCGCTGGCGCGTGACGCGATGGAGGCTCCGGACACGTCGTGAGCGTCAGCGCGCTTTCGTCAATGTCTTCCCGGCCGGATGAACTACCGGCCGCAGCCCCGATCCAGGCAGGTTCATCACCGGCGGGAAGCCGTTCATGTCGGCGAAGGTGCAGAAGGCCGGCGGTCCCAGTTCGACCACCGGGATGCGGCGCCGGAACTCTTCGGTCAGTTCGGCAAGCGCCTGCCTGTAACCGGGAACCAGGTCGTCGGGAATCCAGTCGATGATATAGGCCAGCGTGACGTGGAAGGTGTAGGCGTCGTGGCCCGGCGAGCGATAGGTGAACGGCTTTGTCAGG
Organism: Oricola nitratireducens; assembly: GCF_014904745.1. Classification (GTDB taxonomy): domain Bacteria; phylum Pseudomonadota; class Alphaproteobacteria; order Rhizobiales; family Rhizobiaceae; genus Oricola; species Oricola nitratireducens. The sequence continues at coordinate 74,448 of NZ_JACZCS010000018.1, forward strand.
CTGTCGCGCCAGGCGCGCGCCGTCTTCTCGTCGGCATCGGTCGCGCCGGTCAGCCGCAATCCGAACGGTGTCACCTCGTCGATGCGCATGTCGAACGGACCCGGACCTTCGAAGTTCTCCAGCCGCCCGGCGAGATATTCCGTGGTCTCGTCGAGCGGCGCGTCGACCGGAAGCTCCTTCGGCCAGCATTCCGGCAGACGGCGGGTTTCGATCACGCCCTCGAAGACCGTCATGTGCAGGCTGGACACATCGGTGAAGGCGAAGCGGTGCCCCCACGGCAGATTGCGGAGCCTTTCGCGCAGTTCGACCAGGACGCCCTCGGTCCTGGACCCGGGCACGACATGGCGCACCACCGTATTTCCCGCTTCGGGAAGGAACACGCGGTCCTTGCTGAAGCGGACACCGACATAGCGGTTCGGCTGCGGATTGGCCGAAGCGGCGTGGTTTTCGAGTTGGAAAAGTTCGGGCCGAGCCATGAGCATTTCACCTGCGAATCTTCGGCCCGATATATAGAAAGCATGCGGCCCGCCGCGTGTGAATTTTCAATGACGCATTTGCAAAGTGCCGGATTTCGTCCCTCGCACCGGTCACTCAAACGTGATCGATGCATTCTGATCCCGATTCGCGATCGAGCGTAAGCCACTGTGACAGTACGTTCTGTCGATCGTTTGAAAATCGAGGAGACTATTATGCGCAAGATCGCACTTGGCGCCGCCATTTCGCTCGCCCTGGCTTCCACGGCTCCGGCCAAAGCCGAAAACATCGTTGAAGTCGCCAAGGGAGCCGGATCCTTCAATACGCTCCTGGCCGCGGCCGAGGCCGCCGGTCTCGCGGGCGCCCTTGCCGACGGCGACAATCTCACCGTGTTCGCACCGACTGACGAAGCTTTCGCCGCATTGCCGGACGGCACGGTCGAAAACCTTCTGAAGCCGGAAAACAAGGACCAGCTGGCAGCGATCCTGTCCTATCACGTCCTGCCGCGAGAGCTTTCGTCCAACATGCTTCCCGGCCGCACGATTCACGTCAAGACGATCAAGCAGGGCGGCGACCGCCTTCTGTCCGTGACAAAATCGGGTGGAACGGTAACCGTGGACGAAGCGAAGGTCGTTACGGCTGACATTCGTGCCGACAACGGCATCATCCATGTCATCGACAAGGTAATGCTGCCGGCCAGCTGATCGAAAGCACAATGCATTGCATCAAGTGCCCCGCCCACCGGCGGGGCATTAGAGCTTTTCAGGGATAGATAGGAGCATTCTGCCGGAGCAGGTTTGTCCCGAGATCGAGGGATCTGGCGCAGGCCGTGCCGGGGGCACGGTCAAGCCGGAGCCCGAAGGCATCG
>NZ_JACZCS010000019.1 GCF_014904745.1 Oricola nitratireducens
CTGCCCGGCCCTTCGGGTTTCCGTCCGGCGAGCGCCCGCTTTATCGGCGCGCTTGCCCGTAGCCCCGCTACGCGCCGCGCGCGCCTTCGCGCGGATCGCCGCACCGGACGAGAAACAGAATGTTTCTATCTGTCCCTGAAAGGCTCTATGTTTTGGAACTTACATATTGATGGGGTTTAATGCATCGGAGAAACAACACGGGCGCCGGAGGAAGCAATGACACTGCATGGCATGATCCACTGGACCGAACTCAACACCCATGACGCCGACAAGGCGATGGCGTTCTACGGCCAGTCGCTCGGCTGGACATTCGATTCCATGCCGATGGCCGGCGACGTTCCCTATTACATCTGCATGTCGGACGGCGAGACGGTCGGCGGCATCTTCACGCTGACCGACCCGGCCTATGCGATGGTCCCCGAACACTGGTTTACCTATTTCGCGGTCGACGATGTCGACGCCCGCATAGAGAAGGCGAAGGCCGCCGGCGGCACGGTCATGCGCGAGGCGATGGATATTCCGGGGATTGGCCGCGTCGCCGTCGTGCAGTCGGCCTCGGGCTCCGTCTCCGGCTGGATCACGCCCGTTTGACCGCGTTCCGCCGGACCGCTTCAAACGGTTGCAGAGTTGGGCTAACCTCCGCGCAAAGCGAATCCGGAGAGCCCGCATGAGCAGCAGCCTGATCCTACTCCTACTCGTCATCGTCGTCGCCGTAGCGGGCTACGCCATGGTCACTTACAACGCCTTGGTGCGCGTGCGCCAGATGGTTCAGGAGGCGTGGAGCGGCATCGACGTGCAATTAAAGCGGCGCGCCGACCTGATCCCGAACCTCGTCGAAACGGTGAAGGGCTATGCCAAGCACGAATCCGAGACGCTTGAAAAGGTTACGGAAATGCGCACCCGCGCCCAGAGCGTGCCGGCCGGAGACATCGCCGGGCGCGCTGCCGCCGAGGGCATGCTGAGCCAGGCGCTTGGACGGTTGTTCGCCGTCGCCGAGGCCTATCCGGACCTGAAAGCCAACGAGAATTTCCGCGACCTCCAGCAATCGCTCGACAAGCTGGAAGCGGAAATCCAGATGGCGCGGCGCTATTACAACGGGTCGGCGCGCGAACTGAACGTCAAGGTGGAGAGCTTCCCCTCCAACCTGATCGCCAATACGTTCAATTTCACCAAGGCCGACTATTTCGAACTGGAAAACGCCGCCGACCGCGAGTTGCCCGACGTGAAATTCACCTGACCGCCAGGGGCATCCCGATGTTTCGAAGCGTCCTCGCGCTCCTGATCCTGCTCGCCTCGGCCACGGTTTCGCTGGCGGCCGAGGAAATCCTGCTGTTCAGGAGCGATGTCGCAGTGCAGCAGAACGGCGACTTCGTGGTCACAGAGACGATCCGCGTCAACGCGGAAGCCCAAAATATCAGGCGCGGCATCTACCGGGACTTTCCGGTCACCTTCGAGGACGCCGACGGCCATATCGGCCGCAATGGCTTCGACCTGATTTCGGCCAGGCGCGACGGCCAACCCGAGACCAGCCGCGTCGTTGAAGGCGGGCGCTTCGTGCGGGTCTATCTCGGCAAGGAGGACGTCTTCCTGCAGCCCGGCGTCTATACCTACGAACTGACCTACCGCACCGACCGGCAGATCCGCTTCTTCGACGACCACGACGAGGTCTACTGGAACGCCACGGGGACGGAATGGGCGTTTCCGATCCGCAAGGCCGTTGCCGTCATCCATCTGCCCGACGGCGCGGCGGCGCAAAAGACCGCCGCCTATACCGGCGCCTACGGCTCGACGGCGCAGAATGCCGAGGCGGTGCTGTCCGATGGCGGCAAAGTCGTCACCTTCGAGACAACGCGGGCGCTCAGGCCGCGCGAGGGCCTGACGGTCGTCGTCGCCTTCGCCAAGGGTATCATCGCCGCGCCCGACGACAGCCAGCGTCTCGCCTGGTATCTGCGCGACAATATCGCCACGGTAATCTCGGTCGGCGGGCTGATCCTCGTCGCACTCTATTATCTTTGGGCCTGGCTCAGGGTCGGGCGCGATCCGGCCGGCGGTATCGTCGTGCCGCGCTGGGATCTGCCCGAGGGCATATCGCCGGCGCTGACCCATTACATCTGGAACAGGGGGCTGACGAAGGGCGGTTTTCCCGCGATCTCGGCCGCCGCCATCAACCTCGCCGTCAAGGGCTATCTCGTGCTGGACGATATCGGCGACACGATCACGCTCGAACGCACCAGCAAATCCACGGCCGGGGTGAAATTCCCCGTCGGCGAGGCAGCGCTTCTGGCGAAACTGGACGGCTACGGCGGCAGCCTGACGGTCTCAAAGGCGAACGGCACCAAGGTGCAGTCGCTGGCGACGAAATTCCGGTCCGCCATGACGCGCGAGCACGGCGCGTCGTTCTACAAGCACAATGTCGGCTGGGTCGTGCTCGGCGTCCTTCTGTCGGTCGCGACGATCGTCGCCACCCTGGCTTTCGGCCGTCTCAGCGACAACACCATCGGCATCGTCGTCATGACCGGCTTTCTCGGTGTCTTCGTGACCGCCTTCCTGGTCGTCATCGCGCGGAGCGCGGCGCGCAGCATGGCGGGCAAGATACAGCTTGCGGTGTTCCTGCTGGGTGGAGCCGTGTTCCTCCTGAATTCCGGCCTTTTGACCGCATCCAACGTCTTCGACCTCCTCGACCAGCCGCTGGTCATCGGCGCGCTGGCGGCGATCGCGATGATCAACGTGCTCTCGTTCTTCCTGATGGGCGCGCCGACGCCCTTGGGACGCAAGCGCACCGACGAGATCGAGGGGCTGAAGCGCTACCTCACCGTCGCCGAGGAAGACCGCATGAACATGGCCGGCGCGCCGGAGATGTCGCCGCAGCACTACGAGACGCTGTTGCCCTATGCGGTGGCGCTCGGCGTCGAGAAACCCTGGTCGAAATCGTTCCAGGCCTGGCTCGCTACGGCAGTGGCGGCGGGCGTCGCGGCGGCGACCGCCTATCACGGCCCCGGCTGGTACCGCGGCGGCTCGTCGTTCGACACCGGCCGCATCGGCGACACGATGGGCAATCTCGCGGGTTCCATGGCGAACAGCTTCACCGCCTCGCTGCCGACGCCGAAATCCTCCTCGTCCGGCTTTTCCGGCGGCGGCTCGTCCGGCGGTGGCGGTGGCGGCGGTGGCGGCGGCGGCTGGTAGGCCGCTTTCCCACCTGATCGCGTGACATCGCCGCGCGGGCTTGCTATTCGCCCCGCGACACAAACATTCCCTCCGCACCCCACCGGACCCATCCATGCCAGACCTGTTGCTCGAACTCTTTTGCGAAGAAATCCCCGCCCGCATGCAGCGCAAGGCGGCCGGCGACCTGAAAAAGGCCGTCACGGACGCGCTGGTCGACAACGGGCTGACCTATGAGGGCGCGCGCGAATACTGGACGCCGCGCCGGCTGACGCTGGATGTGCGCGGCGTGACCGCGCGCTCGGCCGACACGTCGGAAGAACGCAAGGGCCCGCGCACCGACGCGCCGGAAAAGGCGGTTCAAGGCTTCCTGCGCGGCACCGGGCTTGCCTCCGTCGACGAGGCGGAGGTGCGCAGCGATCCGAAGAAGGGCGATTTCTACGTCGCCGTCATCAAGCGCGAAGGCCGCGCGGCCGAAGAGATCATCGCCGACGCCCTGCCCGGCATCATCCGCTCCTTCCCGTGGCCGAAATCGATGCGCTGGGGCAAGGCGTCCAGAGAGCCCGGCTCGCTGCGCTGGGTGCGCCCTCTGCAATCCATCTTGTGCACCTTCGGCCCGGAGACCGAGGAGCCGACGGTGATCGGCTTCGAGGTCGACGGGATCACGGCCGGCAACGTCACGCGCGGCCACCGCTTCCATGCGCCGGAGCCGATCACGGTGCGCCGTTTCGAGGATTATGCCGCGAAGCTGGAAAAGGCCTTCGTCGTGCTCGACGCGGAACGCCGCAAGGACATCATCGCCCATGACGCGCGCAACCTCGCCTTCGCGCACGGGATCGAACTGGTCGAGGACGAAGGGCTTCTGGAAGAGGTCTCGGGCCTCGTCGAATGGCCGGTCGTGCTGATGGGCGAATTCGAGGAGGCCTATCTGGAAATCCCGGACGAGGTCGTCCGCCTGACGATCAAGACCAACCAGAAATGCTTCGTTACCCGCGACCCGAACACTCACCAGCTGACCAACCGCTTCATCCTGATCGCCAACATCGCCGCCAGCGACGGCGGCAAGGAAATCGTACACGGCAACGGCAAGGTGGTGCGCGCGCGGCTGTCCGACGCGCTGCATTTCTGGAAGACCGACCAGGCCGACCTGCCCGACCTCGACGACCTGAAGGCATCCGCCGAAAAATTCGGCCTCGACCTGACAAAGCCGCTCGACCAGCGCATGGCCAAGCTCGACCGGCTCGGCGTCACCTTCCACGCCAAGCTCGGTACGCAGGGCGAGCGCGTCGCGCGGATCGCCAGGTTGGCCGAGGAACTGGCGCCCAAGGTCGGCGCGGAAGCGCATGACGCGAAACGCGCAGCCATGCTCGCCAAGGCGGACCTGACGACCGAGGTGGTCGGCGAGTTCCCCGAGGTACAGGGCGCGATGGGCCGCATCTATGCGGAACTGCAGGGCGAGGACGTCGCCGTCGCCAAGGCGATCGAGGACCACTACAAGCCGCTCGGCCCGACCGACGCCGTGCCGAGCGACCCGGTGGCGATCGCCGTCGCGCTGGCCGACAAGCTCGACACGCTGACCGGTTTCTGGGCGATCGAGGAGAAGCCGACCGGCTCGAAGGACCCCTACGCGCTGCGGCGCGCGGCGCTGGGCGTGATCCGGATTTTGCTGGAGAATGGGATCAGGCTAAAGATAAGATGGTCGACAGCCTTGTCGGCGGCTTCGCTATTTGCCCATTTTCAGGTCGAGGGTGCAACTCCGCTAGTTGAAGCAACACGTCTCCTCGCTTCGAAAAACCTTATACCCCCCGATGACACCCGCGAGGTCTTGGAGCGCTTGCTCGGGGAAAGCGCCACAGAAGCCTTGGTACAAACTGGAGGAGAGATGGGTTGGGCGATTGCAAACGACCTCCTCTCCTTCTTCCACGACCGTCTCAAGGTCTATCTGCGCGATTCCGGCGCGCGGCACGATCTGATCGATGCCGTTCTGGCGCCCGACGACGACGACCTGCTGGTCGTGGTCCAGCGCGTCGAGGCGCTTGGCGCGATGCTCGACACGGATGCCGGCGCGAACCTGTTTGCCGGCACGAAACGCGCGCTCAACATTCTCGCGGCGGAAGAGAAGAAAGACGGCGAAGGCGCCTTTGACGGCGCGCCGGACCGTTCGCTGATGTCGGACCTCGCCGAACGCGAACTCGCCAATGTGCTCGAAGCGGTCACCGGCCATGTCGACGCGCATATCGCGAAGGAAGAATACCAGGCGGCGTTTGCGGCATTGGCCGAATTGCGGCCGGCGGTCGACGCGTTCTTCGACGGCGTGATGGTCAATGCCGACGACGCGGCGGTGCGGACCAACCGCCTCCGCCTGCTGTCGTCGCTGCGCGCCACCACACGCAAGCTGGCGGATTTCTCGAAGATCGCGGGGTGACGAACACCCGAAGCGACAGCGAAGGGCCGGTCGAACCGTAAAAGCGACTGCGCAGATGGAAACATCGCGTACCCCCACCCTTCATCCCTCCCCACAAGGGGGAGGGAGGGCACCGGCATAACGCCTGTGCTTTCTTCGATGGTGAAGGTGGAAGCGCGATGCTGACGTCTTCCCTTCCCCTTGCCGGGAGGGATAAAGGGTGGGGGTCGTCGCGAAGCGACAACCAAACAACCCTTTGAAAAGCCGCATCTCTCGCTGGCTCCAGTGAAAATCCCGACCTCCGGTTTATCCACCCACCCCAGGTCTCCCCTATCCTGACTCTGCCCTCTCATCGGAAGCCGGGTCTAGAACCGACAGCCTGGGAGAGGGACGGTGCTCAGCGGGGTGAGGAGTGCTCGACCGCAGGTCGACCGATCGACACCGATGTGTCGATTGGAACGACGAACGCCCGGAGCGAAAGCGAAGGGCGGGTGGTCGGGTCAGGTGACTCACCTGGGTGGTGAACCCCCACGTTGAGGCGGCATGATGATTGGCGGCGTGCGGTTGAACCGCGCAACCGTCCTCTCTTCGGTCCGTGCCAACGGAGCCGAAGACGGCGGGGAATGAACGAACCCCGGGCGGGGGGACGCCGACAAGCCTGAAGCCGCAAGAACGCCGGCGGGCGGTCGAAGGACCGCAACTACAAAATAAGACAGAGCGATCCTGCGACCGCCCGTCTTCCTGTTCCTTGACAAAGCCAGACCGGAAACGGGGCGTGGCAACGCTGTTGTGCGCCCACAGCGGCCCGCCAGCGAAAAACCGGAGGCGATGAGCATAAGGGCGGGACAAACAAAAACGCCCGCGGCTGGCGCGGGCGTTTCGATGGTCTGCGAAAGGCGGCTGTTAGCCGTTGATGTCCACGTCCTTGAGGACCTGGTCCTCGATCTGGCGGTCGATGATCATGTTCTCGATCTTGCCCGGGCCGGAATTCATCAGATCCTCGACCTTTTTCTGGGCGCGCTCGTCGAGCGACATCGGCGCGGCCTGCTGCTTGTTGCCGGTGCTGCTGGTCTGGCCGGAGGTCTGCGTGGCGGGAGCGCCGGACACGCCGTCGGCCTGGCCGCCGCGGATGACCCCGAGGCCGGCGCCAGCGCCACCCGGCGCGGTGTAGACCTGCGGCAGGGTCGACGGATCGTATTCGATATAGACGACCGACGGAAACGCCCTGTCCGTGACAATCGAGTAGTCGGCAGCAGCCGGCGCGGCGCCAAGGATGCCAAAGGCAAGCGCGGCCAGCGTTGTTTTTGCGAATTTGTTCATGGGTCATTCCCCGTATCTTCATCACCCGAAGCAGACACTAGCAAAAGCGTCTTGAAGCCACGTTCTGGATTTCGTTCAAATTTTACCGGTTTTGCGAGGCCGTTGCGCGGGCGTTTTTCCCCGTGTAGCAGTCACGGCATGGAAGCCGTCTCACCCGCACGAAAATGCCGGATCCTGCCCGCCGGGCCGGACGCGCTTGCGGCCGCGCGTTCGGCGCTACTCGCCGGCGAAGCGGTCGCGATCCCGACCGAGACGGTCTACGGGCTTGCCGCCGACGCCACCAATGGCGAGGCGGTCGCGCGGATTTTCGAGTCGAAACAACGCCCTTCCTTCAATCCGTTGATCTGTCACGTTACCGGCATCGACATGGCGGAGCGCTTCGCGCGGTTCGACCCGCTGTCGCGCAAGCTGGCCGAGCATTTCTGGCCGGGGGCGCTGACGCTGGTGCTGCCGCTTCGCGAAGGCCACGCCATCCATCCGCTGGTGACGGCGGGGCTCGACACCGTCGCGGTGCGCGCGCCGCAGGGCTTCGGCGCGGAGCTGATCGCCGCCATCGGCCGGCCGCTCGCCGCGCCGAGCGCCAACCGGTCCGGCAGGATCAGCCCGACGACAGCGCAGGCTGTCGCCGACAGCCTCGGCGATGCGATTTCGCTGGTGATCGACGGCGGACCGACCACGGTCGGCGTGGAATCGACCATCGTGAAAGTCGAGGACGGCGTTATTCATCTGCTGCGGCCGGGCGGCGTCGCCGCCGAGGACATCGAGGCCGTCGCGGGAAAGACGCTGCAGCGCGCGCAGGCCGGTTCCGCGATCCAGGCGCCCGGCATGCTCGCCTCGCATTACGCGCCGAACGCGCGCATGCGGCTGAACGCGAAAGATATCGAACCGGGCGAGGCGCTGCTCGGCTTCGGGCCGCAGCGCATCGCGGGCGCGGAGAAAGCCAGGGCCGTGCTCGTGCTTTCCGCGACGGGCGACCTCGTCGAGGCGGCGGCCAACCTGTTCGATTACATGGGCCGGCTCGACGCATCGGGCGCGGCCTGCATCGCCGTCGAGCCGATCCCGGAGCACGGGCTCGGCGAGGCGATCAACGACCGGCTGCGCCGCGCGGCGGCACCACGGGGGCAAGAATGAAGAAGGCCGATCTTCTCGCGCAATTCTCGTCGATTGTCGGCGAGGCGAATGTCGTCACCGGGGAAATCGACACAGCGCCCTATCTAAAGGAGTGGCGCGGACGCTGGACCGGACGGACCGCCGCGGTACTGAAGCCGGGATCGACGGCGGAGGTCGCGGCGATCCTGAAACTCGCCAGCGAAACGAAGACACCGATCGTGCCGCAAGGCGGCAATACCGGGCTCGTCGGCGGGCAGATCCCGGACATGAGCGGAAGAGAGTTCATTCTGTCGACGTCGCGGCTGAACCGCATCCGCGAAATCGATCCGCACGGCAACACGATCACGGCGGAAGCCGGCGTCGTGCTGCAGGCGGTGCAGGAAGCCGCCGACACGCATGACCGGCTGTTCCCGCTGTCGCTCGGTTCGCAAGGCTCCTGCCAGATCGGCGGCAATCTTTCGACCAATGCCGGCGGCACCGGCGCGCTCGCCCATGGCGTCGCGCGCGATCTCTGCCTCGGGCTGGAGGTCGTGCTGCCGACGGGCGAAGTGCTCGACGATCTCAACAAGCTGAAGAAGGACAATACCGGCTACAATCTGCGCAACCTGTTCATCGGCGCGGAAGGCACGCTCGGCGTCATCACGGCAGCGGTGCTGAAACTGTTGCCGAAACCGGCGGGACGGGCCACCGCCTTCGTCGCCCTGCCCTCGCCCGCAGAAGCGCTGGCGCTGTTCTCGCAAGCGCGGTCCGCCGCCGGCAACGGGCTGACGGCGTTCGAACTGATGGCGCGCATCGGCATCGAGTTCACGACCCGCCACGTGCCCGGCGTGCGCGACCCGCTGGCGCATCATCATCCCTGGTACGTGCTGATGGAAATATCGTCGGGCCGATCCGACGAGGACGCCCGCGCGACGCTGGAGGCCGTACTCGCGCACGGGCTGGAGCACGGGCTCGTTCTCGACGCGGCGCTGGCGGAAAGCTTTCAGCAGCGCGCCGATTTCTGGCGGCTGCGCGAAGGCATGTCGGAAAGTCAGATCCCGGAGGGCGGCTCGCTCAAGCACGACATCTCGGTTCCCGTCGACGCGGTGCCGGCCTTCCTCGCCGAGGCCGACCGGGCCGTTCTGGCGATAGAGCCCGGCTCGCGCATCTGCGCCTTCGGCCATCTCGGCGACGGCAATATCCATTACAACATCTCCCAGCCCGTCGGAGCGGACAAGAAAGTCTTCCTCGCGCTGACCGAGGTGATTACACCGGCGGTGCACGCGATCGTGCGTAGTCATGGCGGCTCGATCTCGGCCGAACACGGCATCGGACAGATGAAACGCGACGAGCTGGCGGAGGTGAAATCGCCCGTCGCGCTCGATCTCATGCATCGCGTCAAGCACGCCTTCGATCCCGCCGGAATCATGAATCCGGGAAAGGTTCTGCGGCTTCGCTGACCCGTATCGGGACTTTGAAACGCATTTGAAATTGCTTGATTGCAATTTGCTAACCATCGAAAAGATCAGCCTTTTTTAACGCTGTTTCTTAGGCCGAAGTCAGTGCACACCGTCTATGGTGACATCCATGCCGGCACCAAAACACACAAACAGCCGGCATACAGGGACGAGAGGCATAGAGGCGATAACGCCCGGCTCTCAGGGATGAACAGACGAGGCGTCAAACATGGCATCTGGTGCACAACCAGTTTGGGCAGGGCATGAATTCCGGCTCGATCCGACACGGCTTCCGCAAAAACTGATCTACGCGACCCGCAACGAAGCGGGCGACGTGCAGATCACCGTCGACCAGAACGGATGCGTCCTGAAGCGGCATCTGGAAGTTTCCGGCCTGCCGCTCAACATCGCGCTGCCGGTCAACGTGTTCGACGGCGTCGCCGCGCGGGCGCTCTATACCGGGCCGGACAGCGTACTGGTCACGCTCGAGCTGATGCATCACGACCCGGAACTCTCCGTTCCGCTGTTCGTCGGCCACGATCTCGAAGGCATCGCCAGCGACTGGCAGAAATGGTCGGACCTTCTCGGCCTGCCGATGCTGATCGTCGACGAGGACGGGGTGACCCGCACGCTCGATGAGAGCGCGCGCAACGTCATCAAGGACAAGAGCCATCCGCGCCGCCACCACGCGATGTTCGCCGAACGGCGTCCGCGCTTCCTGGCGCGCCGGCGCATGGGGACGCTGGGCTGCCGCATGGTGCTCGACGGCGTCGAGATCATCGCAAGAGACTGACGGGCCGGATCAGGCGACCAATCCGCCCGCCAGAAGGCCGGCGAAGATGAGCCAACCGACCACCGTATTCGCCTTGAACAGCTTCAGGCACTGGTCCGCATCGTCGATGTCGAGGATGCGGATCTGCCACGCCATGTGCGCGGCGGCCGCGGCCAGTCCGGCATAGGCGAGAGGCGGCACGCCGGCAACCGCGAAGGCGGCGACAAACAGCAAAAGACAAACCGAATAGAGCCCGGAGAGCCACGGTTTGGTGCGCTCGCCGAACAGGCGCGCGGTGGAGCGTACGCCGACCAGCGCGTCGTCCTCCTTGTCCTGATGGGCGTAGATCGTGTCATATCCGATCGTCCACAGGATCGAGCCGGCATAGAGCAGCGCCGGCGCGAGGCTGACCTCGCCATAGACCGCCGCCCAGCCCATCCATGCACCCCAGGAAAAGGCAAGACCGAGAGTCAGTTGCGGCCAGTCGGTGATCCGCTTCATGAAGGGATAGACCGCGACGACAGCGAGCGACGCGATGCCCAGACCGACGGCAAACAGGTTGAACTGGATCAGCACGAGGAAGCCGACCAGCGCCTGGAGGGCGAGAAACAACTTCGCCTGTCCGCGCGTCACCTGGCCCGACGGCAGCGGCCGCGAACGGGTGCGCGCGACCTGGTCGTCGATGTCCTGGTCGACGAGGTCGTTATAGGTACAACCGGCGCCGCGCATCGCCATGGCGCCGATCAGGAACAGGACCAGATGCCACGGGTTCGGAAACGGTGCGAAAACAACGAGTGGGTCATGCGCCCCGGCAAGACCGGCCAGCGCCGCCGACCACCAGCACGGCCACATCAGCAATTGCCATCCGATCGGGCGGTCCCAGCGCGCCAACTGCGCATAGGGCCATTGCCGGGGCGGCAGGGCGCGGTAGACCCAATGGCCGGAGGGTGCGTCGGCGACGCGGCCCTGGCTGTCGCGTGACTGGATATCGTTGGACATGGCGGAAACTGGTGACAAGGACGCGGCAAAAGGTCAAGGGCTTGACCCCCGGCGGCCGAGTTCGTACCGCAGCCGCACAATCTTTCGGAGCGCGACAATGAATCTATTGCTGATCGGATCGGGCGGACGCGAACACGCGCTGGCGGTCAAGCTCGCCGATTCCCCAGTGCTCAAGACGCTCTTCTGCGCGCCCGGCAATCCCGGGATCGCCGAGGTCGCGCAATGCGTCACGATCGACGTCGCCGACCACAAGGCGGTGATCGATTTCTGCCGCGTCAACGGCGTCGATCTCGTCGTTGTCGGGCCGGAAGCGCCGCTGGTCGACGGGCTGGCGGATTCGCTGACCGACGCCGGCATTCCCGTCTTCGGGCCGAGCGCAAAGGCGGCGCAACTGGAAGGCTCGAAGGGCTTCACCAAGGCGCTGTGCGACCGCATGGACATACCGACCGCGGGTTACGGGAAATTCAACAACGCGCCGAAGGCGAAGGCCTATATCCGCAGCCAGGGCGCGCCGATCGTCATCAAGGCGGACGGGCTTGCCGCCGGCAAGGGCGTCACGGTGGCGATGACGCTGGAGGAGGCGTTTGCCGCCATCGACGACTGTTTCGAGGGCGCCTTCGGCGAGGCCGGCGCGGAAGTCGTGGTCGAGGAGTTCCTCGAAGGCGAGGAAGCCTCGTTCTTCTGCCTCTGCGACGGGACAACCGCCCTGCCGCTGACGACGGCGCAGGACCACAAGCGCGTCGGCGAAGGCGACAGCGGACCGAACACCGGCGGCATGGGCGCCTATTCACCGGCCTCGATCATGACGGACGCGCTGATCGCCGAGACGATGGAGAGCATCATCGAACCGACGATGCAAGGCATGGCCGACCAGGGCATGCCGTTCACCGGCGTACTCTATGCCGGGCTGATGCTGACCGCCGACGGGCCGAAGCTAATCGAATACAATGTCCGCTTCGGCGATCCGGAATGCCAGGTGATCATGCCGCGGCTGAAGGACGATTTGCTGCTGCTGATGAAGGCGGCGGCCGACGGCATGCTGTCGTCGATGAGCGCGCGCTGGCGCACGCAAGCGGCGGCGACCGTGGTGCTGTGCGCGCCGGGCTACCCGGCCTCGGCACAGAAGGGCTCGGTGATCAGGCTCCCCAAGGCCATCGATCTGCCCGAGGGCGTGACAATCTACCATGCCGGAACGGCGATCAACGGCGGCGACCTCGTCGCCAATGGCGGCCGCGTGCTCAACGTCACCGCAACGGGCAAGACCGTCACCGACGCACTCAAGACCGCCTATCGGGCCGTCGACATGATCGACTGGCCGGAAGGATTTTGCCGGAGGGATATCGGCTGGCGGGAGATCGAGCGGGAGATGGCTGAAGGGTAGCTGCGCGGCGCAGCGTGGAGAGCGCGGCGGCGATCCGGCAGGGTGTATTCCAGGCTCATGTGTCGACATCTCACGAAAATCCGGCTCTGCGAAGGTCGGCTAGCAAAAGGTCGAGTTGCCGTCCGCGGGCCATGGGGTAACTCGCGCTCCAGCTTTCCAGGGTGAACCCGGGTTCGATATTGTTGACTTCCTCGGTTTCCCAAGCTGCGTCATCGGCTTGATCAAGCTTGAGCAATGTCGCCGCCAGATAGAGATGCGCTTCGACATTTTCCGGATTGCGCGAGATCGCTTCGTCCAGATTGATCCGGGCCTGCTCGAAATCGCCGAGGAAATAGTACGCCCGTGCCAGAAGCAGGAAATAGAGATAGCCGGCCTCCGGATTGAGCCGAAGAGCCTCGCGCAGGAGCGGAACGGTTTCCACCGGATTACCGCGATAGGTTTCGATACCGCCCGACAGCGCGTAGGCGTCGGCGAATGCGGGATCCAGGTTTATCGCTGTTTTGAGGGCGGCACGCGCGTCGTCATACTGGCGTTGCTGGGTCTTGACGTAGCCGACGACCCAGTGCTGTTCAGGCAAGTCGGGCGCAATACCGATCGCGGTCCCGGCAAATCTGAGCGCGTTCGCCAATGCACCTTGCGGATCATTGGCCCAGCCATTGCGATATTCCGCGGCATAGGTCAGGGCCAGCCCGCCATAAGCCCTGGCAAAATTCGGATCCGCGGCGATCGCATGGCGGTACAGGGTGCGCGCGGCGAGATTGGTTTGGCGCGTTCTTATGAGCAGCGCGCGCTGGGCCCTCAGGAAGAGGTCATAGGCTGCAACGTTATCGGTATAGCCGCGCGCCTCGCGCGAGTGCTCGGCGGCGTTGATGCCGTGCTTCAGTTTTTCCAGAACATTGTCTCGGATCTCGTCCTCGATGGTCAGCAGATCGTTGAAGGGCCGGTCGAAGCGCAACGAATAGAGCACGCGTCCGCTTTCGATTTCGACCAGGCGCGAATCGACCCGGATGGTGTCGCCACTCCGCAGGACGCTGCCTTCGAGGAGATAGTCGGGAGCCGGCGATGCGCCGCTGGTTCGCTCCGGATCATAGTGACGAACGGCCAGGTCAGTGGCACGGGCGAGATCGGTCAGTATGGAATCCGCAATACCGTGCGCAAGATAGTCGTAATCCGCATCGCGGCTGACATTCACGAACGGCGCCACAGCAATCACGACCCGGTCTTGCGATTGCGCGTGCCTGGCCGCTTCGTTGTTTGAGGGATTTCGGGCAAGCAGGAAAGCGGTGGCGATCACAAAGGCCAACACGACAAGACTTGCAAAACCGGCGCGACGAAAGCTCCGTGGCATGACGCCCGCCGGCGCGGGCCGGCTTTCGTCGGTGACAGACGGGCCGATTTGGCGAACCGGCGCAATGAGCCGATAGCCACGTTTCGGGATCGTCTCGACATAGCCGGGATTGCGCGCATCGTCCGCCAACGACCGCCGGATCTTGATGATCGCCCCGGTCAGCGAATCGTCGCCAACATACACATCGGGCCAAACCCGTCCGTGCAACTCCTCACGGCTGACCACCTCGCCGGCATGAGCGACCAAATAAGCCAGAACCTCCATCGACTTCGGTTCGAGGTGCAGCGCCTCGCCGTCGCGCACGATCTCGTTGGTCGCCGGACGCACCACGCAATCGCCGACTGCGAAATCCGCCATGCCGGTATCTTCGTCTCGACTGCCCACAGTGTTGTCCAGCCCTAGCCGACCTCCACGCAACCGCGCCATTTTCCCTATTTTCTAACATCATAGCAAAAATACCGGAAAACCGTCGGGAAACCTTCGGGACCGCCGTTCGCCATTCCCGCCAAGGTGCGGGCATCCCGCCTCCGGGATCGAACATCGAATACGAAACGCTACAAACTCGGGGAGTGACAGATGGCATTTGACGCACGACTCTACAAATCGACGACGCGCCAGCAATGGCAGGATGCGGCCGAAGCCTGGAACGCCTGGGGCACGCTGCTTGACGAATGGTTGGGCACGGCAACCGAGGCGATGCTCGACATGGCCACGATCGGTCCGGGCAGCCGGGTCCTCGACGTCGCCGCGGGCGCAGGGCAGCAGTCGCTGGTCGCGGCACGGCGCGTCGGGCCCTCCGGCTACGTCCTGGCGACAGACATTTCCCCCAACATCCTCGATTTCGCCGAAGAGAACGCCCGGATTGAAGGGCTGGACAATTTCGGCACGTTGGTTGCCGACGGTGAAGAGCTCTCTGTGGAGGAAGACAGCTTCGACGCGGCGATCTCGCGGGTCGGGATGATCTATTTTCCCGACCAGCAGCGGGCGCTGGCAAACATCCTGCGGGCGCTGAAGCCGGGCGGACGCTTCGCCACGATCGTCTATTCCACGCCGGAGAGAAACGGCTTTTTCTCAAAACCGGTTTCGATCATCCGGGAACGCGCGAAGCTGCCGCCGCCGGCGCCTGGCCAGCCGGGGCCGTTCAGCCTGGGCAGCCCGGGCGTACTGGCGGGCGTGCTTAAGGCGGCCGGTTTCCGCGATGTCGAGGAGCGGACAATCGACGCGCCCGTCATTTTACCCAGCGCCGCGGACTGCGTTCGCTTCGAGCGCGAATCCTTCGGCGCGCTTCACCAGATGCTGAGCGGACTGGATGCCGACGCCCGTGAAGCGACCTGGGACGAAATCGCCGATACACTTGGTGCCTTTGAAACCGCGGACGGGTTCCGCGGGCCTTGCGAACTGGTCGTCGCCGCCGGCACGAAATGAAGCCATCTCGCACCCGCTACCCGCGGGTGCAGCCTTCAACGAAAGGGAAACCATCATGAAAGTCTGTGTCGTTCAGGAACCACCCGTCTATCTCGACCTTGAAAAAACCATGGAGCGCGCGGTCGCCCTGATCGCGCGTGCCGCAGGCGACGGCGCGGGACTGGTTGTTTTCCCCGAAGCCTGGTTTCCGGGTTATCCCACATTCGTCTGGCGTCTTGCGCCCGGCGCCGGGATGGGAAAGACCGACGAGCTCTATGCCCGCCTTCAGGACAATGCGATCGACCGCATCAATGGCGGGCTGGCCCCCCTGCAAGAAGCCGCGCGCGAACATGGTGTCGTGCTCGTGTTCGGCTATCACGAACTCGACAGCGGGTTGAGCGGCAGCACGCTGTTCAACAGTTGCGCAATCATCGATGCCGATGGAAGCGTCGCCAACAATCACCGCAAGCTGATGCCGACCAACCCGGAAAGAATGGTCTGGGGCTTTGGCGACGCTTCGGGGCTCAACGTGGTCGAGACCGCGGCGGGGCGAATCGGGGCGCTTATCTGCTGGGAAAACTACATGCCGCTCGCGCGCTTCGCGCTCTATGCCCAAGGCATCGATATCCTGGTGGCGCCGACCTGGGACAGCGGTGAGACCTGGCTTGCTACCATGCAGCATATCGCGCGCGAGGGCGGTTGCTGGGTCATCGGGTGCGCGACGTCTTTTGAAGCCTCCGACGTGCCAACCGATATCCCATTCCATGACGAGCTGTTCCCCAACAAGGACGAATGGATCAATTCGGGAGACGCAGTGGTCTACAAGCCATTCGGCGGCCTCGCCGCTGGCCCGATGAACCGCGAAAAGGGCCTTCTGATAGCGGAGATTGATCCGGGCGCCGCGCGCGCTTCGCGGCGGAAATTCGACGTGAGCGGCCACTATGCCCGACCTGACATCTTCACCCTCTCGGTCAATCGCGAGCCGCAGTCACCGGTCGTATTTTCGAATTGAACACGAGGAAACGCACTTATCGCCAGCCGTCCACAGAATCGACTGCCGGGAAGGTGATTGCCGAAGGGATAACAGACTGGCGGGAAATGACGGTGCGCGGGAGGGGCCGTGACTTCGGATAGTCGAAAACCGGACGGAAATTCCGATCAGGCGTGATGTGCACTACCGCATTTTCCTTTGTCCTAAATCAAAGACCAAATCCCGGCAGGTGCGATTCTTGCTGGGTGAGAATTTCGAAAGGATCGCATCATGGGGATTTTTACGCGCATTACCGAGAGAATGGATCGTCAGGCGCATCTGATGGGTGCAATGATGGAACGGCTGGAAGTCGACACCGTGGCCATGGGAACCGAAGCAGCGGGCGCCCGCTTCGAGCGCGCAGCCCGTTCGTGCCTGATGTGCAAGGACAGCGACGAATGCGAGCGCTGGCTGGACCAGCACGCGGCCGCCGAGAACGGGCCGGATTTCTGCCCGAACGCGCGGTTCTTCGCCCTGCATCGCAAGTAGAGCGACGCCCTACAATCGCAGCGCTTCCCGTCCATTGGTAATCGCCTTGGCGCGTGCGCTGAATTTCGTGCCGCCGTCCTCGTCGTGCAGGATGAGGGGCGGGGCGAATTCCATCTGCCTGCGGGACCCCTTGATGCCGGTGACGACGATGCGGATCGCCGGTTTCGACGGGCGCGGATGGACGGGCATGACCGTCACCGCGCCGTAGCGACCCTTCATCGCCTGCAGAATCTCCACAATCGATTGCGGCCTCGCGATCACCGACAGGCCGGACCCGGGGCGGGCAATCGCGCAAGCCGTCTTGATCCAGCGGGACAACATATCCTCGTCCATGACATGCGCGCCTGCCTTCTCGGCCTTCGGCGTGGCGCGATCCTTCGGATCGTTGAAGGGCGGATTGGCGATCACCCAGTCGTAGACATCGCGCGGGAAACCGGCCGCCTCTCGCGCCTTGCCATCGAGCCCCACGTCGGCCTCGACGACCTCGGCGCGGCCTGCGAGATGGGCGTTTTCCGGCAAGGCCAGCCCGGCGCGCGCGCATTCGGCCATCAGCGGCGATTTCTCATAGAGGACGGCGCGAGCTTCGCGGCAGCGGTCGAGGACGGAAAAGGCGGCCGCCCCCGCCCCGGCGCCGAGATCGGCCAGCATTCCGGCGAAGCCGTCCGGCACCGCGGCGGCGACTATCGTCGCGTCGACGCCGGAACGATGCGCGCCTTTTGCCGGCTGGACGAGATGGAAGCCGCCGCGATGGAACGCGTCGACGGTCGTCTCGACGTCGCCGACAAGCCGCGCGGCCATGGCCCTCAGTCCTTCAGCTCGTTTTCGAGGCCGGCATCACGCATGATCCGGCGCGCCTGCTCGATGCGGTCGGATTCAACCAGGATGCGGCGCGGCAGGATGCCCAGCGAACCGTCGAGGATCGACATATTCTGGTCGGCGACGAGCACGCCGATGCCGGCTTCGCGCATCAGCGATTCCACAAACGAGATCGTCACCGGGTTGTTCGACCGCAAAAGCTCTTCCATCCGCCAGTGATAGGGCGCGGCGTGACAGGCCACAAGCCCGTCCTTCAACATGAAATCGAATGCGCAGACGGTTTGCGCCAATTCGCCGCTTGCCGCACAAGCGCCGAGTTTTTAATGTGGCGCCGAAAATCGGGAGTATTGGTCTTGGGCGTCGTCATTGCGCTTGGTGAAAACAAAAAGGATGCCGCCGGTATCGACAAGCTGGTCGGGCTCGTCGCGGGCGGCATGGAGCGCGTCAACGAACTGATCCTCTCCAAGGCCGGTTCGGACGTCGAGATGATCCCGGAAGTGGCCAATCACCTGATCTCGTCCGGCGGCAAGCGGCTGCGCCCGATGATCACGCTCGCTGCCGCCGACATGTTCGGCTATCACGGCGAGGGCCATGTGAAGCTGGCGACCAGCGTCGAGTTCATGCATACGGCGACGCTGCTGCATGACGACGTCGTCGACGAAAGCCACATGCGCCGTTCCAAGCCGACCGCGCGGATGATCTGGGGCAACCAGGCCAGCGTCCTCGTCGGCGACTACCTGCTCGGCCAGGCTTTCAAGATGATGGTCGAGGTCGGGTCGCTCGACGCGCTCGACGTGCTATCAACGGCGGCCTCGGTCATCGCCGAGGGCGAGGTGATGCAGCTGGCGGCGGCAAAGAACCTGGAAACCACCGAGGACGAATATCTCGCCGTCATCAAGGCGAAGACCGCGGCACTGTTTTCCGCGGCCGCCGAGGTCGGTCCGATCATCGCGAAGTCGACCAGGGCGGAACGGGCGGCGCTGCGCTCCTACGGGCTCAATCTCGGCCTTGCCTTCCAGCTCGTCGACGACGCGCTCGACTATGGCGGCAACGCCAAGGATCTCGGTAAGAACACCGGCGACGACTTCCGCGAAGGAAAGATCACCCTGCCGGTCGTGCTCTCCTACCGCCGCGGCACCGACGCCGAACGCGATTTCTGGAAGAAAAGCATCGAGAATGGCGAGAACGGCAACAGCGAGCTGGAAAACGCGCGCGACCTGATGATGAAATACAGCGCGCTGCCGGACACGATCCAGCGGGCGCGGCATTTCGGCGAAATCGCCCGCGATGCGCTGGCGCCGCTGAAGCCGTCGCCGCAAAAGAACGCGCTGCTCGACGTGGTCGAATTCTGCGTTTCGCGGGTCAACTGATAAAAGTGATTGCCGTTTTCGCAGCCAAAAGCCCACAGAGCGGCGAGCGTTGCGCGTGAACCATAAAAAGGCCATGCTCGACGAGTGACTTGCGCGGCACAGACATGCTTTCGAACTCGATTCCGCAGATTGGTAGCCTGATGAAACGGACTTACGTCTTCCCTGCCCTTTTCCTTGCCACCGGGCTGATTGCCACTCCCGCGATGGCGGAACTGGCGCCGGCCGAACCGCTCGCGCCCGCCAATTCACTGGCCGGCGCGTTCCTGTCGGCGGAAACCGCACGCGCCGAAAACGATTTTGACGCGGCGGTCGAATATTACGGCGAAGCGCTGAGCTACGATCCGGACAATCCGTCGATCCAGCAGGAACTGCTGCTCGCGCTCGTCGCCAACGGCAAGTTCGACGAGGCGCTGCCGGTCGCCGAAAAGCTGAAGAAGGATCCGAATATCGAGCGCGTCTCGCGCCTGGTGCTCGGGATCGAGGCTATTCGCCAGCGCGCCTGGCTGCAGGCCGACAGCGCACTGATCCTGTCGCGTCAAAGCGATCTCGAGCGACTGCTGACGGGCGTAATGCGTGCCTGGGTCAAGTTCGGCGCCGGCGAGACCGACAGTGCGCTTTCCACGCTCGATTCGCTGGAAGGACCGGACTGGTTCGGCCTGTTCAAGGCCTATCACAGCGCGATGATCGCCGATGCAGCCGGGCGCAGCGCGGATGCCGCGGACCGTTACGAATTCGCCATGAACAATACCGCCGGCGGCAGCGCCTCGCCGCAGACCTATCTGCGGCTGGCCGAATCCTATGCCGGCTTCCTCGCCCGCAAAGGCAAGACCGACGATGCACAGGAGGTCATCGCGCGCGGCCTCGGCATCGCGCCGGCCAACCCGGCGCTGCTGGCGCTGCAGGCGGATAGCGACCACATCGCGACCAAGGCGCTGCATATTGCCGACCCGGCGCGCGGCGCCGGCGAGATGCTGTTCGATATCGGCACGGCGATCAACCGCAACGGCGCGGAGAATTTCGCCGCGCTATATCTGGAACTCGCCCGCGTGCTGGAGCCGGACAATGCGCAGATCTATTTCGAGCTGGGCGGCATTTCCGAACGGCTCGACCTTCCCGAGCGCGCCATCGCCTTTTACGACGAGGTTCCGCTGGAGTCTCCGTTCGGGCGGATCGCGCGGCTGCAAAAGGGCCTCAACCTCGCCGACATGGGCAAGAACGACGAGGCGAAGAAAATCCTGATCGCCGCCGTTGACGAGAACCCGCACGAGTTCCGCGGCTATCTGGCGCTTGGCGGCGTCTACGCCGCCCTGAAGGAATTCGGTGAAGCCGCCACGCTATACGAACGCGCGATCAAGAACATCGACACCAACGACGCCACCTTCTGGCCGCTCTATTACCGCATGGGCATCGCCTATGAGCGCACCAAGCACTGGGACAAGGCGGAAGCGTCGTTCAAGCACGCGCTCGAATTGTCGCCGAACCAGCCGGACGTGCTCAACTATCTCGGCTATTCGTGGATCGACATGAATTCCCATCTCGAGGAGGGTCTCGACATGATCCGCAAGGCGGTCGACATGCGGCCACGTGACGGATACATCGTGGATTCGCTGGGCTGGGCCTATTACCGGCTCGGCCGCTTCGAGGAGGCCGTCGACGAACTGGAGAAGGCGACCGACCTTCGCCCGCGCGACGCAATCATCAACGATCACCTCGGAGATGCCTACTGGCGCGCCGGCCGCAAGCTGGAAGCGACCTATCAGTGGGCGCAAGCGCTCGGCATGGAGATCGAGCCGGAAGACGCGGACCGGATCAGGGCGAAACTCGCCGCCAGCAACACGCCGGGCGGCAAACCGGAACTGGCCGTCAGCCAGGTTGACGACCCGGTGAACGGCAAGACCGTCGCATCGCCGAATTCCAGCAATGACGGCTGACGTTTTCCGCAGCCGCTCCTGATATCCGACAGGCGATGACTTCAGCGCTTTCGTGGCACCATGCGCCGGCCAAGATCAATCTCGCGCTGCATGTCACCGGACAGCGGGCCGACGGCTATCACCTGATCGAGACGATCGCGGTCTTCGCCAGCATCGGTGACCGGATCGGCGTCGGCGCCGCCAAGGCCGACAGTTTCAGCATCACCGGGCCCGAGGCAGGCGCGCTTTGCGCCGACGATCCCGCCCAAAACCTGGTCATACGCGCCCGCGAGATGCTGCGCGCGGCGATTGCCGGCACGGGCCGGCACGCACCGCCCGTCGCGCTGGTGCTGGAAAAGGCCCTGCCGGCGGGGTCTGGCATCGGCGGAGGTTCGGCGGATGCCGCGGCGACGCTGACCGCGCTGATCGCCCGCTGGAATGCCGATGACCTCGCGGACACGATCCGCGAAAAAGCCGTCGAGCTCGGCGCCGACGTGCCGATGTGCCTCCGGTCAAGGCCGCTGATCGCCAGGGGCGTCGGCGAATTCCTGACTCCACTTGCCGCCATGCCGCCGCTCGCGATGGTTCTCGTCAATCCGCGCCGCCACGTTTCCACGCCCGCGGTCTTCTCCGCCCTCGTCCGCAAGGACAATCCGCCGATCCCGATCGCGGAAACGGCCGGACTGTCGACGGCGCGGGACTGGGCGGACTGGCTCGGCGGACACAGCCGCAACGACCTGCAGGCGCCCTCCATCGGGCTGACGCCGGATATCGCCGGTTGCCTCGATGACTTGCGCCAGACCGGGCCACTTCTCGCCCGCATGTCCGGCTCCGGGGCGACCTGTTTCGGCCTTTACGATGACATGGACGCCGCGGAGCGTGCGGCAACGCATCTCTTGCGCCAGCGGCCGGATTGGTGGATCACGGCGACTGAGACGGGTCCATCGCAACAGGAGGCACCATGAGCCGTATCGACGAAAGCCGCCCATTCATCCCGGTGCGCATCGCCGTGCTGACCGTATCGGACACGCGGTCACTGGAAGAAGACAAGTCCGGCGCGACGCTCGCGGCGCGGATCGAGGACGCCGGCCATGTGCTCGCCGAGCGCGCCATCGTCACCGACGAGCACCAGCGGATCGCGGGCACCGTGCTCGACTGGGCGAAACGTGACGACATCGAGGTGATCATCACGACCGGCGGTACCGGCTTCACCGGCCGCGACGTCACGCCTGAGGCGCTGGAGCCGCTGTTCGACAAGCGCATGGACGGGTTTTCGGCGCTGTTCCATCGGATTTCCTACGACAAGATCGGCACGTCGACGATCCAGTCGCGCGCGACCGCCGGGCTGATCAGCCAGACCTTCGTCTTCGTGCTGCCGGGCTCGCCCGGTGCCTGCAAGGACGCCTGGGACGGCATTTTGAAGCTGCAGCTCGATTATCGCCATATGCCGTGCAATTTCGTGGAAATCATGCCGCGCCTCGACGAGCATCTGAAGCGCGGCGGCGGCAAGTCCGCCTAGGGGGCCTTCGTCGGCGCCATCTCGATCTCGGCGTCGAGCACCCTCAATGCCAGGCCGCGCACAAGGTCCTCGCCCGATTTCGCATTCGCCGACAGATTGGCGAGCGCCTGTGCCTTCGAGATGACGAGACCGCTGGCAAGCGGACCGCGTCGTTCCGTCACCGGTCGGAAAATCCGCGACAGCCAGTTGCCGGTCCGCTCGCGCCGGAACGTGGCGGCGGTCGCTTCCGCGCGCATGATATGGTCCATGACTTCTTCGTGCCAGCCCTCTTTCAGCCGCGCGCCCGGTTCGAGCACGACGAACCAGTCCGCGCGCGCCTCCTTCATGACGGCGCGCAGCGGCCGTTCACCGGTTTTCGCCAGCGTGCAGCCCGACGCATCGGCGATCGCTGCCGTCGAGTCGGTCGAGGAGTCATCGACAATGATCACCTCGGCGATGTGGCCCTCGACCGCGTCATGGACCAGCGGCGCCAGCGAGCGCGCCAGCGCAACGGCCTGATTGTGCGTAAAAAACAGGATTGAGACCATCGTTCCCCCGGTTTCCCGTGCCTAGCAGAGCATCCGCGCGAAATCAAAGTGTTCGGCATTTTGTTCTTGTATTGTTCTCGTTTTTGCAATAGGAATAAAGTCATCGAACGAAGCGATTCCATGACCCTCCGGGAGGCTCGAAAATGGACGTGATGACAGCAGCGGACAGAGCGGCATTCGTCGGACCGGCGGAACAGGGCGTCGAGCGCGCCAACGGGCTGATCGGACAGTCCGGCCTGCGCGGCCACGAGCACCGGGCCCGCGGACGGGCCAGCGCCATCAATCCGTCGGGCCGTTTCGAGCCGTTCACGCGCAGCATCGTCGACGACGGCTGGAACAGCCTCGAGGACCTGCCGCCGTTCAGGACCGAGGTGCAGACGGAACAGGCACGCACGATCATCACGAAGAACACCTCGCCCGACATTTCGTTCGACCGTTCCATCAACCCCTACCGGGGCTGCGAGCATGGCTGCGTCTACTGCTTCGCGCGGCCGACCCACGCCTATATGGGACTGTCGGCCGGCCTCGATTTCGAGGCGAAGCTGTTCGCCAAGCCGGACGCCGCGAAGCTGCTGGAAAAGGAGATCACGCGGCCCGGCTACAAGGTGAAGACGATCGCCATCGGCACCAACACCGATCCCTACCAGCCGATCGAGCGCGACTGGATGCTGATGCGCGCCATCCTGGAGGTTCTGGACAGGCACAACCACCCGGTCGGAATCGTCACCAAGTCGCATCTGGTGACGCGCGACATCGATATCCTGGCGCGGATGGCGGAGAAGGGGCTGGTCAAGGTCGCGCTCTCGGTGACGACGATGGACCGCAAGCTTGCCCGGACCATGGAGCCGCGCGCGTCGACGCCGTCGAAGCGGCTGGAGGCGATCCGCATCCTAAGCGACAACGGCATTCCCGCGTCCGCGATGATCGCGCCAATCATTCCGGGCCTCAACGACCACGAGATCGAGAAGCTGCTCGATGCAGTTGCCGGCATGGGCGCACGCGAGGCCGGCTATGTCCTCCTGCGCCTGCCGCTCGAGGTCGCGCCGGTGTTCAAGGAATGGCTGCTGCGCCACTATCCCGAGCGCTACCGTCACGTCCTGTCGCTGATCCGCTCGATGCGCGGCGGCAAGGATTACGATGCCGAATGGGGCAAACGCATGCGCGGCACCGGCCCCTATGCCTGGCAGATCGCGCGCCGGTTCGAAATGACGGCAAAGCGGCTCGGCCTCAACCGCGGAAAACTGCAATTGCGCACCGACCTGTTCGAGGCGCCGAAACCGGAGAGTGAGCAACTCAGTCTCCTGTAAACCGCCGGACGGACCGGACGTCCCCTCTCCATCCCCCACCGGTCCGTTCGGCGGCAAGACCCTGGCCGCAGCGCCAAGCCGAGGCTCCCCCGCCCAAAAGCTTGAGCAAAACAGGGTCTTCGGAAAGAGAATCGGGCGGGCGCGTGAAAATCCGTGGTACTTATCCCGCACGATGACGACCACGACCGCGCCTCCCGATTCTCTTCTTCCCTTCGACGGCTTCGACGATCCGGTTTTGCCCGACTTCCGGCTGGAAGCGAGCTATTGGGCGAGCGGATACGAGCATGTGGCGGGCGTCGACGAAGCGGGCCGCGGGCCGCTTGCCGGGCCGGTGGTCGCGGCGGCGGTGATTCTCGATCCGGACCATGCGCCGGACGGACTGAACGACTCCAAGAAACTGACGGCACTCAGCCGCGAACGCCTCTACGGCGAGGTGATGGCCAGCGCGCGGGCGGTCTCCGTTACTAGCCTGTGTGCGGAATCAATCGACGGCAGCAACATCCTCAGGGCAAGCCTGGAAGCCATGCGCCTCGCGCTCACGGGCCTTGCCGTTGCCGCCGACAGCGCGCTCTTCGACGGACGCGACATTCCGCCGGGGCTCAGCCTGCGGACGCCGCCGAAGGCGGTGATCAAGGGCGACAGCCGCTCGCTGTCAATTGCCGCGGCCTCGGTGATCGCCAAGGTCACGCGCGACCGCATGATGGCAAGGCTCGGACCGTGCCACCCGCAATACGGACTGGAAAAACACATGGGCTACGGATCGCAGATCCATCGCGAGGCTATCGGCCTGCATGGCGGCGTCGGGCGCGTGCACCGGTTCACGTTCAGCCCGCTCAAACCGCGCACATAACAACGGCGCCAATGAAAAGGCCGGGCGCGCTTTTCGGCGGGCCCGGCCTGATCGGATACTTTCGACCGAACGTCAGTTCATGCGCGTCTTGACGTCGTCGAGCGACTTCTTGAACAGGTCGCCGGCGGTCTTGGCCGTCACTTTTTCGCCGAGGATCTGCGTCGCGGCGGCGAGCGCCATGTCGACGGCCGAACCGCGGACCTCGTCCATCGCGTCGGATTCTGCCTGGGCGATCTTCTGCTCGGCAAGCGCCGTGCGCCGAGCAACGTATTCCTCGGTCTTGTCGCGCGCCTCGGCGGTGATCGCCTCTGCCTCGCGTTTGGCCGCGTCGACGATCTCCGAGGCTTCCTTCTCGGCTTCCTTGCGCTTCTTCTGGTATTCGGCCAGCAGCGCCTGCGCTTCCTCGCGCAGCTTGCGGGCTTCTTCCAGTTCGTTGCGGATCTTCGCCGCGCGGTCGTCGAGCGCCTTGGTGATCATGCCCGGCACCTTCACGTAGACGATGATGCCGAGGAAGATGATCAGTGCGACAAGCGCCCAGAATGTTTGGTCACCCATGATGACTCTCCTACCCCTCGACCGATTTCAACGCTTTGGTGATCTCGGTCTTCGTCACCGTGCCGCCGATAAGCTGCTTGACGATGACCTCGGTCGTTTCGCCGGCGATCGCGCCGACATCGGCCATGGCCTTGTCGCGGACCGAAGCGATCCGGGCTTCGGCCTCGGACAGTTTCTTGCCCAGGGCCTTTTCGACCTTCTGGCGTTCCGCTTCCGCGGCCGCCTTGGCGCTTTCGCGGGCCTTGTTGCCAATCTCGTTGGCGGATGACTTGGCTTCGGCCAGCTCCTGCTCGTAGGCGGCGATGGCTTCGTCGGCTTCCGTCTTCAGCTCATGCGCCTTGTCGAGGTCCTGGGCTATGCGGTCCTGGCGCGTTTCGAGGATACCCCCGATGCGCGGAACGATCACCTTGGACATGAACCAGAAAAGGAACCCGAAGGTCAGCGCGAGCCAGAATATCTGGGACGCGTAAGTCGACGCATCGAACGGCGGGAAGCTTTCGCCACCGTGACCTTCGGCGGCGGCTGCGGCACCGTGCGCCGCTGTTTCTGCACCTGCGGCAAGTGCTTCGGTTACAAACATGGCCGTCCCTTAAACAGAAGATCGCGCGGCGGAGCCGCGCTTTATCCTGGAGCGATCCGGCCGGTCATCCCGGCCGGAACCCGTATGTGCGATCAGACTGCGAACAGCAGCAGGAGCGCGACGAGCAGGGAGAAGATGCCCAGGGCTTCCGTCACGGCAAAGCCGAAGATCAGGCGGCCGAACTGGCCGTCGGCTGCAGACGGGTTGCGCAGGGCACCGGCGAGATAGTTGCCGAAGATCGTGCCGAGGCCAATGCCTGCACCGCCCATGCCGAGGCATGCGATACCGGCGCCGATGTACTTTGCTGCTTCCGCTTCCATGATGAACTCCTTTGGATGAGAATTGGCGGATTAAGTTGGCGGCTTGCCGCCGGTTAAGCGATCAGTGGCCCGGGTGCAATGCGTCGTTGATATACATGCAGGTGAGCACTGCGAACACATAGGCCTGAAGGAAGGCCACGAGGAATTCGAGGCCGGTCAGGGCAATCGTCATGAGCAGCGGCAGGATGGCGCCGCCGATACCCAGAGCGCCGAGCGTGGACAGGGACACGACGAACCCGGCAAACACCTTCAGCGTAATATGTCCGGCCAACATGTTGGCAAAAAGACGGACGGAGAGGCTGACGGGCCGGGAAAAGAAGGAAATCACCTCGATCATCACGACCAGCGGCATCAGCACGCCGGGGACGCCCTCGGGCACGA
This sequence comes from Oricola nitratireducens, assembly GCF_014904745.1. Classification (GTDB taxonomy): domain Bacteria; phylum Pseudomonadota; class Alphaproteobacteria; order Rhizobiales; family Rhizobiaceae; genus Oricola; species Oricola nitratireducens. The sequence goes on from NZ_JACZCS010000019.1 coordinate 26,991, forward strand.
ACAGGCCGAGGAATTTCAGGCCGTGCTTCATGAAGCCGTAGACGATGACCGTGCCGATCACGAGAATCGCGAGCGAGAATGTCACGATGATCGACGAGGTCACCGTGAAGAAATACGGGAACATGCCCATCAGGTTGGCGACCAGGACGAACATGAAAATGGAAAAGACAAACGGGAAGAACCGCATACCCTGCGTTCCCGCCGCGTCTCGCAACATCGAGGCCGTGAACTCGTAGGCCATCTCGGAGACGGACTGCATGCGACTCGGAACGAGACCGCGATTCGCCGTGGTCAGGTACAGGAATCCCGCCGCGATGGCGACTGTCGCAACCATGAACAGGGAGACATTGGTAAAGGAGAGATCGAGACCACCGACGTTTTCGATCGGAATGATCTTGTGGATCTGAAACTGGTGGATCGGATCGTTTGCCACCGTATACCCCTCGGTTGTCGCGCGCCGCGCGGCTATTCCTTGTTATCACCCGGTTTTGCGCCGGGCCCTATTTTCGCCTCAGGTTCCGCCAAGTGACCGGCGGAGCGCAGGACGTTCAGTATGCCGGCGACGAAACCGAGGAGCAGGAAAACGATCATGCCCCATGGCGACGTGCCAACGATCCGGTCGATCAGGTAGCCGATTCCCGCCCCGACAAGCACGCCGGCGATGAACTCGCTCGACAGCCTGAGTGCGTAGGCGAAACCGGCCCCGCCGTCCATCCTGCGATCCCGCAATCCTGCGCTTTCTACCGCCGTTCTTGCAGCAAGCGCCGCATCGAGCGCCTTGCGCCGGTCATCGAGATCTCCGACTTCGCCGGAATCACCACGCGTTCCTTCATGCTTGTTTCCGCCCGGCGAGCCTGGCGCATCATTCTGTGCCATTGGCCTGATCCGGTTCGAGCATCGGAGAACTGGCGACCCCCTGTGAAGTCGCGCGCAACATAGTTTCGCCACCTTGGCTAGTCAAGGCGCGTCTGCATATGCCCAGAGGTGTTATTTATGCAATAGAATCAGAAGCTTATATACGGCTTAGCAAATGGTCGCAGTCTTGTGCCGCAATTGCCGCACCGCAATGGCGCCGACTCCCGCCCTCAGCTCCATCCGCCGCCATAGGGACGATAGAAGACATGCAGGCCGATCCGGGCCTTGCGTTCCATGGTTCGCGCCCAGCGCGGACGGACATAAACCGCGTGATAATGCGTCGCAGAACCGACCGACTTGAGCCAGATCTTGCCGGCAGACACCGCCATGGCGATGTCCTGCGCCGTCTCCCAGTGGCGCGGCGAGCGCACCCGGTCGCGCTTGCCGTCGCACGCGAAGGAAAACTGGCACCGGTTGCGCCAGTTGTCATTCTGGTAGACGACGCCGCAGATCGTGTCCGGGAATGCCGGATTGCGGACGCGGTTGAGAATCACCTGCGCCACGGCCGCCTGGCCTTCCAGCTTTTCGCCGCGGGCCTCGAAATAGACGCCTTCGGCAAGGCATTTCTGCTCGCGGGCGGAAAAGACCTCGGCGGGCAGTGGTGTCTGCGCCCAAGCGTGATCGCCCTTTTCAAAAGGCGGGATGAAGCGGCCCTGATCTTCCGGTTCCGGTTCCTTCAGCAGGCTGCGAAAGGGCGACTGGCTGACGAAATCGGGCTCGGACGGCGCATAGGCGGTGGCCAGCACATCGGCCTTCTTGTTGGTGACCAGCCTGGCGAGCATCACCGGCACTTGGGAATCACCGGTCTCGTCGCGGCGCTGGTGGAACTCGGTCGCGATCTCGATTTCCTTGCCGCCGATCCTCGGCTTGGCGAAGGCCATCAGCGTGTTCTCGTCGGTGGCCGGATGCAGGATGAAACTCTGTTGTTCGAGAACCCTGCCGGCCGAGAAGTCCTTCGGCGGGGCGACCGGCGCGACCGAAACGATGCGGCCGGTCTTCTCGGCGCGATTGATGCGCTGCTCGTCGGGGGTTGCCGCGGCTTCCGATTTCGCCGGCGTCAGGACGACGCGGCCGATATTCGGCGCATCGATGCCGCTGGAGGCGATCGACCCGGTCACGGTGGGATCGACATTGTAAACGAGTTCGGCCTTCTGGATCGATCCGGCGGCGGAGCCGACCAGGTAGGTCTGCCAGCGGCTTTGCTGCGCGTCGGCGCCGGTCAGCAGGCTGGCGATATCCTGCATGGCGACCGTGGTCGGATTGGAGAGGAGGAATGCGGCTGCCAGAACAGCGGGACCGGACAACCGGGCCGCAACGCGGCGGGCGGCGTTAAATTTCACAATACGCACTCATGCACTCCGCTACATACGCAACGCTACTCGACAACTCGAAGCACAATGATCGATTAACCTTGATAGCGGGTTAATGACCGCAACGCGGCGGGCGGAATCGGAACAATCGAGAGCGGGTCCCGTTCAGCGCTTTTTCTTCGCCCGGCCGGCGAACGGGTTGTCGCTGGTGCGCGTGAGCATGCGTATCGGCACGCCGGGCAGGTCGAAATCCTGGCGCAGTGTGTTGGTCAGATAACGCAGATAGGACTCCGGCATCGCGTCGGGGCGCGAGCATGACAGCACGAAGGCCGGCGGGCGCATCTTGACCTGCGTAATGTATTTCAGTTTCAGCCGGCGGCCGGCGACGGCCGGCGGCGGATGGTGCTGAACGACGCCGTCGAGCCAGCGGTTGAGGCGGCCTGTAGAGATGCGACGGTTCCAGACCTCGTGGGTGTGGAGGATCTCCTGCATCAGCGTGTCGAGGCCGGCCCCGGTCTGGCCGGAAATCGGCACCGCGCGAATGCCGCGTACCTGCGGCAGCAGCCGCTCGGTCTTTTCGCGCAGATCGGCGAGCGCCTGCTGGCGATCCTCGATCATGTCCCACTTGTTGAAGGCGATGACCGGCGCCCTGCCCTCGCGTGCGATCAGGTCGACGATCTGCAGATCCTGCTTCTCGAACGGGATCTGCGCGTCGAGAACGATCACGACGACTTCGGCGAAGCGGATGGCGCGCAGCGCATCGCCGACGGACAGTTTCTCAAGCTTTTCCTGGACGCGCGACTTGCGGCGCAGGCCCGCGGTATCGAAGAGCCTGATCTTGCGGCCCTTCCATTCCCAGTCGACGGAAATGGAGTCGCGGGTGATGCCGGCCTCGGGGCCGGTCAGCAACCGGTCCTGGCCAATCAGCTTGTTGATCAGGGTCGACTTGCCGGCATTGGGCCGGCCGACGATGGCGATGCGCAAAGGCTTGGTCGCATCGTAGGCGGGAATGTCGTCGTCCGTCTCGTCAGTGACATCCTCGCCGGCGAGATCGCCGAATTCCGCATCCGCCTGGTCTTCCTCCTCCTCGGCCAGCGCCCTCTCCTCGCCGATCGCCTCGACGACCGCGTCGCGCAGGTCCGGCAGGCCGAGGCCGTGTTCGGCGGAGATGCCGACCGGCTCGCCAAGGCCGAGGGCATAGGCATCGTAAAGACCTGCCTCCGCGCCGCGGGCCTCGGCCTTGTTGGCAACGAGGATGACCGGCTTGCCTGACTTGCGCAGGATTTCGGCGAAGGTGTTGTCGTCCGGCGTCAGGCCGGTCTTGGCGTCGATGACGAAGAGGACGACATCTGCTTCCTCGATGGCGCGCAACGTCTGGGCCCGCATGCGGCCCGGCAGCGTGTCGGCATGGCCGACCTCGAGGCCCGCCGTGTCGATCACGTCGAAGGCAAGGTCGTAAAGCTTTGCGGGATGCAGGCGGCGGTCACGCGTCACGCCCGGCGTGTCGTCGACAAGCGCGAGCTTGCGTCCGGCCAGCCGGTTGAACAGCGTCGACTTGCCGACATTCGGCCGCCCGACAATGGCGACGGTGAAGCTCACCCTGTCTGGACCTCGCCCGTGGCCTTGATCAGATCAAGCATGATCGAGGCGCGCTGCTGGGCGTTACGGGGCGCGACCGGATCGTCGGCGATCTGCTGGAACAGCGTCCTGGCATCGCCGAGGCGGCCGTCCTTCCAGGCGGCAAGGCCGAGGGCCTCGCGCGCGGCATGGCGCAGCGGATTTTCGTCGGATGACAGCGCCTCGGCACGTTCGGCGACGTCGGTCGCGCTGCCGGTATCGACGAGGATATAGGCGGCGCGGATATTCGCCATGTCGCGTACGGCCTGGGGCGCCGAGGTGTCGGCGGCCACGGCATCGAAAGCGGCGACGGCACCGGCGGCATCACCCTTGTCCTGCAGCACGGTCGCCGCGCGCATGCGGGCGAGCACCGGATAGGCGCCATAGCCGTCGGCCTCGAGCTTCTGCAACGCGGCCAGTGCCTCGTCGCTCTTGCCCTCGTTGGCGAGGTTGAGCGCGGCAAGGAACCGGTCGCCCGAGGCATTCGCCCGGCTCTCGGTATAATATTCGTAGCCGGTCCAGGCCGCCGTCGCGATCACGACGATGACGGCGGCGGCGATGATGTAGGTGCCGAAGCGGTCCCAGAAGCCCTTCAGGCGGTCGGAACGGAGTTCCTCCTCGACCTCGCGGATAAAGCTGTCGTCAGACATGTATCGATGCCGTTTCTGTCTTACTTGTGATGTGCGCTTTTACGGGTTTTGGCGGCAAAAGAAAGGGGCGATACCGCAACGAGGTTTCAACCGATCGGCGACACGCCGATCAGCCAGGCATGCAGCTGCATGATGAACCACGCCGTCAGCGCGGTTCCGACCGTCACCGCGATGAAGTCGTTGCGGACCGACACCTTCGCGAATTCCGGGTTGCCGCGCCGTTTCACCGCGATCCGGTTCCAGACCGCCCAGGCGAGAAACGCCAGGAACAGGATCAGCGATGCGAGATCGCCGTTGGCGAGGAGATGCGCGAAGGCCCAGATCTTCACCGCAAGCACCATCGGATGCTTGACCGCCTTCTTAATGTAGCCGGCGGGAATCTGCGAGGCGACCAGCAGAATGAAGGAGAACAACATCAGCAGCATCGCGATGTGCCGGGTCCAGACCGGCGGCTCGTAGATGATGGCCGCGTCCGGCCGGGCCTGGCCGTAGCCCCAGATCAGCAGGACCAGACCGGCCAGCGAAATGAGCGAATAGAGACCCTTCCAGGCTCCCTCGCCGAGCCGGGCGATCATCCGATCGCGAAAGCCGGGCGCGAGCATACGCACGCTGTGAACGCCGAGAAACACCACCAGTCCCGCCACGAGCCAAATCATGAACTGCGTCTCCCTTGTTGCGCCAGCCGCAAATGAATAGCGTGACTGTATGACAGCCGATCTGGAAAAGGCCAAGCAGCGCCTCGCAGAAAAACGCGCCGAAATCGAGGCCCACTCGGCGATGAGCGCGGATGCGCGCTCGACCGTCGAGCTCGACCAGGTTGCCGTCGGCCGGCTGTCACGCATGGACGCGATGCAGCAGCAGGCCGTGGCCGAGGCGGCGGAGCGTGCGCGCCAGCGCGACCTGGTGCGCATCGAGATGGCCGAGCGCCGGATCGCGACCGGCGATTACGGCACTTGCGACGCGTGCGGAGAGGAAATCCCCGACGGGCGGCTCGCCATCGACCCGATGGCGACGCGCTGCGTCAAATGCGCCGACTGACCGCCAGAGACGTTCATCGTTTCACGTAATTGCCCTAGATCCCCGATCCGACAGGCTGGGTCGCCTCGCCGTCGTCCGGTGCGCCATGGATCTCCAGCCATTCGCGGTCGATATCCGGCAAATCGCCGCCACCGATCGCCGATTCGAAGGCTTTCAGGCGCTTGTAGATCGACAGTAGCTCGACGATCGTCGTCCACGAATTGACGAGATACTGGAACGAGCCGGACACCTGTCCGAAGGCGGTCAGAACCTGCTGCATTATGCCGAAGGTGAACCCGACCGTGCCGGCGGCGACGATGGTCGGGATCAGCAGGAAATAGGCGAAAATGTTGTCCGCCTGCAGGTAGAGCGAGCGGAAGACGTTGAAGTACATGTAGTGGAAATAGAGCCGGAAATAATTGTGGCGAACGTGGCTGAACAGTTCGCGCATCGTCATCGGCTTCGCGCGGTCGTAATCGTCCTCGCCATAGACCAGCTCCTTGCGGTAGGCGGCCTCGACGCGCTGGTTGCGGAACTCCAGCCCCGGCAGCTTAATCCCGACCACCGCAAGCAGCACCGTGCCGAACAGCGACCAGAAGATCGCCGCCGTGAACAGCGGCGCCGGAATTGCGCCGATGATGGGCAGGTCCTGGACGTAGCTCGACAGCGACCAGAGCAGCGGCAGGAAGGCGATCAGGGTCATGACGGAGTCGATCAGCGAGACGCCGAGGCCCTCCATGATGCCGGCGAAACGCATCGTGTCTTCCTGGACGCGCTGGGACGCGCCCTCAATGTGACGCAGATTGGTCCAGCGATCCATGTAGTAGTCGTTCATCGCGGTGCGCCAGCGGAAGATCCAGTGACTGATCAGAAAGCGCGTGGCGACGAAAACGAAGATCGCCATGAAGGCGATCGACGAAAACACCCAGATCAGATGGTAGAGTTGGCCCGCGGTAACGGTGGAATCCTTCTCGAACGCCTGCTGGACGAGATCGAAGAACGGCCGCCGCCAGTTGTTGAGGGCCACCGAGATCTGGACGCCGAAATAGGTGGTAAACAGGATGACCGCCGAGCCGATGATCGACCAGACCTGCCAGCGATGCGGCGACCAGGTGAACCAGAAACCCGCGAACAGCGCGACGGCGGCGGTGTAATAGAGATAGAGCCAGCGGAAGGACGGCGACCAGAAGTAATGGATGCCGACGATTTTCTCGTCCTCCGGCGTCGCCACGCCCAGACCGATGTGCTGGCCCCATTGGTGTGCGCCGGAATACCACAACGCCATCACCACCGCCGTCCAGAGGATGACGGAGGTGAAAAACAGTCTCGGTTTGGGGAAGAACGACTGAAACACGGCGCAATATCCTTAACGTGTCCGAATCCGGTTGGGCCGGAAATTAAACCAATCGGCGCGAAAAGCCATGCGCCAAGGGTCACACTCCATCACGTCACGGTGTGGCGGGAAAATGGCGCATAGGAAATTGCGCCCGGGAGACATCCCGGACGAAGGCGCCGCTTCCCCGCGGTAGAGAATGAAGAGGGTTTTGCGTATTGCCGGGCGCCACCGGCCACAGCCCATTCAGGCGGCACTGGCGTTGCGGACGGCCCCTTTCCGCATGGCGGCGTAATATTCCTGCTTGCGGGCATACATGAGAAGATCGGCGCGGCGGATCACCGATTCCATGCCCTCGCCCGCCTCGCTGACGGCGGCGCCCATCGCGATTTCGATCGGCGCGTCGGAATAGAACTGGTTGTTGATCTTCAGCAGCTTCTCAATGTTCTCCGTCATCACGGCGACCTCCATCCAGTCGCAGCCCGGCATGAGGACGGCGAACTCGTCGCCACCGATCCTGGCGGCGCAGTTCGGCGCGGCAACGGCTTCGTTGAGGACCTCGCCCAGCCGGCGCAGCATACTGTCGCCGGCCTCGTGTCCGAGGCTGTCATTGGTTTCCTTCAGCCCGTTCAGATCGATGATGATGGCAGCCACCGGCCTGAGCGGTTTCCTCTCGAGCCGGTTCAGTTCATCCGTGTAGAAGGCGCGGTTGTGCAGCCGCGTCAGGACGTCGTGCTTGCCGAGATATTCCAGATAGGCTTCCGCCTTCTTGCGCGCGGTGATGTCTGTCAGCGCCACCTGGACGAGAGACCAATCGGCCTCATGGCCGGGAAAGACGGAAAACTGCAACAGGACATGGCGCTCGGTGCCGTCGAGAGCGTAGTTCACCACCTCCCGGCTGTGGAGCAGATTGCCGTTCCACAGTTCGATAAGCTGCTCGCGGAAGTGCTTCTCCATGTCATCGCGGAAGATCTCCTGCTGACGCTGCAGCAGGGTATGGCGATCGGGCGCACGGAACAGGTCCAGCGTCGCATTGTTGACCCTGACGACGCGGATCTCGCTCATGCACTGGCGCACGAATTCGGGATGGACGTCGGTGAAGACGCGGAAATCGGTGATCCCTCTTTCCCGGATCCCCTCCAGAAGCATCTTGATCGCGCTGAAATCCTCGACCCAGAGCGACACGGGGGAATGCTCGAAAATCCCTTCCGCGTATCGACGCTGTTCTTCCTCGCGGCGGCGCGCCGCCTCGCGATCGGTCACGTCCTCCGTCGTCAGGAGGAGCCGGTCCATCGTCTCCTCGTGGCCGGGCATGACCGAGCCGCGCAACTGGATGTCGAGACGGCGGCCGGTCAGTGTGTAATTGACGGCGTTGCTGGAAAACTCGCGCTTGCCATCCCAAAGCTGTGCCAGTTCCTCGATATGGGTGGTCAGCATGTCGTCGCGGAAAACCGAGCCGAGATTGGCGACCAGGTGTTCGTGGTTATCCGCCTCGAAGAGTTCAAGCGTCCTGCGGTTGACCTGCAGCACGCGGATTGCGCCGGAGCAGGCGGCGACGCGGGATACGTCTTCCTTCAGCCAGGCGCGGAGATCCTCGACACCCTCGGCGCGCCAGCGATCGAACATCGCTTTCACGCCGCTAAAATCTTCGATCCACATGGCGACAGGAGCGAGCTCAAAAACTTGCTCTTCACGAAAAGCGGTGTTCACGTCCTAATCTCGCATTGACTGATCGTTGCAATCATGGCGGGAAAAGGTATCCAAGCCTTTAAGCCAACGACACCGGCGAACCCGAACGTATGCGATATCTCGTCGCTATTCCCACTCGATCGTGCCGGGCGGCTTCGAGGTCACGTCGTAGACGACGCGGTTGATGCCGCGGACCTCGTTGATGATACGGGTGGCGGTGTTGCCGAGAAAACTCATGTCGTAGTGGTAGAAATCGGCGGTCATGCCGTCGACCGAGGTGACCGCGCGCAGGGCGCAGACGAATTCATAGGTGCGGTAATCGCCCATCACGCCGACCGTCTGCACCGGCAGCAGGACCGCGAAGGCCTGCCAGATGTGGTCATAGAGGCCGGCGTAGCGGATTTCCTCAAGATAGATCGCGTCGGCCTCCTGCAGGATGCGAACCTTCTCGCGGGTGACGCCGCCGGGGCAGCGGATGGCAAGGCCCGGCCCCGGAAAGGGATGGCGGCCGATGAAATGTTCGGGCAGGCCCAGTTCGCGGCCAAGGATTCGCACTTCGTCCTTGAACAATTCGCGCAGGGGCTCGACCAGTTGCATTTTCATGCGCTCGGGCAGGCCGCCGACATTGTGGTGGCTCTTGATCGTCACCGACGGGCCGCCGGAGAAGGAAACGCTCTCGATCACGTCGGGATAGAGCGTGCCTTGGGCGAGGAAATCGGCGCCGCCGATCTTCTTCGCCTCGGCCTCGAAGACGTCGATGAATAACTTGCCGATGGTCTTGCGCTTGACCTCGGGGTCGCTGACGCCCTCGAGCGCATCGAGAAACAGATCGGACGCGTCCACATGGACCAGCGGGATGTGATAATGCTCGCGGAACATGGCGACGACCTCGGCCGCCTCGTTCTTTCGCATCAGTCCGTGGTCGACGAGGATGCAGGTCAGCTGGTCGCCGATCGCCTCGTGAATCAGCACGGCGGCAACCGAGGAATCGACCCCGCCCGAAAGCCCGCAAATCACCTTCTTGTCGCCGACCTGCTCGCGGATCGCGGCGATCGCCTGGTCCTTGTAGGCGGCCATCGTCCAGTCGCCCTTGAGACCGACGATGCGGTGGACGAAGTTGGACAGGAGCTTGGCGCCGTCGGGCGTGTGGACGACCTCGGGGTGGAACATGGTCGTGTAATATTTGCGGCTTTCGTCGGCGGCGATGGCGAAGGGCGCGTTCGGCGACGTGCCGATGACCTCGAAGCCCTCGGGGAGTTCCGTGACGCGGTCGCCGTGGCTCATCCACACCGGGTATTTTCCGCCGACGGGCCAGAAGCCCTCGAAGAGCGGGCTGTCCTTCAGGATCTCGACATCGGCGCGGCCGAACTCGCGGTGGTGGCCGCCCTCGACCTTACCGCCGAGCTGGTGGCAGAGCGTCTGTTGGCCATAGCAGATGGCGAGGATCGGCACGCCGGAATCGATGACGATCTGCGGCGCGCGCGGGCTGCCCTCGTCGGGCACGGATGCCGGTCCGCCGGAAAAGATGACCGCCTTCGGTTTCAGGCGTTTGAAGCCCTCTTCGGCGGACTGGAAGGGAACGATTTCGGAATAGACGCCGGCTTCGCGGATGCGGCGCGCAATCAGCTGCGTCACCTGGCTGCCGAAGTCGATGATGAGGACTGTGTCGGGATGGGTTGTCAGGTCGTGAGCGCTCATGTCGAGCGTTTATGACGATGCGGCCGCGGATGCAATTGCCCGCGCTTTCCGCTCACCGATTATTTTGCACCGCACACGCTCGCACCGGCGGTCAGATTTCGAACGCCGTCGTCCCGGTTTCGCGCACGGCGTATCGCTTGGAGATTCTGTCGACAGGATGTCCATTCCTCAGCGGTACGGACTTGTCGATGTTCCAGGTAACGAAGCCCAGACGGTCATAATATGCGAGCCCGCCGGCATTGTCGGCGCGGATGGTCGCATTGATCGCGACAAGACCGTATTTCCCGGCGAGCTCCACCGTCCCGGAAAACAGCGCCTTGCCGACGCCCAGGGCGCGGGAATCTGCGCGGGCGAAGGTGGCGATATCGCCCCAGTCGTCCGGCAGCTTCTCGTGAAAGGCGAGCATCTGGAAGCCAAGGATTTCACCGCCCTGCTCCTCTGCGACAAGACAGGAGATGTGTATCTGCGATCTGAAGAAGTAATCGGCGAAACCGGTTGCGGTGAAGGGCGTCTCGAAGGCCGTGGTGCCGCCGGCGAGAATGATCGCGTTGAGCAGGTCGCACATGGGTGGCACATCCTCGGGCCGCGCGGGCTTGATCGTAACAACTGTCTTGCCGCTCATTCGAACGTGCCACCTTCCAGGGCCGCTTCGACGCGATCCACCGCATCGGCGAGCTTCTCGTCGATCACGTGCAGATATTGCGTCCAGTCGTCGTAGTGATGCAGGTCAGCCGCGCCGTCGGAGACACCGCGCAAGCCGATCAGCGGCACGTCGAAAGCCATGCAGGCGCGCAGGATCGCGAAGGTCTCCATGTCGACCATGTCGGCATCGACGGCGTCATAAGCCGCGCCCGAGACGATGTTGGCGCCGGTCGACAGCCGGACCGCCGGCAGGCCCTCGACGCGGAGCGGCAGGTCGACCTCCGCGGGCAGATCGAGAAACGGCGTGCGCCCCTTCTCGAAGCCGAGCGGGGATGCGTCCATGTCGCGGTAGGAGACGGAGGCGATCTGGAAGACTTCGGCCTGTTCGAGCGTGCGCGACCCGGCGGAGCCGAGCGAAACGACGACATCGGGCTTTCCCGCCGCGAGCGTCCGCGCCACGTTGACGCCGGCCTCGACCGGGCCGACGCCGCACATCAGCGGGGTGAAGCGGGACTTGAGATGCGGCCCGTATTCGGCGTCGACCGCCATGACATAGAGCACCTTCGAGCTTCCGACGGTTTTCATCGCTATCCCTTCACGTCGTCGCGATCATGGATCGCCATCATCGTGGCCGTCATGGTGGCGATGCGCTTTTCGTTGCCGCCCGCGGTCGCATAGGCCGTGCCGTCGACGACCGTGATGGTGCGGCCCGACTTGACCACATTGCCCTCGAAACGGAACCGCTCGCCTTTGGCGGGCGCGAGCAGGTTGATCTTGAACTCGATCGTCAGGATTCCGGCCTCCGGCGGCATCGTCGTAAGCGCCGCGAAACCGCAGGCCGAATCGAGCGCCGCCGAAACCACGCCGCCATGCAGGAAACCGTGCTGCTGCGTCAGCTTGCGGTCGTAGGGAAGATGGATTTCGGCATGGCCCTCGCGGACCGTTTCGAGTGTTGCGCCAAAGGTTTCCATGGCGGGTTGCCGGGCGAAGCTGTCGCGCGTCCGACGTTCGAATTCTTGCATCAGTTGAGCCACCAGATCGAGAGGTTGAGCAGGCCGGCAAATGCCACCCAGGCCGCATAGGGCAGGAAGGAAATAGCGCTGATGCGGTCGCGATTCCAAGTCAAACGGATGAAGAGGACGATCAGGGCCAGCATGGCGGCAAGCACGACGAGCGCCAAACCGGGAAGCCGCATGCCGAAAAAGACCGGCGTCCAGATGAAATTGAAGGCGAGCTGGCCGAACCAGACCTGCATCGCAAGACCGGCCGGATTGCGGCACCAGATGCGCCAGCCGGCATAGGCGATCAACAGATAGAGCACGCTCCAGACCGGGCCGAACAGCCAGTCCGGCGGGTTGAAGGGCGGCTTGGCGAGCCCGGCATACCATTCACCGGGCAGAAAGCTCGTCCCGATGAGCGTGCCGCCGCCGAAAACGAAGATGACGAAAAAGACCAGCGCGGGCCATTTCCATGGTGACGGTTGGTTGCGATCGGTCGGCATGGGGTTCTCCTATCAGTTTTTCAACGGAGATACGCGCGGGAGCCGAAGAGGTTCCCCCGCCGCGTCACCCCGCCCGCTGCATCACCGCGAAGAAGAAGCCGTCCGTCCCCGTCGCGCGCGGCGTCAGCGTGATGCACTTCAGGTCGGCCGACCATGGCTGCGGCTTGTCGAACCCGAACAGATCCTGCCAGACCTCACCCGCCGACAGCAATTCGTAATCATCGTGCCGGTCGCCGAAAGCGTAGACCTGGTATTCGTTTTCCTGGGGAAATACGGAACAGGTCACGTAGACCAGAAAGCCGCCGGGCTTCACAAAGCGGCAAGCCTTGTCGAGCACCTCGGCCTGCTCCTCGATGCGCTTTTCGAGCGCGGCGGGCTGCAGCCGCCACTTGGCGTCGGGATTGCGCCGCCAGGTACCAGAGCCCGTGCAAGGCGCGTCGACGAGGACGCGGTCCATCCTGGCCTCCAGCGCCGAGAGATCGGCATCGGCGGCATGGACTTGTACATTGCGCGTGCCGGCGCGCTTCAACCGGTCGAAAATCGGCGCGAGGCGCGTCTTGTCGGCGTCCCAGGCATGGACCTGCCCCTTGTTTTCGAGCGCCGCGGAGAGCGCCAGCGTCTTGCCGCCGCCGCCGGCGCAGTAATCGAGGACCTGTTCGCCCGGCTGCGGATAGACGAGATCGGCGACGATCTGACTGCCCTCGTCCTGGATCTCGAACCAGCCCTTCTGGAAAGCCGGTTCGGCCTGGACGTTGGGCATGCGCGACGCGCCCTTGCCCGGCGCGATGCGCAGGCCCTGGCGGGCGATGACGGTCGGTTTTGCACCGGTCCTGGCAAGCTGCTTGAGAACCTTGTCGCGATCCGCCTTCAGCGTGTTGACGCGGAGATCGAGCGGCGCGCGCTCCGACAGGGCAGCGGCCTCGACGACCCATTCGTCGTCGAAATTCTCCTCGAAATAATCGGCGCACCAGTCGGGGATGTCGGCCTCGACATGCGGCTTGGCGAATGCGAAGTCGCGCTTCGCCGCGGCTTCCAGCATATCTGCGGGGATTTCGGGCGCGAACTTGTCGTCGGCGAAAGCCTCGCGCATCTGGTCGAGCGAGACGTTCCATTGTCGCCACAGCGTGCCGAAGGCGAGCGCGGCGGCGGCGGCGTCATCCATCAGGTGGGCGGTCGAGAGCTTCTTGCGCAACGCGTCGTGGACGAGATTGCCGATCGCCGCGCGGTCGCCCGAGCCGGCGAAGCGATGCGACAGGCCCCAATCCTTCAGCGCATCGGCGGCCGGCCGCCGTCTCGTCTCGATATCCTGCAGCACTTCGATAGCTGCGCTGACCCGTCCGCCAAGGCGCATGTCGTTCACATTCCGGTCTTTTTCGCTTCGTTGGCGGTGATGTAGCGGGGCGCGGAGGAAAATGCCATCGGCTTGCCGTCGCGATGCCCGAAAAACCTGCCGTTTGATCCTGATCAAACCGAAGCGGATAGAGGGTTGATATATACCAAAAAAGGAATGTATAATTCCTCACTTCCGGCAATGCCGGGTGCGTTCCTCCTGGAAGGATGCCGCCAGCCTCCTCCAAATCTCCTCCTGCGGGCTGGAGGCACTTCCACGAAAAAAGCCGGGGCAGCGATGCCCCGGCTTTATGTTTTCAACCGTTCCGGTTGCGATCAGGCAATATCGAAGCGGTCCGCGTCCATCACCTTGGTCCAGGCCGCAACGAAGTCATTGACGAACTTTCCGGCGTTGTCGTCCTGGGCGTAGACTTCGGCATAGGCCCTAAGGACCGAGTTGGAACCGAACACCAAATCGATGCGGGTCGCCGTCCACTTCACCGCGCCGCTCTTGCGGTCGCGGATCTCGTAGATGCCGCCATCGACCGGATTCCAGGTGTTGGCCATGTCGGTCAGGTTGACGAAGAAGTCGGTCGTCAGCGCGCCTTCGCGATCGGTGAAGACCCCGTGCTTGGCGCCTGCATAATTGGCGCCCATAGCTCGCATGCCGCCAACCAGAACGGTCATTTCGTTCGCGGTCAGGCCCATCAGCTGGGTCCGGTCGAGCATCAGTTCTTCCGGGCTGACGACATAGTCCTTCTTCAGCCAGTTGCGGTAGCCGTCGGCGAGCGGTTCCAGAACGTCGAAGCTTTCGGCGTCCGTCATCTCGTCGGTGGCATCGCCGCGGCCCGGCGCAAACGGCACGGCGACATCGAAGCCCGCGGCCTTGGCCGCCTGCTCGACGCCGACATTGCCGGCGAGCACGATCACGTCGGCGATGCTGGCGCCGGTCTCGGCCGCGATCGGCTCGAGAACGCCAAGCACCTTGGCCAGACGCTCCGGCTCGTTGCCTTCCCAATTCTTCTGCGGCGCGAGACGGATGCGGGCACCATTGGCGCCGCCGCGCATGTCCGATCCGCGATAGGTGCGGGCGCTGTCCCAGGCGGTGGCGACCATTTCGGCGAGGCTCAGGCCGCTGGCCGCGATCTTCGCCTTGACGGCGTCGACATCGTAGCCGGTGTTTCCCGCCGGGACCGGATCCTGCCAGATCAGGTCTTCGGCCGGCACGTCGGGGCCGATGTAGCGGGCCTTCGGGCCCATGTCGCGGTGGGTCAGCTTGAACCAGGCGCGGGCGAAGGTGTCCTTGAAATACTCCGGATCGGCCATGAACTTCTGGCAGATCGCGTTGTAGACCGGGTCCATCTTCATCGCCATGTCGGCATCGGTCATCATCGGATTGTGGCGCTTCGACGGGTCGGACGCGTCAAGAGGCTTGTCCTCTTCCTTGATGTCCACCGGCTCCCACTGGTTGGCGCCGGCCGGCGATTTCTTCAATTCCCACTCGTGGCCGAAGAGCATGTCGAAGAAGCCCATGTCGAACTCGGTCGGCTTCGAGGTCCAGGCGCCTTCCAGGCCCGACGTTACGGCGTTGGCGGCCTTGCCTCCCATGTTGGGATTTTCCCAGCCCATGCCCTGCATCTCGAGGCTTGCCGCTTCCGGATCGGGGCCCAGGGCTCCCGCATCGCCATTTCCATGCGTCTTGCCCACGGTGTGGCCGCCGGCAGTCAGGGCAACGGTTTCCTCGTCATTCATGGCCATGCGGGCGAAGGTCTCGCGCACCTGTGCCGCGGTCTTCAGCGGGTCGGACTTGCCGTTAACGCCTTCCGGATTGACGTAGATCAGGCCCATCTGCACGGCGGCGAGCGGGTTTTCCATCGTCGCCGGGTTTTCGACGTCTTCGTAGCGCTCGTCCGACGGAGCGAGCCATTCCTTCTCGGCGCCCCAGTAGGTGTCCTTTTCCGGGTGCCAGATGTCTTTGCGGCCGAAACCGAAACCGAAGGTCTTCAGACCCATGGAATCATAGGCGATGTTGCCGGCCAGAATGATCAGGTCCGCCCAGGAGATCTTGTTGCCGTATTTTTTCTTGATCGGCCAGAGCAGACGACGCGCCTTGTCGAGGCTGACATTGTCCGGCCAGGAGTTGAGCGGAGCGAAACGCTGGTTGCCGGTGCCGCCGCCGCCGCGCCCGTCGGCCAGGCGGTAGGAACCGGCCGCGTGCCACGCCATGCGGATCATCAGACCACCATAGTGACCCCAGTCGGCCGGCCACCATTCCTGGCTGTCGGTCATCAGATTGGTCAGGTCCTTCTTGAGCGCCTCGACGTCGAGATTCTTGAGCTCCTCACGATAGTCGAAGTCCTTGCCCATCGGATCGGTCTTCGTGTCGTGCTGATGCAGGATGTCAAGATTGAGGGCGTTCGGCCACCAATCCATGTTCGAGGTTCCGGTTTCCGTGATGGCGCCGTGCATCACCGGGCATTTTCCTGAATTGTCGACTTTTTGATCCATATCTTCCTCCTGTCGCGGTCTGAAATTTCTTGTGGCCGGAATGTTTATAAGGAAGGAAATGGGCCAGCTGCGTCATAATTACAAATTGTAATTTCCGATGTGAACGATAAGAAAAAGCTATGAAGTTGACCCTGAAGCAGATGCATTATTTCGACGCGCTGGCGCGCACGCTGCATTTCGGCAAGGCGGCCGCCTCGGTGAACATTTCCCAGCCGGCCCTGTCGGCGCAGATCATGGATATGGAGGCCAAGCTCGAGCGCAAGCTGGTGGAACGGCGGCACGGCAGAATCGTGCTGACGGAAGCCGGCCAGCGCCTGTTGCCGCATATCCGCCGCATCCTGCGCGACACGCAGGCGCTGGAGGAGATGATGCTGCAAAACCGCGGCCTGCTGGTCGGAAGCCTGCGCATCGGCATGATCCCGACGATCGCGCCTTATCTGCTGCCGCGGCTGATCCCGCATTTGCAGGCGCATTATCCCAAGCTGGAACTGAAGGTGCGCGAGGCGGTCACCGACACGCTGGTGCAGGAACTGCTCGACGGCTCGCTCGACGTCATCGTCGCCGCGGAACCGATCGACGATTCCGGCCTTTATACGGAACACCTGTTTCGCGACCGGTTCTTCATCGCCAGCGCCGCCGACGGCACCGACGTGCTGCACTCGCCGCTGAGCGAAGACCAGGTCGCGCTCGACAGGCTGCTGTTGCTCGACGAGGGCCATTGCCTGCGCGACCAGGCGCTTGCGGTCTGCGCGAAAGGCAAGGAACGGCGCCTGATCAATTTCGGCGCGACCTCGATGACGACGCTGTTGCAGATGGTCTCGCACGGCATGGGCATGACGCTCCTGCCGGAGATCGCGGTTCCGTCCGAAACCGAAAACCTGCGCGGGTTGGCGATCACGCCGTTCGCCGATCCGATGCCGCATCGCGACATCGCTCTGTTCTGGCGCAAATCGTCGAAGCGGCTCCCCGATTTCGGCGCGCTGGCGCAGTCGATCCAGGCGGTGGCCGGGGAGTTGCTGGCGTCGGCGGAACCGGACGCGGCCTAGCTTCCCGTCGTGATGATGTGGATGGCGAACCAGACCCACAGCACGATGACCGCCAGGAAACCGCCAATGAAGACGCGGCGGCGCAACTGCACGATGTTCGCGGTCAGATGCACCAGCGCGTGGACTATGCGCGAGGCGACGAAGAGCCAGGCGAAGACCAGCGCCGTCATGTCGACGCCGCCGGTCTGGTAGAAGGCGAGACAGACGACGTAGAACAGGACCGGCAGTTCGAACTGGTTGGAGACATTGCGCGCCGCCGACGCGCTCATTTCCGGATCGTTCGGGATCCTGAAGTCACGGCCGCGCGCCACGCCCGCCCTGACCGCCGCAATCCGGCGATTGCTCATGACGGCATAGGCGACGAGCGTCAGGACGACCTGGACGATCACAGGCCAGAAGATGACTGTCTGGTTCATGGGGAGTCCCGGTCCTGTCCGGCCGCGTCCTGGCCTACATGCCGCCCGGATAGTTCGGGCTCTCGCGGGTGATCGTGACGTCGTGGGCGTGGCTTTCGCGCTGGCCGGCGCCAGTGATGCGCACGAAGGTCGCCTTTTCATGGAAGTCCGGGAGCGTCTTCGATCCGGTATAGCCCATCGCGGCGCGCAGGCCGCCGGCAAGCTGGTGCAGCACCGCCGCGACCGGCCCCTTGTAGGGCACCTGCCCCTCGACGCCTTCCGGCACCAGCTTGAGCGCGTCGCGCACCTCGGCCTGGAAATAGCGGTCGGCGGAGCCGCGCGCCATCGCGCCGACGGAGCCCATGCCGCGATAGGCCTTGTAGGAGCGGCCCTGGTGCAGATAGACCTCGCCCGGGCTTTCGTCCGTGCCGGCCAGAAGCGAACCGATCATCGCGGCCTTGGCGCCAGCGGCGAGCGCCTTTGCGAGATCGCCGGAAAACTTGATGCCGCCATCGGCGATCACGGCGATGCCGTGCTTGTCGGCCTCTTCTGCCGCGGCCATGACCGCGGCAAGCTGCGGCACACCGACACCGGCGACAACGCGCGTGGTGCAGATCGAGCCCGGGCCGATGCCGACCTTGACCGAATCCGCGCCCGCATCGATCAGCGCCTTGGTGCCGTGCACGGTGGCGACATTGCCGGCAATGATGCGCACCGAATTCGACATCGATTTCACCTTGGTGACCGCGTCGAGCACGCGCTGCGAATGGCCGTGCGCGGTGTCGATGACGATGACGTCGACGCCGGCGTCGAGCAGCCGTTCGGCGCGTTCCTCTGCGTCCACGCCGACCGAGACGGCCGCGCCAGCGCGCAGGCGGCCCTGCGCGTCCTTGGCGGCGTCCGGATTGAGCTGCGACTTCTCCATGTCCTTGACGGTGATCAGGCCGACGCAATAGCCGCGGTCGTCGACGACGAGCAGCTTTTCGATGCGGTGCTGGTGGAGCAAGCGCTTCGCCTCGTCCTGATCGACGTTCTCGCGCACGGTCACGAGGCCCTCGCGCGTCATCAGCTCATAGACCTTCTGGCCGGGATCGGAGGCGAAGCGGACGTCGCGGTTGGTCAGGATGCCGACGAGCCGGCCCGGCTTCTGGCTGCCGAGCCCGGCATTCTCGACCACCGGAATGCCGGAGATGCGGTGCGCCTTCATCAGCGCCAGCGCGTCGGCGAGCGTCGCGTCCGGGCCGATGGTGACCGGATTGACGACCATGCCGGATTCGAACTTCTTGACCTGGCGGACTTCCTCGGCTTGGGCGGCCGGGTTGAGGTTGCGGTGGATGATGCCGAGACCGCCGGCCTGCGCCATGGCGATGGCCAGGCTCGATTCCGTCACGGTGTCCATCGCCGAGGAGATGATCGGCAGGGACAGTTCGATGTCGCGGGCGATCACGGTGCGTATATCGGTCTCGCCGGGCATGACCTCGGAATGGCCGGGCTGCAGCAGCACGTCGTCGAAGGTGAGCGCGTCCGCGCCGGTGATCGTCTGGATGATGGTCGCCATCGCTATTCGTTCCGTATGATGGGTGAGCCGGGAGGGACTCGACGTTGCGTTGGCAGTGGCTGGTACCACGCTTGTTGCGGTTGCGAAAGCCTTGAGGAGACGATTGACACCGCAATAAATAACTATAAAACTAGAAATATGGTTATATCAGACGATTTCCCCATCGAGGAAGCGGCGCAGGGCTTCGCGGCCATGGGTTCTGAAGCACGACTGCAGGTGTTGCAGACGCTGGTGAAGGCCGGACGCGGCGGATTGACGGTCGGCGACATCCAGGCGCGATCGGGCATGCCCGCCTCGACGCTTGCCCATCACCTGCGTTTCCTCGCCTCGGCTGGTCTGATCGAACAGGAAAAGGACGGGCGCTCGGTGATCTCGCGCGCCACCTATGATCGGCTGGAAGCGCTCGCCTCCTTCATCCTGAAGGAATGCTGCGCCGACGAATCCGAGGGAGAATGCCAATGAGCGATGCCATCCCCGCCCCGATACGCGGCCGTTTTGCTTGGAAAGACCGCATGGCCTCGCCGTGGACGATTACGATCGCGGCTCCCCTTCTCGTCGCGCTGCTCGATCCGGGCCATTTCGCCACGATCGTCGCCATCGCCGTGAAAGCCTTCGCCGGGACCCTGCCCTATATCGCCATCGCCGTGCTGCTGATCGCGTGGCTGAAGGCGGCGGGCGCCGAAAGCGTAGTCGCCAAGGCGTTCCAGGGCCGTGAGAAACGGATGATCCTGCTCGCCGCGCTGTTCGGCGGGCTGGCGCCGTTCTGTTCCTGCGAGGTGATTCCGTTCATCGCGGGCCTTCTTGCCGTCGGCGCGCCGCTGCCGGCCGTCATGGCCTTCTGGCTGTCGTCGCCGCTGATCGACCCGCCGACGCTGTTCATCACGGCCGGCGCGCTCGGCTGGAATTTCGCCATCGCCAAGGCTATCGCGGCGGTCGGGCTCGGCCTGTTCGGCGGGTTCGCGATGCGGGCGATGATCGCGGGCGGCCTGTTTAGCAATCCGTTGCGCGAACGCCGTGGCGGCGGATGCGGCTGCGGCCCGTCGCCCTTCAAGGGCACGCCCGTCTGGCGCTTCTGGCGCGAGGAGAACCGCACCGCCCTCTTCCGCGACGAGCTTGCGGCAAACGCGCTGTTCCTCGTCAAGTGGCTGGCGCTCGCCTATGTGCTCGAAGCGCTTCTCATCACCTATGTCCCCGCGTCGGTGATTGCCCATCTCGTCGGCGGCGACGGGATCGTGCCGATCGCGGTTGCCGCGCTCGTCGGCATGCCGGCCTATCTGAATTCCTATGTCGCGCCGCCACTGCTGGCCGGGCTCACCGACCAGGGCATGAGCAAGGGCGCGGCGATGGCGTTCATGATCGCGGGCGCCGTCAGTTCCGTTCCGGCGATGGCGGCGGTGTGGTCGCTGGTCGGACGTGGGGTCTTCGCGGCCTATCTGGGGTTCGGCCTTGCCGGCGCGATCCTCGCCGGTCTGCTGTTCCAACTCGTTGCATGAGGGCGTCACAATGATGGTTTCCGACATCACGACCGTGACGGTCACGGTCATGCCGGATGCGGCGGGATATGGCGCGCTGCTGGCGCCAGTCGGGATCGCGACGCCCTACCAGTCGCCACTGGAGTTTGCCGTATCCGGCGGCTCCCTCTCTCTCACCGGCGAAACGACAACCGGCCAGATGGCGGCGCTGATCGAGCTTGCAGGCGACGGCCCCGCGACGCTGACCTATCGTTTCGCAGAGATCTCCGGCCACTACCCCGAAGCCCTGTTCCGCCACCGCGACAATCGCTTCACGCGGGCGGCGCAGGATCTCGTGCGCGATGCGCGCCGCATCGCCGAGGAGGTCCCCGACGGCCATGCGGCCATCGCCGCGATCGTCAACGACACGGCGGAGAAATTCACCTATGGCCATCCGCCGACGAAATATTACGACGGAAAGGAAGAGATCCCGCATCTCGGCTGCGGCCTGACCGAAGGTTCCTGCGTCGACATCAACACCTACCTGATCGCGGCGCTTCGCTCTGCCGGTTTCGAGGCCGGATACGTCACCGGCTATTTCTTCCCGGCCGAGAAGAACGGCTGCTGCGAGGACATGCATTGCTGGGTCGTCACCCGCCACGCCGGCGCGGTGCTCGAATGGGACATCGCGCATCACCTGAAGATGGGGACGCGCGAGATCTGCTGCGGGCTGAACCCGAAACCGGGCAGCCGAGTCGCCGTCGCCCATTCCATGGGGCTCGATTTCCCGCAGGCGGGCGTCGCCGGTCTGAAGCTGATCGCCGAACCGGTGTGGCTAACCGGCGACGGCGGAACGGCGCGCGCGAAGCTGGACATCCGGATGCAAAAGGAAAAGCCCGGCGCAATGGCCGGGCTTTCGGGGGCCGGACTTTCCGGCGGCAACGCGATCCCGGTCACAGATCGAGCTGGTATGTCTCCGGGATGAAGCGGTAGCCCTCGCCCATCGCCTCGACAAATCCGACCGCCGGGAACGGCATGTGATAGCCGATGAAGGCCAACCGGTCGGTGGCGATCATGTCGAAGACACGTCTGCGGGAAGCAGCGGCGGCGGCCTTGTCGGTGTCGAACAAGACCTCCCAGTCCGGACGCTGCAGCGACAGGACGAAATGGTTCGCCGTGTCGGCGGTGATCATCGCGGTCTTGCCGCCGGATTCGACCGTGAAAACCATGTGGCCGGGCGTGTGGCCGAAGGCAGCCATGCCGGTAATACCCGAAGCAACGCTGTCGCCATCGCCAATGAAGGTCATCTTTTCGGCTAGCGGAACGACCTTCGCCTCGACCATGGCATGACCGCGCTCGGCGGGTGTGCCCATCCGGTCGTCGCTCGACCAGAAATCATACTCGGTCCTGCCGGCCACATAGGCGGCATTCGGATAGGCCGGCGCGTCGCCTTCCATCAGGCCGCCGATATGGTCCGGGTGCATGTGGGTGATGACGACATGGGTGACCTGGTCGGGCATGTATCCGGACGCCTGCAGATTGGCGAGCGTCTGGCCGACACCACCCTCGCGCCCGCCTTCGCCATTGCCGGTATCGAACAGGATCAGCTCGTTGCCGGTATTGATCAGCGTCGGCGCGAAGGTGAACTGCATCTGGTCGACGGGCAGGTAATTCTCCGTCAGCAACGCCTCGACCTCGTCTTTCGAGACATTGGTGCCGAATATCTTCCGCGGATCGGGAACATTGCGATGCCCGTCGGACAGTACCGTGACCTCGAAATCGCCGAGCGAAAACCGCTTGAAGGCGGCCGGCATGGTCATCGCCATGGGCACCTCGGCCTGGGCCGCGCGGGTCATGATCATCGGCGCGGTCAGCGCCGCGGCGCCCGACAGTTTGAAAAGCGAACGTCTGGAAAGCTGCATCTATTCTTTCTCCCTCGTGGTTTTGACAGGCAGGAAATGGCGTAGCGTCACGTTCCGGCAATGGCGTTCACGGCAAATGTGATTGACGCTCCGTCAACCGGGACGAAACCGTATCCAAGGGCGGAAAGTATCCGCGCGGCGCTTGCCATCGGCGTCGGCTGCGCCATAACACGCTGGACAACCCTCGCCGGAAACCCGCCCGTTGAATCGCACCGTTCCCCTCGTCCTCGCCGTCGCGCTTTTCATGGAACAGATGGATTCCACCGTGATCGCGACCGCGCTGCCGGCGATCGCCACCGATATCGGCACCAACCCGATCGCACTGAAGCTGGCACTGACGGCCTATCTCGTCGCGCTGGCGATCTTCATCCCGATTTCCGGCTGGATGGCCGACCGGTTCGGCGCGCGCCGGGTCTTCGCCATCGCCATCGCGGTGTTCATGACCGGATCGATCGCCTGCGCGATGTCCGGCTCGCTGTTCCAGTTCGTGGTTTCGCGTTTCCTGCAGGGCATGGGCGGGGCGATGATGACACCGGTCGGCCGGCTGGTGCTGGTGCGCTCGACGGAGAAGTCGGACCTCGTCAACGCCATGGCCTGGTTGACAATCCCGGCTCTGATCGGGCCGCTGGCCGGACCGCCGGTCGGCGGTTTCCTGACGACCTTCCTGTCCTGGCACTGGATCTTCCTGGTCAACATCCCGATCGGGACGGCCGGAATCATCTTCGCGCTGACGCTCCTGCCGGCTGGCGAAACGCCGCCCGCAAAACGCGTCGACTGGACCGGTTTCGTGCTCGCCGGCGCCGCGGCGGCGGGCGTCGTCTTCGGCCTGTCGGTGATCAGTCTGCCGGCCCTGCCGCCGGTCTGGGGCGTCATCGCCACGCTGGGCGGCGTGTCAGCGTTCCTGGCCTATCTGCATCACGCCGGCCGCACGCCCAATCCGCTGCTCGATCCGAAACTGTTCCGCAACCGGACTTTCCGCTGGACGCTGGTCGGGATGAACCTGTTCCGCATCGGGGCCGGCGCGGTGCCGTTCCTCCTGCCGCTGATGCTGCAGCTAGGCTTCGGCCTGACGCCGTTTCAGTCGGGCATGATCACCTTCGTTTCCGCCGGCGGCGCCATCGTGATGAAATTCACCGTCAAGCGCATCCTGCGCGCCGGCGGTTTCCGCATGGTGCTGATCGGCGCGGCCGGCGGCGCATCGCTGTCGATTGCCGTCAACGGGCTGTTCACGCCGACAACGCCGGTCGTCCTGATCATGGTCACACTGTTTGCCAGCGGGCTGGTGCGCTCGCTCTTCTTCACATCGGCCAACGCGCTGACCTTCGCGGAAATCGACGACAGGAATGCGGCGCCGGCGACCGCGATCACCTCGGCGATGCAACAGGTCGCGATCGCTGTCGGCGTGGCTCTGGCGGGCGGCATCCTCGAAATCGTCAGCAGTCTCAATGGCGGCGTGCTGACCGTGTCCGCCTTCCATCTCGCCTTCTTCGTGATCGCGGCGATAACGGCGTTCGCGATCGTTCCGTTCCTCGCCCTGCCGCCGAACGCGGGCGAAGCCGTGTCGGGGCATGCGATCAGCCAGGCCGGCGGGCGGGCCGCATCACCCGTGCGCCGGTGAATCCTCGTCCCCGCTGTGGCCTTTGAAGTCCTTGGCGACAATATAAAGTTCGACCGACTCCGAACGTGAGGAGGGCGGCTTAATGTGGATGACGCTCTTGAAGTTGCGTTTCAGGAGATCGAGCAGGTCCTTTTCCGTGCCACCCTGGAAGGTCTTGGCGAGGAAATGCCCGCCAGGCTTGAGAACGCGGACGGCGAAATCGGCGGCGACCTCGATAAGATGCATGGTGCGCAAATGATCGGTCTGGCGGTGGCCGATGGTCGGCGCCGCCATGTCGGAGACGACGACGTCAGGCTTGCCGCCGAGCGCCTCGATCAGCTTTTGTGGCGCGTCGTCGTCGAGAAAATCCATCTGCAGGACCTCGACGCCCGGCATCGGGTCCATCTCCAGATAGTCGATCGCCGCGATGCGCTTGTCCTCGTTGGTCGAGCCGACACGCACGGCCGCGACCTGGCACCAGCCGCCGGGCGCCGCGCCGAGGTCGATCACCCGGTCGCCCTTCTTCAGGATATGGTGCTTGTCGTCGATCTCGATCAGCTTGTAGGCGGCGCGCGAGCGCATGCCCTCGGCCTTGGCGCGCTGGACATAGGGATCGTTGATCTGGCGCTCGATCCAGCGCCGGGACGAGTTCTTCAGTCCCCTGCCCTTCTTGACGCGCTGGTTGAGCGAACGCCCGCCCCGTCCGGACAGCGCGCCGCCGCGCGGCGGTTTCTTTGCCGTCATGATCCGTTCCTTTGCGGCCGGTTGCGCCACGGATTGGCGCCGCGCTGCCACGCGCCGTCGGCGGCCATCATCTCGGTCAGGATGCCCTCGCGCAAGCCGCGGTCGGCGACGCGCAACCGTTGCGACGGCCAGACCCGGCGGATCGCCTCGAGGATCGCGCATCCGGCCATGACGAGGTCGGCCCGGTCGGCGCCGATGCAGGGATTGGCGACGCGCTCGTCGAAGGACCAGGACAACAGCCGCGCATTCATGGCATCGACCTCGGCCGACGTCATCCAAAGCCCGTCGACGCGGCGGCGATCGTAACGCGGCAGGTCGAGATGGATGCCGGCGAGCGTCGTCACCGTGCCGGAGGTACCGAGCAGGTGGAAGCCTTCATTGCCGACGCGGTCGGCAAGCCGGTCGCGGTCCTCGAAACGGTGCAGCAGATCGGTTGCGAAATCGGTCATGTCGGCGAAGACCTGCTCGCTGACATCGCGGCCGTCGAACTTCTCCGACAGGGTGACGACGCCGACCTGGAGCGACGTCCAGGCGACGATGTGGTCAGCGAGACGCCGCGAGCGACGATCCTTGACGTCGACCAGCGCGATCTCGGACGACCCGCCGCCAATATCGAACAGGACGACGGAATCGGTGTCGCGGCCGACCAGCGACGAGCAGCCGCTGACCGCCAGCCGCGCCTCGGTCTCGCGGTCGACGATCTCCAGCTTCAGCCCGGTCTCCTCGCGCACGCGCTGGAGAAATTCTTCGCCGTTCTCTGCCGCCCGGCAGGCTTCCGTCGCGATCAGCCGCATGCGCCGGATCGGCCGCGCGCCCAGCTTGTCGCGGCACACCTTCAGCGCCTCGACGGCGCGGTCCATTGCCGCGTCGGACAGACGGCCAGTGCGCGACAGGCCCTCGCCGAGCCGCACGATGCGCGAGAACGCGTCAACGACGCGGAACTGGCCGGGCCGTGTCGGCGCCGCGACCAGCAGGCGGCAATTGTTGGTGCCGAGATCGAGCGCGGCATAGAGATCGGCCGGGCGTGGCGCGTAGGCGCGCCGGGGCGGGGCCGCGGGCTGCGGCGCGGGCGACTCCGGCCTTCGGACGGACTGCTGGCCGGTCTCGCCGCCCGGCTGTGGCGGTACGGCGACATGGGCATGCGGTTTCTTGCGGCCGCGGCGGCGCTTGCGGCGCGGCGGCGCGGATGCATCGGCTTTCTTCGCAGTATCGTCGGATTTTTCGCGCGCGACGGCGTTCACCGGCGCGTTCTCGGCCGGTTTCTGCCCGCCCCTGCGGCGTCGGCGGCGCTTGCGCCCCTTCTTTTCCTTGTGGTGATCGAGCCTTCCGTCCTGCGCCGCGCCGGCGGGATCGCTCGCGATCCCTTCCCCATTGCGCTGCTTCGCAGCATGATCCGGCGTCCCGTTGACGGATTTCTCCGCTTCGCCGGATCTGCCGGCCGGTCGCGAGCCCTGCGGATCGAAACCGGATTCGGAAGGCGCAGATCGGGATGCGACGGCATCCGACCCGGTGTCCTTCACGGCCGTTCCCTTCTTGCACCGCGCTGCCCGAAAAGGCGCTGCAGGCGCATCTCATATGGTGTTGGAAAAACCGTATCAGCACATCGCGCAATTACCAAGTGCATTTGTCGCGGATTGGGATTTGCATTTTGCGCGACGAGGCTCTATATCGCCGGTCTCACGCGAGGCGGTGGGGAATAGGTTAACGGTAGACCCACGGACTCTGACTCCGTTAGTCCTGGTTCGAATCCAGGTTCCCCAGCCAGCGACCATAAGTTATTGATATAACTATACTTTTTCTCCGAATAGCGACGAGAAATCAAAGGCTTGCGGCCTTCCGGCGCAAACAGAGACGGGGTTTTCGCCGCGAAATAGGCCCTGAATCGCCGAAAGTCTCTGTCGGCCATTTCGGGACTGACAGTTTGTCAGATTTGCATCGACGAACCATCGCAAGCCGTTGGTATTTAGCGTGTTTTCTGAGCTGCCTTTTCAGCGCGTGGCAACGATGCGGCGCTGAGCCTGCCAATCCGATGGCAGCGGATTCTGACCGAGCCACTTGGCGGTCAGGCCGATTGGCTGATCACCCTGCATGATCGATTTGACGATGTCAGGTGCGCGGAATGCGAGATAGATCACCTGCAGAATACGGCGCTTCGAGAGGTTCTCCGATGTGGTGATCTCCTCGAACGTCCGGCCCTGCTTGATAGCGTCATAGTACTGCTGCCCCTTGGCGATGTTGCGGATCAGCGTTTCGTCAATGGCTCGGTTCTGATCGTTTCCGATAACCAGCCTGGTTTCGACGCCGCGCTTACGGAATTGGAACGGGACCGGGAATGAGAGCGCATCGATATTGATCAAGGCGCATGAGGCAACCAGCCATGCGGCAACGGCTTCCGGTTCAAGGGTGAGCTCAATCGTTCCCGGTGTGATCGTACTGCGTGCGACGCAGGACAGGATCGCATTGAGATTCTGCGTCGACGTTCCCGTCCCTGTTTCAGCTAACAGATCGCGGATGCGACGAATGTCGTCGACCGAGGGATCGATCAGGAGATCTGCGGGCAATCGCTCGCGCAGATGGGTTGTTATTGCGTATTCTAGTTGCTGTTCAAGTGACTTCGCCGGCAGGCGCCATCCGGTGGTAGTCCGAGATTTGTCAGTGTCCCCGCCGCCCGTGATCATCCGGTTGGAGATGTAGTAGCGATAGCGCCTGCCCTTTTTATTGGCGTGCGTTGGGGTCAGACGATCACCTGTCTCGTCGAACAGCTTGCCCGCAAGCGGTGATGCCTTGGAGCCCGCTCCTGATCGTCCCCTCTGTCTTCCGGAAGTGGCTTTCAGGCGCTCCTGCACATCATCGAAGACCGCAGGATCGATGATCGCGGGATGCTGGCCGTCATAGATCTGGCTGCGATGGCGGATTCGTCCCGCATAGATCGGATTGATCAGAATGTGATGAATATGGCTTCGGCAGAAGGGAAGGTCTCCGGCGCCGTTGCGCATTCGCTTTGCCGACCGATTGACATGCTGATCCTTGCACTCGTCTGCCATGGCATCATGGATCGAAACCGACGACGGCATCCTGCCATCAATGCCGGCGTCCCCGGTTCGCCCGGTTTTACCACATTTCGAAGACTGGCTTTCCTTGCCTCCCCTCGCCTTCGTCCGCAACCCGATCCGGTCGGCCTGCTGTTTGACCGCCTTGACCGACCCGTGTTCGAGATAGAGGTCGAACAGGGTTCGAACCGTCCTGGCTTCGTCTTCCACGATCTTCAGCGTCCGCCCATCTGGCTCATAGCCGAGCGGAACATTGCCCCCATCCAGAGCCCCTTCTTCTTCGATGCCGCGATCTTGTCGCGGATACGTTCGGCGGTGACCTCACGCTCAAACTGAGCGAAGGACAGAAGTACGTTCAGGGTCAGCCGCCCCATGCTGGTGGCAGTGTTGAATGACTGCGTCACCGAGACGAAGGAAGCATCGGACGCATCCAGCCGCTCTACAAGCTTGGCGAAGTCGGCCAGCGATCGCGTCAGCCGGTCGATCTTGTAGACGACGATCTGGTCGACCAAGCCTTCGTCCACATCGCGCAGTAGTCGCTGCAAGCCTGCCCGTTCCAGTGTTCCGCCGGATATGCCGGCATCGTCATAGTGTTCCGGCATTAGCACCCAGCCTTCATGCTTCTGGCTGGCGATATAGGAGACACAGGCTTCGCGCTGGGCATGGAGCGAGTTGAACTCCTGCTCTAAACCCTCCTCCGAAGATTTCCGCGTATGGATGGCGCAGCGGATCTTCTTCATGACGCATCCAGTCCGAAAAAGCGCGGCCCCGACAAGTGGGCGCCAGTGATCTTGCGGGCGATCGCGCTCGGCGAGCGATAGTGCTTGCCGTCCATCTGGAAGCCATCCTCCAGCACCTCGACCTGGTACGACCGGCCGTTCCACTCGCGAACAAGATGCGTCCCCGGCCGAAGCGTCAGGGACGAGGCCGGCAGAACCGACCTCGTCTTGCCATCCGCCTTTCGAACATTCCTCAAGGACCGTTCGAGGGCCCTTCGAACCGCAGGCGAATGCCCGCCATGGGCTTTCACCTGTGCTTCATGGGCCAGTGCCCGGCGCATGAACTGCACCGAGACATATTTTAGAGGACTGCGACCGAACTGTTTTCTCCAGGCTTCGATGCAGTCCTCCCGGTCCAGCGCCTCGAAGGCGGCGACATCAACTCCGACTATCGACGACAAGACAGAACTCACGATGCCGCTCCGCCACCAGTTTGACCGCCCTCCCCGACTGACCGAACGATCGCGTACCGCCGCGGATTGATCTTCGAGGTCTCGCTGAGCACGAAAGAGGACGACTTGTAGCCGTCTCCAATCCGACCGTTCCGGGTTCGAAGAGTGTCGTGCGATCGGGTTCGCGCGGCGACGCTCCGTGCTCCTTGCCGTTCGAACGAAACGCTCTGGACCAGCGATTCATCTGCAAACGGCGTTTCAAGAAGTAACGGGGGGAATCAGGCCATTTCACGCAAACAGCGTTTGCAGCGACGTCGGCTCGGGCAGACCGGGAAGGGCCTCCTGAAGACACCGACGCGCTGGCAAAGGAGGCCACGACCGGGAGCCGGACGGCGGTTAGGCTCAGACGCCCGCGTCTTCGTCCTCGTCCGGGAACCCGTCCTCGGGGAAGCGGCGCTGGAAGCCCCAGCCCTTCCGGTAGCGGTCGACCAGTTCGTCGAAGGCTGCGTCGGCTTGCTTCCTGTCGAAGCCCTGACGGACGAGGATCGGGATGATCCGATCGCCAAGGCGATCCAGTTTCGCCTCGTCCTTCAGCACCTGCTTGTCCGCTCAGGGCCAGATACGACGGTGCGAACGGTGCACCAGTATGTCAGCTTTGGTCGGCCGGCGCCCACAACCGGACATTCTCTTATCGGCCCCTTTGCAGCCATTTGACACGGAAGAACGGAATTTCAATTTTCGCCCAATCCGAACGCTCATCATTCATGAGATGAGGTCGTTGGAGCGGCTCGGCGAAAAGTTTTCGCCCGGCTTGACGCCGTACCCAGATCTGGATCACATGGCTGGTGCACACTGCGGTCCGACGGGCAGCTCCGGTCAGACCGGGAATTGGCTCGGATACACTGGCTGAGATTCCAGGTTCGCCAGGCACACATTTCCAGGCAATTCCAAGAACATAATTCGACGGGCTACGCGCCCGTATCCAAATCGGACGGATTCGCGTATCCGGCAGCGGGCCGGTGCATGCTGAACCGCAATACCCAGCGCTGCGAAAAGTTTTCCCGAGGCAAGCCGCGCATCACCAGACGACATTTTGCAAGACGGCTTTCGGACCCAAAGCGGACATCCCGCGGTCAGCGGCAGAGAGTCCGAGAAGTGCCAAAACAGGCCATTGCTACATTATGGCGGAACACGATCTTCGGACTTGTAAAGGGGCATCCCAAGCAAGTGGCTTTTATCTAAACGCGGAGCCGTGTAAGCGCGCCTTAACGTCCGATATAGCGGTCGAACGTCACCCACGAACCGCCGCGCTTCGACGAATCGACGCATGCCGTCACGAAGGCGACGCCCGCCAAACCGTCGTTGATGTTGGGACAGAGCACGGTATCGGGGATCGGCTCGCCGGCCTGGTGCGCGCGGATTGCTTCGGCGGCTTCGGTGTAGATGGTTGCGAAACCCTCCAGGTAGCCTTCCGGATGGCCGCCGGGAATACGCGTAACCCGCGCCGCCGCGCTGCCGGCGCCAGCGCCGCCGCGCGTGATCAGTCGGCGCGGTTCGCCCAGCGGCGAATGCCAAAGATAGTTCGGATCCTTCTGCACCCATTCCAGCGCGCCCTTCGTGCCGTAGATCCGCAGCATCAGGCCGTTTTCGTGGCCCGGCGCGACCTGGCTTGCCCACAACATACCCTTCGCGCCGCCCTTGTAGCGCAGCAGCACGTGGCAGTTGTCGTCCAGCTGGCGCCCGGACACGAAGCTGTCGAGGTCGGCGTTTAAGGAATCCGTTTCCAGCCCGGTGACGAAATTGCCAAGATGAAAGGCATGCGTGCCGATGTCGCCGATCGCCCCGCCCAGGCCGGAGCGTTTCGGATCCGTGCGCCATTCCGCCTGTTTGTTGCCGTGTTCTTCCTCGGCGCTGGCCAGCCAGTCCTGCGGATATTCCATTTGCACGATACGGATGTCGCCGAGGTCTCCTTTCGTCACCATCTCGCGCGCCTGGCGGATCATCGGGTAGCCGGAATAATTATGCGTCAGCACGAAAAGCGAGCCAGACGCCTCCACCGCCTTCGCCAGCTTCTTCGCATCGGCAAGCGTTGAGGTTAGCGGCTTGTCGCAGATGACATGGATGCCGCGTTTCAGGAATTCGCGCGCCGCCGGATAATGCATGTGGTTGGGTGTGACGATCGCGACGGCCTCGATGCCGTTCTTCAGCCGCGCCTCGCGCTTCGCCATTTCCACGAAATCGCCATAGGCGCGATCCGGCGCGACACCCAGATCGGCGGCGGAAGCTTTCGACTTTTCCGGCGTAGAGGAAAAAGCGCCGGCAACCAGTTCGTAACGATCGTCGATACGTGACGCAATGCGGTGCACGCCGCCGATGAAAGCGTCGCGGCCGCCGCCCACCATTCCGAGGCGGATGCGGCGGTGAGTCGTTGTACTGGAGCTTTTTATAGTCATCGCCTTGTCTCCCTTGTCCTGTCAGGAAATGCCGAGCATGCGGCGGTTGGCTGCGTCGTCGGTGCCCGCGCCGGCGAAATCGTCGAAGGCTTTTTCGGTCACGCGGATGATGTGGTCGGAGACGAACCGCGCCCCTTCGCGTGCGCCGTCCTCGGGGTGTTTCAGGCAGCACTCCCATTCGACCACGGCCCAGCCGTCGAAATCATGGGCGGTCAGCTTCGAGAACACGCCCTTGAAATCGACCTGTCCGTCGCCGAGCGAGCGGAAGCGGCCGGCGCGGTCCACCCAGCTCTGGTAGCCGGAATAGACGCCTTGGCGCCCGGTCGGATTGAACTCCGCGTCCTTGACGTGAAACATCCCGATCCGCTCGTGATAGATGTCGATATGCTCCAGATAGTCGAGACACTGCAGCACGTAATGCGACGGGTCGTACAGCATGTTGCACCGGCTGTGGTTACCGACGCGCTCCAGGAACATTTCGAACGTCACCCCGTCATGCAGGTCTTCACCCGGGTGGATCTCGTAGCAAATGTCGATGCCGCAATCCTCGGCGTGGTCGAGGATCGGCCGCCAGCGCTTTGCCAATTCGTCGAATGCGGTTTCAACCAGTCCGGCCGGGCGCTGCGGCCACGGATAGACATAGGGCCAGGCCAGTGCGCCGGAAAAACTCGCCATCGCGCCGATGTCCATGTTTCGCGATGCTTCGATCGCCATCATGACCTGCTTGACGGCCCATTCCTGTCGCGCCGTCGGATTGCCGCGCACCTCCGGAGCTGCGAAACCGTCGAAGGCTTCGTCATAGGCGGGGTGCACGGCGACGAGCTGGCCCTGCAGATGGGTGGAGAGTTCGGTGACCTCGACCCCGTTCTCCGCCGCGACGCCCTTGAATTCGTCGCAGTAGTCCTTCGACGTGGCGGCCTTTTCGAGTTCGATCAGGCGCCCGTCCCAGCTCGGCACCTGCACGCCCCTGTAGCCGCAATCCGCGGCCCATTTGGTGATCGACGCCCATGAGTTGAACGGCGCATCGTCGCCGGCGAATTGCGCAAGAAAGAGCGCTGGACCTTTTATTGTTTTCATCATGGTGTTCCTTCGCGAGAGCCGGAAAAAGCGGAAAGGGGCCGGGAGTTCCCCTTTCCGACGCTTGCGTTCTACAACTCAGAAAGGTGAATCCGGGAAGTAGAAGCTCGCAGCGTTTTCAGGTGTGATCAGGGTCGCGCCCAGGATGTAGCGCCCCGCGACCGGGCCGTTCGACTTGAAAGCGGCCACGGTGACGTCCATGGCGGTCGCGATCATCGCCGGCGGATAAAGCACGTCGACCGGAACCAGTTCGTCGCCGTCCATGATGCTCTTGATCGTCTCCTTCATCCCGGCGCCGCCGACGACGAACATTCCATTGCCGTCGCGTCCGGCCTGTTTGAGCGCGGCGACCACGCCGATGGCGATATCGTCGTCCTGCGCCCAGACCGCGTCGATGTCCGGAAAGCGGCTCAAGAAGTCCTGCATCACCTCGAAACCGTCGTCGCGGTTCCAGTTGGCGTGCTTGTGGTCCAGCACGTTGATTCCGGAGCCCTCGATTTCGGCCATGAATGCGTCGAAGCGCTCATTGTCGATCAGCGTCGGGATGCCTCGCAGAACAACGATGTTGTCGCCGTCCTTCAGGCGGCTTTTCATGTAGACCGCCGAAACGCGCCCCAGTTCCGGATTGTTGCCCGCGACATAGATGTCCTCGATCCCCGGCTGGCTCAGCCCGCGGTCGACGACCGTGATCAAAGCGCCAGACTTCTTGACGTTGAGAACCGGGTCGGTCAGCGGTTCGGATTCAAAAGGAAGCACGACCAGTGCGTCGATCTGATGAACCGAAACGAGGTCCTCCAATGCGCTAGCCTGGGCGCCGGGATCCGGCGAGTTGACCAGGATCAGGTCAACATCGGGATAGAGTGCCTCAAGCCGTTCCTCCGCCTTTTCCGCATGCCAGTTCATGCCGGCCGCCCAGGCATGGGTCGGGGTCGGATAGGAAACACCGATCTTGATCTTTTCCTGTGCGGATGCAGTGCCAGCAAGAGCGAGCGCGCCGCTTATTGCCAAAGCCGTGATAGCCGTTTTGAGTTTCATTTCTTCCTCCATTTCCTTTCTTCAGGGTGAGCTTCCCCGTTCCGGGGAAACCCGGCACTTCGCCACGTCGGTTGTCTCAGTGAATGGACGTGCGAATTCTGTTTCAGTTTTTCGGTGAGGCTCTCCGGCTCCAATCACTGCGTTGCAGCAACACGGCAACGATGATGATTAGCCCTTGCATCGTGCCATTCAGGTAGTTGGAGATCACGTCGGTGAAGTTCAGGATATTGCCGATCGTGGTCAGGATGAGCGCGCCGATGATCGTGCCGCCAATCCGGCCGTAGCCGCCTTTCAATACGGTGCCGCCGATGATTACGGCCGCAATCGCCTCAAGTTCCCAAAGAACGCCGGTCGACGATGACGCCGAGCCAAGCCGGGGCACGTAGATTATGGTCGCCATGGCTACGCAGAGACCCTGCAGCACGTAGGTCCATGTCTTGATGCGGTCGACCTTGATGGCGGAGTATTTGGCCACGGCCTCGTTCGAACCGATTGCCGTGCAATAGCGACCAAACGTCGTTCGGTTGAGCAGGATCCAGCCAGCGACAGATACTGCGATGAAGACCCAGACCGGGAACGGCAAGCCAAGAATGCTGTCATAATAGACCGGTCGATAGGTGCCGCGGACATCGTGGTTGAGCGACAGGGTGCCGCCATCGGCGAAATAGGTAACGAGGGAGCGAAAGATTCCCATCGTGCCGAGCGTGACGATGAAGGCTTCAATCTTGCCCTTGGTCGTCAGCATGCCATTGATCCAACCGGCGCCGAGACCGAGCAGGATGCTGAAGCCACAGCCGATAAGCACAGTCGTGGCACCTGTTCCGAAGGTGTCGATCGAGTTGTTCATGACGATAATCATCACACCAGCGATGACAGCCGCCATTGATCCGACCGACAGGTCGATACCACCTGCGGTAATCACGAAGGTCGCCCCAACAGCGATGATCCCGATGAACGCGGAACGCGTTAAAAGGTTGGTTATGTTCCCTTCGCTCAGGAATGCCGGATTGAGCATGAAGCCGATAACGCAGAGCAGCAGCAGCGCGACGGCCGGGCCATATGTCTTGAAGTCCATGGTGGTCGTCCTGGCTCCCGTGACCTGATTTGTCATGATATCAGCCATGAGCCCTCTCCTCTTTTAATCCGGCGGCGAAGCGCACAATTTCGTTCTCGTTGATCGCATCACCAGTCAGTTCGCCGGTGATCCGGCCGGAACGCATCACCAAAACGCGATGGCAGATCCCGATAATTTCCGGCATTTCAGAGGAAATCACGACGACGGACATGCCTTCGGCGGCGAGCGCGGCGATGAAATGATAGATTTGTTGCTTGGTGCCGACATCGATACCGCGGGTCGGTTCATCGATGATCACGATACGCGGTTCGGCCTCCATGATTTTTGCCAGGAGGAGTTTCTGCTGGTTTCCGCCGGAAAGCTCTCGCGTCCGGCAATTTGGATTACGAGCACGGATGTCGAACCTCCGAATTCCGCGCTCGAGCGCCGTCTGCTCGGCGGCGCGGTCCAGCATGAAGCGACGGGTGAATTTTGGGAGCGCGAACAGGGTCATGTTGGGTCGCATGCCTTGTTCCATCAAGAGTCCCTTGGCCTTGCGGTCTTTGGTCAGATACACGATCCCTGCGTCGCGCGCTTCCGCCGGCGACCGGAAATCCGCTTGCTTGCCGGATACTTGGACGGCTCCGCCCTGTCGTTCCTCGAGGCTGCAAATTGCTTCGAAAAGTTCCGTGCGGCCCGATCCGATCAATCCAGCGAATCCGAGCACTTCTCCCTTCCGAAGGCGGAATGAGATGTCTTTCAGGTTCTTCGTGTTCAGATTGCGGGTCTCCAGCACGATCTCCGCATCGACATCGGCTTCGTTCATCGGCGGATAGAAGTCCGACAACTCGCGCCCGACCATCATCTGGGCCATGCTGTCGAGCGTAAATTCCTCGACAGATTTCGTTGTGATCCATTGCCCGTCCCGGAGGATCGTCACCCGGTCGGCGATCTCTTTGACCTCATGGAGCTTGTGGGACACGAAAACGATCGCCGTGCCGCCGGCCTTGAGCTTGCGCACCTGCTTGAAGAACAGTTCGGTCTCGGCTTCCGTGAGGACAGCGGTGGGCTCATCCATGATGAGCACTCGCGCATTGCGGCTTATCGCCTTGACGATCTCCACCATCTGCTTCTGCGCGATTGAAAGATCCGAAATCCGCGCGCTCGGCGAAATGTCGAGACCGAATTCCGCGAACATGGCGCTGGCACGCCGGGCCATTTCGCTGCTGTTGATGAACCCGTGCTGCGTGAGTTCGCGGCCGAGATAGATGTTCTCAGCGACTGTCATCTGCTCAGCGAGATTCAGCTCCTGATGGATCAGGACGATTCCCAAGGCTTCGGCCTGGCCGTCTGGCGGCAGAGAGATCTCCTGTCCATCGAGGCGGATTGCGCCCGAAGTGGTCTCGAGAAAACCGGAAAGTATTTTCATCAGCGTCGACTTGCCGGCGCCGTTCTCGCCGATCAGGGCATGAACTTCGCCTGCACAGATGTCAAAGCTGACGCTGAACAACACCGGGACGTTGCCAAAGGACTTGCTGACGCGCTCTGCCGCAAGCACGGATACATCGTTGCTGATGGTCTCTTGCACGGCGCGATTCCTCCCAAAAATGCATGCCGGCTCCTCAACCGACGAGAGTTGTGTAAACCTTTTCATCGTGAATGTAAACCTTTTCATACCGCGATGAAAACCTTATCATTGCCGAAAAGCTTGCTATCTTACCGGCAGGGAATCGCGATTCTCAATATCCGTTCCGGCCACGCCGTTATCGGGAAGTCAGGAAAAAGAATTGGAAAAACAGTCAGCTAGACCAGCAACGATCGAGGACGTGGCGAAGCTTGCCGGCGTCTCGATAGCAACCGTGAGCCGGGCAATCCGAATGCCGGAAAAAGTTGCCGAGAGCACCCGGAAAAAGGTCACTGCGGCAATCGCACATACCGGCTACACCGCGAATGCGATGGCGCAGAATCTGCGGATGCAGAGGTCGCAGATGGTCATGGTTCTTGCGCAGTCGATTTCGGATCCGAACTTCCCTGGCATCCTCACCGGACTGGAAAAGGTGGCGAATGAGCGCGGCTACGGTGTGCTGATCGGCAATACCGAAGGCGATGTGCGGCTGGAGGAAAAACATCTGAGGTTCCTGATGACCGGGATGGCCGATGGCCTGATTCTTCTTACGGGGCATGTCCCGGTTGCCGGTTGGCCCAAGAATCCTGCTTCGCCACTGCCGCCGATGATCGCCGTGTCGCGCCCGGTCATGCATGAGGAAGTTGCCTATATCGGCGTTGACGATACCGACGCATCGAAAACGGCGACGGAGTATCTTCTGTCGCTCGGTCACTCGCGTATCGCTTTCGTATCCGGTCCGCCCGGAGACGCTGTTTCAGAGCTTCGGTATCAGGGTTACTCCAGTGCTATGGCGCGGGCCGTCAATGAAAGCGCCGTTTGGAAAGTCGAAGGGGATGGAACCAGCGAGGGAGGGCGATCGGCGGTCGAACGGCTATTCATACGCGACAGTCTGCCAACCGCGTTCTTTTGCTACAACGACAGCAGCGCGATCGGTGTGATCGGTTCGCTTCAATCTCGTGGATATCAAGTGCCGGGAGACTTTTCCGTCCTAGGTTTCGATGACATTCCTTTCGCAAGGAATATGTCTCCATCGTTGACGACAATTCGACAACCGCGCGGCCAAATCGGCGAGCTGGCGATGTCGCTTCTCTTGGACTCGCTCACGACGCGGGATAATCCAAAAACGAAAGTCCTTCTACACGGCGACTTGATTGTCCGCGATTCCTGTTCGGCACCCTGACTTCCTAGTGACGCTCCGCCGAACAACGGAATTGAAACGACCGTCAACGCGAACTTGATCCGGTCGAGCATTTCGGTAGACAACGACTGAAACGGTCTTAGCAGACGTAACCAACTTTTGAACGGAAGTCCGCTTTAGACCCCATTGCGGTCATTTGGATAACAAAGAGCAGATGTCCTCCCTGCCCAACCCGAACGCTCATCATTCATGAGGTGCAGTCGTTCGAGCGGCTTAGCGAAAACTTTTCGCGCCGCTTGACGTCGTGCCCGGATCTGGATCACATGGCTGGTGCACAATGCGGTCCGATGGGTAGCTCCGGTCAGACCAGGTATTGGGACGGATACACTGGCTGAGAATCCAGGTTGCCTAGGCAGTTTTTTCTGAGCTGTTTCAATTATAAAAGTTAGCGCGATAGACTAAGCGTCCTGAGTGAAATCGACCAGTTTCACGGGCCATGATTCATGACCATCGCACGCTAAAGCGCTTCGTCCAGCGCTGCGAAAAGTTTTCCCAAGGCAAGCCGGGCATCACCGGGTAATATCTTACAGGACGGCTTTCGGACCCGAAGGCGGACATACCGCGTTCGGAAAAAAAGAGTCGACTCTGTGCTAGGTACGGATGATGTCGACGACACAGGTCGACTTCCGCTTTTAATATCCGTACAGGCCTCATTGTACCAGATTGGCAAGAATGGAAGTCGAGTTCTTGGCGTCGCCGAAGAACATGCGGGTGTTCTCCTTGTAGAAGAGCGGGTTCTCGATGCCGGAATAGCCGGTGCCCTGGCCGCGC
>NZ_JACZCS010000010.1 GCF_014904745.1 Oricola nitratireducens
ACGCACGAGGACGTCATCGCCGCCCTGCTCGAGCTTGCCCGGCTTCTCGCGGAGGACGACGGATGACTTGCAACCGCGTCCCGGTCGTGCAAGAGAGCCTCCGTCTTCCCGCGGTGTCGAGCAGATCGGCAGCCGCCGGAGGCAGCAGATGGTGTCGTCGAGCAAGACTCCGGCAGCCGGTCGCATTTTACGGAACGGATTCACCGTGTCTTTATCGGGCGCGCGTAGATGAACGGCCGGAGCAATCGGGAACATGTACGACCACGAAATCAACGAACTGATCGCGCGAATCGGCAAAGAGATCGAACGCTGCGAGGAGACGATTGCACGCGCGTATCGCGATCCGATCCCGGATGAGGAAACGCTCCAAAGGGAAAAAGAAGCATCCGACGAAAGACGCGCCAGACAGGACGAATTAATCGCTCGTGCGCGGAGAGGGACAGCCTTGCTCTTGGATCTCTCGCGCGGGAACGTGGCTGTAGATCCGCACGATGACGCACCTCTCAAGATCGAGGATGCCCTCTGTCTGCCAGAGCTAGGCGGGAGATATACCAAGAATCCGGGACTGAGGTCGAAGTCAAAATCATTCACCGCGAAGACCTTGCGCGGCGCGATCGAGCGCGGGGAACTGGCGACGGTCAGGCCGAACGCGAAGAACCTGTACGTTACCCGCCGCCTGATCAGGGAGTGGCTCGAGACATGCCGAGACCAAGAAACCAATTGCCGAGCCTCAACCTCCGGAAGGCCCGCTACGACAAGCGGGGCCGCCTCACGCACCGCGCGCAGTACTACATCTACGACGGGCGACAGATCCTGCACGTCCCGGAGTGGGGCATCGATCTCCGCGGACTCGGCGAGGGAGACGCTGAAGCGGCTCAGGCAGCGCTCCGCGCCTACATCGCCCGACAGCACCAGGAAGCCCTAGAGCGCCCATCCAGGCGCACGAGAGGCCGTCCAGCGGCCGAGATGCCACTCGAAGACGTGATCTCGCACTATATGACCGAGACCGTCACGCGGTTCAACGTCGATGCCGAGGCCGAGCCAGCAAAGGCGCGCAACGCAGCGCGTCAGCGCAAGGTGCTCCTCGACCGAATGGAGTGGCTGCTCGACTACTGGACGGGCAAGGTCGTCGATGACGTAGACAAGGGGACGTGCTCCGAGTTCACGGCCATGCACTCGGCCAGCACGGCCCGGCGCTGCCTCGAGGACCTAAGGGCCGCCATCAACCTCGCCGAGGCCGACAGGCTGCTGGCGAAGGGCGGAGAGCACGTCTTCCACATCCCTCCCCCCTCACCGCCGCGGTACGGGTTCTTCACGCGGAGCCAGTTCGCCCGCCTCGTCTGGGCGGCCTACCGGGCCAAGGGAACATACACGCACTCGGACAAGCGGTCGTCCGGAGACAAGGTCGGGGTGACGAAGGAAACCGGCCGCAGGCCCAGGAGGCACCTCGCACGCTTCATGCTCATGGCCGTCTACACGGGCACGAGGACGGACCGCATCGAGCAGGCCTCGTTCTACCCGGAACCGGGGCGCCCGTGGATCGATGTCGAAGGAGGCATCTTCTACCGCAGCTGGGATGGCGAACGCGTCCCGGACAACAAGAGAGCGGACCCCGTCCGCATCCCGGTGAGGCTGCTGTCCCATCTCCGGCGCTGGAAGAGGAACGGAGCTCGGTACGTGGTCGAGTATCAGGGCCGCCCGGTTGGCACCGCGTCAGCGTTCTTCCGGCTCCTGCGCGAGACGCTCTCCGAAGAGGAGCGGAAGGCGCAGCGGCTGAACAGGCACGCCTGCAAGCACACGGCCGCCACATGGCTCATGCAGTCCGGGCAGCCTATCGGAGAGATCGCGGGCTTCCTGTCTACCGACGAGAGGACCATCGTCCGGCACTACGGACACCATCACCCCGACTACCAGTCTGGCATCTCAGAAGCATTCTCGAGCGGGGCCGGGCGAATCCAGTCGCGCCGGGATGCCACTGGACGGGCGGCCCAGCGGCAGACGGCGGCCACCAGCGCGGCCGTCGCGGCCGAGGTCCGTCAGGCGGTGCGCGACCTGATGGAGATCGCGGAGGCCCCGGTGGCGGCGTTCAGCGTCCTCGACAGCACGCCGGACGACGGCCTGGCGGCCCTGCGAGAGGCGGTCAAGCGCAGTGCCCGCTCTGGCGAATGGTCGGACGTCCTCGGGAACGTCGCGTGAACGGAGACTGGCACCGCCACGCTTTGCCACGGAAACAACCGGAACAGAGCAGAACGAACGGGCACCAACGCCGAAAAACATCGATATAAATCGGCTACTTAGGCTTCGACACGCTCGTTTACACCGAAGATGTCGGGAGTTCGAGCCTCTCACCGCCCACCATTCCCCTTCCTTCGAATGCCCTGTCCCGGCGGATATTGCCGTCTGTGCGCACCGGCACAGCGCCGTCGGTCGGCCCGCGCAAGAATCCGTTAATTCTCCACAGCCGTTGGCCTGCATTTTCGAAGAGAACATGCTAATTGCGCATTACGAGCCGTAACAAACCGATATCGTCGATGGAGCCCATCCTGAATTTCCAGCTTCGCCCGCGTGCGCGCTTTTTCATCGTCCTGCTCTCGCTCATTTTCACTGCCGAACTGACGGCGTGCTCCACATCCGACACGCTCGATATCGCGGCGCCGCAGGCCGAGCCGTCGAAATACGCAGCGATCGTCGTCGACGCGAAAGACGGCAAGATCCTCTACGAGGTCGCGGCCGACCAGATTCGCTATCCGGCATCGCTCGCCAAGATGATGACGCTCTACCTGACATTCGAGGCGCTGGAGAACGGCCGGCTGAGCAGGACCACGATGATTCCGCTATCGGCGACCGCAGCCAGACAGCCGGCGACGAAGCTCTACATGAAGGCGGGCGACACGATCGACGTCGATACGGCGATCCGCGCGCTCATCGTCAAGTCCGCCAATGACGTCGCGACGGCGCTCGCCGAGAATCTCGCCGGCAGCGAAAAGGCTTTCGCACGCCAGATGACCGCGAAAGGTCGCTCGCTCGGCATGACGAGGACCGTTTTCACCAATGCGTCCGGCCTGCCCGATCCGAAGATGACGACGACGGCGCGCGACATGGCCGTCCTCGGGATGGCGCTGCGGCGCGACTTCCCGCAATATTATTCCTATTTCGCGCTGCGCAGTTTCCAGTTCCGGGGCAAGACGGTACGCGGACACAACAAGCTGCTCGGAATGGTTGCGGGCGCCGACGGCATCAAGACCGGCTATATCAAGGCGTCGGGATACAATCTGGCCGCCTCGGTGAACCGCAACGGCCGCTCGCTCGTTGCCGTCGTCATGGGCGGCAAGACCGGCAAGGCGCGCGACGCGCACATGGCGCAGCTTCTCACCGCGACCTTCAACCGCTCCCGCCGGAAATAACCTCGGTTGCGCGCCTGGCGCGCAGGCAATGAAAAACCGCGGCTGCCGATGGCAACCGCGGTCCAAGAAGAATCGTCTGTCGACGCTATCAGCTGTTGAGCGCGTCCTTGAGGCCCTTGCCGGCCGAGAACTTCGCGACCTTCTTCGCCGGAATGTCGACCGGAGCGCCCGTGAGGGGGTTACGGCCCGTGGTCGCGG
The DNA here is from genome assembly GCF_014904745.1 of Oricola nitratireducens. GTDB lineage: Bacteria > Pseudomonadota > Alphaproteobacteria > Rhizobiales > Rhizobiaceae > Oricola > Oricola nitratireducens. The sequence continues at coordinate 3,603 of NZ_JACZCS010000010.1, forward strand.
CGCGGTCATTCACACTGAAGTTGCCGAAGCCGAGAATGCGGACATCGCCGCCCGATTTCAGCGTGCTGGTGATCGTGTCGAAAACAGCGTCGACTGCCGACGCGGCATCTCCCTTACCCAGACCGGTCTTCTCCGCAACGGCGGCAGAAAGCTCGTTTTTATTCATTGTCATAATCCTTCTCAATCCATGCGGCAGGCTGCCGGTGTCTTCCCGGCGGGCCAACCGTAAACACGGCGGACCATAAATGGATTCGCCGCCAACCCGAAGGGGAATGGCACCGAAAAGCCCGGAAATCCAAGAAAAAACGCCGCATTTCTGCGGCGTTTACAAGTTTTTGGGATCAGCCGGGCCTAGTGGGCGACGTTAGGGAGGCTATCGTCGTCAATCGGGGCGACTTTGCTGGCTACCGATTCGACCTCTTCGGTCCATTCGATGGGCTCCGGCTTGCGCGTCAGGGCGTGTTCCAGAACCTGACCGATGCGGCCAACGGGGATGATTTCCAGCTCGCTTTTCACGTTTTCCGGAATGTCGGCCAGATCCTTGACGTTGTCCTCGGGAATGAGAACCGTCTTGATGCCGCCACGCAACGCCGCGAGCATCTTTTCCTTCAGGCCTCCGATCGGCAGCACCCGGCCGCGCAACGTGATCTCGCCGGTCATCGCGACGTCCTTGCGCACCGGAATGCCGGTCATCACCGACACGATGGCCGTGGCCATCGCGACGCCCGCGGACGGCCCGTCCTTCGGCGTCGCGCCTTCCGGCACGTGCACGTGGATGTCGCGCTTGTCGAACAGTGGCGGCTTGATGCCGAAATCGATGGCGCGCGAGCGGACATAGGATGCCGCCGCCGAAATCGATTCCTTCATCACGTCACGCAAATTGCCGGTGACCGTCATCTTGCCCTTGCCGGGCATCATGACGCCCTCGATCGTCAGCAACTCGCCGCCAACCTCGGTCCAGGCCAGTCCTGTGACGACACCGATCTGGTCCTCGCCGTCGATCTGACCGAAGCGATACCGCGGAACGCCGAGATAGTCGTCGAGGTTTTCCGGCGTCACTTCGACCGTCTTCTTGTCGGTGCGCAGGATGTCCGTGACCGCCTTGCGGGCGAGCGTCATCAGCTCACGCTCGAGGTTACGAACGCCGGCTTCCCGCGTATAGGTGCGGATGACCTCGCGCAGCGCCTCGTCGGTGATCGCGAACTCGCCTTCCTGGAGGGCGTGGTCACGGATCGCCTTGGGCAGCAGGTGCCGGCGCGCGATTTCAACCTTCTCGTCCTCGGTGTAACCGGCGATGCGGATGATCTCCATGCGGTCCATCAGTGCCGGCGGAATGTTGAGCGTGTTCGCCGTGGTGATGAACATCACGTCGGACAGATTGTACTCAACCTCGAGATAGTGATCCATGAAGGTCGAGTTCTGTTCCGGATCGAGCACCTCGAGCAGGGCCGACGACGGATCGCCGCGGAAATCCATGCCCATCTTGTCGATCTCGTCGAGCAGGAAGAGCGGATTGGATTTCTTCGCCTTCTTCATCGACTGGATGACCTTGCCGGGCATCGAGCCGATATAGGTGCGGCGGTGACCGCGGATCTCGGCCTCGTCACGCACGCCGCCGAGCGCCATGCGCACGAATTCGCGGCCCGTCGCCTTGGCGATGGACTTGCCGAGCGAGGTCTTGCCGACGCCGGGCGGGCCGACGAGGCAGAGGATCGGCCCCTTCAGCTTGTTCTGGCGCTTCTGGACGGCGAGATACTCGACGATCCGGTCCTTGACCTTCTCGAGGCCGTAGTGGTCGGTGTCGAGCACCTCCTGGGCGACGTCGAGATCATATTTGACCTTCGACTTCTTGTTCCACGGAATCGACAGCATCCAGTCGAGATAGTTGCGCACGACGGTGGCTTCGGCCGACATCGGGCTCATCTGCTTGAGCTTCTTCAGCTCGGCGTCGACCTTCTCGCGCGCTTCCTTGGAGAACTTCGTCTTGGAGATGCGCTCTTCCAGTTCGGCAAGCTCGTTATGGCCGTCCTCGCCATCGCCGAGTTCCTTCTGGATCGCCTTCATCTGCTCGTTGAGATAGTACTCGCGCTGGGTCTTCTCCATCTGGCGCTTGACGCGGCTGCGAATGCGCTTCTCGACCTGGAGAACCGAAATCTCGGATTCCATGTGGCCGAGCGACTTCTCCAGCCGGTCCTTGACGCTGGCGGTTTCGAGAATGTCCTGCTTTTCGCTGATCTTGATCGACAGGTGCGAAGCGACCGTATCGGCAAGCTTCGACGGCTCCTCGATCTGGGTGACCGCGGAGACGATATCGGGCGAGATCTTCTTGTTCAGCTTGACGTAGTTCTCGAACTCGGAGACGACCGAGCGGCCGAGAGCGGCCAGTTCGATTTCGTCTTCCTCGGGCTCGGCGACCGGAATCGCATGGGCCTCGAGATGGGTATCGCGGTCCGTATAGTCCTGGATTTCCATGCGAGACACGCCCTCGACCAGCACCTTGACGGTGTTGTCGGGCAGTTTCAGCAACTGGAGAACGTTCGCCACGGTGCCGTGGCTGTAGATCGCGTCGGGCGCCGGATCGTCGTCGCCGGCATCCTTCTGCGTCGCGAGCAGGATCTGACGGTCGTTCTCCATCACATCCTCAAGCGCGCGGATCGATTTTTCACGCCCCACGAAAAGCGGCACGATCATGTGCGGGAAAACAACGATGTCGCGCAACGGCAGGACGGCATAGAGCCCGTCAGCGCCGTCCGCTGCTGTTTTCTTTTCGGCTTCAGCCATTCGTTTTTCCTTTCATGCCTTATCGGCTTAGAAATACCCCTCTCCGTGCCTCATGGCCCCGGATGAAAGGCTCCCCCTGTAAGTGGCGCCGCAGAAACCCGATTTCAACGGTTTAAAACAGACGGAATCGATTTTGATACTCGCGCGGTTGGCCGTGCGCCGCAATGGTCCAAAAGGTTGAACCAACGGAAAAAGGCCGGTTGCCCGGCCTTTTCGCGTTCATGGAACGTTTCGCCCGTCAGGCCGAGGCGTTTTCCTTGTCGTCGGCCCTGTCGGCATAGATATAGAGCGGACGGGCGCTTCCGGACACCACCTCTTCGGAGATGACGACCTCGCGCACGCCTTCCAGCGCCGGCAGCTCGAACATCGTGTCGAGCAGGATCGCTTCCATGATCGAACGAAGGCCGCGTGCGCCGGTCTTGCGCTCGATGGCCTTGCGCGTGATCGCGCGCAGCGCATCCTCGTGGAAGATGAGGCTGACATCCTCCATCTCGAACAGGCGCTGATACTGCTTGACGAGCGCGTTTTTCGGCTCGGTCAGGATCTGCACCAGCGCGTCCTCGTCGAGATCCTCGAGCGTCGCCAGAACCGGCAGCCGGCCGACGAATTCCGGGATCAGGCCGAAGCGCAGCAGATCCTCGGGCTCGACCTTGCGGAAGAGTTCTCCGGTCTTGCGGTCTTCCGCCATGTCGACGGTCGCGCCGAAGCCGATCGAGGTCTTGCGGCCGCGGTCGGAAATGATCTTGTCGAGGCCGGCGAAGGCGCCGCCGCAGATGAACAGGATGTTTGCGGTGTCGACCTGCAGAAATTCCTGCTGCGGGTGCTTGCGGCCGCCCTGCGGCGGAACCGAAGCCACCGTGCCTTCCATGATCTTCAGAAGCGCCTGCTGGACGCCCTCGCCCGACACATCGCGGGTGATCGAGGGATTGTCCGACTTGCGCGAAATCTTGTCGATCTCGTCGATATAGACGATGCCGCGCTGCGCGCGCTCGACATTGTAGTCGGAGGACTGCAGCAGCTTGAGGATGATGTTTTCCACGTCCTCGCCGACATAGCCGGCTTCGGTCAGCGTCGTCGCGTCCGCCATGGTGAACGGAACATCGATGATGCGCGCCAGGGTCTGGGCCAGCAGCGTCTTGCCGCAGCCGGTCGGCCCGATCAGCAGGATGTTGGACTTCGCCAGCTCGACGTCGTCGTTCTTCTCGGCATGGGCGAGGCGCTTGTAGTGGTTGTGCACGGCAACCGAAAGGATGCGCTTGGCGTGGCCCTGGCCGATCACGTAGTCATCGAGAACCGCCATGATTTCCTGCGGGGTCGGCACGCCTTCCTGGCTCTTCACCATCGAGGACTTGTTCTCCTCGCGGATGATGTCCATGCACAGCTCGACGCATTCATCGCAGATGAAGACGGTCGGACCTGCAATCAGCTTGCGGACCTCGTGTTGGCTCTTCCCGCAGAAAGAGCAGTAGAGGGTGTTTTTGGCGTCGCCGCCGCCACTACCACCACCACCATTGCCAACCTTGCTCATGCCCATTCCTTTCAGCGGATTGCAGATTTCGCGCGGCTCATGCGCATCGGCAATCCCGACTATATTTCCGTGACGCGCTTACTCGACAACCACATCGCGTCACAAAGGCTTCAAATCACATTCGTACACATATCCACGTTACGTGCAACGATTCGACATATTCCTTTACCGTTCCCTTAATCGGGACGTCACATTGCAATCTAGACGGCTTTTCCAAGCGCGCAAAGCTTACAATGCCTTGGCTTTCGCGAAGCTTCCCATGCGTCACACGGATGCAACAGCACGCTCCGGCCTGCGACTATTTTTCCTCGGGCTCGATCGCATCGCGGGATTCGATCACGCGGTCGATCAGGCCGAATTCCTTGGCCACATCCGCCGTCATGAAATTGTCGCGCTCGAGCGCATTTTCAATATCATCGTAGGAACGGTCGGTGTGTTTGACGTAAATTTCGTTCAGGCGGCGCTTCAGGGCCTCGACTTCCTTGGCGTGGATCAGGATGTCGGTCACCTGACCCTGGTAGCCGCCGGAAGGCTGGTGAACCATGATGCGCGAATTGGGCAGCGAGAACCGCATGTCCTTGGCGCCGGCGGTCAGGAGCATCGACCCCATCGACGCGGCCTGGCCGATGCACAGCGTCGAGACCGGCGGCTTGATGAACTGCATCGTGTCGTAGATCGCGAGCCCCGACGTCACCACCCCGCCCGGCGAGTTGATGTACATCGCGATTTCCTTCTTCGGGTTCTCCGCTTCCAGCCACAGGAGCTGCGCGCAGACGAGCGACGCCATGCCATCCTCGATCGGACCAGTGATGAAGATGATGCGTTCCTTCAGGAGGCGCGAGAAAATATCGTAGGCGCGCTCGCCCCGATTGCTTTGTTCCACGACCATCGGAACGAGGTTCATTGCGGTGTCGATCGGATTGGCCATGTTTTACCTTTCGGGGATTTCTGTCTGAAAACGCGCAAAGGCCTTTGCGCTTGGGGAATCGGCTACATCTTGCCCTTAAATAGGGCGTGCGGGCGGCACTTCGCAAGACACGCCCTGCCGTAAACCTTAATGCGGCAAAACTGTGAACAATCAGGCTTCGGCGCGCATCCATGATTTGAGCGCCGCAAAATCCCGGTTCTCCACGAACCCGGCCACGCGCCGCCCGACGGCGGCGCCGAACTTGTAGCCATGGCCCGAACAGGCGGAGACGACCAGGCAATTGCCTTCCTCGCGCACGAAAAACCGCTCGTCGGCCGTAAATGTGTAGGCGCAGGTGACGACACCGGTGATCGCATATCGATCGATATCGCGCATCGGGGGCGCGAACAGATCGCGGATCGCCTCCCCCTCGCCCGCGACCGGATCGCGGTTCGCGTTGGCATCGGCGCTGGCGATTTTGTGCAGGCCGGACCCGAATTTCAGGCCGCCCTCGCCCGACGGCGGCAGGATGTAACCGTCCGTCTCGCCGCCGACATCGAGGATGACGGGCGCGCGCGCCCAAGCCTCCTTCAGATGCGCCGGCGGGTCGAGATAGACGACCGCCGTGCGGTAGGTCGTCAGATCGGAAACGAGGTCCGGAAAGAGTTTCGTCACCCAGGCGCCTGCGGTGACGATCACATAGTCGGCCTCGATCGTGCGGCCATCCTCGGTCGTGACGGCGGCCCTGGCCGGATCGACGCCGGTCACCTTCATGGTCTGGCGCAGCAGGACGCCGCGCGCCTGCAGCCAGCCGGCCATGGAAAAGGCGATGCGGCGGCAATGCAGCGCGCCGCCCTCGGGCGAGAAAAAGGCATAGCGGATCGTGTCGGGATCGAGGAAGGGATAGCGTTCGGCCGCCTCGCCCGGCTCAAGCACCTCGCAGGGCCAGCCGCCTTCGCGCAGGCCGTTCAAATAATCCTCGGCCTCGTCGCCGGTCTCGCGGCTGACGGCCATGAAGCCGCGCGCATCGAGATGGCTTTCGCCGAGATCCGCCCACAGCTCGTCCCAGGCGTCATAGGCCTCGGTAATCGCGGCGCCGTAGCCCGACCCGGCGCCATAGGCGCGGCGAATGATGCGATGGTGATCGCCGGACGCCGCCAGCGGATTGGGGATAGGCCCCTGCTCGAAGAGCATGACCTGATGACCCTGCTTGGCGAGCGACCAGGCGGTGGACAGGCCGGCTATGCCCGCCCCGACGACGGATATTTTCATGAATCGACCCCGATATCGCGAACGCGTCGAATTGAGCGGATTGCGGATAGAGTTGCAAGCGGCCGTCAAAGCCGGATGACATATTCCTTGCGGGTCGTCTCCAGCACCTCCCAGGTGCCCGCGAAACCCGGGCGCAGGATGAAGCTGTCGCCCGCCCTGACGGTGCGCGCCGCGCCGCCGTCTTCGGTGATCACCGACACGCCTTCGAGGATGTGGCAGAACTCCCACTCGTCATAGGCGATCCGCCATTTGCCCGGCGTCGATTGCCAGATGCCGCAGTAAAGCTCGTCGCGCTCCTCGAGATTCCATGTGGTGAAGACGGGATCGCCGGAGACGTATTTTTCGGGCGCCGGGCGCTCGGTCTCTTCAATTGCGCCATCCGGCGTAACAGGGAGGAAACGAATTGCAGTCATATCAAGATCCTAACAAAAACAACAAACTGATAGCCGGGCGCATGCAAATCGACAAAGCATTTGAAAGCTCCATAGGCATGAACGAGGCCGACTGGGCACGCCATGCCAATCCCTGGAGCGTTTACACCCGCATTCCGCTTCTCGCGCTGATCGCGCTGTCGATCTTCAGCCGCGCATGGATCGACTGGTGGGCGGTGTTTCCGCTCGTCATCCTGCTCGCGTGGGTCTTCTACAATCCGCGCGCCTTTTCCGCGCCCGCCTCGACCGACAACTGGGCGTCGAAGGTGACGCTTGGCGAGCGGCTCTGGCTGAATCGCAAGACCGTGCCGGTTCCGGCCAGTCACGCCCGCTGGGCACTGGGGCTTTCCATTGCCGGCGGCGTCGCGCTCCTACCGATGATCTACGGGCTTTACGTGCTCGATCCCTTCGCAGCCGGACTCGGCGCGGCGCTTGCCTCCGTGCTCAAGCTGTGGTTCTGCGACCGGATGGTCTGGCTCTACGAAGACATGGCGGGCTAGCACACCTGCACGCCGCATTCCTTGATCGTGAACTCGGTTTCCGGCTCGGTCAGCGCGGCATCGAACTGGCGGCCGTCGCGGCATTGCGCGCGCGCCTCGTAGGTCCGGCGGCCGGCGAGTTCGCCTTCCTTGGTGTTCAGATAATACTCGACCGCGCAGGCATGCTCGATCGCAAGCTGGTTGGACAGCACATCCAGCCAGGCCGGGTCCGCGGATTGGGCGCAAGCGGGCGCGACGGCCGCCGCGAACGACAGCGTTGCGGCAAGGGTCAGCGATTTAAAGCGCGGCATAGAGGTCTCCACCTGTTGATTCCGTCAGGAACCTACAGGATTTCGTCGAAACTTTGATTGCGGAAAATCAATTCCGCCGGACACGAGACAGGCGGTCCGCGTCAAAGCGCGTCGAGCACCTCCCTGGCGAGCGCCATGACGGCCGGTTTCGCCTTGTCCTCGTCGATGCCGGACACTGTCACGGATATGCTGGCGTCGTTCTTGCGCGCCTGCAGGCCGTTCCCGACCCAAATCGCCTCGTCGCCCATCGCCACCGGCTCGGGCTTCGGCAGATCGGGATATTGCTCGGCCGCGTCGCGGAACGACTGGATATAGCTTTGCGCGCCCTTGCCTCCGGCGGGCCACGACCAGACCATCAGCGTCACTGTCGGCAGGCGCGGCGTGTCATCGGGCGCCTGCCAGTTGCAGGTCGACAAAACGCCCTCGTTCTCGCCGCCGCCGGCGCTTCTGCCCTCCGCGCCCGGCTGGACCGGCACGCCGATGGCGGCACCGACCCGGTCGGCATCGAGAAGGCCGCAGGCGTCGATCTTTACGGCCGTTGCCGCCGAGGACGAACTCTCGTCGGAACAGGCCGACAGGACAACGGACGCGATCGCCAGGAAGACCGCCGCGAGACGCAATTTCGGGACTTTCGGCATCATCGTTTTTCTCCCCGGCCGACCGGAATCCGGCCCGGCATCGCCACTGAAGGGAAAGACTGCCGAGATTAGCACCGGCCCGCGGTCCCGTCCAACGATCGTGAACAGAGCCGCGGGCGCGACATGCAAATACGACCTAGCCGGCTTTCGCCAGCGCCTGGTCGATATCGGCGATGATGTCGTCGACGCTCTCGATGCCGATCGACAGCCGCACCACGTCGTTGCCGGCGCCGGCGGCGGCACGCTGCTCGTCGGTCAGCTGGCGGTGGGTGGTCGAGGCCGGATGGATGACCAGCGTGCGGGTGTCGCCGATATTGGCGAGATGCGAGACGATCTCGAGCGATTCCACGAACTTGACGCCCGCCTCATAACCGCCCTTGACGCCGAAGGTGAAGACCGCGCCGGCGCCCTTCGGGCTGTAACGCTGTTGCAGCGCGTGGTTGGCGTGGCCCTCGAGGCCGGAATATTCGACCCAGTCGACCTTCGGATGGTCCTTCAGGTGCTTCGCCACGGCGAGCGCGTTGTCGCAATGGCGCTGCATGCGCAGCCCCAGCGTTTCGATACCGGTCAGGATCAGGAACGCGTTCATCGGCGCGATCGCCGGACCAAGGTCGCGCAGGCCGAGCACGCGGCAGGCGATGGCGAAGGCGAAGTTGCCGAAGGTCTCGTGCAGGACGATGCCGCCATATTCGTCGCGCGGCGTCGACAGCATCGGATACTTGTCGGTCGCCGACCAGTCGAAGGTGCCGCCGTCGACGATCACGCCGCCCATCGAATTGCCGTGGCCGCCGAGGAACTTGGTCAACGAATGGACGACGATGTCGGCGCCGTGCTCGATCGGGCGCAGCAGATAGGGCGACGCCATCGTGTTGTCGACGATCAGCGGAATGCCGGCATCGCGCGCGATTTCCGCCAGCGCCTCGATGTCGGTGACGAAACCGGCCGGGTTGGCGAAGCTCTCGACGAAGATCGCCTTGGTCCTGTCGTCGATCTGCGCGGCGAAGCTCGCCGGATCGGCGGCGTCAGCCCAGCGGACTTCCCAGCCGAAATTCTTGAAGGAATGGCCGAACTGGTTGATCGAACCGCCGTAGAGGCGGCGCGCGGCGACGAAATTGTCGCCGGACGTCATCAGCGTGTGCATGACGACCAGCTGGGCCGCGTGGCCGGATGCGACGGCCAGCGCCGCGGTGCCGCCCTCGAGCGCGGCAAGGCGCTCCTCGAGAACCGCCTGGGTCGGGTTCATGATGCGGGTATAGATGTTGCCGAAGGCCTTCAGGCCGAACAGCGAGGCGGCGTGGTCGGCGTCGTTGAAGACGTAGGCCGTGGTCTGGTAGATCGGCGTGATTCGGGCCCCGGTCGCCGGGTCAGGCTGCGCCCCCGAATGAATTGCCAAAGTATCGAAACCGGGTGTCTTCTGGGCCATGGTCGCCTCCTCCTGAACAAAATCGAATGACGTTGTGGCGGGGATCGGCGGGCGAGTCAAAGACGATTATTGTCCGCCGCGGCGCGAAGTCGAAATGAAATTGCTTAAAACCCGGCGCGCATTCGCGCCGGCAGGCGACGACCGTCAGCGCCTGATGCCGAAACTCTGGAAACCGGTGCGCAATTCGGGGCGGCGCGAGGACAGCACCTTCGAATTGACGCCGTTCCAGCCGATCTCGCGCGACAGGCGGCCATATTCGATCTTCGGGCAGCGGTCCATGACGACCTGGATGCCCTTTTCCTCCAGCCGCGCGGCGCTGTCGTCGTCGCGCACGGTCAGCTGCATCCAGACCACCTTCGGCAGCGGGTCCATCGCCAGGATCTGGCCGGTGATCGCGGGCACGGCCGACGCGGCGCGGAAGATGTCGACCATGTCGACGGGTTCCGGCAGATCGGCGAGCGACGCAAAGGCCGTCTGGCCGAGGATTTCCTTGCCCGCATGGCCGGGATTGACGGGCAAGACCCTGAAGCCCTTGTCGATCATGTATTTCATGACGAAATAGCTCGGTCGCACGTCATTGGCCGACGCGCCGACGACCGCGATCGTCTTCACGGAGGTCAGGATGGAGCGGATGTAATCGTCGGGATAGGAATCGTGGTTCATGGCGAAGCCGTAGCACCGGACGCGCAATTTGTCGCCTGCCGGAAACGACGCATGCCCTATTCCGGCAGTTGCATGAAACCGTCTTCGTCGTTCGCCATGAACGGATTGTAGGCGACTTCCCAGAGATGGCCGTCGGGATCGGCGAAATAGCCGGAATAGCCGCCCCAGAAGACCTTTTCGGGTTTCTTGACCGGTGTCGCGCCGCAGGACAGCGCATGCGCGAAGGCGGCGTCGACCTCCGCCTCGCTCGCAAGATTATGCGCCAGCGTCACGCCCGAGAAGCCGGGTTTCGTATCCTCGACAGTGGCGTCGGCGGCAAGCGCCGCGCGCCCGAACAGGCCGAGCAGCGTACCCTTCAGCCGGAAGAAACTCACCGCCTCCTGCGAGGCCGAGGATTTCACGAAACCGAGCTTCTCGTAGAATGCCGTCGACGCGGCGACATCGGCGACGCCGAGCGTCACCATGGAAATGCGGGGATCGAAACGCATGCTAGTCTCCAACGCTAGAACATAGCGAGAACATTAGGGTGGATCGCTCAATGACACAATCCCCTGCTCGCTCTCAAACGGATGCCCGCCAAAGCATCTTATTGGGCAAGCGAGGGAAACTCCCGGCGGCTCAACTGTATTCCACATCGGGGCAAATCGCTATCATTGGGGGATTCGGTAATCCATTTGTGTGAGCATCCGCCCTAGCGCAAAGAAAGAATATGCTTCGGGAGAGCCAGAATGCAGAAGATTCTGGGATTATTAATCGCTCTACAAGCGAGTGCGGCCATTGGGCAGTCGAGTGATCGACCGAAATTTGAAGACACCGGAAAATACGCCGGGAAGTACTTATGCACGCCTTTGGCAGCCGGAGGCGTGCAGTGGAATGATCCAGTGCACGAATGGCGGGGAACCGCGTTCAAAGTGTCGAATGATGAGCAGTTTATCTTTGAGATTCGAGCCTCAAATGAGAGTGAGGAGTGGAAGTCGTTTGGTTGGTCGGTTGCAGGAACAGCCTACTTTGGGACTGTGCGGCCAATTGAAGGTATTGAGTTGCCATTGCTTGAGAGCACTGCCCGCAGTTGCTGGGGTGAGCGCGAAGGTTACCAGCCTGCAAAGCGAGTCGGCTACGGCGACATCTTCATGTCCCCTGAGGGCAAGTTTCGATGCCGGACCTCTGGCGGCCTCTATTTTTATGACTTCAACTTGAGCGCCCGACGGTATCAGCGAACCTATCACGCGGGTTTCGTTGATGGGGACGACTCTGGCGGAAATACGCCGTCTGTCGAGATCGGGGAATGCACGCACATCGAATGAATCCCGGTGAACGCTCCCATATGGCGAATGCGATCTAGAGATAAATGGCGCCTCTCTGCGCGCAGTTCGAGCGAATAGGAAACAGACAGGACACGAACCGTCCTAGGAGACATCGCGCTTATCTCGCTCTTCCCCTATTCGCCCGTCCACTCCGGCTTGCGCTTCTGCAGGAAGGCGCCGATGCCTTCCTCGGCGTCGCGGAACAGCATGTTCTCCACCATCACATTGGCGCAGTAGTCATAGGCGTCGGACAGGCTCATCCCGGCCTGATGATAGAACGCTTCCTTGCCGGTCTTCAGCGTCAAAGGCGATTTGGAAGCAATGACTTCCGCGTATTTCTGGACAATCTGATTCAAGTATTCCTTCGGCACGATCCGGTTGACGAGGCCGAATTCCTTGGCGCTGGAGGCGTCGATCTGCTCGCCGGTCAGCAGCATCTCCATCGCCTGCTTGCGGTGGACATTGCGGGTCAGCGCGACCATCGGCGTCGAGCAGAACAGGCCGATATTGACGCCCGGCGTGGCGAAGGCGGAGGTGTCGGTGCAGATGGCGAGATCGCAGGAGGCAACCAGCTGGCAGCCGGCCGCCGTCGCAAGCCCGTCGATCTCGGCGATCACCGGCTTGGGGTGGGTGACGATCGCCTGCATCATCTGCGCGCAGAGCCGCATGGTCTTTTCGAAGAAGGCCCTGCCCCGGTCTTCGTCGGGGCGGTGCAGCGTCAGTTCCTTCAGGTCGTGGCCGGCGGAAAACACCTTGCCGGCAGCCGCGATGACGATGACGCGCACCGCGTCGTCGGACCGCGCGTCCTCGAGCGCGGCCATCATCGCCTCCATGGTGGCGATCGACAGCGCGTTGGCCGGCGGGTTGGACAGCGTCAGCCGCAGGACCGGACCGTTCCGGTCGCGGGTGACGAGCGGCGTTTCGACAAGGGCGGGCGCGACGGTCATGCTTGGTCCTCCGGAGGCGTGGGCTTGACGGCGAACCTACCAAACGGGCAAACGCGGCGGCAAGATATTCCGTTCACGCAATTGGTATCGTCCCGCCATGACCAGGATGCCTTCCCCGATCGTTTCCGCCGAAGAGCTCGACCGATTCATGGAGACCGAGTTCGCCCAGGTCTTCATCGACGGGCGCATCTACACGATCACCGACCTCGGTCCGGGCACGCTGACGATGCGGCTCGACCCGGGCGAGCGGCACCTGCGGCCGGGCGGCACCGTGTCGGGCCCGACCCTGTTCACGCTTGCCGACTATGCCGCCTATTGCGTCATCCTCGCCCATATCGGCCTGAAGGGCCTGTCGGTGACGACGAGCTTCCATATCAATTTCATGCGCAAGGCCGAGCCCGGGCCGGTCTTCTGCACCGCGCGGCTGCTGAAACTGGGCAAGCGGCTGGTCGTCGTCGAGATCTCGATTGCGGACGAAAAAGACGACCTGATCGCGCACGGATCGTGCACCTACTCGATCCCGCCGCGGGATTGATGCGTGGTAAAATAATACCGTATTTATAACCAATTGATTTTGTTTGATTTTCGGCAGAACGCCTGCAATTCCGCGCTTGACGCGCCGAAAAATTGCCCCTAAAGCACCCTTGATCGCGCTGGGACCGTCCGGCGCGGTTTGTTTTTGCCGGGCAAACCGGCAATCCAAGCAACAAGAAAAGCCCGTTCCGGCCCCGCCGGTCCGGGATGATGAACCAAGGAACACACCAATGGGAACATTCTCCCAGAAGCCCGCCGACGTGGTGAAAAAGTGGGTGCTGATCGACGCCGAGGGTCTCGTCGTCGGCCGTCTCGCATCCCTCGTCGCTATGCGTCTTCGCGGCAAGCACAAGGCCACCTACACCCCGCACGTCGACGACGGCGACAACGTCATCATCATCAATGCGGACAAGGTCGCCCTGACCGGCAAGAAGCGGTCGGACAAGATCTATTACTGGCACACCGGCCATCCGGGCGGCATCAAGGAGCGCACCGCGGAGCAGCTTCTCGACGGCCGTTTCCCCGAGCGCGTCGTGGAAAAGGCGGTTGAACGCATGATCCCGCGCGGTCCGCTCGGCCGCCGCCAGATGAAGAACCTGCGCGTTTACGCCGGCGCCGAACATCCGCACGAGGCACAGCAGCCGGAAGTGCTGGACGTCGCCGCGCTCAACCCCAAGAACAAGAAAGTGGCCTGATCACCATGGCTGAATTGAACTCTCTCGAAGAACTCGGCGAAGCAACCGGCACGGTGACCGAAGAGGTCCAGGAAGCTCCGGTTCACGTCCAGAAACTCGACGCCCAGGGCCGCGCCTATGCCACCGGCAAGCGCAAGGACGCGGTCGCCCGCGTCTGGATCAAGCCCGGCACCGGCCGCATCACGGTCGGCGGCAAGGACTTCACCGAATATTTCGCACGCCCCGTCCTGCAGATGGTGCTGCAGCAGCCGATCGTCGCGACCAACCGCGCCGGCCAGTACGACATCGACGCCACCGTCGCCGGCGGCGGCCTGTCCGGCCAGGCGGGCGCAGTGCGCCACGGCATCTCCAAGGCGCTGACCTATTACGAGCCGTCGCTGCGCGGCGTGCTCAAAAAGGGCGGCTTCCTGACCCGCGACAGCCGCGTGGTGGAACGCAAGAAATACGGCAAGGCGAAAGCCCGCCGTTCGTTCCAGTTCTCCAAGCGCTAATCCGCAATTCCGGATTTTCCGGTGTTCAAGGGGCGTTCTTCGGAACGCCCCTTTTTCGTTTGTCGCGGCGCGCCCGGAACCCGAATTCCGCTCCCGTCGAATGTCGATTATGTTTTGCGCTTTACTCGCGTAGAACGATACCTGCTTGGAATCGGTAGAAAGCGGCGAAAAGACACCATGCCTAAGCCGGGATCCCTCCTCGGGCTCTTCAACAACCAGACATTCCGCATGCTGTGGATCGCGGCGCTGGCGTCCAATTTCGGCGGATTGGTGCAGTCGGTCGGCGCGGCGTGGATGATGACCGAGCTGACGGCATCCGAGAGCATGGTGGCGCTCGTGCAGACCTCGGTCACGCTGCCGATCATGATCTTCTCGCTCGCCGCCGGCGTCTTCGCCGACAATTTCGACCGCCGCAAGGTCATGCTGGTCGCCCAGGGTTTCATGTTCGTTGTTTCGGTCGCCCTGACCGTTCTGGCGCTGGAGGGCATGCTGTCGCCGTGGCTGCTCCTGTCCTTCACCTTCCTGATCGGATGCGGGACGGCGCTGCACAATCCGTCCTGGCAGGCCTCGATGGGCGATATCGTCACCCGCGAGGAATTGCCCGCCGCCGTCTCGCTCAACTCCATGGGCTTCAACATCATGCGCAGCGTCGGCCCGGCGGCCGGCGGCGCGATCGTCGCCATCGCCGGCGCGGCGGCGGCCTTCGCGGTCAATGCGGCCAGCTATGTCGCGATCATCGCGGCGCTGTTGCGCTGGCATCCGTCGCTGCCCGCGAAGAGCCTGCCGCGGGAGCCTTTCGGCATCGCCTTCCAGGCCGGGCTTCGCTACGTGGCGATGTCGCCCAACCTGATGAAGGTGATCCTGCGCGGCTTCCTGTTCGGCGTTTCGGCCGTCGCCCTGCAGGCGCTTCTGCCGGTTGTCGTTCGCGACAATCTGGGCGGCGACGCCTTCATCTTCGGAACGCTTCTCGGCTGCTTCGGGATCGGCGCGGTGATCGGCGCGATGGCCAATGCGAATTTGCGCGCGCGCTTCCACAACGAGAACATCACGCGGATCGGGTTCACCGGCTTCGCCGTCAGCACCTTCGCGATCGCCGTCAGCAATCTCGTCGTCGTCTCCGCAATCGCCCTCCTCGTCGCGGGCGCGTGCTGGGTGGTCTGCCTGTCGCTGTTCAACGTGACGATGCAAATGTCGACGCCGCGCTGGGTCGTCGGCCGCGCCATGGCGCTCTACCAGACCGGCGTTTTCGGCGGGATGGCCGCCGGCAGCTGGGTGTGGGGGTCCCTCTCCGAAAGTATCGGCACGAACAATGCGCTCATCGGCGCGGCCCTGATCCTGCTGCTCGGCGCCGTCACCGGCCTGCGCGCGCCGCTTCCCGATTTCGGCCTGCTCAATCTCGATCCGCTCAATCGCTTCACCGAACCGCCGCTGCGCCTCGATCTGACCCAGCGAAGCGGGCCGATCATGATCATGGTGGACTACGAGATCGCGCAGGAGGACGTTCAGGAGTTTCTCGCCACGATGAGCCTGCGCCGAAGGATCAGGATACGCGACGGCGCGCAGCAATGGGCCCTGCTGCGCGATCTCGAAAATCCCGATATCTGGACGGAGAGTTATCACGTACCGACATGGGTCGAGTATATCCGGCACAACGAACGGCGAACCAACGCCGATGCCGAGGTCTCCGACCGCCTCCTGGCGCTGCACAAGGGCGCAAAACCGCTTCGCGTTCACCGGATGATCGAACGCCAGACCGTCACGCCGCATGACGACATGCCGCGCCTGCGCGAAGAGCCAAGCTGACGGGAGACCGGCGATCCGCGGCAAAACCGGCGCGCCATGTCGAAAAGCGGGGCTTGCGGGCCGCTTTTTTGTTGCGCGCGGGCCATGCGAGGATATGAACGCAGCAAATGCCACGGGACCATCGATCATGACTTCCAAATCCATCGATCACGCCTTCACCGCGCGCACCCTGACGGGCGCGGCCACCGACCCGACCCATGCAGGCGCCTTGTCCTTCATGCGGCGCAAATACACCAAGACCCTGAAGGGCGCGGACGCGGTCGTCTGGGGCATCCCGTTCGACGCCGCCGTCTCCAACCGGCCGGGCGCGCGCTTCGGCCCGCAGGCGATAAGGCGCGCCTCGGCGATCATGGACAACGATCCGCAATATCCGTTTGCGCGCGACCTGTTCGAAAACCTCGCGGTGATCGACTACGGCGACTGCCTGCTCGACTACGGCAACCACCAGAAGACGCCTGCGACGATCGAGCGCGAGGCGGGCAAGATCCTCAAGTCGGGCGCGTTCCTGGTGACGCTCGGCGGCGACCATTACGTCACCTGGCCGCTGTTGAAGGCGCATGCGGCGCTGCACGGCAAGCTGGCGCTGATCCAGTTCGACGCGCACCAGGACACCTGGTACGACGACGGCAGGCGTATCGACCACGGCTCCTTCGTCGGCCGCGCCGTGCGCGACGGCGTCATCGACCCCGACCATTCGATCCAGATCGGCATCCGGACGCATGCGCCGGAGGATTGCGGCATCGCGATGATCTACGGCGAAGCGGTCGAGGAAATGCGGACCGCCGAGATCGTCGCCGCGATCAGGAAACGCGTCGGCGACATGCCCTGCTACATCACCTTCGATATCGACTGCCTCGATCCGGCCTATGCGCCGGGCACCGGCACGCCGGTCGCGGGCGGCCCGTCCTCGGCCAAGATGCTGTCGGTCTTGCGGCAGCTCGGCGATCTCGACATCCGGGGCGCCGATATCGTCGAGGTGGCGCCGGCCTACGACCATGCCGACATCACGGCGATTGCGGGCGCGGCCGTCGCGCAGCATTATCTCGGGCTTCTCGCCGAGTGGCGCGCCAAGGGGAAACGATGACCCCCCTGCCCCACGCCCCGTCCCTCAACTGACCGACAGAACAAGATCATGAAACCGAAAATCTTCATCGACGGCGAACACGGAACCACCGGGCTGCAGATCCGGCAGCGCCTCGCCAAACGCGACGACATCGAGGTTCTGTCGATCCCCGAGGCCGAGCGGCGCAACCAGGTCATCCGCGAACAGCTGCTGCGGGAAGCCGATTTCGCGATCCTGTGCCTGCCGGACGACGCGTCGCGCGAGGCCGTCGCGATGATCGGCGACCACGGCACCCGCGTCATCGACGCCTCGACGGCGTTCCGGGTGACGGAGGGCTGGACCTACGGCATGCCGGAACTCGACAGGGAACAGGCAGAGAAGATCGCTTCCGCGCAATTCGTCGCCAATCCCGGCTGCTGGCCGCAAGGCCCGATCGCGACGCTGCGGCCGCTGGTCAAGGCCGGGCTGATCCCGGCCGATTTCCCGGTTACCTTCACCGGCATCACCGGCTATTCCGGCGGCGGCAAGGCGATGATCGCCGACTACGAGGCCATGGGCGAGACCGCGCCGGAATATCTGCCCTACGGGCTGACGCTGCAGCACAAGCACCTGCCCGAACTGAAGAAGAACGCCCTGCTCGACCGCGACCCGCTGATGGTCCCGGTCGTCGGCGATTTCGCGCAGGGCATGGTGACGATGGTGCCGCTGCAGCTCGGCGCGCTTGCCACGGTGCCGACCGGCAGAGATCTGCACGCGGCGATCGCCGACCATTACGCATCGCTGACCGAATGCGTCATCGAGGTCGCGCCGTTCGAAAAGCTGGAGCGCAATCCCGACATCCAGCCGGAAGCGCTGAACGGCACCGACGGCATGAGGCTCCATGTCTTCGCAAACGACGACCGCGCGCAGGCGGTGCTGATCGCCGTCTACGACAATCTCGGCAAGGGCGCGTCCGGCGCGGCGGTGCAGAACCTGAACCTGATGATCGGAGCGTAAGGCCCGGTCTAGTGCCGCGCGATCGCGTAGTCGCGCATGACATCGGCCTCGGTCTGCATCTCGGCGAGGCGATGCTTGACGATGTCGCCGATGGAGATGACGCCGACCAGCTTGCCGTTTTCGACGACGGGAAGATGGCGGATGCGCCGCTGGGTCATCTGCTTCATCAGGTCCGAAATCGACGAGTCGCGCGTGCAGGTGACGACCGACCGCGTCATCAGGTCCGACACTTTCATCCCCAGCAGATCGGCGCCGTGTTCGGCCAGGCCGAACGCCACGTCGCGTTCGGAGATGATGCCGTCGACCGTGCTGCCGTCGCTCGAGACGATGATCGCGCCGACGCGCAAGGCGCGAAGCCGGTGCGACAACGTGTTGATCGTCTCCTCCGGTCGCACGGTGAAAACGTCGGTTCCTTTGACATCGAGAACATTGGAAACTTTCATGGACACGGCTCCTTCCCGGTACGCTCGTACATCCGGATCCAAGAGCAGATATCCATTGTGGCCGTTCGACGGTCGGATACCGGCTTGGACACGCAATTGATGAATCTAGTCCCCGGTGCGGTCGCAGGCAAGGAATGCGCGAATAGTTGATCGGTTGCCGGCGCAGCGCGGCCGATCGCGCACGGGGAACGCCGGCCCTTATTTCTCGAGGACATAGCTGCCGGGCGCGTCCTCGATCGGCTTCAGCTTGCCGCCGCCGGGCTTGCGGGCCGGAACGCGCGGCTCGGTCTCGTGCGCGTCGAGCCACCGGCCCCATTCGGTCCACCAGGATTCCTGGTGGTGTTCGGCCCCCTTCAGCCATTCCCCGGCCGATTCCGGGAAATCGTCGCGCGTCCAGTAGCCGTATTTGACGTGCGGCTCGGGAGGATTGATGACGCCGCGGACATGGCCGGACTCGCCGAGCACGAATTTGACCTCGCCTTTCAGCAGCCGTGCGGTCGGGTAGACCGAGGCCCAGGGCGCGATGTGGTCCTCCTTCGTGGCGAGCACGAAGAAGGGCGTGTCGATCCGGGTGATGTCGATGGGCGTGCCGTCGAGCGTCAGGTGGCCCGGCTTCCTCAGCCCGTTCTCGATATAGATCTTTTCGAGGTACCAGAGCAGCATCGCCGCCGGCAGCCGCGTGCTGTCGCCGTTCCAGTACAATATGTCGAAGGCCGGCGGCTTGTCGCCCATCAGGTAGTTCATGACATGGAACGACCAGACGAGGTCGTTCTCGCGCATCATCGCGAACATGTCGCGCAGATGATGGTTCTCCAGATAGCCCTTTTCCTTCAGATGGCTGCGCAACATCTCGACCCGGTCGCGGTCGACAAAGACGCCGATCTCGCCGACATCGGTGAAATCGACCAGCGTGGCGATGGTGGTGGCGGTGGCGATGCGCTTGTCGCGCTTCGCCTTGAGATAGGCCAGCGTCGCCATGACGAGGATGCCGCCGATGCAGAAGCCCTGGATGTCGCAGCGTTTTTCGCCGGTCGCCTCGCGGATCGCGTCGAGCGCCGCCAGCGGCCCGAGTTTCATGTAATCCTCGAAGCTCATCCCGGCATGTTCTTTCGTGGGATTGACCCAGGAAATCAAAAACACCGTATGGCCGCGCTCGACCAGCCAGCGCACGACGGAGTTGTCCGGCCGCAGGTCCTGGATATAGAACTTGTTGATCCAGTGCGGCACGAACAGGAAGGGCCGTTTGCGCACCTCTTCGGTCATCGGCTCATACTGGATGAGCTGCATCAGCGCGTTCTGGTAGATGACCTTGCCGGGGGTGGTGGCGAGGTTCACCCCGACCTTGAACGCGCTTCTGTCATCGGTGTTCAAGTCGAGCCGGCCGTCGCCGCGCTCCAGGTCCTCGACGAAGTTGCGGAATCCCGCGAGCAGGCTCCCTCCCCCGGTCTCGATGAATTTCTCGCGCGCCGCCGGGTTGAGCATCAGGAAATTGCTCGGCGCCGCCGCGCTCAGGAACTGCCGCGTGTAGAACTTGACGCGCAGCGTGTCCTTCGACTCCTCCGGCAGGGCGGAGAGGAATGTGTCGGTTGCCTTTTCCAGCGCCAGATAGGAATCGCGCAGGCCGCGCGACACCGGCTCCGTCTCCCAGCGCTCGTCGCGGAACCGCTTGTCCCTCGGGGCGGACTTGCCGTGCGACCCGGTCAACGCGCTGTTCCAGGCCGCCGCCCAACCGGTCCACAGCTGCTGAAAATAGTCGGTCACGGCCTCGGGGTGCGACCAGAGTAGCTGGGCCGAGCGGAGATAGGCCTCCCAGAAGGTCCTGGCGTCGACCAGAGAGAATTCCTTGCCGGAAACCTTCCCGGCCTCCGCCGCCTGGCCGTGCCGGATGGCCCTTCCGGCGCGTTCCAGCAGCTCGAGCCATTCCGCCGCGTTTTCCTGCGGGTTCGATTTCGGGGCGCGCGGCACGCCGATCAACCGGCGCTGCTCCAGGGATGCTGCGCGGGCGCGGCTTCCGGATGACTGCGAATGAAATGATGCAGGACATGCAACAGGGACCGGACATGGTCGCGATCGTCTTTGGCCTGCGCCGCGCGAATGTCGTCGACGATCATCCGGCACACGGCCTCGAGGCCGTGCTCCCGGTTGGCGAAATATTGCGCATAGGCCGTCGCGACGATCTCCGGGACATGTTCATGCTCGGCAATCGCCAGCACCTCCTCTTCGGTGAGGCCGCACATGCCAACGCAGTCTTCGAGCGAAATCATGACAGCATGTCATCACAAGGCTGCGCTTGAGGCAACTAAAGTCGGCAGGTTGGCAAAGACACGGCCGCCCGGAACCCGACGATCCCGGCAAGGGAGCGACGGGGGCTGCGGTGCCAAATCTGGATTTGATGATTGGAGGGATAGGGGTGCCGTCGGCTCTACGCCCGGCTCGGATTGCGGAAGTGATAGTCGGCTTCAATTTTCAGGCTATGTGAATTCTGAAGCGCCGCGTTCAATATTCGTTGTTATCGTCCTCGTATCCTACCCAGTCATCTTTAGGTGCGTAGTATTCAGCGGCGTCATAGAACTGAGTCTTTTTATAGCGATCACTTAGGCCGACCACAGCCAGTCGCGACAGGCCGGCAATCTTTAAGCCACAGGCAATGCACTCGAACTGATTCGGGAGGTATTCCTGCGTCTCGGTGATTTCGCCATCACTAAGACGCTGGTTTGGGGCAGAAACGGGTTCTCCAGAGAGAAGAGCTTGCGACCCACACGCCGGGCAGTCAACGCGATGACCTGATTGTCGTGTCGCCCAGACAGCTGCTTGCGCACCTAAGGTGGTGCGTTCCTGCTCAGGTTTGGCGAGCCAGACTTTCTTGTGAGCCTCTACCTCGCCCTTAACGGCCTTCGCACTGTCGTCGACCGCTGCCGCAATCAATTTCTGGGCGACATTTGCTTCATCCTCGCCGACAAAATCCATAAGCGTCATACCCATAGAATCAAGTAGTATCTCGCAGGCCTGATAGAAGCGGGGCTGCCAAGTCGATCCTTTAATACCGTCGAAGGCCGGCTCGCCGGAGTGCAACTCGGAATTCCGACGCCCCGTGTGCTGAAGGCCGAAGTTCTCATGTTCCTTCGTGAAGTCAGGTAGGATTGCAGAGAGACGCTTGAATACCTCACTGATCGGAATGGATTTAGGAAAAAATTTCTCCTCATTCGGCGTGAAACCTAAAGCATGGTAAAGGCTCGACCAACTCTTATCGCCTTCCGCGACTAGCGCAGGACTGACGTTGGCGAGAGCCGCGCGAGCAAGCAACTCAATAGCTAGACTTGACCAGAGGGCATATTCCCAATCGTCGCTGTCAAGCGCGCTCATTTGCTGAACATATCGCTCGGCTTTCAGGTAAAGCGCGTCAGGATCGCAAGTCGCGGGCGTTTTTCCTGGTTGGATAACCTTCTTCAATTCAGCCCCCTTAAATATACTCTTTCAATCGCTCTATCTCCACGCCCATCAGGGATCGGAGAGCGAGCATGTAATATTCGCCAGTTGTCGATTAAGAGCGTGTCATTAGGATTCGCCAGCGAAATCGATAAAGGCTCGCATTCGGTGAGCCACTCACGAACTTTAAGGTTGGCAACATCGCCTATCTTGCTCGCGGGATTAAGAAACACTTCGTCCCACCGTAGGAGCCAACCGTCGTCATCTATCGGTTCGCAAAGACGAAGAAGCTGGAGGACGCCATCCCGAGGTCTACGCGGTTTGAAAATGGCACGTGCCATAACTTCAAGTGAGACTGCCCTAATCAGGGCTTGGCCATCGACTAATAATGTGGGTACGTCGGAATAGCCAATAACGCAACGAAGGACGAGGTAGCGTGGTGGGACGCGCCAATGCGCCAAGTCGGTGTGGAAAGGAAACTGGCCGAGACCATAGATTCCACTATAAGTGTTTGGCGTTGCCTCGGCACGAGGAATCAGCGTTTGGATCAAGCGGTCGTCCCAAGGGGCAAGAGGAATACCGAGTGTATTTGCGACCTCTGCTGTGTTTTCATCAGGTCGAAAACCACTTAGGAAAATGTAGCCGCGTGCGGCAATCTCATTTTTTATTTTTGACAACACTCTCCACCGCGTTTAGTTTTTACTGGATTATTTCTTGTATATTTTTACTATATTTATATCGTATCGAGTTTTTCAATCCGGGGAGTATATATTGTCCATCTTAAGACTTCATCAACAATAAGCGTAGAACGTTTAGAATCGGTCGGAAGTGCCGTATTGAGCACCCTATAAAATGTATTGGTAGGCCTCTGAATTGCTCTTCACCGAATGACCAATGAATGACGTAGTCGGCCAGTTACTAAGATTGCCCGCCATCTCGCGATAACGCCAATCGTGTTCCCGTCTTACCGATACCCATTTCAGCCGTAGCATAACTTTAGTCCTCATTCCGCCCCACCCCGTTGTTTTTCCTTCACCCTTCCCCTTCTTCTTATCCACCGCCCCGCACCTCCCCTTAACCTGATCCCCGACTCAACAGGCCGAGGAGCAACACCACGCAATGGACTGGGCAGGCGCGATCAGGACAAACCGCGAGGCTCTGCTGACAATCGTCACCTCGCTGTTCGTGCTCGCCGGGATCCGCACCGGGCGCATGGTCGCGGCGCTGCCGCGCCATTTGCGCATCCACATCCTCGCCCTGCTCCGCCCCGCCGAATATGCGGCGCGGCGGCTGATCGTCATGGCGGCGAGAGGGGTGGAGGTGACGCTGCGTCTCTCCGGCGGGCGCGAGGTGAAAGCATCCAACTCCGTCATCCTCGGGCCTGACCCGAGGACCCATTCCGGAGACTCCGCGAAACCCTCGAAGATGAAGAACACAGCCCCTTCTTCGATCATCGGCGGCGGTATCCGCCTTCACGGAATGGGTCCTCGGGTCAAGCCCGAGGATGACGCCCGGTGTGAGACACCGCAGCCAGCCGCCAAACCCGCGCCAGGCGCCGCCCTCCCCGATCCCCTTCCCGCCTTCGCGCTGTTCGACCCGTTCAAGCGCTATGGTCATCCATGGCTGGAATACGGCGATCAGGACGAGGAACGGTTCTCTTGGGATACGGACCTCGCGCCGGACGGCCCGGTCGATGCGACACGCCTCTGCCGGCGGATCAGGGCGCTGGAACGGGCGCTGCAGGATCTCGACGGCCAGGCGGCGCGGCTTGCCCGCTGGCGCGCGCGGCGCGACCGCGAAACTTGCCGGCCGAAACGCTTCAGCCCCTTGCGCCCGGGCCGTCCGCCCGGCTGGCGCAAGCGGCCGAAAACGCCGCTGGAAGAGGTCTTGCGCGAGTGCCATTTCCTCGCCCGCGACGCGTGGAACACGTCATGAGCGGGGGGGGGGCGCCGTTGCAATTTGAAGCTCCAGCCTGTCGGCGCGGGGCCGATCGCGCGCGCCTTGCCGCCGTGGTCTTCTCCCCGCATGCGGGGAGAAGGTGGCCCGAAGGGCCGGATGAGGGGCATGGCTCGGTGTTCTTCCCCCTCACCCAACTTCGGCTATGTCGCTGCGCTCCAAAGCCTGCGTATCCCTCTCCCCGCAAGCGGGGCGAGGAAGCCGAATGCGAGGCTCCTGCCCCGCCCCGCCCGTCAGTCGCGCACGCCGATGAAGCCGAGCCGGTGCGGCGTGCCGTCGGAGAGCGGCATCGGCCCCTTCAGGCCGCGCCAGTGGGCGACGGCGAAGCACAGCACGATCAGCGCGGTGGCCTGATGCGCCAACGCCCAGCCGAGCGGCACATAGGTCAGGAGCGTGATAATGCCGAGCGTCGCCTGCAGCGTCACGAGGCCGAACAGGACCGCGGCGCGGCGCGCATGGGTCGATCCCGGCGCATAGCGCCACGAGACGATCATGTGGACGAGGACCGCCAGCCAGAGAATGTAGCCGAAGCTGCGGTGGGTGAACTGCACGATGGCGCGGTTGTCGACGAAATTGAGCAGGCCCATCGCCGGCTCCCACTGCGTCGACGGGAAGAAACCGCCATCCATGGTCGGCCATTCGTTGAACACCAGGCCGGCGTCGAGGCCTGCGACCAGCGCGCCGAGATAGATCTGGAACAGCACCATCAGAACCAGCACGCCGGCGACGGTGGCGGAGCGCGCGGTCGGCTTCAGGTCGGGCGCGTGCGGCGCGATCGAGCGCGCGACCGCCATGATCGACGCGATGATCAGGCTTGCCATCGTCAGGTGGATCGCAAGCCGGTAATGGCTGACATCGGTGCGCTCGGTCAGGCCGGACGACACCATCCACCAGCCGATGAAGCCCTGCAGGCCGCCAAGCGCCAGGATGCCGGCAAGCGGCGCCTTGAGGCGCCGGTCGAGCCGTTTGGTTGCCCAGAAAAAGGCCAGCGGCAGGGCGAAGAACAGGCCGACGGTGCGCGCCAGCAGGCGATGCGCCCATTCCCACCAGAAGATCCCCTTGAACGCGTCGAGGCTCATGCCCTTGTTGATCTCTTCATATTCGGGAATCTGCCGGTACTTGGCGAATTCCTCCTGCCATTCGGCGAGGTTGAGCGGCGGAATGACGCCGTGGATCGGCTTCCATTCGGTGATCGACAGGCCGGAATTGGTCAGCCGCGTCGCGCCGCCGACGACGACCAGCGCCAGCAGGATCAGAACCATGAAATAGAGCCAGCCGCGCACCTGGGCGCGGTGGCGCATCTCGATGATCTCGGCGGTCGGGGATTTCGAGTGGCCGTGAACGGCGCTGTCGTAAGATGTGCTTGCCATGTGCGATGCCTGTTTGGCGGCTGACATAGCGCCCGTGGATCGGCATTGGAAGCGGTAAGATGCCGCAGAAGCGGGATTGGCTTTGCCGGGGAGGATGTTAAATAGCCCGCAAACGGAAAGACAAGACGATGCCCCCACGGCTCAAACGATTCATCGGCATGCTCATCCTGGTGGCGCTGGTCATCTTCTACGCGCTGACCGCGATGACGGTGGCCGCCTACCGGCTCGCCGAAAGCCCGTGGTACATCCACCTCGCCTTCTTCGCCTTTTCCGGCATCCTCTGGGTGCTGCCGGCGATGTTCGTGATCAGCTGGATGGAACGCCCGCCGAAGGGCCGCGACGGCAAGGCTGCGCGGTAGCGCGAGGCTAAACGGTGACGAAGGTGCGGCCGCGATTGGCCGCCGGCATGGTGATCCCCGTCAGCATCGTCTCGACATAGCCGACGCGCTGGTACTCGCCGTTCACCGATATGCGCGGCAGGGCCTGCATGTTTTCGGCATGGGCCGGCATCAGCGTGCCGTGCCGCGTCGTCACCGCGGTCTCGAACCCCGCCTCGCGCGCGATCTCGACCTCGCGCGCCCCGACGGCCTCGGGGCCGCCATAGGGATAGGCGAAATGGCGCGGGCGATCGCCCAGCCTTTCGCCGAGCACGTCCGCCGAGCGGACGATTTCGCCGGTGGCCCGCTCGCGGTCGAGGCGGCGCAACTGGAAATGGTTCATCGTATGCGCGCCGATCGTCGCCAGCGGGTCGGCGTGCAGGCCGCGCAATTCGTCCCAGTCGAGCAGCGCCTCGCGGCGATGCGCCTCGCGGTCGACGCCATACCGGTCGCACAGCTCCCGCACGAAGGCGCGCTGTTCGTCCTCGTCGACTTCGTTCAATGCATGGTTCATCAGCACCGCGAAGGCCTGATGCTTCTCGCGAACGGTCCGGCAGGACAAGGTCCTCGTCACGCCCGCCGCATCGAACGCGACCTCGCCGCTCGCCTCGACCACCGTCTCCAGAAGCTCCCACCACAAATCGGCGTCGCCGTCGGTCAGCCCCGGACTGACATAGATCGTGAAGGGAACGCCATGGGCGCGGAAGACCGGCGCCGCATGAACGAGATTGTCGCGGTAGCCGTCATCGAGGGTGACGGCCAGGAACCGCTCGTCGAAACGGCCGCTCTTCAGCCGGTCGGCGGCCTCGTCCATGCTGACGAAGCGGGCTCCGTCGGCCTTCAGTTCTCCCAGCAGGCGGTCGAGGAAATCCGGTTCGATGTGCAGCAACCGGTTGAGACCGGTGCCGCCCTCGTCCGGGCGCACATGATGCAGCATCAGGACCGCGCCGACGCCGCTCAGGGCGGAGCTGAACAGCGCGGACAGCCCGCTGTAGCGGACGCCGTTCATGAAGCTCTTGCGCATTAAGGTTTTGATAACCGACATCGTTTTTCCCGACGCGTTTTCACCGCCCGATTGCCGGAACGAAGGAATTTCGAAACCCGGCCATGTCACCCTTGGCAGCAAAGGATTTAGACATGGTTGACATCCAGGCCCGGACATATCCCGTTTCGGCAGAGTCCTCGCAAGGCGCTGCGCGCCTGCGCATCGCGCTGCATGCAAACCGGAACGCCGCGCTCGCCGCCATCGATGCGCTGCCCGCCGACATCCTCTGTTCCGGCTACCAGCACCCCGATTTCCTGCGCGCATGGGTGCGTCATTCGCCGCACGAACCGGTGTTCGTCACGTTCGTGCCGGAGCGAGCGGGCCCGGTGCTGATGCCGCTGGAGCGGGTCGACGGGCATTTGCTCGCCTATGCCGGAGAGCGGCACGCCAACGCGAATTTCCCGGTCGGCCGCCCGGATGATATCGCCGCGCTCGCCGCCACCGGCGAAAAGGCCATCGTCCAGGCGCTGCGCGCCGCCAGGCCCGGCGGACATGCCATCCTGCTGGAACGTCAGCTCGCCGAGTATCGCGGCATCGCCAATCCCTTCGTGTTCGAGCATTCGGTCGTCAGCCCGAATCCGGCGCTTTCGCTGTCGCTGGAGGGCGGCTTCGACAATGTGCTGTCACGCCATTCGGGCAAGCGGCGGCGCAAGCGGTTCCGCGGCCAGGAGCGCCAGTTCGAGGACAAGGGCGGATATTGCTATATCGCCGCCGTGGATACCGGCGCGGTCCCCGCGACGCTGGAACGCTTCTTCGACTGGAAAGCGAAACATTTCGAGGCGGCGGGAATTCACGACGTCTTCGCCGATGATCACATTCGCCGCTTCTATTTCGACCTGTTTGCCGAGGGCGCGCACCGCGAACCGCGCGGTCGAGAGTTGAAGGTGCTGGAGGCCGGCGGCCAGCCTGTCGCCATCATCGGATGCACCGTCCATGACGGGCGTCTGACGGTCGAATTCGGCAGCTACGACGCCGCGCAGGCGGAACTGAGCCCCGGCGACATGCTGTTTTTCCTGGCGATCCGCGAGGCGACGGAGAACGGCCTGGAATTCTTCGATTTCGGAATCGGCGACGAGCCCTACAAGCGCGGCTGGTGCGAAATCGAAACGCTGCAACGCGACACGGTTATTCCGCTCGACACCGTCGGGCGCCTGGTCGGCGCGGCCAAGGCGGCGCGCAGTAGCGCGGTGCGTTCGATCAAGACCAATCCGGTTATCTGGAAGGCGGTCAAGCAGCTGCGCAAGCGCGTGCCGATCCTGCGCTAGGCCAGACCGCCTCAGCGCGCATAGGCGCGCCGGGGCCCCGGTTCCTGCGGGCCGTTGCCGGTCGCATCCGCAGCAATCAGCGTCAGGTCCTCGAAACCCGCATCAAGAAGATTGCCGGCGGTCTCGACGATTTCCGGCGCGTCCGGATCGACCACGGAAATCGCTATCTGGCCGCCGTCCCTGACCAGCCGCCTGAGGCCGTCGGCGTTGGTCGGACCGCATTCGACGATGACGATGTCATAGGCCGAGGCCAGGGCGTCGAGAATGATCGGCAACCGGTCCATCGCCCGCATCGCGCGGGCCGGATCAGCGATGCCGGTCGGAATGATATGCGCATTGGTCGCGAAATCCGGATAGATGACATCGGAGTAGGACGACGAGGCCGCGAGCAGGTCGGTGATACCCGGGCATTCGGGATCTTCCAGCATGCGTTTCGAGGCAGCGCCCCCGCTCGTCAGGTCGATCAGGACGATACGCTGCCCCTCGCCCGCCAGCGCGCGCGCAAGTCCGACAGAGGCGGCCGCGCCGGCATCGCCTTCCGGCGAGACAACGATCGCGCGGTCGGCGCCGGTTTCGATTAGCCGACGCGTCAGCGACGGAATGCCGTAATTGTCGTTGTCCGCCGGCGCCTCGGCGTCCTCTTCCGACTCGGGCTCGGTGTCGGGCTCGGGCTCGGGCTCGACGGAAGCCTCGTCCTGTCGCGCGGCCACAAGCGGTTCTTCGGGCATCTCTACCGGCTGTACAGGCAGCTCGGCTTCCTCTCCCATTTCGATCGCCGGTTCGGCTTCGGCAACGACCGCGGGTTCGGAGCGCTCGACGGCAGACGACGCCATGCCCGCAACCGGCACGAAGGCGCGGCCGGAAAAGAGCTCGCGCATCAGCGTCGCCAGCATCATGACGAGAAGCGATACGAAGAAGGAGGCGCCGAGAAGCGGGATCATTTTCGGGAAGGTCGGTTCGGACGGAACCACCGCCCGCGAAATCAGGCGCGCCTTGGCCGGGGCGTAATTGCCCTCGTCGCGCGACGCCGCCTCGCGGTAACGCACGAGATAGCTTTCGAGCAGCGCGCGCTGGGACTGGGCTTCGCGCTCCAGGGCGCGCAACTGGACTTCGCGCTCATTGGCCGAGGCGGAAGCCGCCTTGAGCTTGTCGAGATCGGCGGACAGTTCCGTCTCGCGCGAACGGGCGACGTCGGCCTCGCTGCGAACGCCGTCCAGCACCTTGCGCGCCTCGTCGCGGATCTGGCGCGACAGGTCCTGCAGTTGCGACCGCAGACCCTTGATGCGCGGATGCCCCGGCAGAAGCGTTGTCGACAGGTCCGCGATTTCGGCCTTGAGCTGGATCTCGCGTTCGCGCAGCCGGCCGATCAGCGGCGACTGGACGACATCCGGCAGGGTTTCGATCGCCGTGCCGCGATCGAGCGCGGTCTTGATACTGTCGGCGCGGGCCTCGGCGCTGGAACGCGCGGCGCGCACCCGCGAAAGTTCGGACGCCATCTCCGCCAGCTGCTGGGTCGCGAGTACGGAATTGTTCTGGCCGACGAGCAGGTCGGATGATGCCCGGAAGTTCGCGACGGCGGCTTCAGCCTTGCGAACACTTTCCTGCAAGTCCTTGATTTCCTTTCCGAGATAGCTTGCCGCCTTTCCCGTCGTCTCGAGTTGCGACTTGCTCTCGAGCGCCAGATAGGCCTTTGCCAGCGCATCCGGGAATTTGGCCGCCAGTTCCTTGTCGCGGGATTTGAAGCCGATGGCAATGACACGCGAATTGTCGATCGCATAGACGTTGAGGCGCTTGCGGATATTGTCCAGAATGCGCTTCTCCGACGAAACGAGGGACGGATCCTCGATCAGGCCGAGCGCGACCAGCCCGGCCTTGAGGCTCGACATCGACAGCGTTTCGTCGAATTCGCTGTTCTGGTCGAGCTTCAGTTCCCTGGCGACCTGCATCAGGAGGTCGCTCGACGTCAGGATCTCCACCTGGCTCGCCACACCTTCCCGGTCGAGCAGTGAGGCATCCGGGGACTGGCCCTGATCGCCCTGCGGCCGGGTGAATACGGATTCGCTCGATTCGATCAGGATGCGGGCGTCGGAGGAATATTCCGGCGTCATGAAGCTGAGGATCACGAAGACGAGCCCGGTGAGGAAAACCGCACCGCCGAGGATACGCAGCCTGTCGCGCCACACGGCACCGAACAACCGGCCGATATCGATATCGGCGTCCTGCGCCCCGTATTCTGTTCGCGACATGAAAATACTCCGGCACTCGAATTGGTTGCGCCAGCTGTAAACGAACATGGTTTCCGCGCGGTAAATGGCTTCGTAACGCTTTGTTAGGCAGCATGGCGAAGCCTTTACCGGGAATTAACCCTAACAGACCGATAACGGGGCGTGGCGGCGGGGCCGTCAGAACGATTTTGGGGTTCCTTGATGATCCGGCACAGACGCAATGCTCCTTTCCTTGCGATGAGCATTCTGATTGTTGCTTTCCTTGCGGGCTGCACGGGTTACCGGCCCGCGCCGGCGGCATTCCATGAAGCGATCAATCAGCCTTATGTGCTCGGCGCCGGCGACAAGGTCCGCGTTACCGTGTTCGGCCAGGCCGATCTCACCAACACCTATGCCATCGACCAGTCCGGCTATATTGCCTTCCCGCTCGTCGGCGCCGTGCCGGCGCGCGGACGCACCGTCCAACAACTGGAAGCGCAGATCGCGGAGAAGCTGCGCAAGGGTTACCTGCGCAATCCCGACGTGTCCGTCGAGGTGGACCAATACCGCTCGGTCTTCATCATGGGCGAAGTCGGCGCTTCCGGACAATATGCCTATTCACCGGGGATGACCGTGCAGAACGCGATTGCCGCGGCCGGCGGTTTCTCGGCGCGCGCCAACCAGTCGAATGTCGACATCACCCGCCAGATCAACGGCAAGGTCATGACCGGACGGGTTCTGATCAGCGACCCGCTGCTGCCGGGCGACACCGTTTTTGTCAGGGAACGTCTTTTCTAGGGACGGATTCAACCAGATCCATGCGAGATCCCGAACCCCTGCGCATCGTTCACGTCCTGCGTGCGCCAATGGGCGGCCTGTTCCGGCACGTACGCGACGTCGCGCTGGCGCATGAGGCGGAGGGGCACCGCGTCGGCGTCATCTGCGACCTGCCCGGCACGCCCGGCTATAACGAGGACATGGCCAGCGGCCTCGCCGGCTCGCTGTCGCTCGGCCTGCATCGCGTGAAGATGCAACGCGAAGTCGGACTCGGCGACCTCCTCGGCGCCGGCCGGATTCTCAAGATCATCAAGGAATTGCAACCGGATGTCCTGCACGGACATGGCGCGAAGGGAGGCGTTTACGCCCGCGCGCTCGGTTCACTGGTACGGGCAGAAAGGTCTCGCGTCGCCCGTCTCTATTCGCCGCATGGCGGCAGCCTGCACTACGCCCCGGCATCGCGGGCCGGACAAGTCTATTTCCGGGTCGAACGCATGCTGGAACGGCTGACCGATCACATCCTGTTCGTCGCCGAATACGAGCGGCGGACCTATGCGCAGAAGATCGGAGAGCCCTCCTGCGCGTGGTCGGTCAACTATAACGGCCTGACGGACGAGGAATTCGAGATCGTCACGCCGGCGGACGGCGCCGCGGATTTCCTTTTCCTGGGCGAAATGCGGATACTGAAAGGGCCGGACCTCTTCCTGAGAGCGTTGGCGGACCTGCGGGCCGGCGGCCACCCGGATGTTCGCGCCGTCATGGTCGGCGACGGCCCCGATGCCGGCGCGTTCAAGAAGCTGGCGCATGATCTCGGCCTCGACGATGCGGTCCGCTTCCACGCGCCGATGCCCGCACGGCAAGCCTTTGCGCTGGCCCGGATTTTCGTGATGCCGTCACGGGCCGAAGCCCTTCCCTATGTCGTTCTGGAAGCGCTCGGCGCCGGCATGCCGATGATCGCGACCGCGGTCGGCGGGATCCCGGAAATCTTCGGCACCGGCAATCCGGCGCTGATCGTCCCGGAGGCCGGGGCCCTGGCGCGGCTGATGCAGACCGCGCTTGGGGAGCCGGGAACGCTTGCGGGCTGGATGCCGGGGCGCGAGGCGCTCGAGGCCCGGTTTTCGGCGCGGGTCATGGCCAGAAACGCGCTGAAGGCCTATCGCGGGGCGTTAACCTTACGCCGAGGCAGTGCGGGCAAGAACGGCGCCTTATCAAGCGTTTCTTAGGGCATTTGCCCTATATGGCTTCGCATCAGTTGCGAAGGCATCCCATGAACGAAGTCGATCCACGTCTGCGCTACTCACCGGACACGGTCAAGAATTACGACAATGGCGAGGAGCCAAGCGTGCGCGAAAGCACCCTCGAGCCGCTTGTCGAACGGATAGCCGACGAGCTCCGCACCGATACCACCTCGCCCGTCATGGTGAGCGGCCTTCTGCGTATCGGCGAATTTCTCGGTCTTTCGGCGATCGCGACAACCATCATGCTTTCCTATGTCGGCACGGGTGCGGTCTGGCCTTACGCGCTCACCATTGCCGGAGGCAGTACGCTTTTCGTCCTTCTCAATGAAATCGCGGAAGGTTACAGCATGCGCGCGCTGCGCCGGCCGCTGCGCTGGTTTCCGCGTGTCGCGCTCGCCTGGGCGGCGACATTCGCGCTGCTTGCGTTGGCGGGGTTCCTTCTGAAGACATCGGAGGATTTCAGCCGGTTCTGGAGCGGCTCGTGGTTCCTCGGCGGCCTGGTGTTCCTGTTCTTGACACGGCTGCTGCTCAATGTGCGAATCCGCAAATGGGCGCGCGACGGCACAATGGAGCGCCGCGCGGTGATCGTCGGCGGCGGCAAGCCGGCCGAAAAGCTGATCCGCGCTCTGGAACGTCAGCACGACAACGACATTCGCATCTGCGGCATCTTCGACGACCGCGACGACAGCCGCTCGCCGCCGATCGTCGCCGGATACCCGAAGCTCGGCAATGTCGCGGAACTCGTCTCGTTTACCCGGCGCGCCCACATCGACATGCTGATCGTCTCGCTGCCGCTCGACGCCGAGGACCGCGTCCTGACGATGTTGAAAAAACTCTGGGTACTGCCGGTCGATATCCGCCTGTCGGCGCATTCCAACAAGCTGCGGTTCCGGCCACGCACCTATTCCTTCATCGGCTCGGTGCCGATGCTCGACATTTTCGACAGGCCGATCCGCGACTGGGATTCGGTTGCGAAACGGGCGTTCGACATCGTCTTCTCGCTGATCGGGATCGCCGTTCTCTCGCCGGTCATGCTCGCGACCGCCATCGCGATCAAGCTCGACAGCAAGGGGCCGGTGCTGTTCAAGCAGAAGCGGCACGGCTTCAACAATGAAGAGATCTGGATCTACAAGTTCCGCTCGATGTATGTCGATCAATGCGATCCGACGGCGCGTGCCCAGGTGACGAAGGGCGATCCGCGCGTGACCCGGGTCGGACGCATCATCCGCAAGACGTCGATCGACGAGTTGCCGCAATTCTTCAACGCGTTGCGCGGCCAGCTGTCGCTGGTCGGGCCGCGCCCACACGCCGTCAGCGCGCAATCGTCGGACCGGCTCTACGGCGAAGTGGTCGACGGCTATTTCGCCCGCCACAGGGTCAAGCCGGGCGTCACCGGCTGGGCGCAGATCAATGGATGGCGCGGCGAGATCGACTCTGACGACAAGATCCGGCGGCGCACCGAGTTCGACCTCTACTATATCGAGAACTGGTCGCTCTGGTTCGACCTGAAGATTCTGTTCCTGACGCCGATCCGTTTGCTGAACACGGAACATGCGTATTGACGGACACGACGCTCACGCTGCCGCATGAAGCCGCGAACCGGGCGCTGAACGCGCATCTCGCCGCGATGGCGATCTGGTTCGGCGTGTTTCTGAGCGGCTTCGTGATCGACGAGCCGGCACCGTACGAACTCTACATGGTGGCGCTTATCGGCGTCTGGGTGATCGTCGGAATGACGATCCCGCGCAGCGTCATGCTGCCGCTCACCCTGCTGGTCGTCTTCAATATTGGCGGCGTCATCGCGATGACGCAGATGGACGACTGGAACACGGCGCCGCTTTATATCGCCGTTTCGCTTTTCCTGGCGTTCACGGCGGTTTTTTACGCCTCGATCATCGCAACGCACCCGAACCTCTTGCGGCTGATCTTCAACGGCTGGACCGTTGCCGCCGTGCTGACTGGGCTTGTCGCCATTATCGGCTATTTCCACCTGGTGCCCGGAGCCGAAATCTTCACGCGCTATGGCCGCGCCCAGGGCGCGTTTCAGGATCCGAACGTGTTCGCGCCCTACCTGGCGCTCCCGACGATCTATTGCCTGCACGGCATTCTGACCGGCCGCGCCCGCAATCTCGCGGTGTCCATCGGTATCCTGATGATCCTGCTGCTTGCCACGTTGCTGTCGTTTTCACGCGCCGGCTGGGGACTGCTCGTCATTTGCGCCGCCTGTCTCGCCGCTGGCCTTTTTCTCGGCAGTTCCTCGGGACGTTTCCGGCTCAGGATCATGCTCCTGTCGATCTTCGCCTTCGCTGGGGCGGCGGCGGTCGTCGTGGTGGCGCTGCAGTTCGACGCGGTGCGCAACATCTTCTTCGAGCGCGCCCACCTGCTGCAGGACTACGACGCCTCCCGGCTCGGCCGCTTCGAACGGCACTGGCTCGGCTACATAAAGGCGACCCATACGCCGCTCGGGATCGGGCCGCTGGAGTTCGGGCGCATCTATGGCGAAGACCCGCACAATATCTGGCTGAAGGCGCTGTTCGCCTATTCCTGGCTGGGGTTTGCCGCCTATGTGACGCTGATCATGGTCACGCTCGGCGCCGGCTTCCGCCTCCTGTTCCGCGACCGGCCGTGGCAGCCCTACCTGCTGTGCGCCTATATCGTCTTCGCAGGCCACACCGCGATGGGCAACGTGATCGACACCGACCACTGGCGGCATTTCTACCTGCTGCTCGGCATCATCTGGGGATGCGTGGCGCTGGAAGCGCGCCAGGCGAAACCGGCGGGAAAGGAAAAAATGGTCGGAGCGGCGGGATTCGAACCTTATACGAACTGATGCTGTTCACTGTCCAGCATGACCAATCCGGAAGCGGGCACCTGAATCAGATTTTGACGAGATAACGCGAAGGAGCGGCCACCGGGGGGCCACGAGATCGAAGCGGATGGGAGAGGATGCCTCGCACTGCTCCCGACTGACGCCATAATCGTCGTCCGCCAACATTCACGCTCGCGACTGAGAGCAGTCTACGGAAGCACTTTAGCGAGTGTGCGGGAACCCTACGACATTAGTCTCCTGCGGCACTTTCTCCGTGCGGTCCGGCCCGCGCCGACCGCCCAGTCGCGCGATCTGAGACTTCTGTTTTGCTATAATTTCCTCGAGCTTTCTGACCACGGCGTCCGCTTCCACCGCTTTCGTCGCGAGGATTGCCTTCTCGTCTCGCAACAAACGAACCTCTTCCCTAAGGCCCATGATTAAGTCGTAGGTCGTCGCGGACGAGGCGTGCCCTCCTTCTTCGGACAGATTTTGATTTGCTCGCCCTGATGCATCAAGAACCGCATCGCGGATGTCCGGAAACTGGCAGCCCTTACCGCTTATCAGTGTACGGCTGTGGCCAGCTTCCACAGCGACCGTCGTCAGACTGATCCGTAGTGTCCCGCGTGATGCAAAACTTTGAAGATCCAGATTCTCCGGTGTCCCAGCACGAAGCCGCTCTAAGGCATGTTCGAAATCCGCTCTTGTGTTAGTGGATCTCACGACAGTTCCTCCGGCCTCGCCCCTATTCCCAGTCGGCTCTCTTCAGAGCTCTCGAGGCTTTCAACGACGATACCGAGTTTCCGCAGCACCATTGCTGAAGTCCTGACGCGATCCGCTGCGACCGCAGCTGAAATCCGGTCGCCAAAAGCGCTGTTTTCGCGGAATGAAGCCCGATTCGCCTCGTACCGAGCAAACCAGAAGTCTTTGTGGGCGGGAGAGATCATCAAATTGGCGCATAAACAGCAGACTGATGCGCACCGCTGTGATCGTTCAGGACGATGGGCGGTAAGATCAAACCTTCCCTTCAATTGGAAGTGGCAACGAGCAGTTTCTTCCCGAAAGAGACAGTCCCCCCATTCCGCAGGCCAGGAACGCACGCCCTCTTCCTTGAGAAGGGCCGTCATCCTGTCGATCTTATCGTCATCACTTCCTTCCGACCCAAACAGCAGGCTTATGCTCTGTTTCCGCTCCTCAACTATGTCCGCCATTTTTCCAGCGACTAAAGTTCGCCCGTTCACTGCCTCGAACAGCAGCCGGGAAGCCTCGCGAGAAGCTGCATCGTCGACGACGCCGGCGAGGATCGGATCGTTTCCAAGGTAGCCCTGCTCGGTCACTGCAACCGACATGTGCTTGAAATGATCGGAAACTGCATCAATCAAGGAGCCTTCAGACCTTACCATATACTCAGCGAAGGCCTTCCTCCACTGATGCGTCGTGAGGTTCCAATCCTCCCATTGATGGGGGAGCTTTACGTGATCTCGGACGAATAGCTTTTGACCTCGGTTCAGCGTATCGCAGAGAATGCCGTTCGGTGTGGCGTGCTCTCTAGGTAGGCCGCCCGTTGCTCCCAATGACAAAATGAGATCGGATAGGTCGAAACGCTCTCGCCATGGTCGGAACAGAGTATCGAGGATCACGATTGCCTTAATGGGCGGTGGCAAGTAGGCGCTGCCTGAGGGCCTCGAGCCAGCGAGCCATTCCGTATCCACCCATTTCTCGGTGGTCTTGAAGAGCCGGCCTTTAATGTAGAAGAGCTCATTCATACCCGTGAACGACTTGCGCACTTCGACACAACCTGGCCACTCGCCTTCGAAGGACGGCTCGGCTTGGAGTCCCGCGATTTCGCTAACTCGCATGCCCGTGCCACTTTGAAGCGTGATCACGCATGCGCTACGGAGATCTTGGATCAAAGCCCTTAACTGTCGTGTTGCGCCATTCGCTTGTCCTGCGTCATCAGTTGCCGCGGCATTTCGATCGTTCGACGATACGATGAGAGGTTGCCGCCAAGGCTCCGCCATCGGGCTAAGGTCATTGAATTCGAACCTTCCCAAGAGCCTATTCATATGCCACGTGTAGCTGCTCGAAGGCGCGGCAAGGTACTGAATGCGAACTTCTTCATGCAGGGTCGAGAGCCTGATGATATCCCGCGCAGGAGCCTCTAGCCATTCATATGCTTTCATAACCACCGGAACGAAAACCTCGTCCGGCACTGCCGGAATAGCCATCGACTCCTTGGAGCAGAATTGTCTAGCGATGACGTATGCGGAGCGCCCCTGAAACGGGTGACGCGCCATTAAGGCTCCCGGAACGTCACAGAATTCGTTGGACTGCTCGTAGATTTTTGGAAGGATCCCGATGAGCCGTGCAAGCGAATCGACGCTTATTCCGTCGCTGTCGGTATTCACCTTCTCGTGGACAACGTTGCGCACGAACTCGGATGCAGCATGTTCGTCAATTTCGGAGAAGTCGTTGAAATCATTCCAAGCCATCCATTGCAGAAGATATCGAATACTGGAGGCGAACTCATTGATTCCTAAAGGTTTCGTGCCGCGGCCATCGTTATTTTGATAAATTGACCATAGAAGTCGCTTGCCGAGGTCGATAAGTGGCTGCCAACAATCATCCGTCGAGGATCCTCCAGGCAATTCGAAGTCCCAGTTCGCCGTTGCGTGCCGATGACCCGCTGTGTCTACTGGAAACCGCCATATCTGGTCCGACCAACGGCTTAAGGACGAGACGGTTTTCGATTTAAGGACTTCTTGGTCCAGACGGTGAAGCGGCTCTCGTTCCGGGTACATGGTGTCGCGCGTCCCTATTCCACCGGGGGTATACTAGGTAGAGAAAGCAAGGCGGAGCGTTCGATTGCTGTCTGCCCGAATAACGGAAGCCACACCCCTTCGATCGCGATCAGGTGTCGCTTCCATTCTGCAAACCATCTCGCCGGCTCGACCCGAGTCCGCGCCAGATTTATGGCGTCCCTCAGTTGCGTCAGCCTTTTGTAAGCAAAGGGATCGCGCGGGTTCACCATCGCGAGGGGGCAGTCCGGGCACTTGCCGTAGGCGCTGCACATTCGTCCCTCACGTTGACCAAGCTGCGGCGAACTATGAGGTTGAATACATACGAATCCCGGAGTGGCCGCGGTATTGCGGCCTTCGAAAAGACGGTGATCCCGCGTGTCGGCTTTACCGTCACTCGTTACATACCGCTCGTGCCACTGCATACCCGTCGCCAAGCGCTCAGTTCTCCGGCGCTTCGCGAAAGGTGACCGATAATGCCGGTCCGTAGTGGTCGCACTTGCATGACCGAGAACTCGTTGCTGCGCCTTAATGTCTCCCGCAGTGAAGGCATCGACTAGCTCTGCACTACCCTTACGAAGTGAGGCCAGCGAAAAATCGCGCAACTCGTGGTCGGTGATGAAAGTTTTAAGCTGCCTGCACCATCCGCTATCTTCTGATGGGTCGTGGGCCGCGCCAAAGACGCGAAACTGCTGGCCGCGCGCCTGCCAGAAGCAGAATACGCGGTTGCGGTGGATGATGGGCAAGTTACTGCGGATCCGCGCCGTGTGCTTTTCGAGCGCCCTAAGCAGGTTCACGGTCGTCATTGGATCTGACGAACTTGCCGCAAATGATCGGAACTGACGTTCATTCGCGCGTCCTTTCCGGCCGCTTAGCCGCCATCTCGCGTCGCCGAAGATCGGATGTCCCTTCTGAATATCTTCCCAAGACAGAGACAGAACCGTAGCCGGATTGTACATCGCGTCGATTGTCAACAATAGAACAAAAGGCACGATCGTACGTGAGGTGAAATATAAATGCCTGGCAATATTCTCCGCGGAGTTGTATTCCTTGACTAGCGTACGGGATAGGCCAGGATGGAGCGTCCGTAACTCACTCCGTTTTGGCACCCCCTCAGAAAAGTAGACATCAAACGATTTAATGCAGACCTTTAGATCTCTATAAGGGATTTGTGAGCTTTCACCGGGCGATGGGAGCGACACTGATGGATCAGCGACGACACTTTCCCCAAATTCTAAGTCCGCAAGCACCTTGGCAACTTCCTTCCGGCACGCGTCACGCACGGCCAGAAGCTCTTGCTCCGACAGAAAGCGGTACGAAGTCGTATTTTTGCCGTCGCGGGACCAAAGGCATCTTCTTGGCCCGATTTCTGGCAGCGTCGACGGGGGGCTGCGCCCTCCTGCTAGCCATTCGCAAAACCGATAGGCGCAATTGTATCGCAGCGCCTTTGTCGCATTAGACCAACCCACTCCACCTTTCGGCTGCTGCTTTTCGAGCCATACCGCATACCCATCCAGCACCGCAGCGCTGATCTGAGGGATATGCTTAATCTGCTCATGACCGTCCTCTTCGCGAGAACGCAGGTATTGACGGAAGATCTCAATGGTTTTGACCAGCGACCGCCGTGTGCCTGGCGCTTTTGCTGCCCCCCAAGCCCAAACGTATTTGGCGAGTGCATCTGCCACTTCACCATGGTGAGACCATTCATTCAGCGAGATCTCTTGAAATCCAGACGGGCTCGACGGATCTCGAAAGCGTATTTGCAACCGCTCCCCATCTCGGACCACCCCGAACTCCATCAGATCCCTGACGTTGGAGCAATCCAACCTGTTCTCTGTGTGCCCGCCGCTTCCGACGATCGTTGGTCGGAATGCGTTCTTTCGTTGTTGTCTCTTATGAGGCATGGATATGGCGCTCCTCATCCAGATACTTCGCGAAAGCGTCAGAAATGGCCGGCTCCTTGTCTTCAACCCATGCGAGGTAAATTTCCGTCGTAGTCGTGAGCCATTCATGACCCAGACGTGCCTGCACCTTCTTCCATGGCGACGCGTTACCCGCTGCGCATTCGGCTTCATAGAGGTTCACCGCGAAGGTGTGACGGAGGTCGTGGAAAGTATGAGCAGCGACCTCAATTGCGATGTGGGACCAGGCGCCAGTTTCCCCATCAATTATCGCTTGGCCCGTAGCCGGATCGATCTGGAAACCTACCTCGGTGCGAATTAGGCCGCATCCCTTCACGGCCTTGGTGAAGGCCCTACTGATTGTAGAAGCTTTCACAGGCATAGCGAGATTCTTATTCGTGGACCCGGTGCCGTTCAGAAACAAGGCAAGCGGAAGTCGCGCGTGCTCGGCAGAGAACTTGCCCCGCATTCGGGCTGCAGCGATGATCGCGGACCGCTCCGTTCCAATGTACCGGATTATTGCGACCACCAGAAATGACGGCAGATAAACGTTACGGGCCTTTCCGGACTTCGTACGCGTGATGCGTAGCATGAGTTGCTTCCAAGGATCGGCGCTGTCTATCTTCGGCTCCAACGACAGAATCTGGTAGATTGTCACTGCGGTGATCTCGGAGACTCGCATTCCTGAATGAAGGGCAATTTCTGCCGCCAGTCTGTTCCGGCCCGGCCCCAGTCCCTCCGTTGCCGGAAATGCTGGCGGTCCAAGAGCACGGAACACCTTCTGAAGGTCGGATGGATTCAACGGGCTTATCCGGCGTCCCGCGTCATCTTCATCGGGAAGTAGCCTTAACTTCCGCGATTTCCCCTGGCTCGCGTCGTTCTGAGAAGCCCAGAGGAGACGGTCGCGGGGTGCGGGACCCTTTATGACCGCCTCTGGAACAAGCCCTTCAGCAAATGCCCAATCATAAAAGTCGCAGACCGTTCCCAGGCGACGCCGGCGCGTGGATGGCGCTAACTGCCGTGCGGTCTGCGCAGAGATATGGTTCGCCAAGGATGCCGCGTATTCTTCAAGGTCGCGGTAGGTCACCTCGTCCCATGCGAGACCTACGCAGCACAGGAATGTCCACCACTGTGCCAAATCATCTGCATAACTCCGCTGGGTGTTTTCCCAGTCGCCTGTCCGGCGTTTTGCTGGCGGGATCTTGTCCAAAAGATACCGGTTCGCCGCGGTCAGAGGCTCCAACTCGCTGTCGAACAACATTACGAATCCCGCAGGGACTACCTGACCCGATACGGCCGCAGACAAGGATGTCCCTAGTGACGCCGCCCTAATGCGATTGCAGAGAACATCGGCCATGAAAAGTCCTCATCGACGCCATACTCGGCGTATCTTTCTGCGCTGATAAGCTTGGGTCTGTCGGACAGACAGTCGATGTAGGCGCGTGGATTTCTTGAGACTCGCCTGCGGAGATTGCTTTGTCTGCGCCGTAGTTACGTCGCTTGAGGGTCGTTTCAACAATGACTTGTCCTCCGTTCCGTTAGGAGGAGAGACAGATTCTCCTGGGGTTGCAAGTCATGTCGATTCTTACTTGACTCTGCGAAATTCAATCAATCGTTGCCATCCCTTTATCGCTGTTTTATATCGCGCGGAACGGGTTAATGCTTATGGCTTCACACAAGATCTATATTGAATTCTTGAGTATCTCTATCGTCCTGAAACGTAAGGTCGATCTGGAGCGGAGCCGTTTCGTGGATCCTTCAGCGCTAATCATCTGCCATAGGATTCGACTTCGCATCCGTGAAGGCGCCGGCAGCAGCCAAAATCGATCGCCGCAAGAATTCAAGCTCCCTCTGACACGGCTGATGCGCTGCAGTACGCCGCAACTTCCGGTTTAGCGCCATCCACAGGTACGTTGGCTTTTCCACCGGGTCGCGGATTAATCCGGGCCGGATCGCGGCGAGACTTATAGGGTTGTAGAAATGTTTCGGGCCTATCTACCAAACAAAGGGGTTACTCAGCTGACATAGGCCAGCCTTGTTCCAGCGGCTGTGACCTGAGCCCCTGAATCTCCTCCAGATTTTGGTAGAGTCCGTCGATCACGGAGACGGACGAATGAAGCGTTCACGGTTCACGGAAGAGCAGATTATAGCGATCCTGAAGGAGCAGGAATCGGGGGTGAAGACCGCCGATGTCTGCCGCAAGCACGGCATCTCGGAAGCGACCTTCTACAAATACAAGGCCAAGTTCGGCGGCATGGAGGTGTCGGATGCCCGGCGCCTGAAGGCTCTGGAAGACGAGAACGCCAAGCTCAAGCGGTTGCTGGCCGAAGCGACGCTCGACAACGCCATGCTGAAGGATGTCGCCACAAAAAAATGGTGACGCCCGATGCCAGGCGGGATGCGGTGGCTCACCTGTGCGCAGTGCACGGTGTGAGCCAGCGTCGGGCGTGTGATGTGCTCGCAGTCGACCGGTCGAGTGTGCGTTATCGCAGCGTGCGTCCGGACGATGCGGCGGTGAGAGCTGCAATGAAGCAGGTCGCCGCGGAGCGCCGGCGCTTCGGCTATCGGCGCATTCACGTGATGCTGCAACGACAGGGGATCGCGATGAACCTGAAGAAGCTCAGACGCCTTTACCAAGAAGAGAAGCTGCAGGTCCGCAAGCGCGGCGGTCGCAAGCGGGCCCTGGGAACGCGCCGACCCATGCTTGTGCCGGAACAGGCGAACGAACGCTGGAGCCTGGACTTTCTCAGCGACGCCTTCACCGATGGCCGCCGGTTCAGGATCCTGGCCGTTGTCGACGACCACACGCGCGAATGCCTGACGCTGATTGCAGACACCTCGCTTTCAGGCCGGCGCGTGGTTCGCGAACTCGATGCGATCATCGCCCGTTGCGGCCGGCCGAACACGATCGTCAGCGACAACGGCACCGAGCTG
Source organism: Oricola nitratireducens (assembly GCF_014904745.1). Taxonomy (GTDB): domain Bacteria; phylum Pseudomonadota; class Alphaproteobacteria; order Rhizobiales; family Rhizobiaceae; genus Oricola; species Oricola nitratireducens. The sequence goes on from NZ_JACZCS010000010.1 coordinate 46,409, forward strand.
ACCAGCATGGCCGTACTCAGGTGGTGCCAGGAAACCGGCATCGAATGGCACTACATCGCCCCGGGCAAGCCCACGCAAAATGCCTTTGTCGAGAGCTTCAATGGCCGCTTTCGCGATGAACTGCTGAACGAGACGCTGTTCTCGTCACTTGCCGAAGCCCGGACCGCCATCGCCAACTGGAAGGAGGATTACAACAACCACAGACCACACTCAGCCCTCGGCAACATCCCGCCGGCCGAGTTTGCTACGAAAATCAGGCTGGAAATGCAGGCCGCATAAGGCCAGAAATGAGACCCAGGACTCTCCAAACAGCTGGAGGGAAGTCGGGGCTCAGGTCAGACATTGTCGGCCGGAGACGCCAAAAAAGGGTTTATGGCGCGTAACGGAAAACGCGGCGGCGGGAAGCGTGCGTAAGCAAATGCAACGTATTCAGTTCGCTCGGCAGACGGCAGGCACGGCGTTGGCGAAGTCATGGCGCTCCAGACTCACCGCGGGCGCCGGTCGGGCACTGACGGAAAGACTACAGAGGGGCCGGAACCTGACGTTCGGCTAAAAGGAATGAGGTGTCAGAAAGCGGACATTCAGCATCTAACCCCTCCCCTAGCTGCGGGCACTCGTCTTTTGACTCAGCCACCGCTCCAGGGCATCCGCAATGTCATAGGCCATTGGCTCGCCACGATCATCATCTGCGAGCGCCTCCAATGCTGGTCGCAGCGCATCGGGGATTCTCGCGCGTAAGAAAGCAACCTGTTCGAGGGAAGGACCATAGGTCGGCAACTGCTCTCCGCGCGGAACTCGCTTCGAGATGTCCAAAAGGTCGAGCGCAATGGCCACGTCTCGGGCCGCACCACCAAAGGCACCCAGCGGAACACATGGCATGCCAGCTTCCAGAGCAAAAATCGCCTCTTCGATGATACCTGGCATTGCTCCCTGGTAGGCATCGCCAGGATTATTTAGCAGGCCCATTTTGCCGCCCAGTATGACGCGCGCATCTGAAATTTCGGTCATCGCTTTCCGGGCCGCCGAGTATGCGGAAACGCTGTCGAGGATTTGTCTCGCATTTAGCCAGCTCTTGAACTCGGCATCATTTCTGAGCCTGATCGTCGGCCCACCTTTCCCAATGCGCAAACCATCCTCTACGGCACGTATAGGAAGCAGAGCGTCCTCGATATGGATCTGCGTCTCAACGACTGCCGCTCCCTCTCGCAAGGCAAAGACAAGCCCATCAAAAGACACGCCGCGCAGAATTGGCTCGGGCACGATGTGGATGAACGGCGACTCCTGGGCTGAAGCATAGGCGCCTGTCAGATGCCTGAATATGCTGAAGGTCAGGCCGTTGGGATCGAGATTGCCTCCATAGACAATCTTCGCGCCGGCGCGGACCAATACGGTGCATATCGAGAACAGTGCACGATCGACCTCACGCGCCGGCAAGCCAAGCCGCGCCCGGTCAGGAGCATCGCTAACTGATAGCGCGACCGACCGGCCCTTGAGTGCTGTCATGAGAGCTCCCCCAGCGTAGCCAAGCGTGTCGAGGGTGACAGCGCCTTGAGAGCCTTGACCAACAGACTCTCCTCGATCTCACCCAGAGGTGGATCGGGATAGACGATAACCTGCGGCAGCTTCTTTGCATCAACCACGTCGAAGAGCTCTGGTGGGCGGGGTAGCATCAGGGCTTCATTGGGGGTGCCTACGACTCGTGCGGCCTGCCTTTCGAACAGGTCGCAGCGCAACCCTTCTGAGAGGACCTCCACCAATAGTGGCTCGATCCACTCTGAACCTCCGTGCGTTGGGGAGATCCGCACCTTGGGGAGGTTTGCACCGTAGGGATAGGTGCGACTGGTTCGCCTTTGACCAACATCGGCGAGCACGATCGGGCGCCGCTTTCGCTTTGCTGTGGTGAGCTCGAACACGCACCATGGTCTCGAGTCATAGGCGTCAGAAACGATCGCCAGAAGCGTGCCCGCACCAATCTCCTCTACGAAGCGGTCGCTGAAATCCTCTCCGGGGTTCAGCTCCTTCGCGTCGTAAAAGGTATGGAGCGAGACGTCCTGGCTCTTGTCGTTCACGAAAGCGACTATCGCTGAGGCGGTAGCGTCGCCATCCGCTTTCGCATGGCTGACGAAGATCTTCTCCTGCCCGTCTCCACCTCCCAAGAGAGCCAACTGACGCCGGATTTGATAAAGCGTGTGCAGGAGCAGCCGACTATCTCGGGCAGCGGATGACATCCTCCCGCGTACCCAAGCCTTCCGGTACGCGTACTGAATCTTGGCCGCGGCGTCAGACGGCAGCGCCGGATCGCCAGAAGGGCTGCCGAAGGGAATGATAAAGTCGACGTTGCCGCGCGCAGCGATCGCCTTCCTTGTCCCTTGGATGAAATGGTCCCATTCGCCGACGTTGTCCTGCATAACGTCATCGTGGAGTAACACGATCGCGTTGTGCACGGCACGGCTCAGGTCCAATTCAGCAGGAAGGGTCGAAGACGCATCCCACGGTGTGCTTGCGAAGCGTACCGGCACCCGGTACGCAACGCCGTCCCGCTCCATGCCGATCCCATCGAAATGCTTCGACACAAGTTCGGCAATCCGAGCGCCCTCATCGGATCTGTCTGCCCACACGACGTGGATACGAAGCAGGTCGAGTATGCGATGGATAGCCGGCGACCCCGCACCCGCACTCATCGGTTGCGTTCCATTCGAATCCGGGAGTTAATAATCAACCTCTTAGATGCAGCATTCGCCCTTTCGATGGCATCAGTAAGCGCTCTCTGATTGCTCGCGATGTCGCTCCACGAGATCCAAACGGCGTATCCGCTATCGATATTGTCCTGAAGCCGCGCTGGCTTGTCTGTGCTGTTGTTAGGCAGCAATGGCAAGGTAGGAAGCCAAACACCGACCAAACCCATCTGCTGGGTCAATGATGCCTGAATCTCCCAGTCCACGTACTTGCGTCGCCACGTATTCGCGCCGCAGAGCACGATGGTGCAGGAGCTGCCATGAAGGTGGTGTTCACGGATACGCCGCATGATGTAGTCATGGTTGCTGCTGTCGATGCGCCTCTCTAGCGAATTGTCGGTTAGCAGCTGCAAACGATCATGCATCGTCTCGGAGAGGCTTTCATAGTAGGCTTGGTCACTACCGTGATGATAGCTGACGAATACTTCTCGCCGCACGGGTCGCACTTGATTAAACGGGCTGCCGATCATTGTCTCACCACGCCAATTTATCCTTCATACCGGAAGTTACACGGATGGTTGCGTACCTCCGAGGGTGTAACTTATGTCCTCGCCAGCCATGTTGAAAGCTTAACCGCAGTATTATCCTTCCCGTCCATGACCATCCATACCTTGTCTCTTTCGCCCTCCAAGTCACCCCAGATCACGCGGTCATAAAGACCAAGATACTCCCAGCTGGTCCAGGCGGTCTCGTTCTTTGAGTCAACAGCAGGCAGAATAGCGACGCGTCCCAGCCCCTTGTGCTCATCCGCAATTCCTAGCTCCCACGGGACCCAACGACTGTCCTTACTGTTGCTAGATGCGAGTAGCACGAACTTGCGAGACTGGTGAATCCGGTTCTTCAGGCCCGCCGCAGTGTCCTTGTTCGTGTAAGGTGGAAGCTTCGGATCCTTCTTGTCGACATACACCGTTGCCCCGTGCCCTTCTAGCAAGCGGATGGCGCCGACCAGCCACTCCCCGTCCTGACTTGAATGTGACAGGAACGTCGTCCCAGCAGGACTTCTGTCCTCAGCGCTTTTCCGTACCTTGGCTTGCTCAGTAAGCGGAATCTCGCGAGCAAAGCGTTCTAAAAGGGCCTTTGTTGCGTATTCGAGCAACTCGCTCTCCAGCTTCGTTCCTACGAGCAATGAGGATTAGCCGAGGCGATGTGGCGTGGCCAGAGGCGGTGCCTCATACGGGGACTGTCACGTCAGCCGTTTTCCACCAAATAGTAGACGCTCAATGCTCGGTTGAGTATATGACCGCATTCGGGATTACGGGTCGCAGTCGGGAACGACGAACATGAGGGCGCATTGCGGACTGGCGACTTCGGGGCCGGAAGCGGACTGTCCGGAATTGGAACAACACCATGAGAAATCGGTCATTCTCCTGACGAGGCAAAGTGTTTGTTAATGGAAAAGCGAACCTGTTAAGATAGCGGCGTTCATCAACCCACAGAGTTGACTGGGCGCCCGTCCTCGCACCAGCCTGATAGGCTGCTGAGCGTTCAATCAATGTTCACGAACCACTATAACGGCTTGGTGGCTTAGAAGCAGTACGGTCCACGGCAATGAGCAAGGTGCCGAACTCACTGAGGCCCTGCGAATACAACCACGGTCCGGAAACGGATCCGACTCTCTGGGCATCCGGCGACCGCGCCGACAGTGTCTTGATACCGAACGGCGAGATCGTTCCGCTCTCCGGAGCGAGAGCCAGGAGCGCGCGTCAAATCCTTCGAAGCACCGAGCTTGACAATGACGGTCGGTTCGCTGGAACAGGACTCTTCCCGGCGTCCAGTTGCCGAGCTTTTCTTCGCCCTTGATGAGAGGTCACGGTTGGCTATCACGCCTTCTATCGCTGTGGAGACAGCTAGGCTTGAGCGTCCGATGAAGCCTTAAGATTCGATTTTGCTAAAGATACTGGCAAGCAAAGACCTTTCCGCCGGATTGCACAGCAATCCGGCGAAGACCGGACTGGCGTCAGCTTCTTAGGTATTTCACCAGTGCCGCAATGGCCAGAACAAGCAAGACGAGGACGAGCAGCATCACCAATCCGCCGCCGAAAAAGCCCCATTGTCCACCGTACATCATGGTTAGTCTCCTTTACTTTCGATCAGGTCTACGGGTGATTGTTCATCGATTTCGGTCCGCATGCGCCCTGCCGGACAGAAACCAGTACTCGAACGCGAACACCAAGATAATCGCCAAGGCGGCCGTCCCAACGATGACTGGATCCGTGCGGATCTTCATCACCGCGAAGACAGCGAGTACGATCGCGTCCAGGGAAATTGCCGAAATCAGGATGCTTCCGTGCGCTCCAATGTCATGGCGCAGATTCCGGAACACACCCCAATGTATGACGATGTCCATCACCAGATAGAAAAACACACCGAGAGACGCGATCCGGCTTAGGTCGAAGAAGGTCGTGAGCAGCGCCGCCACGACGACCGTATAGACAAGGGTGTGTTTTTGAATTCTCCCGGGCATGCCGAAATGGCTGTGTGGGATCAGTTTCATGTCCGTCAGCATAGCGAGCATGCGTGATACGGCGAACACGCTGGCGAGCAGTCCCGAGGCCGTAGCAATGATGGCAAGCAGGATCGTGAGATAGAAACCAGTTTGGCCGAGTGCAGGTTTTGCTGCCTGGGCGAGCGAGTAATCTTTCGCCTTGATGATTTCCGGGATCGTCAGGTTCGATCCTACAGCGAACGCCACAAGCAGGTAGACGACGACACAGACCGATATGGAGACCATGATTGCCCGGCCGACATTGCGGTGCGGATTGACGATCTCGGCGCCGCTGTTGGTGATCGTCGTGAATCCTTTGAAGGCGAGAATAGAGAGCGCGACGGACGCAACGAATCCTGCCAGAGGATAATCGACTTCGGAGGTTGCCGGTTCAAAACTTAAGCCGCTAGCCCAGAGCGCGGCAATCCCGAATAAGGCGATGCCGCCGATTTTCATAAGCGCCATGACAAAGGAAAACAGGCCGATCGAACGGTTGCCGGAAATGTTGACCAGAAACGCGAAAACGATCAGCCCGACGCCCAAGGCCGGGACAAGTACCCGGTTTTCCCCGGCACCGAACAATTGAAGCGTGTATGTGCCGAACGTGCGGGCGACGAGACTCTCATTGATCACCATCGAGAACGCCATCAACAGCGCCGCTCCGGCGGCGATGATTCCCGGTCCGTAGGCTTTTTCCAGAATCATCGCGATACCGCCGGCAGACGGATACGCATTCGACATCTTGATGTAGCTGTAAGCGCTGAAAAAAGTGACGACAGCGCCGACGAAGAATGACAACGGAAACCAGGCGCCCGCAAGTTCGGCGATCTGGCCAGTTAACGCGAAGATACCGGCACCGATCATCACGCCGGTACCCATCGATATGGCGCCAGTCAGCGAGATGCTGTTCTTCTGGTAGTCGGACGTCACGAGTCGATCTTCGCTCCTGTCCTGATGGCGTACTAGGTTAGGCCAGATCGATCGCTTTCTTCAGCATGTCACGCACATCTGCCGCGACAGCGTGAAGGTCAGCGTTGTCGATCGCCGCCATAGAGGCAACGGGGTCGATGGCGCTTAGTTCCGTCCCACCGTCGACGGCGCGCAGGATAACGTTACATGGAAGCATCGCACCGATCCGTGGCTCCAGGCCGATGGCCTTGTGGGCCATGTTCGGGTTGCATGCACCGAGAATGCGATAACCGTCCATCTCGGCACCAATCTTCTTCTTCATCGTTTCCTTGACGTCGATTTCGGTAAGTACGCCGAATCCTTGTTCCTTGAGCGCGTCACGCGTACGAGCATCCGCCTCGTCGATGGGCACGTTGGAAAGAAGGCGGTTGTAGGTGTAGTTCATCTCATTTCCTCACTTCGACAGTGACCGGGATCGGCGCGAGCGAGGCTCGCGCACGTTCAGGGCGAATGAAATTCTCAAGCCGCCTCGAGAAGATCAGAATCGTAGCCGGCCTCCTTGATCGCGACCTTGATATCCGAGGCCGGCAAGTCGCTGTTGATCTCCACGGTCTTGCTCGCCAGGTCGCAGGCGATTTCGACATCGGGATCGGCGTTTTTCACGGTCTTTTCGATCGCCGCGACGCAATGACCGCAGCTCATCTCGGGAACGCTGAATTTCATTCTTTTAGTCTCCATAGGTATTGGACGGCTGGAAGATAGAGGTTCCACCAACTGGAGGGTCAAGCGAACTTGGCTGGTCAGAAAAAAATCGCATCCCCGCCCTTGACCTTCCAGTGACTGGAACAATTATTTCCCTTGAAACAATTCTGAATTGGAGACGTCGATGAACGGCAATCAGTCTGTTTCACTTTCCATCGAAGGCATGTCGTGCGCGTCCTGTGTGGGACGGGTCGACCGCGCGCTTTCTGGAATCGAGGGTGTCCGCGATGTTTCGGTCAATCTGGCAAACGAAACGGCCAGGTTGACGATAGAAGACCCGGATCGGCTTGCTGAGGCCGCCAACAAGCTGGATGAGCTCGGTTATCCGGCACGGCGTGCAAGTGTCACGCTGAACATCGAATCGATGTCATGTGCATCCTGTGTCGGGCGGGTGGATCACGCGATCGCGGCCGTGCCGGGTGTTCTTGATGTCAACGTGAATTTGGCGTCTGAAACCGCTACTGTCACATATCTTGAAGGGGCGACCGGCCCCGCCGAATTCATCGCGGCGGCGGCCGAAATCGGTTATCCGGCCGAAATCGCCGAAGCGTCCAGTTCAAGCGACCGTGTGGCCCGCAAGGAGGAAGAAGCGAAAGAGATCAAGCGCCGCACTATATTGGCAGCTGTCCTTGCCTTGCCCGTGTTCGTGATGGAGATGGGCAGCCACGTGGTGCCTGGAATGCACGAATTCATCGGAAGCACGATCGGGCATCAGGCTAGCTGGATTATCCAGTTCCTGCTGACCACAGCCGCGCTGCTCGGGCCAGGGAGGGTGTTCTATCTCAAAGGCATCCCCGCTCTCGTCAAGGGGGCTCCGGACATGAACAGCCTCGTCGCGGTCGGGACTGGCGCGGCGTACATTTACTCCGTCATTGCAACATTCCTGCCCTGGCTACTTCCGGAAGCCGTCCGAGCGGTCTATTTCGAAGCCGCAGCGGTGATCGTCGTGCTGATCCTGTTGGGACGGTTCCTTGAGGCGCGGGCAAAGGGCCGTACCGGCGCGGCCATCCAGAAACTTCTTGGGCTTCAGGTGAGAACCGCGCGCGTTTTGCGCGATGGCGAGCCGGTCGAAGTGCCGATCGAGGAAATCCGGCTTGGCGATGTTCTCCTTGTGCGTCCAGGCGAGCGGATTGCCGTAGACGGCGAACTGGTGGAGGGCGAGAGCCACGTTGATGAGAGCATGATCACCGGGGAGCCGGTACCAGTCGCAAAAGCATCCGGAAACCCGGTAACCGGCGGCACGGTCAACGGTGCTGGAAGCTTCGGTTTTAGGGCAACGCGCGTGGGCGCCGATACGACCCTTTCCCAGATCATTCGAATGGTCGAAGAAGCGCAGGGTGCGAAGCTGCCGATCCAGGGACTCGTCGACAAAATTACGCTCTGGTTCGTTCCGGCGGTCATGACGATCGCCGCGCTGACGGTCGTGATCTGGTTGGTATTCGGCCCGGATCCGGCGCTGACCCTGGCGCTGGTGGCCGGCGTGTCGGTCCTCATCATCGCATGCCCTTGCGCGATGGGGCTTGCCACGCCGACCTCCATCATGGTCGGCACCGGGCGTGCTGCCGAGATGGGTGTTCTGTTCCGCAAGGGCGATGCACTGCAGGTCCTCAGCTCGGTCGACGTGGTCGCATTCGACAAGACCGGCACTCTCACCGAAGGTCGCCCCGAACTCGTCGACGTGATCGTGGCCGAAGGATTCGACCGCACCGACGTATTGGCCCATGTTGCCATGGTCGAGGAGCAGTCGGAGCACCCCATTGCCGAAGCTATCGTTCGCGGCGCGCGTCGCGAAGGAACAGCGCGTCATAAGGTGTCGGAATTCAACACCATGACGGGGTACGGAGTCCGCGCTCGCGTCGGCACGGCCGAGGTTTTGGTTGGCGCTGACCGGCTGATGCAACGCGAAGGCCTGGACCTGGGGGCGCTGGCTGCCGACGAAGCACGGCTTGCTCAGCGCGGTCATACCGCCCTGTACGCCGCGATTGACGGAAAGGTGGCTGCATTGTTCGGCGTGGCGGATCCGGTGAAATCAACAAGTGCGGCTGCCATTCAGGAACTGCACAAGCTCGGATTGAAGGTGGCCATGATCACGGGCGACAAGCCGGAGACCGCTGAAACCATCGCAAATGAAACCGGAATCGATCATGTGATCGCCAGAGTCCTTCCCGACGGCAAGGTCGCCGCGCTCGACGAATTGCGGAAGAAGGGTCAAAGGATCGCTTTCGTGGGCGATGGCATCAACGACGCTCCGGCGCTCGCTCATGCCGATGTCGGCATTGCAATCGGAACCGGGACCGACGTCGCCATCGAATCCGCTGATGTCGTGCTGATGTCGGGCGACCTTCGCGGCGTGGTCAACGCGTTCGAGGTCTCCCGCCGGACCATGCGCAACATCCGCGAGAACCTTTTCTGGGCGTTCGGATACAATACGGCCCTGATCCCGGTCGCCGCCGGCGTTCTCTATCCCGCGTTCGGTGTGCTTCTGTCACCTATATTGGCCGCCGGCGCCATGGGGTTGTCGTCCGTCTTCGTGCTGACGAATGCGCTGCGGTTGCGCCGAATCGCCCCGGCAATGGATGAAAGGGATACGACCCTGTCACGCCCCGCACGGCTGGTGCCGGCGCCGGCCGAATGAGAAGGAAGCAGATCATGAATATTGGTGATGTCTCGCGCATATCCGGCCTGCCTGCGAAGACGATACGGTACTATGAGGATATCGGCCTCATCCAACCGCGCAGGGGCGAAAACGGCTATCGCAGTTTCCAGGACAAGGATCTGCACAAACTGGCATTTCTCGGTCGCGCTCGTGCTCTGGGATTCACGATCGAGGATTGCCGAAATCTTCTGGCTCTCTATGAGGATGATGGCCGGGAAAGCGCTGCCGTGAAGCATATCGCCGAAGACCATTTGGCGAGGATCGACGAAAAGATTGCGCAGCTCCATTCCATGCGGTCGACACTCGCTGAACTCGTCAATGCGTGTGCGGGTGATCACCGCCCAGACTGCCCGATACTCGACGATCTTGGTCATGGTCAATGCATTGGTGCAGATCAGGCGTTATGAAGCCGGCTGGAATATGATAGGATGAATTCGGTTTAAGGACGATGTTCGCAGCCCGGGTAAGAACCAGTTCTAATGCGCTGCCGCGCCGCAGATCGTTGTTGTGGACGGTAGTTGCGGTATTTTACGTTCTTGCTCCGCTTTTCCACCAGTTCGGCGAGATCGCCGATGTTGATTTACATGCGATTACCGTCATGAGCCATTCGCATGATGGGTCTAGTAGCGGTGGCATCGCTCCTGCCCATTCCAAGGAATGCAGCACAGGCAATCACTGCCTATCACCTGCAATACTTGTCGCAGGTGCGCTCCGCATCGACGCAACTCGTCAGATACAGTTCTTTTCGACGAAGCTGCCTCCGGACCGGCTGTTCCTGCCGTTTCCTTCACCCCCTCCCAAGATAACCTGAGACCTCGGCCAAACCTGGCCGGCAGAATGTCGCGCGGAGACGTGCGCGAGTGGGACACCGAGTTCGGCCACGGATTCGATGTTCTGTGAGCTCGTCATACCGCGATCCAATCGGCAACAACGCCTGATCCTGTCCGGGACGCAATGAGTGCCGGCGTCCGCTTAGGTTCGGACGAAGTCGAAATACCCACTGCCCGACCGAGGGCCCGGATCGCCAAGTCGAATAATCTTGGGACAGCGGCCGAACTGTTTCCAGTGCGCATCCCCAAAAGGTGGTGATCTCCTGGAAGTGGGTCGGAGAGACGAATGGAGAGACCGTCATGTACAGATACGCAACTTCAAATGCCATGACTTCAGCGCTTCTAGGAGGAGCGATCGTCTTCGGCCTGGTGACCGCTGCGGCGGGCCAGGACGACATGATGAACAATGGCATGATGAGTCCGGGTTTGATGATTCCGCAGATGAACCCTGTCAGGGGCAAGCAGCTGTTCGCGAGCAAGGGATGCGTCGTGTGCCACTCGATAAACGGAGTCGGCGGCGAGGACGCACCGGCCTTGGATGCGTCGACGATGACTCTACCGATGAATCCATTCGAGTTTACCGCCCGCATGTGGCGGGGTGCGGAAGCGATGGTGGCAATGCAGCGCGATGAGCTCGGTGCGCCTATCGAACTCGATGGTAGCGAACTGGCCGACATCATAGCGTTCGTCCATGACGCCGACGTTCAGGCCGGCTTCACCGAAAAGGACATCCCAGCGCGTATCAAGGAACTGATGGACAAATCCGATGACGAGTAGACGACATCGCGGCAATAGCGGTGCGTAGTCAGTCACGCCGACCTTGAAACAGGGGCGAGAGGGAACGCCGGATAATCCGGCGTGACCTCCGTCCGATAGCAAGGAGAAGTCCCATGTCCGCATTAGCATCAGATGCCGGCCGGCCGGTGACCAAACGCGATTTTATTTACGTCGCGACAGGAGCGATGGTTGTCGTGGGCGCCGCGGCTTTCGCCTGGCCGTTTATCGACAGCATGAATCCTTCGGCAAGTGTACGTAGCCTCTCAACAGTCGAAATCCCATTGGGTGACATCGAGGTTGGGCAGCGCGTGACCGCTATGTGGCATGGCCGTCCGGTGTTCATTGACAGGCGAACGAGAGCTCAAATCGATGCGGCAGTCGCTGACGACGATGCCGATCTTATTGATCCGCAACGCGATGCCAATCGGGTGCAAGATCCCGAGTGGCTAGTCGTAGTTGGCGTGTGCACGCATCTCGGCTGCGTCCCTCTCGGGCAGAAGGAATCCGATCCCAGAGGCAACTGGGGTGGCTGGTACTGCCCCTGCCACGGTTCCCATTACGACACGTCCGGACGTGTACGGCGGGGCCCTGCGCCGAAGAACCTTATCGTTCCACCCAACAAACTCGTCAACGGCGAGAAAATAGTCATCGGCTGAACTAATTACGAAGCTTCCGGTGAGCCCATTGGAGCTTCCGGTTACATAGATGGAGACAAATAGTGAATATACGAGCAAACCTTCCGAAGGTTTTTATCCTGGGTTTTTTCGGCTTGGGGGCCGCGGTCTTAGTGTCGAAAACTTTTCGGTCCGAACCCGAGGCTACGGTTGTGGCCGTGTCTATGCCGGAACTGTCGAGCGAGGCGCGCGTCGGGCAGGTGTTGTTCAACGACAACTGCGCCGCCTGCCACGGAGACCGTGCATCCGGCACGGACAAGGGGCCTCCGCTGATCCACGACATATACAATCCGGGTCATCACTCTGATGCTGCCTTTTTCCTGGCTGCTGCGAACGGGGTCAGGCAGCACCACTGGCCCTATGGCGACATGCCGAAGCAGGACCATGTCACGCGCGTCGAGGTGGAGAAAATCGTCCAGTACGTCCGTGAGCTCCAGACCGCAAACGGCATTACCTACAAACAGCACAACATGTGACAGGACAAGGAGCGATTGCGATGACGTCCCGGCACGAACACCATCATCACGCGACAGGAATCGAAGACAGCTCTTCGGTCGACAAAAATCAGTATGACGAAGTTCCCGCTGGATATGATGGGCCCGTCTATACCTGCCCAATGCATCCGCAAGTGCGTCAGACACATGGCGGTTCATGCCCGATATGCGGCATGGGACTGGAACTGGAATCCGCGGCCATGGTTGAAGAGGGGCCGAATCCGGAACTTGTCGATTTTACGCGGCGTCTATGGATTGGCGCGGTCCTCACCGTACCGCTCCTGATCTTCACCATGGGTCCCTTTGTCGGGTTCCCCGGCGTTCGCGAGATCTTTGGCGAGCGGGTGACTCTCTGGATCGAGCTTGCGCTCGGTACGCCCGTGGTCCTCTGGTCGGGTTGGCCGTTCCTCGTTCGCGGCTGGACATCCTTTCGCACGATGAAGCTGAACATGTTCAGTCTGATTGCCATGGGCGTCATGGCCGCATGGACCTTCAGCGTCGTCGCTGTGCTCTTTCCCGATATTTTCCCCAGCGGTTTCCGGGATCCTGAAGGCCATGTCGGCGTCTATTTCGAGGCCGCTGCAGTCATCGTGACGCTCGTGCTTCTCGGCCAGGTGATGGAATTGCGAGCTCGCGAGGGTACGGGCAGGGCGATCCGTGCGCTTCTCGACATGGCCGCCAAGACCGCCCGGGTTATGCGCGATGACGGAACGGAGGAGGAAATCCCGCTCGAACATGTTGCGGTCGGTGACCGCATTCGCGTGCGGCCCGGCGACAAGGTGCCCGTGGACGGTGTGGTCATCGACGGGCGTTCCTCGATCGACGAAAGCATGATTACGGGCGAACCCGTTCCGGTCGAGAAAGTCGCTGGTGATCCGGTGACCGGGGCCACCATCAACGGCACGGGAAGCCTTATCATGAAGGCCACACGCGTCGGCGCCGACACGATGCTGAGCCAAATTGTCGAAATGGTCGCTAATGCCCAACGCTCGCGCGCGCCCATACAGAAATACGCCGACAAGGTATCGGGCTATTTCGTGCCGACCGTGATCGGCATCGCAGCGATTGCCTTTCTGGGCTGGGCGCTTTGGGGTCCGGAGCCCGCTCTTTCCTATGCCCTGATTGCCGCGGTCGCGGTGCTGATCATAGCCTGTCCCTGTGCCCTCGGTCTCGCCACGCCGATGTCGATCATGACGGCGACGGGACGCGGGGCCCAGGCCGGAGTGCTCATAAAGAACGCCGAGGCGCTCGAACGATTCGAGAAGGTCGATACGCTGATCGTCGATAAGACGGGTACGCTGACCGAAGGCAAACCGCGACTGGTGGCGGTCCTGGCCGAGCGCGGTCATGACGAGAGCGAAGTGCTGCGTCTCGCGGCATCCCTGGAGCGTGGTTCGGAACATCCGCTCGCCGAGGCCATCGTACGAGGAGCCGAAGAGCGCGGCGTGGAGATGGCGGAAGCCGATGATTTCGAGGCGGTTACCGGCAAGGGCGTGAAGGGCACCGTGGACGGCAGAGCCGTGGCGCTCGGCAATCTCGCTATGATCCGCGAACTCGGCCTGGAGGCAGGCGAGATGACCGAGAAAGCCAATGGCCTCCGGGACGAGGGAGAGACTGTCATGTTCGTCGTCGTCGACGGTGCGGTTGCCGGCCTCGTATCCGTCGCCGACCCGGTGAAGGAGACCACGCCGGATGCGCTGAAGGCGCTGCATAAGCTGGGCTTCCGCATCATCATGGCGACTGGCGACAACGAACGAACGGCGAAGGCCGTCGCTGCACGCCTGGGCATCGATGAGATCCGCGCCGATGTGCTTCCCGAAGACAAGGCGCGCATCATCCAGGAATTGCAGCAACAGGGGCGCAAGGTCGCGATGGCGGGCGACGGCGTGAACGACGCTCCGGCTCTGGCCCAGGCCGATGTCGGGATCGCCATGGGAACCGGGGCCGACGTCGCGATCGAAAGCGCGGGGTTTACCCTGGTCAAGGGCAATCTCGATGGCATCGTCCGTGCTCGCCGGCTGGCGCACGGGACCATGCGCAACATACGGCAGAACCTGTTTTTCGCCCTGATCTACAATGCTTTGGGCGTTCCGGTGGCTGCAGGCATTCTCTTCCCGTTTTTCGGCATCCTGATCAGCCCGATGTTCGCCGCATTCGCGATGAGTGCCTCCTCGATCTCGGTGGTCGTCAATTCGCTCAGACTCCGGCAACTGGAACTGAAGTCCTGAGTGACGCAGCACCCCGATCCTCGAACCCAAAGGTTTTCAAATGAACTCGACTACACGACGTGGTTTTCTCGCTGGAAGCGTTGCCGCCGGTTGCCTCGCTGCAGCCCAGGTGCTGGTTCCGGCACGAGCGCGCGCGGCGACCGAAGCGAAGACTCTTCGCGTCGTTCGCCGCAGCCTTGATATTGGCGGGCGTTCGGGCAGCGCGCTTGGCCTGATGGATGGGTCGGGACGACTCGGCCTCACGCTCGATCCCGGGCAAAGCTTCCGTGTCGATCTGACGAACGAGCTCGACGTCGAGACCATCATCCACTGGCATGGCCAGATCCCGCCAAACGCGCAGGACGGGGTTTCAAATACCAATCCGATGCTCCAACCCTTCGAAACCCGTTCGTTCGATTTCGCTCCGCTGTCGGGGACATTCTGGATGCATGCTCACGTGCCCGCACAGGAGGTAGATCTTCTGGCCGCATCCTTGATAGTGCGAAGCGCGGAGGACGTGGCGGCGGACCGGCAGGAAGTCGTCATGTTCTTGCACGACTTTTCCTTCAAGTCCGGCGCCGAGGTTCTCGACGAAATCAGCCGCGGCATGGCGATGGATCATGGCGATGTTCAACAGGGCGGTCATGCAATGGGCGGAATGTCGGGAATGAACCATGGCACAGAAGGGACAATGCCCGAAATGCGCTCCGGAATGGATCAAATGATGGGCTTGATGCGGGGCATGGATCAGATGCCCGGAATGAGCATGGACCTGAATGACTTCGACTTCGATGCCTATATCGCCAACGATCGAACTTTGGACGATCCGGAGGTGATCGCTGTCGACCGTGGGGCACGTGTCCTGCTGCGGATCATCAATGCCGCGTCGATGACGGCGTTCTGGATCGATTTGGGCGAACTCGAAGGCCGCCTTGTCGCGGTGGATGGTCACCCGGTCGTGCCCCTGTCTGGACGACGTTTCGGATTGGCGCATGCGCAACGGCTGGACATAGAAATTACCGTGCCGGCCGTCGGGCACGCATTACCGATTTTGGCGCTTCGCGAAGGCGCCCGCGAGCGGACGGGAATCGTCCTGGCGCCGACCGGAGCCAAGGTTTCTGCTATCGCAACTACGTCCGATAGCGGTCATTCCGCCTTCTCCGGAGACATGACACAAGAGCTAGCTTTGCGCGCGGCAAGTCCTCTCGCCGCGCGGCCCGCCGACAGGAGCCACATGGTGATGCTCGGAGGAGCAATGATGCCCTATGTCTGGACGATCAACGGACAGATCTGGGGCAGTCACACGCCCATCGCGGTGAAGGCGGGCGAACGCGTTGAAATGATGTTTCACAACATGTCCATGATGGCGCATCCGATGCATTTGCATGGCCACGTGTTCCAGGTGGTAGATGTGAATGGCCATCGGTTCGCCGGAGCGATGCGCGATACGGTACACGTGCCACCCATGGGAATGGTCACCATAGCTTTCGATGCGGGGGAGATCGCGCCGTGGATGCTTCACTGCCATCACATGGCACATATGGCAACGGGCATGATGACAGAACTGGACGTGCAGGCGGGATAGTCCTCGGTGCCGGAACCGGGTTGTGCGTTATGATCACGAACTGAAATCGGAGTGCGGCAGTGACAGGAACGTCAGGTGGAAATCACGTGCAGCGCCCCTATACACAACTGCAAATAGCGCTGCATTGGTTTGTTGTGCTTCTGATTTTCGGGCAATGGTACACGTCGAGCGCGATACCCCGAACACACAATCCTCTGCTTCCTCCGTCGGAATCAGATTTGATACAGCATGCCATTCATACCTATGCCGGCGTGCTCATCGGTGGGGTAATGGCGATTAGGCTAATGCTGGCGCATGCGAGTTACCGTCGGCGGCCGCCAATGCATCTGGCCTTGACGGAACGCCTGGCGTCGATCGTTCACGGTGGGCTCTATCTCGCGGTTCTGTGCCAAGTCACTGCAGGCTTTGTCACGACTTATCTCTGGGGGCCTGCGCGGGTGATCCATGCGTTTTTTTGGGATGTCATTCTGATACTTGCATCGGTCCACATCGCCGCCGCCGCCTATCACCTGACACGCGGCGACGGTGTGTTCCGGCGGATGATCCCGTGGCTTCGATGAATCAGCGGGCTCGTTTAGGTTTTTGGGGCCCTCGGTAGGATTCGAACCTCCATCTTCCTGACAACAATTCAGGTGCTCTACCGATTTGAGCTACGAGGGCTAACCGGGCGACAATCCTCGTTCCGATTCGTGAAAAAATCATTTTCTATCCGGAACTTCACAATGCTGGATCACGGAAAACGTGCGAAGTGCCGCAATCAGTGAGGCATCTCTCCGCGTGCCAATGCCAAGTGGTGTGCCTGGTGGTGCGCCCCAAGGCCATCGAGCTAATGAATCCTAGCGCGAGAATACGGGTTGTATCCCCGGTCGCCGTCAGGACGGCGCCGTTTTCGGTTTTCTCCGCCTTGGAGTTCCGGCCATCTCCGCGAACAATGGATCTCTTCCGCCCAAGGGGCATTGGCAGGAACTCGCGGCCGAGCTGGGCGTAAGCCGCGAGGCGCTCTACCGGGAGTTCGCCAGGCGCAGTCCGCGTTCGGGAGCGCTATCAGAGTCCTTGAATTGACCTTCCACTTGCCGGAACGTTTAGATTTCTCCGCTCTGTCGAAATCGGGAGCCCGATAATGCGCGGCATCACGAACCAACCTGAATTCGGTGTGGTCGTCTTTTCATTCCTTCTGCATTTTGTCTGGGAGTATCTGCAGGCGCCGACATATGCCGGCATGACCGACCTGCCCCACTGGGAAGGGGTCAAGCTCTGCACCTCCGCCACGATCGGCGATGTCGGTTTCGCACTGACCGCTTTCTGGATCGCCAGCGCGGCGGCGCGGTCTCGCTACTGGATCATTGATCCGCAACCGCTGCATTCGCTGCTGAATCTTGGCGCCGGCATCGCGCTGACGGTCGGCTTCGAGTACTACTACACGCAGGTAACCATGCGCTGGAGCTACTCGGACCTAATGCCTATGGTGCCGCCGTTCGGCACCGGCCTGAGCCCCCTCCTTCAATGGCTTGCGATACCTCCGCTCGTGATCTGGTTCACACGCCGGCAGTTGCCAGATCGAAGCGGTTCCAGAAGAGACTGACTTACTTGTAAGCCTCCTTTTCCAGAGCCTGGTACTGCGCGTTCATCTCGTCGTGCCGCTGCCGGACTTCCCCCGGCCACTGCGCCTTGATCCATGACAGCGCCGCGATCATCTCCTCGTCGGACAGCACACCCTCATAGACGGGCATCGCCGACTTGTAGTCCTTGAGATTGGCGGCCTTCGCGACACCGTGTTTGGTGATCGCGAACAGGATCTCGTCGGGATGGTGCCAGGTATGCCCGGTCTCGTCATGCGGCGGCGCAGGCATCAGGCCGTCCTCCCCGGGCGCCTGCCAGTTCGGCTGGCCTTTTAGGTCAACGCCGTGGCAGGACGCGCAATTGGCCTGGTAGATCGCCGCGCCCGCGGCGACAATCTGTTTGTCGTCGGGCCGCAGCAACGATCCTTCGGCTTGTTGTGCGTCGGGCAACAGCCAGAAGGCTAGCGCCGCCAGCAGCGCAAGCCCGATCGTCGCCAGAACAGCGAAACGTCTTGCCGTCATCACCTGCCGGCCTCGTAGAAGACGGTTGGCTTGTCTGCGGGATCATCGGTGAAAGCATAAACGTCGTAACGGGCACTCGGGTCGTAATCCATGCCGAGCGAACCTGACGGCATGCCCGGTGTTGCGATGCCGCGAATGTCCGGCTGTTCGCTGGCCAGTTTCTCTATCGCCTCCAGCGGTATGTGCCCCTCTAGGACGTATTTGCGGCCGACATCCAGTATTGCGGTGTGACATGCCTCGAGTTCTGCGCTCACGCCGGCTTGCCTCTTGACCACCGTCAGATCTTCCATGTCGCGGACTCTGACCGTGTATCCCGCCTTCTGCATTGCCTCCGTCCAGACATGGCAGCAGCCGCACCAAGGCGTCTTGAACACGGTGATAGTCATGTCGTCCTGCGCGTGACCCGGCATAACGGCGCCCAGTCCGGCAGCCGATGCGACAAGAAGGATGGAAAGGAAGCGTTTCATGTTTCGGAACTCCTTTATTTCCTGCGTTAGAGGGTTCGAGTTGGTCGCGGAATCGCGATTGTCGGTTCGGTGTATATTGGTTAGCTGTCGGCCACCTCGAACCAGGTGTTCATGCCTGCCGCCGCGTGTTCCAGCATGTGGCAATGCAGGAGCCATTTGCCGGGATTGTCCGCGACGAAGGCTATTTTCGTCGTCTGCTGCGGCCCGATCAGGAATGTGTCGCGCCAGGGCCGGCCGTCGTCGGCCGTTGCACCGGACCGTTCGACAATCCGGAAATGGTGGCCGTGCGTGTGCATCGCATGCACCCAGGCGGTGTCGTTGACCGTCTCGATCACGACCGTCTCGCCCCGCCTGGCCCGGAACAGCGGTTCGTCGGCGAGGTTCGCGACGCCGTTGAACGCCCAAACCTGGCCCGTGGACTGAAAATCCTCGCCTTGCAGCCTGCGGCCCTTGTAGACGATCTCGGCAAAGCCGCCCATCGCGCCGCCGGTCATCTCCAGTCGCACGGTCTGTGCATTTGACAGGTCCGGCTCGGGAATGGCGTTGGCGGCGAGCCGGGGAACTGCCTCGTCGCCGCCACTGCCCTTTTCGACCTTGAAGCTTGCAAAGGCGAACGGCTCGTTGCCCGAGATTTCCTCCAGCGCGAAGTCCTCCTGCGGCACGACCAGAAGGTCTACCCGTTGCGCGGGCCCGAGCAGGAACGGCGAATAGTCGAGCGTGACAGGCTCCGGCAGCGGCTGCCCGTCATAGGCCAGCACCTTCGCGCCGAAACGCGCCGGGTCGAGCTCGAACACCCGCGCATTGGCCGCGCAGATCAGCCGCAGACGATAGGCCTCGCCCGCCTTCAGCTTGGATGCCGGCAGGCTCCTGCCGTTGACGGTCAGCCAGTTGCCCATCCGTCCGCCATGGCTCCAGTCCATCAGCGATCCGAAACTGGCGAGATCCAGCGCCCCATCATTGCCGAGCCGCCAGTCGTCGATCACCAGCGTCAGGTCGTGATCGCGGTCGAAGGCCGGTTCGGCTTCGTCGACGATCAGCGGCCCATAGAGACCGCGCGCGACCTGGTTCCAGCTCTTGTTGTGGGCGTGGTACCAGAAGGTCCCGGCATCCGGTACGACGAAGTCGTAGTCGAAGCTTTCGCCGGGCGGCACCGGCTCCTGCGTCAGTCCGGCGACGCCGTCCATCGCATTGTCGATGCGGATGCCATGCCAGTGTACCGAGGTGGGCTCTTCCAGGTTGTTGGTCAAGCGGACGCGCACGCGATCGCCCTTTGCGACCCGGATCTCCGGTCCGGGCGACATGCCGTTATAGGTCCACAGCGAGGACGGCGCGGCACCTTCGGGATAGAGCGTATGCTCGCTCGGGCCCGCCGTAAGCTGAATGACGCCGGCGTCCTGCGCTGCGGCGTAGGGTGGAAAAGTGGCGAAAGCGGCGGCGCCCAACGTCCACCGCAGGAAATCGCGTCGGTCAGGATTCATCTTGTTCATCCTTGTTGAGAAGATAGATGGCGATCGCGCGCAAATCGGCATCGGACAGGAAGGCGGTGCCGTCGCGCACGACCTCGCCCATCGAGCCGCCGAAGACGTCGCCTTCGGGCGTGACGCCGCTGCGCAGTGCATAGGCAAGGTTGTTGACGGTCCAGCCCTCCGCTTCCAGCCGGTCCGCGGTGATCCGCGGCGACTTTCCGCCGTCCGGCAGGCCGTCGGCTCCGTGCAGGGCGAATTCGGCCTGCCGTGCGCCGAGCAGGTTGCGCGGCGTGTGACAGGCACCGCAATGCGCCGGCCCGCGAACGATGTAGCGGCCGCGGTTCCACGCATCGCTCCTGTCCGGCATCGGCTCCAGCGGCCCCATGTCGAGGAACAATGCCCGCCAGGCTTTCAACGCCGGACGGAAGCTGTAGGGAAACTGCAGTTCCTGTTCGCGGGACGGCGTAGCCGTCGCCGGAACGGTCCGGAAGGCCGCCCACAGATCGGCGATGTCCTGGTCCGAGAAACGCGAATAGAACGGATACGGGAAAGCCGGGTAATAGGGTTCTCCTTCGGGCGATATGCCCTGGCGAACAGCCTTGGCGAACATCTCCGGCGTCCACGCGCCGATCCCGTATTCGTCATCGGTCGTGAGGTTTGGCGAGCGGAATGTGCCGAATCCTGTCTTCAGTTCCAGTCCTCCGGCCAGCGGCGCGCCGCCGCCATCGGTATCGGAGTGACAGGCGATACAGCCGGACATGCGAGCCAGATATGCGCCACGCGCCGCATCGCCGCTGAGCGATTCCAGCGAAACAGGTCGGCCGATCGGCCATGCCGCGAGCGCGACGCCGCTCCCCGCCGCCGCGATGGCGGCGAAGGCTGCGATCTTGAAGGGGCGCCGCATGGTTTAGTTCTCTTCGGCCCGGAACTTCGTGTGGCATGCGGAGCAAGTCTGCACCGTCATGGCAAATACACCGTCAGCCGGCATCGCGGCGAGCGCGTCGGCATCCGGTATCCCGGCTCCGCCCATCAGGCCGCCGCCCGCCATCGGGGAACCGGATCCCATCATCCCGCCTCTCATCATGCCCGAACCGGAACCCATCATGCCATTGCCCTGGCCCATCATGTTGCCTGCGCCCGGGCCCCGGCCGCCATGCATCAGTCCGTTGCCGGCCGCGGCCTCGAGGCCTCCGGCAAGGGTTTCGAGCTGACCGGCCAGCGCCGAGAACTCGTCCCAATTGGACCAGATGTCCGGCTTCGCTTCCGACGGTCCACCGGCGCTGCCTTCCGGAAAAAGCTCGGTGATCGCTTTGCCTGCGTGCTTGCGGATCGTCTCGGCCCCGGCTTTTACGGCCGCGGCATCGTATTCGGTTTCGCCGCGCATCACGGCGGACAGCTTCTTGACCACATCGCCCATGCTCTCCATGGCTTCCATGCGTTCCTTGACGATTCCAGTCGCGCCACCATGCGCATATGCAGCGGCAACGGACGCGAGGCCGAGGGCGCCCGCGCCGATTAGTGTTTGGATTTTCATTGTCATTCCTCGTTGTTCGATGTCGTGCAGCCGGTCAGGCTGCGGCGTTACATTTCGAGAACGGGAAAAGCGCGGGGTGGCGGGGATTCGGGTATCAGGAGGTGCCCGGCCAGCTGACTGTAGCGCATGTCGGTGGATTGCGGTGCCAGGGCAGGATGGTCGAGGTCTGCGACAGAAGCAGTCATCAGGATGTTTGCGCCGCAATGGACCGGTCGTTCATCTTCCTTGCACATCGGGCAACCGGAAGTGTGTCCGTGATGGTCGCCGGACGCAGCGGCATGAACGTGATCGCGAGGACTGATTTCGTAGGCGTGCGCATACACGCCGCCG
This sequence comes from Oricola nitratireducens, assembly GCF_014904745.1. Taxonomy (GTDB): domain Bacteria; phylum Pseudomonadota; class Alphaproteobacteria; order Rhizobiales; family Rhizobiaceae; genus Oricola; species Oricola nitratireducens. The sequence goes on from NZ_JACZCS010000010.1 coordinate 68,401, forward strand.
CCCAGCAGGAGCGAGACCAGCGCAAAGGCAGACAGCAGGAAACGAATCCCGCGAAAACTCATGGATGATGTCACTTGTAGCATTCATGGAAATCTACGACATCCGAAGAGAGCGGACAATCCTTTGAAACGGTATTGCAGGTCCGCTTATGGGCGGAGCTGAAGTGCGTTTGTATGGCGACTTTGGGGGCGCGTTGCTGCCACGCAGCACCGGGGCCGCTTGCAGAAAGTCTGCTTTCGGCGCGGCCAAATGACGAAGCTAGCCTTCGGCAAGCGCCCCCTAATTCAGCCGTCTACTCGCCCCAAGTTACCTCGATGCGCGTCATCACCGCGGCGATCGGTTGATGGATCCAGTACTCGAAGCGCGACTTGCCGGTCACTTGCCGGAGTGCGCGTGCATAGAGAGCCAACTGGCCGGCCACCGCGCGCAGCCGCTCCGCTTCTATCTCGACCGATCCGGGAAAGCTCTTGTGATCGATGATCGCGTAGCCGTCGCCAAGGTCGACCAGGAGATCGGGTCGGCCGCCGAGCACCTGCAGACCTTCAAGCGCATGAACCGGCCATTCGGCCAAGCGCGCGGCGGCGCCGTACTGCTCGTCAAGAAGCCCGTGCAGCCGATCGGCGATCTCGACGAGATCCTCGGGCTGGAACTCGGGAACGCCCCACCGGGCAAGCATGTCCGCCGCGCGAGAAATGCGCTGCGCGGGCCCGCGCGCTTGTTCCTCCCCGGCTAGAAAGCGGTGGATCGCTTCGCCGAGCCGCTGGAGATCGGGATCGCCTACGAGCGCGAACCGCGGACCGAGCACCTCGGTGGCGGCAATCCTCACCGTGCCGGTGTCCGCGATCGCGTCGCTCGGCCGCAGGCTCAGCGGCGGATGGACTGCCGCCACCGCGGTGGGACGGGTGTATTCCTGCGCCGGAGCCGCCGCTTCCGCACTGATCTCCAGCGCATCGGGCGGCGGCCGGACGGCAAAGTCCACGCCGCCTGCGCTTATTTTCTCAGGATGGAACGAGATTAGCGGCGCGCCGGACTCGTCGGCCAGTTCATCGAGCCAGAGCATGGCGTTCCCGGGATCTGCCAGCACGAGATGATCGCGCGCGCGAGTGAGCCCGACATAAAGCAGCCGTGCGCGTTCGAGACGCTCCTCGTCGAGCACGGCGGTGCCTTCGGGCGAGGCCGGGGCGGCAACATCGAGCCCGACGCCCTTGCGCTGCTCGCCGTAGGGCCAGGGCCAGAACCGCAATCCGCGAGCCGCGAGCGGCTCGGCCCAATCGGGAGCGGCCTCGTCGACGGCGGTGAGGCGGAAGGGCCAGGCCTTGGCCGCTGCGTCGAGTTCCGTGAGAATGACGACTGGCCATTCGAGGCCCTTGGCGCCGTGATAGGTCAGGACATTGATCGCATCGGGATGGCGGCTTGGCGGCTGGCGCGCGTCACTGCGCGCAGCGATCCACTCACTTGCGCCCGCTAGCGTCGCTGCCTGGCGCTCGGCGCGCTGCTCTTCCTGGTAAAGCGTCACCAAAGCCCGCAGCGCCTCGAGATTCTGGAGCCGCTGTTCGGCATTACCCCATCGCAGCATCGTAGCAAGCACCGTCTCGGCATGCAGAAGCGCGTCGAGAACCTCGGCCGGGGTACGCTGCGACGCTTCCGCGCGAATAGCGTCCAAGGCTCCTGAAAACGGAAGGCAGGCTACGAGACCGGCCCCGTGATCGTCCTCGAACACGGCCTCGAACCAGGTGTCGTCGTCGCTCGACAGGCGCGCCATCTCGGCGAGCGCAAGGCCGTCGCTGGGATCGGCGATCCATCGAAACGCCGCAAGCGTGAACTCGATCTCGGGTTGGTCGAGCAGCCCGGGCCGATCGACCGCGACGCGCAGCCCATGCGCAGAAAGTGCGGTGGCAAGCTCGGACACCTGCGCGTTGCCGCGGCACAGTACCGCGATATCTCCGCCTCGGACCGGACGAAGCGCACCGTCCTTATCGCTGACCGCCCAGGCGCCGGGATCGACTTCGGCGTTGAGCCCGGCAACGCGCGCGGCGAGCGCCGCGGTCCGTGCCGCCTTGGTCCTGCCCGCGGTCGGCCAAACCGACAGCGCAGCCGGCATCAGGTCCGGTTCGCTGCGTGCACAACGATCGAAGCGGACCTCCTCCTCGGTCATGCCGGCCCGCAACATGTTGGGGGTGATCGCGGCATTAATGAACGCGGCGAGTTGCGGGCGGGTCCGGTAGGAGCGCTGGAGGTAATCGGTCGCGCCGCCGCTCGAGGCAGTTATCGCTGCTGCTGCGGCGGTGGTGAGCGCAGGATCGGCATCGCGGAAGCCGTATATCGACTGCTTGGGATCGCCGACCCAAAGGTTGCGGGGAGCGATCCGCGACAGCGCGGTAAAAATCGCGATCTGGATCGGGCTCGAGTCCTGAAACTCGTCGACAAATACCGCACCAATAAGTTCGCGCAGCCGCTCCCAATTACTGGGTTCCGTGAGGATTGCCAGCGCGAGCATCTCCTGGTCAACGAAATCGAGCAGGCCGCGTTCGGCCTTGTAGGTCGCATAAGCCGCCATGCACCGCGCGGCGCAACCGAGGACAGCCTCGCAATAACGCTCGATGTCGGCGTGAAGGCGCGGATGGCGCGGATGCGCGCTGGCGGATGCGACCACACCGGCGAAAAGCGCTTCATCAGACTTGGTCGCGCCGAGCTTGGCGAGCTTGGCCCAGTCGGGCCAGGCGATCGGATCGCCCGCCGCGAGAGAGCGCAAGGCCTTCTCCACAGCCGGTACGTCGCTCTTGAGCGTACCCGCCTTGAGCGCCGCGCGCGCCGGTTCGATCGCGGCGATGCAGGATTCGAGCGCGCCCCGCAGCGCCGCGTCGAGCGCGCCCGCCGTGTCTTCACCTGGGTCGGGGAACAGCGTCAGCAGGCTGGCGGACGAGATCTCGGCGCACAGCGCGAGCCGCTCGGCGGTAATGCCGTTGGACCTCGCCAAATCGACAGCCCGCTGGACATCGTCGTGCCAGCCGCGCACGGCGCGGCCGTGAAGCGAATAGCCGCTTGCCGGAATGCCGAATCGCTCCGCTATTTCCGAGATCACCGGCCCATGCTCGGCGAAGACGTCGCCGGTGGCGCGGCCAAAGACGATTGCTTGGCGATCCTCGGCAATCACGTCGGTGATAGGCGAACGGCCGGTCTCGAAGGCAAATTCGCCGAGCAGCGTCCCGCACACCGCATTGACAGTGCCGATGCGCGCGCCGAGCATCGCGGCGCCGAGGTCTGGGCGGCCACGCTGGATCAGCGTCGCGCGGATTCGACCGGCAAGCTCGGCTGCCGCCTTCTTGGTGAAGGTGGTGGCGAGGATACGATGCGGCTCGGTTCCGGAAATGACTTCGGCGACGATATCCTCGACGAGACGGTGGGTCTTGCCTGTGCCCGCGCTGGCAATGATCGTGTCGACCCGGTTCTGCCTGGCACTCTCTGTCATGCTAGTCCCCGCACGCGGCATAGCGTGGCGTAATCGCACCATTCGCAGTGAACATCCCGCACAAGCGGAAGGTCTGCAGGAAGAAGATCGGCCACGCCTTCGACTCCCGCGGCAAGCAGCTGGCCGTCTGCTGCTACCTCTCGCCAGGTCCGCCATCCGGCCAGAATCGCTTCCCAGGTCTCGCCGAACGTGCGCGCGCCCTCGACCGACCGGCCCACGAGCCCGCTGCCCGCGAGCGTCGCGAATTGGCGCTGGTTGAGCAGGTAGTAGCCCGCACGGTATGGCGTATTCCCGGCAACGAGGGCGCCGTAAGTCGCTAGCTGGACAGCACGTCCGGTGGCGAGTTCGTCAACCCGGGCGCGCTCGCTGTGGGTCCACTTAAGATCGACGATAACCGCGTTTGCGTCCGCGTCGCGCGCCACTAGATCGACCGCACCACGCAGTGCGAGCAGCGTCTCAAAAGTCCCGCTTACCTGCGCCTCTGTCCCCTCGACGACAAGGCCGTTCTCGGCGAGGCAGCGCGCAAGGCCGGCCATCGCGGCCGGGAGCCGGCGCCGGGCTAGCGTCAGGGCATCGGCCAGCTCAGGCTGGCGAAGCGGAGCGGCCAGCTGGTCGATCCGCGATTCGAGCAGGTCTTCGGCGAGAGCCTCGGCCTCTTCGGGCGCGGGTGGCTGTCCGGGCGGAAAGACCTCGCGGGCGATGGCGTGCGCCAAGTTGCCGAGCAACTGGTTGCCGTCCGGAATCGAACGGACCCGACCCGGCCGCAGCCGGGCCACGTGCCGCAGGGCCCAGAGCAACTGGCACGAGAAAAGGCTCTCGAGCGAAGTGGCGGATTCGGTATGAGCCGCGAGCCGCTCCGCAAATCCGGGCGGGACCAGCCAAGCGGGCTGAGCGTCGGGAAGCTGCCGCGCATCGAGGGTGCTACGCGCAATTGCGGTTCCGGCGATCTCGATGCGCGGCGTGACGAGCGCGATTTCGAGCCGCAGCGGCAACAAGAGGAGATCGAGCGCCGGCTTGAGCCTGTGGGCCAGCGGATGGAGGCTATCCTCGTCTTCGCAGTCCGGACCGCCGGCGATGAGCACGAGGCGCTCGCGCGCATGAAGGATTGCCCGCTCCCACGCCGTGCTGGCGGCGCGCGCGGCGCGCGTGAACTCGTCCGCCGGACAGCCCGCCGCGGCGAGCGCCGCGCGTTCGCATGCGCTCCACGGGGCGCGCTCGCTCCCTTCCGTGGTGGCCTTAAAATTCCACCAGAGGAGGGTGTCGACCGGCGCCCATATGGCACCGGGGTGGACGACGCATCGCCAAGCGGCCGCTTCGGTCAGTGCCGAGGGATTAGCCTCGCCCTGATCGAGTGCCTGATCGATCACCCGTTCGACGAGGAGCCGCGGCATCGGGTCACGCCCCAGCGCGGTAAGCGCTGCCCGCACTTGCGTACCAAGTGTGACGGTAGCCGCGTGAAGCCTGTCGTCGCTAACGGCAAAACGGCGGGCAGCCCACTCGATGACAAGGTCGCAGATGTACAGCGCCTCGACCAGCGGCATGCCTGATACCGGGTCGGCAAGGCGACCGTCGGTCCATGCGCGCCAGCGTTCCAGTTTTGGAGCGATTTTCGCACTGGCATCAGGATCGTCCCCGGCGTGCTCCTCTTCGGCGGCGGCGATCGCCGCCCATGCCGCTTCCCATTCGGGCCCGCCCCGTCCGGGCGCCTCTTCGAGTGCTGCAGCGAGCCTTCGCGCTGCGCGCGGGGCGACCGGCGAACCTGGAAACACCAGGATTTCCATGAGGGCACCGGCATCGAAAGGCTCCCAGCGGGCCTTGAAGGCGAGGAGGAGCAACTGCAGCGAGCCGCGGTGGACCGACGTTCGGCTCCGCCCCGCCCGCGGCTGCCCGGAAAGACGCAGCGCGTGATCGAGCAAGTCGGAATCGCCGTCCTGCGCGATAAGCGCCAAGGTCTTGTCCGGTGGCTGACCGGCGATCCACTGGCCGGCGATTTCCGCAGCCAGCGGTTCGCTCGACGCGGTCGCGAGAGCAAGGCTTTTGTCGGTATCCCGCTCGGGCAAGGGAGCGCCGAGCATCCAGCGCTGGAGTTTGCCCAGAGCGGTCTCGGAAGAGGCGGAGGCGACTGGCTCAATCACTATGAGCGCGCAACCCAAGGACTCGAGTCTGTCGAGAAGACGGCGCACCGGCGCCGGGCAGAGTTCGCGCGGGTCAGCGAGACGGATGGTGGCGACTGGCGCGGTCGTGCGGTCTTCGAGTTCGGCAAGCACCGCCGCGACGCGATCAACGAAGCCGGGCGGCATGGTTCCGGCCGCCCGCGAAGCCTGGGCAAGCGAAGAAAGACGCGGCTCGTCCCAGTCATCTTCCGCCCGCCAACCGAAGCCAACCAGTTCATCGCGCCACGAAAGCACGGTGCGCGCGGTCGCCCAAGGATCCGTCGCGAGCGAGCGCGACCAGAAATGCGCGCCGACGATACCTTCGAGGATAGCTTGGAAATGGGCCACGCGCACGACATGCGCAGTCGGTGGCGCACCCAGTCCCAGCATGGTTTCGAGCGTGTCCACGAGGCCCAACGGCCCGACGACCGGTTGCCCCAGCGCACCTTGAGGCCCGCCCCCGTGATCGGGGAACGCGCCGCGATCAGCCCAGAGGTCGAATACAAGTTCCATCGACTACTCGCTTGTCTCGCGTCTTCTTACCGGCTTTTCCGTTCGAGGAACACATCTGGGAACAATATTCTAGCCACATCCTGTCCAATTCAACCAACACAATTGTAGAGTCTTATCTTTTTCTTTCGAAAGTCACCGAAGCACGAACGCCCTCGCCGCGCACGCAACTGCGCCACCGAGGCAACTATTGGGATAGAGCGGCTGGTCGTCGAAAGACCGGAATGAGGGCGCGTTGCGGACCGACTGTTCGCGACCCAATCTCAGTCGTTCAATCGAATGAGGCGGTTGTCTTCGCGATCACCGACGAAACGTGAGGCGACACTACAACCATCTGACGATGGATTGTCTTATCCTCGCCGCAAGCGAGCGGAATTTTCCTGGTCGTTAGCCCGCGACAGGACCGTCGTACATCGCGGGGTCCCACACCTGAATATTCGCCCCTTCGCCGTTCGGGGTGATCAGGAGTCCTTCCTTGTAGAACAGGTCGCGGGCGACATCGCCAAGTACGTCGAATTCGCTCGGGAACATCCATCCGCCGCGCTTATCCCAAAGCTTGCGGAGCTGAGCGACCAGCTCCTCGATTGCCTCGGTGTAACCAGCCTCCTCGATCGCTTGTCGGGTCTCCTCGCTGATCTCGACATTGCCATTACTGCCGTCGACGTGCCCAAAGGTATAAGCCGCCATCCGGAGCGGCTCCGACATCGGCGCGCCAAGTTCTCCGACGATCCGGTTGAGATCACGATGTTCCCAGAAACCGTCGCGCGCAGCCGCGGCCTTCTGCCGGGCGACGCCCACCACGCCACGCAGCCCTTCTTCGTAATAGGCCAGGTGCCCGGAACCGAACGGCGCGCTCAAGCGGCAGGCCGCATATTCGTCCCAGCAGGCCTCGTTGATCTGGGTGAATATCTGCTCCTCGTAGGAGTTGGCCTGCTTCTGGAGGATGGTGCCGGGGAAGGCTTCATCCTTCTCCGTCGTCACTTGCACGTGCGCGCATTCGTGGGCGATCAGATAGATGGCCTGTTGCTTTCCCGACTGAGCTTCCGCGTCATCCTCGTCGAGGGTTTCATCGATACTCTCGATGTACGCGCCGCTGAAAACGAGGTGAATCTTGACCTCGCCGTTGCGCAGGACGGCCGGTGACATGGCAACGCCGACAAGCTGGTCATCGTTTGACCGGGCGAGCGTTCGCAAACCTTTGACGCCTCGGTCAAGTTCGGCGAGCGCGGCATCGTAATCGTAGGCCACGGTCACCCCGTCAAGCCGCTCCAGATTAATCACCGAGCTTATGAGGCGGATGTAGCTCGCGAGCGTGTGGGCGACGCGGTTCGCGTCATCTGTGCGGGCGAACGCGCGCATCACGAATGACAGGTCGGCCGGTGCGGTTTGCGGCGGCAACGTGATTTCGGCATCTTCAGGCTTCTCGGACATTTACCGATCTTACGCGAACCCGCCGTGATCAGACACTGGCGGTGGCAAACCATCCACCGGGAACAGATGGGGTATATTGTGAATTGCGGCTGCCACTTGGTGTCCCGGTTCGTTAGGCTAAGCCTCGATCGCTGATGGCAAAGGTTTAGTGTCATCAGACGACATACGAGCAACCGCTTGCACCAATCTCAGCTTCAGAGCCATGTGTCTAGGATGTCACCCGACCCAGCCATCCAACCGACTGCCGACAGCGCATAAACTAACGGCCGCTTCCAGGATCGGAGATTGCATGGATGAACGGCGACAATGAGGGCGCGAAGCGGTCATTGAAAGAATTGCCATTCCTTAGCTTTGGCGCGTTTTTCGGATTCAAAACTTCACGATCGATACCCTGCAGCCATACGAACCTATTATTTCGATCTTCACTTGATCTCCGACGCGGGCACTGTTCCGCTTGAAGAATTCACCAACCCAACCACGTTTACGGAAGAGCTTCTTTGACCCGTCGATATCGGTGAACGCCGGAGAGTGTCCGCCCCAGACTACAGTGACTGTTCGGGCTGCGGCGGCAGCGGCGTTGGAGCCTCCGATGCAATCCTCAGGGAAGGCTGCCAAGACATCGCGCAGGTAGAAGTGGTTATTGTTGATGTTGCCCTGTGTGAGCGTCACGTATCCGACTACTGAGCCTTCAACTACTCGTGAGGCAGGAGACTCCTTGGCTGGCGTCGTTTCCACGCCGATAGAATTCTCCCAAGCGGTGGCATCGATATCGTCGGCCACCTCGACGTTTTCGATTTCGGGGACGATAGCTATGCGTGCGCCTTCCGCATGCAAGACGACTTCCGCGGCCGCTCGCGCATCCTCGCCGGCATCATGGTGGTCGAATGACAGGCCGAGATGGTTCTTAAGAGAGGCCAACCCGTGACCGCCATTGCCTTTCAGTTCAGGCCAGGCTTGGCGGGCGACGGTCACACTGTCTTGCCACTCCCACTCTGGCTCAGGAAGATCGACGGCGGCACAAGCCGCGCGGATCGCGCTACGGTCAAAACCGGAATGCTGATAGACGGTAATGCCGCTAAGCGCCCCCTCCAGAACGGGGAGCACCTGTTCGAAGGTGGGTGCCCCGGAAACCATCGTATTGGTGATCCCATGGATGCTTGTGAACATCCAGCGGGACGTCTGCGGATCGACGTAGGTCACCCATGTCTCGATTGAACTGTCCGGACGAACGCAAGCGACACCAATCTGACAGATGCTGCCGCGATCATTGTTCGCTGTTTCCACGTCGAGCGCCATGAACCGGAAGGGACCTGCCGGAAACGGTGGCACCGAAGCCTTCTCGGCAGAACTACTGGTCGTGGGAATGAATTCTGTGCCAAAGAAACGTGCCTTTTGGCGATCGATGGCGGCCAGTTCCGCATCGCGGAAATCCAAGTGGCCGATGACACGGTCCACGAGATCTACCGGTTCGTCGTAGGCATCCATACCACGGCGATTCCATGCGATGACGTCCCGAGGTGCGAGCGCAATCACCTCCTGCTCGAGCCTGGCTATGTCGATTTCATCCGGGAGAGGTACCCAGACCGCCTTGCAGTACTCGGCGATGAAGGCGTTGCGCAGCTTCTTCGCAATGTCACCATCAGCCTTGGTTGCCGGATCATTGCGCAGCCGCCACATCCGCCCGGTGTTGTACATGCGCGAGAAATAGTGACTGCCTGTCTCAGAACCGGTGCGATGGCGCTGGTGAATCCTCTTGTGGAAGGTCTCCTCCGCAGAACTCGTGGAGCCGATGTAGCGAAGCGCTCCAAGATGATCGACGAGGCCGTAAATGCCACGGCAATCCTTAGGCGCCACCGCAGTCGGTTGGGGTTTTACCGTGAGAAGCTGGTGCAGAATATCCTGTGCATTGGAGCTTGCGGGCTTTTGGCGAAAGAAACTCGCCATCTCTGAGATCCTTCTGATTCATTCGCTGCAAGCTGCCAGGCCCGCGACTCGAATGTCAGGTCTAATTCGGAACGCAGCGAGAATTCAACTGCGATCGGTCGGCTCGTGATGGTGTCAAACCTCGACAACCAACGCCGGATCGAACACGGCGTTCTCGTCCCCGTATCCACGCGGATTACTCACAATGAGCGTCTCAAGGATTCGATAGTTCCGGCATTCGTGGACATGCCCGTGGATCCAGACCGCCGGGCGTCCGGATCCGATTATGTCGGTCAGGTCAGATGCATAGGCGGCGTTGAGCAAGTCACCCTTGTAGCGTCCGGACAAGGATTTGGGATGCGGAAGATGGTGCGTGACGACGACGGTCGGGATCGGGTCAGCGTTCAATGCCGTCTCGATGAAGCGCAGGGACTCGAAATGTATCCTTCGGGCTATTTCTGGGACGAACCGTTTCCACGGCTTTCGCTGGTATACGATCTTCCGATGGTCGTTCATCCTTTCCCGGGCATGAGACATGGCCAATTGCGGATGTCCCTCGATCCCGTAGTCGGTCCATAGCGTAGCGCCGATGAAACGGACGCCGTCGATGACGACGAAATCGTTCTCGAGGAAATGAACGTTCGCAAGTCCTTCAGCCTCGGCTCGACCCTCATCGAGCCCATCCTTGATCGAGCCCTTGTAGAACTCATGGTTTCCGGCGACGTAGACGCAGGGCATGGCAGGGGCGATGCGCTTCGCCAGCCAGCGAATCCCGTTTGCCGGACCGTTGCAGAGATCGCCGGCGACGACGCAGACGTCGGCTTCGGGAATGGCGAGAGGCTCCGGCAGGTCGGCGTATTCGAGATGAAGGTCGGAGAATATCCAGAGTCTCATTCCTGCATCCGCTCCCGGACCTTCTCGAGGATTCGGGTCAGGCGTGGACCGTCGAAAGTCCCGTGGTTCAGCAGATGAGCGGCAAGGAATTCGACAGCCTCCTTCTGCTTGGCGATGATCGCGCGCGCGGCGCCATTCGCCGACTCCAGACGTGCATGGACCATCTCCGCCAGATCGGGATCCTGAGCGAACAGCAGTGAAGGGTCGGCGGCCGAACGGTAGAGCAGCGGCCACTTCTGTCCGAAGCCCAAAGTCGTCTCCATACGGAAGGCGAGATCGGTGGCGAGCGCGAGGTCGCTGTAGGGCTGGCCGCCGCAATGCGCCGCGACGTTGCCGAGGATGACTTCCTCGGCGGCCCTTCCGCCCAAGGTCGCCGCTAGTTCTGCGGTCAGCCGTTCCTCGGTCGAGTCGTCGTGCCGCTCGATGCGCCAGATTATACCGCCGCCTTCGGGGACATCCAGGGTGATCTGCTCGATGACGCCGAGGCCGAGATAGAGGCGCGCGACGGTATGGCCAGCTTCATGGATCGCCATGCGAAGCAGGAGCTCGATCGAGCGCTTCGGAGCTGACGGTCCTTCGAAGGATTCGTCGTGCTGCGGGCCATCGATGTTGCGGGGCGAGCGCCTGCCTCCGGCTTGTCGTCGTGATCGTTTTCGGGCAGCAGCGCTTTCGTCCGGGCGTGGTGATGCGGGATCCGTCATTGCCGTGACCTCTCTTGCTCGCGGGCTTCCATCAAGCCCTCCAGGAAGCGCTTCAACGTCCTGATCGATCCGCCGCTCCAGGCAGCGGCGAGAACCTCAAGCTCAAGGGCGTCGAGCGGTGTTGCCCAACGCGGGTCATGTCCGGCTTCGAGATACAGACCTTCAAGGATTCGGGGCGCCAGGGCGGCCACATGTTCGGGACCTGGCTGGGGGAACCGGAGCACACGGCAGCGGTCCCGCAGTACGGCGGGAATCGGGTCCACCGCGTTGGCCGTCATCAGCCACGTGACGAATCCAAGATTGCACTCCGCCTCGATGTATGGGTCGTGCCAGCGTCTGGCCGTCTCGCCTTCCAGCAGGCCGAGAAGCACGTCATGCGCGTTGCCGTTCTGGCGGCTGGTTCCAATCTTTTCGACCTCGTCCAAGATGATGATCGGTCCGGCACAGTCGTGCCGCCGGACCGCCATGACCGGAAGGCTCGGCTCTCCCGACGTCCAGCGTCGTGACGCGCCACCAATGGCGCTGTCGCTCATGCCGCCGCAGGAAATCATTTCGTATGGTACCCGCAGTTCCTCGGAAAGGCGGCGGGCAAAACGCGACTTCCCGCATCCCGGGGGGCCGACGAAGATCGTGGGATGGATCCAGACATGCCTCCGGCCGACGAGCGGGTTGAGCACCTTGTCGACGAGCGCCTCCGCATAGGGGAATTCCTCGACAAGGGCGGATCGAACCGATGCCAGGTTCGGGGTCTTCTTCAGCGGGAGCGGTTGTTTCAGGAGCGCCCCGAATTCCCTTGCGACGCGTTTGCCTTCGGATGTCGAGCCATTGCCGATGGAGTTGATGACAATGACAGCGCCGGGCGCCACGTATTCCTGGTCGAGGTGCGGTGGTCCGACCATGGGCCGATCGTCATTGACAGCCGGGTCGCGATCATCCGGCCGCCGGTTGTCGGCCTGCTTCCTGGCCAACGCCCTGACGGCAGACTGGAAAAGGTGTTCGTAGGTTTTCGCCTTCTCCGCCACGCGATACGACGAGCTTTGCCCGCCAAGCCTCAAACGCTCTTCCAGGACGGTCGAGGCGACCGTCCAGCCGAGCGATCGGTAAACCATGCCGGACTGCTCCCCATGCCGGACGTCCTTAAACGCAAGTCGCGCCATTTCGCCGGCCATTTTGATGGCGGCTTCCGGCTGACCGAAGAATGCCAGGTAGATAAGGCACCGCAACCGACACGCCTCGACGGGAAAGGTTTTGGTCTTTGGAAGCTGGTCGAGTGCTTCGACGAGAGCGATGACGCGGTCGTCGCTCGGGACGCGAGAGAGGTCATCCAGGCATTCGACTATGGGAAGAAGATATTTCTGGCGACGCCGTTTGATCCGGCGCCCCAGACGTGCCGCATATTCGCACATGTCTTCCGAAAGCGCCTCCTTGAAGAAGGGCATTCCGCGCAGGAGCTCCTCCTCGGTGGGCAGGTGCTGGCCCGTCACGGCTGCCGCGAAACGACGAAGGAAGTGCCTGTCCGCTGACAAGTATCCATTCCTTCACGACTGGAGATCGGTCTGACCGGCCGGCCGGCCCAGGCGGTACCAGCGGGACAGCGTGCGGGCCCAGGTCCGGTCCTCCGACATCAGCCAGAGATCCGAAGTACCGATCATCCTGTTGTCACCGGGAAGCAACGGATGACCTGTCGACAGTCCGGCCAGGCATGGGATGATCCTGCTGGCCACCATCCAGCGGTCGAGCAGCGGGGCTTCGCCTTCGACCAGTTCTTCCGGCAACAGGCCACGACTGATGGCGTCCATGTCGGCGACGAGGGCGGAGAGGCGCTCGAACTCGCGATGAAAAATCGGATCCTGTTCGTCGTATCTGCGGAACGTCACCATGGGCACACCTCCGGTGTTCGGCCGAGGAAATAGCGGATCGGATCGCGGGCGATCTCTAAGATCCGAATCCTTCCCTACGGCGCCACGGGTGCGGCGTCTACCAGTCCCACTTGGCGTCGTGACGCCACGTGCGACGTTTTCCACTGGAAGATTCGATTGCTCGCCGGTAGGAGGGATTCATGCAGGCTTCCTATGACCTACTCCGCGCCGCGCGTGTAGCGCTGGACATTCCCGCAGCCGAGTTGGCGAAACGCGCGGGTGTCAGCAAGCGGTCGCTCGTCCGGATCGAAGCATGCGAGCCGGTGACGCTTGAAACCAGCCTTCGCGTTCAGAAGGCGTTGGAAGAGGCCGGCGTGGAGTTCTTGGCAGAGACGGAGACGAAGGGACCTGGCCTGCGGGTCAGAAAAGAGGATGCTCGAAAGATCGGGTTTCAAATTGACTAACGAGTAGGCCAATTAACCGGCGTTTTGCCGCTGCATGGCAGTGCCGATCCGATAAACCCTGTACTAGTTTGCCCGACGTACCCAGCACCTAGGCCTGTCACGCACGCAGTCTAATGGAGCCTCCCAGACAAGCTCCGCCAAGCACAAATCAGGATAATAATTCGCTACCGGTTTCTTGGGCGGCTCTCAAGGCCCGCCCTTCGGTCGGGTCCGAATGCGAAATCGTCGCAAACTGCGCTTGGGGCGGGGGCGCCTACAGCGCAAGTTGGAAAGCGCGGCGCCCCCGCCCATGGCATAGATTTGTTGACTTCATACACAAAGACGCTTCGCACCAAACTGTTCATCCTTCCCAATCAGCCCATTAGACCTGAACACAAAGACGGGAAGAAAAGTTCTGTTTCTCAATAGCTTATCGACAAGTCAACAGATTGAGGCACCGCGTATAATTGGAGATTTCGCCACACTTGAGAGATTCTAACGAAATCAAAGAACGACAGTGGGCCGACCCCTGAGATCCAGAGCGTCGGCCCACCGGTGAGATGCAGATTTTCCGCCAACTACTTGTTATTGTTGGCTTTTTGGTCGGAGTGGCGGGATTCGAACCCACGACCCCTTGACCCCCAGTCAAGTGCGCTACCGGGCTGCGCTACACTCCGTCGACGCTCTGCTCCCAAATACTGAACAATTCGGCCCATCGCGTATAACGAACCCACGACCCCTTGACCCCCAGTCAAGTGCGCTACCGGGCTGCGCTACGCTCCGAACCGCGAGAAGCTATAGTCATCGTCCGGCGCATAGACAAGCGGTTTTCGCTGCGATTTCACCGCGACTGGTCGAGGAGCCGCTTGCATTCGAGAAGATCGAACAGCGCTTCCTGAAGCAGGGCGCGGTTCTCGCGCGACAATTCCGATTTGCCGGACGCTTCCGCTCCCTCGCCGGCCTTGCCGACAAATCCGAAAATGCCTTTGCCGCGCGCCTTCGCCTCGCCGACGACCATGTCGGCTTCGGCTTCCGCCATCGCCGGCTGACGTGTCGCGCGCGCATCTTCCGCCTGTGCGGTCTTGGCCGCATCGGCGTTCTTGCGCGTCAGCTCCTCGAAGGCCGACATGTCGCCGGTTCCGATGGCGACAGCGAATTGAACACCGTTCTCGCGCAGGAGTTTCTGCACGCCCTTGATGGTGTAACCTTCCTCGTAAAGCAGATGCTTGATGCCGCGCAGCATGTCGACATCGTTCGGCCGATAGTAGCGGCGGCCGCCGCCACGCTTCATCGGCTTTATCTGCGAAAAACGGGTTTCCCAGAAACGCAGGACATGCTGGGGAAGGTCCAGTTCTTCGGCGACTTCGCTGATAGTGCGAAACGCATCCGGGCTCTTTTCCATGGGGGGCTCTGTCTTCTTTCCGAATCCTTCGAAAGTCTAACGTCTGCTCCGCCCGGCGCAAAGCGCCAGTGCGCCGTCCAGTCGCGTTTTTTACGGAAGTCTTTGAAAATGTTCCGGAAGAAAATCCGGAAACTCAGTCGCCGGCGCTATCGGCGCGCTTGGCGTGCGAATCGGCAATCTTCTGCTTGAGGACGTTGGACGCCTTGAACGTCATCACCCGCCGCGGGGAAATCGGAACTTCCTCGCCGGTTTTCGGGTTGCGCCCGATCCGCTCCGACTTGTCGCGAACCTGAAAGGTCGCGAAGGACGAAAGCTTGACCGTTTCGCCGCGAACGACGGCATCGCAAATCTCGTCAATGATCATCTCGACGAGCGAAGCAGACTCGCTTCTTGACAGTCCCACCTTGCGATAAACCGCCTCGGCCAGATCCGCACGCGTAAGCGTTTTGCCTCCCATATGATCCGGCTTCCCTCAACACACTGAAAATCCAAAGGAAAGGCTAGCGTGTGACCGCCCAACGGTCAAGCAAGCTCGGCCTTAAACGCGGAAAATATTACCAACGGAGCAGAACCGCACCCCAAGTAAAACCACCGCCCATTGCTTCGAGCAGAATGAGATCGCCTTTCTGGATGCGTCCGTCCTCGACGGCCACCGACAGGGCGAGCGGAACGGAAGCGGCCGAGGTGTTGCCGTGCCGGTCCACGGTGATGACCACCTTACCCTCGGGAATTCCAAGCTTTTTTGCCGAAGCCTCAATGATCCGGCGGTTTGCCTGGTGCGGTACGAACCAGTCGATATCATCGGCGGTGATACCGGCTACGCTGAAGGAATCCTCGATCACGTCGGTTATCATGCCGACCGCATGCTTGAAGACTTCGCGACCCTGCATGCGCAAGTGACCGACAGTCTTCGTGGTCGACGGACCGCCGTCGACATAGAGTTTTTCCTTGTGACAGCCGTCGGAACGCAATTTGGCGGCAAGAATGCCGGTGTCCGAGGTGAGGCCAACGCCTTCGGAGGCTTCGAGAACCACGGCCCCCGCCCCGTCGCCGAACAGCACGCAGGTCGTGCGGTCTTCCCAGTCGAGCAGGCGCGAGAAGGTCTCGGCGCCAATCACCAGGACGCGGCGCGCCATGCCGCCGCGAATGTAGAGATCAGCGGTTGTCAGGGCATAGATGTAACCGCTGCACACCGCCTGCAGGTCGAAGGCGGCGCCGTGATGGATCCCGAGCCGGTTCTGGATGTCGACCGCGGTCGCCGGGAAGGTGTTGTTCGGGGTCGATGTCGCGAGAATGATCAGGTCGATATCGGCGGGCTCGCGGCCGGCGGAGGCAAGCGCGTTGCGGGCCGCTTCCTCGCCCAGCGATGCGGTCGTCTCGTCATCGCCGGCGATATAGCGCTGGCGGATCCCGGTGCGCTGGATGATCCACTCGTCCGATGTCTCGACGATGTGCTCGAAATCCCTGTTGGCCATGGCGCGCTTCGGCAGCGCGCGCCCAATACCGGTTACCGCAGATCTGATCATGTCCGGAAATTACCCTGAAGTTTGAGCGGACGCCGCCTTGAAGGCCACGTCCCTTGCACGGCGTCCGTGGAAGCTCTGGAGATCGGTTTCGATCTTGTCCAGAAGCCCGTTGCGGACCATGTCGTAGCCGACATCGATTGCCGCCGCGAATCCCTCGTCATCGGTGCCGCCGTGGCTCTTGATGACAATCCCGTTGAGGCCGAGAAAGACCCCGCCATTGACCTTGCGCGGATCCATCTTGTCGCGCAGGCGATTGAACGCCCCGCGCGCCAGGAGATAGCCGATGCGGGCCATCACGGTGCGGCTCATGGCGGCGCGCAGATATTCGGCGATCTGTTTGGCCGTCCCCTCCGCGGTCTTCAGCGCGATATTGCCGGCAAATCCTTCCGTCACCACGACGTCGACGGTTCCCTTGCCGAGGTCGTCGCCCTCGACGAATCCCTCGTAATCGAGTGTCGGCAGGCCGGATTCACGCAACAGCCGGCCGGCCTCCTTGACCTCTTCCTGGCCCTTGATCTCCTCGACACCGACATTGAGCAGTCCGACCGTCGGGCGCTTCACCTCGATGAGGGCGCGCGCCATGGCGGCCCCCATGACGGAGAAATCCACGAGTTGCTGGGCGTCGGCGCCGATCGTCGCGCCGACATCGAGCACGATGCTCTCGCCGCGCAGCGTCGGCCAGATCGCCGCGATGGCGGGACGCTCGATATCCGCCATGGTGCGCAGGCAGAATTTCGACATCGCCATCAGCGCGCCGGTGTTGCCGGCGGAGATGCAGGCTTCGGCCTCGCCGTTCTTGACGGCCTCGATGGCCTTCCACATGGACGATTTCCAGCGGCCCTGGCGCAGGGCCTGGCTCGGCTTGTCGTCCATGCGCACGGCGATATCGCAATGGACGAAACGCGATGCCTTCTTCAGCTTTTCGTAGCGGTCGAGGATCGGCAGGACCTTGTCCTCCTGGCCGAAGAACACGAACCGCAATTCGGGATGGCGTTCCAGCGATTTCGCGGCTCCGGGGATGACGACGGCTGGTCCGAAATCCCCTCCCATCGCGTCAATCGAAATTGTTATCAAAACGTCCAATCCCGTGTTCGTTTTCTGCCTTTGGCAGTTGGCCGGGCGCGATGGGCCGCGGCGGGCAGACCATAGACGTTCTGCCGGAGGTCTCAACACCTTATTTCGCGGCTTTTTCCGGTTTCACAGCTTATCGCGCAGCGCGGCGAGCTTGGCGAAGGGATTGTCGGCGCCGCCGTCGCCGTCATCGTCTGCCGCGTCCGCCGGCTGCTCCAGTTCCGCGCCGGGCGCGCGGGGATAGGGATCGATGGCAAGCTCGAAAAACTCCTCGGCGACCGCTCCGGCGTCGATCACTCCGCCGTCGAAAGTCTCCGGCAGATCCGGCCCGTCGGGATCGACGATCATCGCGCCGTCATCGTCGAGCGGCCGGGCAAGGCGCGAGCCTTCTGGCAGGAACACCGCATCGACGGACACGTCCAGTTCCGCGGGCACGGGCGCGAGCGTGACGATGCATTCCTGCACGATCCGCGCCTTGACCGTGCCGCGAATGCGCACGCCGTCCTTGCGCCAGCGCTTCAGGTCCAGTTCGGCAACAAAACTGTCAACGGACGCCAGACCGTGCGTTTTCGCCAGCGCCTCGCGCTCGGCCTCGCCGGCCTCGATACGGACGGCAAAACCCGCCGACGGCAGAACCGAGACGACGACCGGCCGGGCAATCGGGCTCGGCGCCTTTGGATTGTCATGCGCGCTCATGGTCATACCTGCCCGAGAGCCGCCGCTTCGGGATACCGGACAATGCCGGCGAGAAGCTCTTCGTCGGAGACGCCCTGCAGAAGCTTCGCCGACCGCAGCATGTATCCGGCGATGGCGGCGCGGTCGATCGTCTCCGGCGCTCCGGGCGCGATGTTGCGCGCGATCGCCTCGCCAAGCGTTTCGGCATCGCCGTCATCGAGCGCGGACCAGTAATGGCCCATGCGGCCGTAGAACATGCGCGCGAGTTTCTTCATGCGCTTGGGCACCGACGGATCGCCGACACCGAGCTCGCGAATCGAATGATCGACATCCTTGAAGAATTCGTCGAGCACGTCCTGCGCCAGCTCGTCGATCGGTTTGGCGGCGGTGCGGGTGCGGTAAAGGAAGAGAATCATGTGCAAGCCGACGCTTTCGTAGCGCCCGAGCGGCGTGTCCGGCACGCCCCAGTCACTGTAGAACACCGGCTGGCGCGCCGCGGCGATGACCGAGGTATACACCGCGTCGACGATCTTGCGGTTGAGGTTTTTCGGCGCCCGCCGAAAGAGTGACATAATCATAGTGCAATCGCACCTTCCGTCGTTGGGCCCGAGCCTCGCGGCGATCTTGCAACCGGGCCTGAGACAGGTTACCGAACCAGACCCAAGACAGGCATCGGGCCAATCTGATTGACGGAGATGATGGTGGCGTCGGAAAAAATCAAGAAAAGAATGTCGCTGGCACGCGCCCTTCCCGTTCTGCTTGCTGCCAGCACCGTGACGCTTGCGGGCTGCACGACAGCGAAGGTTCTGCCAATCTCGGAGACCTTCAAGCAGGGCTACGTGATCGACGAGCAAACCCTGCAGCTGGTTCCGCCCGGTTCCAGCCGCGAACAGGTACTGCTGGCGCTGGGCACGCCGACGACGACAGCCGAGTTCGACAACGAGGTGTTCTATTACATTTCGCAGACGCGCCGGCGCCCCGTTGCCTTCATGAAGACCAGAATCGTCGACCAGCGCATCCTCGCCGTCTATTTCAACAAGGACGAAACGGTGGAGCGGATCGCCGATTACGGCCTGCAGGACGGCAAGATCTTCGACTTCGTCACCCGCACGACGCCGACCGGCGGTCGCGACCAGACCTTCCTCGCACAGATCTTCTCCGGAACGATCGGCGGGCCGAGCGCCTCGAGCGTTTTCAAGGGACACTGACGCAAGGCGCATTTCCCAATAAAAAACCGGCGGTGGTTTCCCACCGCCGGTTTTTCTTTTCGTATCGCCGCTATCAGTGCGCCATGACCGCGAGCAGAAGCAGGGCGACGATGTTGGTGATCTTGATCGCCGGGTTGACGGCCGGACCGGCGGTATCCTTGTAGGGATCACCCACCGTGTCGCCGGTGACCGAAGCCTTGTGCGCTTCGGAGCCCTTCTCGTGCTTGACGCCGTCCTTGTCGACAAAGCCGTCCTCGAAGGACTTCTTGGCGTTGTCCCAGGCGCCGCCGCCCGAGGTCATCGAGATGGCGACGAACAGGCCGTTGACGATCACGCCGAGCAGCATGGCGCCGAGCGCCGCAAAAGCCGAGGCCTTGGAGCCGGAGATCAGCAAGACGCCGAAATAGACGACCAGCGGCGCCAGGACCGGCAGCAGCGACGGAATGATCATTTCCTTGATCGCAGCCTTGGTCAGCAGGTCCACCGCACGGGCATAGTCCGGACGGTCCTTGCCTTCCATGATGCCCGGCTTCTCGCGGAACTGACGGCGCACTTCCTCCACGATCGAACTCGCGGCGCGACCGACTGCCGTCATCGCCAGACCACCAAAGAGATAGGGGATCAGGCCGCCGAAGATCAGGCCGGCAACCACATAGGGGTTGGACAGCGAGAACGAGATGTCGCCCATGCCGGCGAAATACGGAAACTTGTCCGAATTGTCGGCAAAGAATGTCAGGTCGTTCGAATAGGCGGCGAACAGCACCAGCGCGCCGAGACCGGCAGAACCGATCGCGTAACCCTTGGTGACAGCCTTGGTGGTGTTGCCGACGGCGTCGAGTGCGTCGGTCGATTTGCGAACCTCGGGATCGAGGCCGGCCATCTCCGCGATACCGCCGGCGTTGTCGGTAACCGGGCCGAAGGCGTCGAGAGCGACGATCATGCCGGCGATGCCGAGCATGGCGGTGACCGCGATACCGGTGCCGAACAGGCCGGCCAGCTGGTAGGTCACAATGATGCCGCCGGAAATGACGATGGCCGGAAGCGCCGTCGATTCAAGCGAAACGGCAAGCCCCTGGATCACGTTGGTGCCGTGACCCGAAACCGATGCCTGTGCGATCGAGTTCACCGGGCGCTTGTTGGTGCCCGTGTAGTACTCGGTGATCACCACGATCAGGGCTGTTACCAGCAGGCCGATCAGCCCGCAGATGAACAGGTTGGTACCGGAGATCATCGAACCGTTGCCCAAGGCGATGTCGCCCCAGCCGATGGTCAGCGAGGTTGCGCCGCCGAGACCGATCACCGACAGGATGCCGGTGACGATCAGGCCCTTGTAGAGCGCGCCCATGATCGAGCCATTGGTGCCGAGCTTGACGAAGAAGGTGCCGACGATCGAGGTGATGATCGATGCGCCGCAGATCGCGAGCGGATAGAGCATGACGGATTCGAGCACCTGGGTGCCGGCGAAGAAGATGGCGCCGAGGACCATGGTGGCGACGACGGTCACCGCGTAGGTCTCGAACAGGTCGGCGGCCATGCCGGCGCAGTCACCGACATTGTCGCCGACATTGTCGGCGATCGTCGCCGGGTTGCGCGGGTCGTCTTCCGGAATGCCCGCTTCCACCTTGCCGACGAGGTCGCCGCCGACATCCGCACCCTTGGTGAAGATACCGCCGCCGAGACGGGCGAAGATGGAGATCAGCGATGCGCCGAAGCCGAGTGCAACGAGGGAGTCAACGACCACGCGCGGCACTTCGCCGTCGGCGCCAATCCCGTATCCCATCACGTTGGTCAGGATGTAATAGTAGACCGAGACGCCGAGCAGCGCGAGCCCGGCAACCAGCATGCCGGTGATGGCGCCCGACTTGAACGCGATCTCGAGGCCGGCGGCGAGGCTGTGCGACGACGCCTGCGCGGTGCGCACATTGGCGCGGACCGAAACATGCATGCCGATATAGCCGGCCAGACCGGACAGCACCGCGCCGATCATAAAGCCGAAAGCGGCCGCGGCGCTCAGCAGAACCCACGCTGCTATAAACACGATCACACCGACGATGGCGATCGTCGTGTACTGGCGGTTGAGATATGCCTGCGCGCCCTCACGGATCGCCGCGGCGATTTCCTGCATACGCGCATTTCCCTGGTCGGCGGCCAGGACCGACTGCGTTGCCCAGATCGCATATACGATCGAAAGCAGCCCGCAAGCGATGACAGCTAGAAGAACCATTCCCGTTTCCTTTGATTTTTCCTCGGACCCGAAATCCCCTCCACGGCCCGTTCAAGAGCGACCGATTGCGCCGAAAAGCGCGCACGATGTCGCACCTTACGTAGTTTACCGCGCAAGTGAAGGTCAAGCGGCGATCCGCGGTGTCCAGCGGGATTCGCTACTCTCCGGCTTGTGCTATGGTCGAATGCCGGGAGCCGAAGACAAGAAGACCGAGAAGAACGAGGCAGAAAGCCGCCACCGGGAAGACGATCCAGTTGAGCATTTCCCAACCGAACGCGTTGAGTGTGAAGCCGGACATCAGCGACGCGAAGGCGACGGTCGAGAACAGCAGGAAGTCATGCAGCCCCTGGACCTTGTTCTTTTCGCTGACGTGGTAGGAGTCGGTCAGCATCGCGGTCGAGCCGATGAAGGCGAAGTTCCAGCCGACGCCGAGCAGGACCAGCGCAGTCCAGAACTGCCACAGCGCGATGCCGGACAGCGCGACGATGGCGCAGCCGACGAGCAGCACCATGCCGAAGGCAACGATGCGCTCCTTGCCGAAACGGGCGATCAGGCGCCCGGTGACGAAGCTCGGCGCGAACATCGCCATGACGTGGAACGAGATGCCGATCGCCGCCTCGTCGGTCGTGAAGCCGCAGCCGACCATGGCGAGCGGCGCGCCGGTCATGACGAAGCTCATCAGCGCGTAGGAGCCGACGCCGCAGGCAAAGGATACCATGAAGCGCGGCTGCAGCAGGATCTGCATCAGCGGGCGCGCGGCGGGGCCGGTGACCACGACGTCGCCCGCCTTGACATGGCGGATGTTCAGCGTCGAGAGGATGCCGATGCCGATCAGGCCGAGCCCGATCATCGAAACGAAAGCGCCTGCATACTGGACCGGCTGAAAGAGGTCACGCGTCCACACCACCGTCTGCGGGCCGATGACGGCCGCGAAGACGCCGCCGCCCAGCACCCACGAAATCGCGCGCGGCCGGAATTGCGGCGGCGCGTTGTCGGCAGCCGCAAAGCGATATTGCTGGACGAAGGAGCCGCCCATGCCGATGATCAGCAAGCCGGTGGCGAAGAGCCAGAAATTCAGCTGGAACAGCGCGATCGCCGCGAGCGCGCCGCCGAGCGCGGTGACCATCGCACCCGACATGAAGCCGACGCGGCGCCCGAGCGCCCGCATCAGCAGGGCCGCCGGCAGCGCACCGAGCGCAACGCCGACATTGAAGCCGGTAACCGGCGCTGTCGCGATCGACGGATCGGCGTTGTTGACCGCCAGCAGGTATTTTCCGGCGAGACCGCCGAGCGAAATCGAGATCGGCGCCGCAGCGCCGATGATGGCCTGGGCGCTCGCCAGCGTCAGCGCGGTGCGTTTCGCGCTGGTTTCGGTGATCTCGCTCGTCGCTGTCATGAATCTCCGGCCTGTTTGGCCTCCCGTAAACTCTTCGCGATCCGGTCGAGCACGGCATTGACCATCCGCGGCTCCTCGCCGTCCTCGTAGAAGGCACGGGCGATGTCGACATATTCGGAAATCACGACCGCGGGCGGCAGGTCCTTGATGCTTGTCAATTCATAGGCCCCTGCCCGAAGAATCGCGCGCAGGGTGGAATCCAGCCGCGACAGCGGCCAGTCGTCGGTCAGCGCGTTGCGCAGCACGGGATCGAGCTGCTTCTGGCGGTTGACCACGCCCGACAGGATGTTGCGGAACCAGGCCGCATCGGCCTCGCGATACTGCTCGCCGTCGATTTCCTTGCCGAGCCGGAAGGTTTCGTATTCGGCGGCCGTTTCCAGCACGCCGCTGCCGGCCACGTCCATCTGGTAGAGCGCCTGCACGGCGGCAAGACGCGCCGCGCCGCGCTTGTTGGCGGGCTTCGGCCCGTTTTCCGAGCGCTTTCCGGCTGGCTTCTTGTCGTCGACCCTAGTCATTGGCACCCATCTTTTCGCGCAGCGCGATCATCGTCAGCGCCGCACGGGCGGCGAACCCGCCCTTGTCACTTTCTTCACGGCGCGCACGCGCCCATGCCTGCGCCTCGTTTTCGACCGTCAGAATACCGTTGCCGATGGCCGCGGCTTCCTCGACGGCGAGACTCATCAGCGCGCGGCTGGATTCATTGGCGACGATCTCGAAGTGATAGGTTTCGCCGCGAATGACGACGCCGAGCGCGACGAAACCGTCGAACTCCCTGTCGCCTTCGAGCGCAAAGGAGATCGTGGCCGGAATTTCGAGCGCACCGGGCACGGTTACAACCTCGTATGTCGCTCCCGCCTCGTCCAGCGCGGCTTTCGCCCCGTCCAGAAGGGCCTCGGAAAGGCCCTCGTAGAAGCGCGCTTCCACGATCAGCAAATGCGGTGCGTCATCGGCCATAGATGGTATCTCCGGAGGAATTCTGTGCAGGCGCGTGGACCTACGCCTCTTTGGCGTGGTCCGCAAGGCGTTTCACGTATCGTTCGACGTAACGCGCGATCTGGTCGATTTCGAGATTGACCGCGTCGCCGACCGCCCGGTCGCCCCAGGTCGTCACATCCAGCGTATGGCGGATCAGCAGCACGTCGAAGACATCGCCCTCGACGCCGTTGACGGTCAGCGACGTGCCGTCGAGCGTGACGGACCCTTTCGGCGCGATGTAACGCAACAGCTCCGGCGGCGCCTCCAGGCGGAAGCGGACCGCCTCGCCTTCCGGTTCGCGCGCGACGATCACCGCCTTGCCGTCGACATGGCCGGAGACCATGTGGCCGCCGAACTCGTCACCGGCTTTCATGGCGCGCTCGAGATTGATGCGCGTGCCCTCGCCCCAGCTGGCAATTGTCGTCAGGCGGAGAGCTTCCTCCCAGGCCTCGACCTCGAACCAGCGCGCATTGCTGCCAGCTTCCGGCAAGGCGACGACCGTCAGGCAGACGCCCGAACAGGCAATCGACGCGCCGATGTCGATCGTCTCCGGGTCGTAGGCCGTCTCGATGCGCAGCCGCCTGCCCTGATCGCGTTCCGTTACGGCGGCGACACGGCCGATGTCGGTGACGATTCCGGTAAACATCAGCTCTCCTGCGTGAATTCGAAGCAACGGTCGGCGCCGAACAGCCATTCGCCGCTTTGGACATAGCCGCCCGGCAGCGTCGCGCGCGAAAACGGCGCGGCAATGCCGTTGGCACCGACGACAACGTCGCTTTCGAACAGCACGATCCGGTCGGCCAGCCCTTCCTCCAGGAAGGTCCTGGCCACTTCCGCGCCACCCTCGACAAGCAGGCTCGAAATTCCCTGCGCGGCGAGATCGTCGAGCAATTCGGGCAGCGCGATGCGGCCGCAATGCTCCTCGCAGGCAAGAAGGCGCACGCCCGCGCCCTCGAGCACCTGGGCGGTTTCGGTGTCGGGCGCAACGGTGGCGATCGCCAAAGGCGCGTCGCCCACCGACTGGACCAGCCGCGAAGCGACCGGCAACCGCGCATGGCGATCGAGCACAATGCGAAGCGGCGAGCGGTGGCCGAGCCCGGGCAAACGGCAGGTGAGTTCGGGATTATCGGCAAGCGCCGTGCCGATGCCGACGAGAATGGCGTCGTGCTCGGCGCGCAGGACGTGGCTCTGGGCGCGCGCGACGTCGCCCGTGATCGGCACCTGGCCGGCAGCCGCGCGGCCGATCATGCCGTCGGCGGAAACGGCAAGCTTGAGAGTCACTTGGCAGCGTTTCTTCGCAGATCGAATCAGGTAGCTCGACAAGACCGGAAGCGCGTCTTCGGCGAGCACGCCGGGCACGACCTCGATGCCGGCGGCGCGCAGGATCTCGTAGCCCTTGCCCGATACCCGCGGATCCGGATCGCTCGATGCCGCGACGACCCGCGACACGCCGGCCGAGACGAGCGCCTCGGCACAGGGCGGCGTGCGGCCGTGATGAGCGCAGGGTTCGAGCGAGACATAGGCCGTCGCGCCGCGGGCGCGTTCACCCGCCTCGGCCAGCGCGACCGTCTCGGCATGCGGACGCCCGCCGATCGCGGTGATGCCGCGGCCGACGATCTCGGGACCATGGCCCCCGCTCGTCACGATCAGCGTGCCGACGGACGGATTCGTCCCCGTCTGGCCGAGATGGCGGCGCGAAAGGCGGATGCAGGCCGCCATGAAACGGCGGTCGAGGTCGGTCGGGGTTTGCGTCATGGCGCGAAAGTGGCGCTATTCCTTGGACGGCGCAACCGGTTCGGTGGACTCGGGCGGCAAATTGCCGCCGAGCTCGCCGAGAAGATCCTGGAAATCCTGCGGATCGCGGAAGTTCTTGTAGACCGAGGCGAAGCGCACATAGGCGACGTCGTCCATGCCCTTCAGCGCCTCCATGACGAGCGTGCCGATCTCTTCGGCCTGAATATCCTGCTCGCCGGAAGACTCCAGCTGGCGCACGATCCCGGAGACGGCCCGCTCGACCCGGTCGGGATCGATCGGCCGTTTGCGCAATGCGATCTCGAAGGACCGCGCAAGCTTGTCGCGGTCGAAGGGGACCTTGCGGCCATTCTTCTTGATCACGTAGAGGTCGCGAAGCTGGACGCGCTCGAATGTGGTGAAACGGCCGCCGCAGTCCGGACAGACGCGGCGGCGGCGAATGGCCGCCCCGTCTTCGGCAGGGCGGCTATCCTTCACCTGGGTATCGAGGGATTGGCAAAATGGGCAGCGCATGCCCGCTAGCTAGCCCAGATAGCCATAGATCGGGAAGCGACCGGTGAGCGCAATCACATCTTTTTTCACCGCTTCCTCGACGGCGGAATTGTCGCCTTCGGGCCCGGCGTCACGCAGACCGTCGACAACGCGCGCGATCAACTGGCCGATTTCGCGGAACTCGGCCTGGCCGAAACCGCGCGTCGTGCCCGCCGGCGTGCCGAGACGGATGCCCGACGTGACGAAGGGCTTTTCGGGATCGAAGGGAACGCCGTTCTTGTTGCAGGTGATGTTGGCGCGGCCAAGCGCGGCCTCGGCCGCCTTGCCGGTGACGCCCTTGGGGCGCAGATCGGCCAGCATCAGATGGTTGTCGGTGCCGCCGGAGACGATGTCGAGACCTTCCTGCTTCAGGCTTTCGGCCAGCGCCTTGGCGTTGGCGACGACGGACTGCGCATAAGACTTGAACTCCGGCTGCAACGCCTCACCGAAGGCGACCGCCTTGGCGGCGATTACATGCATCAGCGGTCCGCCCTGCAGTCCCGGAAAGACCGCGGAGTTGATCTTCTTGGCGATCGCCTCGTCGTTGGACAGGATCATGCCGCCGCGCGGGCCGCGCAACGACTTGTGCGTCGTGGTGGTGACGACATGGGCATGCGGCACCGGCGACGGATGCGCGCCTCCGGCGACGAGACCGGAGATATGCGCCATGTCGACCATCAGCCAGGCGCCGACCGAATCCGCGATTTCGCGGAAGCGCTCCCAGTCCCAGACGCGCGAATAGGCCGTACCGCCGGCGATGATGAGTTTCGGCCGGTGCTCCTCCGCCTTCGCCGCGATATCGTCCATGTCGAGCAGGTGATCCTCCTCGCGCACGCCGTAGGAGATGACGTTGAACCATTTGCCGGACATGTTGACGGGCGAGCCGTGCGTCAGGTGACCGCCGGAATTGAGGTCGAGGCCCATGAAGGTGTCACCCGGCTCGAGAAGCGCCAGGAAAACCGCCTGGTTCATCTGGCTGCCGGAGTTCGGCTGGACGTTGACGAAATTGCAGCCGAAGAGCTGCTTGGCGCGCTCGATGGCGAGTTCCTCGGCGATGTCGACGAACTGGCAACCGCCATAGTAGCGGCGGCCCGGATAGCCCTCGGCATACTTGTTCGTCATCACAGAGCCCTGCGCCTCCAGAACGGCGCGCGACACGATGTTTTCCGACGCGATCAGCTCGATCTCGTGGCGCTGGCGGCCAAGTTCCTTGCGGATGGCGGAAAAAATTTCGGGATCACGGTCGGCCAGCGATTCGGTGAAAAAGGCATCCGAATATGCATTGGAGGTTGCCGCGCTGCTCTGGGACATCGGTTCTTTCCTTTTCGGTAAATGGGAAAACGCAATTTGCGGGGCGCATTATCACGTATCCCCCCGTCAATCCATCGCCTGAACGCGAATTGATTTCGCCGTTTTCAGGCATGGTGGCCGGTCGTGCAAAGCAAAACGCCGGCACGAAGGCCGGCGTTGAATTTCGGTCCCGCGATACCGCCCTATAGCGTGTTGGACGACAACATCAGCGCGTCAACGCCGTCACGGCCGTAGATATCGTCGCGAAAATGCACGACGCCGGCATCCGTCGACCAGGCGGTGATGTAGACGAAATAGACAGGCACGGGTTCGCTCAGCTCTATTTCGGTGTTCTCGCCGGTTTCGATGACCTGCTCGATATGGGCACGCGACCAGCCCGGCGTGTCACGCAGCAGCCATGTCGTCAGTTCGCGTACATCCTGGACGCGAACACAGCCCGACGATTCAAACCGCAACAACTGACCGAACAGGCTCTGCTGCGGCGTATCGTGCATGTAGACGGCGTGCGGATTGGGGAAGTTGATCTTGGTCGACGCCATGGCGTTGATCTTGCCCGGATCCTGACGGAAGCGCAGGTCGACGGCCTCGTCGGTCGACCAGTCGACCGTTTCCGGCGGGACCTCGTTGCCCTGCTGGTCGAACAGACGGATCGAGTTGCGCGTCAGATAGGTCGGATCCTTGCGCATCAGCGGAATGATATCCTTCTGGATGATCGATTTCGGCGCCGTCCAGTAGGGATTGAGGATGATCTGGTTGATCTTGGAATTCAGAATCGGCGTCTGACGCTCGATTCGGCCGACGATGGCCTTGTGGTTCTGGGCGACGCGGCCGTTTTCCACCGCCTCGATCTCCGCCGCCGGGATGTTGACCATCACGTAACGGTCGCCGAGGAAGCCGGACATCGAACGCAGGCGGATCAGGTTGGTTTCGAGCTGGCCGAGACGGACGTCGGCCGACACATTGAGCGCGGCGAGCGTGACATTGCCGATGACACCGTCCGCCGGCATGCCATGACGCAACTGGAAGCGCTTTACGGCCGCGTCGAGGAATGTGTCGAAGACATCGCTGTCGCCGGAATTGCGCGGAAGGTCGCCGGAGATGATCAGGCGGGAGCGCAACTGGCGCACCGCCGGGTCGGTCGACCCGACCTTGAGGCGCTGCGAAAGGTTGACCTCGGGCCAGCCGCCGCGCGCCACGATGTCGCGATAGACGTCCATGGCGCGTTCGACATAGGAAACGGTGAAGGGGCTGAGGATCGGCTGGCGGGACTTGACCGACGGCGCGCGCGTTCCGACCGCGTCGAACTGGTCGTCCCAATTGCCGCGGCGCGGCGACTGGAGGATCTCGTCGAGCGAATCCTGCGCCCGTACCGGAGCGATGCCGGCCGCCAATGCGCCGAGAACTCCCGCGTTTTTCAGGAAAGACCGACGACTGCTTTTTCCAAATCCGCTCATCACCCACCTGCGTATGCGCATTCACAAAACCGGTTCGACCGGCCTTATGTCGGTCGCTAGTTATCACCGTCAACTTAACAAAGCGGAAACCATGTTCACGGTTCCGCGAGCTGGAAAACAAGCGCTCGACTGATGACTGCCGCCCTCTACATCACCCTCGCCCTCACGGTCTCAATTTTCATAGGAATATGGCCAATTCATGTTAGGTTAACTGACGCCGGAATCATCGATTATTACTGGGGTCCGGGCTTTGTCGTCATCGGCGCGGTGCATGTGGCAATCAATCCGCATGTTTCGTTCTACCAGTTGCTGTTCCTTGTCGCGGTCTTGTCGTGGGCGGCGAGAATTGCCGCGTATCTGATCCTGCGTCACCGCCGCTCGGGCAGCGAAGACGGACGCTACCGCGCCATGCGCGAGGCCGGCGGAGCGAGTTTCTGGTGGACCAGCCTGTTCACGATATTCCTGCTGCAGGCGGTGTTGATGTGGATCATCGCCGCGCCGGTTCACCTCGCGCTGGGTGCAGGTGCCGGCGCGACGCCGCAGGGAACTGGCGCCGCACTCTACTGGGGCGGGCTGATCCTGTTTGGCGGCGGCCTGGCGCTGGAGACAGTCGCCGACAGCCAGCTTGCGCGCGGCAGGACGGCCGATGCGGGCACGACCTTCGCCGGCGGATTGTGGCGCCTGTCGCGGCATCCGAACTATCTCGGCGAGATGATCGTGTGGTGGGGTCTCGGTTTCAGCGCCTGCGGGCTCTCGGGATCGCCCCTCGCCCTTGCCGGTCCGGGGGCGCTGACCGCCGTCATGATCGGCGTGTCGATGCCGCTTACGGAAGCACATCTGCGCCGCAGCCGGGACGACTACGACGCCTATGCGGCGCGGGTGCCGGCACTTCTCCCAAGGCCCGTAAAAGACCGCCGCAACCATAAGCCGGCGGAATAGCAAAAGGGGCGCGGCCGAGCCGCGCCCCTTTTTCGCAGGCCGGTTTCCGGCAGATCAGAGACGATACAAGATCGTGTCGTTCCAGAAGCGGTCGAGCCGCTGCATGGCGCGGTTCATCGCCTGGAATTCATCCGCGCCGATGCCGCCGACGGCTTCGATCGACAGGATGTGGCGGTTGTAGAGCTCGGTCACGACCTCGGCGACATCCTTGCCCTTTTCGGTCAGGCTGATGCGCACAGAACGGCGGTCCGTCTTCGATTTCTTGTGGTCGACGAAGCCCAGTTCAACCAGCTTCTTCAGGTTGTAGGACACGTTCGACCCGAGATAGTAGCCGCGCGAGCGCAGTTCGCCGGCGGTCAGGACGCTATCGCCGATATTGAACAGCAGCAGCGCCTGGACGGCATTGATATCGCTACGGCCATTGCGGTCGAATTCATCTTTCACCACATCAAGCAGACGCCGGTGCAACCGTTCGACGAGCTGCAGCGATTCCAGGTAAAGATCGCGGACTTCAGCTTCAGACGGCTTAACGGGCTTTGCGCCCACCATGTTGGTCGCATTCATCATGATCAGATTGCCTCTCTGTTATGCCGGTGATTGTTTTTTTATTTCACCGTTGAGAGCAAACTACCCAATGCGACTAAAATTCGACTTAAAGCCCATCGTTAACGGGCGATTACCGAGCGTTCGTTTCCAAATATCGTTAATAATCATTTACGCGCTCGCGATAGCGCTGAATGGACAGGATGACGATGAAAACGAACAGCACGGCAAGCGATATCGTGTGGCCGATCACGACATTGGGCCTGGCGGCGTAGCTGTCGGACCAGACGCCGTAGATCGAGATCTCGATCAGGCAGGCGATCGTCCACAGCACGATGCCCCACGAGGTCACCATCCACAGCCCCATCGAGGCGCAGGGCAACAACACGGCAAGCGCCACGCACGGCACCTGCCAATGGACCGGAAGCAGATCGAAGCGTGGCAGCGTGTCGTTGGCAAGTCCGATCAGTTGCGCCCAGTAGGACAGTCCTGAGACCATGGCGATCGCGGCCATCAGGCGCAAAAACCAGACGAACACGGTCTGGACCATGCTCTGGCGCTGTTCCTTCATTTCGCCGCTCAGCGTCACCATGTGACTTCGTTCCGATCCCCGGCCGCGTGATTCCCCGGCCGATAGCTTTGACGGATTTGGCATGCTAGGCAAACCCGGCAATCGAACAAAGGCAATATGTCGGGGTACGACAATGACGCGGAGCGTTGACGAGATTACCGGAGGAAAGCGGCTGCGCCGCATGCGCAAGGCCGACTGGTCGCGCCGCCTGGTGCGCGAGACCGAACTTACAACGAGCGACCTGATCTGGCCGATCTTCCTGATCGAGGGCGAGAACAGGACAGAGGCAATCGCAGCGATGCCGGGCGTCGAGCGCCTGACCGTCGACTTGGCGGTCAAGGCCGCCGAAGAGGCCGCGAAGCTCGGCATTCCGGCGATCGCCACCTTTCCCAATGTCGCGATGGAAAAACGCGACACGACCGGCAGCCATTCGCTCGACGCCGACAATCTGATCAACCGGGCAACACGCGCCATCAAGGCCGCCGTGCCGGAAATCGGCATCATCACCGATGCCGCGCTCGATCCGTTCACCGACCACGGCCATGACGGCATCCTGCGCGACGGCATCATCGTCAACGACGAATCGGTCGCCCAGATCGCCAAGGCGGCGGTCGGACAGGCCGAGGCCGGCGCCGACATCATCGCGCCATCGGACATGATGGACGGACGGATCGGCGCGATCCGCGACGCGCTCGACGCTGCCGGCTTCCAGGACGTTGCGATCATGTCGTATGCGACCAAGTTCGCCTCGGCCTGCTACGGCCCCTACCGCGAGGCGATCGGTACCTCGGGCCTGCTGAAAGGCGACAAGAAGACCTATTACATCGATCCCGCCAATACCGAGGAAGCGCTGCGCGAAACCGAGGCAGACATCGCCGAGGGCGCGGACATGGTGATGGTCAAGCCGGGTCTGCCCTATCTCGACATCTGCCACCGCGTGAAGGAGACTTTCCAGATCCCGACATATGTCTACCAAGTCTCCGGCGAATACGCGATGATCGAGGCGGCCGCAGCGAATGGCTGGATCGACGGCGAGCGGGTCATGATGGAGAGCCTGCTGGCGTTCAAACGCGCCGGCTGCGACGGCATCCTGACCTATTTCGCGCTGCGCGCGGCCCGCTTACTGAAGGGATAGCGCGGGCCGGCAATCTTGATATCGCGGGCATGGCCTCCCACCTCAGTCGAAAGAGGAACGCTGATGCAGAACACACAGACATTCGACGCGCCGGGCGGCAGCTATTCGGACCGCTACGACGACTGGCGGCTGTTCGAGGGCGTGCGCACGCGGCGCATCTTCGCCTTCCTGATCGACTACGCGATGGTGTTCATCCTGATCGTCGTCGCGGTGCCGGTCATCTTCCTGATGGGCTTCGCGACATTCGGCGCGGCTTGGCTGCTCTACACGATCCTGACGCCGATGGTCGCGCTGCTCTATATCGGCTGGACTGTCGGCGGCCAGGCGCAGGCGACGATCGGCATGCGGATCGCCGGCATCCGGCTCGAGCGCTATGACGGACGGCGAATCGATTTCATCACGGCAATCGTCCACGCGGTGCTGTTCTGGGCGCAAACCGCGTTCCTGCCGCTGCTGCTGGCGCCGCTCTTCCTCGAACACAAACGCACACTGCATGATTTGGCACTTGGAATCGTCGCTGTGCGCTCCGAGCGTTGACGCCTTCGGAAAGGTATATTGACCTTTGGCCGCTTCTCGCCAAATCTGGTAGTGAAGCGAGACTGGCGGCATGACACAGCATTCACCAAAATCTCCGCAGTTTTTCCTGACGTCGCCGTCACCCTGCCCCTATCTGGAAGGCCAGTACGAGCGCAAGGTGTTCACCCATCTCGTCGGCGAGAAGGCCGCGGAGATGAACGACCTCCTGACCCAGGGCGGTTTCCGCCGCAGCCAGAACATCGCCTACCGGCCGGCCTGCGAAACCTGCCGGGCCTGCGTCTCGGTACGCATCCTCGTCGACGAATTCGAGCCGTCGAAGAACCTGCGCCGCATCATGGGCGTCAATAACGACCTGATCGGCACCGAACACAAGGCGGAACCGACGAGCGAGCAATATTCGCTGTTCCGCCGCTATCTTGACGCCCGCCACAAGAAGGGCGGCATGTCGGAGATGACCGTGCTCGACTATGCGATGATGGTGGAGGACACGCATGTGCCGACGACGATCATCGAATACCGCAAGCGTGGGCCCGACAGTTTCGTGACGGGAACCGGCGACGGGCCACTCGTCGCCGTTGCCCTGTCGGACCGCATGTCCGACGGCTTTTCGATGGTCTATTCCTTCTTCGACACGGAGCAGCCGCAGCGTTCGCTCGGCACCTGGATGATCCTCGACCATATCGCGAGAGCGCGGGCGCGTGGCCTGCCGCATGTTTATCTCGGCTACTGGGTCGAAGGATCGCGCAAGATGGCGTACAAGACCCGCTTCCAGCCGCAGGAGCACCTGACCACGACCGGCTGGGAACGCTTCGAAGACTGACCGCCGCCACTTTCCCGGACAATCGCCCTATATGACGCCACACCAGAAAGGCTTGCTGCTGACCGGATTCGGCGGCCTTGTCCTCTCCTTCGACATTCCTGTCTTGCGCCTTGCCGATGGCGACATCTGGTCGGTCCAGCTGGTGCGGGCCGGTCTCGGTCTCGCCATGGCGCTGCTGATGTCGGGTGCGATCGGGCTCTGGCGCGGCCGCGCCGTCGTCCTGATCCCGGGCAAGACCGGCGCCGCCGTGGCCGTGCTTTACGGCCTGTCGGCCATCGCCTTCGTCGCCGCCGTCTTCAACACGGCGGCGGCCAATATCGTCTTCATCCTGTCGTTCAACACGATGTTCGCCGCGCTTTTATCCTGGCTGTTCCTAGGCGAGCGCCCTGCCCGCGCGACGCTCGCGACGATGGCAGTGATGGTCGCCGCCGTGATGCTGATCGTCGGCGACAGCGTGCGCACCGGCAACCTGTTCGGAGACCTGATGGCGCTCGCCGTCGCCTTGCTGCTGTCGATCGGGATCACGATCACGCGCCAGAGCGGCCGCGACATGGGATTTGCGCCGATGATCGGCGGCGTGCTGCCACTCCTGCTCGCCATCGCGATGATCGTGCCGCAGGAAAGCTTCGCCGGAAGAATCGGCAATCCATGGTGGCTGTTTCTCGACGGCGCCGTGCTGATCCCTATCTCTTTCTGGTGCCTCGCCACCGGGCCGAAATACATCTCGGGCCCGGAGGTGGCGATGTTCTATCTCCTGGAAACGGTGCTCGCCCCGGTCTGGATCTGGCTGGTTTTCAAGGAAACGCCGACACCGGCGGCCCTTGCCGGCGGCGCGATCATCACCACCGCGCTGGCGGCGCATTCGATCTGGCAATACCGGCGCGAGAAACGCCGCGCGGCGGCACCGGCCGCCGTCAGGAGCCGAGGCCGATAAAGCGGCCGTGCACATAGCCGAGCGGCGCGGCGGGCGTGGAGGCGAATTCCAGCACGCGCCCGATCAGCACGTCATGGTCGCCCGCCTCGACGATTTTCTCCAGCACGCAGTCGAACCATGCAACCGACCCATCGATCACCGTCCGGTTGGTCGGCAGGCGCGTCACCGGGAGACCGGCAAAACGCTCGGCCGAGGTTCCGCGCGCAAAGCGGCGCGCAACGGCTTCCTGGTCGGCGCCGAGGATGCTGACGGTATAGCCGCGCGAATTCGTGAAGGCCTCGTGGCTTGCCGTCGTCTTCTGGACGCTCCACAGCACCAGGGCCGGATCGAGCGACACGGTGTTGAAGGAATTGCAGGTCATGCCGTAATCGGCGCCCTTGTAATGCGTCGTCACCACGGTGATGCCCGTGGCGAAGCATCCCATGGCTTCTTTCAGGGCCGCGTGGTTCAACGCTTCGAGATTGAGATGGGCGTCGGCGTTCATGGTACTGGTTTTCCTCAAGGAATTTCCTTGCCTTCGGCGGGATGTAGCAAGTCGCGACACTTCCCGCGTTTCGTTTCGTTTCGTCCGTCAGGCGTCCGGTAAACTGCCGGTGTTTTCAAGCCCGTTCGCGCCCAAGACCGGCATAATGCCAGCCGGAAGCGCCATAATCCATGCCCTTGCGGCCGCGCATGCTGCAACTTCGCGTTTTACGGTTACCGTACGCGCGAACGGCGGCCTCGCCGGCGCGGCCCGGCGCCCGGAAGAGCCATCCGGCTGATATGGCCACGCCAAACCGGCGGACAAGCCCGGAAGCCGCAGATTTCACTGAAACCGATCCTGTCGCGCTGTGGAGCTAGAGCCGTTCATCTTTAAATGGAAGCAGTTAGATGGAATGGATTTTTCGTTCCGGCAAGGAGAACACCGCAGCGCGATATGAATATCGCGCGAGGATTTCGACGCAGCCGGGGCGGAAAAGCCATCCGA
Organism: Oricola nitratireducens; assembly: GCF_014904745.1. GTDB lineage: Bacteria > Pseudomonadota > Alphaproteobacteria > Rhizobiales > Rhizobiaceae > Oricola > Oricola nitratireducens. The sequence goes on from NZ_JACZCS010000010.1 coordinate 103,755, forward strand.
GCCGACAAGGCTTTGGAACTTCGTTCCAAACTGCAATCGTGTGCACTTGGCCTTTCGCGTCCCGGACGGCGTCGCTTCACGCTCCTTGCCAGGCCACGAAATTCCGGCGTTCAAACGATTCCATATAAAGATGAACGGCTCTACACAGCTGCGGGACCGAACCAGCGGTCGAGAAACGCCGCATACCAATCCTTCAAAGCCGCGTCGTGGGCGTCGAAGCCGGCGTCCTGTTCCTCGATAGACTGCGTGCCCGGCTTGCCGATCGTCTCGCCGTGGTCCTGCTGCCACTGGTCGAGGATCGCGCGGGTCACTTCCGGGTGAAACTGCAGCGCGATGGTCTTGTCACCGGCCTGGAAGGCCTGGTTCGGGAAGACCTCGCCATGGGCGAGCGGCGTGACACCCCTCGGCATCTCCCAGCCCTGCGAATTGCCTGCGAGCACCTTCATGGCCTCCGGGAAATGCGCCCTGCCCGCCTCGGTCGGCTGCAGAGCGTAGAAACCGAAGGTGGCGTGATTCTCGGGATGGAAGTCGACGCGCGCGCCGTGCAGATGGGCGATTATCTGCGAGCCTAGGCAAATGCCGACCAGCGGCATGTCCTTCTCCATCACCTGTTCGGCGAAGCGCAACTCGTCGCGCAGATAGGGCGCCTCGTCGAGGTGGGTGACATATTGCGGCCCGCCCATCAACAGGACCCCGCCCTCGTCGCCGGTCAACTCGGGCAGCGGCTCTCCGCGCCACGGATCGACGACGCGGACGTCATGGCCGCGCGCGACCAGATGCTGCCGGCCGAAATCGGGTTCGACAGGCTCCCAGTGTTCGATGACGTAGATTGTCCTGTTCAATGCGCGCGCCGGCTCATCCATTCGTACCAGCCACGTTCTGAACCATTGAAAACGTTCAGGTCAATATTTTCCGGCACGCCGCGCGCCTGGCCGGTGCCGGAATATTGCCAGAAGGCCCAGTCGCGGTCGGAATAGATTTCGTCCGGATGCGCCGCGACCGAGCGAAGCCAGAACGGATAGTCCCTGAACTGGCCGCGCAGATTGTCCTTGTAGAAGTCCGGCGACGTATAAATGATCGGGCGCTGACCATAGTGACGCTCGAGCGCGTCGAGGAAGACCTGCATCTTCTCGAGGACGTCCTGGCGGGTCGGGCGGTGCCTGCAGGTCTGGGAATGGGCGTTCCACTCGACGTCGAGCACGGGCGGCAAGGCGCCCTTCACCTTCGGCACATTGCGGATGAACCATTTGGCCTGGTCGCGCGCGGTGCGGCACCAGTAGAAGAAATGATAGGCGCCGCGCGGCACGCCGGCTTCGGCCGCCGCCTTCCAGTTGCGCCTGAAGGCGTCGTCGACGTGATCGATGCCCTCGGTCGCCTTGATGAAGGCGAAATTGGCGCCCTGCTTGCGCAAGGTGTGCCAGTCGATGTCGCCCTGCCAGCGCGAGACGTCGACGCCGTGGACCGGAAAATGCTTCGGCGCGGCGCGGCCGAAACTTACCGGCTTGGCGTCGTCGAATTTCTGGTTGTAGACCTTCGGGCGGCCGGACGACACGGCGCCGGGCGGGGCGACGAAGGCGACTTCCTCCTCGGGCATGACTTCGGGCGGGAACAGGGCCGCGCGCGCCGGCGAGACCGGCGTTCCGCCCGCCATCGCCATGACCTCGCCCTCGCCGCCGACATCCTCGGAAGGGACCGGCGCAGGAACGATGGAACTGACGGTCTCGCTGGAGGGCTGCAGGTCGAGCACGTCGAGCTTGGACGACGCGGTACAGCCGCTCACCGCCACCGCGAGGATGGCCGGAATTAAAAAACGCATGATCACCCGTACGCAAAACAGAGTGGGGTCCGGCGCGCATTCGCGCACCAACCCTCAGCGTTAACGGAAAATGACTAAGGCCGAGTCAATTCGAATGATTAACGGAGGGTGAATCGGGGCGGGTTTTCGCCGCCGAGTCGTCTGTCCCATCCTTAAGCTTCGCTTCGCTCGCTGATGGGCCCCTGCCGCTCACGACGTGTCTTCCCGTTCCAGAGACAGCGCCAGCGCATGGCATTCGGTGAGAATGTCATCGACCGCGTGAAACGCCCGCTTGCGGCGGCCGGGCGGCCAGCCGGGGCGCATGGGCGAGACATATTTGCTTCGGTTGAGACCGAGGTCGCGTTTGGCCCGCCAGCGGGCAAGGCGTTTCGCATGGCCGTCGAGATCGTCCAGCGCGCGTTTCAGCGCGGCGAGACGGCGGCGGAGACGGGTCGCGTCCATCGCGTCTTCGGGCGTGGGGATCCGGATTTCGGGGATCGGGCGCGGTTCGGAAACGCCGATCACGCAGATGCGCGGGAAGGATTTCGCGCGGCGGCGGCGCGGGCGGAAATCGAAGCGCTTGCGCGGATCGAGCAGCGGAAGAGCCGCGACGGCGGGGACGGATGTGGTGGATGTTGTGGTTGTTGTGGCGGCTTGTTTGCGGGGCGCCACCACCACAACAAGGTCGCGCGCGGCGATGACGATCAGGCGGCGGACGGCGGATTCGGCCGCACGGAGTATGCGCAGGATGTGGTTATGCAGGTGGCGCGGCAAAGTCGTCGCGGTTACTCCCCCGGCGAGGCCAGCCATGGCGAACAGTGCCGCGAGAACGCGCAGAAGCGCATCGCGGTTGCGGGCAATCGCCTTGTCCCAGTTGATCGTGTGTCCTTGCGCGTTCGTCATTCGGGCAAGGGTAAGGGAGGTGTCGGGGAGGTGGATAAGTCGCGGCGCGGATTCGGCGATTGGCCGCCGAGCACCGGACTTGCTGGCTGTTTTTGGTGGTCGCTTCGCGACGACCCCCACCCTGCATCCCTCCCCACAAGGGGGAGGGAGGACAGCGACGCCGGCGCTTCCACCTGCGCCATCGCACCAGGTACGGCTTCATGCCCACGACATCCCTCCCCCTTGTGGGGAGGGATGAAGGGTGGGGGTACGATGAATGGCGGGATGCCGGATGCGGTTCTGGCTTCACAGCCAATCGCGGACATCCATCCGTACGGCCATGCGCGCGATACGTCGCCGCGGCGGGACTGGCGGGTGCCAGCCCTGCGCGTTCAGCATTCGAAACCGATTACCAGATCGCGTCGCCCGCCCGCAACGCCACATCTCGCAATCGGGTGGATTCGCGTCCGCGCGGCAATATCCGCAAATGCAACGCTAGCGTGTAATCGATCACAGACGGAGATCACCGGCAAAGGAACAATGGCCATCACGGAAGGGACAATTTCCACACCAGATGCAAAAAAGGAGTTCCAGTGATGTCAATGACCAGCCCCAGGCAAAGGCCGCAGCCGCCCGGACGCCGTTTATCCATTGGCCGTTCGATCCTCGGTTCCTCGCGGGCCTTCATCAGGAAACAGCTGGCCCCCGCAGCATGGGCTTTGGGTGTCGCCGGAATGATGGCGACGCCGGCCGCGGCCGACGCTCCGATCTTCAGCAGTATTGCGATCGGAGGCGCGCCCGGCTCCGATACGATTACCGTCGAGCAGGAAAACGACATGTGGACGCGGATTTCCGATGATGAGCGGAAAATATCCATCTACATGTCCATCGAGACGTCCCGCGGCTATATCGAGTTCTATCGTGTCGGCCGCAACCTGACCGACGGCGCCGTCCGCGGAATCTTTTCGACCTACACCGAAGGCAACACCGGGAACCCGATAGAGACCCCTATCGATTCACGGCGTTCAGTACGCGGTTCGATGAACATCTTCATCGGCGAGCATACCAGACTCAATCCCACGGACGAGCAGGCAATCGTCAATCGTTGCAATTCCAAGTGGACCGAGACCGAATCGGGCCATTCGTTCACCTACAACCTGCCGCTGGCGATCCATGCGGATGCCAGGGAGCATCGGCGCAAACGCTTTCCGCCCCAATATGGCGACGTCTATGTCGGGTATGGCGACTCTACCCGGGCACGAGCGACCGGTTTCGCGCCCGTTCAGGTGAAATGCCTGGGCAAAAGCAAACCCACTCTGGACGATGTGGCCGAAGATCAGGGCCTGCACTTCGATCACGGGGCGATGAAGGTCAACGACATCAGGATGACGCTGACCACCTATTCCAACGCCTATACCGAGCCGACGCCGGGCACGAAGTGCAAGAAGGCGAAGCTCAGGGTGACGATGGAGACCAACCAGGAAGGGCCCCTCTCCTTCAAGCTCTGGAAGCAGCGCGGCGACGGCGCGATCAAGAACGAGACGGTGAACGTGACGGCCCATCACGAAGACGGCCGCTTCTTCGCCGTTCACGAGCGCTGGATCGCGGTCGAGAAAACGACGAATGTGCAGTTCAACGCCCGCGACCTCGTCAACGAGACCTTCAACCACGAAACCGGCTGGAAGGACATCACCCTGCACTGCACCGGGGCGGGCGGCGAAGGCTTCGCAAACCCGGCCGGCGATGACGACGACAACACGCCGGATATCGCGTCTTTCGAGGGACATTTCCAGTTCATCGACAATGGTCCCCTCGCCGACCGGTACACATGCCCGCGCGACGCCAAGGCGCTGGTCTGGTTCGATGCGCCGAAGGCCGACAATATCCACTATTCGCTGGATTGCGGGGCACTCGGCAATTTCTCCGGCGTGTTGCAGCCCGAGAAGATCGCCAGCAGCCATTACCGCGCCGGCAAACTGATAAAATTCGAGCTGTCCGACACCATCGAGGCCGGTTGCACTCTGCGCACGGTATCCCCTGGAGATCCGGTCGACCATGCGTTTGCCGCGCATACGTTCCAGTGCGCCAAGACGGCGGGTCACTCGAGCGACATCGGCGGCCTGACCGGCGGCCAGGACAACCCCGGCGGGGACATCCCCGCCCCGCGTCCGAAACCGAAGGTCAATCCGGCCGTCGGCGGCGGCGTGGGCGGACTGGTGGCCGAGCCGAACCCGACGCATGCGCCGGCTACCGCCTCGGACGATCCGGCACGCACGAATCCGACACCTGCAAAGCCGCAAATCGTCTGCAAGGGCGGCAAGCTTTCCAAGGGCAAGTGCACCTGCGGCCAGAACAAGATCCGCAAGCAGATCGGCAATCGCGCCTATCAGTGCCTGGCCGTCGCCAAGCCGCAGGAGAAGAAGAAGCCGGTCCGCGTCACTCCCGCTCCGAAAAAAGCCAAGCTGGTCTGCAAGGGCGGCAAGGCGAGCGGCGGCAAGTGCCGGTGCGGATCGAACGCCAAGCGGATCAAACTCGGTGCGAACAGCTTCGCCTGCCAGAAGAAGCAAGCCGTGCGCACCACCGTCAAGCCGGCGAAGAAGGCGATACAGTCGAAGCGGGTCAGCCCGAAGCCGAACAAGCAGAAGCTGGTCTGCAAGGGCGGCAAGGTTAAGGGCGGCACGTGCCGGTGCGGCAAGAAAAAGGTCGCCAAGAAGCTGGGCGCGCGCAAGTTCGCCTGCGTCGCCCGCCGCGGCTGAGCGAACGAATGAACCGGGCCGCACGCGGCCCGGTTCAACCAATCAGGAAAGAACCGTCATGTCTCCCCACTACCCGCGCGACACGATCTATTTCTACGCGCAGACCGACGCGTTTTCGGAGTTCTCGAACTTTGCGCCTTATGGCATCGCGATGGATGGCGTCTGGTGGCGCACCGTCGAGCACTATTTCCAGGCGCAGAAGTTCCACGACGAAGGCTACCGGGAGCGCATTCGCCTCGCCAATCGTCCCAAGGACGCGAAGGCCCTGGGGATGACGCGGGCCATTCCGCTGCGCGCCGACTGGGAAGAGGTGAAGGACGACATCATGCTGCGGGCGGTGACGGCGAAATTCGAGACGCACGATAAGCTGGCGCGACTGCTGCTGTCGACCGGCGAACGAATGATCGTCGAGAACGCGCCGATGGACGGCTACTGGGGATGCGGTCCCGACGGCAGCGGAGAGAACAAGCTCGGCCGCATCCTCATGACGGTTCGCGACCAACTCAAAGCATAGGCTCCCGGCGCGGTCAGCTCCCTGCCCCACCCTTGGCGCATGAACACGACTTGCAGCCGCCGCCGGCGACCAGATCGTGATGGCGTTCGCCCACCCGGGGCGCGGCGCCCGTCAGGCAGGGGCGGCGCGACGCTTCCTGGGCGGGGACCCTGGCCATGACCTTCCTGACGGCGTCGAGGTCAAGCGCCGCCTCGGCGGTGAACTTGCCGGCATAGGCGAGCTGTTCTTCCTTCAGCTCGTAGCAGGTGGCGCCTTCGATATCGAGCAGCACCGCATCCATGCCGGAGTCGCGGAACGCATGATGGCGCTTCAAAAAGAATTCGCCGCAGCACATCCCGACATAGCTTTCGACGCCCTGCGCCTTCATGTCGTCAAGCGTATCGGCGAGATGTTCAAAATTGGTGATCGTCACCACTTCCATGTTGCGCTCGCGCGCCATGAGATAGGCGTCGCCCACCTCGCATTTGCCGCATTCGACGCAATCCATGGTGTGACGCCACTTGCACCAGCTCGGCTTGGCGCAATAGGGCACGAGCATCACGCTGGCGCGTTCCAGCGCGTGCGCCGGATCGGTATTCTGCCCGGCCAGCATCAGGCCGGAGGTCTGTTCCGGGGTCAGCCCGAGCCATTCCTGCATCGACCATTTCGACGCCGCGCGGGCGATCAGCCTGACCAGATCGCCGGCCTCGAAGCCCGCCATGTCGGGCGCTTCGGCGGCGAGCCATGCGTCCGCCGCCGCGGCGAGATCGGAGACGGTGCTGCCGCAAAGATGCCGCGCCAGCCGGGGCAGCGTCTCAGCCGGAGACAGATGGCCGTCGGTCGCAAAGCGAACGTCGGAGGCGATATCCTCGGCGCCGATCCCGAGCAGCACCCTGAGCGTCGCGCCGGCCACCTTGTCCTTGGTCTCGAAGCGGGCCTCGCCGAGGCCCCAGGGAAGTTCGGCCGGCGGTTCGGCGGTGAGCGGACCGTCCAAGCCGGTCACAAACGGCCTGCCGAGGCGGGCTTCGGCTGCGGCGACAATCGATTGCGCGACGTCGGCGGTGCGCGGCAGCCGACCGAGCACTTCCTCCAGCGAGGTCATGCGCTCCTTGGCATGTTCGAGCCCGGTCACGGTCAGCTTCTCGGTCGGCACCAGCAACGCCTGCATCGCGGATTTCAGGTCGAGCCTCAGGATGATGCTGACGCCGAGCAGCGCCGTGCCGCCCTTCCCGGCCAGGAAGACCGAGGCGATCTTCTGGCGGCCCGCGACCTGCAGGTCGTTCGGCGGCTTGAATTCGGTTTCCACGCCGATCCGGGCAAGCGCGTCGGCGACAATCGCCGCGCCGGCCTGCAGCCGGCCGGCGAGGTTCGGGCCGAGAGCGGCGGCCGGCAGGACGAGGCTGACGCCCAACTGGCCCTCGTCAAGATAGAGCGCGCCGCCCGCTGTCGCGCGCCGCACCACGTCGACGCCGGCGTCGGCGCAATAGTCGCGCCGCACCTCGTGCTCGAAAGTCTGGTGGCAGCCGATCGAGACGGCAGGGCGGACTTGGTGGAACAGGATGCGGTCGGGGCTATCGCCCGCGGCATGCGCGGCCAGCAGGGCGCGGTCGCGCGCGACGGCCTCGGCGGCGGTCAGCGACCCGGCCAACCCGAACAGCCCGTCTTTCGTCTCGACGTGAACGTTCATCTCCTCCGTACCTCCTGACACATACTGAAATTAGCATGTGAAGGTGTCAATGGAAGATTGGATCCTCGGGACAAGCCCGAGGATGGCGGCTGAGAGCGGCGCGCCTGCCGGGGCGGGCCCCGCTGCCTCCGGCAGCTCCCGCCCGTTCGAAACCTGCCGTTGATTCACCGGATCATCGGCTTGCCGCTACCGCGGCAACCGGTTCCTCACCCAAACCGCCCATTGCGCGGGAAGCCCTTGGGCACCATGCGGCCGGCGCTTGCGCGCACGCCCATCCATTCGGCGAGGTCTTCCCTGCCCTTGGTGAAGTTGCGGCCCGAGGCATCCTGCCAGGTCAGGCCCTCGGCGAGGGTGAAGACGCGCAGGTCGGCGATGCCGCCGTCCTTGTATCTCTGCAGCCGGACGCCCTTACCGCGGGTCATTTCCGGGATCTGTTCGAGCGGGAAGATCAGCAGCTTGCGGTTTTCGCCGACGGTGGCGACATGGTCGGCCGCGACCGCACCGTCGGCGCCGGCCGGCAGCGGGATGCACAGCTTCGCCTCGTCGGGCATCTTGACGTTCATCACCTGCTTGCCCTTGCGGGTGTTGGCGACGACGTCAGCCTCGGGGACAACGAAGCCGTTGCCGGCGCCCGAGGCGACGATCAGCTTGCCCTTCGGCCGGTGGACGAAGGCGGAGACGATGTCCTGGTCGTTTTCCATGTCGACCATGATGCGGATCGGCTCGCCGTGGCCGCGCCCGCCCGGCAGCTTGTCGGCGCCGAGCGTGTAGAACTTGCCGCCGGTGGTGAAGACGAGGATCTTGTCTGTCGTCACCGCGTGGAAGGCGAGCTGCAGTTTGTCGCCCTCCTTGAAGGTGAGCGTCGACATGTCGGCGAGATGGCCCTTCATGGCGCGCATCCAGCCCTTCTCGGAGACGACGATGGTGACCGGCTCCTTCTCGATCATCGATTGCGCGACGGCTTCGAGGTCGATCTCGGCGGCCTCGCCGAAGGTGGAGCGGCGCGCTCCCAGTTCGGTGTCCTTGCCGAACTTCTTCTTCACGTCCTCGATCTGCCAGGCGATCGTCTTCCACTGCGCCTCCTCGGAGGCGAGCAGCTTCTCGATGCCCTCCTTTTCGGCGGTCAACTCGTCGTGCTCCTTGCGGATCTCGACTTCCTCGAGCTTGTTCAAGGCCCGCAAGCGCAGGTTCAGGATCGCCTCGGCCTGCACCTCGGTCAGGTCGAAGGTCTCGATCAGCTTCGCCTTCGGCTCGTCCTCGAAGCGGACGATGCGGATCACCTCGTCGATATTGAGATAGGCGATCAGGAAGCCGCCGAGCACCTCGAGACGCTTCTCGATGATGCCGAGGCGGTAGCGGGAGCGGCGCAGCAGCACCTCGCGGCGATGCTCGAGCCATTCGCGCAGCACCTCGCGCAGGTTCATCACCCTCGGCACGATGCCGCCGGCCAGGACATTCATGTTGAGCGAGATGCGGGTTTCGAGCTCGGTCAGCTTGTAAAGCGACTCCATCAGGATCTGCGGATCGACGGAGCGCGACTTCGGCTCCAGGACGATGCGGATGTCCTCGGCGCTCTCGTCGCGCACGTCCTCGAGCAGCGGGATCCTCTTGGCGATCAGCAGTTCGGCGATCTTCTCGATCAGCCGCGACTTCTGCACCTGGTAGGGAATTTCGGTGACGACGATGACGTAGCCGCCGCGCCCGGTGTCCTCCTTCTCCCAGCGCGCGCGCACGCGGAAGGAGCCACGGCCGGTGGCGTAGGATTCGAGGATCGACGCCTTCGGCTCGACGATGATCCCGCCGGTCGGGAAATCCGGACCGGGGACGAATTCGACCAGCTTATCGATGGAGGCGTTCGGGTGCTTGATCAGATGCAGCGCGGCGTCGCAGAGTTCGGCGGCGTTGTGCGGCGGGATCGAGGTCGCCATGCCGACGGCAATGCCCGACGAGCCGTTGGCCAGAAGGTTCGGGAAGGCGCCCGGCAGGACGACCGGCTCGTCGTCCTCCTCGTTGTATGTCTTGCGGAAATCGACCGCGTCCTCGGTGATGCCCTCGAGAAGCAGGGTCGCCACCTCGGTCATGCGGGCTTCGGTGTAGCGCATCGCCGCGGCGTTATCGCCGTCGATATTGCCGAAATTGCCCTGCCCGTCGACGAGCGGATAACGCACCGCGAAATCCTGGCTGAGACGCACCAGCGCGTCATAAATCGCCTGGTCGCCATGCGGGTGGAACTTGCCCATCACGTCGCCGACGATGCGGGCGCATTTCTTGTAGGCTTCCTTGGGGTCGAGCTTGAGCAGCCGCATCGCATGCAGGATGCGCCGATGCACGGGCTTGAGGCCGTCGCGCGCATCGGGGAGCGCGCGGTGCATGATCGTCGACAGCGCGTAGGCGAGATAGCGTTCCTCGAGCGCCGACTTGAGGTCGATCGGCTCGACTTCCTTTCCGGGGCCGTCGCCGGAACCGGGCGGTGTGACTTGTTTTGACATGGAAACTCGTTAGCGGGGATGGCGATTCGCGGCAAGTCATGCAGGCCGCAAAGCCCCGGTTTTCCCGGGTTTCGGCGCTTTCCGGCGGCCGAGATTCATTAAGCTGCAACCGGTTCGAAAAACCAAGCGTTAAGGCAACGCTGCTATAGCTTGGTGAATTAGTCGCATAAGGGTACTGCGTAATGACCTATGCTGGCTCCGGCCTTGGTCTGCTCCCGGATGAACGTATCGATCTGTCGGAACGGCTCATCCGCAATGAAGAAGATAACGGAAAGTCGCTCACCGACCCGGTGACCGGGCTCGGCAATCTCCGCAGGATGAAGGTCAAGACCGACAAGCTGATCGAGCAGCGCGCCGACGATCCCGCGCCGTTCACGATCGGCATCTTCAACATTGACCGCTTCCGGCCCGTCAACGACCTGTTCGGCCGCAAGGCCGGCGACGAGATCCTCGCCCAGGTCGCCCTGCGGATTTCCGCCTCGCTGCCCGACGACGCCACGCTGGTGCGGATCAGCGGCGACATGTTCGGCATGGTGCTGCCGACCTGTTTCTTCGAAAAGGACGCCGAACGGCTGGGACGCCTGCTGAAGGAAGTCTTCACCGCGCCGTTCGATCTCGGCGAACGGACGGTGCGCATGTCGGCGACCTTCGGATTCTGCCAGTATCCGTTTGCCGGCAACAGTTTCGACGAACTCTTCGACAAGTGCGAATCCGCGCTTTACCTGGCGCGCAAATCCGGCCCGTCCAGCGTGCAGGTCTATACGCACCAGATGGCCGACGACATGCGCAAGCGCACCCGCATCGAACAGGCGCTGCGCAAGGCGATCGCGGCCGAGGAGGTCGAGCCGCATTTCCAGCCGATCGTCGAGATCGACACGGGCATCATCACCGGCTTCGAATGCCTTGCCCGCTGGACCGACGCCGAACTCGGCGAAATCTCTCCCGGGGTCTTCATCCCGCTTGCCGAACAGGCCGGCTTCATCGATTCCCTGACCAAACTTCTTTTCGTCAAGGCGATCGAATGCGCCAAGGAATGGCCGGAGCACATCTTCCTGTCGTTCAACCTGTCCTCCGTCCAGCTGATGGACCCGACCACGGGCCTCGCGGTGATGGCGATGCTGAGCAAGACGGAGTTCGATCCGCGCCGCATCGAGATCGAGATCACCGAGACCGCGATGATGTCGGATCCGGAGACCGCCGAGCGGATCATCGACGAGATGCGCGCCATCGGCATCCGGGTGCTGCTGGACGACTTCGGCACCGGACAGTCGAGCCTCGGGCGGTTGCGCGACTTCACCTTCGACAAGCTCAAGATCGACCGCTCCTTCATCGCCGCGCTTGGCGAGGGCGCGCAGCCGGAACATATCGTCAGGGCGATCCTGAACATGTGCGAGGCGCTGGATCTGGGCGTCATCGCCGAAGGCATCGAGACGGCCGAACAGGCGAAAATGCTGGTTCAGCTCGGCTGCACCACAGGCCAAGGCTACTATTTCGGCCGGCCGGCGGACAAGGACAAGACGCTCGCCTATTTCAACGACAGCGAGGTCGCCGCGGACGGGACGCTTACGTGCCGGGTGACGTCGCCAGGCTGTTGCGCCGGCTGAGGCTCTCTTCCCAGGCAAGCGCCGAGGACACGATTTCCACCAGATCGTCATGCGCCGGTTCCCAGCCGAAGGCGCTGCGCGCCGTGTCGGCATTGGCGACGATGGCGACGGCATCGCCGGCACGGCGCGCGCCGTAGCGAACGGGCAGCGGCTTGCCGGTCACCCGCTGGACGCAATCGAGCACCTCAAGCACCGAATAGCCGCGGCCATAGCCGCAATTGGCGATGATGCTGTCGGCGCCGGCGCGAAGCCGCCTGAGGGCGAGCAGATGGGCGTTCACGAGATCGGTGACGTGGATGTAGTCGCGGATGCAGGTGCCGTCGGGCGTCGGATAGTCGGTTCCGAATACCTCGATGCCGGCGCGCTTTCCGAGCGCCGCCTCGCAGGCGACCTTGATCAGATGCGTCGCTCCCCTGGTCGACTGGCCGGTGCGGCCCTTTGGATCGGCTCCGGCGACATTGAAGTAGCGCAGCGCGGTAAAGCGTAAATCATGCGCCTTGGCGACATCGGCCAGGATGATCTCGGTCATCAGCTTGGACATGCCGTAAGGCGAATCCGGATTTCTCGGCTGGTCTTCGGTCACCGGTTCGTCGCCGACCGAGCCGTAGACGGCCGCCGTCGAGGAGAAGATGAAATTGCGCACGCCGGTCTCGACCGCGGCCTCGATGAGCGTACGCGAATTGGACGTGTTGTTGCCGTAGTAGGACAGCGGATCGGCGACCGATTCCGGCACCACGATCGAGCCGGCAAAATGGATGATGGCGTCGACGCCGTTGTCGCGGATGATCCCGGTGACGAACTCCTTGTCGGCGATGTCGCCGACGCAAAGTTTCGCTTCCGGCGCGACGGCCCATTCGAACCCGGTCGACAGCCGGTCGATCACGACGACGTCCTCGCCGGCGTCGAGCAACGCCCAGACCATGTGACTGCCGATGTAACCCGCACCGCCGGTGACCAGAACCGCCATTGCCGCGCACTCCTTCTATGCGTGCATCGCGAGCCGTGATAATGGCTCGCATCGGGCAGCCGGGCCTCTGACCGACTGCCGCGCGAAAACTAATTGCCAAGGCTTAACACTCAATGGATATCTCGCCGGCTTCAACCCCCGAATTCGCCACTCGCTATCCCAATCTCGCATCCGCCGGGCTCGGCGCACGGATCGTTTCCGTCACCGACGACTTCTTCGCCGAGGCGCCGCGCATGCTCGCCGACGACGACGCGGTGTTCATCGCGGATAAATACGACGAAAACGGCAAGTGGATGGACGGATGGGAATCGCGGCGCAAGCGCGGTCCCGGACACGATCACGCGGTCATCGCGCTCGCCGCGCCGGCGGTCATCCACGGATTCGACATCGACACCAGCCATTTCACCGGCAACTACCCGCCGGCTTGCTCGATCGAGGCCTGCAACATGCCGTCCGGCAGCGAACCCGATGCCGACACGTCATGGCAGCTGATCGTGCCGATGACGCCGCTCGGGCCGAACAGCCACCATTTCGTCGCGCATGAAGACGCCAGCGTCTGGACGCATCTGCGCCTGAACATCTTTCCGGACGGCGGCGTCGCGCGGTTGCGCGTCTACGGGCTGGCGCAGCCTTCGGAACACGCCGCCGGCGAGGACTTCGACCTCGCCTCGCTGATCAACGGCGCGCGCATCGTCGGCTTCTCGGACGCCCACTACGGCAATTACCACCGCCTGCTGACCCCGACCGTTCCGAAGGACATGGGCGACGGCTGGGAAACGCGCCGGCGGCGCGAACCGGGCAACGACTGGATCATCATCGCGCTCGCCGCGCCGGGCCATGTCGAGCGGGTCATCGTCGACACGGCCTATTACAAGGGCAATTTCCCCGAAAGCTGCTCGATCGACGCCGCTTTCCTGCCGGACGCGCTCGCCGCCGGGCCGGACGCCGACGCGATGCTGGTGACGGCGTCGATGTTCTGGGAGCCGCTGATGGGACGCCAGCCGCTTCACGCCGACCGCGTGCACGAGTTCACCGACATTCCTGCGCACGGGCCGGTGACGCATGTGCGGCTCAACATCCATCCCGATGGCGGCGTCAGCCGTTTCAAGCTGTTCGGGCGCAAGGCCTGAGGCAAACCCGTCCGGCGCGCGAACGGGGGTCAGTTCCGCGCGCCGATATGGCGTTCGAGCCGCTCGGCCGCGGCCGCGATATGGCCGAGGTCGCGATTGAAGCAGAGCCTGAAAAACCCCTCACCGGACGGACCGAAGGCGCTGCCCGGCGCGAGGCCGACACCGGTCTCGTCGACGAGGCGTTTCGCCGTCGCCATCGAATCCGTAACGCCGTCGATGGCGAAGAACAGATAGAACGCGCCCATCGGCGGTGCGACGCGGACGCGGCCGGTCGCCTGCAAACGCGACATGACCATGTCGAGGGCTTCGGCCGCGCGGGCGCGCTGGGTCGCGATGAAATCGTCGCCACTGTCGAGCGCCGCCGTCGCGCCGCGTTGCAGGAATTGCGGCACGCCCGATGTCGAATATTGCACCAGATTCTCGAACATCGGCATGAGCGCCGGCGGCGCCTTGATCCAGCCGACGCGCCAGCCGGTCATCGCCCAGTTCTTGGAAAAGGAATTGACGTAGAGGATGCGGTCGTCCGGCGCCTGGACGTCGAGGAAGGACGGCGCGCGATGCCCCTCGCCATACCAGAACAGCGCATAGATCTCGTCGGCGATGATCCAGATGCCGTGCTTGCGGGCGATGGCGAGAATGGCGGCCAGCGTCTCGCGCGTCGCCGCCCAGCCGGTCGGATTGGACGGCGTGTTGATGAGCAGCGCCCGCGTGCGCGGGGTGATGGCGGCTTCCAGCCTGGCGAGATCCAGCGTCCAGCCGGTTTCGTGGAAATCGAGACCAACCGGCACGGCCTTGCCGCCGGCGATTTCCAGCGCGGCCGCGAAGTTCGGCCAGGCGGGCGCAAGATAGATGCATTCGTCGCCGGCGCCGGCAACCGCCTGGAGCGACAGCTGGACCGCCTGCATGCCGGACCCGGTGACGACATAATCCTCAGGCCCGGTCTCGACACCGAAATGGCGGGTGAAATAGCGCGCCAGCGCCTCGCGAAGCGGCGGAATTCCCTGTTGATATGTGTAGAAGGTCTCGCCGCCGAGCAGCGCCTCGGCGGCCGGCCGGGCGATGAATTCGGGCGTCGCGAGATCGCCCTCGCCGACCCAGAGCGGTATCAGCCCGTCGCGGCCGCGGGCATGATCGACCAGAGCGACGATGCCGCTCGGCGGCGCGTTCACCGCTTCCTTGCGCAGGGCAAAACCTTCGAGCGATCCGGCGGTCTGATTCATGATGGTTCCCGGGTAGAGAGGACAGAGAAAAACCCCGGCGAAACGGCCGGGGTTTCTCAACGTTCCACGCGCTTGGCCTATTTTTTCAACAGATCGCGGATTTCGGTCAAAAGCGCAACATCGGCGGGCGGCGCCGGCGGCGCTTCGGGGGCCGGTTCTTCCTTGCGGCGCAGGCTGTTCACCGCCTTGACCATCAGGAAGATGATCCAGGCGAGGATCAGGAAATTGATGACCTGGGTGATGAAGCTGCCATAGGCGAGAACGGCGCCCTGCTCCCTGGCCGCATCCAGGGTGCTCGCGGTGACGCCCGAGGCGAGCGGGACGAAGAAGTTGGTGAAATCGAACCCGCCGAATATCGCGCCGACGACCGGCATGATGACATCGTCGGTCAATGATTTGACAATGCCGCCGAACGCCCCGCCAATGATCACGCCAACGGCAAGATCCATGACATTGCCCTTGGCAATAAATTCCTTGAATTCATTGAGCATGGAAATTCCTCCAACTTGCTCGTTGTCGACAGGACCAGCCCCGCATTTGACGCAGATGCGCGGGATATACCAAAGTCGCGATATTGTTAATTCACAATAAATCGCTTTAAACAGAGGGATGTCGGGAAGTGTGCGGCCGTCTTGCCTGAATGACGATGCCGCACTGGAGGATCAATGCAGGGCGGCCTGATCATCGTCGTCGCGCTGGGCTATCTGGCGATCCTGTTCGCTGTCGCCGCCTATGGCGACCGCAGATCGCGCGGTGGCGCGTCCACCGCGCCGCGGCCGAATATCTACGCGTTCAGCCTCGCCGTCTATTGTACTTCCTGGACCTTTTTCGGATCGGTCGGCGTCGCCTCGCAGAGCGGCTTCCAGTTCTTCACGATCTATCTCGGGCCGATCCTGGTCTTCACCTTCGGGTATCGCCTGATCGAGCGCATGGTGCGGCTGTCGAAGGCCGAAAAGATCACCTCAATCGCCGATTTTCTGGCCTCGCGCTACGGCAAGAATGCCTGGGTCGCGGCGCTTGCGGCGGTTATCGCCGTCATCGGAACCGTTCCCTATATCGCCCTGCAATTGAAGGCGATTTCCGATTCGGTCACGCTGATGGTCAGCCATTACGACGTGTTCCTGGCCTACCAGTCGTCCTTCCATGTCGATATCTCGCTTGTCGTCGCGCTGTTCCTCAGCGTCTTCGCGATCCTGTTCGGAACGCGCCACGCCGACGCGACGGAGCACCAGGACGGCCTGATCCTCGCCGTGGCGCTGGAATCGCTGGTCAAGATCGCGGTCTTCATGCTGGTCAGCGTCGCGACCGTGTTCTTCATGTTCGGGGGCGCCGGGCCGATCCTCGACGCCATCCAGAACAACGACCGGGTCGTTTCGGCGATCTCCGCGGGCAGCAACGGCACGACATGGCTGGTGATGACGCTGCTCAGCGCCGCCGCGATCCTCGCCCTGCCGCGCCAGTTCCACGTCACCGTGGTGGAAAACCGCGCCGATGTCGAACTGCGGCGCGCCAGGTGGCTGTTCCCGCTTTACCTGATCGTGATCAACCTCTTGGTGCTGCCGCTCGCCGTCTCGGGCATGCTCAATCTCGACCCGCATGTCGCGCCCGACAATTACGTGCTGGCGCTGCCGCTGGCGGCGGGCCACGAGTTCCTGGCGTTCCTGACCTTCACCGGCGGATTGTCGGCGGCGACCGCGATGGTGATCGTCGCATCGGTCGCGCTGGCGATCATGATCTCCAACGACCTCGTCATGCCGCTCTTGCTGTGGCGGTTCGGCAACCGCTTGCGCACCGCCGCCGGCGACTGGACCAGCGTCATCCTGAACATAAGGCGCGTGTCGATCTTCATCATGCTGATCGCGGCATTCGCCTATTACCGCGCCGCCGCCAACACGACGCAACTGGCCGCTATCGGCCTGCTGTCGTTCGCGGCCGTTGCGCAATTCGCGCCGGCCCTGATCCTCGGCATGTTCTGGCGCGGCGCCAATGCGCGCGGCGCAATCCTCGGCATGGGCGGCGGGTTCGTCGTGTGGGCCTACACGCTGCTGCTGCCGACGCTGCTCGGCCAGGACACGCCGTTCATCCAGAACGGCATTTTCGGCGTCGGCATGTTGAGGCCGCAGGCGCTGTTCGGCATCGAGGCCGAGCCGCTCAACCACGGCGTCTTCTGGAGCCTGCTCGTCAATGTCGTGCTGCTCGTCGCCGGATCGCTGTCGCGCGCGCAATCGCCGCTGGAGCGGCTGCAGGCGATCACCTTCGTGCCGCGCGACGCGCCGCAGGGCGTGAAGATCCGGCGGTTCCGCACGACGATCACCATCGACGACCTGAAGGGCACGCTGGGGCGCTATGTCGGCCAGGCGCGCACCGAGCGCGCCTTCGCCGCCTTCGAGGAGCGCGAGGGTCGCGCGCTCGACGGACGGCAGATGACCGACATCTCAGTAGTGCGCTACGCCGAGCAGATCCTGGCCAGCGCCGTCGGCTCGTCGTCGGCGCGGCTGGTGCTGTCGCTGCTGTTCGAAAAGGACGGCGCGTCGTCACGCGAGACCGTGCAGCTGCTCGACGATGCGTCGGAAGCGCTGCAGCAGAACCGCGACCTCCTGCAAATGGCGCTCAACCAGATGGATCAGGGCATCTCGGTGTTCGACAACAACCTTCGGCTGACCAACTGGAACACCCAGTTCCGCGCCCTGCTCAGCCTGCCGAGCGAGATGGGCCAGTTCGGCTTTCCGATCAAGATGATCATGGAGCGGCTGGTCGACGACAACCAGATCGACGAGGCGATGGCGTTCGAGGCCGTCGACAACATCACCTCGTTCAAGCGCGCCTGGCAGTTGCCGATGAAGCGCGGCGGGCGGATCCTGGAAATCCGCTCCAACCCGATGCCGGACGGCGGCATCGTCGTCACCTATACCGACATCACCGGCCGGGTCGAGGCCGACGAGGCGCTGCAGCGCGCCAAGGAAAGCCTGGAACACCGGGTCGCCGCGCGCACCGCCGAACTGATGAGCGTCAACCGCGAACTCGCCCGCGCGCAGGCGCTCGCAGAGGAGGCCAATCTCGGCAAGACCCGTTTCCTCGCGGCCGCCGGCCACGACATCTCGCAGCCGCTCAACGCCGCCCGGCTCTACACGTCCTCGCTGGTCGAGCGCACCGCCGCGAAAAGGACCAAGGACCGCGAGATCGCGCTGAAGATCGACTCCTCGCTGCAGGCGGTGGAGAGCATCATCGGCGCCGTTCTCGACATTTCGCGCCTCGACGCCGGCGCGATGACGCCGAGCCCGTCGGTGTTCTCGCTCGGCGACCTGCTGGCGCAGGTGAAGACCGACTTCCAGCCGCTCGCCGACGAGAAGGGTCTGGAATTCGTCGTCGTGCCGTCGTCCACCGTGGTGGAATCGGACCGCAATCTGTTGCGCCGCCTGATCCAGAACCTGGTTTCCAACGCGCTGAAATACACCAGGAGCGGCAAGGTTCTGGTCGGGGTCCGGCGCGACGGCGACGACGCGCTGATCTGCGTCTGCGATACCGGGATCGGCATCGCGTCGAAGAAGGCAAAGGCGGTGTTCCGCGAGTTCGAACGCCTGTCGGAGGGCGCGCGCATCGCCAGCGGGCTCGGCCTCGGCCTTTCCATCGTCGACCGCATCTCGCGGGTGCTCAACCTGTCGATCGAGATGACGTCGAAGCTCGAAAAAGGCACGATCTTTTCGGTGCGCATCAAGCGTTCGCCGGCCGTCCTGATCGCCAAGCCGGCGCGGATCAGCAAGGCATCGGCGGCGCGCCAGATGCTCGCCGGCATGACCGTCGCCTGCATCGACAACGACGAAACGATCCTGTCCGGCATGACGGTGCTGCTGGAGGGCTGGGGCGCGAAGGTGATCGCGGCGCCGACACAATCGGAACTGATGAAGCGCATCGCCGATTCGGGAACCGTGCCGAACGTCATCATCGCCGACTATCACCTCGACGACGAAAACGGCCTCGACGTCATCGCGGCCATCAGGGCACGGCTCGATCCGGAGATGGACGCGATCCTGATCACCGCGGACCGGTCGGCGGAACTGCGCGACGCCGCCGCCAATGCCGACATCCAGCTTCTCAACAAGCCCCTGAAACCGGCGGCACTGCGCGCGCTGCTGGCAAGCGTCTCGCCCGACAGGGTGGTGGCTGCGGAATAGAGCTCAAAAGCCCGGACAGATCAGTCCTGATCCTCGCGCAGCATGTCGGCGCCGATTTTCGACAGCAGGATCACCGCCTGGGTGCGGCTGTCGACATTGAGCTTCTGCAGCACGGCGGAGACATGCGCCTTGATGGTCGCCTCGGAGACGCCGAGTTCATAGGCGATCTGCTTGTTCAGAAGACCCTCGGCCAGCATGCCGAGCACGCGCGCCTGCTGCGGCGTCAGCGTGCGCAGACGGCGGATCAGTTCGCCGATCTCCGGATCGTGCTCACTGCCGAGATTCATGTCATCGGGCAGCGCGATCTCGCCGGCAAGCACGTCGGCGACGCCCTTGCGGATCGCGTCCGTGCGCGCGGATTTGGAAATGAAGCCGGACGCGCCGAGCTCGATCGAGCGGCGCACCGTCGACACGTCATCCGTGCCCGAAATGACGATCACCGGCACGGAGGGATAGGCGGCGCGCACCGAAACCAGTGCCGAAAGGCCGCTGGAGCCGGGCATGGACAGGTCGAGCAGAACGAGATCGGTGTCGGCGTCGGCGGCGAGCGCCGCCATGGCCGAACCGAAGTCCTCCGCCTCGCTGACGACCGGCGGTTCGAAGTCGTCGCCGAGCGGAATGCTGATGGCGGACTTGATCGCGTCCCTGAACAAGGGATGGTCGTCCGCTACCAGTATGTGTACCGCCATCGCCGCACTCCCCCGAATCGTCCGCGCGCCACATCTTCTACTTTAGGCGATTATGACGGGGCCAGGGCACATGCTGTCAAGGCGATGGCTCTCATCTTGCCCCGCCGCCGGCCAGATTGCGGTTCATATGCGCCGGAAAACGGACAACGAACCAGATTGCCGTCCAGATATTGCCGAGAAAGGGAATCGGCGCAATCCACAGCGCCGCGCGCCAGTTTCGTTCGAACGCCGCGATGACGAGCGACGAGAGCAGAAAGCCGAAATAGAGATCGGCGAGCGTCACGATGCCCCAGGGATCGCTCGTCAGAAAGCGCCCCGCCGCCCGGAAGTCGCCGGCGAAAACCGCCCATGCGACGAGGGCCGCCAGGGCCAACCCGGCAAGGACAAGGATGGCGCGCAGCAGGGTCATGGAAATCTCCGTGGGTTGCTTGCCGCCGCGCCGATCCGGCGTTGGCGCGAGCCTCTCCCGCGTGATACGCCGGTTTCGCCCGACTCGATCACAACGCCCGCAGAAGAATTTTGGCCGACAGGGGAATTTCGATGGCATATCCCGGCAACCCGCAATGGCCCGGCGCGGAGGTTTTCTCCGAAGAGGCGATCGCTCCGGAAGTGCGTGAGCACAACGCCGCGATCCTGGACCGGCTGACGAAGGCGCCCGACATCTGGCGGTTCTCGCTGCCCGACATCCGCACCGCGCGCGCGGCCGGACGCGGGTCGTTTCCGACCTGCCCGCCCGACCCTCATGCCGAAATCTACATGGCCGATGGGCCGGGCCACGACATTCCGCTGCGCGTCCTGCATCCGCGAACGCGCAAGGCGCGCGGCACCTATCTGCACATTCATGGCGGCGGCTGGGTGATGGGCACGCCGTCGGAAAACGACGACCGGATGCGCCGGCTGGCGGAGAATACGGGCCTCGTCACCGTCTCGGTCGACTATCGGCTGGCGCCCGAACACCCCTACCCCGCGGCGGCCGACGATTGCGAGGCGGCCGCGCTGTGGCTGATCTCGTCGATGGGCCACGACATTCCGCGGCAGTTCCTCGCGATCGGCGGCGAATCCGCGGGCGCGCATCTTTCAGCGGTGACGCTGTTACGCCTGCGCGACCGGCACGGCTTGTGGCCGT
This sequence comes from Oricola nitratireducens, assembly GCF_014904745.1. Lineage (GTDB taxonomy): Bacteria > Pseudomonadota > Alphaproteobacteria > Rhizobiales > Rhizobiaceae > Oricola > Oricola nitratireducens. The sequence goes on from NZ_JACZCS010000010.1 coordinate 124,765, forward strand.
TCCACGCGGCCAATCTCGTCGCCGGATGCTACGACCTCGGCGGCAGTCCGAGCGTGCGCAACTGGGGCAGCGACAAGCTGATCCTGTCGACGCGCGACGTGTTCAAGTTCACCGAAAATTTCCTGCGCCGTGACGAGGACACCCGCGATCCGGACGTCTCGCCGCTCTATGCCCGTCTCGACCGGATGCCGCCGGCGCTGTTTTCCTGCGGCACAAGGGACCTCCTGATCGACGACACGCTGATGATGGCGCAGCGCTGGCATGCCGCCGGCAACGGCGTCGAACTCGGGATCTATCCCGGCGGATGCCACGTCTTCCAGGGCTTCCCGACGGCGCAGGCCGAGGAAAGCCTTGCCCAGATGGACGCTTTCCTCAATGCGATGATCGACGAGATTAATCGATGAGCTCGGCGACCTTGTCGCAATAGGCCCTGGAAACCGGGTTCATGCGCTTGGCGCCGTGGCCGGCATTGTATTTCAGGATCGTTCCGCAGGTCGTCCCGCCGGCGAGCTTGTAGGCGCCGCCGAGATACCGCATGCCGTATTCGATGTTGGTTTCCGGATCGTAGAGGCCCTTGGCCGATCCACGGTATCCGACGCCGCGCGCCGTGGCGAGCTTCAGCTGCATCAGCCCGATTTCGCCCGCCGACCCGCGCGCGTCGGCGCGGTACTTGCTTTCCGTGAAGATCACGGCATGCGCGAGTTCGACCGGAACGCCGTATTCGGCGGCGTATTTCCTGACGATCCTGTTGTAGGGTTTTTCCGTATTCTTTCCGGTCTCGGCCGTGTTGTAGGCCATCGGCTTGATGCCGGAGGATGAGGTGGTCTGGCAACCGGCGGCAGCCAGCGACAAAAGCACGATCGTGCCCATGACGGTGTATTTCGACATTGTGGTCCGTTTTGAATGTTTCGGATGGCCGCGCTGATTCGTGCGAAAAAGTGGCAGGGGTCCGGCAATCCGCATCACTCTTTGTGAGCAGGTGCAACATTTCTGTTATTTGCAATGTCTTCAGGCGTATGCGGGCAGTGTCGAAAGCAGCCTGTGAAGTGTCGCAATCGACGAGGCGTCGGCGACGCCGTCGACGCGCGCCGGACGGAAATGGCGCTGGAAAGCGGCAATGCCGGCAGCCGTCGCCGCATCGAACTCGCCGGTGACCTGGAGACCGTAGCCGTAGAGCGCGAGCATGGATTGCAGCGCCTCGACCGGCTGGCCCCGGTCGCCGAGCGAGAAGAAGCGCCCGCCGCCGAGCGGTTCCGGATCGACCCAGTGGCCGACGCCTTCGGCGGCCAGTCCGGCCCAGGGGAACAGTTCTCCCGGATCGCGCTTGCGCCCCGGCGCGACATCGGAATGGGCAAGTACGCGTTCCGGCACGATCGCATGGCGCGCGACGATGCCGCGCGACAGCGCGATCACGGCCTCGATCTGGCGATCCGGAAAGGGCGGCAGGCCGAATTCGTGGCCGCCATTGACGATCTCGATGCCGATCGAGCGCGAATTGATGTCGGTCTCGCCCTTCCACCGGCTGCGACCGGCATGCCAGGCACGCATCGCTTCCGGCACCATCTGTACGATGCGGCCATCCTCATGGACGATATAGTGGCAGGAAACCTCGCTTTGCGGGGCGCAGAGCCAGTCCTCGGCGGCGGGCCCGCTTTCCATGCCGGTATAGTGCAGCAGCAGGATATCGGCCGGCTTGCCGTCGCGCCGTTCGCCGAAATTCGGCGAGACGCGGATTTCGGCGCCGTCGTGATCGGGCGCGAAACTCACGTCGCTCATCCGCGCTTCGAGCCCTGTTTCGGCGCGGTTGCGGACGGCGAACCGGTTTCCATTTCACCCGGAGCCGCCTTGAGCCCCGGCTCGATCACCTCCCAGGCGTCGTTGATCGCGGCGATGCGGTCGTTGGCGATCTTGACGAATTCCTCCGGCAGGCCGCGGGCCATCAACTGGTCGGGATGGTTCTCGCGCACGAGCTGCAGGTAGCGGCGGCGCGCATCGGCGTGGGAGACGCCGCGCTCGAGCCCGAGGATGCGCCAGGGATCGCGATGTCCCCTGTCGACATGGCGCGCGGTGACGCGCTCGAACTCGTTGCCAGATATCCCGAATATCCCGGCGACATCGGTCAGGAAATCGAGCTCCTTGCGGTGGATCACGCCGTCGGCCTTGGCGATGTGAAACAGCCCGTCCAGGACATCGATCAGCAGCGGGCAATCGGGCGCGCCGGTGCCGCACAACCCGGCGACCTGATGCGCGTAGGCGCGGTAACCAGCGACATCCTGTTTCGCCAGGTTGTAGAGGCTGGCGACGCGCCTGGCGTCATCGGCGGGAATCTCGAATATCTCCCGGAACGCGTCGACCTCGTCATTGGTGACGATCCCGTCGGCCTTCGCCATCTTGGCCGAAAGGGCGATCATGGCGATCGAGAAAGCAACGCGCCGGCGCGTCGCCGGATCGCCGGCAAAGACCGTGCGCACGGTCTCGACGACGCCCGAGAACGCGGTGGTCGCCTTCGCGGTAACGAAATCGGATATGCGGACCCAGATCGACATGGACTTTCCATAATGGATCGGATTTCGATTTGTAAGAGCGGTTGCGCAGGGAGCCGTTGCCGTGCAACGTCGGCGCCTGCTTTCCAAATTCCCCCCATTCTAGCGCAAAATGTCTCCTTCGAACCGCAATATTCCGCTCGGCTACGCGCTCGGCTTTGTCGGCGTCGTCATTTTCGGCGGCACGCTGCCCGCGACCGTGCTGGCGCTCGCATCGTTCGATCCGCTGTTCATCGCCAGTTCGCGGGCCTCCGTGGCGGCGATTCTCGCGGCGGTCGTGCTCGCTGTGCGCGGCCGGCGACTGGCGCGGAGCGACTATGCGAGCGTCTTCGGCGCGGGCCTGATGGTCACATTCGGTTTTCCCGCCTTCTCGTCGCTGGCGATGCAGAGCGTGAGTGCGAGCCATGGCGGCGTCGTGCTGGGCATCCTGCCGCTGGCGACGGCCGTCTTTTCCGCGCTGATCACCGGCGAACGTCCGGGAAAGGCGTTCTGGGCGTGGTCGGTCGCCGGCGCGGCGCTGGTGATCTGGTTCGTGACCGGGCGCGACGATGGCGGCCGGTTCGGCGTCGCGACAGGCGATTTCTGGCTGTTTGCCGCGGCCCTTTCGGCGGCGGTCGGCTATGTGATCATGGGCCGGCTGTCCGGCCGGATGCCGGGATGGGAAGCGATCTGCTGGGTTCTCGTCGCGACCGCGCCGATCAACTTCGTGCTGACAGCCTTTCTCTGGCAAGACCGTTATCTTCATCCCGCCCCGATCTCGGCAGTGGCGCTCGGCTATCACGCGCTGTTTTCGATGTTTCTCGGCTTTTTCGCCTGGAATGCCGGGCTGGCGATCGGCGGGATCGCGCGCGTCGGCCAGGTGCAATTGCTGCAGATCTTCGTGACGGTGGCGCTTTCGGCGGTGCTGCTCGGCGAAGCGGTGACCGCGCGCACGATCCTTTTTGCCGTCGCCGTCGCGGCGACCGTCTGGTTCGGCAGGCGGGCGCGGATCTCGTGAGAACGCCATGAGCGCACCTCCCGAAGCGAATGCCGAGGATCTCCGCGCGGCGGAAGTGTTGTGGGACTATCACTGCATCTACGAACCGCCGCGCCAGGCCGATGCAATCGTCGGCCTGGGCAGCTACGACCTGCGCGTCGCGGACTGGTGCGCCGACCTTTACGAATCCGGCTTTGCGCCCGTAATCCTGTTCACCGGCGCGGCGGGAAACTGGACCGCCGGTCTCTATGCCGGGAGCGAGGCGGCGGCATTCCGGGACCGGGCGCTGGAGCGCGCCGTTCCGCGGGGCGCGATCCTGCTTGAGGAACGGGCGACAAATATCGGTGAGAACTTGCGTTTTTCGTCCGCGTCTCTTCCTTTCGCCCGGACCGTGATCCTCGTGACGAAACCGCAAACGCAGCGCCGCGTTCTCGCGACGGCCGAGCGGCAGTGGCGAAAGGTCGAGGCGATCGTCACCGCGCCGCTGCACGGATTTATCGACCAGCCGACGCCGCATCATTCGATGGAAGACCTGATCTGCGAGATGGTCGGCGACGTGTGGAGGATCAAGACCTATCCGACGCTCGGCTACCAGAGCGAACAGCCCCTGCCCGCCGATGTGAAGGACGCATTCGATTATCTCGTTGCGCGCGGCTTCACGCGCCACCTGCCCGCCGGTTACGAAGAGGACCTGCCCTCCGGGTGATGACAGGTGCGGTCCGGCGAGCGCCGAGGGTTGCCCCTGCCCGATTTCTCCGTCACAAAACCGGCTCACACCGAGGAGTTTTTCATGACCGACAGATGGGATTTCTGGATCGACCGCGGCGGCACCTTCACCGACGTTCTGGGCGTTGACCCGGCGGGCAAGATCCATCCCTACAAGCTGCTGTCGGAAAACCCGGAGGCCTATCGCGACGCCGCCGTTCAGGGCATCCGCGACCTGCTCGGCGTGCCGAAGGGCCAGCCGGTGCCGACGGTCAGGATCGGCACGGTGCGGATGGGCACGACGGTCGCCACCAACGCGCTGCTGGAGCGCAAGGGCGACCGCACGCTGCTGCTGATCACCAGGGGGTTCCGCGACGCGCTGCGCATCGCCTACCAGGCGCGGCCGGACATCTTCGCCAAGGAAATCATCCTGCCCGAGCAGCTTTACGAGCGGGTGATCGAGGTGCCCGAGCGGGTGCTCGCCGACGGCACGGTGGAGGTCCCGGTCGACCTCGCCGCCGTCGAGACCGACATACGCGAGGCCTATGACAAGGGCATCCGGGCCGTCGCGATCGCCTTCATGCATGCCTGGGCGTGGCCCGAACACGAGCTGGCGGCCGAGGAAATGGCCGGGATGATCGGCTTCACCCAGATCTCGGTGAGCCACAAGGTTTCGCCGCTCGCCAAGCTGGTCGGGCGCGGCGACACGACGGTGGTCGACGCCTATCTGTCGCCGATCCTGCGCCGCTATGTCGACCAGGTCGCCAGCGAACTGGGCGTCTCGGACGCGCCGGGCGGCACGCGGCTGCAATTCATGATGTCGTCGGGCGGACTGACGGCGGCCGATTTGTTCCAGGGCAAGGACGCGATCCTGTCCGGTCCGGCGGGCGGCGTCGTCGGCATGGTGGAGACCGCAAAGGCCGAGGGCTTTTCCGACGTGATCGGCTTCGACATGGGCGGCACGTCGACCGACGTCGCGCATTATGCCGGTTCTTACGAGCGCGCCTTCGACACGGAGGTCGCGGGCGTGCGCATCCGCGCGCCGATGATGCGCATCCACACGGTCGCCGCCGGCGGTGGCTCGGTCCTGCACTACGACGCCGGGCGCTTCCAGGTCGGGCCGGATTCGGCCGGCGCCAATCCCGGCCCCGCCGCCTACCGGCGCGGCGGCCCGCTGACGGTGACCGACGCCAACGTGATGACCGGCAAGCTCGACCCGGTGCATTTCCCGGCGATTTTCGGCCCCAACCAGGACGAGCCGCTGGACGCCGAGATCGTGCGCGAAAAATTCCGCGAGCTGGCCGACCGGGTCGGCGACGGGCGCACGCCGGAGGAAGTCGCCGAGGGCTTCATCACCATCGCGGTCGAAAACATGGCCAACGCGATCAAGAAGATTTCCGTACAGCGCGGCTACGACGTGACCGGCTATGCGCTCAACTGCTTCGGCGGCGCCGGCGGCCAGCATGCCTGCCTCGTCGCCGATGCGCTCGGCATGAAGGCGGTGCTGATTCATCCCTATTCCGGGCTGCTGTCGGCCTATGGCATCGGCCTGTCGAAGACCTATGCCTCGCGCCAGCACGCGCTGGTGGAAGCGCTCGGGGAGGACAGCCGCGAGGCGATTGACGGGTTGATCGCCGATCTCGAGGCCGAGGCCGTCGACGAGCTGACCGGACAGGGCATTGCGGCGGACGGGATCGCCACGCAGCCGGTGCTGCATCTGCGCTATGACGGCACCGACACGACGATCGAGATCCGCTATGACGGCAAGGACCTCGACCGGGCGGCGAAGGATTTCGAGGCCGCGCATATGGCGCAGTTCGGCTTCACCGACCCGTCGCGCAAGCTGATCGTGGAAGCCGTCGGCGTCGAGGCGTCGGAGAGAATTCCCGAGCATTTCGAGAGCGGCAGCGACACCGGGCCCGACCGGCGCGACCGCGATGCCGAGACCACCCAGCGCATCTTCACCGGCGGGGAACACCAGGACGCCGGGCTCTATCTGCGCACGAAATCGGCGCCCTCTCCCCTGGTTCCGGGCGACCGCGTGCGCGGCCCGGCGATCATCGTCGAGGACAACCAGACGATCGTCGTCGAACCCGGCTGGCAGGCCGAGGTTAGCGGCCACAACCAGATCCTGATGACGCGCCACGTCGCCAAGGCGCGGGTCGCGCCGATCGGCACCGAAGCCGACCCGGTGATGCTGGAGGTGTTCAACAATCTGTTCATGTCGATCGCCGAACAGATGGGCGTGACGCTGCAGAACACCGCCTCTTCGGTGAACATCAAGGAGAGGCTCGACTTCTCCTGCGCGGTCTTCGACCATACCGGCGCGCTGGTCGCCAACGCGCCGCACATGCCGGTGCATCTGGGATCGATGGACCGCTCGGTGGAATCGATCATCCGCCAGAACCCGACCATGAAGCCCGGCGACGTCTATGCGCTGAACGCGCCCTACAATGGCGGCACGCATCTGCCCGATATCACCGTGGTGACGCCGGTCTTCGATGAGGCGGGCAAGGAGATCCTGTTCTTCGTCGCCTCGCGCGGCCACCACGCCGATATCGGCGGCATGGCGCCGGGATCGGCGACGCCGCGCGCCACCCATGTCGACGAGGAAGGCGTGCTGATCGACAATTTCAAGCTGGTCGAGAACGGACGCCTGCGCGACAAGGCGTTCATCGAGCTTCTGACCGACCATCCCTGGCCGGCGCGCAATCCGAGCCAAAACCTTGCCGACATGCGCGCCCAGATCGCCGCCAACGAAAAGGGCGTCGCGGAATTGCGCAAGATGGTCGCCCATTTCACCCTGCCCGTCGTGCAGGCCTATATGGAGCATGTGCAGGACAATGCCGAGGAAAGCGTGCGCCGCGTCATCGACGCGCTGTCGGACTGCGCGGCCGACTATCCGACCGACAACGGCCAGACGATCAAAGTGAAGATCACCGTCGACAAGACAAGGCGCGAGGCGACGGTCGATTTCACCGGCACCTCGGCGATGGAAAAGAACAATTTCAACGCGCCCGAGCCGGTGGCGCGCGCCGCGGTGCTGTATGTGTTCCGGCTGATGGTCGAGGCGAATATCCCGATGAATGCCGGGTGCCTGCGCCCGATCAACATCGTCATCCCGGACGGCTGCATGCTGAAACCGAGCTACCCGGCCGCCGTCGTCGCCGGCAACACCGAGACGAGCCAGCACGTGACCAACTGCCTGCTCTACGCGCTCGACGCGCTGGCGCATGCGCAGGGCACGATGAACAACCTCACCTACGGCAATGCCCGCTACCAGAATTACGAGACGATCTGCTCCGGCTCTCCGGCCGGCCGGATGAACTCGGGCCGCGGCTTTGCCGGCGCGTCCGGGGTCCACACCCACATGACGAACACGCGCATGACAGATCCGGAAATCCTCGAAATGCGCTATCCGATCGTGGTCGAGGAATTCTCGATCCGGCAAGGCTCCGGCGGCAAGGGCAAGTTTGATGGCGGCGACGGGACGCGGCGGATGCTGCGCTTCATGGAAGACATGGAATGCGCGATCCTGTCGGGCCATCGCACGATCCCGCCGAAGGGGCTCGACGGCGGCGGCGACGGCGAATGCGGCAAGACCGAGATCCGCCGCCTCGACGGAACGCTGGAAAAGCTGAAACATTGCGACCAGACCAGCGTGAAGGCGGGCGAAGCGGTGATCGTCACCACGCCGACGCCGGGGGGATATCAGGCGGAGTAGACCTCAAAACAAGAGAGATTGCATTTTCTCTTCATATCCCGTATAGGTTGCATATGTGACTTATACGCGGAGGCCGACATGTTAATTCGGCTGTTTTTTGCGGTTCTCGCGAGTTTCTCGCCAACTCGAATGGAATCGGCTCAAGAATGGAACGCCTTTCTCGACAGGATCTATTTGGTGCCGCTCGAAGAAGTCGAACCGCGCGATCGCAGTCCGTATCTGGCGTTCTTCTATTTCTCCGAAGTCTACAATGGCGGTCATCTCCAGTACTTCCTCAATAAAACGTACCTCCCGTGGGAAGAGACGGCCGACGCTATCGCTGCGATGGGAGCAATCGACCATGCAGAAATCCTGCGCGAGGCGATCCAGCGTTGGCGAAGCCAGTCGCGTGTGCGGCCAGAAAGCGCGGAGGAATATGTCGAGGGAGCGCTGGAAGCCGAATTCGACGATCTCGATGGGGCGATGTACGATCTCTATCCACCCTTGGAGGAATACGTAGAGAAGGCTGTGGTGCGCGCGGCGAAAGAGCGAGAAAATCGCTAAGCAAATCCCGACTGCTGATGTGGCCCTCCAGAAGGCATACCGCGAGTGTCCTGCACATGAATGCGCCCGGCAAAACAAACGTCAATGCCCTCGCCGCCGCCCTGCTCGACCGGCACGGGACGACCTATGCCGGCGAACTCGGGATCGACCTCGCCGCAAACACGCCGCCGGTCCTGTTCCGCTGGCTGTGCGCGTCGCTGCTGATGAGCGCGCGCATCTCGTCACCGATCGCGCTGAAGGCTGCGCGGGCGCTATCCGGCGCCGGCTGGACCACGGCGCGGAAGATGGCCGGGAGCACATGGGAAGAGCGGGTGAGCGTGCTCAACCGATCGGGTTACGCGCGCTACGACGAAAGCACCGCGCGCATGCTCGGCGACACGGTGCAATTGCTCATCGACGAGTATGGCGGCGACCTGCGCAATTTGCGCGAAAAGGCCGGCCGGGAACCGCAGCAAGAACGGCGATTGCTCATGGCGTTCAAAGGCATCGGCGACGTTGGCGCGGACATCTTCTTTCGCGAGGTTCAGGCCGCGTGGAAGGAACTCTATCCCTTTGCCGACCGGAAAGCGCTTGCCGCCGCATCGAAACTCGGCCTGCCCGACACGGCGAACGGGCTTGCGTCCCTCGTCGCACAGGAGGATTTTCCGCGCCTTGTCGCCGCGCTGGTGCGCACCGAACTGGCGAAGGACCATGACGCGGTGCGCGCAAGCAATGCCGAACTCGGGCCGGCGTGAGGTTCCATCCGCCGGCGCTGTTCCGCCGACCGTGCGCCCGGATCCCCAAAATCTTGACATGCATCAAGACCCTCAGGTTAAAAGCGCAGTACAAATAGGGAACAAACTTTCATTTGAACACCAGAGGATACTGCCCGAATGCCGGAAAACGCGCGCCATCCAGCATCCCAGAGCGGCGATGTGAAAAAGCAAATTCGTGTCAAAGGAGCCCGGGTTCACAACCTAAAGAACATCGATGTCGATATCCCGAAGCACAAGGTTGTCGTCTTCACCGGCGTGTCGGGTTCAGGCAAATCATCGCTGGTCTTCGACACAGTCTACACCGAGGCGCAGCGGCAACTGATCGAAACGTTCAGTGCATTCGCACGACGGCGCCTGCCGAAACTGTCGCGGCCCGATATCGACGAGATCGAGAACATCGCTACAGCGATCGTCATCGACCAGAAAAAGATGGGCGCCAACATGCGCAGCACGGTGGGCACGGCCACCGAAGTTTCCACCTATATGCGTCTGCTTTATTCCCGTGTTGGCGAGCCGCAGATTGGCCCGTCACACTTTTTCGGCTTCAACCATCCGGAAGGCATGTGCCCAGCATGCCGCGGCCTGGGGCGGCGAATTGCTATTGATGCGGAACGCCTGATCGACATGGACAAGTCCCTGCGCGAGGGCGCGATCGGCCATCCGGATTACAAGGTCGGTGGCTGGAACTGGCGCGAGATGATGACGTTCGACTTATTCGACAATGACTTGCCCCTGAGGGACTTCTCCGAGGCCGATTTGCAGCGGCTGCTGTATGTCAAAAGCATCCCGGTGGAAAAGAAGCATGGTGCGGGAACCTATGCCAAGAGCTTCGAAGGCATCATCCGGAAACTGGAGCGTGTCTACCTTGGCAAATCCGATGCAAATCTGAGCAAGGACAGGCAAGCCGCGTATGACAAATATTTCACCATGTCGGACTGCGCCGCCTGCGGCGGCTCGCGACTGAACGAGCGTGCGCGGTCGGTGCTTGTCGGGGCCAAGTCGATCGACCAGCTTGGCGCAATGGAACTGACCGAGTTGATATCATTCCTCAAGGGCATCAGTGCCGATTTGGCTCGTCCGATCACCAACAAGATGTGCGAGACCCTGACCCATTTGATCGACATTGGCGTCGGTTACCTGACCCTGAACCGCGAAGTCGGCACCCTGTCGGGCGGCGAATCCCAGCGGGTCAAGATGGCGCGCCAGCTACAATGTGATCTGGTTGATTTGCTTTATATCATGGATGAGCCTTCCGTCGGGCTGCACCCGCATGACATCTCGCGCCTGATCACCTTGCTATTCGACCTGAAAGGTCGCGGCAACAGCGTGCTGGTGGTGGAACACGATCCCGACATCATCCGCAGGGCCGAATGGATCATCGATATCGGGCCCGAGGCCGGTGTCAACGGCGGCACCCTCGTCTATGCCGGCCCGCCGGAAGGAATTAAAGCATCGGGCAGCGTGACCGGCGCATATCTGGCGCATCATCCGACCTTGTCGCAGCGACACCGCACGGCCACAGGGCACTACGAAATCCGCAATGCCAAGGCCAATAACCTCAAGGATGTCAGCGTGGACATTCCGAAAGGTGTGCTGACCTGTGTCACCGGAGTCGCCGGCAGCGGCAAAAGCAGCCTGATCAACGAGGTCTTCGTTAAAGCGCACCCCGAAGCGATCGTGATCGATCAATCGCCGGTGGCGCGCAGCATTCGATCCACACCGGCGACTTACACGGGCATGTTCGATCATATCCGCAGGGATCTGGCCAAGGCGACGGGCAGCGATCCGGCGCTATTCAGCTACAATTCGAAGGGTGCCTGTCCGAAGTGCAAGGGCAACGGATTCGTCAAGGTCGAGATGAGCTTTCTCGATGACGTGTCGATTACGTGCGATGAATGCGACGGCCAGAAATACCGCGACGAGGTGCTTGCCCTGTCGATGCGCGGCAAGAATATCTTCGAGATCCTGGAGATGAGCGTGACAGCGGCGCTCGACTATTTCGAAAACGATCAGGTCCTGAACCGGCTGCGGCTTCTTGAGGATGTCGGGCTGGGCTATCTGAAAATTGGCCAGCCGCTGTCGACGCTGTCGGGCGGCGAAGCGCAGCGGATCAAGCTGGCGTCCGAGTTGCACAAGAAAGGTGCGCTTTATGTGCTCGACGAACCGACGACCGGATTACACATGGCCGACATCGCGCGGTTCGCGAAAATCATCCAGAAGCTCGTCGACAATCACAACACGGTCGTCGTGATCGAACACAATCTGGATATCATCCGGCAGGCGGACTGGATCATCGACATGGGGCCGGAAGGTGGCAGCAAGGGCGGAGAGGTCTTGTTCGGGGGACCTCCCCGGAAACTGGCCGGGTGCAAGCGCAGTGTCACAGGACGCTATCTGCGGGACGATTGATCGGGCCCCACGGCGCGTAACGCGCGACCGAATAATTATCCGGGGCCCTGTCCGAGCACTGCCCAATTCCGCCGTTTTTGCCCGAGAAAAGCCCGAAAGCCGGTATAACCGCCGGATGACAGACAATCATTGGCACGAGCGGTCATGCGCAGCATTCGAACTGTTTCCGCCCTTTTCGGCGCCTTCGCCCTTGCGGGCGTTTCCGGCTGCACGACCAGCGGCGGGAGCGATACCACGGCCTTTGGGCCGGTGCAGGAAGCACCGGCGGACACGGCTGCCGCCGAGGCGCAGGACCCGATGGACGCGCTGATCTCGCGCTATTCAGACGAATACGACGTGCCCGAAAACCTGGTGCACCGGGTGGTCAAGCGCGAGAGCACCTATAATCCGCAGGCAAAGAATGGCGGCCATTACGGACTGATGCAGATCAAGCCGGAAACGGCGCGCACGATGGGCTATTCGGGCTCGGCGACCGGCCTGTACGACGCCGAGACGAACCTCAAATACGGCGTCAAATATCTGCGCGGCGCGTGGCTTCTCGCTGACGGCAGCGAGGACCGCGCCGTCCGGCTCTATTCCTCGGGCTATTACTACGAGGCCAAGCGGCGCGGCATGCTGGAGGAAACCGGCCTGCGCGCCGACTGACCGCTATTCGTCGAGCGCCGCAATCACCGCCTGCACGAGGTTTTCGACCTTGTAGCCTTCCCGCGACGGGGTCAGGCCGAGGCGGACGACGACCAGGTTTTCCGACGGAACGATCGACACCGACTGGCCGTCATGGCCTTCCATGAAGAAGGCGTCGGCCGGCAATTCGGCTTTCGGGCCCGGCATGTCGGTATTCGGCGGGCTCAGCCAGACATGGCCGCGGCCATAGACGCCGTGCGAGGCGGGATGGGGTTCGGCCATCCAGTCGACGTAACCGACCGGCAACAGCGAACGGCCTTCCCACACGCCGCGCTGGGCCAGGAAATGGCCGAACCGCGCCCAGTCATGCGCGGTCGCGTACATGTAGGACGAGCCGACGAAGGTGTCGCGCGCATCGGCTTCCAGCACCGCCGAATGCATGCCGAGCGGACCGAACAGGGCCTTGCGGGGATATGCCAGCGCCTCGGCGGGATCGGCGAAAGTGTTCTCCCAGACACGCGAGAGCATGACCGTCGTACCGGAGGAGTAGTTGAAAACCTTGCCGATGCTCTCCCCCGTCGGGTCCGCGAGCGGGTTGGAGGCGGCGAAGGACGCCATGTCGGGCTCGAGATAGAGCATGCGCGTGACGTCGGAGACGGAGCCGTATCCCTCGTTCCAGACGAGGTCGCTCGCCATGCCGAGCATGTCGGCGAGCGCGATGTCCGCGCGCTTGTCGGTCCATTCGGGGAGAAGCTTCGTGCGGTCGCGCTCAAGAGCGCCTTCGCGGATCCGCCTTCCAATGATGGCGGAGGTCACGGACTTGGTCATCGACCAGCCGAGAAGCCGGGTTCCGGCATCGAATCCGTCACCATAGCGTTCGGCGACGATCCTGCCGTCCCTGACGACAACGATCGCCCGCATGCCGGGACCGGCCAGCGCCGGATCGTTCAGCGCGGCATCGAGTTCCTCGTTGGTGACCGGCACGACGTCTTCTCCGGCGGGCCAGAGCCCCTCACCCGGCGCGACGACTTCTTCCGGCTTCGGCGTCGGCTGGGCACGGACGGCATCGATGTCGCCATCGGGCACGGTCGCGCAGCCGAGGCCCTCGCGATAGACCGCGACGCCCTTGCCGAACAGGCCGAACAGGCCGGCGCGCACAACGCCGGTCGCGCGGTCGACGGAGACATTCATGTAGCGCAGCAGCCAGTGTCCCGGCGCCTGGACATCGACCCGGAGCACTTCCCGCGGATCGCGAGCCGTCAGGAAGGCGTTGGAGCAGACGATCTTCGCGGAATATCCCGACCCGACCCGGATCAGGTCCGGCGGCGCGACATAGAGCCATACGGCAAGGCCGATCACCGCAGCCACAACAAGCACCAGAAGCACCTTCAACGCACGCATGACGCTCCTCCCTGTCTTCCACGTCAGGTTGCGAGCTAGGCGCGCGGCGGAGCCGGCGTCAACCGTTTCGCCCGCCGGCATGCGAAATGTCGCAGGAACCAGCCATCGAAGCGTCACAATTGATCACGATTTGTCACGCCGATAACATCGCGTTAAAACATATTCGCGTTAGGTATTCGTGGGGCAACAAGGGGACGAATCAGTGCTTTCGCACGTCTTTCGAATATTTATCCTCCTTTGCGCGGTCGCCGTCGCGGGCTGCACAAATGTCTCCTACGACTTTACGGAATCGGTGCTGCCGCTGGCCGCTCCGCGGTTTGCCGACAGCGACCCGGTCGACAGGTTCGAGGGCGGCGCGCCGCATGGCTATTCCGTGCACGGTATCGACGTGTCCAAATACCAGGGCCCCATCGACTGGAAGGCGGCAAGACGCTCCGGCGTGACCTTCGCCTATGTCAAGGCCACCGAGGGCGGCGACCGCGTCGACGACCGGTTCCAGGACTACTGGCGCAGCGCGAAAGCCGCCGGCATGCATCGCGGCGCCTATCATTTCTACTATTTCTGCCGCCCGGCGATCGAGCAGGCGCGCTGGTTCATCCGCAACGTCCCGCGCGAGGCGGGCGCGCTGCCGCCGGCGCTCGACATGGAGTGGAACCCGGCTTCGCCGACCTGCAAGGACCGTCCGTCGCCCGAAAAGGTGCGCTCGGAGATGAAAATATTCCTCGATACGCTGGAGCGCCACTACGGCACCCGTCCGGTGATCTACACGACCCCGGATTTCTACGAGGACAACATCGCCGGCCATTTCAGGGGCGAGACTTTCTGGCTGCGCACCGTCAAGGCGCATCCGCGGGTCGCCTATCCCGGCCGCAACTGGGTGTTCTGGCAATATACCGGGACCGGCGTCGTTCCCGGCGTTCCCGGCGACACCGACATCAACGTCTTCGCGGGCAGCAAATCCGACTGGCAGGAATGGATTTCCGCCAACCGGGTCTGACCGCCATCTTTCCCCAATTCGCCGGAGGAGCATTCAGACCATGAAGACCCATGCCCGCATCGCCATGGCCATCGTCGCGCTTGGCGCAACCGCCCTGCCCGCAGCGGTGCAGGCAAATGCGCCGTGCGGCGGCGATTTTTCGGCATGGCGCAAGGGCATGGTCGCGGAAGCGCGCGCGGCCGGCATCGGCGAGAAAGGCTTGCAGGCGCTCGCCTCGGGACAGATCGACCCGAGCGTGCTGAGGCGCGACCGCGCGCAGGGCGTCTTCACGCTCGATTTCGTGACCTTCGCCCGGCGGCTGATCTCGCAGAACCGCATGGATATTGGCCGCTCGAAACTGAAGACATATGCCGCCACCTTCAAGCGCGCGAAGGCCGAATACGGCGTGGCGCCGGAGGTGATTACCGCCTTCTGGGGGCTGGAGACCGATTTCGGCGGCTACCAGGGCGATTTCAACACGCTGAACGCGATCACGACGCTGGCGCATGACTGCCGCCGACCCGAACTCTTCCGGCCGCAATTGCTGGCGCTCGCCCGGCTGATCGATCTCGGCGTCGTGCCGCGCGACATCACCGGCGCCTGGGCGGGCGAGATCGGACAGGTGCAGGTGCTGCCGGAGGACTATCTGACGAAGGGCCGCGACGGCGACGGCGACGGGCGAATCTCGCTAAAGACGTCCGCCCCCGACGCGATCATGACGGCGGCCAATTTCCTGCAGTCGCTCGGCTGGCGGGCGAACGAACCGTGGCTGATCGAGGTGAGCGTGCCGGCCGAAATGGACTGGTACGATTCCGGCATTCACAGGGAACTGCCGGCTTCGGAATGGCAGAAGCGCGGCGTGCGGGCCCGCAACGGCTCGCTGCCGGCCAGCGACGGCGTCCACCTGCTCTTGCCGATGGGACGCAAGGGCCCCGCCTTCCTCGCCTATCCGAATTTCCGCGTCTTCCTCGAATGGAACCAGTCGCTGACCTATGTCACGACGGCGGCCTATTTCGCCACGCGGCTCGGCGGCGCGCCGATCTTCGATCCGGGCAATCCGGAGCCCGGCCTCGACCAGCCGCAGACGAAGGCGCTGCAGAAGAAGCTGGCCGCAAAGGGCTACGATGTCGGCAAGATCGACGGCATTCTCGGCGCGGGCACGCGCGACGCGGTGCGCAGCGAGCAGAAACGGCTCGGCCTGCCCGCCGACGGCTGGCCGACGTCACGCCTTCTTAACGCCCTTTGATGCCGAGGCGCGGCATGGGGCATTGAGCCGCGCCTCGGCAAGCACCTTCCCGGCCGGCGCATTCACCATAGCGCGGGCGGCACTCGATGTAGCGCTCCGCCCGTCGCGGACGGACAGAAGCGCAATTCCGGCGAATACGAGGAAGACCGCGAAAAGATCGCGCACTCCGTACCGCTCTTCGAGCAGGAATATCGCGCAGACCAGCGTCAGAACGAATTCCAGCGCGAGGATGATGATGAAAGTCCGCGCCATTTCGGCGGTCTTCATCGCCTCGATTTCAAACACCGCGGCGAGCAACAATGCGCCGCCGCAGGCTGGCAGAACCAGCAACAGGGACTGACCGCCCCAGTATTTCATCACAAATGTCGCCACCATATAGAAAGCGGCGGAAATAAAGGCACAGGCGAGCGTCATACCGCCAAGCATAAGATGTCTCCGAGTGCCCCTGCCGAAAATAGGACGAGAACAAACAGCCCGGCATCACCCAACGGGGTGATGGACATCGTTTCGTGTACGGGACTCAGTCGAGGAAGGTTTCCGCCAAATCGAGAATCCGCGGCCAGTCCTTGAAAAAGATGAGTTGACCGGCGTTCGAATCCTCGTGGAAGACGATGTTCGGAAACTCGATCCGCATCTCGCCGATCGTCTCCATCGGCATCTGCGGATCCTGGTGGCCCTGCCATATGTGGATCGGGACATCGCAGGCACGGACGATATCCCGCCAGTCGGACTGCTGGATGATCGTCTCGTTGGCAAAGGAATCATGCGCGGAATGCCAGTCGGAAAGACAGACTTCGGAACCGTGCACCATGGCTTCCATGACCTCCGGATCCTCGAATGTCTGGACGTCGGCGGGCGATGCGCCATAGACCGCGTGCACGAAGCCGCGCTTGCCGATACGGCGAGCCAGCGAAAAACCCGCCTTGACCATGAAAGGCAGCATGGCCGGCGCATATCGGGCATTGGCCATGATGAAGCGGTGCCATTTATGCATCCGTTCGTACTGAGCGCGCTTGAAAAGCGGCAGGCCGGCACTGCAGTTTATGATCGCCGCCAGCCGGCCCGGATGCATCCGGACGAGATGATAGGCGAAGAAGGAGTCATTGGAGAGCGCGATTACCGGGCAGCGCTCTATGCCATAGTGATCGAGCAATGCGACGATATCAGACACGACCGCCGTGACGAGGTGCGCGCGGTCACGGACCTGGCTGGAGTGTCCAAAGCCGGGCCTTATGGGCACGATGACCTTGAGGCCGCGCCGCTCTGCCGCTTCCTCGGCGGACGCAGGCCAACGGATCAGCCCGTAATCCTGCGGGAAATAAAGCACCGGCCGGCCGGCCTCATCGCCTATGACGATATGATCGGCCCTCCGCCCGTCGGGGCGCTGCATCGAGCGAAACGGCCGGTGGCGAAGCGGGGCACCGCCGCGCAGTGTCTTCAACGATGCCTTGCGCTCGGTGACAGCAACGACATCCATCAGGCCAAGCGTGACACGCACCAGCTCAGCCTGCGCGCGCGTCTCGGTCTTGGCGAGGATCGAGCGGATCTGGCTCTTGACGGTTTCGCGCGACCGGCCGCGCATGGCCGCGATCTCGGCGATGCCGGCGCCTTCGACAAGGGCGCGCAGCACCTCGACCTCGGCCTCGGTGAGCCCGAAAGCCTCGCGAACCGTGGCCGAAAGCCCGTCAGGCCACGCCATCTCGCTGGTGACCGCCAGGACCTGGGCTTCGTCACCGACTTCCTGCTCGATCGGCGTCAGGCGCACCACGATCGGCCGGCCCGTCGTCGTCAACCGGAACCGCGCAAAGGAGCTTCCCCTCGCCTGCGGATCGGAGACGCGAGCCACCTCCCGCTTCAGGTGGGCAGCATCGTCGGAGTCGATCGGAAGCGAGGATAAGGGCTGCCCCGGAAACGTCTCGAAGACCGATTCCGCCGCCACGTTCACTGCGCTGACGACGCCTGCCCCGGATACGGTGAATGCCGCTGTCCGCTCGAACGAGGAGACGATGTTTTCCAGAATCTTGTCCGGCGAATGCCGGTCGAGATGGTCGAGTACCGAGGTGGCGCGCGCCATGTGGCTTTCCAGCTCGGCATCGCGCATCAACAGTTGCTGGTCTTCGCCAGGCATGCCCTTCAGGCCGCGCGCCGGCCCGAGCCGGTCTTCCCATATGTCGAGCAGGTCCTCGTAGCGCTCCGGATCGATGGCGACCTGATAAATACGGTCTATTATTTCAAGCTTGTCGCTCTGTTCGACGCCTTTGGCCGCTCTTTCCGGGCTATACTCCATACGACGAACTTCTCTCGCGCCTATACGACATGCTTCTCTACGGAAGTTGCGGTGGATTTTATCAAAAAGTCAAATCCGACAGCCGGCGCGAGACGCGATTTCGCACAATTTTCACATGCGGTCGAAATCGTCCTTGTTGGTCGGCATCAGCATCACCGCCGTTGCGAGATAGGCGAACCCGAAGGTGATGCCAAAGGTCAGGGCCAACATGGCGACCGCGGCGACCTTGTGCTGCGTGTGCTCGATCAGCACGCCAAGATTGCCTATGTTGAAATGCACCACGCCGGCCGCAACCAGCCAGCCAATGGCGATACCGGTCAAGCTGTTGATCAAGACGAAGCGAACGAGTTTCGGCATGGCGGAAATCCTGCATCTGACACGCGCAAATCTATGACTTCACCGGCTGCCTTCAATGGGACAAGTTGAAGCGTTTTGGCAGTTCCTAATCCATCGCCTTCAGACGCATCATGGCAACGATGCCGAATGCCGGGCCGAGGGCGAGAACGGCAAGCACCGCCGGCCAGCCCCACCAGGCGGCGAACATCGGCGTCACCTGGACCGTGACGAAGGTCAACGCAAAACCGAGCGCGGTCTGCAGTGTCATGAGACTACCTGCCTGGTCGGGAGGCGCATTGTCGGCGACGAGAGCGGAAAACTGCGCCGAATCCGGGCTGATCGAGGCGCCCCAGAGCAAGACGATCGCAAAGGTGATCCAGACCGGCCCGCCGAAGGTCAGCGCCGTCAGGACGGCACAGGTACCGCTCACCGCCATGGCATAGAGCGCGACATCCGCCTTGCCGATCCGGTCGGCGCTCTTGCCGGCAAGGACGCTCATGACTGCGCCGGACGCGATGGCGCAGAAGGCGGTGATCGAGGCGAGTCGGACGGCGTCGTTTTCGGCGAGGCTGGCGCGATAGGAGACGGCGGAGGCGACCGCGACCCACGCCCACATGGAATAGAGTTCCCACATGTGACCGAGATAGCCCGCATAAGCGAGACGCACGCGCCGGTTGGTCCAGGCCGTCAACACGACGCGAGGATCGAAACGTACCGCCTGGGCGTGGTGGGGACCGAGCGACACGATCTGGCTGATCAGCCCGCCGGCAACCGCCGCGGCCGATGCAAGCGTCACCGTGAAGCGCCAGTCGCCGGTTCCGGTTAGCGCGAATATGTGCGGCAAGGCCGAGCCGAGGATCAGCGAGCCGACGAGCGCGCCGACGAGGAACCCCCTGTCGCGCTGGCCCCAGCCGACCGCGATCTTCATCCCGACCGGGTAGACCCCGGCCAGCAAGGCGCCGGTCAGAAATCGCGCCAGGATGGCGGCCCCGCTTCCGGGCACCGAGACGAGCAGCGTCAGGTTGACCGCGCCGGCAAGGATCGCGGCAGAACCCAGGACGCGGCGCGGATCGAAGCGGTCGGGGACACCGAGTACGGCGGAGACGAGCGCGCCGGCGACGAAACCCGCCTGAACGCCGCTCGAAAGCGCGGCCTGCCGGAACGGCGACATGGCGCTCTCCGCCAGCATGCCCGGAAGGATCGCGGCCGACACGAACCACAGCGACATGGCGAAGCATTCCGCAACCAGCAGAACGGCCAGCGAGAGGCCCTTGCCCGGCGCACTCACATTCAGTCCGCCATGGTTTCGAGACTGGCGAAGCTTTCCGGCGCGTCTCCGGCGTCGAACGGCTCGTCGATCTCGACGAAGGTATCGGGATAGAAGCCGTTGAAGCGGGTCCTCAACGCCATCGAATAGGCGCCGATATGGCCGATCTCGATCCAGTCGCCGGTATCGACGGTTTCCGGAAGGTAGAAAGGCCGGGTCAGGATATCGACGGAATCGCAGGTCGCGCCGCAGACCTTGAACGGCACGATATTGGAAGGATCGCCGTTGCGGCGGCGAATGTTGGGATCGGGAATGAAGCGGGCGGGCAGCGTGATCTTGCCGGTCCAGGAGTCCGACAGGGAGGCCCAGATCCCGTCATTGATGTAGAGCCGCCTGCCCTTGCGCAGGAGCACGCGCACGATCAGCGAAAAGGCGCGCGCGACGATCACCCGGCCGGGCTCGGCGACCAGCGGCAGATCGGAAAAGCCCCATTCGTCGATCGCCGCCGTCAACCTGCCCATGAGATAATCCAGCGGCGGCGGCGCGGGCGCGTTGCTCTTCGGATCGTGGCGGTATTCGGCCGGAAAGCCGCCGCCGACATCGAGACCGGCGAGTGGCACGCCTGCCCGGTTGCGTACCCAGTCGGCGGAGGCGAGCGCCTTTTCGTAGGTTTCGGTCTCCTCGACCTGACTGCCGACATGAAAGCAGATGCCGGTCTTGAAGCCGATCCCGTGCAGGCGCTGCAGCAGTTCCACCGCATGGCCGGGCGCGGCGCCGAATTTCTTCGACAGTTCGTAGGCCGCATGCCCCTTGGTGGCGAGGCGCACGAAGACCGTCATCGAGGTGTGGTCAATATCGAGCGCGCGGGCGATGCGCAGGATCTTGGCGATCTCGTCCTCGTGATCGACGACCAGCGTGCGGATGCCGAATCTTTCCAGTGCGAGCCTGATGTCCGACTGCGCCTTGACCGGATGCATGTAGAGGAGTTCCGCGTCGGGCGAGAGCGCTCGCACCGTCTCGATCTCGGCGGGCGACGCAACGTCGAAGGCGTCGATCCCGGCTTCGAGAAGTGTGCGAATCACCAGCGGCTCGCCATTGGTCTTGACCGCGTAGGCGGTCCGTCCGGGGAACAACGTCTTGAATTTTTTCGCGTCCTCGCGAAGCACATGCGGACGGAAGCAGTAGACCGGAACGTCCGGCCGCAGTTTCAGGGCCGCATCGCGTGCCGTGGCAAATCGTTCCATGGAAAGAACTCCCTGATTCCTTTCGCCGGGCCGTTACTTGTGGTTAGAGCAGAGATCATCAAGCCGCGCAAAGGGGGATGCCGGTGCTGTCCGTTTCGAAGATCCTTGCCGATATCGCTGCCGGAGCCGACACGCCGGAGGCGGCCGTCGCCCGCAGCCGGGCACTGATCGCGCAAAAGGACGGCGCGCTGCACGCCTTTGCGGCGCTTTGCCCGGACGATGCCGCGGTGACGACCCAAGGCCCGCTGGCCGGTATCGCGGTCGGGGTGAAGGACATTTTCGACACGTTCGACATGCCGACCGGCTACGGCTCGCCCGTCTATGAAGGTTACCGACCGGCATCGGACGCGCCGATCGTCGCCATGGCGCGGGCGCGCGGCGCGCATGTGATCGGCAAGACGGCAACGACGGAACTCGCCTTCCTGCAACCGGCGACAACCGTCAATCCGCACGATCCGGCGCATACGCCGGGCGGCTCCTCGTCGGGATCGGCGGCGGCGATCGCGGCCGGCATGATCCCGGCGGCCGTCGGAACGCAAACCGGCGGCTCGGTCATCCGCCCGGCCGCGTTTTGCGGCATCGCCGGCTTCAAGCCGAGTTTCCGGCTGTTTCCGAGCACGGGCATGAAGACCTTCTCCTGGTCGTTGGACACGACCGGGTTCTTCGCCGCCAGCGCGCAGGACGTGGCGCTGTTCGCCGCGCTGTTGTCGCGGCGCGACCTCACCGCAGATCCGCTGGAAACAGCGCCGCGCATCGGCCTCTATCGCACCGCCGTGTGGAACGAGGCATCCGCCGAGATGCGGGCCGCGGTCGAAAATGCCGCCGCGATCGCCGCGCGCGCCGGCGCGACCGTGACCGAACTGGACGAACCCGCCGACCTTTCGCGCGGCCGCGACATCCACGCCATGATCCAGAATTACGAGGCTGCGATCTCGCTTGGCGACGATCTCGCGCGCCACCGCGATGCGCTGAGCCCGGTTCTGCGCAACGCGCTGGAGGAAGGCGCCGGCATTTCCCCGCCGGACTATGACGCGGCGCGCCGCATCGCGCGGCATGCCCGCAAGGCCGCGACAGGACTGTTCGACACCGTCGACGTGCTGCTGACGCCCTCGGCGCCGGGGGCCGCGCCGCGCGACCTCGGCCAGACCGGTTCCGCTCTCTTCAACAAGCTATGGACGCTGACGGGCAATCCCTGCGTCAACGTGCCGGGACTTGCCGACGCCGCGGGCATGCCGCTCGGCGTGCAGGTCGTCGGCCGGTTCGGCCGCGACAAGCTGGCATTGCGCGTTGCGCATTGGCTGGAGGGCCGGATTGCTGCCTGATTTGTGCCATCTTTCGGAGCCCCGCCCCTCGCAAGAGAACCGGCAACTAATTTTTTTCACAGGATTAACAAACGAAAAAACGCAGGCAGGCGGCACGTTTGGCGCGCTGCGCTCTCAAATCGATTCAATTCATTCTGCAATGCAGCATCGATTCTTCTTGTACGTTCGTATGAGACGCATAGATTCGAAGACTTCACAGCAAGGAGGCTTGCTATGGGACTGACACGGTCTTTCAACCTTATGATGGTCTGCGCTGCGTTCGTATTTCTAGGCGCCCTAGTATTCGGAGTCCTGCCCTGAGCAGGGTCCGGTCGCGGCGATAGCGCCGCCCCCCTGAAAATGTGAAAAACCCGGGCCGTTTTTCAGACGGCCCGGGCTTTAGTGTGATTTTTCAGGAACTTGTTTTCAAGGACTTGTTTTCAAAGGCTTGCGGTCAGGCCGCGTGCAACTCGCCGGCACTGTCACCGCGAATGCCGATCAGCCTGCAGATCGCAAAGACCAGATCGGGGCGGTTCATCGTATAGAAATGGAAGTCGTTGACGCCACGGTCGACGAGGTCGAACACCTGTTCGGCGGCGACAGCCGCGGCGACCAGAGCATGGGTGTGCGGATCGTTTTCCAGCCCCTCGAAACGGTCAGACAGCCAGTCCGGGATGTTGGTGCCGCATTTCGACGCGAAATTGCGGATCGACCCGAAATTGTGGATCGGCGCGATCCCGGGGACGATCGGGATATAGATTCCGGCCCGGCGCACGCGCTCCACGAAACGCTCATAGATGTCGTTGTCGAAGAAAAACTGGGTGATCGCACGGGTGGCGCCATTGTCGACCTTGCGTTTCAGCATGTCGATGTCGGTGGCGAAATCCGGGCTTTCGGGATGCCGCTCCGGATAGGCGGCGACGGAAATGTCGAAATCGCCGAATGCCTTCAGCCCGGCGACGAGATGCGCCGCATTCTGGTAGCCGTCGGGATGCGGCTGGTAGCGCGAGCCGACGCCGCCGGCGGGATCGCCGCGCAGGGCGACGAAACGGCGGATGCCCATCGACGCGAAATCGCGCACGACGGCATCGACCTCATCGCGCGTCGCATCAACGCAGGTGATGTGGGCCGCCGCCGGCGTGTTGCCGGTATCGATGACCGCCTCGAGCGTCTTTCTGGTTGTGTCGCGCGTCGAGCCGCCCGCGCCGTAGGTGACGGAGACGAAGTCGGGATTGAGCGGGCTCAACCGGCTGATCGTGTCGGCCAGCGTCGCTTCCATCTGCGGAGTCTTCGGCGGAAAGAATTCGAAGGACACGCGGACATCCTGGCCGGAACCGCGATTGCTTGTGACTGATTTCACAAAATTCCTCATGCCACATACTCCAAGGGCGACTGGGTTGACTGTTCTTCTTCGGCGATTTCGATGCGCGGGTCGCTGGCGACCCAGATTTTCACCGTCAGCGGGCCGCCATCGACCTTGCCCGCGGCAAGCGCCTTCGACGGTCCGGGCGTCAGTTCGGCAGCGGTGAACCAGCCCTCGATATCCGCATCGAAAAATCCGAGACGCTGATGGGCATGCTCGTCACGCAGGAAATCCAGATCGTGAGGCGCGAAATCGACGATCACCAGCCGCCCGCCGGGACGCAGCGCGCGCGCCGCCTGGCGGATGGCGGCCGCCGGGTCGTCGAGATAATGCAGCACCTGATGGATCGTGACGAGATCGAAGCCGTTGCGCACGATCGGCAGGTTGTAGACGTCGCCGAGGCGCACTTCAGCGTTGCGCACGCCGGCGGCATCGAGATTGGCGCGCGCGACATTCAGCATGTCGCGGTTGGAATCGATGCCGATGCCGTATTGATAAATATCGGAGAAGACCTCCAGCAGCCGACCGGTGCCGGTGCCGAGATCGAGCATGTAGCGGACCGGCTTGTCGCCGACGAGCGCCACCAGCGCATCCTCGACCTGCTTGTCGGCCACATGGTGCGAGCGAATCTCGTCCCAGCTGGCCGCGTTCTTGGTAAAGTAGGACGATGCCCTGTCGCGCCGCTTCGCCTTGACCTCGGTGAGACGTTCGGCATCGCGCCGGATGGTTTCGTCACCGCTGTCGATGCGGCTCAGGAGTTCCTGCACGAGAACGTCGCTCGCCGCATCGCGGCTGAGGCGGAACAGCGCCCATGACCCTTCCTGCTGGCGCTTGATCAGGCGGGAATCGAGCATCAGCTTCAAATGCCGGGACACGCGCGGCTGGGACTGGCCGAGAATGCCGGTCAGCTCGGAAACCGTCAGATCGCCGTCGGCAAGCAGTTTCAGGATACGCAGCCGGGTCGGCTCGGCTATTGTCTTCAGGACGTCGACAATCGTATCGAGATGGAAACCGGACGTGCTCATGCTCTCTCCGCAAAAGATATAAAGATATGTTTATGTCATTTCCGGATTAAGCGCAAGTTACCCGCGGGCGAAAAAAGCGATGGCGACCAAAAGACAGACGGAGATGGCGAAGGCGCTCAGGGCGCTGGCGCCGATGATTCCGTTCAACGAGGCCGAGGAAATCAAGCAACTCGCCTCGCAGCGTCACCTGCGCGCCCTGCCCGTCTCCGTGGCGATCTGGCTGTCGCTGGTCGCGCATGTGCGCCACGTCCACACCGATTACGACCAGTTGCTCGCCGAGGGCTACGACCGCGACGCGGCGCGTCATTTCGTGATGGACGACATCAATTCCGTGCTGACGCGCTGGCAGGCGACGCGACTGCTCGACGGGGTGGAAACCGAACCAGGCCTGCCCGACCCGGTCGAGGATCAGGGATAGATCCACTGCTCCGGCAGGCGCGCCTCGACCTTCGCGCCCATCGCGATGCTTCCGGGCTTTTCCACCCAGGCCAGCAAGCCGCGGCGGCGCTTGGCGGCCGGCACGAAGGACAGCGCGAGACCGGCATCGTCGGGGCGACCGACATGGCGGGCGATGGACGCGCCGGAGATCCTGCAAGGCCCGTTCTGGAAATCGACCTTCAGCGTCGCGCCGCCCTCGAAGAAGAGCAGCGTCGCCGCCGGCAGCATCGACAGCATCGGGATGCCGGAAAGCGTGATGTTGCCGCCGATCCATTCCGGCTCGATGGTATCGATACCCATTTGCGCGGCGGCTTCGGCGAGTTCGTCGCGCGAAAGTAGCGTGATCTGCCGCTCGTTGCGCATCTCGGTGCCACGCGGATACCACGGTTCGCGGCTGCCGGACTTGCGCGTCAGGCCGGAGTGCAGGTCGCCGGGGATGCCCTCATAGGCGAGCACCAGTTCGCCGGCCGGCTGCGTGACGAATTCGTCGCCGGAGGCCATGAACAGACCGTCGACGGTGCCGGTCAGCTTTTTCGAGGGAATGATATTCGGAATCGTCATGGCAGCCTCGCGATGGATATCGTCACCAGGGAATGGTCGAACCGTCGTAATCCACGAAAGTTCCGGTATCGGCAAGAGTCGTTGCCTCCACGATTCGCAGGATACCGGCCGCGCTTTCCTGCACCGAAATATCGGCTTGCGATCCGCCCATGTCGGTGCGCACCCAGCCGGGATGCACCAGGCGCACCGCGATGCCCTCGCCCTCGAGATCGACCGCCAGGCCCTGCATCACCTTGTTGACGGCCGCTTTCGACGCCCGGTAGGCGATGCGGTCGGACTTCATGTAGGACAATCGCCCCATCGCCGACGAGATCGTGAGAATGCGGGGATTTGCGGACCGGCGCAGATGCGGAAGGAATGCCTGGGCGACCCGCAAAGGCGCGATCGTATTTACGGCGAGGGTTTCGGCGAATCCGGCGAAATCCATGTCCAGCGTGGACTGACGGTCCGGACCGATGATGCCCGCATTGTTGATCAGGATATCGATGGCGCCGGGACATGCGGCCGCGGCCGCGCTGACCGCCTCGGTGTCGGTGACGTCGAAGACGCAGGCCCTGAACCGCTCGGGAAATTGCCGCTGCAGCCGATCGGCGGCTTCCCCGTCGCGGACGGACCCGGCAACATCCCAGCCGAGCCCGATCGCCTGACGCACCAGTTCGGCCCCAATGCCCCGGCCGCAACCGGTCACGAAAAGAGAAGTCAAGGCTTCCTCCCTGTTCAGCAGAATTCAAAGACGACGACTTGCGTTCGATGCCTAACGCGCGCATCCAGTCGCGTCCAGCGGAAGCGCGGCGCGTGCGAAAAGGCTTCGTAAGGCAAAACCGGACGAATATCCGCCCGGGTCTTGCCATTACGATGTGCACGTTGTCACACTGACCGCCACCGCAGCGGCGTAAAACGCCCCTGCCCCGATTTTCAGGAAAGGCCCGTTCATGAACCTTCGTCACCACGCATACAAGGCAACTGCCGCCGTCGCGATCGTTTTCGCGCTCAGTCCGCATGCGTTCGCCGCAGTCGACGCAAATGCCGTGTTCGACGCGCTTGTCCGCCAGATGAGCGCGCAGGGATTCGAAATGACCTCGGATTCCGTCGAGGCGCAGGGCAACGACATCGTCATCTCCAATCTGAAGGTCACGGTGCCCAACGGCAATGACGGTTTCCAGATGGAAAAACTGCTGCTCGAGGACGTCGAGGAGGCAGCGCATGGCGCCTATATCATCGGCCGCATCGCGGCTCCTTCCTTCTCGAGTTCTCGCGAGGGGACGTCGTTCAAATTCGAAGGCGCGACCGTTGAAGGTTATTATCTCGCCGGACCGGACGAGCCCGATCCGATCGCCGCCGCCGGCGTCTACCGCGCGCTCAATATCGGTGCGATCGATATCAGCCAGAACGGCAACACGATCTTCGCGCTGGACGGCATCACGTCGACCATGAGCCCGTACGAACCGGGCGCGACGCTCGACATCGCAGGCAAGGTCAACGACTTCTTCATCGATTTCTCGAAGATGCCCGACCACAAGATCCAGGCCACGATGACGCAGGTCGGCTATCCGCAATTGCGCGGCCGCATCAACGGCAGCGGCACCTGGAACACCGACAGCGGCGACCTCAAGGTCCAGCAGGCCGTCGAACTCGACGATGCGGCGAAGCTGAACATCAACTTCGACATCGGCGGTTACAGCGCGGAACTGATCGCCGCCCTGAAGGAACTGCAAAAGAACATGGAAGGCCAGAGCGACGAGGCCGTCGGCTTCGCCATGCTCGGACTGACGCAACAGATCGAGGTCGGAAAGATCTCGATCGAACTGGTCGACGATTCGGCAACGGGACGCATTCTCGACTATGTCGCGAAACAGCAGGGCACCAATCGCGAGGCCGTCATCGCGCAGGCCAAGGGCTTCCTGCCCTTCGCTCTCGCGCAACTGCAAAACGACGCCTTTGCCGCCAAGACGGCGGCGGCGGTCGGCGCCTTCCTCAGCAATCCGAAGACGCTCAGCATCGTCGCGGCACCGGCGAACCCGGTTCCCGTCGCGCAGATCATGGCAGCCGGCATGAGCGCGCCCGGTTCGGTGGTCGACATGCTCGGCGTCTCGGTCACGGCGGACGAGTAGGCGTCCTCTTCGTCCCGTTTTCGAGCCCGGCGGAGCGATCCGCCGGGCTCCGGACGTTTCATCGTTTCCCGGAAACGCCAAACCGCCCTATCCGTCTGTTTTCACGCAATTCCGGACGGAAAACCGCTTCACACTTTTCCTGGAATTGCTCTAATCGTCGCGGAAGTTCCGGACGCAGGTTTCCAGGATGATTTCCGCGCCGTGTACGAGCGCGCCGAAATCCATCGCGGTATCGGCCACCGCGGCACCGGGCAGGCGCACCGGGCCGACATGGACAAAGCCGCTCATCGCGGCGCCGAGGCCGCGGCAGAGACCGGCCGCGGAATGATAGAAGACGTAGTTGCAGAGATAGCCGCCGGCGTCCTCCGACCATTCGACGGCCAATCCGCGCGATCGCAACGCGTCGGCCATGCCGGTAAGCGGCAGGGTCGACGGGGCATGGCCCGCATCCGGCCGGATCACGGTCCTTTCCGGCTGGCGGCCCGCATTGTCGGGAATGCGCGCGGCGATCTCGTTTCGGGCAAGCGTCTCGAAACGGAACCCCGACGCCTCCTCGGCAAGGCCGAAATGCACGGCGACATGCGGATCGAAGCCGTCCACGGCCTGCTCCAGCGCCGGTATCGTCGCGCCGTAATCGACCGGCAGGACGGCGAAGCGGAATTCCACCGCTTCGCCCGCCAACGGCGGATTGGCCTCGAAATGGCGAATGAGATGCTCGGTCGGATTGACCGGCGCGCCCGGAAAGGGCGTGAAGCCGGTGACGAGGAAGCGAACAGGCGTTGTCATGACGACCCCGTCTCCGCTTCCCGTCCGATCAGTCCTTGGCCGGCGGAACCGACCGCAGATGCAGTTCGCGCAACTGAGCGGGCGATGCCGGCGCCGGCGCGCCCATCAGGAGGTCGGCGGCCTGCTGGTTCATCGGGAACAGCGTCACCTCGCGCAGGTTCTTCGCGCCGACGAGCAGCATGACGATGCGGTCGACGCCGGCCGCCATGCCGCCATGCGGCGGCGCGCCGTAATGGAAGGCGCGGAAGAGCCCGCCGAAGCGCTCCTCGACCGTCTTGGCGTCGAGCCCGACGATGCCGAAGGCCTTGACCATCACTTCCGGCAGATGGTTGCGGATGCCGCCCGAGGCGATCTCGAAGCCGTTGCAGACGAGGTCGTACTGCCAGGCCTTGATGTTGAGCGGGTCCTCGTTCTCAAGCGCGCCGAGGCCGCCGCGCGGCATGGTGAAGGGGTTGTGGCCGAAATCGACCTTCTTTTCCTCCTCGTCCCATTCGTAGAACGGGAAGTCGACAATCCAGGCCAGTTCGAAGCGATCACGGTCGATCAAATCGAGATCCTCGCCGACGCGCGTGCGCGCATCGCCGGCAAAGGACGCGAATTTCTTCGGATCGCCGGCCGCGAAGAAGCAGGCGTCGCCGGGCTTGAGGCCGAGCTGCAGGCGGATCGCCTCGGTGCGCTCCTCGCCGATATTCTTGGCGATCGGGCCGGCACCTTCGACGCGGTCATTGTCCTCGCGCCAGAAGATGTAGCCAAGACCGGGCTGGCCCTCGCCTTGCGCCCAGGAGTTCATGCGGTCGCAGAAGGCGCGGCTGCCGCCCTTCGGCGCCGGAATCGCCCAGACTGCGCCGCGCGGATCGTTGGCGAGAATGTTGGCGAAGACCTTGAAGCCGGAATCGCGGAAATGCTCGGACACATCCTCCATGATGATCGGGTTGCGCAGGTCCGGCTTGTCGGTGCCGTATTTCAGGATCGCGTCGTCATAGGCGATGCGCGGAAACTCCCGCGTGACGGGCTTGCCACCGGCGAATTCCTCGAAGATCGAGCGCATCACCGGCTCCATCGCCTCGAAGACGTCGTCCTGTTCGACAAAGCTCATTTCCAGGTCGAGCTGGTAGAACTCGCCGGGCAGCCGGTCGGCGCGCGGGTCCTCGTCGCGGAAACAGGGCGCGATCTGGAAATAGCGGTCGAAGCCGGAGACCATCAGCAGCTGCTTGTATTGCTGCGGCGCCTGCGGCAGGGCGTAGAACTCGCCGGGATGGATGCGCGACGGCACCAGGAAGTCGCGCGCGCCTTCCGGCGACGATGCCGTCAGGATCGGCGTCTGGAACTCGGTGAAACCG
This sequence comes from Oricola nitratireducens, assembly GCF_014904745.1. Taxonomy (GTDB): domain Bacteria; phylum Pseudomonadota; class Alphaproteobacteria; order Rhizobiales; family Rhizobiaceae; genus Oricola; species Oricola nitratireducens. Next base: position 154,726 of record NZ_JACZCS010000010.1, read on the forward strand.
GCCGCGGCCATGCGGCGGCGCATCGACGAGATCACGTTGGTGCGCGTCATGATGTTCTTGTGAAGCGTCTCGCGGCGCAGGTCGAGGAAGCGGTAGGTCAGGCGGATATCCTCGGGATAGTCCGGCTCGCCGAAAACCGGCAGCGGCAGCTCGCGGGCTTCCGACAGGATTTCCATCTCGCGCGCGAAGATCTCGATCTCGCCGGTGGGCAGATTCGGGTTCACGGTATCGCCGGTCCGCGGCTTGACCTCGCCGTCGATGCGGATGACCCATTCGCCGCGCACCTTTTCCGCCGTCTTGAAGCAGGGAGAATCGGGATCGGCGACGACCTGGGTCAGTCCGAAATGATCGCGCAGGTCGATGAACAGCAAGCCGCCGTGGTCGCGCACGCGGTGGACCCAGCCGGAAAGCCGGACAGTCGAGCCTGCGTCCGTTTTGCGGAGGGCTCCGCATGTGTGGCTGCGGTAACGATGCATTGGTATTCGCCTTTGTCAGCTTGGCGCGGCGGGCGCGCCGCATTGTCGTGGTGCGGGAAATCGCGCGGAAAAGCGCACGGGCGGCATGATTTGTCAAGGCAAGCGGCGGCCGAGGTCCGCCCGGCGCGCCCCGATGTCGCAAATGCCGCTATCGCCCTGCCGCGACCGGCGGCATAGTGGATGGAATCATCCCTGTTCCACCCCGAGTTTCATGCCCTCCATCCGTCCCCTCGTGCCGCTTCTGATCGCCGCCGGCATCCTGCTTGCCGGAAACGGGGTGCAGGGCACGCTGATCGCCGTGCGCGGCGCAGAGGAAGGCTTCTCGGCGGGCCTGATCGGACTGATGGGCACGGCCTATTTCGGCGGCTTTCTGCTCGGCTGCCTCTATATCGCGCGAATCCTGCGCAATGTCGGCCATATCCGCACTTTCTCGGCGCTCGCCGCCCTCGCCTCGGCCGTCTCGCTGATCCTGGTGCTGGTTCCCGACGGCACGGTCTGGCTGGCGGTGCGCTTCATCAGCGGGTTCTGCTTTTCGGGCCTGTTCACGACGACCGAGAGCTGGCTCAATTCCGGTGTCAGCAACGAGAACCGCGGCCGCGTGCTGTCGGTCTATCGCATTATCGACATCGCGGCGGTGACCGGTTCGCAATATCTGATCCCGGCGGTCGGCTCGGGCGGCTTCGCCATCTTCGCCATCGTTTCGATGATGATCTCGCTGTCGCTGGTGCCGGTGTCGCTTGCCGACCGCTCCAGCCCGAAAGCGCCCGAGGACATCAAGCTCGACCTCGCCGGCGTCTGGCGGATTTCGCCGATCGCGGCCATCGGCTGTATCGCGATCGGCATCACCAACAGTTCCTTCCGCATGATCGGCCCGATTTACGTGCAGGAGACCGGCTTCGGCATCGCCGAAGTCGCCACCTTCATGAGCGCGGGAATCGTCGGCGGCATCGTCCTGCAATATCCGCTCGGCTGGCTGTCCGACCGCTGGGACCGGCGGCATGTGCTGATGCTGTCGACATCGGGCGCCGTCATCTCGGCGCTGGCGATCTCGTCGTTCGCCGGCAATTCGCTGGCGCTCAATCTCGCCGGTGTGCTTGCCTTCGGCGCCTTCGCCATGCCGCTCTATTCGCTGTCGGCGGCGCATGCCAACGACCATGCGGTAAAAGGCAACTATGTGCAGGTCGCCGCCGGGCTGATGCTGTTCTACTCGGTCGGCGCCATGGCGGGCCCGCCCGCCGCCGCCACCCTGATGGAGATGTTCGGACCGCGGGCGCTGTTCGTCTTCATCAGCGTGGTGCACGCATCGCTTTTCGTGGCGACCGCGTGGCGGCTGCACATGCGCGCGCCCGTCCCGGCTGAAAGGCGCGGCCGGTTCACCGTCCTGCTCAGGACATCGCCGGTCATCGCGCGCCTGGCACGCGCCGGACAGACCCGCAAACAGGGCAGCGGGAAACAATCGACAAACCATGGCGACGCCGCTAAAGACCTGACCTCATGAAGCTTATTGATTCAACGGAAGAGCTTTCCGCTACCTGTGCGCGCCTCGCGCATCACCCGTTCATCACCATCGACACCGAATTTATCCGGGAGACGACGTTCTGGCCGGTGCTCTGCCTCGTCCAGGTGGCGAGCGCGGACGAAGCGGTGATGATCGATCCTCTCGCCAAGGGCCTCGACCTTTCGCCGCTGTTCGAACTTCTCGCGGACACGAACGTGCTCAAGGTGTTCCACGCCGCGCGCCAGGACATCGAGATCTTCTTCAACCTGACCGGCGCCGTGCCGGAACCGATCTTCGACACCCAGGTCGCCGCGATGGTCTGCGGCTTCGGCGACGCGATCGCCTATGACCAGCTCGTCAAGCGCATCTCCGGCGCCCATATCGACAAGTCGTCGCGGTTCACCGACTGGCGCGCGCGGCCGCTCAGCGAGCGCCAGCTTTCCTACGCGCTCGCCGACGTGACGCATCTGCGCGACGTCTATGTCGACCTGGCGGAACGGCTGAAGAGCGAGAACCGCGAACACTGGGTGAGCGAGGAAATGGGCGTTCTGACCGCGCCGGGAACCTACGACCTCAAGCCGGAAGACGCCTGGCAGCGGCTGAAACTCAGGGTGCGCAAGCCGATCGAATTGCAGATCCTGAAAAACATCGCCGCCTGGCGCGAAACGGAGGCGCGCTCGCGCAACCAGCCGCGCCGCCGCATCCTCAAGGACGACGCGATCTACGAAATCGCCCAGCAGCAGCCGCAGACGCCGGAGGCACTGGCGCGGCTGCGCTCGCTCAACAAGGGCATCGAGCGCTCGTCGATGGCCGCGCCGCTGATCAAGGCCGTGACCGACGCCCTGGAGATCGACAAGCACGACTTGCCGCCCATTCCGCGCCCGCCGGCCTCGCCCGAAGGCACCAGCGCCGCGGTCGACCTGTTGCGTGTGCTGCTGAAGCTCACCGCGGAGGAACAAGGCGTCGCGCAGAAGATCATCGCGACGACCGACGACCTCGAACAGATCGCCATCCATGGCGAGGCGGCCGATGTCGGCGCGCTCAAGGGCTGGCGCAAGGAAGTGTTCGGCGACAAGGCGCTGCGCACGGTCAACGGCGAACTCGCCATCCGCTTCGACCAGCGAAAACTGTCGGTTATCGACGTCGGTTGAGCGGTTACCGCTCGACGACCAGATTGATCTCGCGGCTGACCGTCTTCGACAGCTGGTTGATGCGCCCGAGCGGACGGTTGCCGTACAATTCCGCGAGACGGCGCGGCAGGACCAGCTCTATCGCGCCACCGTCCTTCTCGCGCCAGACGATGTCGCCGATCACGCCCGGCATGGCAGCAGAGAACAGATAGGCGACCCGGAAGAACGCGCCGAGATAGCGGCTGCGCTCCCATATGCGGTCGGAGGTGATCTTGCGGATTTCCGGCGCAAAAGTCCCGGATTTCAAACCGTCATGGCGGAAATAGTTCGCAAGCGCGATATAGGCGCGGCCCGGATGGTCGACCTGGGTGAAGGATCCGTAGGCGATCACGTTCAGCGCCTGGTCGCCGCGGTAATCGGGATGGGCGCGCCATGAAATATCGGCCAGCCGGCACGCGGCCTCGCGGTAACGCGCCTCGTCCTCGGTCTCGTCGATCCCGAACGCCTTGAAGGCCCTGCCTGTCCAGGCCGCCAGCTCGCGCGCATGGCGCGGCGAACGCGAGCGCAGCACCGACAATTCCTCAGACGCCTCGATCAGCGCGTCGCGCTTGCGGGTCTTGTCGTCGAGCAGGCCGTAGAGATAGCCCTCGCGCACGCCGGCCGACGAAAAGATCACCTTGGCCGGCTTCATGGCCCGGATCAGTTCGGCCAGGACGATCGCGCCGTAGGGCAGAAGCGAACGCCGCGAACGCGACACGTCGTCGATGCCAGGCAGTTTCTCGACATTGTTGCGGCCGACCTTGGTCAGAAAACCGACCGAGCCCGGCGCATCCATTTCGTAGTGGTGGGTGACATGGAGCGGATAACCGGTCGAAGCCATGTGCAGCTTGGCGAGGTTTCGCCATGTGCCGCCGACGGCATAGAAATTGCGTCCCTTGCCGTGTTTCAGGAACCCGGCCGTCTTCAGATCGTCGCGCGCGATCAGCGCCGCCTTTTCCAGATCGCCGCCGGCGCGTTCCGACAGGCGGATGACGCCTATCGGCAGGGTCATGCCGTCGCCGATATCGTCGCCTTTCATGTCGACGATCTCGAGGCTGCCGCCGCCGAGATCGCCCATGACACCGTCGATGTCGCGGAAGGCGGACTGGACGCCATAGGCCGAATAAAGCGCCTCCTCGCGGCCGCTGAGCACAGTGATTCCCTGGCCAAGAATTCGCTCGGCCTCCTCGATGAAGGCCGGGCCGTTGCCGGCCTCGCGGGCGGCAGCCGTCGCGAGGATAACCAGTTTCTCGACCTTGGCCTGGCCGGCGAGAGCGCGGAAGCGGCGCAGCGCGCCGAGCGCGTTACTGACCGCGTCCTCGTTCATGTTGCCGGTCTCGGCAATGCCGCGGCCGAGCCCGCACTGGACCTTTTCGTTGAAGAGCATGGAGGGCGCACGCACGAGGCCCTCATAGATCACCAGGCGAACGGAGTTCGAACCGATATCGACAACGGCAATCGGATGCCTGTTTCGCAGGCGTCCCTGGGCGTCTTCGGTGTCAATCAAATGTCAGTTCCACAACCGGGTCGCGTTGGTCAGACTTCCTTGTTCTCTGCCCTTTTTTTGTGGGCGATCAAACGGGGTGCGGAAGATTTCAACGACTTTCCGCGCCCGGACAGGCTCGGATTGGTCATGAAATATTTCTGGGCGTCGAAGGGCTGCTCGTCTTTCGCCCGCGTCATCCGCCGCGAACGCCCGTCGGCCAGGAGTTCGAAGCTCTGCTGATTGTCGAGCAGGTTGGCAAGCATGATCTGGCCCAGCACCTGTTCGTGCACGGTCGGATTGGTCAGCGGCACGAGCGTTTCGACGCGGCGGTCGAGATTGCGCGGCATCAGGTCGGCCGAGCCGATATAGACGATGGCCTCGTCGCTCGGCAGGCCGTGGCCGTTGCCGAAACAATAGATGCGGCTGTGCTCCAGGAAGCGGCCGATGATCGACTTGACGCGGATATTCTCCGACAGGCCCGGCACCTGCGGGCGCAGGCAGCAGATACCGCGCACGACCATGTCGATCTGGACGCCGGCGGCGCTCGCGTCATAGAGCGCGTCGATGATCTGCGCGTCGACGAGCGAGTTCATCTTGAACCAGATTTCGGCCGGGCGCCCGGCCCTTGCGTGAGCGATCTCGTCGGCGATGTGCTTGAGGATGCGATTGCGCATGAAGCGCGGCGAGACAGCGAGCTGCATGTCGGAGCCGGGATCGGCATAGCCGGTGATGAAATTGAAGACCTGTGCCACGTCATGCGCGATCACCGGATTGCAGGTGAAGAAGGACAGGTCGGTGTAAATCTTGGCGGTGACCGAATGGTAGTTGCCGGTGCCGAGATGGACGTAGTTGCGCAGCTTGCCATCCTCGCGGCGTACGATCAGCGACATCTTCGCATGCGTCTTCATCTCGAAGAAGCCGTAGACGACCTGCACGCCGGCGCGTTCGAGGTCGCGCGCCCAGCGGATATTGGCTTCCTCGTCGAAGCGCGCCTTCAGCTCGATCAGCGCGGTGACGGACTTGCCGGCCTCGGCGGCGTCGATCAGCGCCCTTATGATCGGGCTGTCCTTGGAAGTGCGGTAGAGCGTCTGCTTGACGGCAAGGACGTTCGGATCCTGCGCGGCCTGGCGCAGGAACTGCACGACGACGTCGAAGGACTCGTAGGGATGGTGGACGATAATGTCCTTTTCCGTGATTGCCGCGAAACAATCACCATTGTGCTCGCGGATGCGTTCGGGGAAGCGTGCCTGATAGGGTTCGAATTTCAGGTCATTGCGGTCGACCGAGACGATCTCGGAGACGGTGTTAAGGGCGAGGAAACCGGGCTGGATGCTGACACGCGATTCCGGCACCTCCAGTTCATGCGCCACGAATTCGCGCAGGTCATGCGGCATTTCGTGGTCGAACTCGATGCGGACCACCTGGCCGCGCCGGCGCCGCTTCAGCGCGGTTTCGAACAGCCGCACAAGATCCTCGGCCTCTTCCTCGACCTCGATGTCGCTGTCGCGGATGATACGGAAGGTGCCCTTCCCCTTCACCTCGTAGCCCGGATAGAGCTTCGAGATGTAAAGCCCGATGATGTCCTCAAGGCTGATGAAGCGGAATTTCGAGCCTTCCGTCGGGATCGAGACGAAACGGTCGAGCGCGACGGGAAAGCGCAACAGCGCGTTCATCTGGGCGCGCGACGCGCGGTTGACGAGTTCGAGCGCGATCGAGAAGCCGAGATTGGGGATGAACGGAAACGGATGCGCCGGGTCGATCGACAGCGGCGTCAGCACGGGGAAGATCGTCTGCAGGAAGTGGTCCTCGAGCCAAGCGAGATCGGCGTCGGCGAGCTGCTCGCTGCGCACGATTTCGACGCCCTCGGCTTCCAATTCCTCCTGCAATTCGGCGAGCACAACCTGCTGTTCGGTCTGCAGTTTGCCGGCCTCATCGAGGATGGAGTCAAGCTGTTCCTGTGGCGTCAGGCCGTCATTGGAACGCTCGGTGATGCCTTCGCGGACCTGGCCGGCAAGGCCGGCAACCCGGACCATGAAGAATTCATCGAGATTGTCGGCCGAGATCGACAGGAAGCGCAGCCGCTCCAGAAGCGGATGCTGGGTGTTGCGGGCCTCGTCGAGGACGCGCCAGTTGAACTGCAGCCAGGAGAATTCCCGGTTCACGAAACGCGCCACGTCGTTGCGCATGTCGTCGGCAATCTCGCGCGCGGTTCCGGTTGTCATCGTTCCTGGAAGAATGGCGTCGTTCATGGCGCGTTCAACGTTCCTGTCTGGCGTCTGCGATGCGTTTTTATCTGCGTAATCGCAAATTGGTACCGTTCCATGACACCGCCGAATGCCGGCCGTGCCTAGAAATCGAATTCGTTCTGGTTGTTATCGTACTCGCGAACGAAGGCGGCCGCAAAGGCGCGCGTGATCTTCGCCTTGCGCGCAAGCGACGCTTTGTCGAGCCGTTCGACAATCGCCCGGGCGCTGGCGAGCGAACGCTCGATGCGGCCGGCGATATAGCTGATGACCGAAGCATCGACCGCGATCTGGCGGTCGGCGAAGAGCTTGGTCATGACGCCTACCAGCAATTCGTCGTCCGGTTCGGCGATCTCGACCGTCGTCGCCGCCTGGATGCGAGAGCGCAGATCCGGCGTTTCCACCCGCCAGGCGCCCGGCCAGTGCGCCGATGTCATCAACAGGCTGCCGCCATTGGCGCGCACCGCGTTCATGATGTGGAACAGTGCATTTTCGTCGAAGCCGCCAGGCTCGACACCGTCGAGCAGCAGCGCCTTGCCGGCTTGCGCAGCATCGAGATCGTCCGCCGACAGCTTGTTCGGGTCGCAGGCGCGGGCATCGGCGAGGTCACGCCAGATCGTCGCCAGATGCGTCTTGCCGGATCCGGGTGGACCGGCAAGGACGACGGCGGGTCCCGGCCAGTTCGGCCAGCTTTCGATCAACAACACGGCCTCGCGGTTCGAGCGCGTGACGATCAGGTCGTCGCGCGACATCGATCCCGACAAGCCGATGTCGAGAAGAAGCTGGGAATCAGTATCGGTCATGGCGCAAACGAAAAACTTGGCACTGCGTTCAACCGGTCAGTCTTCGGCGGAGGCGCTTTCGCCGGCCTCCGATTTGCCGACATAAAGGTCGGAGTCGAGGTATCGTTCAAGTGCGAAACGCACCAGGACACCGACGGCGGCGGCGGCCGGAACGGCAACCAGAAGGCCGGTAAATCCGAACAGGCTGCCGAATGCGAACAGCGCGAACATCAGCCAGACCGGATGCAGGCCGACGCTGTCTCCAACGAGTTTCGGCTGCAGGATATTACCCTCGATTGCCTGGCCGACAAGGAAGACGCCCAAAACGACGACAATCATGGGCCAGTCCGGCCAGAACTGCACCAGCGCCACGCCGACCGACAGAACGAGGCCGACCGTGGAGCCGACATAGGGAATAAAACTGATCAGCCCGGCAAAGAGGCCGATGAGAAGGCCGAAATTCAGCCCGGCGATCGTCAGCCCGAGGGCATAGTAGACACCGAGAATGAGGCAGACCGTTCCCTGCCCGCGCACGAATCCGGCAATCGCCTTGTTGATCTCGCGGCCGAGTTCGCGAATGTTTTCGACGTGATCGCGCGGCACCCAGCTATCGACTCTGGCGACCATCTTGTCCCAGTCGAGCAGCATGTAGAACGCGACCACCGGCGTGATGACGAGCAGTCCGGCCACGTTGATGATCGCCATGCCCGACGACCAGATGCCCTGGAACAGCGTCGTCAGGAAGCCGGCGCCCTGCTTGAGCAGTTCATCGACGCTGCTCTGCAGGTTCTGCGGATCGATACCGATATATTTCGCGAACCAGCCGGTCTCCAGGCTGAGATTGGCGAGCATGCCCTGCAACTGCGAGACATAGCTCGGCAAGTGCTTCAGGAAATCGGATGCCTGCGATGCCAGCAGCGGCACGATCACCGCCAGCGCGATGACGAACAGCACGATGAAGGCAAGCAGGATGACGATCGTGGCGGCGAAGCGCGACAGGCGCCGCCGCTCCAGGAAATCGGCGACCGGATCCATGAAATAGGCGAGCGCGAGGCCGGCCAGGAACGGCAGCAGGATGGTCCGGAAGACGAAAATGAAGACGATGAACACGGCGGCCGCGGCGAGCCAGAAGATCGCCTGGCGCTTCAGATGGGCGGTTGAAATATGTTCGCTCATTTCATCCCCTTCCGTCTTCCACCCGGCGGACGGTCTGCGCCATGAGGCGGCCGTAGGCGGCGGCCGACACCGCCGTCAGAAGGACGACCAGCCCGATCAGACCATACTCCAGCGCCGGAAGCGACCATTCGAAGGCGTGCGCGGCCAGGAGCCAGCAGGCAAGCAGGATCAGCACCGTCGTGTTGATCTTGGAGATCATCAGCGGCTGGATGGCCGCCGCGCTGCCCCGCGCCGCCATCATGCCGGCGCCGGCGACGATCGCCACATCGCGCGCCACGATCAGGACAAGCAGCCATACCGGCACGATATCCTGCGCGGCGAAGGCGGAGAATACCGCAATCGTCAGCCCCTTGTCGGCGAGCGGATCGAGAAAGGTGCCGAGCTGCGATTTCTGGTCGAAGTGCCGCGCGATATATCCGTCCACGCCGTCGGATGCGCCGGCGAGCGCGAACAGGACGAAAGCCTGCATCCATGCGCCGTGCAGCATAGCGTGGACTATGAACGGGATCGCCAGGATACGGGCGACCGTGATCGCGTTGGGAATGGTGAAATACACGCTGGCCATCGATTGCTGTTTGACCGTCATATAGAGATGCCTTGTGGCGGGCGCAAAAGCCTTTCTTGCAATGATGGCGAAATTGCTGTGACGGGATCGCGCTGCGCACTGGAAACAGCGCCGCCGCCATGCAATAGACGGCCCCAAACACCCACGTTTTTCGGACGCGACCATGGCGGACACACCGAACACCCAAGACGGACAGAACGGCCTCAGCTATCGCGACGCCGGCGTCGACATCGACGCGGGCAACGCGCTCGTCGAGGCGATCAAGCCGATGGTGAAATCGACCCGGCGTTCCGGCGCCGACGGCACGATCGGCGGGTTCGGCGGCTTGTTCGACCTGAAGGCCGCCGGCTATGACGACCCGATCCTCGTCGCCGCCAATGACGGCGTCGGCACCAAGCTGATGGTGGCCATCGAGGCGGACATCCACGACACCGTCGGCATCGACCTCGTCGCCATGTGCGTCAACGACCTGATCGTGCAAGGCGCGGAGCCGCTGCTGTTTCTCGACTATTTCGCGACCGGCAGGCTCGACGTCAAACAGGGCGCGGCAATCGTCTCCGGTATCGCTGAAGGCTGCCGCCAGGCAGGCTCGGCCCTGCTCGGCGGCGAGACGGCGGAAATGCCGGGGATGTATTCGGAAGGCGACTACGACCTCGCCGGCTTCGCCGTCGGCGCGGCCGAACGCGGGACGCTGCTGCCGCGCACCGATATCGCCGAAGGCGACGTCATTCTCGGCCTCGCGTCGTCCGGCATCCATTCCAACGGCTATTCGCTGGTGCGCCGCATCGTCGAGATGTCCGGGCTTTCCTACGGCGCGTCGGCGCCGTTCGACAAGGAGCGCACGCTCGGCGCGGCGCTGCTCGACCCGACCCGCATCTATGTGAAGCCGGTGCTGGCCGCGATCCGCGAGACCGGTGCGATCAAGGCGCTGGCGCATATCACCGGCGGCGGCTTTCCCGAAAACATCCCGCGCGTCCTGCCCGAGGGCATGGCGGCGGACATCGACCTGTCGGCGATCCACGTGCCGCATGTCTTCGCCTGGCTCGCCGCGCAGGGCGGTGTCGCGCGCGACGAGATGCTGCGCACCTTCAATTGCGGCGTCGGCATGATCGCAGTGGTCGCGCCGGAGGACAGCGAAGCCGTGGCCGACGTGCTGGAACGCGAGGGCGAAACCGTGACGCGCATCGGCGTCATGAAAGCACGCGACGGCGCGCGTGTGAGCTATCACGGGACGCTCGACCTTTGAGCGGCCGCAAGCGCGTCGCCGTGTTGATATCGGGCCGCGGCTCCAATATGGAAGCGCTGATCCGGGCGACGAAGGCACCGGACTATCCCGCCGAAATCGTCGGCGTCCTCTCCGACAAGCCCGACGCAAAGGGACTGGAAACGGCAACATCCGAAGGCATTCCGGCGTTTGCGATCCCGCGCTCGGATTATGCGTCGAAGCGCGAGCACGAGGCGGCAATCCAGGCGGCGCTCGACGAGCTCGGCGTCGAGATCGTCTGCCTCGCCGGTTTCATGCGGCTGCTGTCAGGCGAATTCCTCACGCCGTGGCAAGGCCGGATCATCAACATTCACCCGTCGCTGCTGCCCAAATACAAGGGCCTCGACACGCATACGCGGGCGATCGAAGCCGGCGACACGGTGCATGGCTGCTCGGTGCATCACGTCACCGCCGGCATGGATGACGGCCCGGTGATCTGCCAAGCGGAAGTGCCCGTGCTGCCCGGCGACACGCCGGACAGCCTTGCCGCCAAGGTGCTGACCGAAGAGCACCGCATCTATCCGCTGGCGCTGGCGAAGGTGGCCGAGACAATCGGCGGATAGCCGTTCCGCACCGGCGCGCAGCCGCCTTCTCACGACAACCGGCCGGGTTCGTCGGCTTTCAGATAGGCTTCCTCCTCCGGTGTCAGGTCGATCGTGTCGAAGCCGGTGATCATCGGCTTGACGTGCTGCACGAAGGACTCGCCGGCGGTCAGCAGATAGACATGGACGATGACGAAGGTCGCGATCAGATAGGCGACGAGCACATGCAGGTTCGCGACGATCTCCAGAAGCAATGTCGCATTGGGCTGTTGCTCCCAGAAATTATAGGTCAGATAGACAATCCCCGTCACCCAGATGGCGGGAAACAGGAACAGCTTCAGGGCCAGATAGGTCAGCGCCTGCAACGGATTGTGCTTGCGCCAATAGGCCTTGCGGTAGGGATGATGCGCGCCCTTGAAGATGTCGAAGGCATAGAAGCGCGCCACCTTGAACAGACCCTGTGTGGTCGGCATATAATGCCGCCAGGTGCCGGTGGTCAGATGCCAGAAGATCGCGAAGATCCACAGGACGACAAGCGCCAACGCGGCCGTCGTGTGCAACATCACGGCGGGGCCGAACGGTACCAGGCCGTGCAAGCCGTGCAGCCCCATGCCGGTGAACAGCAGCACAAGGATCAGCAGGACCTGCGACCAGTGCCAGAACCGTTCGAATGCCGGATAGATCTTGACGAGACGCTCAGTCATCACGCGTGCCCTCCCCGGCGCATTACGAGTCTCAAGACGGCATGCCCGATCACGCCCGCGATGGCGGCGAGCAGGATCGCCAGGCCGATCTTGTCGACCGGCCCGCCGGGATCGCGCCCCGGCATGTAGAAACCGGCGAGATTGGCCAGCCGTCCATCCTTCGCGTGACAGGATTCGCAATCAAGCGCCTGCTCCTTCGGCGCAACCATGTGGGTGATCGGCCAGTACATATGGGTGTCGACGAAATCGAACTCGCCGGAATAGGGTTCGCCGACGTAGTCCATCGCCGCCTTGATCGACTTCGACCAGTCGAAATTGGTCCAGAACGCGGTGTCGGTCTCCGGGCCGTAGACATGGTTGTAGACAAGATGGTTCAGCTGCTTGTCATAGGCCTGCCGGCCTTCCATGCGCTTGAACGGCCAGATGCGCGACTTGCCGTCGTCGGGCGAGCCGGAGATCCGGTTGATCTCGACCACCCTGGTCGGATCGATCGTCTGGTCGCCGGTCGTGTATTCGACCTGCCCGTTGAACCAGGCATAGAAGGGAACCACGTCCTCGCCCCACTCGAAATTGCCCTTGGTCGACAGATAAGTGTGCAGATGCTTGCCGTCGCTCTGGACGAATTCCTCTTCGCTGTAAGGCTTGCCGTCCTTCAGCTTGCCGGCCGTCGACCAGTCCCACACCGTCTTGGTGGCGACGCCGCCGCGGGCGAATTCGGGAATGTGGCAGGTCTGGCAGGCGACGCGATCGACGTGATCGTTGAGCTTCATGCCCATGAGCGACGCCGATTCGTGCGGCGCGGTGCCGTGGCAGGATTCGCAGGTCGCAACATCGCGGCGTTCGCCGGGTTTGCCGGTGCCGATCATGTCGTGGGCCGTGACGTTGTAACGGCTGCCCGCCCAGACATGCCGGTTGGTGACATGGCAGTCCGAGCAAACCATGTTTGCCCCGTCCTTCGACATATGCACGTCAACCGACTTGTCCGGATTATAGAGGACCGACGACAGGTCGCCGTGTTTCACGTTGTCGCCGCCGCCACCGTAGAAGTGGCACTGGCCGCAATTCTCCCGGCGCGGCAGGCCGACGCTTTGCGCGGCCATGGCGAGATCGACGGGCTTGGCCGGCGCGCCGGTGATCGTCTTGGCGCCGGCGGGAACCGGCGTCAGCGGCGGATTGCCGGCGGCGTTGTCCAGCTTGGAATAGGTCCCGGAGGTGTCGTGACAGACCAGGCAATCGACGGCGGATTGCGCCTTCGGCGGGCCGTCCGCCATCTTCTCCCAGCCATAGCCGGCGTGACAGCTCGTGCAGCGCGGCTCGTTCGAGGCGACATTGCCGCAAAACGCATTGATCACATGGCTCTTTCCCAGCTGCTGGCCGGTTGTCGGGTGCGTGTAGGTCCATGTCCAGTGGATCGAGCTCATCACCTGTTTCGCTGCTTCGGTATGGCAGGTCAGGCAGGCCTCGGTGACTTCGGGGCCGGAGGCGAAAGGCTTTTTCAGGATTTCAAAGGCCGAATGGTCGGCCGTGCTGCCCGACGCACCGGGCATGGCCGCTTCGTTCTGCGCCTGCGCGCAGGCCGGCGTCGCCGCCAGAAAAAGGATCGCCGCTGCAATCCCGCGCCAATTCCGCCTTCTCCGCATCCAACTTCCCTCTTGTTGAAAGCCGATGCCAGATTAGAAACGATTCCGCTCCAGAGATTTGATAAAGCTCAATTTCAGATATACTTTTTCGCGGCACACCTGCGGCACGTTGTCCCTTGTCACGACGGCAGGTCGTCGCGCGCGGCGCGAAAAACCTCGGCAAGTTGCGCGAACTCGTCTGCACGGGCCGACGTCTTTCGCCAGGCAAGCACGATACGGCGTGGGCAGGCTCCGACCAGCGGCGCCAACGCCAGCCGATTGCCGCGCGTCACGCCGGCGTCGATCGCCAGTTGCGGCAGCAGCGTGATTCCGAGCCCCTCGGCGACCATCGAGACCAGCGTCACAAGGCTGGTGGCGGCGAAGCTGTCATCCTGGGTCGCATGCGCCTCGGGAAAAGCCGACAGGGCGTGCCGCTGCAGACAATGGCCTTTTTCGAGCAACAGCAGTTTCTCTCCGCCGAGATCGCTGCCGGTGACCGCGTCGCGGTTCGCCAGCTTGTGGTCGAGCGGTGTGGCGAGCTGGTAATTGTCGTCGAACAGTTCCAGCGTTTCCAGCCCCTCGATGGCGAAGGGCAGCGCGATCAGGATCGCATCCAGCCGCCCGGCCTTCAGCCCGGCGATCAGCGATTCCGTCAGTTCCTCGCGAAAATAGAACCGCAGGTCGGGGAACGCCGCGCGCACCCTCGGCATGACCTTCGGCACCAGGAAGGGACCGACGGTGGGAATGGCGCCAAGCCGCAGGTCGCCGCGAAACGCACCGGAATGGCGCTTCGCCGCTTCGACGAGGTCGGAGGCGTCTGCCAGCAACTGACGTGCGCGATCCGCGATCTCGCCGCCGACGGGTGTCAGCAGCACCGACCGCTTGGAACGTTCGGCCAGCGACACGCCGAGGATCGCCTCCAGTTCCTTGATGCCGTTCGATAGCGTCGACTGGGTGACATGGCAGCTCTCCGCCGCATGGCCGAAATGCAGTTCGTCGGCCAGCGCGACCAGAAAACGCAGCTGTTGCAGGCTCGGCAGCATCGCACACCTATCATTCAATAATTCGATTATTGTGAGAAGAATAATTCGTTTCAAAAATCGTTCAAGGGAGACCATATCCGTTCTGCAACCAACGCAAGTTGAAGGAACGAAACAATGACTGACACCATCGAACTGAAAGGGCCGCGGCTCAACGAACCTGCTCCCGACTTCAAGGCACTGACCACCGACGGCGAAAAATCACTCGCCGATTACAAGGGCAAGTGGCTGATCCTGTTCTCGCACCCGGCCGATTTCACACCGGTCTGCACGACCGAGTTCATCGCCTTCGCCAAGCGCCAAGACGACTTCAAGGCCAAAGGCGTCGAGCTGCTCGGCCTGTCGATCGACAGCCACTATTCGCACATCGCGTGGGTGCTCTCGATCAAGGAGAAATTCGGCGTCGAAATCGGTTTCCCGATCATCGCGGACCTGAACATGAAGGTCGCCAATGCCTATGGCATGATCCAGCCCGGCGCCTCCGACACGGCCGCCGTGCGCGCCACCTTCATCATCGACCCGAACGGCGTGCTGCGTGCCATGGTCTACTACCCGATGAATGCGGGCCGGTCCGTCGATGAGATCCATCGCCTCGTCGTGGCGCTGCAGACTGCCGACGCCAACAAGTGCGCGATGCCG
>NZ_JACZCS010000011.1 GCF_014904745.1 Oricola nitratireducens
ATGTTTTTCACGATCCGCAGACCATGAAGGGTGCGATCGTCGATCCCGTACTCAATTTCGACCCGATGTCGGCCTCGACGACCACCGACAGCGCCGACGAAATCCTGCGTTACGTCGCCGACGCCGGGATCGAGATCGTCTGGATCCTCGACACCCATCCGCATGCCGATCATTTCACAGCCGCGTCCTATATGAAGGAAAAGCTCGGCGCGCCGACCGGCATCGGCGAGCATGTCATCAAGGTCCAGAAATTGTGGAAGGATATATACAATCTGCCGGACGATTTCCCGACCGACGGCAGCCAGTGGGACCGCCTTTTCGCCGACGGCGAGGAGTTCGCGGTCGGTACCGTGCCGGTGCGGGTGATGTTCTCGCCGGGACACACCATGGCCTCGATCACCTATGTCGCCGGCAATGCCGCCTTCGTGCACGACACATTGATGATGCCGGACAGCGGCACCAGCCGGGCCGACTTTCCCGGCGGCGATTCCTCTGCGCTTTACAACAGCCTGCAGGCGATCCTGTCGTTGCCCGAGGAGACCCGCATTTTCGTCGGCCACGACTACCGGCCGGACGGGCGCGATCCCCGTTGCGAGTCCACGGTCGGCGAACAGAAGCGCCAGAACATCCACCTGAGGGGCGGTAAAAGCGAGGCGGATTATGTCTCCCTGCGCGACAGGCACGACGCGACATTACCGCTGCCTAAACTGATGCTCGCCGCATTGCAGGTGAACACAAGGGGCGGCCGGCTGCCGGAAGCCGAAAACAACGGCACCGCCTATTTGAAAATCCCGCTCAACCGGTTCAAGTAAAGCTTCGCGGCCGGTCAACCACGTCAAAGGAGAAGCCATCATGGCGCACAAGGAAACACTGAAGAACCTGCAGAAAGCCCTGAGCATGGAACTCAGCGCTGCGCATCAGTACCAGCTGCACGCGCACGTGCTCGACGACTGGGGCATCGACCGCCTCGCCGGCAAGATGCGCGAGGAGATGCAGGAGGAACTCGGCCACTCCGACGCCTATATCGAGCGCATCATGTTCCTGAAGGGCGATCCGGAACTCTGCCTCGCCAAGCCGCCGGCACGCGCGCAGTCGCTGGCCGACATGTTCGAGTCGGACCTGGCCGACGAGAAGGAGGCGATCGAATTCTACACGCAAGCGGCACGCCAGGCGTATGAGGACGGCGACGTCGGGTCGCGCGTGCTGTTCGAGAAGATTGTCCTCGACGAGGAGGGCCACATGGCCTGGCTGGAGCTCCAGCTCGACCTCATCGCCCGCATGGGCGAGAAGGCCTATGTCGCAAAGCACGTGTCCGCGCCAGGAGAGCATGACGAGGACTGAGGCTTTCCATTTGCCGTAAACTACCTACAGCAACGCGACGTCCACTCAATGCGGGCGTCGCGTTTTTCGTCCATGAGACCCCGGACGCATCAAGCCATTCCCACGCAGATGCACTTCGTCACGGAGATGTTTCTGTCCGCATCGCCCGGTTTGGCCGGTTTTCCATAAAACTGCACCGCCGGCGTTGAGATATCGGCAATTCTTGCTATGAACCGCGGGCCTTGCGGAGGAGCAGATGATGGCCAAACCCCTTGTGATGATTGCCGGCGGCGGCATTGGCGGGCTCGCCACGGCGCTGACGTTGCACCAGATCGGCGTGCCCTGCGTCGTGTTCGAATCCGTCAGGGAACTGCGGCCGCTCGGCGTCGGCATCAACATCCAGCCCAATGCCGTTCGCGAACTCCACGATCTCGGCATCGGACCGGATGACCTCGACACAGTCGGCGTGCCCGCGAAGGAATGGGCGCTGGTCGGGCTCAATGGCAACGACATCTATTCCGAGCCGCGCGGCCTGCTGGCCGGCTACAACTGGCCGCAATATGCGGTGCATCGGGGCCTGTTCCACGTGCTGCTCTACGACACATTCGTCGAGCGGGCCGGGGCGGACGCGGTGCGGCTCGGCTGCCGGGTGACCGGCTACGAGAACAATGCCGACGGCACGGTGACCGCGATCATCGCGCACGCCGACGGTACGACCTCGCGCGAAACCGGCACGCTGCTGATCGGCGCCGACGGCATCCACTCCGCCGTACGTGCGCAGATGCATCCGGACCAGCCGCCGATCCACTGGGGCGGCGCGATCATGTGGCGCGGCACGACGCAGGCGAAACCGATCCGCACCGGCTCGTCCTTCGTCGGACTCGGCACGCATCGCCAGCGCATGGTGATCTACCCGATCTCGCATCCCGATCCGGAGACCGGGCTCGCCACGATAAACTGGATCGCCGAGGTGACGCTGGACAACACCGAAGGCTGGAAGAACAGCGGCTGGTTCCGCCAGGTCGAACTCGAGGAGTTCGTCCACCATTTCGACGGCTGGACCTGGGACTGGCTGGACGTGCCGGCGCTGCTGCGCGGCGCCGACATCGCCTACGAGAACCCGATGATCGACCGCGACCCGGTTCCGACATGGCGCGACGGCAATGTCGCGCTGATGGGCGACGCGGCGCATGCCATGTATCCGACGGGCTCGAACGGCGCGAGCCAGGCGATTATCGACGCGCGCGTGCTCGGCACGTGCCTGCTGGAGCACGGCGTGACGAGCGAGGCGCTCGCCGCCTATGACGAGAAGCTGTGCGGCCCGGTTTCCGAACTGATCCTGCGCAATCGCGGCGCCGGCCCGTTCGGGCTTTTGAACATGGTCGACGAGCGCTGTGGCGGCGAGTTCGACAATATCGACGACGTGATCCCGGCAGAGGAACGCGCGGAGTTCATGGCGAAATACAAGGCCGCCGCGGGCTTTGCCATCGAGAAGCTGAACGGCTCGCCGCGCACCATCGCAGAGGGCGCGAAGGTGCAGATTCCCGCAGAGGCGTAAGGGCTAAAGCGCCCTCACCCAGACCCTCGCGTCATGCACTGCGGCGCCGCCATAGGGCGCGACGCTGTCGGCTCCGGTCAGCGTGTTGATGCCGCAGCCGTTCAGATGCGCCCTGTTCGGCCACAGGCCCTCGGCGACCAGCGTGCCGCGCATCGGGCGGTCCGAGACCTTCAGATGCAGATGCACCTCGCCGCGCGTGTTGCCGAGCGCAACCGCCGCGCCGTCCTCAAGGCCGAGCGCCGCCGCATCGTCGGTATGGATCATCACCTGCGGCCTGCCCTCCTTCTTCACCGAGCCGGGCGTCTCGGAGAAGGTGGAATTGAGGAAGGAGCGCGCCGGCGACGTGGCGAGCCGGAACGGATGCCCGGCGTCAGGGGCTTCTGTGAGTTCGACATGGTCGGGAAAGGCCGGAAGCGCGCCGGCGGGGCCCTGCGGCCCCATCGATTTCGGCGGGCTGTTGGGTGACGGCCCCGCCATCCAGTCGGGAGAGAAACGGAACTTGCCGTCGGGATGGCCGAAACCGCCGATGTAGTGCGCCGTGTCGAAATCCGGCTGGATATCCAGCCAGCCCTTTTGCTTCAGGCTGGCGAAGGTCTCGCCATAGCCGCCGGCGGCGAGCATCGCGTCGATCAGTTCTTGCTCGGTCCGGCCGAAGCCGGCCATGTGATCGACGCCGAGGCGCTTGCCCAGTTGCTCGAAGACGAAGTGGTTCGGCCGCGTCTCGCCCGGCCCGTCGATCAGTTTCGGCCCGAGCATGATGTGCTGGTGGCCGCCGCCCTTGTAGATGTCGTCATGCTCGAGGAACATCGTCGCCGGCAGCACGACGTCGGCGAGGTCCGCCGTCTCGGTCATGAACTGCTCGTGCACGACGGTGAACAGGTCTTCGCGCGCCAGCCCCCGCCGCACCAGCGCCTGTTCCGGCATCACATTGGCCGGATTGGTGTTCTGGATCAGCATGGCGGTCACTGGCGGTCCGTCCTGTAGGGCCTCGGCGTCTCCCGTCAGCACGCGGCCGATCTTCGACTGGTCGAGCCAGCGGATATCCGGATCGGCATAGGCCGTGCCCATGATCTCGCTCTTGTCGAGCCTGTAGATCGCGCCGTTGTTGTGGAACGCGCCGCCGCCCTCATGCTGCCAGGAGCCAAGTACGGTCGGCACGCAGGCGGCGGCGTGCATCGAGACCGTGCCATTGCGGTTGCGGGTGAAACCGTAGCCGAGGCGGAAGAAGGTGCGTTTCGTCGTTCCGACCAGTTTGGCGAAGGCCTCGATCTCCTCGACAGAGAGCCCGGTGATCGCGGCCGCCCATTGCGGCCCGCGCGTCGCCAGATGCGCTTCGAGGCCGGCCGGATCGTCGGCATATTTCGCCATGTAGTCCCGGTCGGCATAGCCGTCGCGGAAGGCGACATGCATTACCGCGCAGGCGAGCGCCGCGTCGGTTCCGGGCTTCAGGACCAGCCCGATGTCGGCCTGGGCGATGGTGTCGTTGGCGTAGATGTCGATGGCGACAATCTTCGCGCCGCGATCCTTGCGCGCCTTGATCGCGTGCGTCATCACATTGACCTGCGTGGCGACCGGATTGGTGCCCCAGATGACGACGCAATCGGCCAGCGCCATCTCGCGCGGATCCGGCCCGGCGAGCCTGCCGGTGCCCATGACATAGCCCGTCCAGGCCATGTTGGTGCAGATCGTGTCGAACTGGTTCGAGTAGCGTTTGGCGTGGCGCAGGCGGTTGATGCCGTCGCGCTGCACCTGGCCCATCGTGCCGGCGAAGAAATAGGGCCAGACCGTCTCCGAACCGTGTTCCCGCTCCGCCGCCACAAAGCGTTCGGCGACCAGATCGAGCGCGGCATCCCAGGAAGCGCGCTGCCATTCGCCGGCGCCCTTGGCGCCCTTGCGGACCAGCGGATGAAGCAGGCGATCCGGATGATGGATGCGCTCGGCGTAGCGGGCGACCTTGGCGCAGACGACGCCGGCGGTGTAGCTGTTGTCCTTCGCGCCGCGAACCCGGCCGATCCGCGCGCCATCCTCGACCTCGACATCGAGCGCGCAGCAGGACGGGCAGTCATGCGGGCAGGTTGAACGGAATGTCTCGATTTTCGGTGCGATATTCATGGCAAGGACACTAGCGGCAAGCGCAAGAGCGCGATAGGAGCAGCGGAATGAATTACCGCCACATTTTCCACGCCGGCAATTTCGCCGATGTGTTCAAGCACATCGTGCTGACCCGCGTCATCAAATACATGCAGAAGAAGGACGCCGCCTTCCGCGTGCTCGACACCCATGCCGGCCTCGGCGTCTACGACCTGTCGTCGGAACAGGCGCAGAAGACCGGCGAATGGAAGACCGGCATCGGCAAGGTGCTGGATAAGGCCGAGAAGGCGCCGGCCGACGTGCGCGAGCTGATCGCACCCTATCTCGACAGCGTGCGCGCGCTCAATCCGGCCGGCGGCATCGCGCTCTATCCCGGCTCGCCGATGATCGCGCGCGAGCTGTTTCGCAAACAGGACCGCCTGACTGCGCTGGAACTGCATCCGGAGGACTACGAGGTCCTGCATTCGCATTTCGCCGGCGACTACCAGGTCCGGGTGAACGAACTCGACGGCTGGCTCGGCATCAAGTCGCACCTGCCGCCCAAGGAGCGCCGCGGCATCGTGCTCGTCGATCCGCCGTTCGAGGTCTATCACGAGTTCTTCAACATCCTGACCGCGCTGAAAGAAGGCCACAAGCGCTTCGCCTCGGGCACCTTTCTGCTGTGGTATCCGGTCAAGCACCGCAAGGGCATCAGCGAATTCCGCGAGGAACTGCGGGCGGCGAAGATCCCGCGCATTCTCGACACGACGCTGGAAGTGCGCTCGTCCGGCGCCGACATACGCTTCGACGGTTCGGGGATGATCGTCGTCAACCCGCCCTACACGCTGGAAAACGAGTTGCGCACCATCCTGCCCTGGCTCGTTTCCGTGCTCGAATTCAAAAAAGGGGCCGGCAGCTACTCGATCAACTGGCTGGCCGGCGAGTAAAAACCGCCCGACTGTGGCATCCGTGCCATAGGAAGCGGGGTGACTGCGGTCCGCGAATAAGGTAATCAGCTTGCAACACGCGATTGCGGAAAAGGAGCACCCGATGTCCAGCCGAGTTTCATCTGCCACACGCGGAATTCTGGCCGCAACGATTTTGGCGGCGGCTCCGGTAACCGCCTCGCAGGCCGCCGATCTGGTCGCGCCGGGGCCCTATGTCGCCGCCCAGCCGGATTCGCTTTGCGCCGAGGCCGGCCATTTGGCGTCGATCGAGCGCCGGTTCGGCATCCAGGCGCGCGAGGTGCACCATCAGCCGGGCCTGTCGATCGTCTCGATTTCGAACTTCCGCGAAAACCGCTACGAGCCGATGGAAGAGGACATCAGTTCGGTGGACCGGCTCTATTGTCAGGCTACCGCCGCGACGTCTGACGGAGAGACCCGCACGCTGTGGTACCTGATCGAATATGGCGAAGGCTTTGCCGGCGTCTTCGGCGACAATGTCGAGTTCTGCCTGTCCGGCCTCGACCGCTGGAACGTGCATGACGGTTATTGCCGCGTCCTGCGCTAGGCACATCCTCACCTGATCGATGGTGCGCACGCCGCCAGCCCTGACCGGCGCCCTGGTGGCGATTGTATTGACGCTCGTCGCCTGCGAGGACGATAGCGCCGCGCCGGCGGCTGGCAACGCCGCGGCCGAGAGGCCGACAGTTCCCCAAGGCAGCGGTTTCGACTTCCTCGTCCTCGCGCTGTCCTGGTCGCCGAGCTATTGCGCCTCGGAGGGCAAACACGCCAACACGCAGCAATGCGGCGCGTCGCGCAGCCATGGCTTCGTCGTGCACGGGCTGTGGCCGCAATTCGAGAAAGGCTATCCGAGCGACTGCCCGACGGATCAGCCGCTCGGCGTGCCGCGGTCATTGTCGGATTCGATGCTCGACATCATGCCCTCGACGGGGCTGATCCGTCACGAATGGAAAACGCACGGGACCTGTTCCGGCCTGTCCCAGAAAGACTATTTCAAGCTGACGCGCATGGCCTTCGAGGCGGTGGCGATACCCGGCGATTACCGGGCGGCGAAGAACATCCGCTCCATCAACCCGGATAGCGTCGAGACAGCCTTTAAAGCCGTCAATCCCGGTATGCACGGCAACGCGATTGCAGTCACCTGCGACCGCCGCTACCTTCGCGACGTCCGCATCTGCATGACACGCGATCTCACCGGTTTCACATCCTGCCCGGAAGTCGACGGCGACGCCTGCGACAGGAAAACCGCCGTCATGCCCCCTGCCCGATAGACCACGCCAGACAGAAAGACATTCCATGGCCCGCCTGCTTTTTTCTCCCGCATCCCCCTACAGCGCCAAGGTCCGCATGGCGGCCACGTGGCTCGGCCTGCCGATCGAGGCGGAGACGGTGAACACAAACGACGAGCCGGCGCTGCTAGTCGGCAACAACCCGCTCGGCAAGATCCCGACGCTGATCCTCGACGACGGCACGGCGCTGTTCGACAGCCGGGCCATCATGCAGGAACTCGACCGGATGAGCGGGCGCAAGCTGTTCCCGCGCAACACGCGGAAACGCATGGAGGCCGAGCGCCTCGAAGCGCTTGGCGACGGCATCGCCGATTGCCTCCTCGCGCAGGTCTATGAAAAGCGGTTCCGGCCGGCCGAAAAGGTTCACCAGCCCTGGCTCGACCTCCAGGCGCGCAAGGTCGCGCGCGGGCTCGACTGGCTGAACGAAAACCCGCCACGGGTGACGACCAGGCTGCATGGCGGGCAATTCGCCGTCGCGGCGATGATCGGCTATCTCGACCTGCGTTTCGCGGATATGAACTGGCGGCGCGGCCGGCCGAAACTGAAGCGGTTCGAGGACCGGTTCGCGAAAACCTTCGAGGACTACGCGACACTGCGCCCGCAGGGCTGACGCGGATATAAAAAGCCCGCGCGGATCGCTCCGCGCGGGCTTCTTGTTGTCCGATTGCCTAACGGTCAGAACTTCACGCCGATACCGGCATTGACCGTATGCTCGGTAAAGCCCGAGGACACGGTTCCGGCGCCCAGGGTAAAGTCCTTGGAGCCATAATCCGTATAGCGGTACTCGAGACGGCCGAAGACATTGTCGGTCAACAGCGCCTCGGCGCCGGCGCCGACCGTCCAGCCGACGAGCGTATTGCTGTCCTTGACCGTGCCGTCGTTCAGTTCCGCGCCGGTGATCGCGAGACCGCCGGTGCCGTAGATCATCAGCGGATCGAAGGCATAGCCGACGCGACCGCGAAGCGAACCGAAGCCGGTCTGCTTGGCTTCGACACCGCCCAGCGTACCGCTGGCGCCGGAATACCCGGCGTCGAGTTCAGCACCGAGGACCAGCGGACCGGTCTGCCAGTTGTAGCCGGCAAAGGCGCCGCCGCTCCAGCCGTCGGCATTGATGTCGCCGATGGTGGTCACGTCGAAATTACCCCAGTTGTAGCCGGCGAAAGCACCCACATAGATGCCCGACCACGTGGCAGCCGGTGTCGTCACCTGTACCGGAGCCGCCATCGGCGGTTGAGGCGGGGCCTCCACGGCATCGGCCGCGAGCGCCGCATTTCCGGCCATCGCCGCAATCGCGATGCCACCGGCAAGTTTCGTCAAAATACGCATTTCATTCTCCTTCAGATTCCTGAATACGTGCTCTCGCGCGGAGCGCCGTTCGGCGAGCACGTCTGTGCCCCAAACTCCCGGTTCCAGATTTGGTTCCCGAATGCGGCGTTTGCGTTGCCGGAATGAGGAGATTCAGTGGCCGAAAAATGAAGGCCCGCAGGTGTGTTTTTTCCGCAACAGCCCGAGGGCTCACCTTTTTTCACGCAGACAACGCCTATATAGAGGGGACGATTTCCCCCGATTGCGGATGCACATGCTTTTTGATGCCCTTATGCTCGTCGCCGGCCTCGTCCTTCTCGTGTTCGCCGGCGATTTTCTCGTCAAAGGCGCGGCCGGGCTGGCGGAAAACCTCGGCATCCCGCCGCTGATCATCGGGCTGACCATCGTCGCCTTCGGTACGTCGGCGCCCGAACTGATGGTTTCGCTGCAATCCGCACTTTCCGGGGCGCCCGACATCGCGGTGGGCAATGTCGTCGGCTCAAACATCGCAAACATTCTCCTCGTCATGGGCATTCCGGCGCTGTTCGCGCCGATCCACGCCAACCAGCACGGGCTGGCGCGCAATGTCGCGGTGATGCTCGTCTTCACGGTCGCCTTCATGTGGATGATCAGCGACGGCATATTGCAGCGCGTCGAGGCGGCCGGGCTGTTCGTCGGCCTGCTGCTGTTCATCCTCGCCCAGATCCTGCGGGCGCGGGCCCATATCGACGAGGAAGAGCCGGAAGACTATCACGCCGAACTGGGCGAGATGCCGCACGCGCCGGCCAAGATCGCGCTGTCGCTGGCCGGCGGGCTCATCGGCCTGCCGCTCGCCGCGCACCTGACCGTCGGGGGGGCGTCGGGGCTCGCCGAGACCTTCGGCGTCTCGCAGGCGGCGATCGGCCTGACCATCGTCGCCGTCGGCACGTCGCTGCCGGAACTGGCGACGACGTTGGCCGCCGCCTGGCGCAAGAACGCCGACGTCGCGCTCGGCAACATCATCGGCTCGAACATCTTCAACATCGCCGCGATCATGGGCATCACCGGGCTGATCGTCCCGGTTCCGGTCTCATCCATCATGATCGACCGCGACATGTGGATCATGCTGGCGACGGCTACCGCACTTGCCGTCATCTGTTTCATCCGCTTCACGACAGGCCGCATTCTCGGCACTGCTATGTTTGCGGCCTATCTGGCCTATATCGTGTCGGTGTTCTGAAAAGGCGGAGGTTTCTCGTGCAGACAAAAGGCGTGGCGCTGATTACCGGCGCGGCAAAGCGGATCGGCCGGGCGATCGCCGAAGACCTGTCGGAAAACGGCTTCGGCGTCGTCATCCATGCCAACCGCTCGATCGCCGAAGCCGAGGCATTCGCGGCGGAACTGCGCGCAAGGGGCCGCGAGGCCGTCGCGGTGCGCGCCGATCTCTGCGACCTCGAAGCGGTCTCCGGACTGATCGCGCAGGCGTCGGAACTGGCCGGCCCGGTCAACCTTCTGGTCAACAATGCCTCGGCCTTCGAACGCGACGAAATCGGCGATCTCGACGCGGACGTCTGGGACCGGCATTTCGCGGTCCACCTGAAAGCGCCGGCCTTTCTCGCGCAGGCGTTCGCGGCAAATCTGCCGGAGGGACGCGTCGGCCTGATCGTCAACATGATCGACCAGCGCGTCTGGCACCCGACGCCGCATTTCTTCTCCTACACGCTCTCCAAGGGCGCCGCATGGACGATGACGCAAACGATGGCGCAGGCGCTCGCGCCGCGCATCCGCGTCAACGCGATCGGTCCCGGGCCGACCATGAAGAGCGCGCGCCAGAGCGAGGAGGATTTCCGCAAGCAGACCGAAGCCGTGCTGCTCGGCCACGGACCGGACCTGAGCGAATTCGGCGCCACCGTCCGCTACCTGTGGGAAAACCGGTCGATCACCGGCCAGATGATCGCGCTGGACGGCGGCCAGCATCTGGCCTGGGAAACGCCGGACGTTGCGGGCATTGCCGAATAGCACCATCTGTCAGCAAGGCGTGACTTGCGCACCGCCCTAATGCGCCGCGGGCTTGATGCCGCGTCGCGACACAGATGATATGCAGAAATGACCGCGAAACCGATTCCCGACGCAGACAAGATTGCCGAAGCCGAACTGGACGGCGGCGACGACCCCGTCGTGGCCGCGCTCGGCAAGGATCTCGTCTGGGACACGGCGGACAATCTTGCCGAAGACCTCAGCGGCGCGGAGCTCATCAAAGCCTATGTGAAACGGCTGCCGAACGCGCCGGGCGTCTACCGCATGTTCAACGCCGAGGGCGACGTGCTCTATGTCGGCAAGGCGTCGAGCCTGAAGAAACGCGTGACGAACTACGCGCAGGGCCGCGGCCACTCCAACCGCATCACGCGGATGATCGGGCTGACGGCGGCAATGGAATTCGTCACCACGCGCACCGAGACCGAGGCGCTGCTGCTCGAGGCGAACCTGATCAAGCGGCTACGCCCGCGCTTCAACGTGCTGATGCGCGACGACAAGTCGTTTCCCTATATCCTGCTCACCGGCGACCACGAGGCGCCGGGCATTTTCAAGCATCGCGGCGCGCAATCGAAAAAGGGCGACTATTTCGGCCCGTTCGCATCGGCGGGCGCGGTCGGGCGCACCATCAACGCGCTGCAGCGCGCCTTCCTGCTGCGTACCTGCACCGACAGCGTCTACGAGAGCCGGACGCGGCCCTGCCTGCTTTACCAGATCAAGCGCTGTTCCGGCCCGTGCACCGGGGAGATCTCCACCGCGGACTATGCCGAACTGGTCGACGAGGCCAAGGCGTTCCTGTCGGGGCGCAGCCAGGCGATCCAGGCCGCGATGTCGAAGACGATGCAGCAGGCGGCCGAAAATCTCGATTTCGAGCGCGCCGCCGTCTATCGCGACCGCATCGCCGCCCTGACGGCGATCCAGAGCCACCAGGGCATCAATCCGCAGACCGTCGACGAGGCGGATATCTTCGCCATCCAGCAGCAGGGCGGGATGACCTGCATCCAGGTGTTCTTCTTCCGCACCGGCCAGAACTGGGGCAACCGCGCCTATTTCCCGAAGGCCGATACGGCGCTCGAAGCCGACGAGGTGCTCGGCGCGTTCATTTCGCAGTTCTACGACAACAAGCCGGTGCCGAAACTCGTCCTCACCTCGGAAACGGTCGCCGAGGCGGATCTGCTCGCCGCGGCGCTGTCACTGAAGGCGGGGCGCAAGGTCGCGGTGGCGAAACCGCAGCGCGGCGAGCGGCGCGACCTGATGGACCATGCGCTGACCAATGCGAAGGAGGCGCTCGGACGGCGGCTCGCCGAGACTTCGTCGCATGCCAAGCTGATGGCCGGCGCGGCCGAGGCGCTGCAGCTGACGCGCGTGCCGCGGCGCATCGAGGTCTATGACAATTCTCACATCATGGGCACCAACGCCGTCGGCGCGATGATCGTCGCCGGGCCGGAAGGCTTCGCCAAGAACCAGTACCGCAAGTTCAACATCAAGTCGGAGAGTGCGACGCCGGGCGACGACTTCGCGATGATGCGCGAGGTGATGGAGCGCCGCTTCTCGCGGCTGGTCAAGGAGGAAGGCATCCCCGACCGGTCGGCGGAAACCGAGGCCGAGGAAAGCGACGCGATCCCCGCATGGCCGGATCTGCTGCTGATCGACGGCGGCCTCGGCCAGATCAACGCCGTCATGAAAATCCTCCGGGAACTCGGCGTCGACAAGTCGGTCGACGTCGTCGGCGTCGCCAAGGGCGTCGACCGGGACGCCGGGCGCGAGCGCTTCTTCATCCCCGGCAAGGCGGATTTCACCCTGCCGCCGCGCGATCCCGTGCTCTATTTCATCCAGCGCTTGCGCGACGAGGCGCACCGCTTCGCCATCGGCTCGCACCGGGCGCGGCGCAAGAAGGAGATGGTGAAGAACCCGCTCGACGAGATCGGCGGTATCGGACCGGCGCGCAAACGTGCGCTGCTGCACCATTTCGGAACCGCAAAAGGCGTTGCGCGCGCGGCGCTCGACGACCTGGAGAAGGTCGAAGGCATCTCCGAAGCGATGGCGCGCCAGATCTACGATCATTTCCATCAGTCAGGATAAGCCCTTGACCGCCGGGGCTTCCGGTGCTTCTCACAAAGTCATGGCCCGCAGCGCTTACAATCTGCCGAACATCCTCACCTACGCCCGCATTCTCGCGGTGCCGTTGATCGTCGCGTGTTTCTTCCTGGAAGGGCGGCTGCAATCCAGTGATTTCGCGCGCTGGCTGGCGTTCGGCATCTTTACCGCCGCGAGCCTGACCGACTTCTTCGACGGCTATCTCGCGCGCAAGTGGAAACAGACCTCCAATATCGGCCGGATGCTGGATCCGATCGCCGACAAGCTGGTCGTCTCCGTCGTGCTGTTGCTGCTCGCCGCCGACCGTTCGATCGCCGGCTGGAGCCTGTGGGCGGGCGTCATCATCCTGTGCCGCGAAATCCTGGTCTCGGGCCTGCGCGAATATCTCGCCTCGCTGGAAGTCTCGGTGCCGGTCACATGGCTCGCCAAATGGAAGACGGCGATCCAGCTCGTCGCCATCGGCTTCCTGCTCGTCGGCCCCGCCGGTGACAAGGTCATGCCTTATGTCACCGAAACGGGCCATGTGCTGCTGTGGATTTCGGCGATCGTGACCCTCTATACCGGCTGGGACTATTTCCGCTCCGGACTGAAGCATGTGATCGAGGATGAGTGATGACGAAACTGGTCTATTTCGCTTGGGTGCGCGAGCGCATCGGCGTCGGCGAGGAACAAATCGACCTGCCGGAAACGGTCAAGACCGGCGCCGAC
This sequence comes from Oricola nitratireducens, assembly GCF_014904745.1. Taxonomy (GTDB): domain Bacteria; phylum Pseudomonadota; class Alphaproteobacteria; order Rhizobiales; family Rhizobiaceae; genus Oricola; species Oricola nitratireducens. Next base: position 13,326 of record NZ_JACZCS010000011.1, read on the forward strand.
CTGCTGTCGTGGATGAAGACGCGCGGCGAAAACTACGAGGCCGCGCTCGCCGTCGACAACGCGATCCGCATCGCCGTCGACCAGGAACATGTCGATCACGACGAGCCGATCGGGAGCCCGCGCGAGATCGCGCTGTTCCCGCCGATGACCGGAGGCTGAGGTGACGGCGACGGACCCCGTCATCCGCGTCCAGCGGGAAGATTTCGACATCGCCGCCGAAAGCGCCCGGCTGACGCAGGGCCGGTCGGATGTCGGCGCGGTCGTCACCTTTGCCGGGCTCTGCCGCGACGAAGGCGGGACGCTTGCCGCACTGGAACTGGAACATTATCCGGGCATGGCGGAGGCCGAGATCACCCGCATCGCGAAGCAGGCCGCCGAGCGCTGGCCGGTCACGGGGCTGACGGTGATCCACCGTTTCGGAAAGATCGCACCGGGCGAGAACATCGTCCTCGTCGTCGCCTCGTCGGCGCATCGCCAGGCCGCCTTCGACGCAGCGAGTTTCCTCATGGATTTCCTGAAAACCCGGGCGCCCTTCTGGAAGAAGGAACACCGCAAGGACGGAACGACGGGCGAATGGGTGGAGGCGAAGGACGCCGACGACAAGGCGGCGGAGCGCTGGTAGAGGCGCCGCGATCTCGCATTTTTCAGGGATTGATGGTGGAGCCGAGGGGAATCGAACCCCTGACCTCGTCATTGCGAACGACGCGCTCTCCCGACTGAGCTACGACCCCATCAACAGGACCGCGATTTTCTGCACCCGGCGGCATTTGTCCAGAGGGCTGATGCGTTTTTTATCAGGCGAGCGTGAACGTTCCGGCGGCGACCGCGGTGAAATGGCAGGCCGACGCGGCAAGCACGAATGCATGCCAGATCGCATTCTGGTATTTCAGCCCGTTCCACTGGTGGAAGATCACGCCGACCGAATAGAGCAGGCCGCCGGCGAGGATCAGCATCGACGCGGATACCGGCAGCGTGGAGAAGATAGGCCAGGCGAGCGTCAGGCTCGCCCATCCGAGCACCAGGAAGATTCCAACCGTGATGCCCTCGAGCTTGTGCGCCACGAAGATCTTGGCAGCGGCGCCGAGGATCGCCGTAATCCACACGAAAGCGAGAACGCCATAGGCGAAAGCGCCGCCGATCAGAATCACCAAAGGCGTGTAAGTCCCTGCAATCTTGAAGAAAATCGCCGCCTGATCGAACTGCCTCAGGATCGGCTTCCATGTCTCATGGGTGACCATGTGGTAGGACGCGGATACCGAGAAGAGCGTGACGACCGTCACGCCGTAGATAGCGAGCGCGGTGGTGGAAAACACGTCGAGGGTCGGTATCGCGGAAACGAGAAGCATGATGACGGCGACCGTGCTCGCGGCTATCCCGACAACATGAATGATGCCGTCGGCGATGCGTTCCCCGCGTGTATAGTCCCGATTGGCCATCTCACCCCAATATATGCGTACAAAAATCCTACACGCCCAATTGCAGCAAGTCTGTGTTAATTGCCGGTGAAGCCATTTTGTCGCACCGCACAATGCGCTAGGCGGTGACGGATGCCAGACAGCCGGAGAACAGCATGAAGGATACCATCGCCAGCCTGCCGCTCGACGCCTACCCCGCGCGCACGGTCCAGACACTGCGCTACAACGACATGGACCAGGCGGGCCACGTCAACAACGCGGTCTATTCGACGATGTTCGAGGCCGGGCGGGTACCGGTCCTTTACGATCCAGACAAGCGGATGCCTCCGGACGGCTGCCATTTCTCGCTGGTACGGATCACGATCGACTACCTGGCGGAAATGACATGGCCCGGCGAGGTGGCGATCGGAACGGGCGTTACCCGGATCGGCAACTCGTCTGTCTCATTCAGGCAGGGGGTGTTCCTGGATGGCGTTTGCCGGTCATTCGCCGACTCGATCGTCGTGCTGACAAACGGAACGACGCGCAAGTCCGAGCCCCTGCCCGACCATGCCCGCGCCTGGTTCGAGGAACTGACGTTGCGGACTTGAAGCCGGACTTCGACGATTATCCGTCGACTTCCGCCCCCTCGCCAGCACATGCAAACGGAACACGACATGACTCGATTGTCAGAGCCCGATCACACCGGCGCGTTTGTCGAACATCTCGACCTTCCTCCTCACAGATCGGGGCCGCTCGACGGGCTTGGCTTCACCGTCAAGGACAATATCGACATAGCGGGACACAAGACGTCCTATGGCAGCCCCGCCTGGCGGGACGCACATCCGGCGCCGAAACACAACGCGCTCTGCGTCGATCAACTGCTTGCAGCAGGCGCCCGATGCATCGGCAAGGTTGTCGCGGATGAATTTACCTACAGCCTTGACGGGGAAAGCCAGTTTTACGGCACTCCGCGCAACGCAAAAGCCCCCGACCGCATCCCGGGCGGCTCATCGAGCGGATCTGCTGCCTCCGTCGCGGCCGGTCTGGCGGATTTCTCGATCGGCACGGATTCGGGCGGCTCGATCCGCGTTCCGGCGAGCTTGTGCGGTCTCTGGGGGATACGGCCTTCGCTGCACCGGATTTCCGAGGCGGGGGTCCTGCCCTTTATGCCCAGCGTGAGCACCGTGGGAGTGTTGGCCGCGCGGCGCGAACACCTCGACATGGCCACGCGCATGCTCTTGCGAAGCGGCAAAGCGCCGGCAAGACCCCTGCGGCAGATTCTGGTCCTGACCGATGCGCTGGAGGTGGCGGATGAGGCTGTCCGGACAGCCGTGCAGGCAGCATTGACGCGGATTGCCGACCGCACCGGCATCACACCGGAACCGGTCCGCTTCTCGCAGATTGCCGATGCCGGCGCCTCTCTGAGAGAATGCAACGAAAACGCGCTGCGGGATCTGCAAACGGCCGAATTCCAAAGCACTGTCGGGAATTGGATCGAAGCGCATAATCCCGAGCTCGGATTCACCTTCTCCATGGCCTATGGGAATGTTCTGGCCTTCGACCGTATCGCGGCTTTGGACAGTCTCGACCGCTGCGAGCGGCTCTTTGAGGCAATCAACAGCTTTCTCGAGCCCGGGGTCGTCATCTGCTTTCCAACCACTCCGGTCATCGCGCCACAGAAAGGCTCACTGAACTCCCTCGAAGCGGTGATTGATTTCTACGATCGGACGATGACGATTACGGCCTTCTCTGGCGTCGCGCGCCTGCCGGAAGTCACCGCGCCGCTTCTGACAGTCGACGGCTGCCCCGTGGGCCTCTCCTTCGCCGCAGCGCACTATCAGGACGAATTCCTGCTCGGCGCAGTGAAAACGATGCTGGGGTAATTCCCCAGGGCGCCACGCGGTCAACGAGAACGAAAAAACCGGGCTCGAAGGCCCGGTTTTTCACAATCTGAAGCTCTTTGGGCTGTTTAGCCGACGATGTCGCAGCCGGCGAACCAGAAGGCGATTTCCTCCGCAGCGGTTTCCGGCGCGTCGGAGCCGTGCACGGAATTTTCGCCGATGGAGTTGGCGAAACGCTTGCGGATCGTGCCTTCGGCGGCGTCGGCCGGATTGGTCGCGCCCATGACTTCGCGGTTCTTGGCGATCGCGTTCTCGCCTTCGAGAACCTGAACCACCGTCGGGCCGGACGACATGAACTCGGTCAGTTCGCCGAAGAAGGGGCGTTCCTTGTGGACGGCGTAGAAGGCTTCGGCCTGACGCTGGCTCATCCAGACGCGGCGGGACGCGACGACGCGAAGGCCGGCTTCCTCCAGCTTCTGGGTGATCGCGCCGGTCAGGTTGCGCTTGGTGGCGTCCGGCTTGATCATGGAAAAGGTGCGTTCGATGGCCATGTGACTGTCCTCTTGGTCGTAATGGGGGGAGAAATGATGAAATCCGGGCGGTCTATAGCTGTCCGCGCGTGGCTTGCCAAGGGGCGCGCGCCATCGCACCATCGCCCCGAAAAAACGGGATTCGAACAATGAACGGATTGCAGCACTACCGCATGTTCGCGGCCTATAACCGCTGGGCGAACGAACGGCTCTACGACGCGGCCGAATACCTTTCCGACGAGGAATGGGAGCGCGACGTGCGCGCCTTTTTCGGCTCGATGTGCGGGACGCTCAACCATGTGCTGGTGGCCGACCGGATCTGGATGAACCGCTTCACCGGAACCGGCCAGACGCATACGGTGCTGAGCGACCTGCCGCATCCGCATTTCGCTGAGCTGAAAGAAGAACGCGGCGCAATGGACGACCGCATCGCCGAATGGATCGACACGCTGGACGAGGACGCTCTCGACGGATTGTTTTCCTACACGCCGGTCACCAATCCGAAGGAGGTCACGCAGCCGCTGGCGCCGGCGCTTGCCCATTTCTTCAACCACCAGACGCACCACCGCGGCCATGCGCACATGATCCTGTCGGTGCTCGGCCACGAACCGCCGGCGCTCGACCTGATCTATTTCCTGCGCTCCGATGAAGGCGCGGAATTCGGCTGACGCGGCGGCCGCCCGGTACCGCGCATCGCCCGCAATCTTTTCGATAGCACCCGGAACGGATTGCGATTCCGCCGGCTGTCGGCCACAAGCCCGGCATGACTGTTTGATCGGATCGCAGACCTTCCATGACCACCTGCCCCTGCCAGTCCGGCAAGACCTTAGAGGCCTGTTGCGGCCGCTTCCTGTCGCGCAAGGAACAGCCAGAGACGGCTGAAGAGCTGATGCGCTCGCGCTATTCGGCGTTCGTGCGCCGCGACATCGCCTATCTGAAGGAAACCCTGTGGCCGAAGCTGCAGAAGAGCCTCGATGTGGCGGGGCTGGCCGAATGGGCCGAGACCAAGCAATGGATTGGACTGGAAATCCTGCGCACCGAGGCCGGCGGCCCGGATGACACGCGCGGCATGGTGCTGTTCATCGCGCGTTCGCTGGACGGCGGCAGGGTCACCGAACACCGCGAGAACAGCGCCTTCCGCAAGAAGAAGGGCCGCTGGTACTACGTCTCTGCGGTTACGGAAAATCAGGCCCTGGCGCTACTGAGGTCTGTGAAGGGTGGGTAGCGCCGTTCGCTGAGGTGTTGTTTTTAAGCGCCCTCCCGCTTGCGATTCCGCCGGCTTTCGGCCACAAGCCCGGCATGCTTCAAATCACCGATCTCACCTTCCGCATGATGGGCCGGCCTCTGTTCGAGGACGCGACAGCTGTTATTCCGGAGGGTATGAAAGTCGGCCTTGTCGGCCGCAACGGCACCGGCAAGACGACGCTGTTCAAGCTCATTACCGGCGACCTGTCGCCCGAAGGCGGTTCGATCGAACTGCCGAAGGGGCTGCGCATCGGCCAGGTCGCGCAGGAAGCGCCCGGCACCGAACAGACGCTGCTCGAGGTGGTGCTTGCCGCCGACACCGAGCGGACCGCGCTCATGGCCGAAGCCGAGACCGCCACAGATCCTCACCGCATCGCTGCCATCCACATCCGGCTGGCTGATATCGAGGCCCACTCGGCGGAAGCGCGCGCCGGCGCGATCCTGCACGGGCTCGGCTTCGATGCGGAAGCGCAGCAACGCCCCTGCTCTGCCTTTTCGGGCGGCTGGCGGATGCGCGTCGCGCTCGCCGCGGTGCTGTTTTCCGCGCCCGACCTGCTACTGCTCGACGAGCCGACGAACTATCTCGATCTCGAAGGCACGCTGTGGCTGGAAAACTACGTCCAGCGCTATCCGCACACCGTGGTGATCATCAGCCACGACCGCGACCTGCTGAACTCGACCACCAACGCGATCCTGCACCTGGAACAGCGCAAGCTGACCTTCTACCGCGGTAATTACGACCAGTTCGCCCGCGCCCGCTCCGAGCGGCTGATGCAGATGACGAAAATGGCGGAGAAGCAGGCCGCCAAGCGCAAGCACATGGAAGCCTTCGTCGAACGGTTCCGTGCCAAGGCATCCAAGGCGCGCCAGGCGCAGAGCCGCCTGAAGGCGCTGCAGCGCATGGCCGAGGTCGACGTCGCCATCGACAGCGACGTGCAGCCGATCCGGCTGCCCTCGCCCGAACGCCAGCCCGCCTCCCCGATCATCAACATGGAAGGCGCAAGCGCCGGCTATGTCGAAGGGACGCCGATCCTGCAGCACATGAACCTGCGAATCGACGCGGACGACCGCATCGCGCTGCTCGGCGCGAACGGCAACGGCAAGTCGACCTTCGCCAAGCTCGTCGCCAACCGGCTCCAGCCGATGGGCGGGCGGATCACGCGCGCCGACAAGCTCCGGATCGCGATGTTCGCCCAGCACCAGCTCGACGACCTCGTGCCGGAACACACGCCCTACGACCACGTGCGCGCCCTGATGACCGAAGCACCGGAATCGAAGGTGCGCGCGCGGGTCGCCCAGATGGGCCTTGGCGGCGACCGGATGAACACCAAGGCAAGGGACCTGTCGGGCGGTGAACGCGCCCGGCTGCTGATCGGCCTGGTCACTTTCGACGCGCCGCATCTGCTGATCCTCGACGAGCCGACCAACCACCTCGACATCGACAGCCGCGCGGCGCTCGCCGAGGCGCTGAACGACTATCGCGGCGCGGTGATCCTGATCAGCCATGACCGCCACCTGATCGAGGCCTGCGTCGAGCGGCTGTGGCTGGTGCATGACGGGGCCGTCGAAGCCTATGACGACGATCTCGACGCCTATCGGCGGCTGATCCTCAAGGGTCCTGCGAAATCCGGAAACGGGTCGAACGGCGCCGAACAGGGCGGCCCGGCCCTGTCGGGCAAGGAAAAGCGCAAGCTGGCGGCCGCGCGCCGTCAGGAATTCGCCCCGATGAAGAAAAAGATCAAAGATTTCGAGCATTTGATCGAAAAAGCGCAGAAAGAGATTCTGGCTATCGAGGCCGAGATGGCGACGCCGGCCGTTCTCGAAGACGCCGACAAGATGGTCGCGCTGTCGAAAAAGCGCTCCGACCTGGAAAGCCGCATCGCCGCCTGGGAAGAGGAGTGGATGGAGTTGTCGGCGCAATACGAGGACGCGATGACGGGGGCCTGACCGGTCAGTCGTCGTCGCCGTCGCGGCCCCAGACGATGTCGGGCTTGCGTTTTTCCGGTTCGGGCTCCGGTTCCGGCTGGCGGTATCCGATGCTCGAGGTTTTGGAGACCGTCTTGCCCGCTTCCCCGGCGGCTTTCCCGCGGCGCGCCTTGCGCTTGCGGCGGCCGCCGAGCAGGAACATGACACCGCCGACAGCGATCATCACGAAGCCGAAGGGCTGGTATTCGCCGGCCGGCAGGCCGATATCCAGATAGTCCTGCCCGAAGGCCGCAACGAGACCGGCCGCGAGGATGATGAAACCGAGAAACCGCATGCTGGCGCCCTAACCGGATTTCGCCTTGCGCCAGATCGCGAAGGAATGGGGGATCGTCCGGCCGGGACGGTTGACCGTGAACAGGTCCTCGTGTTCGAGCGCGAAGCCGAGGCCCGCGAAAACATGCAGCGCCGATTTCTCCAGCGGCCATGGCGGACCGTTGACCTCGGCGCCGTCCTCGCGCCAGCGCGCATAGACCAGCAAGGTGCCGCCGGGCTTGACGAGGCTGGCGACCGCCGCCGCCGTTTCCGGCAGCGTGCCGGGCGCCATCGATTGCAGCGTGTAGCACTCGTTGACGAGATCGAAATGCTCCCGCCAGGCCTCCGGCAGGTTGAACAGGTCGGCGCTCCGGTAGTCCACCGGCGAGTGCGGAAACCGTTTGCGCGCCCAGCGAATGGCATGATCGGACAGGTCGAAGGCCGTCGTCGCGTAGCCGGCTACCGCCAGCGCCTCGGCATTGTCGCCGAGGCCGCAGGCGATGTCGATCGCGGCAAGGTCTTCGTTGCCCGGATGTCGCACCAGCCATTCGTGGAGCTTCGCCTTCGCGGCCAGATCCGCCCATGGCACCATGCCGGGATCGCCATCGGCGCGGCGGTAGATGTCCTTGAAGAACGCCTTGCGCTCGGGAAGCGTCTCGCCTTCCCCGTTGCCATTTTCCGCCGTCATGCCGCGCGCTCCCATCCGCCGCCCGAGTTCTGCTTGTAATAGGCGAGCGTGTGGCCGCCGCCCTTGAGCGCCTTCCAGTGCCCGCGCGCCTCCGACAAGGCCTGATCATCGAGGCCGTCGAACATCAGCACGACCCGGTCGTAGCCGGAGAGATCGTCCGGCGGCGCAGCGCCATCGACCAGGAAGCGGATCTGCGCGCCATTCGGATTTTCGGGATGGACGGTCAGGAACACCGGCTGGTCCGCCGGCCGTTCGTCAGCATCGCAGGCATGGGCGACGAAGCTGTCCGCCCGGTAGGTCCACAGATAGCCGTCGAGAAAGTCCCGCTTCTGCGCTCCGCCGGTCTGGATGACGGCGCGCCAACCCCGCCCGATCGACTTCTCGACGAGGCCCGGCAGCGCCTCGTCGAGGGTCGTTTCGGTCATGTGGTAGAAGAAGACCTCGGACATCGGCGCCGGATCAGCCCTCGTAGTGATCGGCGACGAGCCGGTCGAGCAGACGCACGCCGTATCCCGATCCCCATGACTGGTTGATGTCCGTCGACGGCGAGGACATGGCCGTTCCCGCGACATCGAGATGGACCCAAGGCACATCGCCGACGAAGCGCTTGAGGAACTGCGCGGCGGTAATCGCTCCGCCGAAACGGCCGCCAACATTCTTCATGTCGGCGAATTTCGAGTCGATCAGCTTGTCGTATTCCGGACCCATTGGCATGCGCCAGACCGGTTCGCCCGTGGCCTCGGCCGCCGACGCCAGGTTGCCGGCGAGTTCGTCATCGTTGGAGAACAGGCCTGCATGATGCTGGCCGAGCGCGATCATGATGGCGCCGGTCAGCGTCGCCAGATTGATCATGAATTTCGGCTTGAAGGTCTCCTTGCAGTACCAGAGTGCGTCACCGAGAACGAGCCGGCCTTCCGCATCCGTGTTGATGACCTCGATCGTCTGGCCCGACATCGACGTAACGATATCGCCGGGGCGCTGAGCATTGCCGTCGGGCATGTTCTCGACCAGGCCGATGATGCCGATCACGTTGGCCTTGGCCTTGCGCGCGGCGAGCGTGTGCATCAGCCCGGTCACGGCCGCAGCGCCGCCCATGTCGCCCTTCATGTCCTCCATGCCGCCGGCCGGCTTGATCGAGATGCCGCCGGTATCGAAAACCACGCCCTTGCCGATGAAGGCGACCGGCTTGTCCTTCGCCTTGCCGCCGTTCCATTTCATGACGACAAGGCGGGGCGGACGAACCGAGCCCTGGGCGACGCCGAGAAGCGCGCCCATGCCGAGTTTCTTCATTTCCTTTTCGGTGAGGATGTCGATTTCCACGCCGAGGGCGGAGAGCGCCTCCGCGCGGGAGGCGAATTCCACCGGGCCGAGGATGTTGGCCGGTTCGTTGACCAGGTCACGCGCCAGCATGACGCCGCGCGCCACCGCTTCGGCGGTGTCCCATGCCTTCTTCGCCGCAGACGGATTGTCGACCATCAGCGTTACCTTCTGGGCGACGTTCTTATCGGCATTATCCTCGTCGTCCTTCTTGGTCTTGTACTTGTCGAAGTCGTAGGCGCGCAGGACAAGGCCTTGGGCGAACGCGGCCGCGGCTTCCGGCGAGATTTCGAGGCCCTCGCATTCGAGCAATACGGAAAGATTCTTCTCCGAGCCCGTCTTGGCGCGTATCTGGCCGCCCAACGCCGCCCAGTCGGTCATCTTGATCTTTTCGGCCACGCCGAGACCCGCAACCAGGATGCGATCCGCCGGCGAGCCGGCCGGCGCGACTACGTCGACCACCGACTTTGCCTTGCCGCCGAATTTCGAAACCTTGAGCGCCTTGTCCAGAACACCGGACGGATCGATCTCGGAGGCGAGCGCCGGCGTCTTGCCATCCTTTACGGCCAGGAGAACGGCAGTTCCCTTTTTGGGGGCTGCGACTTTTGCGAATGAAATGGTGGGAAGAACGGTCATGGATGTCCTGTCGGTTTGAAAAGAAGCCGTGAACTCGCGAATCCGGTGACGAAATCGAGAACCGGCATCTTGATTTTGGCGTTCCGGGTGGCGATAGCAAGGCCCTGCGGGCGTGACAACGCAATGTTAACCACGTCCTTTCGCGAAAGCTTAGCACGCGGATCGATATTGTTAATATTCCATTGTCCGCCGCCGTGTAATTTTACGAAATGCGGGCGGATGCAGGTTTCAGCGCCCAATCCGGCGATCCCAAGAGGTGGGTATTGAATACGCTACAGCGTTACATATTTCGCCGGATTTCCGTCATTACGCTTGCGTCGTTTTTTGCGGTTCTCGCCGTCGTGTGGGTGAGTCAGGTGCTGACCCGCATCGATGTCGCCACGGCTTCCGGCCAATCCATGTTCACCTTTTTGAAGCTGGCCGCCGTGCTGACGCCGCAGCTGGCCGCCCTCGTGCTGCCGATCGCGGTGGTCATCGGCACGGTCCAGGTTTTCACGACGATGAACGCGGACTCCGAACTCGCCGTCATGTCGGCCTCGGGCGTTTCGCGCCAGATGATCGCAAGGCCGGTCCTGCTCGTCGCCATTCTCGCCAGCCTGTTTGTCTTCGTTTCCAACCATTTCATCGAGCCGCGCGCCAACAGAAGCCTGCGCGACCTGCTCGTCTCGTCGCGAACGGACCTTTTGACAAGCCTCATCCAGGAAGGCGTGTTCACCAAGATCGACGATGACCTGACGATCTATGTCGACCGGCGCCTGCCCGGAAATGCGCTTTCCGGCATCATGGTTTCCGACACGCGCGACGAACATCTCGCGCTTCTCTACTACGCCCAGTCGGGCGCCGTCGGCAAAGTGGATGGCAACGACGTGATGGTGATGACCAACGGCCAGATCCAGCGCAAGAACCTGGATGACAATTCGCTGTCGATCATCCGCTTCAATTCCTATGCGATAAGCCTGTCGCAGTTCGCATCCGCCACGGACGCGCTGTACTATTTCCCGCAGGAACGCGAGACGGCGGATCTGATCGATCCGGATCCCAACGACTGGCTGTTCCAGAGCAAGCCCGGCTGGCTTTATGGCGAGTTCCACCGGCGGATGACGGACTGGCTCTACCCGATCCTGTTCGCCTACGTGGCGCTCGTCGTCGCCGGCCAGACCCGGTCGCACCGCCAGACCCGGTTCAACGCCTTTGTCCTGACGATCGGCGCAACGCTGGTCTACCGCTGGGCGGCCTATGCGGTCTTCAACGTCAACCGGCTGGATGGCGATTTGTGGTGGCTCTTCTATGCGGTTCCGGTTGTGGCCATCGTGATCAGCGCGCTGATGTACCGATACGGCATCACGATCGCCGTTCCCGATCGTGTCGCCGCCGCCTATGAACGGTTCGCCGATCATGTCCGGCAACTGCGCATCCGCGCGGCCCGCGCAAGGACGGTGTGACGCGATGGGACGGACGCTACAAGCCTATTTCTTCTTCCAGTCGGTACGGATGATCCTGTTCTTCTCGCTCGGCGTGGCCACCGTTACCTACCTGATCGACTTCTCGGAATTGTCGAACCGGACCAGCGGGCTGCCGCAATATTCCGTCTCGGCGGCGCTGGCGCTTTCGGCGATGCGCGTTCCGTTCATCGTCCAGCTCGCGCTGCCCTTCACGGTGCTGTTCGCAACGATGACGACGCTGATGCTGCTCAACCGAAAATACGAACTCGTGGTGGCGCGTTCGGTGGGCATCTCGGCCTGGCAGTTCCTGTTCCCGGTGATGGCCGCCGCATTCATCATCGGCGTTCTCGGCGTCACCGTCCTCAATCCGGTGGCAGCCAACGGATATTCGCGGGCCGAAGCGGTCGAGGGAGAGTGGCGCTCGCGGCCGACGCAGTCGCTGATCTCGCAAAAACGTCCCTGGCTTCGGCAGGCACAGGAGGACGGCGGTTCGATGCTGATCGGGGCCGACCGGGTTTCGCGCCTGGGCACCACGCTTTTCAATGTGGTTTTCCTCGATATCGATCCGCAAGGGGCGATGCGCCGACGAATCGACGCGGCGAGCGCGCGCCTCGGCACGGGCGAATGGATCCTCAGCGATGCCGAGATCAGCAAGGCCGGCGAAGCCGCGAAACGCCAGGAAAGCATGGTCATACCGACCATGCTCAATCCCGCGGTCGTCAACCAGGCGATCATCCCGGCGGAAATGATCCCGTTTTTTTCGCTTGGAAAACAGATAGATGCCGCCCGTTCTTTCGGCGTATCGGCGAATCCGTTCCGGATGCAGTACCATTCGCTGATGGCGCTTCCGCTGATGCTGGTCGCAATGGCGCTGATTGCGGCGACGGTTTCGCTGCGGTTCATTCGATTTGGCCAGTCCGGCGGGATGATTTTGGCTGGTCTGGGGGCGGGGTTCATGCTTTATGTCGTGACCGCCATCGCCAAATCCTTCGGAAGCGCCGGAGTGATTCCTCCCGTGGTGGCGGCATGGTTACCGGTAGCGGTTGCGTCTCTTTTCGGGGTCGCGTATTTGCTTGACCGGGAGGACGGGTAGTGAACGGAGTCGGCGGGCGGGTGTTGTCCAAACACTTGAAATCATTGGCAAGCAGCCTCGCCATCGGGGCCGTCGTCGCCAGTATGGCCGGCTCGCCGCAGGCGCTCGCCCAGACGAATGACTCCATTGCCGGCCTGACCGAAGTCCAGTCCGATGCGCCGCTGCTGCTGCAGGCCGACGAACTCGTCTACGACAATGACCGGCGGACGGTCGCCGCGGTCGGCGGCGTGCAGGTCGATTACGGCGGCACGCGCATGGTCGCCGACCGCCTCGTCTACAACCAGAAGACCAACCGCCTCATCGCCATCGGCAATGTCGAAATCGTGCAGCCGGACGGGACCAAGGCCTTCGCCGACGAATTCGACGTGACCGACGATTTCCGCGACGGTTTCGTCAACGCGCTCAGGATCGTTACGCCGGAAAAAGCGCGTTTCGCGGCCGAAAGCGCGGTGCGCGAAAACGGCGAGACGACGACCTTCAACAATGGCATCTACACGGCTTGCGAACCCTGCCGTGAACATCCCGAAAAGCCGCCGATCTGGCAAATCAAGGCACAAAGGATCATCTGGAACGGCAAGGAAAAGACGATCCGTTTCGAGCGCGCGTCCTTCGAGTTCCTCGGCATGCCGCTGGCGCGTTTCCCGGTCTTCACGACCGCCGATCCGACGGTGAAGCGCAAGACCGGTTTCCTGATGCCGAAGGCGCGCTTTTCCGACCAGCTCGGTTTCGGCCTGTCGATCCCCTATTTCATCGCGCTTGCGCCCAATTACGACGTGACCCTGACTGGCACCGGCCTGACCGAGCAGGGTTTCCTTGGCGAGGCCGAATTCCGCCATCGGCTGTCAAACGGCATCTACACGCTGAAAATGGCGGGCATTCACCAGATGACGCCCGATGCCTTTCCGGTCGGCGAACAGGACCGCACCCATGTCGATCGCGGCATGATCGGTACGACCGGCCATTTCGACATCAATCCGCGTTGGACCTTCGGCTGGAACGTGCTGGCGCAAACCGACAAGAATTTCTCGCGTACCTACGAGATCGTCGGCTTTTCGGATTACGTGCAGCGCAACGAGTTCTATCTGACCGGCCTCAACGACCGGAACTTCTTCGACCTGCGGGCGATGAAGTACGATGTGCAGGAAGTGGCGGCCGACGGAACAGGTCGTGATGAGGCCCAGCCCTGGGTCCTGCCCAGCCTCGACTACGAAACGATCGCATCGGAACCCGTCGCCGGCGGCGAACTGGCCTTCAACGTCAATATGCGCGGCATTTCGCGCGACATGGCCGACATGCGCGGCGTTTTCGGCGATACGAACTTCGCCACACGCGGCCTCGATGGCGAAAACGCCCGGTTTACCGCCGAGACCGAATGGAAACGCACCCTCATCGCGCCTGGCGGGCTGGCGGTGACGCCGATCCTGGCGGCGCAAGGCGACGTCAATTACATCAACACCGCAACGACGGGTCCGTTTTCATCGACGGGCGCGGCGCTTGCCACCGATACGACCGCGACGCGCGGCATGGTGACGGCGGGCGTGGAAATGCGCTGGCCGTTCCTGTTCGCGGCCGCGCATTCGACACATGTGTTCGAGCCGATCGCGCAGGTTTTCGCGCGGCTGAACGAGCCCGCTGCCGGGCTGCTCCCCAACGAGGATGCGCAGAGTTTCGTTTTCGACACGACGAACCTGTTCGAGCGCGACAAGTTCTCCGGCTATGACCGCATCGAGGGCGGCCACCGCGCCAATCTCGGCATTCGCTATACCGGCAGCTTCGACAATGGCTGGTCGCTGTTCGGCGCGTTCGGCCAGTCCTATCATCTGGGCGGCACCAACTCCTTCGCCAGCGCGGACATGCTGAATGTCGGCGCCGACTCCGGCCTCGAGACCGATGTCTCCGACTTCGTCGGCATGTTCGGCGCATCCTACCAGAATGCCGTCAGCGGCGCGGTGCGTGCACGCTTCGACGAAAAGACCTTCGAGGTGCGTCGCGCGGAGACCGAGATCGGTTACCGCTCGGATGACCTGTCGGCATCGGGCGGCTACGCCTTCATTCAGGCGCAACCGACCTACGGCTTCAGTACCGACCGGCACGAGGTGAACGGCCGCGCATCGCTCCGGTTTACCGAATCCTGGCGGATCACGGGCAACGCGACCTATGACATCACCAACAAACGGTTGGCACGGAACGGTATCGGTCTGGCTTATGACGACGACTGTTTTGCCTTCGGACTGCTGTTTCAACAGTCGCGCAGCAGCACCGATGCATTGTCGAATTCGATCGGATTCAGACTTGCGTTTCGCACGCTGGGCGATTTCGGGTCGAGTTCAGCCGAATTCGACGGCTATTAGAGCGATAAGGGCCAAAGCGGAAATGCCGCAGGCTGGCCCAGCGTCACGCTTTCGCCCAAGATATCGGGCAACGCGGGGCACAGGACCGGTCATCCGGCAACAAACGATACAAGCAGACAACATGGCGGACATGACATGACGGGCGGGATGTGGACAACAAATTTCAGAGGGCGGATGTTGGCGGTCTGCATGGCGCTTGCACTCGCCGTACCCGCAGCGATTGTCGCGCCCGCGCCTGCGGCCAACGCTTCCGACATCAAGGTCGTCGTCAACAACCAGGCGGTGACGTCCTACGACATTGCGCGGCGCAAGGCTTTCCTCCAGTTGCAGCGCCGCAAGGGCAATCTCACCGAAGAGGCAACCAAGGAGCTGATCGACGAGGCGCTCAAGCGTGAAGCCGTCACGCGCGCCGGCTACCGCATCCCGGACAGCCAGGTGAATGCCGCCTATGCGAATTTCGCCAGAAACAACAAGATGTCGGCGAGCCAGCTGACGCAGATCCTCAACCAGGCCGGCGTGACGCCGAAACACTTCAAGGAATTCATCCGCCTGCAAATCGGATGGAACCAGCTCGTCGCGGCGCAATCGCGCGCGAGCGGCGGCCTCATGAACGAGCAGGACGCCGTCGCCAAGATGCTGGAGCAAGGCGGCAAGAAGCCGACATCGACAGAATATACGCTACAACAGGTGATATTCGTGGTGCCGGCATCGCGCCGCGGGGCAGAACTCGCGCGCCGCCGCTCCGAAGCAAACAAAATGCGCGGCCGGGTCGATGGGTGCAAGAACACCATCGAGTTGGCGACCCAGTTGCGCGACGTGACGGTTCGCGACCTCGGCCGCATCCTTGAATTGCGGCTTCCGGAAACATGGAAAAAGGAAGTCTCGGGCCTGCAGGCCGGACAGACGACGCGAATAAAGGATACCGACAAAGGTGTGGAATTCCTGATCGTCTGCGATGCCCGCAGTGTGTCCGACGACCGCGTGGCACAGCTGGAATTCTCCACCGAGGAGCTCAAGAACGGCAGTGGCGGCAAAGGCGAAGAAATGCTGAAAACGCTGCGCGAAAACGCCCGCATCGAGCGTCGTTGATTTCAGCCTGAAGGGGCCGGCACGATCATGGCGAACGCCCTTCCCCTCGCGGTCACGATCGGCGACCCGGCCGGCATCGGCCCCGACATCATCCTGGAAAGCTGGCGCCAGCGCGGCGACTTCGCGCTGCCGGCTTTCTATGTGATCGCCGACACCGAACAGCTGCGCGCCCGCGCCGCGCTTCTGGGGATTGACGCGGCCGTCGCGGCCTGCACACCGGAAACGGCGGCGGACCTGTTTGAAGATTGCCTGCCCGTCGTGCCGCTTCGCCATTCGTTTTCGGCCGCCACCGGCGCCCCCGACGCGGCCAACGCGCCCGGCATCATCGAATCGATCGACCGCGCGGTTGCCGATGCCTTCGACGGGCTGGCCGCCGGAATCGTGACCGCGCCGATCGCCAAGAAGCCGCTTTACGAGGCCGGGTTCGAATATCCCGGCCATACCGAATATCTCGGGGCCCTGGCCGAACGCCGCACCGGGCGGGAGGCCATGCCGGTCATGATGCTCGCCGGCCCGAAACTGCGCGCGGTGCCCGTCACGATCCATATTCCGCTGTCGAAGGTGTTCTCGGACCTGACAACGCAACTGATCGTCGATACCTGCCGCATCGTCGCTCGGGATCTTGCCGCCCGGTTCGGGGTCGCCAATCCGCGCCTCGCGGTGGCGGGGCTCAATCCGCATGCCGGCGAAGGCGGCGCGCTCGGCCACGAGGACGCGGACATCGTTCGCCCGGCGGTCGACGAATTGCGCCGCCTCGGCATCGACGCGCGCGGGCCTCTACCCGCCGACACGATGTTCCACGACCGGGCCCGCGCGACCTACGACGCCGCCATCTGCATGTATCACGACCAGGCGCTGATCCCCGCCAAGGCGCTCGGTTTCGACGACAGCGTGAACGTGACGCTCGGCCTGCCATTCATCCGCACCTCGCCGGACCACGGCACGGCCTTCGAGATCGCCGGGACCGGCAAGGCCCTGCCCGACAGTTTCATCGCCGCCCTGCGCATGGCCGCCGAGATGGCGGAACACAGCCGACGGGCCAAAGCCACGTGACGGACGACAGCGCCGAAAAGACCGCCATCGACGGATTGCCGCCGCTACGCGCGGTGATCGAGAAGCACGGCCTCGCCACTAAAAAGGCACTCGGCCAGAACTTCCTGCTCGATCTCAACCTGACCGGCCGGATTGCCCGCGCCGCTGGCGATCTCGGCGCATGCACCGTGATTGAGGTCGGTCCCGGCCCGGGCGGATTGACGCGGGCGCTGCTGATGCATGGCGCAAAGAAAGTCATCGTCATCGAGCGCGACGCGCGCTGCCTGCCGGCGCTGGCGGAGATCGGCGCATATTATCCCGGGCGTCTCGACATCATCGAAGGCGATGCGCTGAAGACGGATTTCGCGGCGCTTGCCGGCGGGGAGCCGGTCAAGATCGTCGCCAACCTGCCCTACAATGTCGGCACGCAATTGCTGGTCAACTGGCTCGAAGCCAACCCTTGGCCGCCCTATTACCAGTCGCTGACGCTGATGTTCCAGCGCGAGGTGGCCGAACGGATCGTCGCCGCGCCCGGAGACGGCGCCTATGGCCGGCTGGGGGTGCTCGCCGGCTGGCGCACGGTCGCGCGGATCCAGTTCGACGTGCCGCCGCAGGCCTTCTGGCCGCCGCCGAAGGTCACGTCCTCCGTGATTCATATCGAACCACGCGCCGAACCGATCTCCGTGGACGGAAAACGGCTTTCGCTGGTGACCCAGCACGCCTTCGGCCAGCGCCGCAAGATGCTGCGCCAGAGCCTGAAACCGCTGGGCGGCCAGGCACTTCTAGACGCCGCCGGCATCGATGGCGCGCGGCGCGCAGAAACGCTTTCGATCGAGGAATTCTGCCGGCTGGCAAACGCCCGGCCCGCAGCCGGCTGAGCGGGAGGCAGACAACGCAAGGCCAGACATGGAAAAGCGGAGGTCCGAGGGGAAGACCTCCGCTTTCTGATGAAGGGAAACCGCGTCAGTTCAGCATTTTCACCGCGCTGGCGGCATGTTTGCCCTTCATCATGGACCACGTGATCTGAACCTTCTTGCCGTCTTTCAGGCCCGGGTTCTTGAAGCCATTCGGCAACGTGTAGACTGTCCCGTTGTCGAGCGTGATTGTATCCGCCTTCAAATCGAACGACTTTATCTTGCCGCTAACGTGGTCGGCGGCCATGGCCATGGACGACGTCAGTACAACGGCCGCGACAGCGGTCGGGACAATAAGATTGCGCATTTCAGCACTCCTGATGGATTGACGGCCTGCCCTCCTGATTGGCAGGTCCGCTACGAAACCGTCCGGACCGGCCGTTGTTGCGCTGCCCTTGCGGGTGTCGGCGGCCTGCCCCGGTTCCGGGCTGGAATGTGCCTCGCGGAGGTGCTGCTTACAATTTACAAAAAGGTATTTTTTCGAGGGCTTTACACGCCACATTTTGCCGCCGTAGCGCCGGATTTTTTCCAGAATCCGGACGGCACAACCGGGGTGCGGATCGACTATCCGCGACCGCGATAGGGCGCGACGCCCTGATCCGGTGCCCAGACGCCGTCGGGCAGCGTGCCGTACTGCCAGAACACGTCGATCGGAATGCCGCCACGCGGATACCAATAGCCGCCGATCCGGAACCAGCGCGGTTCGAGCAGGTCGACAAGCCGCTTGCCGATGTGGACCGTGCAATCCTCGTGGAACGCGCCGTGGTTGCGGAACGAGGTCAGAAACAGTTTCAGCGACTTCGATTCGACCAGCCACTGGTCCGGTACATAATCGATGACGAGATGGGCGAAGTCCGGCTGGCCGGTCACCGGGCAGATCGAGGTGAATTCCGGCACGGTGAAGCGCGCGACATAGTTCGTGTCGGGATGCGGATTGGGCACGCGCTCCAGCTCGGCTTTCTCCGGCGATTCCGGGATACCGACGGACTGGCCGAGCTGCGACAGGTGCTGGTCTTCGTGAGCCATGGCGATTTCCTCGCGTTGCGTCTCCCTGCGTCCGGCAATCGCCCCCGGAACGTTCCGGCCTATGGCGCCTAGATATCTTCTTCCAGGAGGCCGGTGACGAAATCGAACAGGCCCGGCCGGCGGTCGCGCCTGAGCCGCTCTGCCTTCACGATCGCCAGAACGGCATCATAGGCGCGGTCGAGATCATCGTTGACGATAACATAGTCGTAGGAGCGCCATTGCTCGATCTCTGCGGCGGCGTTCTTGAGCCGCTTGGCGATGGTTTCCTCATTGTCCTCGGCGCGGCGGTGCAGGCGCACCTTCAGTTCCGCCATGGAGGGCGGCAGGATGAAGATCGAAACCACGTCCGTGCGCATCTTCTCGGCAAGCTGGTGGGCGCCCTGCCAGTCGATGTCGAACAGAATGTCCCTGCCTTCGGCCATGGCGCGCTCAACGGGCTCGCGCGGCGATCCGTAGAAATTGCCGTGCACTTCGGCCCATTCGAGCAGGTCGTCGCTGTCGCGCAGCCGTTCGAATTCGCGCTGGCTGAGGAAATGATAATGGACGCCGTCGATCTCGCTGGCGCGGCGCGCGCGCGTCGTCACGCTGACGGAAAGCTCCAGCCCGTTGTCGGTCTCAAGCAGGTTGCGCGCGATGGTCGACTTGCCGGCGCCGGACGGCGAGGACAGCACGAGCATCAGCCCGCGGCGCTGGATCCGGTCGGAAGCAAGGGTCGGGTTCTTCTTGTCGGTCGTCATGGCGCGCCTATTGGAGGTTCTGGACCTGCTCGCGGAACTGGTCGATCACGGCCTTCATGTCGAGACCGGTCGCCGTCAGCGCCGCGGACGCCGATTTCGAGCAGATGGTGTTGGTTTCGCGATTGAATTCCTGCGCGAGGAAGTCGAGCTTGCGGCCGACCGGGCCGCCGTCGCGCAGCATGGCACGCGCCGAATCGACATGCGCCTTGAGGCGGTCGATCTCCTCGCGGATATCGGCCTTGGTGGCAAGAAGGGCCGCCTCGGCGTGAAGGCGCGCCTCGTCGAACGAGGACGACCCGTCGAGAAGCGCCGCGACCTGTTCCTTCAGCCGCGCGCCGATGGCTGCGGGCTGGCTGGCCGGATCGGTTTCGGCCTTTTGCGTCAGCGCCGCGATCGTTTCCACATGCGACGACAGGATCGTGCGCAGCGCCTCGCCTTCCTGGCGTCTGGCCGCGACAAGCGCGGCGAGCGCATCGCCGATCGTGCCAAGACAGGCCTCACCGGCGGTCTCCATGTCGAGGTGGCCCTCCGGATCGTCGGACATGACGACGCCGCGCACAGCGAGCAGCCCGTCGGTGGAGGGCGGTGCCACGCCGCTTTCGCGCGCCAGCCGTGTGGCGGCGTCCGCAAGCGCGCGGAACCGCGCCTCGTCGATCGCCGCGGCTGCGCTTTCGGCGGCCGATTTCACCGACAATGTAATCTGGATGCTTCCGCGCGCGAGGTGCTCGCCGACCAGCTTCTTGACCGCCGGTTCGAGCGCTTCCATCCCGGCCGGCACGCGCAGGCGCACGTCGAGGCCCTTGTTGTTGACGGAACGGATATCGCAGTTCACTTCGAGACCGGCAACGCTGCGCGCTGCACTGGCGAAACCGGTCATGCTTTGCACTGCCGTCATGTATGCCCCCCGAACATCCGCGCGTCAGTTCCCGGCCGGCTGTTCCGCGGCGCCGTCCTCGCCCGTCTTTGCCGCTTCCTCGGCAGCCTTCGCGGCTTCCTCGGCACGCTGCTTTTCGACCTCGCGCCAACGCCGCACATTGTCGTTGTGCTCTTCAAGCGTCTTCGAGAAAACGTGCCCGCCGGTTCCGTCGGCGACGAAATAGAGATCGTCGGTGACCGACGGATTGGCAACCGCCTCGAGCGCCGCGCGGCCGGGAATGGCGATCGGACCGGGTGGAAGCCCGGTTATCTGGTATGTGTTGTAGGGCGTCGGCTTGTCGAGGTCGGAACGGTAGATCGGCCGGTCCGCCGGTTTGCCGTCGCCGCCGAACAATCCGTAGATGATCGTCGGATCGGATTGCAGCTTCATGCCCTTCTTCAGCCGGTTGATGAAGACGCCGGCAACGCGCGAACGCTCGTTCGGAACGCCGGTTTCCTTCTCGACGATGGAGGCGAGCGTGACGAACTCGTTTATGTCCTTCAACGGCAGACCGAGGCTGCGGTTCGCCCATATTTCCTCGACCATCGCGCGCTGTTGCGCCGCCATGGCTTCAATGATCTCGGTGCGGGAAGTGCCCCGGGAGAATTTCTGCGTATCGGCGGCCAGCATGCCTTCAGGCGGCACTTCCGACGGCATGTCGCCGGTCAGGAACTCGTTCGCTGCGATGCGCTTGAGGGCCTGCGTCACGGTCATCCCTTCGACAATGGTCAACGGATGCAGGATCGATCGGCCGGAAACGAGAATGTCCATGATATCCTTCATGGAGGCATTCGCCTTGAACTCGTACTCGCCGGCTTTCAAGTCATTCTCATGGCCGTAGACGCGCACGCCGGCTTCGAAGATGCGGGCATTGGTGATGATGCCGCGGCTCTCAAGGCTGAGCGCGATCTGGCCGATGCTCGATCCCGGACGCACGTTCTGGGTGACGGCAATCGCCATCGGTCCCGGCTCCTCGAAGCGGGTCTTGCCGTAATAGACCGCGCCGCCGACGGCGATCATCGAGAGAATGACCAGCGTCAGGAGGAAATTGAAAAACACGACCACCTGGCTGCGCGCGGCCCTGGCGCGACGGCGCGGCGGCGGGCCGACGGCCGCCTCGGTGCGCAGCGCCTGGCGCGGAGACTGCGGAATCAGGCGCTCGACACGCGACGCGCGGGACTTACCAGCACTGTCCTGAGATGATGGCCTACGTCCAAAATGGTGCTCGGTGCTCACATCGAAACCCTGTTTTCGGTGTCCGGTTCGCACGCAAATGCGCGAAAATCGGGCATGTCAGCCATATACCGGTTTTCCGGTCCGGCAGGAAAGCCGCATGCCGGAAGCGGATACCGTTGAGAAAAGATTATGGCGAAACCTTGCAGCCGGAATCAGGCACCGTAGCGGCGCAGAACCAGCGAGGCATTCGTTCCACCAAATCCGAAAGAATTGGACAAGGCAACATTGATTTCGCGTTCGCGCTTCACATGCGGCACGAGGTCGATGGCCGTTTCCACGTCCGGATTGTCGAGGTTCAGCGTTGGCGGGGCGACGTTGTCGCGGATCGCCAGCATGCAGAAAATCGCTTCGACTGCGCCGGCCGCACCGAGAAGGTGGCCGATCGACGATTTGGTCGACGACATCGAAATCCTGGCGGCGGCATTGCCGACGACGCGCTCGACGGCGCCGAGTTCGATCGTGTCGGCCATCGTCGATGTGCCGTGGGCGTTGATGTAATCGATGTCGGAGGCCTCGAGCCCGGCCCGCTTCAGCGCGACGCGCATACAGCGCTCCGCACCCTCGCCGTCCTCGGACGGCGCGGTGATGTGATAGGCGTCGCCCGACAGGCCGTAGCCGATCACTTCGGCATAGATCTTCGCACCGCGCGCCTTGGCGTGTTCCAGCTCTTCTAGAACGACGATGCCGGCGCCCTCGCCCATGACGAAACCGTCGCGGTCGCGGTCATAGGGGCGCGATGCCGCCTTGGGATCGTCGTTGCGGTCCGTCGACAGCGCCTTGCAGGCGGCGAAACCGGCCAGTGATATGCGGCTGATCGGCGATTCCGTGCCTCCGGCCACCATCACGTCGGCATCGCCGAACGCGATCAGGCGGCTGGCGTCGCCGATGGCGTGCGCCCCGGTGGAACAGGCGGTGACGACGGAATGGTTCGGGCCGCGCAGCTTGTGGCGGATCGAAACCTGGCCGCTGGCCAGATTGATGAGGCGGCCCGGAATGAAAAACGGCGAAACGCGCCGCGGCCCGCGATCGCGCAGCGTGTAACCGGCCTCGACAATGCCCTCGATACCGCCGATGCCCGAACCGACAAGAACGCCGGTCGCGCACTGGTCTTCATCCGTCTCCGGATGCCAATCGGCGTCGTCGAGCGCCTGGTCGGCAGCCGCCATCGCATAGACGATGAAGGGATCGACCTTGCGCTGTTCCTTCGGCTCCATCCAGTCGTCGGCATTGAAGGTGCCGTCGCTGCCATCCCCGAAAGGAAGACGGCAGGCGATCTGCGCCGGAAGGTCGCTGACGTCAAAATCCGTCACACGGACCGCGCCGCTCTCGCCGGCAAGGATCCGTGTCCAAGTGTGCTCGGCACTGGCGCCCAAAGGAGACACCATGCCGATGCCGGTAACGACAACGCGCCGCAAAGTCATGACAATGCACCTGAAAACGCCGGCACGAATGCCGGCGCGATTGTGAAGCGACGCGGGTTACGCGTTGGCTTTTTCAATGAACTTCACGGCGTCGCCGACCGTCAGAATGGTCTCGGCAGCGTCGTCCGGGATTTCCACGCCGAACTCTTCTTCGAACGCCATCACCAGTTCGACGGTGTCAAGGCTGTCGGCGCCGAGGTCATCGATAAAGCTTGCGCCCTCGTTCACCTTCTCGGCATCGACGCCCAAATGTTCAACAACGATCTTTTTGACCCGTTCTGCGATGTCGCTCATGTCGGATTCCCTCGACTTTGGAGTTTTCAGATTGTGGTTATCTTCAAGGTTCGGGCTAATCAAGTCGCAAGACGTTCTTTGCGACAACTTTGTTCACCCGGCAAGGCCGCCAAAGGCCCTTAAATCATTGCCATTCCACCATTTACGTGGATCGTTTGACCCGTGATGTATGCGGCTTCCCCGGCGGCCAGAAACGCCACCGATGCCGCCACCTCGGCGCCTGTTCCCATGCGCTTCATGGGAATTGCCCCCATGATCGCCTCTTTCTGCTTGTCGTTCAGCTTGTCGGTCATCGCGCTTTCTATGAAGCCCGGCGCGACGCAGTTCACGGTGACGTTGCGCGAGGCGATCTCCTGGGCAAGCGACTTGGAAAACCCGATCATGCCAGCCTTCGAGGCGCAATAGTTGGCCTGGCCGGGATTGCCGGTCACGCCGACGACGGAGGTAATGTTGACGATGCGGCCGTAGCGGCGACGCATCATCGGATGCGTGAGCTGGCGGGT
This sequence comes from Oricola nitratireducens, assembly GCF_014904745.1. Lineage (GTDB taxonomy): Bacteria > Pseudomonadota > Alphaproteobacteria > Rhizobiales > Rhizobiaceae > Oricola > Oricola nitratireducens. The sequence goes on from NZ_JACZCS010000011.1 coordinate 37,272, forward strand.
CAGATGGAAGACCGAGGTCAGGTTGACTTCAAGCACCGCATCCCAGTCCTCGTCCGACATGCGAACGAACAGCCCGTCCTTGGTGATACCGGCGTTGTTGACCAGGATATCCACGCCGTCCAGCGTCGATTCCGCCGTTTCGCCGAGCGCCTTGACGGCGGCGCGGTCGGTCAGATCGGCCGGGAAGACATGCACCCGGTCGCCGAGATCGCCGGCAAGCGATTCCAGCTTTTCGCGGCGCGTGCCATGAAGTCCGACGATGGCGCCCTGGGCATGGAGCGTGCGCGCGATCGCCTCGCCGATGCCGCCGGATGCGCCTGTTACCAGGGCTTTGCGGCCCGTCAGTTCAAACATGTCGTCGTCCTTCCGGTTTTCGGATCAGGCATTCGCCTGAAGAAACGCTTCTATATCGGCGGGGCCGTTGATGGCAACGCCGGCAAGCGCCTTGTCGATACGCCGCGCCAGGCCGGTCAGCACCTTTCCCGACCCGGCCTCGACGAGCGTGGTGACGCCGCTTCCCGCGAACCACTCGACGGTTTCGCGCCAGCGCACCTGCCCGGTAACCTGCTCGACCAGCCGGGCGACGATATCGGCCGGCGCGCTGACCGGCGCGACCGTGACGTTGGCGATGACGGGAACGCGCGGCGTGTTGATCGTCACCTGCGACAAGGCCTCGCGCATCGCTTCGGCGGCCGGGGCCATCAGCGCGGAATGAAACGGCGCGGAAACGGGCAGCATCAGGGCGCGCTTGGCGCCCTTGTCGGACGCAAGGGCGGCGGCACGTTCGACGGCCGCCTTGCCGCCGGAAATGACGAGCTGGCCGCCGCCATTGTCGTTGGCGATCTGGCAGACGCCGCCGGTTTCGCCGGCCGCCGCCTCGCAGACGAATTCCACATCATCGTTCTCGAGCCCGATGATCGCGGCCATCGCGCCCTCGCCGACGGGAACGGCCGCCTGCATGGCGTTGCCGCGGATGCGCAACAGGCGCGCGGTATCGGCGAGCGAGAAGGTGCCCGCCGCACAATGGGCGGAGTATTCGCCGAGCGAATGGCCGGCGAGATAGGACGCCTTTGCCGCGAGATCGTAGCCCCGGGCCTCCAGAACGCGCACGACCGCGACCGATACCGCCATCAGCGCCGGCTGTGCGTTGGCGGTCAGCGTCAGCGTCTCCTCCGGGCCTTCCCACATCACGGCGGAGAGTTTCTCGCCCAGCGCCTCGTCGACCTCGCCAAAGACGTCGCGCGCCTCGGGAAAGGCGTCTGCGAGTTCCTTGCCCATGCCAACGGCCTGGCTGCCCTGCCCCGGAAATGTGAATGCTGTCGTCATAACGGCCTCGTTCAAAGTCGCGACGGTTTGGTAAATGCGTCCGCCCCTGTCAAGGCCTTGACGCCACCGCGGCGCCCGCAATCGCGATTGCGCCGCCGTCCGCCGACTGTATCATGCCCGACCTGGGGAGACACGGGAGGCAGGCTTGGACACTTCTCATGACGTCATCGTCGTCGGCGCCGGCCTTGCCGGGCTGGCGGCAGCTGCGGAGCTTGGCGACCGGGGCAGACGCGTCCTCGTCCTCGACCAGGAAGGCGAACAATTCCTCGGCGGCCAGGCGTTCTGGTCGCTGGGCGGACTGTTCATGATCGATACGCCGGAGCAGCGGCGCATGCGCATCCGCGACAGCCGCGAGCTTGCACGGATCGACTGGATCGGATCGGCGCAGTTCGACCGGGAGGAAGATCACTGGCCGCGGCAATGGGCGGACGCCTATCTCGATTTCGCAGCCGGCGAGATGCGGCCATGGCTCTCCGCGATGGGCATGAAATGGTTTCCCGTCGTCGGCTGGGCGGAACGCGGCGGAGCATTTGCGTCCGGCCACGGCAATTCGGTGCCGCGTTTCCACATCACCTGGGGCACCGGGCCCGGCGTTCTGGCACCCTTTATCTCCCGTGTGCGCGTACACGAGGCCGCCGGGCTCGTCACTTTCGCCTTCCGCCACCGCGTCTCGACGATCGAGAAAAAGGCCGGGCTCATATCCGGCGTCAGCGGCGAGACGCTTGCGCCCGCCACAGTCGAACGCGGCGAGGAAAGCAACCGCGACGTCACCGGCGACTTCCGATTCGAGGCGGCGAACGTGATCGTCACCTCCGGCGGGATCGGCGCCAATCTCGACCTCGTGCGCAAAGCCTGGCCGCGTGACCGGCTCGGCACACCGCCGGAGCACATGATCAGCGGCGTCCCGGCACATGTGGACGGCAGGATGATCGGCATCGCCCGCGATGCGGGCGCCGCCACGATCAACGAAGACCGGATGTGGCACTATACCGAGGGCGTGAAGAACTGGGCGCCGATCTGGCCGAACCACGGCATCCGCATCCTGCCAGGCCCGTCGTCGCTGTGGTTCGACGCGTTGGGCAACCGCCTGCCCGCCCCGTGCCTACCCGGCTTCGATACGCTGTCGACGCTGAAGCATTTGCGGACAACCGGCCATGACCATTCCTGGTTCATCCTGACGCAGAAGGTGATCGAAAAGGAGTTCGCGCTGTCCGGGTCGGAGCAGAATCCCGATTTCACCTCCGGCAAGTGGCGCGAAGTGCTGAAATCGCGGCTTGGCAAGGGCGCGACCGAGGCGGTCGAAGCCTTCAAACAGCATGGCGAGGATTTCATCGTGCGCGACTCGCTGGAAGAACTCGTCGCCGGCATGAACCAGTTGGCGGGCGAGCACCTGATCGATCCGGCGAAGATCCGCTCCGAGATCGAGGCCCGCGACGCGCAGATCGACAATCCCTTTTCCAAAGACGCCCAGATCATCGCCATCCATGCGGCACGCAACTATCTCGGCGACAAGCTCATCCGCACCGCGAAGCCGCACCGGTTCCTCGATCGGACCAACGGACCGCTGATCGCCGTGCGCCTGCACATCGTCACCCGCAAGACGCTCGGAGGGCTACACACGAACCTGTCCTCGCAGACGCTCGGACCCCGCGGAGAACCGGTCGCGGGACTTTACGCGGCCGGCGAAGCGGCCGGCTTCGGCGGCGGCGGCTATCACGGCTACAACGCGCTGGAGGGCACGTTTCTCGGCGGCTGCATCTTTTCGGGCCGCGCCGCGGGGCGCGCAGCGGGCTAGCCGCACGGGCGCAGGGGCAAAAAATATTTTCGACGGTGGTGAAGACGGGCTTGAAAGCATGGCCAAGCACTCAAATCTGATATCGCGCACAGCCCCGCGTGGTGGCTCAGACGAGTAACGGACATGTCGCAAAACGCGGCGCTCTCCAGGCAATCACCTCTCCCCTCGAACGACAATTCCCGAAAAATGCCGCTGACGCCTGCCATGGTGATCGGCATCGCCGGGCTTTTCCTGTTCCTGTCCTCCCAGATCCTGATCGCGGCAGGAGCAGTGGTCTGGGCGGTCGGCGGATATCTACATTTCGGCCTGACCGGGTTTGCCGTCCTGACGGCGGCGCTGGCGCCCCCGGTTCTTTACTTGTGCTGGAAAATCCTTGTTATGGCGATCAGCGCCGAACGGGATCCGGCCAACAACTGAACCGAGGCATGGAATGCTGACAGATATCGGCCTCGTGACCGTGGGGCTGGTCGCGCTTTTCGCGGGCGGCGAATGGCTGGTGCGCGGAGCCGTCGCGCTGGCCGCCCGTCTCGGCCTGCCGACGCTGATGATCTCGCTGACAGTGGTCGGTTTCGGCACCTCGATGCCGGAATTGCTGGTCTCGGCGCGCGCGGCGCTCGCCGGGCAGGCCGATATCGCGCTCGGCAATGTCGTCGGCTCCAACATCGCCAATATCCTGCTGATCATCGGCCTGTCGGCGATGATCGCGCCAATGCGAAACTGGAACGACACCGTCAAACGCGACGCGGTCGTGATGGTCGCAGCGGCGATCGTGACGCTTGTGCTCGTGCATTTCGACCGGATCGCTGCCCTGAGCGGCATCCTGATGCTCGGCGTCCTGGCGATCTATCTCACCGCGTCCTATGTCGCCGGGCGCAAGGCCGGAGACGATGGCGCGTTCGAGGAAATCCCGGACATTTCCGGCCTGATGACCGGCATTTTCATCGTTGTCGGGCTTGCCGTGCTCTTCGGCGGCGCCGAAGCGCTGGTGCGCGGCGCGACCGGCATCGCGCGCACCTTCGGCATCCCCGAAGCCATCATTGGCCTGACGATCGTCGCCGTCGGCACGAGCCTGCCGGAGCTGGCGACCTCGCTCGTGGCCGCGTTCCGGCGTCATTCCGACATCGCCATCGGCAATATCGTCGGCTCCAACATCTTCAACATCTTCGGCATCCTCGGCCTGACATCGATCATCACGCCAGTCCGCGTCGCCGACAATTTCCGCCATTTCGACGCGCCGGTCATGCTCGGCGTCAGTCTCGTCTTCGCGGCCATGCTGATCGCCGGCAACGCGATCGGGCGGCGTTTCGCACTGATGCTGCTGTTCGGATATGCCGCGTATCTGTTCGCGCTGTTTGCCTGCTGGCTCTGAAAGCTTGCGCGCGACGCCAAAATCTGTATAAGCGCGCAATCTGCCGGTCAGCTGGGGGCTGAACGGAGGGTGGTCTTTTACCATAGTCAGGCTTAGACGCCTGCGCCTCCGGTGTCTCCGCTCTCGACCCGTCAAGTTCGAAGCGCCTTTCTCTCCCTCTCTTGAAGAGGTTCGGGACAGTCGCAGAGGCTTAGCCGCTGAACGGCCGATGAAAGAGAAACGAAAGGCAAGCAACAATGGCTTATTACGAGCACGTGTTCCTTGCACGCCAGGACATCACGTCCCAGCAGGCTGAAGAGCTTGTGGCACACTTCAAGGGCATTCTTGAAGAACGCGGCGGCAAGGTGGACAAGGTGGAAAGCTGGGGGCTGAAGTCGCTCCAGTTCCGCATCAACAAGAACCGCAAGGCCCATTTCGCGCTGATGAACATCGACGCGCCGGCAGACGCCGTCCAGGAAATGGAACGCCAGATGCGCATTCACGAAGACATCCTGCGCTACATGACGATCCGCGTCGACGCGCTGGAAGAAGGCCCCTCGGCCATGATGAAGCGCAGCGACCGTGACGACCGCCCGCGCGGCGACCGCGACGACCGTCCGCGCCGCGACCGTGACGACCGTCCGCCGCGTGGCGATCGCGACGACCGCCCGCCGCGCCGTGACCGCGAAGACCGCAGCGAAGCACGTACCGGAGACGCATAATGGTCGACATCAACCAGATCCCGACACGCCGCCCGTTCCATCGCCGCCGCAAGACCTGCCCGTTCTCCGGCGCCAACGCTCCGGCGATCGACTACAAGGACGTTCGCCTGCTGCAGCGCTACATCTCCGAGCGCGGCAAGATCGTTCCGTCCCGCATCACGGCGGTCAGCCAGAAGAAGCAGCGCGAACTGGCGAAAGCCATCAAGCGCGCCCGTTTCCTGGGCCTCCTTCCCTACGTGGTGAAGTAAATTCCGGACGCCGGGACGCGCCAGCGTCCCGGCATTCGACAACGCGCCCGCTTCGGGTACGGGCGCGAAATGAAAAATCCCGAGTTGGGGCGCGCACCGAATTCCGCCTCTAACTGCTTGAACCGGCAGGACAGCGTGTAAATGACTGCAAGACTGACACCGCAAGCCATAGGACTCGGCGCGCTCGCAGGCGCGACGACAGCCATGCTTTGCCTCGGGCTTGCCAGCGGTTCGGCGCTCTCGATCATTCTTTTCTTCATCTCGCCCGTGCCGCTGATGGTGGCCGGCCTCGGCTTCGGGCTGAAATCGGCGCTGATCGGCGCCGTTATCGCTCTTGCCGGGACGCTTGTCTTCGCCAACGGCCTGGTTGCCGTTCTGGTCGCGCTCGCCATCGCCGCGCCGGCCTGCGCCATGGCCTTCTGGCTCAATCTCGCCCGCCCGGCGGAGGAAATCGGCGGCCCGAAGGGCAAGCTCGCCTGGTATCCGCTCGCCGACGTGCTGTTTGCCGTCGCGCTGATGACCGGGCTCGCCTATGTCTCGCTCGGCGCGGCAATCGGCTTCGGACCCGAGGTCGCGGGACAGCTGGCGTCGGAACTGGTCGCCCGGCTTCACGAGACCAATCCGGAAGTCGCGTTTTCGCCCGCCGCCGAGGACAACCTGCGCAGCTTCCTGCAGACTGCGGTTCCCGTCATCCAGCCGTTCTTCTGGATGCTGACGCTGACGCTGTCGATCTACATCGCCGTCGCCATCGCGCAGCGCGCGCACCTTGTCCAGCGGCCCAGGGAAGACTGGCCGATGGCGCTGCGCATGCCGCGCATCGCGACATTCGCCTTTCTCGCCGCGGTGCTGATCAGCCTCGCGCCCGGCGGCCTCGGCCACGCCGGAGGAACTTTCGCAGGCGCGCTTGGTGCCGGTTTCACGATGGCCGGATTTGCGATGCTGCATGCCCGCACGCGCAACATGCCCGGCCGCTTCGCGATTCTGACAATCGCCTATCTGAGCATCGCATTCATCGGCTTCACCGTCCTGATCTTCTTCATCGCGGGCGTGTTCGGAGCAGGACGTCACATCCTGCTCACGCCGGCGCAACCCTCCAACCTGACACCCAGAAAAACCGACTGAACTGAAAGGACCAAACCAATGCAAGTCATTCTGCTTGAGCGTATCGCCAAACTCGGCCAGATCGGCGACGAAGTCGCCGTCAAGGACGGCTTTGCACGCAACTATCTGCTGCCGACCGGCCGGGCGCTGCGCGCCAACGCCGCCAACCGCGCCCGTTTCGAAGCCGAACGCAGCCAGATCGAGGCCCGCAACGCGGAACGCAAGACGGCCGCCGAAGAGATCGCATCCGGCCTCAACGGCAAGACCATCACCGTCGTGCGTTCGGCCGGCGAAACCGGCCAGCTCTACGGCTCCGTCTCGACCCGCGACATCGCCGACCTGCTGACCGCCGACGGCTTCCAGGTCTCGCGCAACCAGGTCGACCTGAAGAACCCGATCAAGGCGATCGGCCTGCACGAAGTCGACATCGTGTTGCACCCGGAAGTCGAGACCAAGGTGACGCTGAACATCGCGCGTACGGCCGATGAGGCAGAACGCCAGGCCGCCGGCGAAGACCTGACATCGGCCGATGCGATCTACGGTATCGACGAGGAAGCCCAGCTCCAGACCTTCGATCCGGACGCAGAGGAAGTCTTTGAGGAAACCGCCGAAGAAACTGCCGAGGAAGCCGGCGAGGAAGAAGCCGCTTCCTGAACGGAATAACGGCTCCCGATTGTCGGCCGTTCGACGGCTCCGGTCCCCGCGACCGGAGCCGTCTTGACTCCGGGGGGTAAAATCTCGTCCAATAGTCTTAGTTTGTGGACGAAGACGAAGACAATGCCGGCAGCAATCCTGGGGTTCTTGCATCGGTTTTTGGATGGGTTGGGTCTTCACGGATCTCTGACGATCACCTATCCGAATGACGAAACCCGCTACTACGGTGACGGGACCGGTGCACCTGTTCATGTCAAGATCAACACGTGGTCGGCGGTCCGGCGCATCGCGCTGACGCCGGATCCGGGCGTGCCCGAAGCCTTCATGGACGGAGACCTCGTATTCCTGCAGGGCGACCCCGCCGGTTTTTTGCGGGTGTGCTATTCCGGCCAGACCTCGGCGCCCAGCCAGGAAATTCACCCGATCGTGCCGACCGACAAGCTGCGTTTCCTGATGCGGCGGCTGCACCAGTTCAATCCGAAGCGACGCGCGCGGTCCAACGTCAAGCACCACTACGACCTTTCGCGCGCGCTCTACGACCTGTTCCTCGATGACGACCGGCAATATTCCTGCGCCTATTTCGAACGGCCGGATATCGGTCTCGACGAAGCGCAATATGCCAAGAAACGCCATATTGCCGCGAAAATGCTGCTGCAGCCCGGCATGCGGGTGCTCGACATCGGTTCCGGCTGGGGCGGGCTGGGGCTGACGCTGGCGCGCGACTACGGCGCCGATGTGCGCGGCGTGACGCTCTCCGACGAACAGCTGGCGCTGTCGCGCGAGCGCGCGGCGGCCGCCAACCTTGCCGACCGCGCCCGCTTCGACCTGATCGACTACCGGGACGTGACAGGCACGTTCGACCGCATCGTTTCCGTCGGCATGTTCGAGCATGTCGGCATCAACCACTATGCGGAATATTTCCAGAAGGCGTTTTCGCTGCTCGAGGATGACGGCGTCATGGTGCTGCACACGATCGGGCGCACCGGCCCGCCGGACGTCACCTCGGCCTTCATCCACAAATACATCTTCCCGGGCGGCTACATCCCTGCCCTCTCGGAAATCATGCATGCCGTCGAACCGTCCGGGCTGCATGTCACCGACGTCGAGATCTTGACCGACCACTACGCCGAGACGCTGAAACACTGGCGCGAACGGTTCATGGCGCGGCGCGGCGAAGCCGTCGCGCTCTATGACGAGCGCTTCGCGCGGATGTGGGAATTCTACCTCGCAGCATCCGAGGCGGCCTTCCGCTACCAGGACATGGTGGTGTTCCAGCTCCAGCTTGCCCGCGACAAGCTTTCGATTCCGCGCACCCGCGCCTACATTACCGATTCCGACCGTGAAGGCGGCATGCAAGCGGGCGGAATGAAAGCGGCCGAGTAATCGCCAAAACGGCCGCGAATCATTTAGAATCGTCAAGCAGAAAAAAAATATTCGCGTGTTTATGCACCGGCTGTGAATCACGGGCGTGAAACATATTGCGGTGTCGCTTCGCGGCGGTCCCGGGCTATAGGTGAGCCCGCAACAAGGAGACGGTAATGGCTGACGCAGCCCTAAAATTCGACGACGGCAACCAGGGCAGCGAACTCTACCGCGAAGCGCCGAACAACATCGAAGCCGAACAGGCTCTGCTCGGCGCCATTCTCGTCAACAACGACGCCTTTTACCGCGTTTCGGACTTCCTGAAGCCGGAGCATTTCTACGAGCCGCTGCACCGGCAGATCTATGCGGTCGCCGCCGACCAGATCCGCATGGGCAAGATCTCCAATCCGGTGACGATCAAGACCTTCCTGCCCGCCGACGAAAAGCTCGGCGAGATCACCGTCGCGCAATATCTCGCCCGTCTCGCCGCCGAGGCCGTGACGATCATCAACGCGGAGGATTACGGCCGGGCGATCTACGATCTCGCCACAAGGCGCGCGCTAATAGGCATCGGTGAGGACATGGTCAACATCGCCTATGACGCACCGGTGGAGATGGCGCCGCAACACCAGATCGAGGATGCCGAAAGGCGCCTGTTCGAACTGGCGGAAACAGGCCGCTACGACGGCGGCTTCCAGCCGTTCACCGAAGCGGTGCGAATCGCCATCGACATGGCGAACGCCGCCTTCCAGCGCGACGGGCACCTGTCCGGCGTTTCCACCGGCATGCACTCGCTCGACGCACGCATGGGCGGGCTGCAGTCATCGGACCTGATCATCCTTGCCGGACGCCCCGGCATGGGCAAGACGTCGCTTGCCACGAACATTGCCTTCAATATCGCCAACGCGTTCCGCGGCGAACAGCAGGCGGACGGCTCGATCAAGGCGGTCGATGGCGGCGTGGTCGGCTTCTATTCGCTGGAAATGTCGTCGGAACAGCTCGCCACCCGCATCATCTCCGAGCAGACGGAAATCTCGTCGTCGAAAATCCGCCGCGGCGAGATCAACGAGGCGGATTTCGAGAAACTGGTCGCCTGCTCCAACATGATGCAGAAAATTCCGCTCTATATCGACCAGACCGGCGGCATCTCGATCGCCCAGCTCGCCGCCCGCGCACGGCGGCTGAAGCGCCAGCGCGGCCTCGACGTCATGGTGATCGACTATGTGCAGCTGATGACCGGCTCGTCGTCGAAATCGGCGCAGAACCGCGTGCAGGAAATCACCGAGATCACCACCGGCCTGAAGGCGCTCGCCAAGGAGCTGAACGTGCCGATCATCGCGCTGTCGCAGCTGTCGCGCCAGGTCGAAAGCCGCGACGACAAGCGCCCGCAGCTCTCGGACCTGCGTGAATCGGGCTCGATCGAGCAGGACGCCGACGTCGTGATGTTCGTCTATCGCGAGGAGTACTACCTCAAGAACAAGGAACCGAAGCCCGGCACCGAGGAATACATCAAGTGGGAAGGCGACATGGCGGAGGCCATGGGCAAGGCGGAAGTCATCATCGCCAAACAGCGTCACGGGCCGACGGGTTCCGTTCCGCTAGCCTTCCACGCCGAATTCACTCGCTTCTCCGACCTCGCCTATGACGACCACCTTCCGGAACGGTTCGAGTAGGCCGCGCATGCGGTCCGGAAAAACACACGCGGCTTCCTGCCCCGCCGGGCGGATCTGAATGGGCATGAAACTCCACCAGACAGGCGCGGATCCGAGGCTTGCCGGAGGCCGGTTGACGGTCGACCTTTCCGCGCTCGTCGCCAACTGGCGCGACCTTTCGGGCCGGTCCGGCACCGCCAAGTGCTCCGCCGTGGTCAAGGCCGATGCCTACGGTCTTGGCACGGTGCATGTCGTTCCGGCTCTTCTCGAAGCGGGTTGCGAGGCGTTTTTCGTCGCCCTGCCGGAGGAAGGCATCGCGGTGCGCCGGATCGCGCCGAAAGCCGACATCTACATCCTGAACGGCGTGCACGAAATGTCGGCGGCGACGATGATAGAGGCGGGCCTGATTCCGGTCCTCAACAGCCTAGAACAGATCGAATTGTGGAGCCGACACTGCCTCGAACGGGGTCTGCGCAGCCCTTGCGCCATCATGGTCGATACCGGAATGAACCGGCTTGGCCTGACTGTCGAGGAAGCGCTCGCCTTCCGCGCGCGCAACAGGGCCGAACATCTCGTCTCGCCCGTACTGGTGATGAGCCATCTGGCCTGCGCCGAGGAGCCGGGTCATCCTCTCAACAGGTTGCAAAGGGAATCGTTTCAACGCGTTGTGGATGTTTTCGAAGATACGGAATCAAGCCTCGCCAACTCCGCCGGCATCTTCCTCGACGCCGGTTACGCGCATGACCTGACACGTCCGGGCATCTCCATTTTCGGCGGCCGGCCGACCGCGGGCGCCCCCAATCCGATGCGGCCCGTCGTGACGCTGGAAACCCGGATCGTCCAGGTACGGCATGCAAGAAAGGGCGAAACCGTCTCCTACGGCGCGACGCAAACGCTGGAGCGCGACACCGCGATCGCCGTGGTTTCGGTCGGCTATGGCGATGGTTATCCGCGCGCGGGATCGGGCGCCGGGGTGGCGCTGCGCGAGGCGGTTCCGCATGGCCAGCACGGTTGCATCGGCGGGTGCCGGGTGCCGCTTCTCGGCCGCATCACCATGGATCTGATGCTTTTCGACGTTACCGACGTGCCCGACGGCGGACTGGATGACGGCTGGATCGAGTTGATCGGACCGAATATTCCTTTGGATGAGGCGGCAGCGGCCGCCGGAACCATCGGTTACGAGCTTCTCACCAATCTCGGCGCGCGCTATGAGCGGCGGTATCTGCAAGCCGACGAAAGCTGATTCTTCGAAAGTCCATTCTTGGCCAAGGCCCGCACACAATTCATCTGCCAGAACTGCGGCACGGTGCACTCGCGCTGGGCGGGCAAATGCGACGCCTGCGGCGAATGGAACACCATCGTCGAGGAGGATCCGACCGGCGGGATCGGCGGCGGCCCGGGCCGTCAGCCGAAGAACAAGGGCCGCGCGGTCGCGCTGACCACGCTGTCGGGCGAGATCGAGGACGCGCCGCGCATCCTGTCGGGCATTTCCGAACTCGACCGGGTGACCGGCGGCGGCATCGTGCGCGGTTCGGCGCTGCTGGTCGGCGGCGACCCGGGCATCGGCAAGTCGACGCTGCTGATGCAGGCCGCTTCCGCGCTGGCGCGCAAGGGCCACAGCGTCATCTATGTCTCCGGCGAAGAGGCGGTAGCGCAGGTGCGGCTGCGCGCGCAGCGTCTCAATGCGGCCGACACCGACGTCAAGCTCGCCGCCGAGACCAATATCGAGGACATCCTGGCGACGCTGTCGATGGAACGGCAGCGTCCCGACCTCGTGATCCTCGATTCCGTGCAGACCCTTTGGACCGACTCGGCGGAATCGGCGCCCGGCACGGTGACGCAAGTGCGCGCCGCCGCCCAGTCGATGATCCGCTACGCGAAATCGACGGGCGCCGCGATCGTGCTTGTCGGCCATGTCACCAAGGACGGCCAGATCGCCGGACCGCGCGTGCTCGAGCACATGGTGGATGCCGTGCTTTATTTCGAGGGCGAAGGCGGCCACCACTACCGCATCCTGCGCACGGTCAAGAACCGCTTCGGCCCGACCGACGAGATCGGCGTCTTCGAAATGACGTCGGACGGACTGCGCGAGGTTTCCAATCCGTCGGAACTGTTCCTCGGCGAGCGCAACGAAAGCGCGCCGGGCGCGGCGGTTTTCGCGGGCATGGAGGGCACCCGGCCGGTCCTTGTCGAAATCCAGGCGCTCGTCGCGCCCTCCTCGCTCGGCACGCCGCGCCGGGCCGTCGTCGGATGGGATTCGGCGCGTCTGTCGATGATCATCGCCGTGCTCGAAGCCCATTGCGGCGTGCGGCTCGGGCAGCACGACGTCTATCTCAATGTGGCGGGCGGCTATCGCATCACCGAGCCGGCGGCCGACGTCGCCGTGGCGGCGGCGCTGGTGTCGTCGCTTGCCGGTCTTGCCCTGCCGCCCGATTGCGTCTATTTCGGCGAAGTCAGCCTGTCGGGTGCGATCAGGCCGGTGGCGCATGCCGCGCAACGTCTGAAAGAGGCCGAAAAGCTGGGGTTCAAGTCAGCCGTCATGCCGAAAGGCAGCCAGGATGTTTCCGAGGCCAGCAGGAAGACTTCCGCGGAGATCGCGGATCTGCCCGACCTCGTGGCCCGCATCGCAGGCGGCAAGCTGTTGACGCGCGAGCGCGACAACGATGAGTTTTGAGGCGGTGCGTTCCGCCAGGGACACGACAATGCAGGCGATGAAAGCTTCTGTCACGCCTTCTTCGGAGACACTATTTCATGCCCATTACCCTGCTTGACGGCCTGTTGCTGGGTCTCACGCTCGTTTCGGCGGTTCTTGCCATGGTCCGCGGCTTTTCACGCGAGGTGCTCTCGATCGTGTCGTGGGGCGCAGCGGCAGTCGTCGCCTTCCTGTTCTACAAGCGGGCCGCCCCGCTGGTGCAGCCCTATGTCGATCACGAACTGATCGCCCAGCTCGTCGCTGGCGGCGTCATTTTCCTGGTGGTTCTCATCGTGGTAACTTTCATTACCATGCGCATCGCCGATCTAATCATCGACAGCCGGATCGGGCCGCTCGACCGCACACTCGGTTTCGTTTTCGGCGCCGCACGCGGCGTCCTGATCGCCGCCGTCGCGGTCTGGTTCCTCGGCTTCTTCGTCGGCGGGCGCGAAATCGCCTGGATCGACGGCGCAAAATCGAAACCCTTCCTGGACTCGCTGGCCCAAAGCCTGGTCAACATGTTGCCCGAGGATATCGACGGTATCCTGCCCGGCGGCGGTTCGGACAACGCGGACAGTTCGGCTTCATGAACGTGATCAACACAATCGAGGCCGAGGCCGACGACCATTTCCACGACGAGTGCGGCGTGTTCGGCATTTTCGGCCGTTCCGACGCGGCGTCCTTCGTGGCGCTCGGCCTGCACGCGCTGCAGCATCGCGGACAGGACGCGGCCGGTATCGTCACATTCGACGGTTCGCAGTTTCACGCCGAACGCCATGTCGGCCTGATCGGCGACAACTTCACCAAGCCGTCGGTCATCGCCCGGCTCAGCGGCGACCGCGCCATCGGACATACGCGCTATCCGACAACCGGAGATTCCGGCCTGCGCAACGTTCAGCCATTGTTCGCCGAACTTGAATCGGGCGGCCTTGCCGTCGCGCATAACGGCAATGTCACCAACGCGATGACCGTGCAGCGCGAGTTGCAGCGCGCGGGAGCGATCTTCTCGTCGACCTCGGATACGGAAACGCTGCTGCATCTCGTTGCCGTCAGTCCCGAAAAGGACCTTCTCGCCAAATTCATCGACGGCCTGAAGAAGCTGGAAGGCGCGTATTCCTTCGTCGCACTTTCCCCGAAGAAGATGCTCGGCGCCCGCGACCCGCTCGGCATCCGCCCGCTTGTGCTGGGAGACCTCGAGGGCTCGTGGATCCTCGCCTCGGAAACCTGTGCGCTCGATATCATGGGCGCGCGTTTCGTCCGCGACGTGAAACCCGGCGAAGTCGTCGTCATTACCGACAAGGGGCTGGAAAGCCATTTCCCCTTCGAGCAGCAGAAGGGGCGTTTCTGTATTTTCGAATATGTCTATTTCGCGCGCCCTGACAGTTATGTCGAAGGCAAGAACGTCTACGAGGCGCGCAAGAACATCGGCGTGGAACTGGCCAGGGAGAAGCCGGTGGAAGCCGACATCGTCGTGCCGGTTCCCGATTCCGGCGTGCCGGCCGCGATCGGATATGCCCAGGAAGCGAAGCTGCCTTTCGAACTCGGTATCATCCGCAACCACTATGTCGGGCGCACCTTCATCCAGCCGACCGATTCGATCCGCCACATGGGCGTGAAGCTGAAGCACAACGCCAACCGCCTCTCTCTCGAGGGCAAGCGCGTGATCCTCGTCGACGATTCGATCGTGCGCGGCACGACCAGCCAGAAGATCGTGCAAATGGTTCGCGAAGCCGGCGCCAAGGAAGTGCATATGCGCATCGCCTCGCCGCCGACGGTGTCGTCCTGCTATTACGGCGTCGACACTCCGGAGACGAACAAACTCCTCGCCTCGCGGATGAATGTCGAGGACATGGCGGATTTCATCCGCGTCGATTCGCTCGGTTTCCTGTCCATCGACGGGCTTTACCGAGCCGTCGGCGAAGCGGTGCGCGACGCCGAACAGCCACAGTTCTGCGATGCCTGCTTCACCGGAGCCTATCCGACCCTCCTGCTCGACCGCGACGGCACCGACAATGTGCGCCAGCTGTCGATCCTTGCCGGCAGCAACTGATCCAAAAAGAGCCTTTCGATGGACATGACACCCGACCTTTCCGGCCGCCTCGCTCTCGTGACCGGCGCATCGCGCGGCATCGGCCGCGAGATCGCCCTGCAGATGGCCGGGCTTGGCGCGCACGTCATCGCGGTGGCGCGCACCGCCGGCGCACTCGAGGAACTCGACGACGACATTCGTGCCAAGGGCGGCCAGGCAACGCTCGTGCCGCTCGACCTGACGGATTTCGACGGTATCGACCGGCTCGGCGGCGCCATCAACGACCGCTGGGGCAAGCTCGATATCCTCGTCGCCAATGCCGCCATTCTCGGCCCGATCTCGCCGATCGGCCACGTTCAGGCCAAGGCGTTCGAACAGGTGATGACGATAAACGTCACCGCGACATGGCGGATGATCCGCACGACCGATCCGCTCTTGCGCAAGTCGGATGCCGGCCGTGCGATCCTGATGTCGTCGGGCGTGGCGCGCAACCACCGGGCGTTCTGGGGTCCCTATTCCGCATCAAAGGCGGCGGTCGAGGCGCTGGCGGGCACCTGGGCCGCCGAGGCCGTGAATTCGCCGCTGCGGGTCAACAGCGTCGAGCCGGGCGCGACGCGCACACGCATGCGCGCCCAGGCAATGCCGGGCGAAAACCCGGAAACGCTCCCCTCCGCCGAAGACGTGGCAGCCAAGATCGTTCCGCTGGCAGGGCCAGATATCACGGAGACCGGCAAGCTGTGGAAGGTCCGCACCCTCGAATGGTGTGACTGAGCGGCCACGCTCCGAAATTATGCAATTCAGATAATGAATTTTGCGCCATTAATCGCAATTTTGTGATCGCACGGGCATTGACGTTTTATACTATGGAATGAAAAGCTTGTTCTGGGAGGGGCCTCTTTTTTTGGAGTTCCCGGTGAATCGGTACGAGAAACGCAAGCGCGCAAAACTTACCAAAGTCACTGCCAGAAAAACCGGAACACCTATCGATCCGCATCTCGACCAGCTTCGCAAAGCCGTCGGCTTCATGCGGGCAGGTCGCCTCTCGGACGCGGAAGCTGCCTGCAACGAAATCCTTGCCCAGGACGCCGGTCACTCGGAAGCCAATCACATGGTTGGTGTCATGTACCTGCAGCGCGGCAATCCTGCCCGGGCAGCCGCGGCGCTTGAAAAGGCGGTTCGCGGCAATCCCGAAAACGGCGTGGCGCAGGCGAATTTCGGCTCCGCCCTTTCAGCGACTGGCAGGACGAACGAGGCGGCCGAAGCCTTTCACGCCGCAATACGGCTCAATCCCGGCGCCATCGAGGCTTATAACAATCTCGCCCAGCTCGAAATGCGGCGCAATAATACGGACGAGGCGTTGCGCCTTTACCGGTCCGCGCTCGAGATCAGTCCCAGAAATACCCAGTTGCATGCCAACACGGCGAATGCGCTGCTCGCGGTCGGCCAGGTCGAGCAGGCCACTCGCCACTACAAGCAGGCACTGGCTTCGCAGCCAAATCTCACGGAGGCGCATTACGGCTTGGCACAGGCACTTCGCGACATCGGCGACATAGACCGCGCCAAGGAACATTACGATACCGCGATGCGGCTCGATCCGGATCACGCAAACGCCATGTTGTCCTTCTCCATGATCGCGGATACTGCGACCGAGACGCAGCAAGACCGTATGCGCATGGCCTATAAGCGGTCGCAGAAGGAGAGCGAGCAAAGAATGCTCCTGAGCTTCGCGCTCGGCAAGATCGAGGACCTGAACGAGGATTTCGGCGCGGCGTTCGACTACTATCAGGAAGGCAACGCGATCCGCAGCCGGCAACTGCAATATTCCATCGAGCAAACCCGGGCAGAGTTCCAGCAGCTCATATCGGTGTTCAACAAACGCTTTTTCGCCGAACGCAGCGGTTTCGGCGATCCCGACGACCGCCCGATCTTCATTCTCGGCATGCCGCGTTCGGGCACGACGCTGGTGGAACAGATACTGGCGAGCCATTCGCAAATTACCGGCACGGGCGAACTGGCGCATTTTCCGCGATCCGTATTCTCCGCGATGAGCCAGATCGATCCACGCGGCTTTCCGTCCGCTGCACCCGACATGACCAAAGCCGATGCGGAACGCATCGCCGACGATTACATGTCGAATGCTCGCCAACGGATCGATGCCGGGCAGTTCCACACCGACAAGCTGCCCGCGAACTTCATGCTCATCGGGATGATCCGGCTCGTTTTCCCGAACGCCCGCATCATCCATTGCACGCGCGATCCGCGCGACACCTGCATCTCGCTGTTCAAGACGTTTTTCCCGTCCGGAGGACACCATTTCAGCTACAACCTGGAGGTCCTGGGAGAATATCACGGCCTGTACGAACGCCTGATGGACCATTGGAAAGGATTGTTCGGCGACGACATCATCGAAGTGAACTACGAGTCGCTGGTCCGCAATCCGGATACCGGAATACGCGGCCTGCTCGACAGGCTCGGACTGGAATTCGAACAGAAATGCCTCGAATTCCACAAAACACGGCGCATCGTGCGCACCGCGAGCGCCGGACAGGTCCGCAAACCCATGTTCACCTCCTCCATCGGAACCTGGGAACGCTACAAGCCATTCATCCCCTGCCTGCGCGAATGCGCATAGGGCCGGTATTCTTTTCCGATTGACCGAAGTCCGCCAGCCGCTATCCTTTTAGCAAAGCGGGCAGAAAGAGCCGCACGGAGAAATCCGGGAGGAGCTTATGGCATTGGTCGTCGCCGCATGCGTGGCCGTTTTGGTCACCGGACTGGTAACCGTCGCCCTGTTGGAAATGAATGCCACTGGCGTCTATTTCCGGCAGGCCCTGTATTTCGCGCCGTTGAAGGTCATCTACCGGATCGACACCCACCGCCTGCGCCGCCCGCGCAGGGCGGATGGCCCGGTGATCTATGCGATTTGCGAGCAGTCGAAGCTCGATCCCGCAATCTACATGGCCCTCCTTCCCGACGACACACTGCATGTCCTCGATCCGGCATCCGCCGGCTCCTGGCTGGTCCAGACCTTCCGGTCGCTCGCCAGATCGGTCGTCTTCGACAAGGAGCACATGATCGCCAACCGGCGGCTCGTGCGCCACCTGAAGGGTAACGGCCGGCTCGCGGTCTATTTCCCCGAGGATGTCGAGCCCGATCCCGTCCGGTTCCGGCTTTATCGCGCCGTGACGCTGCTGGCGCGCAAGTCGAATGCCCGGATCGTTCCGCTGCACCTGAAAAACGGCCGTTTCCTGCCGTCTTCCTTCACGCCCGCCTCCAAGGCGCCGCGCCATCGCTTTCCCGCGCTGAGCGTGCACGCGCTGCCCGCCGAACGCATCGACGCGCTGATCGAAAAAGCCGGACGCAATTTCGTCACGCCCGCCAATGTCCTGTTCGACCGCATGGCGCTGGCGCGTATCGACACGGCCGATCTGTCGCTGGGCCTGTTCCGTGCCTTTGTCGAGGCCGCGAAGACCTACGGACCGGGGCGGACGATCCTCGAGGACGCCGTTACCGGCTCCCTCACCTACAAGCTGATGCTGATCGGCGCCCGCGTACTCGGAAAACGCTTCGTCGCCATGTCGAATCGCGGCGAAACGATGGGTATTCTCCTGCCCAATGCGAACGGGGTGGTGGTGACCTTCCTTGCGCTGCAGACGGCCGGCCGCGTTGCCGCCATGCTCAACTACTCGGCCGGGCCGGCCAATATCGTCTCGGCGATCAACACAGCGAAAATCCGCACGGTACTGTCCTCCC
The DNA here is from genome assembly GCF_014904745.1 of Oricola nitratireducens. GTDB lineage: Bacteria > Pseudomonadota > Alphaproteobacteria > Rhizobiales > Rhizobiaceae > Oricola > Oricola nitratireducens. Next base: position 55,954 of record NZ_JACZCS010000011.1, read on the forward strand.
ACGCGTTCATCGAGAAGGCCGAACTGCAGCACATCGCCGATGCGATCGAGGCGAACGGCACGAAAATCGTCTGGCTGGAAGACTTACGCGAAACGGTGACGACGCTGGAGAAGCTCTCCGCCGCGCTGCAATGGAAACGCCCGCTGGTGCCGGTCGACGCAGAGGATCCGGCGGTGATCCTGTTCACTTCCGGCTCGGAAGGCACGCCGAAGGGCGTCGTGCTGTCGCACCGCAACATTCACGTCAACGCGGCGCAGGCGGAATCGCGGTTCTCCATCTCCGTTGAGGATACGCTTTTCAATGTCCTGCCCGTATTTCACTCTTTCGGGCTGACGGGCGGCACCGTGCTGCCGTTGCTCTACGGCGTCCGGCTGTTCCTCTATCCCTCGCCGCTGCATTACAAACTCATTCCGGCGGCCGCCGCCAAAGTGCGCCCGTCGATCATGTTCGGCACCGACACCTTCCTGATGGGATATGCCCGCACGGCCAAGAACACCGACTTCGAAAGCCTGCGCTTCGTCGTCGCGGGAGCCGAGGCGGTCAAGCCGCATACGCGCGAACTCTATGCGGAACGCTTCGGCTGCAAGGTGCTGGAGGGCTACGGCCTGACCGAAGCCTCGCCGGTCGTCGCGGCGAACACTTCGACCCATGAACAAGGCGAGTCGGTCGGGAGGCTATTCCCGGGGATCTCTATCCGGCTGGAACCGGTGGAAGGCATCGATGAAGGCGGACGGCTGTGGATCAAGGGACCGAACGTCATGCTGGGCTACATGAAGGCCGACCGTCCCGGCGAACTGCAGCCGCTTTCCGACGGCTGGCACGATTCCGGCGATATCGTCGCCATCGACCGCGACGGCTTCATCGCCGTGCGCGGAAGAGCCAAGCGCTTCGCCAAGATCGCGGGCGAGATGGTATCGCTCGGCGCAGTGGAAATGCTCGTTCAGGCCCTGTGGCCGGAAGACCACCATGCGGCCGTCTCGGTGCCCGACCGGCGCAAGGGCGAGCGTATCGTCCTCGCCACGACGAAAGCGCATCCCGACAAGAAGGAAATCGTCGAATACGGCAAGCGCAGCGGCGCCACCGAACTGATGGTTCCCTCCGAAATCGTCCCCTTCCCCGACATTCCGGTGCTCGGCTCCGGCAAGACGGACTACGAGACGACCAGGAAATGGGTCGAGAAGAAGCTCGGGATCAAGGACAAGAAGGACAAGGAAGCGGCCTGAGGGTCAGTCGCCGTTGCTGCGCGCCGCAGCCGCGTGCGCGGCGGCCTGCCTGCGCCACATGCGCAGGCTGAACGGCAGGAAGAAAAGATATCCCAGCACAGACAGCGTCAGCGTCTCCCATGTGAAGGTCGCGAACATAGCGACATAGAACACGACGCCGAGAATCAGCGGCATGACGGCAACCCGCGGAATGCGGGCGCCAAGCGACTTGCCGGACCAGACCGGGAGGTTCGACACCAGCAGGAACGCCACCGCAACAGTGTAGAAAGAGACGACGGTCGCGTAGTAGAAATCCGGCGCGATGCCGAGGAAGCCGAGATAGACCGGCAGCAGTACCAGAAACGCGCCCGCCGGCGCGGGAACCCCGGTGAAATAGGCACCCTGCCATTGCGGCCGGTCCTTGTTCTCCAGCATCACGTTGAAGCGCGCCAGGCGCAGGCCGCAGGCGATCGCGTAGAGAAGTGCGGCGATCCAGCCGAGCGAACTCGCCTGGTCGAGCACAAAGGCGTAGAGCACGAGCGCCGGTGCGACGCCGAAATTCACGATGTCGGCAAGCGAATCCATCTGGGCGCCGAATTTCGACGTGCCCTTGACGAGGCGCGCGACACGGCCGTCCACACCGTCGAGGAAAGCCGCCAGCAGAACCATGTAGACGGCGTCGTCGAAGCGCAGTTCGTAGGCCAGCCGTACGCCCGTCATGCCGGCGCAAATAGCGAGCACAGTGATGATGTTGGGCAGAACGACGCGCAGCGGAATGTCACGCAAGCGCTTGTTGTTGTTATTCGGCAAATCCCCGTTTTCGCCCGGACCATGGGGCTCGAAAGGAGGAAACGGACCTTCGATCTCCATCGGCGACCTCAACTCGTCCGGCTCGGTGCCGTTGCGGCATCGGCGCGATAATCGGCAATGACGGTCTCTCCCGCGACGGCCGTCTGACCGAGCGCGACACGCGGCACGGCGCCCTCGGGCAGATAAAGGTCGACGCGCGAGCCGAAGCGGATCAGGCCGAAACGCTCGCCGGCGGTCAATTCATCACCGGTCTTCGACCAGCACAGGATGCGCCGCGCGACGAGACCGGCAACCTGCACGACGCCGACCGGTCCGTGCGGGCTGTCGATGACGAGGCCGTTGCGCTCGTTTTCGGTGCTCGCCTTGTCGAGGTCGGCGTTGAGGAACTTGCCGGGCCGGTAGGCGATTTCCGTCACTTCGCCGCGGACCGGGGCGCGATTGATGTGCACCGAGAAGACATCCATGAAGATCGAGATGCGGGTACGCGGTTCGTCGCCGAGCCCGAGTTCCTGCGGCGGGGCCGCGGGGCCGACCGCCGAAACCTTGCCGTCGGCCGGGCTGATCACGAGGTCGTCGTCGAGCGGCGTCACGCGTGGCGGATCGCGGAAGAAATAGGCGCACCACGCGGTCAGTGCGACGCCGACATAGAACAGCGGATCCCACAGCCATCCGAGCAGAATGGCACCGGCGGCAAAGGCGGCGACGAACGGCCATCCCTCGCGATGAACGGGCACCATTGTGTTCCTGATCGTATCGGCAAGGCTCAAGCCGCATCTCCTTCGACGGTTAGGGTGAACCATCTATGCCGTTGACCGCGGCGTTGCAATGCGTGGCGTGCGATCACGTGCAACCAAGCGCCCTGCAAAGCGTTGACAAGTCGTCATCGAAAGGAGGTCACCGCCATGACGACGATCTACGAGGAAATCCGCGAGGACCATGCGAAACACCGCGACCTGCTGGACAGGCTCGCCGGGACGCATGGCGACAGCGAGGAGCGCGAAAAGCTCTGGAACGCGTTTTATTACGACGTGAAGGCGCATGCGGCCGCGGAGGAAGAAACCTTCTACGCCAAGCTGATGGAAAAGCCGGGCGCACAGGACGACGCCCGCCATTCGGTGTCCGAGCACAAGGAAATGGACAACATCATGGAAGAGCTGAATTCCATGGGCTTCGACAATTCCGGCTGGCTGACGCGATTCAAGACTCTGAAGCACGACTACGAGCACCACATGGACGAGGAGGAAGAGGAGATCTTCGCCAAGGCGCGCGAGGTCCTGAAGGACGACCTGGACAGCCGTCATGCAGAGAATTTCCGGTCCCGCAAGGCGGCAGAGCGCAATCTCGTCAACGAGAAAGCGGAGGCGAGCCTCGAGGAATAATCGCCGCGGATCCTTTCCCGCTTCCGAATAGATGCGCGGTGTGCTTCACTCCGCGCATGCTGATACTCGCCAAGATCATCCATTTCCTGTGCTTCAGCGTCGGTATCGGCGGCGGCGCCGCCGCGGCGCTGATCGGCATCCGGGCGAAAGGCGCGCCGCGCGACGCCGTGCCGGTGCTGCGCGGCGTGCAGAAGACGCTGGGACGCATCGCCTTCGGCGCGATCGTGTTGTTGTGGTTGACCGGCGTCTACATGATCTATGCCGACAAGGGCGGCTGGGCCGGGCTCGGCACCGCCTTCTGGCTGAAGATGCTCGCCGTCGTCGTGCTGACGGCGGCCTCGCTGACCGCGCAATATTTCACGCTAACCGCGTCGCGTCGCGATCCCGCCAGGATGGGGCCGGTCATGGCGAAAATCGGCATGACGGCGACAGGATCGGCCGTCGCGGCCCTGATCCTAGCGATCGCGGCATTCAGCGGCTAGGACCCGCTGGTAAATCCGCGCGCGCTACCGTCACGCGCCGTTGACGCACTGACGCCGCTATCGGTCTCGGCAAGCGCGGGGCTGGCTTCAGGATCCCACGGGCGCTTGCGCACGATGACGCCCATTTCGTCGGTTTCCTGGGCTTCGCGAAGCTTCTTCTCCGCCTCGATGGCCTCCGACTGGCGCGCCCACATAGACGCGTAAAGACCGTCCATCATCGCCATCAGCGAGGCATGGGTGCCCCGCTCGGCGATCAGGCCGTCACGCAGCACGATAATCTCGTCACAGCCGATCACCGTCGACAGGCGGTGAGCGATGACCAGCGTCGTGCGGCCCTTGGAGACGAAGTCGAGCGCCTGCTGGATTTCCTGCTCGGTCGCCGTGTCGAGCGCCGACGTCGCTTCGTCGAGCACCTGGATCGGCGGCGCCTTGAGGATCGTGCGGGCGATGGCGACGCGCTGCTTTTCGCCGCCGGACAGCTTCAGTCCGCGTTCGCCGACCATGGTTTCGAAGCCTTCCGGCAATGAGCGGATGAAATCGCCGATCTGCGCCATCTCGGCCGCCTTCTCGACTTCCTTGTCGGTCGCATCCGGGCGCCCGTAGCGTATGTTGTAGCGGATGGTGTCGTTGAACAGCACCGTATCCTGCGGCACCATTCCGATCACCGCGCGCACCGATTTCTGCGTCACGTCGCGGACATCCTGCCCGTCGATGGTGATCGCGCCCTGCTGCACGTCATAGAAGCGGTAAAGCAGCCGCGAAATCGTGGATTTGCCCGCGCCGGACGGGCCGACGATCGCCACCGACTTGCCGGCCGGGACCTCGAAGCTGATCCCCTTTAGGATCTGGCGCTGCGGATCGTAGGCGAAATGCACGTCGTCGAACTTCACCGTCCCGTCACTCACCACGAGATCTGCCGCGCCGGGCTTGTCCTTCACCTCCTCATCAACGTCGAGAAGGTCGAACATCTGCTCGATATCGGTCAGGCCCTGGCGGATTTCGCGATAGATGAAGCCGATGAAATTGAGCGGGATGGAAAGCTGCATCAGCATGGCGTTGATGAAAACGAAATCGCCGATCGTCTGCTCGCCGACCTGAACCGCACGCGCCGACATGCCCATCATGATCAGCATGCCGATACCGAAGATGACGCCCTGCCCGAAGTTAAGCCAGCCGAGCGACGTCCAGACGCGAGTCGCGGCCCGCTCGTATCCCGCCATCGACTCGTCGAAGCGGCGGGATTCCATTTCCTCGTTGCCGAAATATTTCACCGTCTCGAAGTTCAGCAGCGAGTCGACGGCCTTGGTGTTGGCATCCGTGTCGGAATTATTCATGTCGCGGCGAATCTGGATGCGCCAGTCGCTCGCCCGGATGGTGAACCACGCATAGAGGTAGATCGTCACGCCGGTTACCGCGACATACTGCCAGCCATAGGTGAAACCGAAAATGACGGCGGTCAGCGCGAATTCGATGATCGTCGGCGCGGTATTGAGGATCGTGAAGCGCACGATCGTCTCGATACCCTTGGTGCCGCGCTCGATGATGCGCGACAGCCCGCCAGTGCGGCGCTCCAGGTGAAAGCGCAGCGACAGATTGTGCATGTGCACGAAGGTCCGGTAGGCGAGCTGGCGCACCGCGTGCTGGCCGACGCTGGCAAACAGCGCGTCGCGCAGCTGGTTCAGGCCCTGCTGGATGATGCGGAAAACGTTGTAGGCAACGACAAGCATGACCGGCGCCAGAAGCGCGGCCGGAATCCACTCTGCCGCGGTCAACTTGCCGTCGAGCGCGTTTGTCGCCCATTTGAAGGCATACGGCACCAGCATCAGGACGAATTTCGCGGAGACCAGGAAAAACGTCGCATAGACGACACGCATCTTCAGGTCGGGCCGCTCGGCCGGCCACATATAGGGCCAGAGATTCCGGATGGTTTGCAGCGTGGATCCGCGGTCCGCGGAAACGGTCTTGTTAGCCAAGGATAATTCCAATCAGTTTTTTTCCGGCGCGCAGCAGCCTTCGGCGCAGCACCGGTCGACAATAGTGTTCAGTTCGCGCGAAACGCTGCGCAGCGCCTCGCGGTTCAGCCGATAGGTCGAACGCGGCATGTTGCGCTCGTGACTGATCAGGCCCGCTTCGAGCAGGACCTTGAGGTGTTGCGACACGGTCGACTGCGCCAGCGGCAGGCTGTCGACGACGTCGCGGCAGGCGCATCCCTCGTTACGCGAAAGATGGTTCAGGATCGCGAGCCGGGCGGGATGCGACAGGGCGGCGAGCCGTTCAGCGATTTTCTCCGTCGGCATTGCGCGCCTCTTCATCGTTCATCGGCGATATACGATGATCTTGTTCCAATCGCAATGCATGCACGGAAATAATTTCCTGCGGCTCACGCGTCAGCCGCCGGATTTTTCCGGAAGCGCGAAGATCTGACCCGGCCAGATCATGTCGGGATCCTTGATCTGGTCCTGATTGGCCAGATAAATCGTCGTATAGCGGATCCCCTTGCCGTAGATCCGGCGCGAGATATGCCACAGCGTATCGCCCCGCCGGATGATCACGGAGGAATTCGTGCGCCGCAGATGGCCGGTCACAGTGATCCCTTCGGGCACTTTCGGAGGCCCATCCGGCAAGGCTGTCGCCGACCCGGGAACCGACGATGCCGCGCTTTGCTGCCCCTCGCCCGCCGTTCCGCCTGACGTGCCCGACGACGCAGGCGGCGTTTCGCCCGAAACCGGCGTATCGCTGGCGACGGCGGCCAGATGCTCGCCCTCGCTGCGCGTGAAGGGCACGGCGGCGCGTGCGACCACGTCGCCGGTCGCGGGATCGATCACATCGGCACGGATGATGTAATCGCCGACCGGCAGATCTCGCTTGACCTCGACCAGGAAGCGGCCGTTGGGGCCGGCGGTCGTGTCGCCGAGCAGAATCTCGTTGGCATAGACGCGGACCTGCGCGCCGGGTTTGGCGGCGCCGGCGACGAAGATCGTTCCGGCGTCGATTTCGACGGCCTCGATGCGGATGTCCGCGGGCTTCTCGCCGGCTTCCCCGGGCGTTTTCGCGGCATCCGTCGCCGGAGCGGACGCGACCTCGGTTTCCCCCGAAGCGGCCGAGGCCGGCTGTTCGGCGGACTGGCCCGCCTGCGCTTCCGCGTTCCCGCCGGGTTCCTCCGGCTTCGGCACATTGATCAGCCGCGACGCTTCACCCGGTTGCTCGACGAGCGCGAGAAGTTCGCCCTCATGGCCCTTTTCCGGGACGGAAATGATCGCTGTTTCCTTCGACATCGCGACATCGCCATTGGCTTCGGTCGACCGCAGCACCAGTTCGTAATCGCCCGGCGCAAGCGGCGTATCAAGCACGGCGACGAAATCGCCGTTCGAAGCGGCATGCGCACTGGCGATCTTCTTGGTGCCGGAAAGGATTTCGATGTCGGCGTTGGCGCCGGCCTGCCCGGCGATCACGGTCGATCCATCGGGCTCGACACGCAGAAGGCCGAAGCTCGGTATGGTGACAGGCGGGACCTGCGAGGCTTCGACGGCGCGGTTCTCCGGAACCGAAGCCATTTCCTGGGCCGGCGCTTCCCCTTCGGCGGCGGGCGTCTGCGCAGCGGGTTCCGTTGCCGTCGGCCGGGCTTCCGTCGACGTCGTTGCCGCGGACTCATCCGTGCCGGTTCCGGGGGCGGCAGCCTGCTGCTGCGCGGAAGCGGCGGTCTCGCCACCGGCGGGCTGAGTTTCGGTCACAGCCGGGCCGGTATCCTTTCCGAGCCAGTCATTGATGCGGTTGGAGACGCCCGGCGCGCTCGCGATGCCAACGATCGCTACGACGGCAACGAATACCCAAACCGCAATTTTGTTCTTGTTCATGAAAAGCCACCCTTATTGTCAGGTCTTTCATAGCACCGGCGGGTCAATGGGCTCAACAACCCTTGTCAAGCCCCTGGCGCGGGAGCGTCGCTTTTGCACACAACTCTTGACGGAGTTTACCGGCATGGCAAAAGGAGGCATGACAACGAATCCTCTCACCTCCATTTGCGTCTATTGCGGCTCGTCTCCGGGCAACGATCCCGACTATCTCGATTCCGGCCGGATTCTCGGCCGCGCGATCGGCGAAGCCGGGCTGCGCCTCGTCTATGGCGGCGGCACCAAGGGCATCATGGGCGCGGTTGCCGATGGCACGATAGAAGCCGGCGGCAAGGTGATCGGCATCATCCCACGCTTCCTGATGAACAAGGAAGCCACCGAAAAGGCGCTCGGCGTGCTCGACGAACTCGTCGTCACCGAGGACATGCATGAGCGAAAGCACCGCATGTTCGAGGAAGCGGACGCCTTCGTGACGCTTCCCGGCGGCATCGGGACGCTGGAAGAGGTCATCGAGATCATGACCTGGGCGCAGCTCGGCCGGCATACCAAGCCGATCGTGCTCGCAAACATCAACGGCTTCTGGGATCCGCTGTCGATGCTGATCGACCACATGCGCGACGCAGGCTTCATCCACACCGGCCACCGCGTGCAACCGCTCGTCGTCAATTCGGCGCAGGAAATCGTGCCCGCCATCCTCGCCGCCCGCGAACATGGCGAAGGCGACGAAAAAATCATCGAGCGGATGTAATCGCGGAAGCGAGGGTTCAATGTCCGCCGACAAGATGACCCTCTCCCTGGACGAGTTCGACGCCGCCGGGCTGCTTTACGAATATTCCATCGGCGCAGACGGCTTTCGCTCGGCCGACCGCACAGACGCCACATGGGAATGGATCGGCTTCGCCCTGACCGACGCGCGCGCGCGCTCCTACATCAACGCGATGAAGCAACTGCCAGACGACGTGCGGGACTGCTTGCTCGACCAAGACGAGCATGTCTTCGTCGAACACGAACATGGCTGGGTATTCGGTGCGCTTCCCGACATCCGGCATATGCATTACTCGGATGCTCCCGACCTCGGCGTTTTCCGGTTCGCTTATGACGGGACATTGCTGATCACCGCCCGCCGGCGGCCGCTCCAGACGATCGACGACATTCGCGGAGAAATGGAGGCGCGCAAACGCGCCTTTGTCACACCGGGCGCGGTCATCGACGCGGTGATCACGCGCCTTCTGGAATTCCTTGCTTCCCAGATGACCCGACTCTTCCACGAGGTCGATTCGATCGAGGACAGGATCATCGGCGACCACTGGGCGGGCGAACGGGAGCGGCTGACGCCTTTGCGGCGGCGCGCCAACGTCATCCACCGGCATCTGTTCATGCTGGCGAGCCTGTTTCGCAACCTTGAATCCAGCCGCACGCAATTACCCGACATCGACAGCGAGGAATTTGCCGAACGCGCCTATGCGCTGCTGCACGACAGCGAGCAATTGCAGGCGCGCGGGCGGCAATTGCAGGAGGAGATCATGGCGCGACTGTCCGAACGCACCAACGCGTTGCTCTACCTGTTGTCCGTGCTGACCGCCGTCCTGATGCCGGCGACGATCATCACCGGCCTTTTCGGCATGAACCTGCAGGGGATTCCGTTCGCGGGAGAGTCGGAAGGCTTCTGGCTCGCCGTCCTCCTGTCGGGATGCGCCTCGGCGGCGATCCTGCTCTTCGTACGCCGGATGGGCGGCCGCGACTAGCATTGCTGCGAACGCGAGACCATTTCGGTCTCCGCTCGTATGCCGGCGCCGAAATCAACCAAAAATTGCAGGGCTTTCCGTCTCCGGCCGATACTCTCTATGCTGGGCCGGAGCCCGGCAAGTCATTTGACGATACCGGGACCACAAGCGGGGAGCCATGACAACGGATCGGGCAAGCGGCGCCTTTGCCGCAGAGGGCAACAGCGACGACGCCCAACCGAGCTTCCGGTCGGTCGTTGCCGAGGACGCCAGCGTTCAGGCCAGACTGCAGTTCTGGGTTCCGATGGAATGCTACCAGCTCACCAACGGCGACCGGGTCGGGCGAATGGACATCCTCGACCTTGGCGCCCAGCGGCTCGTGCGCGAGCACCAGCACGCGACGGTGCAGAAACTCGGGATCATGCCCAAAGGCCTGTGCACCATCTCGCTGTCGCGCATCCCCACCGTCCGCTTCTCCGAGATCCTCGAGAACAACGATCAATCGGTGTTCTTCCTGCCGGAAAACACCGAATTCGACGTCCATGTTCCCTCCGGAATCGAAACCGCCTATGTCAGTTTCAATCAGGACGATTTCCTGCGGGCCGCCCGGATACTCGATCCCGGCGGCTGGGAAACGGCGCCACGACAGCTGACCTGGGTGCAAACATCGCAGAAGGTGGCCCTGTGGGCGGCCATCGACCAGTGGTTCCGGATCGCCGGCAGCCAGACCGGAAACGTGCCGCAAGCGGAGGCGTTGCGAACAGCCCTGTTCGAGACCGTGCTTCAGGTTGCCACCGCCTTGCCGCCGAATTGCGGGCGCGATGCCTCCTCGTCAACCCGCCGCCGGGCCACGCGTATCGCTCGATCGGCGAGCGCCTTCATCGAAGGGCACCTCGAGGAAGGCCATCTGCCCAGCATCATCGAGATCTGCCGCGAACTCGACGTCTCGGAGCGCACGCTTCAATACGCCTTTCTCGATTATGCGGGCCTGCCGCCGACAGCCTATCTGCGGCGGGTGCGGCTCAATCGCGCTCGCGAGGCGCTGCGCAAGGCGCACGCGCAAACGACGACCGTCACCGAAACCGCAATGCGGTTCGGTTTCCTGCATCTCGGCCGCTTCGCCCGGGACTACAAAATGTTCTTTGGCGAATCCCCGTCGGCGACCCTCGCCTCCTGACGCGCATGCAAATCCGTCGCACCCGCCGCCTTTGCGGAAAACGGATAGCGCGCCGCCCCCACAACCCTATGGTGTGGCCGGCCGGATCATACCCGGCGTGAATTCTTTATAGGGGAAGAAAAGCCACGGCCGCCGCGGTTCGCGGGCTTTCATGACACATGACACACGTTGGTTTTCTCGCTCGCGGGCGCCGTTGCCGATATTCGACCCGGCGGCGCGCAATTCTCCTTTCGGCAACCGCGCTCGCGGGCGGTTTCTTCCTGACGGCGGCGCTGGCCGACGAGATCATCGACGGCACGGACGAGACCGTGATCGGCACGGGCGGCGGCACGCTGGCCAGTCCGCTGGCCGTCACGGGCTCCCTTCAGGTAGGCGCCACCGGCACGGGCACGCTTTCGATTTCCGCCGGCGGCACTGTGACGAGCAGCACCGCATATTTTGGCGTTAGCGAAACAGGCAAAGGGACGGTCACCGTCACCGGTGCGAGTTCCGCGTTGACCGTCCGCTATGACCTCTCCGTCGGGTTCACCGGCGATGGTACGCTGACGATTTCCAACGGCGGCGCGGTCAACACGATGGACACCGGACATGTGGGCAATGTCGATACCGCAACAGGAACGGTCACCGTCACCGGCGCGGGTTCGATCTGGACAACCGGCAACGCCCTCGTGGTCGGAGGCTCCGGCGAGGGCACGCTGACGATTTCCGACGGCGGCACGGTCAACACGACCGGCATCGGATATGTGAGCGCCGTTGCGGGCAGCAATGGAACAGTCGACGTCACCGGCACGGACTCCACGTGGACAGTCAACGGCCCGCTTTACGTCGGATATGCCGGTGATGGCACACTGACGATTTCGGATGGCGGCGCGGTGAGCGCCGGCGCCACGGTGACCATCGCAGGCAATTCCGGCGCGACCGGCACGCTGAACATCGGCGCGGCCTCGGCCGATGCGGCCATCGCCGCCGGAACGCTCGACGCCGATACGGTCTCCTTCGGTGCAGGCACCGGTGTCATCGTCTTCAACCACACGGACACGGACTACGTCTTCGCCGCCGACGTCAGCGGCGCCGGATCAGTCGATGTGCTGTCCGGCACGACGATTCTGACCGGCGGCAACACCCATACCGGCGGCACGACGATTTCCGGCGGCACGCTGCAGATCGGCGACGGCGGCACCACGGGCAGCCTGACCGGCGATGTCACGAACAACAGCGTCCTGATCTTCAACCGCTCCGACGCCTCGTCCTATGGCGGTGTCATCTCCGGTGCGGGCACGCTCACCAAGTCCGGCGCCGGCACCCTTATCTTGACGGGAACCAGCAGCCATACCGGCGGCACGACGATTTCCGGCGGCACGTTGCAAATCGGCGACGGCGGAACCGCGGGCAGCTTGTCGGGAAACGTCGCCAACAACGCCGCGCTGATCTTCAATCGCAACGATGCGATCGGTTATGGCAGTGTCATCTCCGGAACCGGCTCTGTCACCCAATCCGGGGCCGGCACGCTTGTCCTGACCGGCGCCAACACCTATTCCGGCGGCACGACCGTATCCGGGGGCACGCTTCAGGCGGGGAGCGCCAGTGCGTTCGCCGCCAATACCGGTTTCACTGTCAATGGCGGCACGCTCGACCTCCACGGCTTCGACCTGACAGCCTCGTCGCTCTCCGGCACCGGCGGAATCGTCGATCTGGGCAGCGCGGAACTGATCGTGGCGCAATCTGCCAACACCGGCTATTCCGGCACGATTTCGGGCACGGGCAGCCTCGCCAAATCCGGCGCCGGCACCCTGACCCTGACCGGCGCCAACACCTATACCGGCGGTACGACGATCACCGCCGGAACGCTGGCCGTCAACGGCAGCACAGGCGACGTTCTGCTCGATAGCGGCACGCTCGGAGGCTCTGGTACAGTCGGTTCCGTGACAGCGAATTCCGGCGCCACCGTCGCGCCGGGCAATTCCATCGGCACGCTGACCGTGTCCGGCGACGCCGACTTCGCTTCCGGCTCGACATTTGCCGTGGAAGTCGACAGCGCGGGTCACTCCGACCTTTTGCACGCCACCGGCACGGTGACCATCGACAGCGGCGCCACGGTGAGCGTGTCGGCGGAAAACGGCACCGACACGGGTGCGACCTATGCGCCCTTCACCACCTATACGATCCTCACCGCCGATACCGCCGTCACCGGAACCTTCGGCTCTGTCAGTGACAGCTTCGCCTTCCTTGACGCGACGCTCGTCTATGATGCCAACAACGTCACCCTGACGCTCCTGCGCAACGATTTCGATTTCGCTTCGGTTGCTGCGACGCCGAACCAGATCGCGGTCGCCAGTGGCGTCGAGAGCCTCGGTACCGGCAGCGCCGTCTATACTGCCGTACTGGGACTGAACGCGGCGCGGGCCCGCGACGCCTATGACGCGCTGTCCGGCGAGATCCACGCCTCGGCGAACGGCATGTTCATCGACGACAGCCGTTTCGTGCGCGATGCAGCCAACGACCGGCTGCGCGCGGCGTTCGACGACGGCGCCGGCGCATGGGGCACGGCCTATGGCGCATTCGGCAAGCGCGACAGCGATGGCAACGCTTCCGCCTTCGATCGCCATCTCGGCGGCATTTTCGCGGGCCTCGATTGGGCTTTCGGAACCGACTGGCGCGGGGGCTTCGTCACCGGGTTCGGCGCGACTTCCTTCGATGCCGCGGCTTCATCCGGATCTGCCGACAGCTACCACCTCGGCGCCTATGCCGGCAGGCAGAGCGGCGCATTTTCCTACCGGTTCGGCGCGGCCTATGCGCTGCACCGGATCGTCACGAAGCGCGCGGTCTCCATCGGCGCGCTCAGCGAGACGCTTTCCGCCAGCTACAACGCCTCCACGGCGCAAGCCTTCGGCGAGATCGGCCGCGACTTCACGCATGACGGCACCCGCCTTGAGCCCTATGCCGGGCTCGCCCTCGTCCACCAGCATTCGGACGGTTTCAGCGAAATCGGCGGCAGCGCGGCGCTGACGGCGGCCTCGACCTCGCAGACACTGGGCATCACCACGCTCGGGATGCGCGCGGAAACCGATGCGACGGACGCCATCGGCGCCAACGCCAGGCTGCATGGCGGCCTTGCCTGGCGTCACGCCTTTGGCGACGTGACGCCGGAAACATCCATGCGCTTAGCCGGCGGCGGCGCGGCGTTCGGCATCGCCGGCGTGCCGGTTGACCGCGATTCCATGATTGTCGAGGCCGGCATCGATTTCGCCGTTTCGCAGAACGCCGCGCTCTCCCTCGACTTCCATGGCGAGGTCGGCGCCACCGTACGGGGCGGAACGATCAAGGCCAACTTCTCGGCAAAGTTCTAACGGCGGAACAACGAGAGCGTGTAAAGCGCCAGCGCCGACCAGATGAAGATGAAGGCGATCAGCTGCCAGTGCGAGAACGGCTCGCCGAACGCGAACACGGCGGCGAGGAAGATCATCGTCGGCGTCAGATACTGCACGATGCCGATTGTGGTGTAGCGCAGCGCCTTGGCGCCGAAGGCGTAAAGGATCAGCGGCAAGGCCGTCACCGGACCGGCCAGCAGCAGCAGGCCGATATCGCCGATCCCGGTCGGGCCGAAATGGCTTTGACCGTGCGCGGCCAGCCAAGCGATGATCGCGATCGCCGGGATCGACAACAGCGTCACCTCGAGCATGAAGCCCTGGGTCGGGCCGATCGGCAGCGTTTTGCGGAAAAAGCCGTAGAAGCCGAAGGAGAAGGCCAGCACCAGCGACACCCAGGGTAGACCGCCGGCCTTCATCGTCAGGATGGCGACGGCGACGACCGCGCAGGCAATCGCGGTCGCCTGCAGGCGGTTGAAACGCTCGCCGAGGAAGACCGCGCCAAGCACGACATTGACGAGCGGGTTGATGTAATAGCCGAGCGCCGCCTCGACCGTGTGTCCCGCGGCGACCGCCCAGACATAGACGCCCCAGTTGATCGAGATCAGTCCCGCCGTCAGCGCGGCCAGCGCCAGCGTGCGCGGCGAACGGAAGGCGGCGCGCAAATCGGCGGTGCGGCGCAGCGCGATCAGGATGACGCCGGCGACCGGCACCGACCAGATCACGCGGTGCGCGACGACCTCGTAGGCCGGGATATGGGCGACGGCCTTCATGTAGAACGGCAGCCCGCCCCACAGAAGGTAGGCGCCGAGCGCATAGGCGAAGCCTGCGAGCGGTTCGCGTTGCTGCGAATGCGCGGAAGGAGAATTCTTTACAGCAGTTTCGGACATGGCCGGTCACTACACCGGGCACAAATTTCCGGCAAATGGAGGATTGTCACCGCAACAATCGGCGGTGGCGGCGGCCGGTTACTCCGCCGCCGCCAGGCCGGCGTGGCCGCGGTTCTTCAGGAGCTTGAAGGTGATGGAATCCATCAGCGCCTCGAAGGAGGCGTCGATGATGTTTTCCGACACGCCGACCGTCCACCAGCGCATGCCCGACGCGTCGGCGCTCTCGATCAACACGCGCGTCACCGCCTCGGTGCCGCCATTGAGGATACGCACCTTGTAGTCGACGAGTTCCAGGTCTGCGATCTCGGCCTGGTATTTGCCGAGATCCTTCCTGAGCGCCATGTCGAGCGCGTTGACCGGGCCGTTCGCGCTCTCGGCAACCGACATGCGTTCCTCGCCGTCGACGCTCACCTTCACGACCGCCTCGGCGACCGTGATCACCTTGCCGACGGCGTTGTGGCGGCGTTCCACCATCGAGCGGAACGAGACGACCTCGAAGAAGTCCGGCACCTCGCCGAGCGTGCGGCGCGCCAGGAGTTCGAAGCTCGCATCGGCGCCTTCATAGGCGTAGCCCGCCGCCTCGCGTTCCTTGACGATGGAGATCAGCGTGTCGAGACGCGGATCGTCCTTGGCAACGGTGACGCCGCGACGGTTCAATTCGGAGATGAAGTTCGACTTGCCGCCCTGGTCGGAGACCATGATGTGGCGGACATTGCCGACCTTTTCCGGCTCGACATGCTCGTAGGTCGCGGGATCCTTGGCGAGCGCCGAGGCATGAATGCCGGCCTTGGTGGCGAAGGCCGAGAGGCCGACATAGGGCGCCTGCGTGGCCGGGGACCGGTTCAGCAACTCGTCGAACCAGCGCGAGAGCCGCGTCAGGCCTTCCAACCTTTCGGCATCGATGCCGGTCTCGAAACGGCCGGCCCATGCCGGCTTCAGGGACAGCGTGCCGATCAGCGTGACGATGTTGGCGTTGCCGCAGCGCTCGCCGATGCCGTTCAGCGTGCCCTGGACCTGGCGCACGCCGGCGTCGATAGCGGCGAGCGAGTTGGCGACGGCCTGTTCGGTGTCGTTATGGGCATGGATGCCGAGCCGGTCGCCGGGCACGCCCGAGGCGATTACCGTGGAGACAATGTCGCGGACCTCGTGCGGCTGGGTGCCGCCATTGGTATCGCAGAGCACGATCCAGCGCGCGCCCGCGTCGAGCGCCGTCTTCGCGCAGGCGAGCGCGTAATCCGGATTGGCCTTGTAGCCGTCGAAGAAATGCTCGCAGTCGACCAGCGCCTCCTTGCCGGCGGCGACCGTCGCCTCGACCGACTGGCGGATCGATTCGAGGTTTTCCTCATTGGTGCAGCCGAGCGCGACACGGACGTGATAATCCCAGCTCTTGGCGACATAGCAGACCGCGTCCGACTTCGAGGCGTTGAGCGCGGCGACGCCCGGATCGTTGGAGACCGAGACCCCGGCCCGCTTGGTCATGCCGAAGGCGACGAATTTGGCGTCCGCCGTGCGCTTGCGCTCGAAGAAGGCGGTGTCGGTCGGATTGGCGCCGGGATAGCCGCCCTCGACGTAATCGATGCCGAATTCGTCCAGCATCCGGGCGATCGCGATCTTGTCCTCGACCGAAAAGTCGATGCCGGGCGTCTGCTGCCCGTCACGCAATGTCGTGTCGAAGAGATAGATGCGTTCGCGTGTCATGTTCCTACCCGTCGCGGCCCTTTTTCGGGCCTTGTCACTTTTCGGCGAATTTGTCCGTCGCGCGGATCAGCCGGTCGAGGATGCCCGGCTCGGAATAGGCGTGCCCCGCCCCCTCGATCAGATGGAATTCCGCCTGCGGCCACGCCTTGTGCAAGGCCCAGGCGTATTTCGCCGGACAGGGCATATCATAACGCCCATGCACGATGACACCCGGAATTTCGCGCAAACGATGCGCGTCGCGGATCAACTGGCCTTCCTCCAGCCAGCCGGCATGGACGAAATAATGGCATTCGATGCGGGCGAAAGCCTCCGCGAAAGCGTCCTGCGCGAAGTCATTGTCGAGCTGCGGATCGGGCAGAAGCGTGATGACGCCGCCTTCCCAGGTGCTCCAGGCCTTCGCCGCCGCGATGCGGGTGGCGCGGTCGTCGCTCGTCAGGCGGCGGTAATAGGCCGCCATCATCTCGTGGCGCTCGTTTTCGGGAATCGGCGCGACAAAGGCTTCCCACTTGTCCGGAAACATCTCCGAGACGCCGAACTGGTAGAGCCAGTCGAGTTCCGGCTTCGTCAGCGTGTAGACGCCGCGCAGGATCAGCTCGCTGACGCGGCCGGGATGCGTCTCGGCATAGGAGAGCGCCAGCGTCGAGCCCCAGGAGCCGCCGAAGACCTGCCATTTCTCGACACCGGCCATCTCGCGCAGCCGCTCGATGTCGGCGACGAGATGCCAGGTCGTGTTGGCCTCCAACCCCGCATGCGGGGTCGATTGCCCGCAGCCGCGCTGGTCGAACAGCAGGACATCGTAGCGTTCCGGATCGAACAGGGAGCGGTGGCTGGGCGAAATGCCGCCGCCCGGCCCGCCATGCAGGAATACGGCCGGCCTGGCGCCCGGCGTGCCGCAGCGCTCCCAATAGATGGCGTGCCCGTCGCCGACGTCGAGATGGCCGGTCGCATAGGGTTCGATGGCCGGATAAAGCGTGTGCAGGCCCATGGCGCCTCGGGTCCTTCTAGAAAATCCCGGCGTAGTACAGCACGCCGAGGACGACGGCAACGACCAGAACGCCCTTGCCGATCAGGCCGTAAAGCAGCCATTTCGGCATCTGCGTCTGCGGATTGCGCTCGGCCATCGGGCTTTCCTATTCGGGCTTGTGGCAGACGGCCTCGATATTGTGGCCGTCGGGATCGCGCACGAAGGCGCCGTAGTAGTTCTCGTGGTAGTGCGGCCGCAGTCCCGGCGCGCCATTGTCCTCGCCGCCGGCGGCGATCGCGGCGGCATGGAACGCGTCGACATCGGCCCGGCTTTCCGCCGTGAACGCGACGTGGACCGGCGGGGTCTGTTTCTCGCCCTCATGCAGCCAGAAAACCGGCCGCTCGCGACCGTAGCCGCCGACTTTCACGCCGCCGGTGAATTCCGGCGGAACCGTCATCACCAGAGAGGCGCCCAAGGGCGCCAGCGCCCTGTCGTAGAATGCCGTGGCAGCGTCGTAGTCCGTTACGCTGATTCCCATGTGGTCGATCATTTCGAGATCCCCTCTTTTTCGGATTGCAGGATATATCGGCGCCGCAATGCGGGTTCGCCACGCGGCGAAACGTCCCGTCAGGCCGGCGGCCAGACATCGGTGTCGCGATCCGGGTGCTGGTGGCTTTCGATGCCGGCCATGAATTCGGCGACCTCCGAATTGTCGGGCGCGCGGCGCACCGGCAGCGTGTGCAGCGCATCGACATAGGACAGCTTGTCGGCCGGATTGACCTGGATCTCCGGCGGCGCCAGTTCCGGGTCGTCGAGCGAGCCAATGGAGATTTCGACGTCGCCGCCCCAGTCATAGGCGAGCGGCGTGCCGCATTGCGCGCAGAAGCCGCGCCGGACCTTGTTGGACGACTGGAACCAGGACGGCGCGCCGCGCGTCCATTCGAGTCCCTTCGCGGTCACCAGCGGGCCGTAGAACGCGCCGAAGGCCTTCTGGCACATGCGGCAATGGCAGATCGAGGCACGCCCCAGTTCCTCGCAACGGTAGCGGACCGCGCCGCACTGGCAGCCGCCGGCGATTATGTCAGTCATCTGCGTCCTCCCTCGGCCATACATCCGTATCGTGGTCGGGATGCTGGTGGTTGCTGTCCCGGATCGCCCTGATCTCGTCGGCGGAAAAATCGTCCCCGGTCACCTTCTGGCGCGTACCGGCCCATTCGGCGACGAAAGGCAGCCGCGATTCCACCGAATCCTCCGAGACCGGCTTGTAGCGCGCCGGATCGTCGAGGCCGCCGAGGGTGACCAGCAGATGCCCGCTGTCAACCGGATCGAAGAACAGCGGCGTGCCGCAATCGCGGCAGAAGCCGCGCCGGACGATGTCGGAGGAATGGAACCAGCCGGGCTCGCCCCGGGTGACGACGATTTTCTCGCGCGGCGCGCCGGCGAGCGGCATGAAATAGTTACCCGCCGCCTTCTGGCACATGCGGCAGTGGCAGAGATGCGGATTGGTCAGCTCCGTCTCGACGCGATAGCGCACCGCGCCGCACTGGCAGCCGCCGGTGATGGCTCCACTCTCTCTCCCCTCTTGTGGGGGAGATGTCTGCGCCGCAGACAGAGGGGGGTCCTGGCTACGTCCGGTCATCGAATTCCTCCGGGCAGGCTACGGTCACGATATGCTGGCATACATTGTCGATATCCCTGAGAACATCGTCATTCCAGAAGCGCAAGACCGTCCAGCCGTCTGATTCCAGCGTCTTCGTACGCGACAGGTCACGTGCCGCAGTTCCATCGTCCGCATGGTGCGAACCGTCGATCTCAACGATCAGACGACGCGCAGGACAGGCGAAGTCGGCAATGTAGTTGCGGATCGGATATTGGCGGCGAAATCCCAATCCCATCAGCCGATGCGCGCGGAGTTCGTGCCAGAGCTTGCGTTCCGCGTCGGTCATGTTCTTTCGCATGCGCTTCGCGTTGGCGCGATTCAGTGGCGGTACCGGAACGTGCGACTGCGTCATGAGTACCCCCCTCTGTCCCTTCGGGACATCTCCCCCGCAAGGGGGGAGAGTGATGTCCGATCCGCCCAGTTCCCCTTCATTCGTCCGGCCAGACATCCGTGTCACGGTCCGGGTGCTGGTAATTGACCAGCGTCTTCAGGAAATCGACGGCTTCGGCATCCTCGAGCGTGTGGCGCCCGGGGAGCGACGGGATGGAATCGCAGAAGGAAAGCTTGCCCTCGACGCCATAGGCGATCGTCGGCGGGCAGGTTTCGGGATCGTCGAGCGCGACGACCGAAAGCGCCAGCCCGTCGGGCGCCTCGTAGGCGAGCGGCGTGCCGCAGGCCGAGCAGAAGCCGCGCCGCGCGGCGCTGGACGAGCGGAACCATGACGGCGCGCCGCGCGTCCACTCGACGCGGTTGTCGCGTACCGAAACGAGGATCAGGGCGTGGCTCGCCGACGCCTTCTGGCACATCCGGCAATAGCAGACGGACGATTCCCCGGGTGCGCCGTGGATGCGGAACCGCACCGCGCCGCACTGGCAGCCGCCGGACAGTGACGTCATGGGCCGGCCTCCTCTCCATAATTCCTGTTTCCAATCGAATGGATTGGATAGAACGCGCGGTAGGTCAACCGCGAACATACGGTTTCGCCCCGTCTCCTGACAGAAGACAGGCCCCGAAGGCGAATGCCCGCATGGCGAAGGCTCATGGCGGGTCAGGACCGGCCCATGCGTCCAGCGCTAGGAAATGGCACTCGTTCAGCACTTCCGCAATGGCGGTCTTCGGGCGTTTCGCCCATCCGGGCGGCCGGCCCGGACGCATCGGCATCCAGCGCTTCGGACGGCAGGTTTCGAGATGCCGCCTCGCCCGCCAGCGGGCCAGCCGCCGGGCATAGCCGTCCAGATCCTCCAGGGCGTGGCGCAGTGCGGCGATGCGCCGGCAGAGCGCGCGGGCGTCGACCGCTTCGTCCGGCGGGAACGCCGACGCCGCGCATGGAGAGGCATGAGGACCGCCGAGGGCGGCGATCTCCTCCGGCGTCAGCCAGGGCTCGGCGTAACGTTTGAGGGGGTCGAACAGCCGAAATGCCGCGGTCCGGCACGAATCGCCGCCCGAAGGCTCCGGTTTCGCGCCTGCCGGCTTGCCGCAAACGGGCGGAACCTTGCCTTCCCGAACCGCCGGGAGCGCGAAGCCGCGCGTGCAAGCCGCCATCGCGATGAGCCGCCGCGCGGCGAATTCGGCGGGGCGCAGGACGGAAAGAATTCGGATGCGCAGATGACGCGGCAGCGTGTCGACGAAGGGGCGGAGCGAGGTGATCCCGGCGAGCGCATAAAGGCCCGCCACGATGCGTTCGATCGCCTCGAAGTTCCTTTCGATCGCGCTTTCCCAGTCGAACGTCATCCCGTTTCGCCATGTCGCCGGTTTCCATGCCCCGAGGCTAGGACAGCGAGTGACGCGGTGGACAAGTTTCTATTGTAAACCTGCTCGCCGCCATGCCGGCGAGCTGAATTCCAAAAGGTTTTTCGTTTGTCGCTTCGCGACGACCCCCACCCTTCATCCCTCCCCACAAGGAGGAGGGAAGACGCCGGCACCATCGCCTGCGCCTGGCACATCGCAGCGAGCAGATGTTCCGGAGCGCGGCGGCCGGCCTAGCGTTTCACTTCCCAGGTCGTGACGCGTTCGCCGGTTTCGGGGTCTTTCGAATCCTTTAGCTGGATTCCTTCAGAAAGCAGTTCATCGCGGATGCGGTCGGCCTCGGCCCAGTTCTTGTCGGCGATGAAGGCAAGGCGCTCGTCGATCGACCCTTGAACTTTCTCCGCGTCAATTCCAAGACTCGCAAGGGCGTTCTCTTTTAGGAAATCGCCCAACTTTCGACGTACGGACGCCATGTCCGGAAAGCCGCCCGCTCGCGCATACTCATCGTCAGTAAGATCATATCTTTGCTGCACGAAGTCCAATGAGCATCCGATAAACGAGATGTCAGCAGCGAATTGCGCCCGCGTAGTTTTTTCCCCACGGGCAGCACTCTCTGATCTGGACAGGAACGCAATCGCACCCGGTGTATCGAGGTCATTGGCCAATAAAGAAACGAGCTCTGGGCTTGGAGACCGTTTTACAGCTGACAAATCGAGATCGGAGATTATTGACCACCAAGTTTCGGCTTTTGCCTCCGCCTCCTCCAGCCGCCTGACGCTGAAATCGATGGGCTCGCGATAATGCGTCATCAGCATGGCGAGGCGCAGCACCTCGCCCGGCCATTTGCGTCCGCCGAAATTCTCAGTGTGCATCAATTCGTGAATGGTGAAGAAATTGCCCTCCGACTTGGACATCTTCCTGCCCTCGACCTGCAGGAAGCCGTTGTGCATCCAGACATTGGCCATGCGCGTCGTTCCGTGCGCGCAGCAGGACTGGGCTATCTCGTTTTCGTGATGCGGGAAGATCAGGTCGAGCCCGCCGCCATGGATGTCGAAGACCTTGCCCAGGTGATACTCGCTCATCACCGAGCACTCGATGTGCCAGCCGGGACGGCCGTGGATCGTTACCTCGCCCTCCGGCGTCCCGAACTTGCCGTCCCAGCCGGGCTCGTCGGGGTCGGACTCCTTCCACAGCACGAAATCGGCCGGGTTCTTCTTATGCGCCTCGACCGCGATGCGCGCCCCTGCCTGCTGCTCGTCGAGATTGCGCTTCGACAGGCCGCCATAGGCCGGCATCGAGGTGACGTCGAACAGCACCTCCCTGCCCTCGTTCCCCTTGGCGACATAAGCATGGCCGCGCGCGATCAGCGTGCGGATCATGGCGATCATGCCGTCGATGTGCTCGGTGGCGCGCGGCTGGAACGTCGGTTCGAGGCAACCGAGTTCGGTGACGTCTTCGAGATACTGCGCAAGCGTCTTCTCGGTGACGGCGCGGATCGCCGCGTTGAGGCTCATGCGGCCGGCATCGATCTCATCGCCATAGTCGCGCAGCGCACGCGCGTTGATCTTGTCATCGACGTCGGTGATGTTGCGCACATAGGTGACGTGATCCGGCCCGTAGATGTGGCGGAGCAGCCGGAACAGCACGTCGAAGACGATCGCCGGGCGCGCATTGCCGATATGGGCGAAGTCGTAGACCGTCGGGCCGCAGACATACATGCGCACATTGTTCGCATCGATCGGCACGAACGGCTCTTTCCGCCGTGTCAGCGTATTGTAGAGGGTCAGGACGGGTTTATCGGTCATCGCGCGGCTCTCTTCGTCATCGCGCCTGTCCATTGCAAGGCTTCGGGCCAAAGGCAACCCATTCGTGCCCCGCAGATTGCTCTCCCGCATGCGTTGTCATCAATCAATCCCAATTTTCGCATAAATGCGCGGCGATCAAAATGCCGTCCCGCGTTATGATAGCTTACCTTGCGAAAGGTAGGCCCCGGGCGTTGTCTGGCGGACGGTTTCTTCACCGTCGGCCAGGCCAGCAATCCATGAACCGCGGACCAGGGGGATTGGGCGGTTGAGCCCGGGGCTAGTTCATTGCCCGCGCCGCCAGGCTGAAGGCGAGTGCGTACATCACGCCGGCGATCGCCAGATCGAGGACGCGCCAGGCCGCGGGTTTGGCAAACAGCGGCTGCAGCAGCCTGGCACCATATCCGAGCGCGAAGAACCAGACGAAGGATGCGGCGACGGCGCCGGCGCCGAACACGGCGCGCGCCATGCCCGCATAGCCCGCCGAAATGCCGCCGACGAGGACGACCGTGTCCAGATAGACATGCGGGTTGAGGAAGGTGAAGGAAAGGCAGGTCGCCACCGCGCTTGCGAGCGAGGTCCGGCCGTCTCTTGCCGCCTTCAGCGCGGACGGCTTCCATGCCCGCGCCAGCGCGATCGTGCCGTAGATCGCCAGAAAGGCGGCGCCCGCCCAGGTCACCAGACGGATCGCGGTTTCGCTGGCCGCGACCAGGGACCCGAAACCGCCGACACCGGCCGCGATCAGCGCCGCATCCGACAGCGAGCAGATCAGGCACAGGACGAAGACATGCTCGCGCAACAATCCCTGGCGCAGGATGAAGGCGTTCTGCGCGCCGATGGCGATAATCAGCGACGCGCCGAGAAAGAAGCCGGACGCACCGGCGGTGAGAATCGGTGAAACGAACATGGGACGGTTCAGAACAGCTTCATCTGGCCGCCCTCGGGCGATTTGCCGGGCGATTCTTCGGTGGCGTCCGGTTTAGCCGTATCGCCGGGCACGGCAAAGCCCTTCGGCTCGACGCGGTCCTGCACGTCAGGCGTCGTGTTGGCAACCTTGTTGACCTTGTCTGAGACCGGAATGGCCTCGAAGAAGCCGTCCGGCGCGGGCGCGAGCAGATCCCTGACGTCGCGCGGCTCCAGGGTGCGGCAATCGAGCCAGCGGGCAAAATCCTCCGGCATGATCGTCACGGGCATGCGGTCATGAATGAAGGCGATGGCGGGCGACGATGCCGTGGTCAGGATCGCCGCGGTGTCGAGTTCGCTGCCATCGGTCGACATCCAGGTTTCCGCCAATCCGCCGAAGGCGATGACGCCGCCATCCGCCGGCCGGATCCAGTAGGCCTGCGACCGGCCGGTCGCCTTGTCGCGCTTCCATTCATAGAAGCCGGAGGCCGGGATGAGCGCCCGGCGGTGGCGCATGGCGGCGCGGAACGACGCCTTTTCCGCCGCCGTCTCCGAACGCGCGTTGATCAGCAGCGGGAAATCCTTCGGATCCTTGACCCAGGAGGGCAGCAGACCCCAGCGCGCCAGATGCGCCTCGCGGTCGGGCCGGTTCGAACCCGGTTCGCGCGGCGGCGCGGCGGTGACCGTCAGGATCGGCTGCGTCGGCGCGATGTTGTAGCGCGGCGGAAACGCCTCCAGCCCGTCGAGCGCGAAGAAGGCCTCCACCTCCTCGGGCGACTGCAGCAATGAGAAGCGCCCGCACATCAGCCGTTGGACTGCAGCCGGAGCCGATAGAAATCGGCTGCCCGATCGGCATCGTTGAGACGGTTCTGCGCGGAGAACAATTCGTTGCGCTTCAGTTCGACTTTCAGTTGCGCGAGAGACCGGTTTTCCGGCGCCGCCCTAGCCACTTCAGTGATTGCGTCGTCGAGCTCGCGCTGGATGCGATCGCGTTCGATGCGCGCCGACCAGACTTGGTGGCCGGTGTCGTAGGCCTCGCGGAAGGAAACCGCCAGATCGGCGGGGCACGAGTTGGCATAGGACGAACCGCGACGGCCGACTTCGAGCCCGTTATAGGGCGTGCAGTAACGGCGGATCCCCTCCTGCCAGCCCGACCGCCAGGCCGGGACATCGACCGGAATGCCGTATTTCGTGCAGGCCTCCTGATGGCGGGCGACATAGTCCTGCGCGCGCCCGGCGGCCCCGTCCGTGCCACCCAAGGTCCGCCAGTCGGTGACCGAACACTGGTCCTCGTTCAGCGTCTGGCAGTTCGACAGCGCCAGCGCCGCGCCAATGACGAGCGTAACCACCGTCAAATGTTTCACATTCATCCCTCTGGTCCCCTCAACGTCGACAGGCTGCAATGCTACAAGCGAACCGCAGCAGGACCGCGACGAGCATTATGACGAAGCCAAAACCTACACCCCTTATCGCCGTATCGGTGGCGGCGCGAAACCCCGAAACCGGGGAATTCCTGTTGGTACTGCGCGGCCGGCCGCCGGCAAAGGACCTGTGGGCGTTTCCGGGCGGACGGCTGGATTTCGGCGAAACACTGGAACAGGCGGTGCGGCGCGAACTTTTCGAAGAAACCGGACTCGAGGCGCGTGACGTCTGTTTTCACACCCTGCTGGAAATCATCGGCAACGACAGCGGGGACGAGCCGCCGCATCATTTCGTGCTCGCCGTTCATCGCGCGACCGTCTCGGGCGATCCGGACGCCGGCGACGACGCGGCTGAAGCGGGATGGTTTTCGCTTGCCGACATGGCTTCGCTCGATATCACCGAGACGACGCTTGCGGTGGCGCGCGAGATCGCGGCCGCGACCTGAAGCGAACACCGCAAGGGCTTTGCGGGCCGCCGCAAAATCGGCTAACACGCAAGCCGAACCGAACGGCCCGGCAAACAGGGCCGCGAACCGCTGGAGGCGGCCGGACTTGTCCAGAGGAAAGGCAAATTTGCACGCGATCGCCGTGATCGCGACGATCCTTCTCCCCGCCGCGTCTGCGGCGCAGGGCGCTTCCAACGTGCCCTACGACGCCAAACTCACCAGGCTTGCCGAAGTCCTCGGCTCGATCCACTACCTGCGCAATCTGTGCGGTGAGGAATCGAACCAGTGGCGCGATCAGATGCAGCAGCTGCTGACGATCGAAAATCCGGAACCGTTGCGGCGCGCCCGGCTGATCGCGAGTTTCAACCGCGGCTATCGCACTTTCGACAGCGTCTACACCACCTGCACGGACCAGGCGCTCGAGGCCGCGGGGCACTACATGGCCGAGGGCGTAAACCTGACGCGGGAAATCAACAGCCGCTACGGCGAATAAGAAAACGTGAAGCGGCCTTAATCTTTCGTTAACGGTTTTCCCCGTTGCCGCTTTTGTTTCGCGGAGCGGTGCTGATATGTTAACAGCGTGTAAATGCAGTGTACCAAAATGGCGTGATCCAATTGAGCACGATGAATGTAACGATAAACGAGATGGATGAGATCATCGAGCGCGAGAAACGGATCGCGGCGCTGGAGTTCCACAGCGAAGCGTGGGCCGACGGCGCAATGGAGGGGATCGAATCCGACATCCTCGCCGATGCGGCGATCGCCACCGCGCTCGAAGAGATGATCCGCGCCCATGGCGAGGACGCCGCGCTTGCGCTGGTCGACACGCTGCGCGAACGCATCCTGTGCGGAGAGTTCACGCCGGACCGAATTGTTCAGTAAGAGATTTCGAAAAGCGCCCCCGGGGGATGAAATGACGGTGCGTGCCAGACGGTCAGTCGGATGTTTTCAGCCGCGCCGTTGTCCCGGCCCGCTCGCGTCACTGTTCCGTTTCGCCCTGACCGCCGCGCTTTTCTCCGCCATGGCCCTGCCGCAATCCGCGCTCGCGCAGGACTCCGGCGACACGACCGGCCCGGGGCCCAGCCTGGTGCCGTTGCCGGAACCGTTCCAGCGGCCGATCGCGCAGGATCCGGAAAATCCGCTCGCCGTGCCCGGCGGCGCCGGCACCATCCAGACCGCGGAACCGGTCATCGGCGGCAAGGTCGAGGACCTGCCGGCGCCCGTGCAAGAGATGCGCGAAATGATCATGAAGGCCGCGCGCGACGCCGATTACGAGGCGCTCAGGCCGCTGATCGGTGTCGGCGCGAACACGACCCAGCTTTCGCTCGGCGGCTATGACGGCGATCCGATCGAATATATCCGCGCGCTTTCGGGCGACCCGGAGGGATACGAGATTCTTGCCATCCTGCTGGAAGTGATGGAGGCCGGTTACGCGATCTACGATCCCGGCACGCCGAACGAGATGTTCGTCTGGCCCTATTTCGTCGCGACCTCGCTCGACGACCTGACGCCGAAACAGCGCGTGGAGCTGTTCAAGCTCGTCACCGCGGGCGACTACGAGGACATGCGCTCCTTCGGCGCCTATGTCTTCTACCGCGTCGGGATCACGCCCGACGGACGCTGGCGCTTCTTCGTCGCCGGCGACTGAGTTCAGTGCCGCAGGTCTTGGATTCCGGCGGATCCATCCCGATATGTAACCCAGGCGGACCATGCGGGGAGTGACCATGACCAGCCAGACGCAGATTTACCGGCCGGTTGCCGAAGGCACAGCCTTGGGTGGACTATCGCGCGGTGCGCTGTTGCGCCGTCTCATCATCTTTCAGGTCAAACTGTTCGCCGACGGCTTGCGCGATTTCGTGCTGAGCCCGGTTTCCTTTGTCGTGGCGGCTTTCGGCATCCTGTTCGGCGGGCGCAATCCGCACGGGCTGTTCGACCGGTTGATGGACGCCGGTCACATCACCGACAACTGGATCGACCTGTTCGGCCATCATGCGCGCGAGGGCGACCGGCCGAGCCTGGAACGGATGATCGACGAGGTCGAAAAGGCGCTGCGCGCCGATCACGCGCGCGGCGGCGTAACGGCCGAAGCCGAAAAGCGTCTCAGGACGCTTGCCGAGGAACTGCGCCGGCGTGCTTCAGGCGGGCAGAGCTTCGGAGAATAGAACCGGTTCGCCCGTCGCGGGCGTGACGATTTCCGCCTCCCACATCACCCGCCTGCCGCGAATGACGGTGCCGACCGGCCAGCCGGTGACTTGCCTGCCGTCATAGGGTGTCCAGCCCGCTTTCGATCCGGCCTGTTCGTTGCGGATGGTTTCGCGCCGCTTCATGTCGACGATGGTGAAATCGGCGTCATAGCCGGCGGCGATACGGCCCTTGCGGGCCATGCCGAAGATGCGGTTCGGGCCGTGCGAGGACATGTCGACGAAGCGCTCCAGCGTCAGTTTCCCGGCATTGACGTGATCGAGCATGATCGGCACCAGCGTCTGGACGCCGGTCATGCCGGAGGGGGACGCTGGATAGGGTTTCGCCTTCTCGTCGAGCGTATGCGGCGCATGGTCGGAGCCAAGCACGTCGATGACGCCCTGGGCGACGCCGTGCCAGATGCCGTCGCGGTGGCGCGGCGCGCGCACCGGCGGGTTCATCTGGATCAACGTACCGAGACGGGCGTAATCGTCCGCCGTCAGCGTCAGGTGGTGCGGCGTCGCCTCGGCGGTCGCGACATCCTTGTGCTGCTGGAGGAAGGCGATCTCCTCGGCCGTCGAGATATGCAGGACATGGATCCGGGCGCGGGTCTCGCGGGCGATGCGCACCAGACGTTCCGTGCACATCATGGCCGCGACCTCGTCGCGCCAGACCGGATGCGAGGACGGATCGTCCTCGACGCGGAGCCCCGCCCGCTCGCGCAGCCGGTATTCGTCCTCGGAATGGAACGCGGCGCGGCGACGCGTGTTGCGCAGAACCGAGGCGACGCCCTCGTCGTCCTCGACGAGCAGGCTTCCGGTCGACGATCCCATGAAGACCTTGATGCCCGCAGCACCCGGCAGGCGCTCCAGTTCACCGACGATATCGGCGTTTTCGCGCGTACCGCCGACCCAGAAGGCGAAATCGCAATGCATGCGGTGCGTCGCGCGGGCAACCTTGTCGGCAAGCGCTTCCTCGCTGGTCGTCAGCGGATTGGTGTTGGGCATCTCGAAGACGGCGGTGACGCCGCCAAGCACCGCGGCGCGCGATCCGGTCTCCAGATCTTCCTTGTGCTCGAGGCCAGGCTCGCGGAAATGGACCTGGCTGTCGACGACGCCCGGCAGCACATGCAGGCCGGTGCAATCGATCACCTCGCCGGCATCGGCGCCGGACAGCGCGCCGATAAATGCGATGCGACCGTCGCGCACGCCGATATCGCGGCGGCCCTGACCGTCGTGATTGACCACGGTTCCGTTCTTCAGGATGAGATCGAAAGTTTCATTCATGCCAGTCCGTCCCTTGCCGCGCCGTTGCGCCGGGATTACGTAGCACTCACCCCGAAAGCAAGCGCGCGAAGCGAATCTGGTGCCATGCCCGTTCATTTTCCATCCGGCCGAAGCCTGATTTCCGTCACCGGCGAGGACGCGGAACATTTTCTGCAGAATCTCGTCACCTGCGACGTGACGACGATTCCCGTCGACATGGCCCGCGCCGGGGCGCTGCTGACGCCGCAGGGCAAGATCATGTTCGATTTCCTGGTCTTCCGGGACGGCGCGGGCGGATTTTTGATCGACATCCGCTCCAACCTCGCCGGCGATTTCACGCGCCGGCTGACCATGTACAAGCTGCGCGCCAAGGTCGAAATTGCCGAGTCGGAAGAATCGCTTGCGGCAATATCCTGGCAAAAAGATTCAATGCCGGCGGGCGGCCGAACCATCGCCGACAGCCGGTTCCCCGACGATCTCCGCGTGTTGCGCCATTACGGCGAGGCGCCTGCCGGCGAGGATGACGCGCAAGGCTGGACGGCGCTGCGCATCGCGCATGGCGTTGCCGAAAGCGGCCCGGATTTCGAGCCGGGCGACGCCTTCCCGCACGACATTTCCTATGACCAGAACAGCGGCGTCGATTTCCGCAAGGGCTGCTATGTCGGCCAGGAAGTCGTTTCGCGCATGCAGCACCGCGGCACGGCGCGCCGTCGTCTTGCGATCGCGGCCGGCGAAGCGCCCCTGCCCCAGCCCGGAACGCCGCTCGAAGCGGGCGGCAAGACCGTCGGCGCGCTCGGCAGCGTGTCCGGCGGCCAGGCGCTCGCGCTGGTGCGTCTCGACCGGGCAAAAGATGCCATGGACGCCGGCCAGCCGATCACGGCCGCCGGACAGACCGTCACCTTGTCGCTGCCGGACAATGTCGGCTATCGCTGGCCGGAGGAAGCCGGCCATGAGGGAGACTGACCATGCCTGACCGCGAGGGCGCGCCGTCGCGCGCATGGCAGCGCATGCTATCCGGCCGCCGGCTCGACCTGCTCGATCCTTCGCCGCTCGACATCGAGATCTCTGACATCGCGCACGGGATCGCGCGCGTGGCGCGCTGGAACGGCCAGACCGGCGGCGACCACGCCTACTCAGTGGCGCAGCATTCGCTCCTCGTCGAGGAAATCGTGGCCCGGATCGTTCCGTCCTGCACGGCACAGCTTCGCCTCGCGGCGCTGCTGCACGACGCGCCGGAATATGTGATCGGCGACATGATCTCGCCCTTCAAGAAGGTGCTCGGCGGAAACTACAAGGCCGTGGAATCCCGCCTCGAGGCCGCGATCCACATCCGTTTCGGCCTGCCGCCGCATCCCTCGAAAGCGATGCATGCGCAGATCAAGCGCGCCGACCAGATTTCCGCATTTTTCGAGGCTACGCTTCTTGCCGGCTTCTCGGAGAAGGAAGCCGTCACCTATTTCGGACGACCGCGCGGCTTTTCGCCCGACGGGCTCGACCTGACGCCGCTTCCGGCGTCCGAGGTGCAGGAGATGTTCCTCGCCCGCTTCGCCGAAGTCGAAGCCGATTTCGAGGCGGAACGCGCGCCGCGCAAAAGGAAAGCCTGACCATGCCGTATATCGTCGTCTGCCCGCTCGCCCATATCCATGCCACCGCCGCCTCGACCGGAGCGAAGCGGATGCTGACCGTCATCAATGCGGGAACGCCGGTGGAACGTCCGCAGGAGATCGCCGAGGAGCAGCATCTGTTCCTCGGCTTCAACGACATCGCGATGCCGATGGAAGGCATGACGCTGCCGGGCGAGGAACATGTGCGCGCGATCCTCGATTTCGGCCGGGACTGGGACCAGGCGGACCCGATGATCGTGCATTGTTTTGCCGGCATCTCGCGCTCGACGGCTTCGGCCTACATGATCGCGCTGGCGCTCAATCCGGAGCTCGATGAACGCGAACTGGCGCATGATTTGCGCTGGCGCGCGCCGTCGGCGACGCCCAATCCGAAGCTGATCGAGATCGCCGACGCGGTGCTCGGCCGGCAGGGCCGCATGGTCGACGCGATCCGGTCGATCGGACGCGGCGAGGACGCCTTCGAGGGGGTGCCGTTCCGGCTGTCGCTGACGCCGGGCAGCGACGACTAGCTGGCGAATTTCGCCGCATACCGGCTTTCGAGACCGGGCATGACATTAGCGTTTTCGAGCTTTCCGCCGGCCCAGCGCATCACCTTCGGGTCCATCACCATGCGCCACAGCGGCGGAATCGCGGCCAGCATGAAGCAGCCGGGATAGCCGCTCGGCAGGCGCGGCAATTCATCGAAATTGCGCAATGCCTGATAGGGCCGCATCGGATTGGCGTGATGGTCGGAATGGCGCTGCAGGTGAAACAGCATCAGGTTCGACACGATGTGGTTGGTATTCCAGGAATGGCGCGGTGCGCAGGGCTCGTAGCGTCCGTCGGCGCGCCTCTGCCGCTTCAGGCCGTAATGTTCGACATAGTTGGCCTGCGTCAGCTGCAGCCAGCCGAAGACGTGGTGGATCACCAGGAACGGCACCACCGCCCAGCCGAACAGCGCAGTCAGCATAACCGCGGCGGCGAGCGTGATCGCATAGCCCTGCAGGATGTCGTTACGCCAATGCCAGAACGGAAAACCCTTCTTCTGCAGCCGCGCCCGCTCCAGCGCCCAGCCGCGCACCGCCGCGCCCGGGATTTCGCGCAATGCGAAGCGGAAGACGCTTTCGCCGAGTCGCGCCGAGGCCGGGTCGTCCGGCGTCGCGACATGGAGATGATGGCCGCGATTGTGCTCGATGCAGAAATGGCTGTAGGCGGTCAGCGCGCAGGCCAGTTTGGCGCCGAACCGGTCGAGCGCATTCGCCTTGTGGCCGAGTTCATGGCCGACGGTGAGCCCGCCGCCGGACACCGCTCCGGCGCCGAACGCCATGAGAAGATACGCCCAGACAGGCAGGTCCAGCGAGGCCGCGACCGCGGCGCTGGCAAGGAAACTGAACCAGAGCACCGGCACGGAGACGAAGAGCAGGAAGCGGTAGTAGCCGTCATTCGACAGTTCCTCGACGACCTCCTCCGGCGGGTTGTTGGTATCCTCGCCGAACAGGAAATCGAGTGCCGGCACCAGGCCGAAGATGAACAATAGCGGGAATGCCGCCCAGAACAGGTTTCCGGTGTGCCAGAGCAGGAGCGCGGAAACGCCGGGTATGCCCGGCGACAGGACCGAGAGCCACCACAAATACCGTTTGGTGTCGCGATAGCGGATTTCGCCGCCATCCTTGCTTGCCGCAACGAAAATCATCGCGCTTCCTCCCCCCGGCGCCATTCCGTTTTCGGGAAAGCCGGGACCTCGTCCCAGTATCCCGCGAAGCGGGTAATCCGGCAAGTTACGGGCGGAAAGAGGGAGCGTTATCCCGCACGCAGGCGTTCGGCTTTCTCGCGGATGTCGTCGGGGATCGGCGCGGCTTTCCGGGTTTCGAGATCGAGCAGCACACAGCGAAACAGCGCCTCGAACGAAAGTACCTCCTGTTCGGCCCGGTAGAGGCGGTGCCGGAAAAGCATCGACTTGTTGCCGATCTCCTCGACGGCGGTGCGCATCGCGATCACCTCGCCGGCGAGCACCTCGGAGCGGAAGTCGGCTTCGGTGTGCACGACGGCGAAGGACATCCTCTTCCCGCCGGTGATGTTGCTCAGCCCGAGACCGAGCGTGGTTTGAAGCGAGAACATTGCGTCGCTGCAGGCGGCGAAATACCGGGATACGTTCATATGGCCGAGAATATCGCACTCGCTCGGGTCGACGGCTTTTCTGTACGTTTCGACAAAGGACATGCAAACCTCGTTTTTCCCAATGACCGGCGCGCAGAAAACCATAGCGCAGGCCGGCGACCAAGCCGGGAGGGATACAAACGAAAACTTGGGGAACCAAAGCGGGCGGATATGCGTAGTATCCGGTGTGTTCAATTTAACAGGCAAAGGGGGTCCGAATGGAGAATACCGACCAGATCGTGAAAGGCGCGGTGGGCAGCGTCAACGACGCGGCCGGCGTCATATGGGACGCGGCCAGCCGCCTTATCATCGAATACGCCTTCTCCGTCATCGGCGCGCTGCTGATCCTGGTCATCGGCTTCATCGTCGCCGGCATCGTGCGGCACTGGGTTTATACGGCCCTGAAACGGCTGCGCAACAGCGACGAGACGCTGAACCTGTTCATCGCCAAGGGCGCGCGCTACACGGTCCTCATCCTCGTTTTCGTGATGGTGCTGACGCAGTTCGGCGTCCAGACCGCGTCGATCATCGCGGCGCTGGGCGCCGCCGGCCTCGCCATCGGCCTCGCGCTGCAGGGAACACTGCAGAACATCGCGGCCGGGATCATGCTTCTGTTCCTGCGGCCGTTCCAGGTCGGCGACTATGTCGAGACCAGCAACGCCAAGGGCGTGGTCAAGGAAATCGGCCTCTTCGCGACGGAGTTCGAGACGCTGGACGGGCTTTACCTGCTCGCGCCGAATTCCGATGTCTGGGGCAGCACGGTGACGAATTTCTCGCGCAAGCCGAAGCGGCGTTTCGATCTCGTCGTCGGCATCGCATACAAGGACGACATCGACAAGGCGTTTGCGGCCTTCGAGGCGTTGGCCCGCGACCACGACAAGGTGCTCGCCGATCCGGAACCGTTCATCTACGTGTCCAATCTCGGCGACAGCGCGGTCGAGGTCACCTGCCGCGTCTGGATCGCCACGCCGGACTGGTGGACGACGTCACGCGACCTGATCAGGCTCGCCAAGCAGCGTTTCGACGCCGAGGGGCTTTCGATCCCCTTCCCGCAGCGCGACGTGCATCTCTACGAGGTGACCGCGTAAGGCAGATCAGCCGAGCCGGATATCGAGACCGACATCGAGCGTCGGGGCGGCCATGGTGATCTTCGAGGTCGAGATGTAGTCGACGCCGGTCTCGGCGATCTCCCCGATCGTCTCGAAACGGACATTGCCCGATGCCTCCAGCTTCACGCGGCCGCCATTGTCGGCCTTGTTGAGGGCGACGGCCTCGCGCAGCTGGTCGTTGGTCATGTTGTCGAGCAGGACCGCGTCGGGCGCCGCCGTCAGCGCCTCGTGCAACTGTTCTATCGTATCGACCTCGACCTCGATCCTGACCAGGTGGCCGGCATAGGCGCGCGCGGCTTGAACCGCTTTCGCGACGCCGCCGGAAACAGCGATGTGGTTGTCCTTGATCAGGATCGCGTCGTCGAGGCCGAAGCGGTGGTTGGAGCCGCCGCCGCAACGCACGGCATATTTCTCGAAGCTGCGATGGCCGGGAATGGTCTTGCGCGTGCAGGTAACCTTCGCATGGGTATGCGCGATCTCGCGGGCAAAGCGCGCCGTGTAGGTGGCGATGCCGGACATGTGCATCAGGAAATTGAGCGCGACGCGTTCGGCGGAGAGAATGGCGCGGGCATTGCCGCTGATCGCGGCGACCACGTCGCCCGGCTTGACCGTGTCGCAATCCGACAGCCTTGCCTCGAAGGCAATCGACGGATCCATCAGCTTGAAAGCGGTCTCGGCAAGCCCGAGCCCGGCGATCACGCCATCCTCGCGCGAGGCGAGCAGCGCTGTCGCCGTGGCGTCGGGAGCAATGGTCGCGTTCGTCGTTATGTCGCCGGCACGTCCGAGATCCTCAAGGAGCGCGGCGCGCACGGCGTCCTCTACCATCAGGCGTGGCAGGCTCGGCGGCAGGGCGGCAACGGGCATGGGTCTCATTCCTCCAGCAGGGCGGGAATCGTCTTTTCGGCCTGGTCGAGCGTGGTGAAGGTGCGGCGGCGCCAGGCCTCGTCCTCGGCCGGGAAGTCGGTGCGGAAATGGCCGCCGCGACTTTCGGTGCGGTTGAGCGCGCAGACCG
The DNA here is from genome assembly GCF_014904745.1 of Oricola nitratireducens. GTDB lineage: Bacteria > Pseudomonadota > Alphaproteobacteria > Rhizobiales > Rhizobiaceae > Oricola > Oricola nitratireducens. Next base: position 90,802 of record NZ_JACZCS010000011.1, read on the forward strand.
CGATCAGCTTCGCCGCCGCCAACACGTTGAGGAACCGCTCGGTGTCGGCCTCGCGCTCCAGGCGCAGGATGGTGCGCAGCGCCTCGCGCATGCCGGCCTTATTGCGCAGAACGCCGAGATCGGAACTCATCGTGTGGCGCAGGAGTTTCATCTGGTCGCTGTCAGGGCGCGGCTTCTGGCGGCCGCTCTCCATCGAGCCCTCCGACCAGTCTGCCGGCGCGTCCCAGAGGTCCTCGCCGCCGAGGGCGTCGGCGATGCGGGCGGAAAAGACGACCGCCTCCAGAAGCGAGTTGGACGCCAGCCGGTTCGCGCCATGGGCGCCAGTCGAAGTCACCTCGCCGCAAGCCCACAGGCCGGGCAACGACGTGCGGCCGTCGAGATCGGTCCAGATGCCGCCCATGAAGTAATGCGCAGCGGGAATGACCGGGATCGGCTGCGTCACCGGATCGATGCCGGCCTCCCGGCAATATCCGTAGACGGTCGGGAATTCCTCGGCGAATGTCTCGCCGACAGCCCTGGTGCAATCGAGAAACGCGCCGCGTCCGGCCTGCACCTCGGCGAAGATGCCGCGCGCTACGACATCGCGCGGGGCCAGTTCCGCGTCGGGATGGATCGGCAGCATGAAGCGCTCGCCGTCCTTGTTGAGCAGCGTCGCGCCGTGCCCGCGCAGGGCTTCGGTCGCCAGCGGCGCCGGGTCCTTGCCGACATTGATAGCGGTCGGATGGAACTGGACGAATTCGAGATCGGCCATGCGGGCGCCGGCGCGCGCCGCCATGCCGACGCCGCCGCCGCGCGCCTCGGCCGGATTGGTCGTCACTTCGTAGAGATGGCCGATGCCGCCGGCAGCGATCACCACCTGCGAGCCGCGCAGGGTCAGGATGTTCTCCTCGCCCTCGCCATTGCCGAGCGCCTGCAGGCCGACGACGCGGCCGTCCTCGACCAGCAGCCTTTCGACGACATAGCCGCCAAGGACGCGGATCGACGGCGTCTTCTTCACGGTTTCGACCAGCGCCTGCATGATGGCGCGGCCGGCCATGTCGCCGCGCACACGCACGATGCGGCTCTCCGAATGCGCCGCCTCGCGGCTGACCTGTAGACGGCCTTCCAGATCGCGGTCGAAGGGCACGCCGTAGTCGAGCAGATCATGGATGCGGTCGGAGGCCTGCGAGGCCATCATGCGGGCGACCGCCTCGTCGACGATGCCGTCGCCGGCGGCAATGGTGTCGGCGACATGTTTCTCGATCGTGTCGCCGGGCCCGACCGCGGCGGCGATGCCGGCCTGCGCCCAGGCCGACGAGGCGCCGCGCCCGATCGGCGCCGCGGTGATCACCGTCACGGCCTTCGGCGCCAGTTTCAGCGCGCAGAAAAGCCCGGCAAGCCCGCCGCCGATGATGAGCACGCTGTTATCCGTCTTGTTCAATTCGGTCTGTTCCCCTCACCGTCCGCCCGGCGGTTCGGCCGCGGACGTCATTTCAAACATCTTCCCCTTACGCTGTTCCGGTGGAATTGCGCTAGTCCCCGCGGCTGTTCCCGCCTGAAAGGCTCCCCGAAAGACCGCAGCTTGCCGCCCAAGCGGCCATGTTGACCATTTCCGGCGCAAACAGGAAACTGATTCCGTTACGGAACCGGTTCCGAGGAGAAATCACATGCGCGCAGGCACCTTCGCCGTCTCCCTTCTTTTCCTGGCGATCTCCGCCGCCGGCAGCCGCGCCGGCCCGATCACGGATTACGCACAAGAGGCGGAACGCCTGCTCGGCCAGGGAGACCCGATCGGCGCCGTGACGGCGCTGGACAAGGCGATGGGAGAGATCTGGTCGGCATCGCCGCTGGTTTTCCGCAAGGTGCTCTTCGTCGAAGATTCCGACGGTTTCGGTATCTACCGGCCGCGCGACTCCAGCGTCTTCAAGCCCGGCGAACCGCTGGTGATCTATGCCGAACCGATCGGCTTCGGCTATGGGAAGCATTCGATCGGCGGAAACGAAATCGGCCTCGTCTCGGATTTCATCCTGACCGACCCGGACGGCAAGGAGCTGTTCTCCAAGGACGATTTCCTCGCCATCACCCTGCCGGTGCGCTATCACAACCGCGAATTCCAGATGCAGCTGACCGTCAGTCTCTCGGGTCTGCCGGCCGGGGAATATGTCGCGAAATTCCACGTGCGCGACCAGCACTCGGACAAAAGCGGCGATTTCGAATTGCCGTTCGAACTGGCCGAGTGAAGCAGACGGCTGCGCAGACAGCCGCCGCTCGCTGTTTCCTCAGTGCTTCAGGTTCACCATGCGCTCGACGGCAAGGCGCGCGCGGTCGGCGATGGCGGGATCGACGAGGATCTCCTCCTTCATCTCGCACAGCGAGTCGAGGATCTTCGGCAGCGTGATCCGCTTCATGTGGGGGCACAGGTTGCACGGCTTGACGAACTGCACCTCCGGCACTTCGGATTCGATGTTCGAGGCCATGGAGCATTCGGTCACCAGCAGCACCTTCGGCGGCTTCCGGTCCTTCACATAGTTGATCATGCCCGATGTCGAGCCGGTGTAATCGGCGATCTCGACGACCTCGCGCGGGCATTCGGGATGGGCGACGATCTCGATCTGCGGATCGGCTTCCTTGTAGGCGAGCAGTTCTTCCGCCGTGAAGCGCTCATGCACCTCGCAATGGCCCTTCCAGGTCAGGATCTTCACCTTGGTCTGGGCGGCGACGTTGAGCGCCAGATATTCGTCGGGAATGCACAGCACCCTGTCGACGCCGAAGGATTCGACGACCTGCACCGCGTTGGACGAGGTGCAGCAGATGTCGGTCTCGGCCTTCACCTCGGCGGAGGTGTTGACATAGGTGACGACCGGCACGCCGGGATAACGCTCGCGCAGCAGACGAATATCGGCGCCGGTGATCGAATCCGCCAGGCTGCAGCCGGCCTTCATGTCCGGGATCAGAATGGTCTTGTCCGGATTGAGCAACTTCGAGGTCTCGGCCATGAAGTGGACGCCGCACTGGATGATGATCTCGGCGTCGACCTTGGTCGCCTCCTTGGCGAGCTGCAGCGAGTCGCCGACGATATCGGCGACGCAGTGATAGATCTCCGGCGTCTGGTAGTTGTGCGCCAGAATGACCGCGTTGCGCTCTTTCTTCAGGCGGTTGATCGCCGAGATATAGGGCGCGTAAACGGGCCACTCGATGCGCGGGATGTGGTCCTTGACCTTCTGGTAGAGGTGCTCGGTCTCTTCCGCGATCTCCGGCGTCCATTCCAGCAGGGGGCGCTCGATGACGCCAAAACGCTCGGCGGCGCTCTGGATGGCAGTTTTTCCGGTTCCGCCGGATGTCTGGGGGGACTGGCTCATGTCGTGTTTCCCGTCGGGCCTCGCCTCGCGGCGCCCTGTCTTTGCGCCTTGCGGGCGGTCTCCTCTGGGCTTCGGCATAGCCTCTCAATGTGGCGGCCGCATGCCCGATCCTTGTTGCAGGCAATGCGGCGCGAATTCAATCCCTTGCGCGTAAAAACCGAAGGGCCGGTCACGTGGCCGCGAGCGCGAGCGGCGGCGCACAGAGGATCTTGCGGATGCGGCGTTCGGAGCGCGCGACGGCGGCCTTCGCGTCGTTTTCCACCTTCGAATCCCACCAGCCGCCATAAATTCGGTCATAGGCGAGCGGTTCGGTCATGGCGACAATGCGCCGGATATGGGCGGGCGGAAGCTGGATCAGGCCCGGCATAGACCACATGAAACTGACGCGCCTGCCGCCCGGCGTGACCATGATAGTGTCTCCGGTCAGAAGCGCGCCCTTTCCTTCCGCGCCATCGCGCCAATGGAGGAACGCCGAGCCGTCGAAATGGCCGCCGGTGACATGCGCCGTGACGCCGTGGCCGAGGTCCAGCCGGTCACCGGCGAAAACGCGGATATTCTCGTGCGGGCGCGCGATCCAGTCGCGATCGGCCACCGGGATGAAGATCGGCACGTTGCCGAGGCTGATCGAATTGCTGACCGCCGCCCCGTAGAGGTGGGGATGCGACATCACCATGGCGCGCACGCCGCCACGCCGGTTGATCTCGTCGATCGCCTCCTCGCTGAGCAGCGGCACGCCATCCCACAACACGCCGCCGTCGGGATGTTCGATCAGCAGTGCGCGCTGACCGATACCCGCCTGCGGTTCTACGCCGATGCCAAGCAGCCCCGGCTCCTGGTCGCGAAGGTCGTTGCGGTGCGTGGCGGCGAAATCCGCAATCGAGATCCATTCCTGACCTGCCGGCGGAACATGCTGGCGTTCGTCGGAACAGATCCGACAGGTTTCCGGCGGTTCGGCAGACGGCGCAACCTCATTGAAACATGTCTTGCACAACCAGACTGTCATAATTTTCTCCATCGTTTTCAGTCATTTGTCGCAATCAGTTCGGACGGCGTGACTTGCGATGGCGCAGGTGATACAACCTCAACTATTGTTGAGGTCAACAGGGCGCTTTCATCATGGCTCCACTCGAATGGACGGTCGGCCAGGTTTCCGAACGCACCGGACTGCCGGTATCGACGCTGCATTTCTACGAGAGGCAGGGACTCGTCAAAGCCTCGCGCACACGCGGCAACCAGCGCCGCTACAGCCGCGCCGCGGTGCGCCGGCTTTCCATCATCCGCTTCGCGCAGGAACTCGGCATTCCGCTGAAAGAGATCGCCGAGGCGCTGTCGGCGCTTCCCGAGGACCGGATCGCGACACGCGAGGACTGGGAGGCGATTTCGGCGCAATGGTCGAAATTGCTGGACGAGCGGTTGGCGCGCCTGCAGCGGCTGCGCGACAATCTCGGCACATGTATCGGTTGCGGCTGCCTCTCGCTCGACCGTTGCGTGATCTACAACCGCAACGACATGCGCGCGGCGGAAGGCCCCGGCCCGCGCACGCTGGTCGCCGGGCCGATCGACATGAACGCGGCGCCGGAGGACTGACCGGACGAACGTGTCAGCCGATATTGGCGACGAACATGGCGATCATCACGAAGAGCGCCGCGATCAAAAGCACGAGCAGCATGTCCGGGCCGGTCGAGGCGTCATCAAGCTCTTCCTGTCGGTCGATGCGGCGCCGCACGACGAGCATGCGGGCATAGGCGACCAATACGAGCGCCGTGCCGGAAACCAACAGCCCGACCTCCGACCACACCGGCGTCACCGTGTTTCCGAACCGTGCGACCGCCAATCCGAAACCGACGATGGCGACGGCGGTGCGCACCCATGCGAGGAAGGTGCGTTCGTTGGCTGCATGGTCTGTGTAATTGCGGATCATCGCATCTTCCCTAGTCCACCAGGCCGCGCATGCCGCCCGATATCAGCCCGTTGACCTCGAGCAGCACGCGCGGCGCGTCGAAGCCGCCGGGACATGCGAGATAATTCGCCGTCCAGACGGGATCGAAACGCTGCTTGAATGCCCTCAATCCCTCGAAATGATACAGATTGTCGCCATAGCGGTATATGTAGCTGCCGAGCCGGCTCCACAGTGGCGACAAAGGGTGGTCGCTCAGCCCGGATAGCGGCGCCGCGCCGAGCGAGAACCAGCCATAGCCTTCCGCCTTCGCCCACAGCATCAAATGGGCGAACAGCGCGTCCATCGCGTAGCGCGGCCCGCCGGGATCGAAGCGCATCAGGTCCACCGAAGCCTCGTGATGGCCGGCACCGGTCAGGATGTTGGCGAAGGCGACGATCTCTCCGCCCTCGCCCTTCTGCAGGACCGCGTGATCGAACCGCACGAGATAATCCTCGGAAAACGCACCAAGCGCAAAGCCTTTCTCGCGGCCCTGTCTCTCCGCCAGCCAGGCGTCGGAAACCCGGCGCAGTTCGGGCAGACGATGGACGATTTCCGCTGCGGGCAGGACGGCGAAGACATAGCCCTCGCGCTCCGCACGGTGCAGGGCGTTGCGCATGTTGGCCCTGGATGCGCCATCGAGCGTGAAACGCCGCAGATCGACGCGCGCGACCTCGCCGATCTTGAGGATCGACATGCCCATGTCGAGATAGACGGGAAGATATTTCTCGCCGACAGCGTAGAACGCGCACTTCTTGCCGAGACGGTCCGCATGTTCGCGCAGCTTCCAGGCAAGCTGGGTGCCCGATTGCTCGTCGCCGACCGGATCGCCCTTGGATATCAGCGTCGTGCCGCCATCGGCATAGGAGATGAAGGCATTGCCGTCATCCGACAGCATGAACCGCTTGTCGCCGGTCAGCGCGATGGCAGCCTCGGTGTCGGGAGACGCGGCGATCAGCTCGCGCACGCGCTGCGGAACCGGCTCGCCGGCGCCCAGTTTCGGCGACGCCTTCAGGAAGGAATTCAGGCCGATCGCGAGGAAGATCACGCTGGTCGCCAGGGCGGCGCGCAGGAAGCGGGGCGCATCGCCATGCAGCGTGAATTGCCACAACAGGTCGTTGCTGTAGGGCACCTTGGAATAGGCGAAGAAGCCGACCCATATCGACACCGCCAGGAACAGAGCGCTTGCCAGCGCCCAATGCCATTCCAGCTGGAAGATCGCATGTTTGTAGCGATAGAAGGCGGCGCGGAAGGACGCCAGCAATGCGAGCGCGGCGGCCATCGTCACCGCCTCCTCCCAGTCGAGCCCCTTGGTAAGCGACGTGACAAGCCCGAGCGACAGCAGGCCGATCGCCACCAGCCAGGCGCGAAAGCTGCGCAGGTAAAGCCCGTGGGCGACGATGATCAGCAGCAACCCGGCGATACTCGCCAGCAGGTGCGACGCCTCGATGAACGGCAGCGGCACGAGATCACGCAGGTCGAGCAGGCGGTTCGTTTCGCCGGGCAGACTGCCGGAAACGAGGAGCAGCGCGCCGGCAAGAAGCACCACGCCGGCCGCGATTGCCGGCATCACCGGCATCAGCGCGCGGCGCAGCGTCGGCAGCGCGTCGCGGTGCTTGCGGCCCATCGCATAGACCGACGCGCTGGCGAGAACGGCCGCGGCGACCACGAAGGGCAGCACGTAGTAGACCATCCGGAACAGGACGAGGCCGGCCAGCATGTCGGGCCGGCCGATGGCGCCGAGGCCGCCGATGATCGTCGCCTCGAAGACACCGACGCCGCCCGGAGAATGGCTGGCGACGCCGAGCCCCATCGCGGAGACGAACACCACGAAGAAGAGCGCGAAATTGCCGGTCAAGTCGCCCGGAAGCAGCACATAGAGGCACAGGGCCGCGCCGAGCACGTCGATGATGGCGACCACGGTCTGCGACGCGGCGACGAAGCCGGTCGGAAACCGCAATTGGTAGGAACGGACGTGGATCCTGCGTCCCTTGCGGCCGAGCCAGACGAAAAACACCGCAATCGCGATCACCAGCAGGACTCCGGCGACGCGCTCGAATTGGGGTGTCATCTGGAATGCGGCGCTAAGCCCGGACGGATGGAACAGGAACAGTGCCGCGACGATCGTCATCAGGCCGAGCCAGAAGCTCAGCCACACATTGGCGATCACCTGGGCGATATCGACGAGATCGAGACCATAGGAGGAATACAGGCGGTAACGCACAGCGCCGCCGGTCAACCACGAGAATCCGAGCAGGTTGGTGACGGCATAGCCGGTGGATCCGGCAAGGAAGGCGATGCGCGGCGGGACCTTGCCGGGCGCCGCCGTCGCGGTTCCAAGCACGTCGTAAAACGCCATCGCCAGATAACTGAGCCCCGTCGCCGCGACCGCGAGAAGGATGCTGTCCCAGGACTGCGCCGACAGATCGGTCTTGACGTCGCTCCAGTTGACCTCGCGCGAGAACCGGTGAAGCGCGTAGATGGCGACGACAAACACAGCCATCGCGGCTGCCGCCTTCGCCACCGGCGCGATGTAGCGAGACACGCCGGACGGCTCTTCAACCTGCTCACTCATTACCGGTATTTTCCAGGAGCCCGATATCGATTGCCGATCAGCAGCCACCCTTTCGGGGGAAGCCGCCTACCCGGTAACCGCCGGGAGCATCCATAGCAACAGGCTGACCGTGAAAAAGGAGAAAAGCGTCGTCGCAAGCAACGCCACCGCAGCCACGCCCTCCTCGCCGTATTTCTGGGCGAAGATGGGATAGACGCCGAAAATCGGCATCGCCGCCGACAGCACCAAAGCCTCGCGCAGCGGCGATTCAATCGGTGCGAATCCCAAATGCGGAACGACCAGGATCGCCGCAACGAGAATCAAGGGATGGACAAGAAGCTTGCCGATGACGATCGGGACGATGCGGTCGGCAAGCCCGCTCACCGGCAGCCCGACCAGCATGCCGCCGATGACGAAAAGCGATACGGCGGCGCTCGAAGAAGCGAACAGGTCGACCGACCTGACGACCGGTGCCGGCAGGTGCAACCCGCTCAGCGAAACCACCAGACCGGCCGCGAGGCCGATGACGATGGGATTCATCACAAGGCGGCCGAACGCCGATCCGAGAACGGCGACAGGATGGCCTTCCTGCCCCTTGGCGCGCTCGGCCAGCATCAGCAGCAGCGGCACGATGAAAATGTTCTCCACGAACATGTTGAGCGCCAGCACGTTGCCCGCGATCGGCGGAAAGGTCAGCAGGATGATCGGAAAACCGACGAAACCGCTGTTCGGGCACGACATGCCCATGGCGGAGAAGGTGGCGGCGGAGCGGTCCTGCCCCAACACCTTGCGGACGACGAGATAGCCCAGCAACACCATCGTCACCGTTCCGCCGAGATAGGCGGCGATGTATGCAGGATTGACGATTTCGGCGACAGGTTTTTGCGACAGGGCCCGGAACAGCAGCGCCGGCAACGCCAGATAGAGCACGTAGCGCCCCAGCGTCCGCATGTCGCCAGCGGCAAAAAGACCAAATCGCGTGGAGAGATATCCGACCGCAATGGTGATATAGATCGGACCGGTTACGGAAAAGACTTCAAACAATGCGATCACGCTGGCAGGTAATGGATTTTTGGGTTGTATACATGCCGGCGATCGAGGGTTCCAGAGCGAAATCCGGCACTTTCGAGCGGTTGCGGGCGCGGCCGCCGGCATGACGGCATTCGGCGCCTATGCAGGCTTGTTCGCGATCGCCTTTTTGGCCGCAACGATCTTCCCGGCTCAATCCGAACTTGGCCTGTCGGCGCTGCTGCTCGGCGGGGAACACCCCGTCTGGGCGCTGCTCGCCGCCGCAAGCCTCGGCAACACGCTGGGCGCGGTCGTCAACTGGGTGCTCGGCCGTGGCATCGAGAAATTCCGGCACCGCCGCTGGTTTCCGGCGAGCGAGGCACAGCTCGCGCGGGCGACACGCTGGTACTCCCGATGGGGCCGCTGGAGCCTGCTGTTGAGCTGGATGCCGTTCGGCGGCGATGCGCTGACGCTCATCGCGGGCGTGCTGCGCGAACCCCTGCCCTCGTTCCTGGCCCTGGTCGCGGCCGCCAAGACATTGCGCTATCTCGCCGTCGCCGCGCTGGTGTTGCAGTGGCCGTAACGGCTACATGATGCGCGGCAAAAGCTTTTTGAACACAGCGAGCGACGTCTTGTAGGGCGGGTATTTCAGCTTCAGATCGAGCCATGTCCCGCGCCGGACGATCGCCCGGCGATGCGAGAACGTGTCGAAGCCGGCCTTGCCGTGATAGGCGCCCATGCCGCTGTCGCCGACGCCACCGAAGGGCAGTTCCAGATTGAGCAACTGGGCGAAAATGTCGTTGACGCTGGCCCCACCCGACGACACCCCGTGGAGCACCTTGTCGGCGCGGTTCCCGTCCGCCGTGAAGATGTAGAGGGCGAGTGGTTTCGGCCGCTCCTGCAGCCTGGCGATCTCCGCATCGAGATCGTCATAGACGACAACCGGCAGAACGGGGCCGAAGATCTCGTCCGCCATGACCGGGTCGTCCCAGCCAATATCGGCGATCACGGTCGGCGCAAAGTAGCGTTGCGCCCGGTCGATCTCGCCGCCGGCGACCACCCTGCCCCGGTCCAGAAACGACGCGAGGCGATCGAAATGGCGTTCGTTGACGATGCGGGCATAGTCCGCGCTCTTCGCCGGATCGGCGCCGTAAAATTCCGTGAGCGCCGCCCTGAGCGCGCCGAGGAACGCCGCCTCGGCGGATCGCTCGACAAGGAGGAAGTCGGGTGAGATGCAGGTCTGGCCGGCATTGAAATACTTGCCCCAGGCGATGCGCCGCGCCGCCGTCTTCATGTCGGTATCGGCGGCGACGATGCAGGGGTTCTTGCCGCCGAGTTCGAGGGTCACGGGCGTCAGATGTTCGGCAGCCGCCGCCATGACGATCTTGCCGATCTTCGTGCCGCCAGTGAAAAACAAATAGTCGAAATCCTGACCGAGCAACGCCTGTGTCGGTTCGATCCCGCCCTCGACGACCGCCAGAATGTTCGGATCGAAGGTCTTGCGGATCATGCCGGCGAGGAGAGTGGAGGTAGCGGGCGCCAGTTCCGACGGCTTGACGACGGCGCAGTTGCCCGCCGCGATCGCCGCAACGACGGGAGCGAGAACCAACTGCAGCGGATAGTTCCACGGCCCGATGACCAGGACGCTGCCGAACGGCTCGGGAACGACATGGCTCGACGCCGGAAACAGCAGCCGGGGGCTGCGCGCGCGTTTCGGCCGCGCCCAGCCGGCAAGCCGCCTCAGCGCGGTGTCGATCTCGATCAGCACGACCGCGATCTCGCTGGAATAGGCTTCGGCGGGCGGGCGGCCGAGATCGCGGCGCAGCGCTTCCAGAATGTCGGTCTCGTGGGATACGAGCATGGCGCGCAGAGTGCGAAGCTGGCGCCGGCGGAAATCGAGATCGCGGGTTGCGCCGGTGCGGAAGAAGCGCCGCTGCGTTTCGGCCAGCCTGCCGATCTCCGTCGCGTTCGGCGCGGCAACGTTTCCGGCTGCGTGTATCGTCATGCCAGTTTCCCTTTCCGGAACCCGTTTCTTGGCATTGTCAAGATTAATCCCACTCTGCGGAGATACCAAGACGAAACGTGTAACGCGACAGTTTGTTGCGCCGATATTGACATTCTTCAATATATCAATAATTCTTGAATTATGGATAAGTCACATGTAATCGACGCGCTGCACGCGCTGGCCCAGGAAACGCGGCTGGATGTCTTCCGTTTGCTGGTGAAACAGGGCGAAGCCGGCATGGCCGCGGGCGACATCGCCGAGACGCTCGGCGTCCGGCAAAACACGATGTCGGCCAATCTCGCCGTTCTGGCGCGCGCCGGCATGGTGCGCAGCGAACGCGAGGGCCGAGTCATCCGCTATTTCGCCGATTTCGACGGGATGCGCGGCCTGCTCGCCTTTCTGATGGAAGACTGCTGCGGCGGCAATCCGCAGCTTTGCCAACCGGTTTTGGATGAAATCGTCTGCGCTTGCTAGGGAGGCTCCGCATGGCTGACAAAGTGTATAACGTGCTGTTTCTGTGCACCGGAAACTCCGCCCGCTCGGTTCTGGCCGAAGCGATCCTCAACCGCGAGGGAATGGGCCGGTTCAAGGCCTGGTCGGCCGGGTCGCACCCGAAGGGCGAGGTCCACCCCTATACGCTGGCACTGCTCGAAAACCTCAATTTCGACACGTCCTTCGCGCGCTCCAAGAGCTGGGACGAATTCGCCATCCCCGGCGCGCCGGCGATGGATTTCGTCTTCACGGTCTGCGACCAGGCCGCCGCGGAAGCCTGCCCCGTCTGGCCTGGCCAGCCGATGACAGCCCACTGGGGCGTGCCGGATCCGGCCGCGGTCGAAGGCAACGAGGCCGAAAAACGCCTCGCCTTCTCCGACACGTTCCGCATGCTCAAGAACCGCATCTCGGTGTTCACGAGCCTGCCGATCGCTTCGCTCGACAGCCTCGCGCTTCAAAGACAACTCGACGATATCGGCCGGAAAGTCGAATCCCTTCAAACACATTCGTGAGTTTCATGAAGAACATTCTCATTCTGTGCACCGCCAATTCCGCGCGGTCGATCCTCGGCGAGGCAATTCTGGCGAAGCTCGGCGAAGGCCGCGTGAACGCGTTTTCCGCCGGCTCGACGCCGCGCGGGACGCCCAATCCGGACGGGCTCGCGCTGTTGAAGGAATACGGCCACGACACGGGCCGCTTCCGTTCCAAGTCCTGGTCGGAATTCGAGGGACCGGACGCGCCGAAAATGGATATCGTCATCACGGTCTGCGACAATGCCGCCGGCGAGACCTGTCCGTTCTGGCCGGGCGCGCCGGTGCAGGCGCATTGGGGCATTCCCGACCCCGCAGGCAAGGGCGACGCGCCCGAGGAACGCCGCGCGGCCTTCGCCGAGACCTACCGCCTGCTCGAGGCGCGCATCCGCGCGCTGATGACCCTGCCCTTCGAGGAGATGAACCCGAAGGATCTCAAAACCGCGCTCAACACGATCGGCGCCATGGAAGGCGCGACGGACCTCGCCGCGTCATACGCAAGCTAGAAGGCCGCATGGACTGGAAAGACGATTCAAGCCTGCCGAACCTGGCAGACGACCTCCTGCACGACATCGACAACGCAGCGCTGTTCAACACCGCGCCGTCCAAACACAAGCCGCGCGTGCTGATGCTATACGGCTCGCTGCGCGAGCGCTCCTATAGCAGGCTCGTGACCTACGAGGCCGCGCGCGTGCTCGACCGGCTCGGCGCGGAGGTGCGGATATTCGATCCGGACGGCCTTCCGCTGCCCGACTCGACCGAGCCCGACCACCCGAAGGTGCAGGAATTGCGCGAATTATCGCTGTGGTCGGAGGCGCATGTCTGGTGTTCGCCGGAACGCCACGGCGCGATGACCGGCATCATGAAGGCGCAGATCGACTGGCTTCCACTGTCGCCGATCGGCGGCATACGGCCGACCCAGGGACGCACGCTCGCGGTGATGCAGGTCTGCGGCGGGTCACAAAGCTTCAATGCGGTCAACCAGATGCGCATTCTCGGGCGCTGGATGCGCATGATCACCATTCCCAACCAGTCCTCGATCGCCAAGGCATGGCTGGAATTCGACGACGCCGGGCGGATGAAACCGTCGCCCTATTACAACCGCGTCGTCGACGTCATGGAGGAACTGATGAAGTTCACGCTGCTGACCCGCGACATATCGGGCTATCTGACCGACCGGTACTCGGAACGCGTGGAAACCGCCGAGGACGTCCACAAGCGGGTCAGTCTTAAGAGCATCTGATCGCCGCTCCGGCCGATGTCGGCCTGACGTCAAATTTGGCCGCAACGGCGATTGTATCCGTGCGCGCCCTTGTCTACAGTTCGAGTCCCAGGTTCCATGAAGGCCAAGCCTTCTGGATTAAAAGGGAACACGGTAGGGACGACCCGAAGGGGGCCCGATCCGTGACTGCCCACGCAACTGTGAGCGTGAGCCGCATCCATTGTGCCACTGGGTTTGACCTGGGAAGGCGGGTGACGGCGTCGAAGCGCGAGTCAGGAGACCTGCCCGGGAAAACCGCAATGGCGGCCGCTTTGGCGCGCCGCCCTCCAAATGCACGATGGGTGCAGGAAGGAACTGACCATGCATATCGAACCCGGCGTCGTCGACGGCGCCAAGATTGTCCTCAGCTACGCAACCGCCGCAGGCTCCGTCGGACTGGCGGGCAAGATGGCGGCCGACACGATCCGCAACGGTGGCGTCGCATCGCTTGCCGCACGCTCGGTGATGACGACGGCGCTCGTCTTCTGCTTCTTCCAGGTGCTGCCGCACCATCCGGTCGGCGTGTCGGAAGTCCACCTGATTCTCGGCTCGACGCTCTATCTGATCTTCGGCGGCGGACCTGCCGCGATCGGGCTCGCGCTCGGCCTTCTGATCCAGGGCCTGTTCTTCGCGCCGTTCGACCTGCCGCAATACGGCATGAACGTCACGACGCTGATCGTGCCGCTGTTCGCGATGGGCATGCTGGCGAAACGCATCATTCCCGCCGACATCGCCTACAAGGATGTCGCCTATCGCCAAGCGCTCGCGCTTTCGACCACCTATCAGGGCGGCATCGTCGCATGGGTGGCGTTCTGGGCCATCTACGGCCACGGTTTCGGCGCGGCGAACCTGGCGCAGGTCGCCTCCTTCGGCCTCGCCTACATGACGGTGATCATCGTCGAGCCGCTCGTCGATCTCGGCGTGCTTGCCGTCGCGAAGAACCTGCATCGCCTGACCGACAACGCGCTTTTCGAACAGCGTCTGCACCACGCAGCGGCCTGATTTTCGACCCGGTCTCCGGCGGCAACGCCGGAGACATTTTTCAGGCGGCGATTTCCGCCGTTCCGGCCGCCGGTCCCAATTTCGCGAGCCCCTTCTTCAGCGCCGCGACGCAATCGGGATCGAATGCCGTCCCGACATCCCCCTCGATGATCTCCAGCGCTTTCGCGACCGGCATCGCCGCCCGATAAGGCCGTTCGGCGGCCAGTGCGTCGAACACATCGGCGACCGTAAGGATTCGCGTCTCGAGGCAGATTTCATCGCCTTTCAGACCATAGGGATAACCCCTGCCGTCAAGCCGCTCGTGATGTGCGCCGGCAATCGGCGCGATGTCCGCGAAGGCGGAGACGCGTTCGAGGATGCGTTCGCTGTGCCGGGGGTGTTCGCGGATGGCTTGCCATTCGCGGTCGTCGAGCTTGCCGGGCTTGTCAAGCACCTGATTGCTGACGGCGAGCTTGCCGATATCGTGCAGGAGCGCGGCGCGGCGAAGCCAGCGCCGGTGTGCCGGCTCGAGGCCCAGTTCCTCGGCGATCATGTCGGCATAAAGCGTCACGCGGCTGGAATGATTGGCGGTAAACGGGCTCTTCGCGTCGACGACATCGGCGAAGGCAGAGGCCACATCGTCGAGATAGGCCTCGTCGACGGTAATCTCCTGCACCGCCGGCTCCATCGCGTAGATACGTTCGGCGAGATCGTCGGCGGCGAGACCGGCCCAGAAGCCCTCGTCGTCCTGCACCCGCAGGAAGGTCTCCACCAGATAGGGATCGAACCAGGTTCCCTCGCGGGCCTGCACCTCCGCAACCGCCGCCTCGCGGCCCTGCTCGGAGAGGAAGACGTCGACCACCTGCGCGAGAAGCGCGATATTGGCGTTTTGCGGAATGGCTCCGGCCTGGAGACGGTCCGGCTTGCCGGAGCCGTCCCAATGCTCGTCGAGCGCGCGGATGCCGTCCTGAACCGCATCAGAGAAGCCGAGCTTGGCGGCGATGTCCGCGCCGCGGTGGCAGCGCGTCTCGATCAGTTCGCGCGAGATTTCACCGCCGTTGCGCAGGATGTTGACGATGGCGCGCAGCCGCTCGCTCAATCCGGATTCCAGCCCGGTCTTCGCGAAGACGAAGCGCAAGGCGGCGCCGAGGCTGCCGTCGATGGTCTTGAAATCGTGTTTGAATGTTAGGTCGTCGGTCAGATAGAGCTCGCAAATGCGCGCGGCATTGCTGCTGCAGCCGAGATCCTTGAGCAGAAGCGTGAAATAGAGATCGCCGAGTTCGCGTGGACCAAGCCCCAGCGCCTTGCCGACATGCGTGCCGATCCAGCAGCATCGAAGGCAATGGCCTTCCGGCTGGCCCTCGGTGATGTCGAGCGCATGGCTAAGCGCACCGAGAATTTCGGAAAGGCGGAACGACGTCTTGCCGGGCCGGCCGGTCATGGCCCGATATCGCGATTGTGCAGTCATGCTCACTCCGGTCGCCGGCCGGAGCAAACCACGAACCGGTTAAACAACGGTGTCACGCCGGGCCACCGGTTCCCGCATCACTTTCGGGGAGTTCCGGGGGACCGGCCTCGGCTGGCGGTGCATTCCCCGTCCTGACAAGGATACGCTGGTAGAACCGGCCGATCGCCAGCAGCGACACCCCGAGCCCGATGAAGGAGAAGGCGCGCAGCGCGCCGGTCAGCGCCGTCATGTCGAGCAGGAAGACCTTGCAGATGGTCAGCGCGATGACCGCCGCCGAGGCCAGCCGCAAGGGCATCGATTTCAGGAACAGGCCGGCCAGAAGCAGCGCCGCGCCGAGGACCAGCCAGACGGCCGAATAGGTCCAGAACTCCATGTCGGAGGTGCGGTGCCACATGCCGATCCGGCTGCCCTGGAAGGCGTGGCGCGTCATCATCGTGAAATAGGCAAAGACGAGCAGGCCCGCCAGGAGCGCATAGGCGAGCGTGTACCAGCGCGGACGGATCGGGCGCGCCATCAGCGCCACGACCCCGGCAAGCGCGCCGGTGACGAGATAGGCCGGCAGGAGCACGTTCAGGACCGCGCCGTCGCCGACGCCCGAGCCGGTCAGCAGCGGGTTGTGGACGACGAACAGGCCGATCGCGATCATCGCCGCGCTCAATCCGCCGGCGACCAGGGATGCGACATCGTAGACGTTCGCCTTCGTGTAGCGGGCGACGCGCTGGAGCCCGATTGCGAAACCGAGCGCGGCGATCGTCTGCGCCGCCATGTCGGCGAGCCGGAACGGACCGACGATTTCGCCGCCGTGGATCCAGTGGCGCAATTCGAGCCCGACAAAAAAGCCGAGCAGCGCGAGGCCGATCGCGGTGACTGCGGCGCCGGTGCGTTCAGCGCCATTGCGGCGCAGGATTTCGCCGGCGAGCAGGATCGCCGTGGCCGGCAGGCCGGCGATCACGACGAGCCTGTTCAGGAGCGGCGTCGTGCCGATCACTTCGCCGGGGAACGGCGCGCTCGCCCACAGACCGAGAGCGGCGAGCAGGCTTGCGGCGATCGCAAGGAACGGCAGCGCGCGCAACGGCCGTGCCCGGTACACCCAGGCAATGCCCGCCGCCGTCAGGGCGAAACCGAACGGCATCCAGGTCTTCGACAGCGTGACGCCGAGCGCGAAGGAAACCAGCGCGACCGATGTCACCGCGAATGCCGCCGGGGCCGGCGCGGACCAGTCGTCCGGACGGGCGCGGGTGAAGAGTTCCGTCAGCAGGACGAACAACAGCGCCAATGCCAGCGCGGCGACGCCGAACAGCACTTTCGTTTCGAACGGGGCAATCCGGAGATAGGCAACGATGATCGTCAAAAAGGCGATGACGGACGCCGAAATCGCGAGGTTGCCGGCCATACGCGGCGCCGTGGCCGCGGCGCGGCGGGCGGCCCAGATGGCCAGTCCGCCGACGGGCACGGCCAGGAAACCGAGCGCGAGGAAATAGGTGGCTGCATCGGCCGGCATGAAGGCCGTGCGGTAGTCCGCGTCGCCGAGCAGTCCGGGATAGCGCGCCAGCGGCAGGTCGATGGCAACGGCGGCGGCCACGACGATGAACGCCGCCGCGCCCGAGGCGAGCGAAAAGGACGGCCAGACGCCCGCTGCCGCGACGATCACCAGGCCCGTAGCCAGTCCCGCGCTCATCGCCGGAAAATCATAGGCGCTGGCGCTGTGCATCGCAAAGGCGAGCGCCACCAGCGCTAATGCGGTCACCGCAGGGCTATCCGGTGGACGGTCGGCGAGCGGTACCGGGCGTTCCGCTTTTTCCCAGCCGAAGGTTGCTACATGGATGATCGCGAGGCCCACGAGCAACGCCCCGCCGGCAAAGCCCGCCGTCGTGCCCTCGATCGCCGCCGTCATGAAAGCCCAGGCCGTGCTGCCGATGATCCCGCCCACCGCCAGCCACAGCCAGTTGCGCAGGCGCGACACCGTCATGATCGCGGCGGTGACGACCAGCGTATGCCCGGCAAGCGCGGGCGCATTCGGGGTAGTCGACGAGACGAGCAACGGCGCGCCGTAAGCGCCGAGCAGGCCGATGGCCGCCAGTTTCGGCCCGTGGATGGCCGACAGCAACAGGCTCGCAATGCCGATTGCCGTCAGGCCGACAAAGGCGACCGCCGGCCCGACGAACCCGTAGAGCGCGTGCGCGGCGTAAAGCGTGCCGAACGCGGCGATCGCGCCTGCGCCGGTCAGGATGCCCGGAATGTCGGCGCTCTCGAAGACCGGCAGTTTCAGCGCCATGTCGCGCCGGCGCAGCCATTCGCCGACCGCAAATAGCGCCGCCGAGAACAGGGTTCCCGCCGCTATCCGGGCACCCGGGCCAAGCAGGCCCGCCTCGATGGAGTAGCGCACCAGGAAAAGCGCGCCGAGCGCGATCGCGATGCCGCCGAGGATGACCGTCCAGTTCGCGCCGACCAGTTTTTCCAGATCCGCGGCGCTGCGCCGGCGGGCGGGCGCTTCCTGTGCCTTCGCCGGCAAAGGCGGCGGCGTCGCGGCAGACTGCATGGCGACGGGCTCCGCTTCCGGAACGGCGGCGCCGGCGGACTTTTTGCCCTCTTCCGGCTCTTCCGCCTTGCCGAAATCCGCGCGGAAGTCCGGCCTCGGGACGCGCGCCGTTTCCGCAACCGCGATGCCGACATCCTGAAGGGCGGCTCGCAGCGCGGCGACCTGGGCTTCAAGCCGCCTGCCGCGCCGGTCGACGCTGAGCAGCCAGAACACCAGAACAATTGCGCCGATCAGAAGTAATGTGATCATGCCGCCCTCTATTTTCCCCGCCCCACTTCTCTATGTCGCAAAAAGCCTAACCGGTTCATTACACGGATTGCTATATTGTTTCCGCATTACCTGCGTCAGGCGCCGCCCTCCCTCAGGTGCCGAAGATGAAGCGGCGTTAAACCAGCCTTCAACCGAATTGATCGACCGGACGCAAAGCCCCGCTTGGCCTTCAAACCGTTCCGGCTTATTTCTCTCAGGCACTCCAGAGGGGATCACGATGAGCACGCTGGCCATTTCAAGACGAGAACCGGAATTTCCGTGGCTGATTATCGCCAGCGGCTGCCTGATCGCGGCGCTGACCTTCGGACCGCGCTCGGCCATGGGCTTCTTCCAACTGCCGATGCTGGCCGACACGGGATGGTCGCGCTCCGAATTCGGCCTCGCCATGGCGATCCAGAACCTGATGTGGGGCGTCGGCCAGCCCTTTTTCGGCGCACTCGCCGACAAGCACGGCACATGGCGCGTGCTGCTGCTTTCGGCGATCCTTTATGCGTCGGGCCTTTTCCTGATGGCCGCGCCGCAAAGCATCTGGTTTCTGCATCTGGGCGGCGGTTTGCTCATCGGCCTCGCCATCGCGTCCGGTTCCTTCGGCATCATCCTCGCCGCTTTTGCGCGCAACGTCACGGCGGAACAGCGCTCCTTCGCCTTCGGCATGGGCACCGCTGCCGGATCGGCCGGCATGTTCCTGTTCGCGCCTTTCAGCCAGATGCTGATCGACAGCCTTGGCTGGTCGGATTCGCTGCTGGTGATGTCGGCGATGATGCTGATCGTGCCGATCCTCGCCATACCGCTGCGCGGCAACTCGTCGTCCGGCAGCCAGAAGCAGTCCGAGGTCGACCAGTCGATCGGCGAGGCACTGCGCGAGGCCTTCGGCCACCACAGCTATCTGCTGCTGACCGCCGGTTTCTTCGTCTGCGGCTTCCAGGTCGCCTTTATCACCGCGCATTTTCCGGCCTATATCGGCGATATCGGCATCGATGCGCGCTACGCCGTCATCGGCATCGCGCTGATCGGCTTCTTCAACATCATCGGGTCGCTCGCCTCCGGCGTGATCGGCCAGAAATATTCCAAGCCCGCCTTCCTCTCGCTGATCTATATCGGCCGGGCCATCGCCGTGACCGTCTTCCTGCTGACGCCGCAGACCGGCACCACGGTGATCATATTTTCCGGCGTGATGGGGCTGTTGTGGCTTTCCACCGTGCCGCCGACCAACGCGCTCGTCGCGATCATGTTCGGCACGCGCCATCTCGGCATGCTGGGCGGCATCGTATTCTTCTCGCACCAGATCGGCTCGTTCCTCGGCGTCTGGCTCGGCGGGTTCATGTACGACATGTTCGGCAGCTACGATTCCGTCTGGTGGCTCGGCGTCGCGCTCGGCCTGTTCGCGGCCGCCGTCCACTGGCCGATCAAGGAACGCCCGGTCGCCCGCCCCTCCGCGGTCGTTGCATGAAAAAACGCCGGGCGATCCGCCCGGCGTTTCCGTTTCTGACAGGCGGGTAGCCGGTCTTATTTCGCCATTGCCGAGGTCTTCACGGCCGGGAACGGGCCGATATAGCCGACATAGGCGCGCGCTTCGGCCGGGTCCTGCAGCTTGTCCTCGTCGGACTCTCCGTAAGGATGCTGGACGACCGTGGTCAGGTAGGCGAAGCCGTTCACATCCGGCCACCAATCGACCGAGGTGTTCTCGGCGCCATAAGGCGTTGTGGTGATCCGGGTCATTTCCTTCGACGTCGCGTCGACGGCCCAGGTCGCGTCGTTCTGGTGGCCCGAACCGGTATCCTCGGCCACGATCAGCGTATTGTAGCCAGGAATGAAGGTCAGGTTGTCCGGATTGGCGATGCCGTCGATGGCGCAGGTGTTGCCGGCGTAGTCGCCTTCCTCGATCTTCTGCGGCGTGCCTTCCAGGAAGCTCGACGCCTTGGTGACGAGGTAGTCGCCGTCCATCGACAGTTCGTAAACCGCGCCGCATTTGTTCTGGGCGAGCCTGACATCGTTGCGGCCACCCTTGTCCTGCTTGGCGCCGTCTTCCATGCCCTTGGACACTTCGGACATCGCCAGGAACATGCGGTTTGCTTCCGGATCGAAGGCAAGGCCTTCCATCTTGCGGAACTCGGTCGTCGCACCCAGCATCGAGGCATAACGGCGGGTCTCAAGCCGCGATGCGACGGCTTCCATGCCCGGCTTCACCTTGAGACATTCGGCCCGTGCTTCTGCGTTGGACGACATGAAACCTTCCGGGCAGGTGCCGTCGTCGTTGTAGGACGCGGTTTCGAAGATGTCGGAGAAACCGACGTCGAGCGCCAGAGCCGTGCGGATTTCGCTGTCGGAGGCATGGCCGAGGCCGATCCACTCGATATCGGCAGCGCCCGCGCCCTCGCCCGAGGTCTGATTCCATTTGGCGGCGTAGAGTTCGCCGGAGGAGAGATCGCCAGCCGTGTCGGCGACGAACCGGAACAGGCCGGTATTGGTGCCGTCGTCGGTGATGTAGGCGGTCTTGTTGTCGGGCATGATGTAGGCGAGTTCGACGGCGACGCGGCCCATCGCGTAATGCTTCGCCACGCTGGTCGACCCGTCTTCGCTGACGGCGACCTCGACCGGGAAGCCGTATTTGTAGGGCTTGAACACGGATTTGAAGACGTCAAGCGTCATCAGCTTGTCGTTGACGCCCTGGTAGCGGACCATCGGCTGGTAATAGCCGTCGATGTCGTCAAGCGAGGTGGCTTCCTCGACAGAACGCGCATCCGGCGGATACTCCTCGGAACCGAGATGGGTGTTCCACGGCGTCACGGATCCGGCGCAGGGAACCCAAAGGCCGCCGACGGAGGTGAAATCGACCGGGCGCGAGGAAACCGGCGTCAGGTTGCCGTCGGAATCCTGCTTCAGCTCGGAGAGATACATCGCGGCAGGACGCGATTCGAAATGCGTCAGCGAGAACAGCTTGCCGCCGACCGGCAGGAACGAGGTGAAATCGGCATCGTTGGAAACGATCGGTTTGCCGTCTCCATCGCGCAATGCGGCGCCCGAGGCGTCCGTCAGAACACCGAACTCGGCGTCGCCGATCTTGTCGCCGGAACGGGCGATCACATGATACCGGGTCTTGATCGCATTACCGTCGATCGTGACGGTCGGCGAAACATTGACCAGACGCTTGGCCGCGTCTTCTTTCGGCGCATCGACAGGCGCGAATTTGATGTCACCGGCACTGGCGGCCGCTGTCAGCGCCGATAGCGCGGTGGCGGCAAGAAGCATGGTTTGGAGCTTCCGCATGGCTATTCTCCCATTGTCCAAAGAATCCCTGGCCAACGCCTTAATGCGCATGGCCGCGACCAGACCTATGGGGCGCGTATGAAGCCTCTATGACGAGCTGTGCAACGGCGGCATATTTTGCTGCGGCCCGCCATTTTCGCGCCGTCGACCGCTCCTATTTCCGCTCCGTCATCCGGGTGGCCGGGAAGATCGAACAGGTTTCCGTGCCGAAGGCCATCATGCGCCCGCGCGAATCGACCACGCGGCACTCCGAAACACCGATGGTGCGGCCGCGGCTGACGACCTTCGCCTCGCAGGTGACCTCGCCGGTGTCCGGCAGGATCGGCCGGATGAGATTGACCTTGAACTCCGTGGTGGTGAAGGCCTCGCCCTTCCTCAAAACGGTCTGGATGGAGCAGGCGAGCGCGGAGTCCATGATCGTCGCCGTCCAGCCGCCATGGATCGTGCCGACAGGATTGAGATATTCCTCGCGCGGCATGCCCTTGAACACCGCCCTGCCCTCATCGACCTCGACAATTCCGAGAGACAGGGTTTTCGACATCGGCGGCGCCGGCAATTCGCCGGCGATGATCATCCGGAGCACTTCCAGCCCGCTGTGATCGTGGAAAGCCTGCCCCGGCACGATGCCGAAGCCGGACGGTGCGCTCAATCCCGGGTAAATCTCGTTATCAGCCGTCGTCACTACGTCTTCTCCCCTGCGTTGGCGATTGCACGCCTGACGGCGGCGACAAAACCGGCGCGCGCGTCCGGCTCCTTGATGGCGCGCGGCTCATAGACATGGCGGCGCAGAAAATAAGACGTCAGATCGAAGGCGTTGGCGATATCGGCCTCGTTCGGCACCACGGAAGGCTGGCCGGCAAGAAAGGCCGGCAGCGCCAGGAGCTTGTCCTTCCACGGATCGCCAGCGATCCGGCTGACCGCACGGCCGCTTTTCGGCGAGACGTAGACGAGATCGTTGCGTCGTCCCGATCCGGCGCAGGAGGAGAGATCGAGGCCGAAGCCCAGTTCCTCCAGCAGCCTCAGTTCGAAGCGCACCATCAGCGGCCCGGCAATCTCCGGCTCGCACAGATGCTCGATGACGACCTCCATGGCGCGGAACAGTTCGAAATGACGGTCGCGTTCGGGCAACAGGCGCAAATGGCTGGCGAGAAGCTGAATGCCGTAGATGCCGGAGGGATGTTCCATCAACCGGGCGGCGGCAAGCGCCAGCGGCTCGACCTGGAATGTGCCGAGATGCTCATCCAGACGCGCGCGCCAGGTCAGTTCGACCTCGTTGCCCGGCTGCAGAACCGGCTGCTGGCGGCGCGAACGGCCGCCGCGCACCAGACCGAGATGACGGCCGCGCTGTTCGGTCATCACTTCGAGGATCAGGCTGGTCTCGCCATGCCTGCGCGTTCCGATGATGATGCCGCGATCCCGCCATTCCATGGCGCGGAGATTGCGTTACTCGGCGGAAAAGTCCAGCCCCATCTCGCGGTAACGCTCGGGATCGTTGCCCCAGTTCTCGCGCACCTTGACGAACAGGAAGAGATGCACCGGCTGTTCGAGGATCCCGGCGATCTCCTTGCGCGACGCCTGGCCGATCGACTTGATCGTCTCGCCCTTGTGCCCGAGCACGATCTTCTTCTGGCTGTCGCGCTCGACATAGATGACCTGATCGATACGCACCGAACCGTCCTTCTTCTCCTCCCATTTTTCCGTTTCCACGGTGGACGAATAAGGCAGTTCCTGATGCAGGCGCAGATAGAGTTTCTCGCGGGTGATTTCCGCCGCGAGCTGGCGCATCGGCAGGTCGGAGATCTGGTCCTCGGGGTAATACCACGGCCCTTCCGGAACGGTCTCCGCCAGCTTCCTCAGAAGGTCCTTGCAGCCATATCCTTCCGACGCGGAAATCATGAAGGTTTCGGCGAATTCCGCGCGGTCGTTGAGCTCCTTGGCGAGTTCCAGCAGGCGCGGCGGCTCGACCGTGTCGATCTTGTTGAGCACCAGATATTTCGTCTGCCGAATGTCCGGCAGCACTTCGAGGATACGCTCCTCGTCCTCGCGAACGCCCTTGCGCGCGTCGATCAGCACCAGGACAATGTCCGCGTCGCGCGCACCGGACCATGCGGAGGTCACCATGGCGCGGTCGAGGCGGCGCTTCGGCGCGAAGACGCCCGGCGCGTCCATGAAGACGAGCTGCGTCTGGCCGACGGTGGCGATACCGCGCACCAGCGCGCGCGTCGTCTGCACCTTGTGGGTCACGATCGACACCTTCGCGCCGACAAGCTGGTTGACCAGGGTCGACTTGCCGGCGTTCGGTGCGCCGATCAGCGCCACGAAACCCGAGCGGGTCGCCGGTTGCGGCGTATCATTCATTTTCGCGTACCTTTTCGCGTATGAGCATTCGGTTGGCCGCGGCCTGCTCGGCGATGCGCTTGGAGCGCCCGTCGGCGGTTTCGGGCCTCAGATTTCCGACGGTGACCGAGACCGTGAACACCGGATCGTGGTCCGGGCCTTCGCGTGTGACGACCTTGTAGACGGGCGACACGGCGTATTCGCGATGCGCCCATTCCTGCAATTCCGTCTTGGCGTCGCGGCGCGCCGCCGTGGCATTGGCGGCACGTTTCGTCCAGTAACGGCGGATGAAGGGGCGAACCGCCTCCAGCCCGCCTTCGAGATAGATCGTGGCGATCAGCGATTCGACGACATCGGCGCGCAGGTTCTTCTGATGCGCCTTGCGCAATTGCTGCACGTCGGAGCCGGTGCGGATGAAATCCGGCAGCGACAATTCGTCGGCGACCTCGGCGAGCGTGTTGGCGTTGACGAGCTGGTTCAGCCGCACCGACAATTCGCCCTCGTCGGCCATCTGGAATTCGTCGAACAGCATCTCCGCGATACAAAGACCGAGTACCCGGTCGCCGAGAAATTCCAGCCGCTCGTAATCGCGGCCGCCCTTGTTGCGGGCGCTGGCATGGGTCAGGGCGCGGTCGAGACGTTCGTGATCGGCGAAGCGGTGTCCGGTGGCCTGTTCCAGCCGCTGCACCGCTTCGGGAGAAATCCTGTCCTTCGACGCCTTGCCCTTCGTCATTTCATCGCGGAATGGAAGAACCTGTCGAGCCGCAGCTCGGACGGCCAGCGCCAGATTTCGAGCGGCGACGCGCCGCCGGCAATGGAGAAGAAGATGATGTTGGCGCGGCCGACGAAGTTCTCCAACGGCACGTAGCCGACGCCGAAGCGGCTGTCGTTGGAGTTGTCGCGGTTGTCGCCCATCATGAAGTAGTGGCCTTCCGGCACGACGAATTCACGCGTGTTGTCGGCGCTGGAATTCGGCGACAGGTCGAGCGTGTCGTAGCTGACGCCGTTCGGCAGGGTTTCCTTGTAGACGTCGACAGGGCCGAACCGTTCGGTCACGTCCGGATTGTCGATCTGGCCCTCATATTCGCGCTTCACCGGCTTGTCGTTGATGAACAGCTGGCCGTTGCGCATCTGGACGCGGTCGCCGGGAAGCCCGATCACGCGCTTGATGTAGTCGACATGGGAAACCGGATGCTTGAAGACCGCGACGTCGCCGCGCTGCGGGCTCGCCGACCAGATGCGACCGGAAAAGATGTCCGGCGAAAACGGCAGCGAGAAATGCGAGTAGCCGTAGGCGAATTTCGAAACGAAGAGATAATCGCCCTCGAGCAATGTCGGACGCATGGAGCCGCTGGGGATCGAGAAAGGCTGGAACAGAAGCGTTCGGATCAGCAGCGCAAGAATCAACGCCTGAACGATGACCGAGACGGTCTCGGACAATGTGCTTTGCTTTTTCTCGATTTTCTCAGCCACGAGTAAGGTCCTGTTCTTGAGTTCGGTCCGGCCGTGCGCGGGCCGGTCTTAGCCTTTCGGGAGATTGGCCGCAATTCCCATTGTCGCGCTGATGCGCGCCGGTGTTATTCGGGGACGGCCTCGATGATAACGAATGCCTGGGCAAGCGGCATGTCGTCGGTGATGGTGAGATGGATGACGGGTTTGTGGCCGGCCGGCATCATCGCCGTAAGACGTACAGCCGCGCCGCCGGTGAGTTGCATGGTCGGCTTGCCGCCGGGGAGATTGACGACGCCCATGTCGCGCCAGAAAACGCCTTTTGCCATGCCGGTTCCGAGCGCCTTGGCGCAGGCTTCCTTGGCCGCGAAACGCTTGGCGTAGGACGCCGCCCGCATACGCCGGCGATCGGATTTGGCGCGCTCGATTTCTGTGAAGACACGCTCGGTGAAGCGCGCGCCGAAGCGCTCCAGCGACCTTTCGACACGTCTGATGTCGATGAGATCACTGCCGAGGCCTATGATCATGCCTCGACCTCGGGATTTGCAGCGACAGACTTGTGCGTTTCGAAATGCAGGCGGCGGCGGTTCTGGAACGCCGCGACGGCGAATCGCGTCACCACGTAGAGGAACAGCCCGACCACGATTCCCAGCGGAATGCCGCCGATGAGCATCGGCTTGATGATCGGATCCCAGACCGACATGATCTCGCCGTGCTTCAACAGCGTGCCAAGCTTTACCGGCGCCGGGTGGGCGCCCGCCTCGGCCATGCCGAGAATGGCCGTACCGGCGCCATGGGTGGCCGCCCAGATCGCCGGGAATGTCAGCGGATTGCCGACGGCGGTTCCGAATGCCGCGGCGATCATGTTTCCGGCAAGAAGCCAGGCGACGACGAAGGCGAGGATGAAATGCAGCCCCATGAAGGGGGTAAAGGACGCGAAAGCGCCGGCGGCAACGCCGGCAGCTATGGCGTGCGGGGTCGCCTTGATGCGCAGCATCCGCTTCCAGTAGTAACGAAAAGATCGCGCATAGTTGCGACGCGGAAGCAGATAAACCCGCAACCTGCGGCGCCAGTGTTCGCGATCCCTGCGTCTAAAAATCATTCGGGCAACACCCGTTTAATACGGACCTTCACTGCGCCAGGGACAATCCCGAACGCGGGGCCAACCCCTTTGAAATAGTCAGTCGATCGGTTCACATCAAGCACAAGCGCAAACTGCCCGCTCACAGTGACCGGCTCCCCGGCTTGACAGCCGGTATGGCCGCCAATTCCGGCGGTATTTTGTCTGCCGGCCAGGCCGGCACTTCGTATTCGGCGAGCGCGATCAGCGGAACGCCGACATCGGCCTTGCCGGCCGAGCGGTCGATCAGGCAACCGGCGGCCAGCACGTCCGCACCGAGCGCTTTCAGGCTTTCGACGGTTTCGCGGATCGACAGGCCTGTCGTCACGATATCCTCGATGATGACCACCCGCGCGCCCTTGGCGATTTCGAAGCGGCGCAGCTTGAAGACGCCATCCTCGCGCTCGACCCAGATCGCCGGGACGCCGAGGTGGCGCGACGTTTCGTAGGCCGGGATGATGCCGCCGACCGCGGGGCCGACCACATAGTCTATCGGGCCGGGCACAGCGGCCTTGATCTTGTCGGCCAGCGCGCTGCACAGGATCTCGGTCTTGTCGGGATGCATGAAGACGCGCGCCTTCTGCAGGAAGACCGGACTGCGCAGGCCCGACGTCAGGATGAAATGTCCATGCAGCACGGCACCCGCGCTTTCGAACACCTTCAGGACATCTTCGGTCGTCATTTCCCGTGCCATCGCCTTTTCCCGTCTATCCACTCGCGCGTTCCACCGTCGAGACCGCCTCGGCGTCGCGCAACCGCGCGATCAGGCCGTTGAGGTGCTTCAGGTCCCAGACCTCGAGATCGAATATCATTTCGGTGAAGTCGGGGGCAGTGCGAACCATCGAAAGGGTGTGGATGTTGGCGTCCATGGAGCCGATGATCTGCGCGATCTCGGCCAGCGAGCCCGGCGCGTTGATGGCGGTCACGACGAGCTGCGCTCCGAAGCGCTGCCGCTCCAATCCGTCGAGATCCCAGCGCACGTCGATCCAGCGTTCCGGCTGGTCGTCATAGGCGGCGAGCGCCGGCGACTGGATCGGGTAGATCATGATCCCCTTGCCCGGCGTCGAAATGCCGATGATGCGGTCGCCCGGCACCGCGCCCTCGGGCGAGAAGCGGACCGGAATGTCGCTCGCCGCGCCGCGGATCGGGATGGCCGTGTTGATCGCGTCGCGTGTCGCCGCGCCGTGATCCTCCTCCGGGCCGGTATTGCCGGGGATGCGGAACATCATGCCGGTGGCGTTGGTGAGGTTGAACCAGCCGTCGCCCTCGACACCGCCGGCGGGCACGTTGGCGGAGCGGTTGTCCTGATAGTCGGGAAAGACGGCGCGCACGACGTCGTCGGACGGGATCTCCCCTCGCCCGACCGCGGCCAGCACGTCGTCGGCCTCCTTGTGGCCGAGCCGTTTCACGCCCTGCTTGAGGACGTCCTTGGAGAATTCCTTGCCGGCGCGCTCGAAGGCGCGGTCGAGAATGCGGTGGCCGAGGCCGGCATATTGCTTGCGCACGGCCATGCGCGAGGCCCGCCTGATCGCGGAGCGCGCCTTGCCGGTGACGACGACATGTTCCCATGCCGCCGGCGGGGTCTGCGCGTTGGAGCGCACGATCTCGACCTCGTCGCCGTTCTGCAGCCGCGTTACGAGCGGCATGATGCGGCCGTTGATCTTGGCGCCGACGCAGGAATTGCCGACATCGGTGTGAACCGCATAGGCGAAATCGACGGGCGTCGCGCCGCGCGGCAGCGCGATCAGCCGGCCTTTCGGTGTGAAGCAGAAGACCTGGTCCTGGAAGAGCTCGAGCTTGGTGTTCTCGAGGAATTCCTCGGGATTGTCGCCTTCCGACAGGGATTCGATCGTGTGGCGCAGCCAGGCGTAGGCGTTGGAATCCTTCGACAGCGCGAAGTCGGCGTCGTTGCCGTGGCCATTCGCCTTTCCGGCGACCGACTTGTCCTTGTAGATCGCGTGCGCGGCAACGCCATATTCGGCGACATCGTGCATCTTGCGGGTGCGGATCTGCAGCTCGACGCGCTGCTTCGACGGGCCGACGATGGTCGTGTGGATCGAGCGGTAGTCGTTTTGTTTCGGCGTCGAGATATAGTCCTTGAAGCGGCCGGGCACGGTGTTCCACTTACGGTGGACGATACCGAGCGCGCGGTAGCAGTCGTCCTCGGTGTCGACGAGGATGCGGAACCCGAACACGTCGGACAATTGCTCGAAGGAAAGCGCTTTCGCTTCCATCTTGCGGAAGACGGACCACGGCTTCTTCTGCCGGCTGTAGACCTCGGCGTCGATGCCGTTTTCGACCAGCAGGTTCTTCAGCGTCTCGGTAATGTCGCCGAGCGTTTCGCGGTTGTATTCGCCGAGATCGGCAAGCCGGTCGGTGATGGTGCGGTGGGCTTCCGGATTGATGTGGCGAAACGCCAGTTCCTCCAGTTCCTCGCGCATGTCCTGCATGCCCATGCGGCCGGCCAGCGGCGCATAGATCTCCATTGTTTCCTCGGCGATGCGGGCGCGCTTGTGCGGCGGCACGAAATCGAGCGTGCGCATGTTGTGCAGCCGGTCGGCGAGCTTGACGAGAAGGACGCGCACGTCGTCGGCGATGGCCAGCAGCAGCTTGCGCAGGTTTTCCGCCTGGGCCGCCCGCTTGGAGACGAGATCGAGCTTCTTCAGCTTGGTCAGCCCCTCGACGAGACGGCCGATATCGTCGCCGAACATCTCCTCGATCTCGCGGCGCGTCGCCGTCGTGTCCTCGATCGTGTCATGCAGCAGGCCGACGGCGACCGTGCTCTCGTCGAGGCGCATGTCGGTGAGGATCGCGGCGACCTCGAGCGGATGGGAGAAATAGGGATCGCCAGACGCGCGTTTCTGGTCGCCATGCTTCTGCATGGCGTAGACATACGCCTTGTTCAGAAGGGCTTCGTTGACCTCCGGCTTGTAGCGCTGGATGCGCTCGACAAGCTCGTACTGGCGCATCATCGGTGCTTGACCTCACAAAAAACGCGCGGACAGGACCGTCCGCGCGCTTCAATATAACCATTTAATGCGTGGCCTTGAAGGCCGGCAGACCGCTTACAGATCGTCGGATTTCTCCGGCGGGACAAGGCCTTCGATACCGGCCAGCAGCTCTTCTTCCGACATACGGTCGAAGGTGATTGCCTCGGGTGCCTCTTCGCCTTCCGCAGCCTCTGCGGTGTCGATGACTTCGCTTTCCGGCTCGTCGACCTCGACGTGCTTCTGCAGCGAATGGATCAGGTCTTCCTTCAGATCGCCCGGCGAAAGCGTCTGGTCGGCGATTTCGCGCAATGCGACCACCGGGTTCTTGTCGTTGTCGCGATCGATCGTGATCGGTGCGCCCTGTGAGACCTGGCGGGCCCTGTGGGCGGCCAGGAGAACGAGATCGAAACGGTTCTCGACCTTATCAATGCAGTCTTCGACGGTAACGCGAGCCATATTGCGTTTCCCCTACGTCAATTTGTGTGAAAATCACATCCATCCGGATATCCAGGCGCGCTATAACCTTTTATCCAGCCCAGCGCAACTCGATAGCAGATCCGTATACACGCCAATCGGGCGTCAAAAAGGCGATGGGCCATAAAACCGCCGGTTTTACGTGCCTAGAGCACATCCAGTGTTTGATTTGGCGCACCGTACATGACATTGCGCGCCATTCCGCGATTTTATTGATTTCGCCCAGAGGCCAAAAAATGTTTGATGCACGCGAAAAGATTGCCTTGTTCATCGATGGCGCCAACCTCTACGCAGCCGCCAAGGCGCTCGGCTTCGACATCGATTACCGCAAGCTTCTGAAAGCCTTCCAGTCGCGCGGCTACCTGCTGCGCGCCTATTATTACACCGCGCTAATCGAGGATCAGGAATATTCCTCGATCCGCCCGCTGATCGACTGGCTCGACTACAATGGCTACAAGGTCGTCACCAAGCCGGCCAAGGAGTTCACCGACTCCATGGGCCGCCGCAAGATCAAGGGCAATATGGACATCGAACTGACCATCGACGCGATGGAACTCGGCGAGTCGGTCGATCATTTCGTGATCTTTTCCGGCGACGGCGATTTCCGTTCGCTGGTCGAGGCGCTGCAGCGGCGCGGCCGCAAGGTCTCGGTAGTGTCGACGCTGTCGACCCAGCCGCCGATGATCGCCGACGACCTGCGCCGGCAGGCCGACCATTTCATCGACCTGAAGTCGCTCAGGGACGAGGTCGGGCGCGAGCCGTCCGAGCGCCCCGCTCCGCGCCAGGCGGCGGTTGCCGCCGCGCCGGAAGACGACGACGACCTGGATTACTGACAGCCCGACCGCCGTGACCATTCCCACAACCGCCGACCCCGTCCGGGACTGCGCGCTTTGCCCGCGCCTGCATGATTTCATCGCCTTGTGGCGGGAGCGCGAGCCGGACTGGCACAACGCGCCCGTGCCGACATGGCTGGCGCCGGAGGGGCCGCAAAGCGTCCGGTTGCTGATCGTGGGATTGGCGCCGGGCCTGCGTGGCGCGAACCGCACCGGCCGGCCGTTCACCGGCGATTTTGCCGGCGACCTGCTCTACGCGACGCTGAAGAAATACGGCTTCGCCGAGGGCGAGTTCGAAGCGCGCCCGGACGACAGCCTGCGACTGAAGGCGACGGCGATCACCAACGCCGTGCGCTGCGTGCCGCCAGAAAACAAGCCGACCGCTGCCGAGATCAACACCTGCCGGTCTTTCCTGACCGCAACGATCGAGCGGTTCGAGAACCTCGAAGCCATTGTGACGCTCGGCAAGATCGCCCACGATTCCACCGTTCGCGCGCTGAAGGGCCGCGTCGCCGCGCATCCGTTCAAGCACAATGTCGCAACGGAAATCGACGGATTATCGATCACATCCAGCTATCACTGCTCGCGCTACAACACCAATACGGGCGTGCTGACGCCTGAGATGTTCGAGCAGGTCTTTACAAGCGTAAGGCGGCGTATCGACGGCTAAAGTGTTTTGTTTTACGCAATTCCGGACGGAAAACCGGCTTCCACTTTTCCTGGAATTGCTCTGGCTCAGCCGTGCTCGCGGATCAGGCGCGCCTTCTGGCGGTTCCAATCACGTTTCTTTTCGGTCTCGCGCTTGTCGTGCAGCTTCTTGCCCTTGCCGATGGCGACTTCCAGCTTGGCGCGGCCGCGATCGTTGAAATAGAGTTTT
This sequence comes from Oricola nitratireducens, assembly GCF_014904745.1. Lineage (GTDB taxonomy): Bacteria > Pseudomonadota > Alphaproteobacteria > Rhizobiales > Rhizobiaceae > Oricola > Oricola nitratireducens. The sequence goes on from NZ_JACZCS010000011.1 coordinate 122,531, forward strand.
AGCGGCACCAGCGTCATGCCCTCGCGGTCGGCGGCCTGTGCCAGTTTGGCCATTTCGCGCTTGTGCAGCAGCAGTTTGCGGCGGCGGCGCGGCTCGTGGTTGAAGCGGTTCGCCTCGAGATATTCCGGGATGTAGGAGTTGATCAGCCAGATCTCCCCGCCTTCCTCGGAGACATAGCTCTCGGCGATATTGGCCTCGCCGTTGCGCAGCGCCTTGACCTCGGTCCCCTGCAGGACGATGCCCGCCTCGACCGTGTCCTGGATCTCGTAATTGAAGCGCGCCTTGCGGTTTTCGGCGACGAGCTTTCGTGCCGGATCTATTTTTTTCTTTTGTGCCATGACCGGAAGGTGTGTACGCGCCGGCTCAGTTCAAGAGACCGGCATGGCGCATTGCCTCGTCGATGACATGCGCGGTGGTGTCCTCCACCGGAACCATCGGCGAGCGCAGCCGGTTCTTGACCCGGCCGAGCCGCGACAGCGCGTATTTCGCGCCGGACACGCCCGGTTCGATGAACAACGCCTTGTGCAGCGGCATCAGCCTGTCCTGGTATTCGAGCGCCTTGGCGAATTCGCCCGCCTGGCAGGCGGCCTGGAATTCCGAACACAGGCGCGGTGCGACATTCGCCGTCACCGAAATCGCGCCGACACCGCCATGAGCGCGAAAGCCGAGCGCGGAGGCATCCTCGCCCGACAGCTGAATGAAGTCGTGACCGCAGGTGATGCGCTGCTCGGACACGCGCTCAACCTTGCCGGTCGCGTCCTTGACGCCCCAGATATTCTGGAAATCGGCGACGAGGCGGCCCATCGTCTGCGGCGTCATGTCGATGATCGAACGAGGCGGAATATTGTAGATGATGATCGGAATGTCGATCGCCTGGGCGACGGCGGCGAAATGCTCGTAGAGACCGCGCTGGTTCGGCTTGTTGTAGTAAGGCGTGACGACAAGCACCGCATCGGCGCCGGCACTCTCGGCATGCATGGCGAGATCGACGGCTTCATGGGTGTTGTTCGACCCCGCGCCGGCGATGACCGGCGCCCGGCCCGCGGCCGCCTCGATGCAGACCTCGATGACCCGTTTGTGTTCGTCATGGCTCAGCGTCGGCGACTCGCCCGTGGTCCCGACCGGAACCAGGCCCTTCGTCCCTTCGGTCACCTGCCAGTCGACGAAGGCGCGGAAAGCCGCCTCGTCGAACGCGCCCGAGGTGTCGAACGGGGTAACAAGCGCGGTCATGGAACCGCGCAATGCCGAACGCTCAATCATGTAAACAGAACTCCCGCCTGCATTCGCGCGTTGACCGCGCTTCCGGATCTTTGAAATTCGGCGCACCATAATCGCGCGGCCGGACCGCCGCAAGCGCGGATATGTCGCGCAATCCGGCCTTCTTCACGATGCATTCACCATAAACGGGCCACTATTCGCCCGAAAACCGCCATGGGGCGCTTGTATCGCGGGACCACCATGTCTTTGCTTCGCCTTTCAGCTATCGCCGCTGCCGTCGCGGGTTTCCACGCGGCGGTGATCGGCGTTGTGTTCACCGGTGCGCCCGCGGACATCGACCGCCGCGTGACGGGTTCGATCGCCAGCGAGGGGCCGGCCGTGCCCATTCTCTCCGAGGCGCTCGCCGCGCTCGACGCCGGCGACTACGACACGATGCGCAACTTGCGGCATGTGCTCGCGCGCGACGGGCTCGACCGCAAGATTCTCGCCTGGGCGGTAGCCCGCTCCGGCGCCGCGGCGATCACGGCCGATGAAATCGCTTCGGCCACGAAGGTGCTGAAGGGCTGGCCGGACGCGAAACTGATCCGCGCGAATTACGAACGGGCGCTTGCGCGCGAGAAACTCGATCCGCCTGCCCTGGTGAAGGCCTATGCGGACCGCGCGCCGCAGACGTTCACCGGCGCGGTCTCGCTCGCACGGGCCTGGCGCTGGCTCGGCGACAACGAGAAGGCCCACGCCGTGCTCGCGCCGTGGTGGCATTCCGAACCGCTTGCCGGCCGGGACGAACTGGCGGTCCTCGCCGAATTCTCGGGCGTGCTGACCAGGGACGACCACCGCCAGCGCTTCCTCGCCATGATGTATCGCGACCGAATCCGCTCGGCGGAGCGTGTCGCGGACCTCGCCGGCCTGAAAAACTACCTCGACCCATGGGCGGCCGCCATCCGCAAGCAACGCAATGCCCTGAAGTTGCTGGACAAGGCCGACAAGGACTTCAAGAAGACACCACACCACCTGTTTGCCCGCATCACCTGGCTGCGCCGCATGGAACGCGACAGCGACGCCGCCAAGCTGCTGCTGAAATCGCCGGTCGACGAACACGACCTGGTCGACCCGGACGAGTGGTGGGTGGAACGGCGTATCGTCTCGCGCGATGCCTTCGAGCGCGGCGATACGGAGACCGCCTACAAAATTGCCGCCATGCAACGCGGCGGATCGACGGAAACGCAGATCGAGGCCGCCTTCCATGCGGGATGGTACGCGCTGCGCGGCTTGCGCAACCCGGAAAGGGCCGCTCCACATTTCGCGAAGATCGAGAAACTGGCAAATGGCGCCATCTCCCGGGCGCGCGGCGCCTATTGGCTCGGGCGCGCGCATGACGCCATGGGCCTGCCGGAAGCAAAGGACGACTTCGAACGCGCCGCCGCCTATCCGACAACCTTCTACGGCCAGCTGGCGCGCCAGCATCTCGGCCTTCCGCTCGACGGCATTACACGCCCCTCGGTGACGCCGGACGACGCCGACCGGTTCCAGTCGAACGAACCCATTGCCGCCATGCGGCGGCTGGAGGAGATCGGCGCCACGGCACGGGCCAAGCAGATCGCGCTCGGCCTCGGCTGGTCGCTCGACGACACGCCGGAAATCACCCAGCTCGTCGCGCATTGGGAGAAGCAGAACGACCGCTACGTCGCGCTGCGCATCGCCAAGGCCGCCCAATGGCGCGGCATCGAAACCGGCGGGCTGACCCATCCGATCGGCGCCATTCCGTCGTCGGCGCCGATCCCGCCGGAAGAACGCCCGCTCGCCTATGCGATCGCGCGCCAGGAAAGCGAGTTCAACGTCGCGGCGCGTTCGCACGCCAACGCGCTCGGCCTGATGCAGCTCCTGCCCGGCACGGCAAAGGAAGTCGCCAAGCAGGCCGGGCTCGCCTACCAGCCGTCGAAACTGGATTCCGATGGCGGCTACAATGCCACGCTCGGCACGGCCTATCTGAATTCCCAGCTCGATCGTTTCGACGGGTCCTATATCCTCACCTTCGTCGCCTACAATGCCGGCCCCGGACGCGCGCGCGAGTGGCTGAAGCGTTTCGGCGATCCGCGCGGCAAGCCGCTCGACGTGGTGATCGATTGGGTGGAGCAGATCCCCTTCACCGAGACGCGCAATTACGTGCAGCGGGTGATGGAAAACCTGCAGGTCTACAAGGCACGGCTGGGAGAGCCTTCCGACATCGCGCACGACCTCCGTTTCGGCGCGAAGCCATGAATTAACTTCCGACTGCAACTACCTGATATTTAGTGCTATTTCATACCATGGGAGTGCGGGTCTCCGATTCCTCTCGCCAGCGCCATATGATGCGCCTGGTGGTGCGCGCCAAGCGCCATCACGCCGAAGAATCCGAGCGCCTTGTATTGCCTGAGCTGATCCGCATTGTCCGCGGTCAGGACCAGAATCGCGCCGTCATCGGTGACTTCCGCATGTGCTTGCATGGCCATGTCCGAAGCCAGGAAGGATGCGTGCGCAGGCACCATATCCTGGATGGCGCGGCGCGTGCGCCCCTCGCCGGAGACATGGAAGGTGACGCGGCGGTCATCGCTTGACGTCTCGACATGCGCATTCAACGTCAACTCGTCCATGTCGACGAGATGTTCGCGCAGCCGGTCGATATCGACCTTGCTCCAGTCGGTTTCGGGATCGGCCCGCAAAATGCCGACGATTTCCGCGATCGCGGCGAAGGCGGATTGCCCGGGCTCGGTCGGCATGACGCCCATCGCCGGGCCCTCATGGCCAGCATGGTTCATCATGTTCATGTCGTCGGCCACGGCGCCGTTCGCGGCAAGCGGGCCGAAAGAGATGACAAGCATCGCAAGAAGCAGTTTCCGCATCGAAGCCTCCGTTAAATGGCGTTCAGCCTATCGTTTCGTAACCCATCCTTATATGATTTCAGTCACAAGGAAGCATCGTGTCCGATCTGCCCGAACCATTTTCCTCGATGCCCGGCGCGACCTGCCGGCGAATTTTGCTGCAGAAAGGCCAGCATGCCTTTCACCAGGGGGATACCGCGCACGGTTTCTTTATCGTTGCGAACGGAAGCATCGAATTGCGCCGCGTGACCGAAAACGGCGCCACGGTGATCATCCATACGGCACGGCCGGGGGAGAGCTTTGCCGAGGCGTCGCTGTTTTCCGCCACCTATCACTGCGACGCGGTTGCACTTGAAGAAAGCGGGCTTGTCGAGATCTCTCGCACGGAGGTTCTGGGGCGGCTCCAGGGCGATGCGGAATTCGCCATCGCGCTGTCGCAGCGCTTCGCCACACAGGTTCAGGGCTATCGCCGGCGGCTCGAGCTTCTTGCAATCAGAAGCGCCAGCGAGCGCGTCTATTGCGCGCTGGCCGACGGGCTCCTGACCAAGGATATCAAGACATTCGCGTCCGAAATCGGCTTGACACACGAAGCTGTCTACCGGGCACTGGCCACACTGACATCGCAAAGAAAAATCCTGAAAACGGCGCGCGGCTGCTATCAGACACTTCCGAACGCCGATATCAGGCAACAGTGACAAGGGAAAAGACGGCGAATGCTTCCTGCGGACATCAAGGGCGATCACGGCGAAAGCGTGTTTTTCACCACCTCCGACGGCTTGAAGCTCCACGCCGTCGATTACGGGCGCGGCCAATCCGACGCGCTGCCGGTCGTCTGCCTGCCGGGGCTGAGCCGCAATGCGCGCGATTTCGCCGGCCTCGCCGCCTATCTCAGCACTAGGGCGGCGATAAAACGCCGCGTCGTCTGTTTCGATTACCGCGGACGCGGCCTGTCGGACTGGGACAAGGACTGGAAAAACTACAATGTGGTCAGGGAAGCCGAGGACGTGCTCGCCGGGATGACGGCGCTCGGCATTCCCCACGCGGCGATCGTCGGTACCTCGCGTGGCGGCCTGATCGCCATGGTGCTTGCCGGAATGCGGCCCGCAGCGATGCGGGCCGTGGTCCTCAACGATGTAGGACCGGTGATCGAGGGCGACGGGCTGACGCAGATCCGCGCCTATCTATCGCGGTTGCCGAAGCCGAAGGACTGGACCGAGGCGCTGGAATTGCAGAAGGCGACGATGGCAAAGGCCTTCCCTGCCCTCAGCGAGGCCGACTGGGAATTCGAAACTCGCGCCAAGTACCGGGAGGTAAAGGGCAAGATCGTCCCCGATCACGATCCCAAGCTGGTCAAGACGCTGACCTCGATCGATCTGCGCGACCGGCTGCCGACGCTGTGGCCGCAATTCTTCGGGCTACGCAATTTGCCGGTTCTGGTGCTGCATGGCGAGCATTCCAGCCTGCTGTCGGACAAGACCGTCACGAAAATGGCCGAGCACCACCCGAAGCTGCGCCATGTCGACATCGCGGGCCAGGGGCACGCGCCGATGTTGCACACGGCCGGCATCCCCCAGACGATCGCCGAGTTCCTGGTCGGCATCAAAAGCTGACGGATATCAGGATTCCTTTTCCTTGCGGTTTTCCGGTTCCGCACCGGTCGAACTGAGGTTGCCCCGCTTATCCCGCTCGATACGGCCCGATTGTTCCGGGACGCGAGGACATTGTCCGGCGGAAGGTCACGCGGAGGTCACGGCAAAACGGGGACGGTTGTCCGAACCGCCAGTGCAGTAACCTCGCAAAGAAAAACCCGGCGGTTGCCCGCCGGGTTCCCATCAGCTGACTTGCGTCAGGAGATTAGAAGGACGTCTGGAAGCGGAGGTAACCGCCCCATGCGCTGTCGCCAGCGTTGTCACGCAGGTACTGCACTTCCGGCGTCACGACGAAGCCCGGGGTAACAGTGTAGTTGACGTTGGCAACTGCCGACCACACGTCCGAACCGCCATTGCCTTCAGCCCACTGGATCTGGGTGTTGAACTTCGCAGCGTCGGTCAGGCCGATCGATGCGCCGCCCATGACGGAGAAGGTGTCCTGGGTAGACAGGCCGGTGCCCCAAGTGTTGTAGCCGCTTGCGTTCTCACCGTACATCAGCATCAAGAATGCCGAGACGTTGTCGGTGATGTCGACATCGCCACGGATCTTGGCAGCATAGGCGTCGTTGTTGGTGTCGTAACCGAGAACGGCGGTCAGGTTGACCATGCCGGCATCGAAGCCGACGCCGCCAACAACATGCGGCATGTAGTCGTCGAGCAGAACGCCGCCAGCCTGTTCTTCAAGAGCCATGGCCGCGGTGAAGGCGCCGGACGAGAAGGTGTACTGGATCAGGTTGGTATCGAACGGGCCGTAGCCGCCGCCGGTCGTATCGTTGATGACCGAGCCGCCGTAACCGGTGAAGGTCGTGAACAGCGATTCGGACTTACCGATGCGGAGACCACCGAGGTCCATCCAGGCGAAGTTGATCGAGAACTCGCCCGCGGTGCCGTAAGGGGTCAGGACGGTTGCGCCAGTACCCGAGTAAGCCAAATCGCCGGTTGCAAAGCCGCGAGCGGCATACGGCGACGAACCGTTGGTGTCATACTGCCAGCGGGTTTCGATGTGCGTCTTCAGAGCGCCGTAATCGGTGTCGCGGTAGGTATCGATATTGACGGAAGCGCGAGCGCGCTTGAACCAGGTGTCGTTGCCGATCACCAGCTCGTCATCGCTCTGGTCGAACGGAGTAGCCGGGGTAGCATCGCGAATCGAAACGTCCTTGATGCCGTTCAGGTCACCAGCGCCGATGTCGTAACGGACATAGCCGCCGATCTTGAGGCAGGTTTCGGTGCCCGGGATGTAGAAGTAGCCGGTGCCGGCTGCATCGCAGACGCGGACATATTCGACGGCTTCGGGTTCCGGGATCACGACAGCGTCAGCTGCGCGAGCGCCGGAGACAGCGACGAGAGCCGCTGCGGAGCCGAGAAGAAGGCTCTTAATTTTCATGGTCTGACCTCCAGTCAAAAGTTAAAATTGGGTATGGGCTTTTTTTGCTGAAGGACAGCGAACTGTCCCATCCCCGAAGAAAGATGCACACAGCAGCGCCCATCTCTCGACACGATAAATACCGAACAGGGGTTACCGCGCAACCACCAACCACCTGCATGAACACCCCTGGAACCGCGTTCGCGCATCGCTGTTGCACAAAAGACACGTTTTTGGGCCTCGGGACCCTCCGAACGTTAATTTGCCTTAGGAAATTCGGCCGAATCCGCCGTTCCGGAGGCGAAAAACAACCATCGCATTACGAAAATCCGGAAGAATCGGGCTGCCCGGGAGGCCGATTAAGCGGGGCCGGTTAACTTATGCCCGGCGGGTTTTCAGGTTAAGCGGCGAATCGAGATGCCGCCGGTGCGTCTGCGGCGCACCACAGTACCAACGCCGGCGACAGACGGGGCTTGCCGCTTTCGCAAATAGGCGCATCTCCGATGCGCCATTAATTCGCGCGACCGGATTCCAGGTATTGTCGGGGGCTTTCCCGGCACGGGATGCCGGCGTCTCGTATGGACTACAGGGCCGCGCCATCAAAGCCGGACGGGTTTATTCCCTGTTTACAATGACTTGCATGCTCGCCCGACTTTTCACGGGAAGCCTGCCCCGCTCAAGCGCCGTCGCTTTCATTTCTTATATAAGCCGCCAGGCGATCCCTGATTTTCGTATCTGACTGGAGGTCAGACCATGAAAATCAAGAGCCTTCTTCTCGGCTCCGCAGCGGCTCTCGTCGCTGTCTCCGGCGCTCGCGCTGGGGCTCAAATGGAGTGACGTCACTCATGACCGCGCGACTATCCGGATCACCAAGTCCGGACGCAGCCGCAGAATCCCCCTGACCGCGCGGGCGGCGCGATACGCGGCCTGACGCGCGCGGACGCGCCTGTCCCGACCACCGGCGATCGTGCCGATCCACGCAACGCCGTTTCAACCACAGTAAAAAGCATTACGCGCAAACATTCGGCGTGACACGAATCTCGCGCCGCGCTAGGTTCACCGTGCTCTCGGGCTTCGGCCCGGTCTGTCAGCGGGAGAGAGCCGAAAGGCCGCCGAAGGGGAAATCGCCCGAAATCTCTCAGGCAAATGGAACCGCTGACAGGTCAAGGCACTCTGGAAAGTCGGGGCATCAGCCCTGCGCCGAAGGTGTAAGTGTTCCCGACAGGGTTCCGGGAATGCGAGTCTCTCAGGCTTCCGACAGAGGGGCGCATCCAGCCGTCGCCGACGGCCGGTTTGTGCTGTCTGACGGAAAGGAAGCCGATGAGCGAGAGCGAAACACTCAAGGAACTGCCGCTGAAGGCGCTGCATGAGCGCGCGGGCGCGAAATTTTCGCCCTTCGCGGGCTGGTCGATGCCGGTTTCCTATCCGCCGGGCGTGTTGAAGGAACATCTTCACACCCGCGAGCATGCCGGGCTGTTCGACATTTCCCACATGCAACTGATCGACCTGAACGGCGCGGATGCCGCGCGCCTGATCGCACGGCTTTGCCCGCTCGAGGCGGAAAGCCAGGCAGCCGGCGCCAGCAAATACACCTTCCTTCTCAACGAGAACGCGGGAATCATCGACGACCTGATCGTGACCCGACTTGCGGACGAACGCTTCATGATCGTCGCCAACGCGGCGCGCGCTTCCGTCGACGTGGCGTGGATCAGGGAGCGCGCGAAAGGCATGGACGTCTCTATCGAACCGTTGCAACGCGTCTTCCTGGCGCTGCAGGGACCGGAGGCGGTGTCCGTCATGGCCGACGCCGGTATCGATGCAGGCCATCTCTCCTTCATGAGCGGTTTCGAACCGCGATCCGGCTGGTTCCTGACGCGATCCGGCTATACCGGCGAGGACGGGTTCGAGATCGCCCTTCCCATTGAGGATGCGGAAGAAATCGCGGAAAAACTGGCCGGCGATGCCCGCGTCGAATGGATCGGACTTGCCGCGCGCGACAGCCTGCGGCTGGAAGCCGGACTTTGCCTCTACGGCAACGATCTCGACGAGGAGACCGATCCCGTCAGCGCCGGGCTGATCTGGGCAATCCCGAAAGGCCTGCGCCAGGGCGGCCCATTCACCGGCGCGAAGCGTCTCGCCGAAATCATCGCGGCCGGACCGGACGAAAAACGCGTCGGCCTACAGGCCGAGGGCCGCCAGCCGGTGCGCGCCGGCGCAACCCTGACCGATCCCGCCGGCAATGCCGTCGGCCGGGTGACGTCGGGCGGTTTCGGTCCGTCGGCCGGCCACCCCGTCGCCATGGGCTATGTGCGCGCCGATCTCGCCAGGCCCGATACCCAGCTCTTCGCGGACGTGCGCGGCAAACAGGTCGCCATGCGCGTCGCCAAACTCCCCTTCATCGTCAAACGCAGCCAAAAAGGATGAGACCTTTGAGCAAGACCTATTACACCGAAGACCACGAGTGGATCCGCGTCGATGGCGGCGTCGCCACCGTCGGCATCACGAATTACGCGCAGGAACAGCTCGGCGACCTCGTCTTTGTCGACCTCCCCGCCCCCGGCACTTCCGCGTCGAAGGGCGACACCCTGGTCGTGGTCGAATCCGTCAAGGCGGCCTCCGATGTCTTCTCGCCGGTCGACGGCGAAATCAAATCCATCAACGAGGCGCTGTCGTCCGAACCGGGCCTCGTCAACTCGGCGGCGGAAAGCGACGGATGGCTGTGGAGCATGTCCATTGCCGATGAAAGCCAGCTCGACGGCCTGATGGACGCCGAGGCCTATCAGAAAACGCTTGGGTGAGGACACGATGAGCTCCGCCGCCTACCCCTTCGACCGCCGCCATATCGGCCTTTCCCAGGCCGATATCCGTTCCATGCTGACGAAGATCGGAATTCCATCAGTGGAAACGCTGATCTCCGAGACCGTGCCGGCCGCGATCCGGCTCGACCGCGCGCTTGACCTGCCCGCCCCGACGAGCGAGCACGCGGCGCTCGGCGAGTTGCAGGCCATGATGGACCGCAACACCGTCATGAAGAGTTTCATCGGCCAAGGCTATCACGGCTGCCATGTGCCGCCGGTCATCCAGCGCAACCTGTTCGAGAACCCGGCCTGGTACACGGCCTATACGCCCTACCAGCCGGAAATCAGCCAGGGGCGGCTGGAATTGCTGTTCCATTTCCAGACACTCGTCGCCGAACTGACCGGGCTTCCGGTCGCGTCCGCCTCGCTGCTCGACGAGGCGACGGCGGTCGCCGAGGCGGTCGGCGTCGCGCTGCGCCACCACCGCGACAAGCGCAACGAGATCGTCTTTGCCGGCACGCCGCATCCGCAGACGCTCGATGTCGTCAAGACGCGCTGCCATGCGCTCGGCCTCACTATCTCGAAGGCCATCAGCGACAACACGGCCGCGCTGATCGTTTCCTGGCCGGATACGCTCGGCGTCTATGGCGAGCATGCGCAAGCCATCGCCAGCGCGAAGGAAAAGGGCGCGCTCGTCGTCGCCGTCGCCGATCCACTAGCGCTGACGCTGCTCGAACCGCCGGCGAACTGGGGCGCCGATGTCGCCGTCGGCTCGATGCAGCGCTTTGGCGTGCCGCTCGGCTATGGCGGACCGCATGCCGGCTACATGGCGGTATCGGATGCGCTGACCCGCATGCTGCCGGGCCGCCTCGTCGGCGAATCCGTCGACGCCAAGGGCCGCCCGGGTTACCGACTCGCGCTGCAGACGCGCGAACAGCATATCCGCCGCGACAAGGCGACGTCGAACATCTGCACCGCGCAGGCCCTGCTCGCCAACATGGCCGCGGCCTATGCGATCTGGCACGGGCCGGCCGGCCTGAAGGCGATTGCGGAAACCGTGCACGGTTTTGCGTCGCGTTTCGCCGTCGCACTGGACGCGAAAGGCCTTTCGAGCGCCGGGTCGCGCTTCTTCGACACCGTCACAGTCGCCGTGCCGGGCAAGGCCGCAGACATCGCCAGGACCGCAGAGAACGGCGGACGGCTGATCCGCGTTCTGGGCGCCGATCACGTCTCGATCGCCTTCGACGAGACGACGACCGAGGCCGACCTGGAGGCGCTGACAGCGCTGTTCGGTGCGGAAGCGCCGGAAACCGCTCCCTTCGCCATGCCGCTGTTGCGCGACGACAGCCGGTTCCTCACCCAGTCCGTCTTCCGCGAAAACCGCTCGGAAACCGAGATGATGCGCTTCCTGCGCCGGCTCGCCGACAAGGATCTGGCGCTCGACCGGGCAATGATTCCGCTCGGCTCCTGCACGATGAAGCTGAACGCGGCGGCGGAAATGATGCCGGTCAGCTGGAACACGGTCGCCAACTTGCATCCCTTCGCCCCGAAGGCGCATGCCGAGGGCTATCGCGCGATGTTCGACGATCTGGAAAGCTGGCTCGCCGAAATCACCGGCCTCGACGCCGTCTCGCTGCAGCCGAATGCCGGCAGCCAGGGCGAATATGCCGGCCTGCTCGCGATCCGCCGCTATCACGAGGCGCGCGGCGATGCGGCCCGGACCGTCTGCCTGATCCCCTCCTCCGCGCACGGGACAAATCCGGCGTCCGCCCATGTGGCCGGTCTCGATGTCGTGGTCGTGACCTGCACCGAAAGCGGCGATGTCGACGTCGACGACCTGAAAGCCAAGGCCGAGGCGAATGCCGACCGGCTGGCGGCGCTGATGATCACCTACCCGTCGACGCACGGCGTCTTCGAGGAAGGCATCCGCGACATCTGCGAGATCGTCCATGCCAATGGCGGCCAGGTCTATCTCGACGGCGCCAATCTGAACGCCCTGGTCGGGCTCGCCCGGCTCGGCGATTTCGGCGCCGACGTCTGCCACATGAACCTGCACAAGACCTTCTGCATTCCGCATGGCGGCGGCGGTCCGGGCGTCGGGCCGATCGGCGTCAAGGCACATCTGGCGCCGTTCCTGCCGGGTCATGTCTCGGAAGGCTCCGACAATGCGGTCGCGGCGGCGGCCCATGGCAGCGCATCGATCCTGCCGATCACCTGGATGTATATCCGGATGATGGGCGCCGAAGGGCTGAAACGGGCAACCGAAATGGCGATCCTGTCGGCGAACTACATCGCCGCCCGGCTCGAACCGCATTACCCGGTCCTCTACAAGGGCAGGAAGAACCGCATCGCGCATGAATGCATCCTCGACACGCGCGTGCTGAAGACCAGCGCCGGCATCACCGTCGACGATATCGCCAAGCGCCTGGTCGATTACGGTTTTCACGCGCCGACCATGTCGTGGCCGGTTGCCGGAACGCTGATGGTCGAACCGACCGAATCGGAACCGAAGAGCGAAGTCGACCGGTTCTGCGACGCCATGATCGCGATCGCCGGAGAAGCGGCCAGGGTCGAAAAGGGCGAATGGCCGGCGGACGACAATCCGCTCGTCAATGCGCCGCACACCGCCGACGACGTGATGGCCGACGACTGGACGCATCCCTATTCGCGCAAGCTCGCAGGCATGCCGGGCGGCGACAGCGCGGCGTCGAAATACTGGCCGCCGGTCAGCCGGATCGACAATGTCTATGGCGACCGGCACCTGGTGTGCACCTGTCCGCCGATGGAGGCCTACGCGGTCGGCAATTGATATGACGCGGCCCGGCGTTATGCCGCACCCGCCTTTCCGGGCTTGTCACGGCGCGTAGCGTTCTGCATACGCGCCGTGATCCGTTTTACCGGAAAGGAAACAGCATGAGCGAGCAACCGTACAAGGATCGAGCGGCGGTATTCGGCGCCGGCATTCTCGGCATTGGCGGCGTCGCCGCTGCCGCGGCCAGCGCGCATGCCGCAAGCGACCCGCGCTTGCTCGGCGCGGTCGCGCTGGTGTGCCTGGCGCATGCGCCGGCACTGCTGGCGCTCGGCCTTTCCGGCCGGCGCGATGTCATGCTGCGCCTCGCCGCCCTGTTGCTTTTCGCCGGCGCGGCAGTGTTTTCGGCCGATATCGCCCTTCGGGCGTTCGGCCACGGACGGCTTTTCGCGATGGCGGCGCCTTCCGGCGGCATTGCCATGATGGCCGGCTGGCTCGCCGTGGCAGTAGCGGCGTTCACCGCGCGCGGCCCGTCGCCGGACCGCTGACCGGCAGTTGCGGTGCCGTTACGGCAGCCATGTGCTATCCTCTTGTTTTTCAGGGGGAGTATCGCATGTCCAAGATTGCCGTCATACAACGTCCGCCAGTCCTGCTCGACCGTGCGGCCACGATCGAGGCGGCTGTCGCCTCGATCGACGAAGCCGCCGGCGAAGGCGCCAGCCTCATGGTGTTTCCCGAGACCTTCGTTCCCGGTTATCCGACATGGATATGGCGGCTGCGCCCCGGCGGCGACATGGCGCTGACGGGCGAGATCCATGCCCGGTTGCGAGAGAATTCGGTCGATCTCGAAAAGGACCATCTCCAGCCGGTGACGGATGCCGCCGCACGTTCCAAGGCAACGATCGTTCTCGGCATCAACGAAATCGACTCGACTTTCAGCGGGACGACCCTGTTCAACAGCGTCGTCGTCATCGGACCGGATGGATCGCTGTTGAACCGGCACCGCAAGCTGATGCCGACCAATCCGGAACGCATGGTATGGGGCATGGGAGACGCCTCCGGCCTGAAGGTCGTCGACACGCCGGTCGGGCGCATCGGAGCACTGATCTGCTGGGAAAACTACATGCCGCTGGCCCGCTATGCGCTCTATTCGCAGGACATCGACATCTATGTCGCGCCGACCTGGGATGCCGGGGAAAGCTGGATCGCCACCATGCGTCACATCGCCAAGGAAGGCGGATGCTGGGTGATCGGCACGGCCACCGCGCTAGAGGGCAGCGACATTCCGGCGGACTTCCCGGGCCGGGAGAAACTGTTCACCGACGACGAGTGGATCAATGACGGTGACGCCGTCGTGGTCAAGCCGATGGGCGCCATCGCGGCCGGCCCGCTGACGCGCGACAAGTCCATCCTGTACGCCGAGATCGACATCGAGGCGGCGCGGCGCGCCCGCCGCTCCCTCGATGTCTGCGGCCACTATTCGCGACCGGATCTCTTCTCGTTTTCGGTCGACCGACGGCCGCTGCCACCGACGACCTTCCGCGACGCATAGGCAAGGGTCGCGATCAGTTCAGATTGCGGAACAGCTTCGTCGCCGAGAACATCGCCTCGAGGTCCTCGATACGGCCCTTGGACTCTTCCCAGCGCGCCGCCTGGATGTCGGCGATCAGGGCTTCGACGATCAGCATGATGGCGATGGTCGAATCCCAGCTCGACGGCGCTTCGACCAGCGCATGGAAGACGTGATCGGCCAGCCGGCTGATCGGCGATCCCCACTGGTCAGTGAACAGCACGATGGTGCATTTGCGGTCGCGGGCGAGCTTCGCCAGCTTCAACAGGTCGGTCTCGTAGCGCCGGATATCGAAGAGGACCAGCACCGTGTTCTCGTCCATGTCGAGGAGATATTGCGGCCAGACATTCGGCGACTGGCTGAGCAGGGTGACGTTCGCGCGGATGATCTGCAGGTGGTTGAAGAGATAGTCGGCGTTCGACCGCGTGATGCGGCCGCCGGCCAGATAAACGTGGCGTTTCGGATCGGCGAGGATCGAAACCACCGCGTCGAACGCCTCGGGGCTCAGCCGTTGCAACGTGTTGCGAATGTTCGACGAAACCGCGTCGGCGAACAGGTTCAGCGTGTGCTGGTCGGAGGCGTTGGCGCGGCCGGCGTCGCGGCGCGAGATCGGCTCCTTGATCTGCGCGGCGATCTCCTCGCGGATGGCGCCCTGCATGTCCGGGAATCCGTCGAAACCGAGCTTGCGCGCGGTGCGGATGACCGTCGGCGTCGAGACGCCGGCCTGGCGCGCCAGTTCGGTGATAGAGCCGAGCCCGGCCACCGGATAGTCCTGCAACAGGACGCTCACCAGCTGCCGCTCGGACCGCGTGAGCGTTTCCATGCGTTCCTGGATACGCATTTTGACCGATGCGGACGTGTCAACCACGTGGAAAACCCTTTCTTGTGCCCACGTAACCCACGAAATGTAACATTGTCTACTGAAACGATATTGACAGAAAAATAATTGCTGTAATGAATTGTACCTATGAACGATCCTGCACGATCAGAAGCGATCCTCGCGCCGTCGGAAGGCCCTGCCGCCGAGGTCACGAATGCCGCCGGCCGCGCGCCGATCGTGCTGGTTTGCGAACATGCGAGCGCGTTCATCCCGGCGAGCCTTTCCGGACTCGGCTTGCGCGAGGAAGACCGGCTCTCGCATGCCGCCTGGGATATCGGCGCGCTCGCGGTGGCGCAGCGCCTGAGCTCAGCGCTCGACGCGCCGCTCGTCGCCTCGCGCGTGTCGCGGCTTGTCTATGACTGCAACCGCCCGCCGGAAGCCGCCGATTCCATCCCCGCCAAGAGCGAACTGATCGTCGCGCCCGGCAACGCCGACCTCTCGTCGCAGCAACGCGGCGCGCGTGCCCGGGAGATCTACGAGCCCTTTCGCAGGCTTTTACGCGAAACGCTTGCGGCGCGCGCGCAGACCCGCCCTACCCTGATCACCATCCACAGCTTCACGCCGGTCTTCTATGGCAAGAAGCGGAGCGTCGAACTCGGGCTGTTGCACGACACCGACGACCGGCTGGCGCGCGCCATACTGGATGCCGCGCCGGACTGCACGCCGATGAAGACGGCGCTCAACGAGCCCTACGGGCCGGCGGACGGCGTCACGCATACGCTACGCGAGCATGCGCTTCCGGCAGGTCTCCTCAATGTCATGATCGAGATCCGCAACGATTTCGTCAGCGACGCGGCCGGCATCGAGCGGGCGGCAAGCGAGGTCGGCACGATGATTGAACGCGGTCTGGAAGCATGTGAGCATTCCTCCATCGCAACACGCAACGAAAGGCGCCAAGGATGATGTCGTTCGCACGGAAATACGTACGAATTGTCGACGCCATCAATTACCGGGTCGGCCGGTTCTCGATGTACCTGCTCTACGTGTTGATGGGCATCCTGTTGTGGTCCTCGATCAGCAACATCATTCGACAGAACGCGATCTGGACGCTCGAAATGGCGCAGTTCACCATGGTCGCCTACTACATGCTGGGCGGCCCCTACTCGCTGCAGCTCGACTCCAACGTTCGCATGGACCTGCTCTACGGCCGCTGGTCAGACAAGAAGAAGGCCTGGGTCGACGCCTTCTCGATCTTCGCGCTGATCTTCTATCTCGGCGTGCTGCTCTACGGCGCCGTCGACAGTACGGTCTACTCGCTCGAATATGCCGAACGCAGCGCGACGGCATGGCGCCCATATATCTCGCCGATCAAAATCATCATGGTCATCGGGATATTTCTGATGCTGCTTCAGGCATTTGCAATATTTTTCAAGGACTTGGCCAAGGCCCGCGGGGAAGAGCTGTAATGTCCTATGACCTGATCGCAATCCTGATGTTCAGCACGATGATGCTGATGATGGCGACCGGCCAGCGGGTGTTCGGCGCCATCGGCTTCGTCGCGGTGCTGGCCTCGGTGCTGCTGTGGGGCGTCGGCGGTTCCGATCTCGGCTTTTCCGCCGCGATGAAGCTGATGAAATGGTATCCGCTGCTGACGCTGCCGATGTTCATCTTCATGGGTTACGTGCTTTCCGAAAGCCGCCTGGCCGACGACCTCTACCGGATGTTCCACGTCTGGATGGGCAAGATTCCGGGCGGTCTCGCCATCGGTACGATCGCGCTGATGGTCATCATCTCGGCGATGAACGGCCTCTCGGTCGCCGGCATGGCGATCGGCGCCACCATCGCCCTGCCGGAACTGCTGAAGCGCAACTACGACAAGCTGATGGTCACCGGCGTGATCCAGGCCGGGTCGTCGCTGGGCATCCTGGTGCCGCCCTCGGTGGTTCTGGTCCTGTATGCGATGATCGCGCGCCAGCCGGTCAGCCAGCTGTGGCTCGCCGGCGTCTTTCCGGGCCTGCTGATGGCGGCCCTGTTCATTGCCTATATCTGGATTCGCTGCCGCATCTCGCCGGAGCTCGGTCCGGTGCTGCCGGAGGATGAACTCGACGCGATCCCGCGGGCCGAGAAGATCCGGCTGCTGCAGGCCGGCATCCTGCCGCTCGGCATCTTCGTCACCATGATGGTGCCCTTCGTGATGGGCTATACGAGCCTCGTCGAAAGTTCCGTCGTCGGTGCGCTTGCCTCGGTCTTCGCCGCGGTGATCAAGGGCCGCTTCACGCGCGAGGTCTTCGAAGTAGCGACGCGCGAGACGCTGGCGATTTCCTGCATGTTCATGTGGATCATCCTGGCCGCGCTCGCCTTCGGCGCGGTCTTCGACGGCCTTGGCGCCGTCAAGTCGATCGAGGGCTTCTTCGTCGACAGGCTCGGCCTCAGCGCCTGGGAAATCCTGCTGCTGATGCAGCTGTCCTACCTGATCATGGGCACCTTCCTCGACGACACGGCGATGCTGGTGATCGTCGCGCCGCTCTACGTGCCACTGGTCAGGGCGCTCGGCTTCGACCTGATCTGGTACGGCGTGCTCTACACGATCACCTGCCAGATCGCCTACATGACCCCGCCCTTCGGCTACAACCTGTTCCTGATGCGGGCGATGGCGCCGAAGGAGATCACCATCCACGACATCTACCGATCGATCATTCCGTTCGTCGGCGTGATGATCCTGGCGCTGGTGATCGTGACCGCGTTCCCGGAAATCGCCCTGTGGCTTCCGCATCATGTCTATCAACGCTGACAACCACCATTGAGGGGCGGCGCGAACCACCCCCGCACACATCACCGGCCCGCGGGCCACAACAAGGAGGCAAGTCATGACCACGACCAGACGGAAATTCCTCAAGACCGGCGCTATCGCCGGCGCCGCGACACTCGCCGCTCCGGCGGTGCATGCCCAGTCGGCGCCGATCAAGTGGCGGCTGCAGACCTATGCCGGCCCGGCGCTCGGTGAAGAAGTGATCAAGCCCTGTATCGAGCAGTTCAACCAGATCGCCGACGGCCAGATGGAGATCGAGCTGTTCTACGCCGACCAGCTCGTACCGACCGGCGAACTGTTCCGCGCCATGCAGAAGGGCACGATCGACGCGGTGCAGTCGGATGATGACTCGATGGCTTCGCCGACCGAGGTTACCGTCTTCGGCGGCTACTTCCCGCTTGGCCTGCGCTATTCGCTCGACGTGCCGGCGCTGTTCAACCACTGGGGTCTCGACGAGATCTGGAAGGAAGAATACGCCAAGGTCGGGGTCAAGCACATCTCGGCGGGCTCGTGGGATCCGTGCAACTTCGCCACCCACAAGCCGATCACCAGCCTGAAGGACCTCGAAGGCCTGCGCGTGTTCACCTTCCCGACCGCCGGCCGGTTCCTGTCGCGCTTCGGCGTGATCCCGGTCACGCTGCCGTGGGAAGACGCCGAAGTGGCGCTGCAGACCGGCGAACTCGACGGCATCGCATGGTCGGGCATCACCGAGGACTACACGTCCGGCTGGGCCAACGTCACCGAGTACTTCCTGACCAACAACATTTCCGGCGCCTGGATCGGCCACTTCTTCGCCAACATGGACCGGTGGAACGAAGTGCCGGATCATCTCAAGACCCTGATGCAGGTCTGCTTCAACTCCTCGCACTACCATCGCCAGCACTGGTACTGGAACGGCGAGGCGACGCTGCGCGTCAACAAGGACAAGCTGAAGTCGACCACGATTCCCGACGAGGAATGGAACACGGTCGAGGAAGAGGCGCACAAGTTCTGGGACGAGATCGCGGCCGAAAGCGAACTGAAGGCCAAGGTCGTCGGCATCTTCAAGGCGTACAACGAGACCATGGTCAAGGCAGGCAAGCCCTACCGCTACAGCTAAGGCTTCCTGTACACACTTTACGGCGGGGCGCGATGACGCCCCGCCCCATTCTGTTTTGAGGACTTACCCAAATGCCGGGCATGTTGACGCTTGAGGAACTGAAAGCCGCCGCCAAGGCAGGCGAAATCGACACCGTGGTCGCCGCCCACACGGACATGCAGGGCCGCCTGATGGGCAAGCGCTTCCACGTGCAGCACTTTCTCGACAGCGCCAAGGACGAGACCCATTGCTGTAACTATCTCCTGACCGTCGACATGGAGATGGAGCCGGTGCCGGGCTACAAGACGGCCAGCTGGGAAAAGGGCTACGGCGACCACACCATGATCCCCGACCTGTCGACGCTGCGCCGCATTCCCTGGCAGGAAGGCGCGGCGTTGGTGTTGTGCGACCTCGTCGACCACCATACGCACGAACAGATCCCCGTTTCGCCGCGCGCGGTGCTGAAAAAGCAGCTGGTGCGGCTGCGCGAAATGGGCATGACGGCGATGATGGCGTCGGAACTGGAATTCTTCCTGTTCCACGAGAGCTTCGAGGAGGCGCATGCCAAGGGTTATCGCGACCTCAACCTGATCAGCGCCTATAACGAGGACTACCACATCTTCCAGACGGCGAAGGAAGAGAACGTCATGCGGGCGATCCGCAACGGGCTCTACGGCGCCGGCATTCCGGTCGAGAATTCCAAGGGCGAGGCCTGGGCCGGTCAGGAGGAAATCAATGTGCGCTACGCCGACGCGCTGACGGCTGCCGACAACCATGTCCTGACCAAGAACGCGGTGAAGGAAATCGCCTGGGCGAACGGCCGCGCGGCGACATTCATGGCGAAGTGGGACTACGCGGCGGCCGGCTCGTCTTCGCATGTTCACCAGTCGTTGTGGTCGGCCGACGGCAAGACGCCGGAATTCTTCGACGAAGGCGGCGGCGATCCCGACAGCATGTCGCAGACGATGCGCCACTATCTCGCGGGCATGCTGGCGCACGCCTCTGAATTCACCTATTTCCTGGCGCCCAACATCAATTCCTACAAGCGCTTCCAGGCCGGCACCTTCGCGCCGACCAAGGCGATCTGGAGCCGCGACAACCGCACCGCCGGCTACCGCGTCTGCGGCGGCGGCACCAAGGCGGTGCGCGTCGAATGCCGGGTCGGCGGATCCGACCTCAATCCCTATCTCGCCTTCGCCGCGCAGCTTGCCGCCGGAATCGCGGGAATCGAGGGCAAATACGAACTGGAACCGGAGTTCCGCGGCGACGCCTATTCGGCCCGCCGGGCGCGCGAGATCCCGAAGACCTTGCGCGACGCGGCGGCTTCGCTAAAGCGTTCTAAGATGCTGCGCAACGCTTTCGGCGACGACGTGGTGGATCACTATGTCCACGCCGCCGAGTGGGAGCAGTTCGAATATGATCGCCGCATTACCGACTGGGAAATCGCCCGCGGCTTCGAACGGTCCTGAGCATGATCACCCATATCGACCACGTTGTGTTGACGGTGCGCGACATAGACGCCGCCGTCGCCTTTTATACCGAGGCCATTGGCATGCAGGCTATTTCCTTTGCGGGCAGCCGCAAGGCGCTGAAATTCGGGACGCAGAAAATCAACCTGCAAACATTGGGACAGGAAACCCGCAACCATGCCGCCATCGGCTCCGGCGACCTATGCCTGATCACCGACTGGCCGATCCAGGACGTGATTGAACACCTGCGCGAAAAGGACATAGCGCTGTGCGAAGGGCCGGTGCAGAAGTCCGGTGCGCAAGGACCGATCACTTCAGTCTATTTCAACGATCCCGACGGCAATTTGATAGAGGTCAGCCGATATGACTAACACCCTGCGCTGCATATCTCCCATCGACGGCAAGGTTTTTGCCGAGCGCCCGGTCATCTCGCTCGAAGACGCCAGGGCGATGCTCGAACGCGCCCGCGCGGCGCAGAAGGATTGGGCCGCGCGCCCGCTTGCCGAGCGCATCAAGCTCGTGCAGGCCGGTGTCGAGGCGCTGGGCGCGATGGGCGACGAGGTCGTCACCGAGCTTGCCCACATGATGGGCCGGCCGGTGCGTTACGGCGGCGAGTTCGGCGGCGTCAAGGAACGCGCCGACTACATGGCCTCGATCGCGGAAAGTGCCCTGGCGCCGATCGTTACCGAGGACAGCGCGAATTTCGAGCGTCGCATCGAACGCGAACCGCATGGCGTCGTCTTCGTCATTGCGCCGTGGAACTATCCCTACATGACGGCGATCAACACGGTCTCGCCCGCCCTGATCGCCGGCAACGCGGTCATCCTCAAACATGCGACGCAGACGCTGCTTGTCGGCGAGCGGATGGTGCGCGCATTTGTCGAGGCCGGCATTCCGGCCGACCTGTTCCAGAACATCTTCCTCGATCACGCCACCAGCGAGGCGCTGATTGCGGAGAAGAGTTTCGATTTCATCAATTTCACGGGTTCGGTCGGCGGCGGTCGCGCCATCGAACGCGCGGCGGCGGGCACCTTCACGCCGCTTGGGCTCGAACTCGGCGGTAAGGATCCCGGCTACGTGATGGACGACGCCGATCTCGACTGGGCCGTCGACACGCTGATGGACGGGGCGCTGTTCAATTCCGGCCAGTGCTGCTGCGGCATCGAGCGGATCTATGTGGCGGAGACGCTCTACGACGAATTCGTCGAAAAGGCCGTCGCCTGGGCCTCGAAGCTTAAGCTCGGCAACCCGCTCGATGCGGAGACAACCATCGGCCCGATGGCCAACACCCGCTTCGCAGAGACGGTGCGCGCGCAAATCGAGGACGCGATGAAGAAAGGCGCGCGCGGGCTGGTTGATCCGGCTCTGTTCCCGGCGGACGATGGCGGCGCCTATCTCGCGCCGCAGATCCTCGTCGACGTCAATCACGACATGGAGGTCATGCGCGAGGAGAGCTTCGGCCCCGTCGTCGGCATCATGCCGGTCAAGGACGACGAGGAGGCGATCGCGCTGATGAACGACTGCAAATACGGTCTGACCGCCTCGCTTTGGACAAATGATCCGGAGCGCGCGGCCCGCATCGGCGCGCAAATCGAGACGGGCACCGTCTTCATGAACCGCGCCGACTATCTCGACCCGTCGCTGTGCTGGACCGGCTGCAAGGAAACCGGCCGCGGCGGCGCGTTGTCCGTCATCGGCTTCCAGAATCTGACCCGGCCGAAATCATACCACTTCAGGAAAACGAAATGAGCCTTACAGCCAACTGGTCCTATCCGACCGCAATCCGTTTCGGCGCCGGACGCATCGCCGAGATCGGCGACGCCTGCGCATCCGCCGGCATCAAGCGCCCCCTGCTCGTTACCGACCGGGGTCTCGCCCCCATGGAAATCACACAGCGCACGCTGAAACTGATGGCGGACGCCGGGCTCGGCAGCGCCATCTCCGCGGATGTCGATCCGAACCCGACCGAGATCAATCTCGAAGCGGGACTGAAGGTCTTTCGCGACGGCGGCCATGACGGCGTCATCGCGTTCGGCGGCGGTTCCGGCCTCGATCTCGGCAAGATGGTCGCCTTCATGTCCGGCCAGACGCGGCCGATCTGGGATTTCGAGGATATCGGCGACTGGTGGACCCGCGCCGACCCGGACGGCATCGTGCCGAACATCGCCGTGCCGACCACGGCGGGCACCGGCTCGGAAGTCGGACGCGCCAGCGTCATCACCAATTCCGAAACCCATGTGAAAAAGATCATCTTCCACCCGAAGGTCCTGCCGTCGGTCGTCATCGCCGATCCGGAGCTGACCGTCGGTATGCCGGCCAAGATCACGGCGGGCACGGGCATGGATGCATTCGCGCATTGCCTGGAAGCCTATTGCTCGCCGTTCTTCCACCCGATGAGCCAGGGCATCGCGCTGGAAGGCATGCGGCTCGTGAAGGAATATCTCCCCCGCGCCTATGCCGACGGCACCGACATCGAGGCACGCGGCCAGATGATGGCGGCCGCCTCGATGGGCGCCGTCGCCTTCCAGAAGGGGCTCGGCGCGATCCACGCGATCTCGCATCCGATCGGCGCGGTCTACAACACCCATCACGGCACGACCAACGCGGTTGTGATGGCCGCGGTGCTCGACCTCAACCGTGTGGAGATCGAGGAACGCATCGAGCGCGCCGCCGCCTATCTGGGGATTTCCGGCGGCTTCGACGGCTTCCGCGCCTTCGTCGTGGAGCTTTGCGCCTCGCTCGGCATTCCGAAGAAACTGTCGGAAATGGGCGTGGATACGTCCCGCCTCGACGAACTCGTCCCGATGGCGCTCGACGACCCGTCCTGCGGCGGCAATCCGGTCAAGCTGACGGCGGAAAACGTCAGGGCGCTGTTCCTCGCGACGATCTGACGGTCCGGCGGTCCCCGCACCGTCATCATGCCAGGCAATGGCGGGGTCTTTCGGCCCCGCCTTTTTCACCCGGCCCATCGGCCCCGGGACAGCCGTCCCGGGCGCGACCGAAAAGGCCTTTACACTCCCGCAAGACAAGTTCGCGTATCCTTCTCGCCATCCGCCTACAGGGCGGCGACACAAGGAGGGGACCATGAGCATATTGCGGCCGCAGTGCTCCCACTGCATTTACTGGGTGAGCGGCGATACCAGCGACACGTCGAAGTCAGGGCACTGCCACCGTTATCCGCCCGGTATCTACGTCAATCCGCAAAGCGGCACCGTCATCCAGAAATTCCCGACGACCGAGCACCGGCACTGGTGCGGCGAGTGGAACAATGACGATGCCGTGCTGAAAGGCATGCTGGCGCAAACGGCAGCGAAAACCGCGGCGCCGCAGTAGTTCAGGCGGGCGTCTCGTCCAAATAGGTTTCCAGCGTCGCACGTACGCCGCCGGCCCAGAGCGCACGCAGCGCAGCGGCGAAGGCGTTAGCGAAAATCCCGTCCTTGCCGAGATCGCCGAAGATGTCGTGCATCGCCAGCCATGCCGACGGATCGTCGCGGGCCGCCAGCGCCTGGCGGGTGAGCCGCTCCGCGGCGATGTCGTCAATCGTGATCGTCTTGCCGTTTTCGTCGGTTCCGGCGCAATAGCGGCACCACAGCGCCACCTCGAGCGCGAGGCCGTCGACGGACTGACCTTTTTCGAGGCGGGCCGCGATTGTCGGCAGGATGAATTTCGGCTGGCGGTTGGAACCGTCGAGGCAAAGACGCGGGATCGTGTCGCCGACGGCGACATTGGCGAAGCGTTCGACGATCTTTTCGTAATAGCCGGTCAGACTGACGCCGGGGATTTCCGGCACGGTCGGGATGATCTCGGAGAATTCCAGCTTCTCGAGGAATCCCGCCACCAGCGGGTTTTCCATCGCCGAGTGAACGAAATGGATACCCAGGAGACCCGCCGGATAGGCGATCGTCGCGTGGCCGCCATTGAGGATGCGCAGCTTCATCAGCTCGTAGGGCGCGACATCGTCGACGAATTCGACGCCGACGGTTTCAAGCGCCGGACGCCCTTGCGGGAAGTTGTCCTCCAGCACCCATTGCCGGAACGGTTCGCAGACAACCGGCGCGGCATCCTCGATGCCGAATTTCTCGCGCACCAGGCCGATCTCGCGCGGGCCCGTCGCCGGCGTGATGCAATCGACCATGCCGCATGGGAATGCAACATTCTCCGCGATCCAGTCATGCGCGTCGTCCGCCCTGCCCTCGGCGAGGCCGAGCACCGCGTTGCGGGCGACATGGCCGTTTTCCGGCAGGTTGTCGCACGACATCACCGTGAACGGCGCGATCCCCGCGTCGCGCCGTTTCATCAACGCCGCGATGATGATGCCGAAGACGGTCTTTGGATGATCCGGACTGTCCCGGTCGGCGACGATTTCGGGATGCGACGCGTCGAAGCCGCCGGTCTTGGCGTCGACATAGTAGCCGCCTTCGGTGACCGTCAGCGAAACGATGCGGATTTCGGGCTGCGCCATCGTGTCGATCAGGCCGACGGGATCGACCCTGGCGAAATCGATCATCGATCCGCTGACGGTTGCCGAGAAGCCGGCGGGATCCAGTTCGACGACCGTGGTCAGCCAGTCCTGCGCCTCCAGCTTGCCGCGCATCGCATCGTCATAGGGTTTCACGCCCGCGCCGACGATGGCCCAGTCGTGGTCGCGGCCGGATTCGAATAGCCGGTGCAGGTAGATTCCCTGATGCGCGCGGTGAAAATTTCCGACGCCGATATGGACGATGCCGGGCGAGAGATCGCCGCGGGCATAGGAGGGCTTGGCGACGTCCGCGCCGATGGCGGACAGATTGTCGAGTGAGAGCTTTGTAACCATGGCGTTCAGCTCATCCAGTTGCCGCCGTCGACATTGTAGGTCTGGGCGACGATGTATTCAGCCTCCGAGGAGGCCAGGAAAACGGCCATGCCGGTGAGATCCTCGGCGGTACCCATGCGGCCATAGGGGACGGCTGCGGCGACCTGCTTTTTCTTCTCGCCGGGCTTCAGGCCTTCATGCCTGGCGAACAGCGCATCGACGCCGTCCCAGTGCTCGCCATCGACGACGCCGGGCGAAATCGCGTTGACGTTTATGCCGTGCCTGATCAGATCGAGGCCGGCCGACTGGGTCAGGCTGATGACGGCGGCCTTGGTCGCGCAATAGACGGCGACGAGCGCCTCGCCGCGCCGGCCGGCCTGGCTGGCCATGTTGATGATCCTGCCGCCCTTGCCGCGCGCGATCATCGAGCGTGCCGCCGCCTGCATCGTGAACAGTGTGCCGGCGACGTTGATCGAGAACAGCCGGTCATAGCTCTCGCGGGTGATCTCGACGATCGGGGCGAGATCGAACAGCGCGGCATTGTTGATCAGGATATCGAGGCCGCCGGTCTTCTCCTCGACCGTCCTTATCGCCGCGTCGATGGACTCCTGTTTCGTCACGTCGAGATGCACCGCATAGGCCTTGTCGCCGATCTCCTTCGCGGTCGCCTCGGCACCGTCGAAATTGATGTCGGCGATGGCGACCGTCGCGCCCTCGCGCACATAGGCTTCGGCAAACGCCTTGCCGATGCCGCGCGCGGCGCCAGTGATCAGCGCCGTTTTGCCGTCGAGCCTTTTCATTCGATCCTCAGGCCATTGGCGTCAAACTTGTGGATCTTGTCGGCCTGCGGCGTCAGGAAGATCGTGTCGCCGCGATTGAGCCCTACCTCGCCGCTTGCCCTGACGGTCAGCGCATCCGCCAGTCCGGTGCCGGTGATATGGAAGAACGTATCCGAGCCCAGATGTTCCGACACGCCGACGGTGCCTCTCCAGGGACCATCCGTGTCTGACACGTCGATATGTTCGGGCCGGACGCCGATCGTGTGCGCGCCGTGTTTCGCGGCTTCCGCGCCTTCGATGAAGTTCATCTTCGGCGAGCCGATGAAGCCGGCGACAAAGAGGTTGCGCGGTTCGCGATAGAGTTCGAGCGGCGAGCCGACCTGCTCGATGACGCCGGCATGCAGGACCACGATCTTGTCGGCCATGGTCATGGCTTCGACCTGGTCATGCGTCACGTAGATCATCGTGGTCTTCAGCCGCTTGTGAAGCTCGGAAATCTCAAGGCGCATGCCGACGCGCAGCGCCGCGTCCAGGTTCGACAGCGGTTCGTCGAACAGGAAGGCCGCCGGCTCCCGCACGATCGCACGGCCGATGGCGACACGCTGGCGCTGGCCGCCGGAAAGCTGGCCCGGACGGCGGTCGAGATAGTCGGTGAGGTTCAGCACCTTAGCCGCGGCCGCAACCTTCTGGTCGGCCTCCGCCTGATCGATGCCGGCCATCTTCAGCGGAAACGCGATGTTCTTGCGCACCGACATGTGCGGGTAGAGCGCATAGGACTGGAACACCATTGCGAGGCCCCGTTTTGCCGGCGGCTTCTCCGTCGCGTTGACGCCGTCGATCTCGATGACGCCGGAGCTGACATCTTCGAGCCCTGCGATCAGCCGCAGCAGCGTGGACTTGCCGCAGCCCGACGGACCGACGAAGACCACGAACTCCCCGTCATGGATCTCAAGATCGAGCGGCGGAATCACATTCGTGCTGCCGAAGCTCTTGGTGACTTGCTTGAGGGTAATGCTTCCCATGGTCTTCCCCTACTTCACGGCGCCGAAAGTCAGGCCGCGTACGAGTTGTTTCTGGCTGAACCAGCCCAGGATCAGGATCGGCAGGAACGCCATCACCGAGGCCGCCGAGAGCTTGGCGTAGAACAGGCCTTGCGGCGACGAGAAGCCGGCGATGAACTTGGTCAGGGGCGCGGCCTGGAACGCGGTCAGGTTCAGCGTCCAGAAGCTCTCGTTCCAGGCCATGATGACGTTCAGCAGCAGCGTCGAGGCGATCCCCGGCACGGCCATCGGCGTCAGCACGTAGATGATCTCGTTCGCCAGCGAGGCACCGTCCATCCGCGCCGCTTCCAGTATCTCGCCCGGAATTTCGCGGAAGTAGGTGTACAGCATCCAGACGATGATCGGCAGGTTCATCAGCATCAGGACGATGGTCAGCAGGAATCGGGTGTCCATCAGGCCAAGGGCCTTTCCGATCAGGTAGATCGGCACCAGGACGCCGGCGGCCGGCATCATCTTGGTCGACAACATCCACATCAGCAGATCCTTGGTCCGCGGTCCGTGGACGAAGGCCATCGCCCAGGCAGCGGGGATCGCAATGATCATCCCCAGGATGGTCGAGCCGAAGGCGATCACCACCGAGTTCCAGAAGAACTGGCCGTAGCCGCGCAGCTGGATCACGGTCTGATAGTTCTCGAACGACCAGGGAAAGTCGAACCAGACCGGTGGGAAGGCCACCGCGACGGGCTCGGGCTTGAAGCTGGTCATCACCGTCCAGAAGATCGGGAAGAAAATGATCAGGGCCACGACCCAGGCGGCGATGGTGTTTACGGTCTTGCGGGCCGGTGTGGCGGCACGTGCCATGGGTGTTCCTCCCTCAATCCAGGTTCTTGCCGATCGCCTTCATCAGGAAGATGGCGACGATGTTGGCAAGGATGACCGCGATCACGCCGCCGGCCGCGGCCGCGCCGACGTCGAAGTCGAGCAGCGCCTTCTTGAAGATCAGGAAGGGCAAGGTGGTGGATGCGGTGCCGGGACCGCCCGAGGTGGTCACCAGGATCTCACCGAAGATCCCAAGCAGGAAGATCGTCTGGATCAGGATCACGACGGTGATCGCCCTGCTCATATGCGGCAGCATGATGTACCAGAACCGCGCAAGTGGCGCCGCGCCGTCCATCTCGGCCGCCTCGAGCTGGTCGCGGTCCAGCGACTGCAGTGAGGTCAGCAGGATCAGCGTGGCAAAGGGCAGCCATTCCCAGGCGACGATCATGATGATCGAGGTCAGCGGCGACTGCCCGAGGAAGTCGTAGGGCTGGAACCCGAGCCAGTCGAACAGCGCGGCAAACAGGCCGTTGGTCGGGTTGAAGAACATGTTCTTCCAGACCAGCGCCGACACGGGCGGCATGATGAAGAACGGCGAGATCACAAGGATCCGCACGGGCCCCTGGCCCCATAGGGGCTGGTCGATAAGGATTGCAATCAGGATGCCGAGGACAACGGTGATGATCAGCACGCCCAGGACCAGTATCAGGGTGTTGACCAGCGCGCCGCCGAAGTCTCCCGAGAAGACGAAGTTGGAATAGTTGCCCCATCCGACCCATCCCGCGCGTTCAGGGTTCAGCAGCCGATACCGTCGGAACGAATAGTACAGCACCATCCCCAGGGGGACTGCCATCCAGATGAACAACATGATCACCGAGGGAGAGATCATGTAACGTGCGGCTGACCGAGAGGCTTGCGTGGCCATGGGACGCTCCAGCGGGTGGGGGCTCGGCGCCGCGCCCTGGACTGACTCCCACCTCTGGGTCAGACGCCGGTAGCGGGGCGCGGCTGCGGAAGTTGGCTCCGGAGCGGGCGATGCCGCCCCGGGCCTGCGTTCAGGTCAGAGCAGGGCTCAGTAGTAACCGGCGGCCTTCATTTCTTCATCGGTCAGCTTCTGAGCGTTGGCGAGCGCCTCATCGGCGGTCTCCTGGCCCGCGAGGGCGGCCGAGAACTCTTGGCCAACCGAGGTACCGATCCCCTGGAACTCCGGGATCGCGACGAACTGGACACCGGTATAGGGCACGGGCTGGACCGTGGGATGATCCGGGTCAGCCGAGTTGATCGATTCCAGCGTCAACCTGGCGAACGGAAGCTTCGCGTATTCAGGGTTCTCGTAGAGCGACTTGCGAGTTCCCGGAGGCACGTTGGCCCAACCCTCCTTCGAAGCAACGAGGGCCAGATAGTCCTTGTTGGTTGCCCAGTCGATGAATGTCTTCGCGGCGTCCTGCTTTTGCGACGATTTCGGGATCGCCAGCGACCATGCCCAGAGCCAGTTTGCGCGCTTGCCAAGCCCCTTGTCTGGAGCCAGGGCGAAGGCGACCTTGTCGGCGAATTCGGACTGCTTGGGATCGAGAAGCGACGACGCCGACACTGTCGCATCGATACGGATCCCGCACTTGCCCTGAAGCGAAAGCGTTAGGTTTTCGTTATAGCCGTTCGCGCTCGCTCCCGGCGGTCCGTACTTGGTCAGAAGCTCCAGGTAATCGTCCAGCGTCGCCTTCCATTCGGGGGTGTTGAACTGCGGATGCCATTCCATATCGAACCAGCGCGCGCCGTAGGAATTGGCCATCGTGGTGATGAAGGCTGTGTTCTCGCCCCAGCCCGGTTTGCCGCGCAGGCAGATGCCGTAGACGCCATTGTCGGGATCGTTCATCGCGGCGGCCGCCGTCTTGATGTCGTCCCAGGTCGGTTTTTCGGGGATCGTCACGCCGGCCTTCTCTGCCAGATCAGTCCGATAGTTGACGAAAGAGGATTCGCCATAGAACGGGGAAGCATAGAGCTTTCCGTCATAGCTCAGGCCTGCCCGGATCGGCGGCAGAAGGTCATTGATATCATAGCTTGCAGGCAGGTTGTCCAGCGACACCAGCCAGCCCTGCTTGGCCCAGATCGGAACTTCGTAGGTGCCGATCGTCAGCACGTCGAACTGGCCGCCGCCGGTGGCGATGTCGGTGGTGACCTGCTGGCGCAAGGCGTTCTCTTCGAGCGTGACCCAGTTTACCTTGATGTCCGGGTGCTTGGCGTAAAAATCGTCCATCAGCCCCTGCATCCGGATCATGTCGCCATTGTTGACGGTCGCCACCGTGATGTCGGTGGCCGAAGCGGCGAACGAGACAAGCGACAGCGCAGACGCGCCCAGCAGGGCGCGAACGAAGATTTTCATGATTTTCCTCCCAATGCCAAACTATGGGCATTTGCTACAAGTACGAGCAAATACTCACATCGACAAAGAAGCAAGTCAAGATGCCGCACCCCCAGCATGCACCGGCGGGCCACGGAAAAATTGAGATTTTGGTGTAAAATCAGATCACTAGAGGCAAAAGATTTTTTGCTCAATCCTTGAGCAGAAGTTCCGCCGTCAGCTCATTGGTGATCAGGCAATTGATCAGCTTGCCTATCATGGCACCGCGGATCGCCTCGACCTTCGCCTCGCCGGCGGCGATCCCGAAAATCGGGTTTGGCGAATCGGACACCAGCGGCGCGCTGTTGACGCGGTCGTTGACCAGTCCCTCGATGACATGGCCGTTCTTGTCGTAGACCCACGAGGTGATCTCGCCGACCGCGCCCGCGCGGTTGAAGGCGCGGATTTCGTCGCGCGTCAGGAAGCCGTCGACGAGAAGCGGCGCGCTCATGTCCATGTTGCCGACGCCGACAAAGGTGACGTCGGCCTGGCGCGCGAGTTCGAGGATGTTGTGCACCGGCTCCTGGTTGTGGAGGATGCGTTTTTCTTCCGTCGAGCGCGCATAGACGGGCAGCGGCATCGGATAATGTTTCGCGCTGACCCGCTCAGCCATGCGGATGACGACGTTGTAGGCCGTCGCCGAACCGTCCGACATCATGTTGCCGAGCAGCGAGACGACGGAGTGCTGCGGGCAATCCATCGGCGGCAATTGCTCCACACAGGCGCGCAGCGCCCGCCCCGTGCCGATAGCGATGATCTTGGGGTGCTGCGATTTGAGATGCCGCTCCATCTCCGCCGCCCCCGCCTGGGCGATGCCGACGATCGAGGACGGCGCGTCAGGGTCGCTCGGCACGACCTCGCAGCTTTTCAGGCCGAATTTCTCCTTCAGGCTGGCGCTCAGCTCCATGCAATGGGCGATGGGATGATCGAGGCGTACCTTGACGAGACGTTCGCTGACCGCAAGCGATACCAGCCGCTGCGCCGACTGGCGCGAGACACCGAGCTTGCGCGCGATCTCGTCCTGGGTGTTGCCCGCGACATAATAGAGCCAGCCGGCCCTCGCCGCGTCGTCGAGACGGCTCGTTTCGCTTTCGATCTTGCTAGCCATGGCGTTCGGACGTCGCTTCCATGCTTCTTTTGAGTTGTGGAGCCATTTCAAAGAATTGGCTCCATTTGTCAAAGGTGGTCAGCGCGCCGCCCTCGGTGAGTTCGTCCGCGTCAAGGCCGCGCAGATGGCTGGCGCCCGTGAACCGCCAGACCTGCATGCCGGCGGCGCGCGCGGCATGGACGCCGGGCATGGCGTCCTCGATCACGAGGCAGTGGCGCGGATCGACGCCCATGGAATCGGCGGTAAAAAAGAACAGATCCGGCGCGGGCTTGCCGTTGGCAACCTGCGAAGCCGTGAACAGGCGGTCGCCGAAGTACGGCGCGAGGCCGGACAGTTCAAGCGACCGGCGCGCCCGCTTCGGGCTCGAACTGGTCGCCACGCAGAACGACACGCCGATATTGCCGAGGACGTCCCCGACACCGGCCACGGCGCGCAGTTCGGTCTCGAAGGCGGCCAGAAGGTCGCTGCGGTAGCGGTCCTCGAAGTCGGAATCGAGATCGAGGCCGTAGGAGATGCGCACTTCGGCGGCGACCTTCGTCCAGGAACGGCCGAGGAAGTTTTTCTGCACATAGGGGAAATCGACATGCACGCCGACGCGGCCGAGTTGTTCGATCAGGATGCGCGCACTGATGACCTCGCTGTCGATGAGCACGCCATCGCAGTCGAAAATAACCAGTTGTATGTCCTCGATCGCCATCTGCGGAATGATCCCTGCCCTCGCCCGCCGCCGGGACCGGCATAGGAGCGCTGCCGGCCGCGCTTTGTCAAATCGGGATATCCTTCGGGCCGGCAAGCCGTGCCATGCCGCGCCGACCGGGCGGGCGCGAAACCGCGCCCACGCCGCATCAGCGGTTCGACAGCGGCGTTTCGGCCCGGCTCAGATGGGTTCGCTGACGGGCCGCGCCGAGGTCGAGCGAGCGGCGTATCGCCAATGCCACCGCGCTCTCGATCGGCAGCCAGGCAAGTGCGTAGACCCAGACGGCGAGCGCGTATTTCCAGCCGATCGGCGACACGAAGATGCCGTAGACCGCGACCAGCGTGCCCAGGATCTGGGTGGTTTCCGTCGTCACGAACAGCCGAAGGCTCGGCCAAGGCTTCATCCAGAACCAGCGTTGGTTGCGCGTCACATAGATCGTCAGGTGGCCCGCGACGAGCAGCTTGAGGAAGATAATCGTCTGGATCGTCTCGCGCGGCAGATGCATGACGGTGTCGACATACCAGAACAGCAGGAAGGTTTCGCCGACGCCCATCAGGCCTAGGCAGGCGGCGATGGTCAGCACGCGGTGCATGTTCCATCGCACCGGCTTCGCCGCGACGTTGGCGTTGTCATAGGCGATCATCATGATCGGGAAGTCGTTCAGCACGGCGAGGAGAACGATCATGATCGCCGTCACCGGGTAGAAGTCGAAAATCAGGATCGACAGCGACATGAAGATCAGCACGCGGATCGTCTCGGCGATCCGGAAGGTCGCGTAGCTGGTCATGCGCTCGAAGATGCGGCGCGCCTCCTCGATGGCCGACGCGATCACGTTGAGACCCGAGCCGGTCAGCACGACGTCGGCGGCGGCGCGCGCCGCGTCGGTCGCGCCGCTGACGGCGATGCCGGCATCGGCCTGTTTCAGCGCCGGGGCGTCGTTGACGCCGTCGCCCGTCATGGCGACGATGTGATCGCGGTCCTGCAGCGCCTTGACGATCCGGAACTTGTGCTCGGGCAGGACGCGGGCCACGCCGTCGGCGTTTTCGATGCTTTCGGCGACGTCCGCGGTGCCGTCCTCGAACAGCTGGGTCGCCGACCGGATCTTGCCGCCAAGGCCGAGCTTGCCGGCGATCTGCCGCGCGATCGCTTCATGGTCGCCGGTGATCATCTTGATCGACAGACCCATCTTTTTCGCCTTGGCGATGGTCTCGGCGGCATCCTCGCGCGGCGGGTCGAAGATCGGGATCAGGCCGAGGAACTGCCACTTACCGTTGCCCTGCCTGCGCGCGGCGCCGAGCGCGCGGTAACCGGCGGCGGCGA
This sequence comes from Oricola nitratireducens, assembly GCF_014904745.1. Classification (GTDB taxonomy): domain Bacteria; phylum Pseudomonadota; class Alphaproteobacteria; order Rhizobiales; family Rhizobiaceae; genus Oricola; species Oricola nitratireducens. The sequence goes on from NZ_JACZCS010000011.1 coordinate 155,826, forward strand.
GTTCCTCCACCTCGCCCTCGATGCGTGTACGCGTCGCCGCTTCCGGAGCGACGAGATCGAGGATCACCTGCGGCGCGCCCTTGGAGAACGAGACGGTCTTGCCGTCATGGAGGGTTTCGGCCTCGGTGCGCTTCGAGACCGGATCGAAGGGCGTGAACTTGCGGATCTCGTAGGTGTCTTCGTCCGCCGCGTCGCCGGCGGCAAGTACGGCCGTGTCGATGGCGTCGGGCTCGGTACGCTCGCTGGCAAGGCGCGCGGCAAGTAGCAGATCGCCTGCACCGACCTTGTCGGCCGGGCGCAACTCGCCGATCGTCAGCTGGTTGCGCGTCAGCGTGCCGGTCTTGTCGGCGCACAGTACGTCGACGCCCGCCAGTTCCTCGATCGAAACGAGGCGCGAGACGATCGCCTTCATGTCGGCGAGCTTTTCCGCCCCGACGGCCATGGTCACCGACAACACCGTCGGCAGCGCGACCGGGATCGCCGCCACGGTCAGGATCAGCGAGAACTGCACCGTCTGCCAGAACGGCGTATGACGGAAAAGCGAAACCAGCAGGATGATCGACACCAGCACCAGCGTCGTCATGATCAGGAAATTGCCGATGCTCAGCACCGCGCGCTGGAAATGCGATCGCGTCTGCGCCGACTGGACCAGTTGCGCCGTCTTGCCGAAATAGGTCTTCATGCCGGTCTCAGTGACGATGCCCGTCATCTCGCCGAGCTTGATGACCGACCCCGAATAGGCGGTCTCGCCGACGGCTTTCTCGACCGGCAGCGATTCACCGGTCAGGGCGGATTCGTCGGCGCTCAGATAATCGCCCTCGGCCAACAGCATATCCGCAGGCGTGACGTTGCCGAGTTGCAGCCGCACGACGTCGCCGCGCACGAGATCGCGCGCCGGCACCGTCTGCCATGTCCCGTCGCGCAGCACGCGCGCATTCAGGGCAAGCCGCTGTTTCAGCGCCTCGATCGCGTTGCCGGCCTTGTTTTCCTGCCAGAAATCGACACCGGCATTGACCAGCAGCATGACCATGATGATCGAAAAATCGCCCCAGTTGCCGAGCGACGCCGAGAGGATCGCCGCCGCCTCGATCATCCACGGGATCGGGCCCCAGAAATAGCGCGCCAGCCGTTCGAGCGTACTGGTCTTCTTTTCGCTGAGCGCGTTCGGACCGTCGCGCTGCAGCCGCTCCGCCGCTTCCTTTTGCGTCAGGCCGGTGTGGATGTCCGTGTCGGGCGGCGTTTCGCCGCCATTGGAGTCTTCGCGAGCTTTCGACATTGGATGTGCTTTCTTTCGCTATCGGGCTCCCCCCGTTTCATGCTCCTCCGTTCGCAGCGATCCAGCGGGCAATTCCGGGCCATGCCTCGCCGAGCGTGCGGGTTCCCATGAACAGGCCAATATGGCCGCCAGGAACCAGGTTTTTCGTGATCCGGTCCGGCGGCGTACCGACCAGATGCTCCGCCGCGAAGACCTGCTCCTTCGTCGTGATGTCATCGGCCTCGCCGGCCAGCAAAAAGACCGGACAGGTGATATCCTTCAGCTTCAATGTGTGGCCATGCGCGACGAACTCGCCCTTGGCGAAGCGGTTCTCCTTGAACAGAAGTTGAATGGCCTGCAGGTAGTAGCGGCCCGGCAGATCGAGCGGGTTCTCGTACCACCGCTCGAATTCTTCCGTGCGCTTGATGTAACTTTTGTCCTCGATGTGTTCGTAGAGGTCGATGAACTTGCCGACATATTGCTCGCCCGGGTGCATGTTTTTCCAGCCGGCGAGCATGTACTGGCCGAGCATGCGGCCGCCGCCGGAAGCGACCATTTCCTCGTAGAAGCTGAGCGGCAGTTCGTGCGCGATCTTCCTGATCGGACCGTTGCCGGCGTCGGTATCGATCGGCGCTCCGGCAAGAACCAGCGACGCGACCTTGCCGGGATGAAGGCAGGCATACATCGCCGACATCCAGCCGCCCTGGCACAGGCCGACGAGATTGACGCGCCCGCCGAGCCGCTCCACCGCGGTATCGATGTCGGTCAGATACTTGTCGATGCCGAAATCGCGCATCGCCTCGGTGGCGGTCTTCCAGTCGGTGGCGAGCACGTGGCGGAGACCCGCCGCCATCAGGGTTTCGACGAGGCTCTGACCTGTCGCATAATCGGCGATGGTCGAACTGTGGCCGGCATAGGGCGCATCGACCAGCACCGGCACCGCGCCCGATTTCGCGTCGAGGCGCGAAAAGTCCCTCAGCCGCATCGTGTCGAGATCGAGAACGACGCGGTTCGGCGTCGCCCATTGCGGCGACGGCGGCGCCTCGATTGTTTCGGCTTCGGCGAGGAAACGCACATTGTCCTGGAAAAGCTGCAGCCCCTCCTCCTCCATCTCGATCGCCGCCGCGACCGGCCAGAACCAAGGCACGCTGTGCTCGAAATCGGGCTTCTTTACGGATGTGCCGCTCATGTCGGCGTTCCGTTTGCGAGGGCGTATGACGACGACGGAGCGGCCGTCTTGCGCCTGTCGTGGGCGAGCAGAACGCCGACCGCGCAAGAGGCCAGCCGGGCCTTGGCGCTGTCCGCCCGGCTCGTCAGGATGATCGGGACCCGGGCGCCGAGCACGATACCGGCCGCTTCGGACTGCGCCAGATATTCCAGTTGCTTTGCCAGCATGTTGCCTGCCTCCAGATCGGGAACCAGGAGAATATCGGCTTTCCCCGCGACAGGCGAATGAATGTGCTTGATTTGCGCGGCCTTCAGGTCGATCGCGTTGTCGAAGGCCAGCGGCCCGTCGAGAATGCCGCCGGTGATCTGGCCACGGTCGGCCATCTTGCAGAGCGCGGCGGCGTCCAGCGTCGAAACGATTTTCGGCGTCACCGTTTCGACGGCCGACAGGATCGCCACCTTCGGTTCCTCGACGCCCAGCACTTGCGCCAGTTCGATCGCGTTGCGGACAATATCCACCTTGTCCTCGAGCGTCGGGTAGATGTTGATGGCGGCATCGGTAATCATCAGCATTCGCGGGTATGCCGGCACGTCGAGAACGAAGACATGGCTGACGCGGCGCGCGGTCCGCAGGCCAGACCCGTCCTTCATCACCGCGTGCATGAGATGGTCGGTGTGCAGGCTTCCCTTCATCAGCGCCTCGGCCTTGCCCGCATGGCACAGGTCCACGCCGGCCTCGGCCGCCGCCTCCTCGCTGTCCGCGGCGACGAGTTCGTAATCCGATATGTCGAGCCCGAGGCTATCGGCGAAGGCCGTCAATTCGGCGACGGGACCGATCAGGATCGGCCGGACCAGACCGAGCTCGGCGGCCTCGCAGGCGCCGCGAAGCGAAACCTCGCTCAGCGGATAGACGACGGCAAGGCTGACCGGCTCGAGATCTTCCGCACGGGCGATGATCGCCGAGAAAATGTGATGATGGCGTATCGGCGCGGATTTTCCGGTCCCGCGTCGTGTGTCCTTCGGCCGCGATGGCGATCGTCTGTCCGGTTTGTGTCTAGGCGTGGTCATGGCGGACGGGATCGGGATACGGATAAAATTCCATCCTTCCCGAACAACTTTCAGAGGCTGAAATTATCGCTTTCCGGTCGCGCCGGGAACCGCCGCCGACCGGATTTCATGCGCAACGCTACGCCCGGGCCCATGGAGCCGCAAGGATGGATTTCTTACATTTTTGCAATGTCCAGGCGCCGCCAGGCGGCTATCGCCTCGCCATGAAACCGAAGCGCACCACGAACAGCACGAAAGCCAGGATCCACAGTCCGGCGCTCGCCATCAGCAACGCGTATCCCGGTTCCAGCGCATAGGCGAAACGGGTGAAGACGCTTGCCGCGAGGCTGAGATAGATCGCCAATATGGTGCGGTCGGCATGCAGCTTCTGGCCGGTATGGCCGAGGCTCGCCCGCGTCATCACCGCCATGGTCATCATGCCGATCGAGCCGGCAGTTAAAAGATGCGTCGCGGCGCCGGCGGGCATCAGGAAGAAATCGTAGATCGACAGCGCCATCGCCAGGAGGCCGAGCGGGATGAAGGCGTAGGCGATGTGCAGGATCGCGACCAGGCCCTCGCTCAGGACATGCCGGCCGTGCCACCGCGCGAGCCTGCCGATATTCAACAGGCCGGCGAGCGCCAGCGTCCACGCCGCCGGCGCGCCATAGGGCATGATGGTCCAGAGAGCCAGCGCCAGCGCGGACACGCCGATCGTCAGCCCGTCATAGCGGCCGAACGGCTCCGGCAGCGCCGTTTCATGGTGCTGCGCCATCCAGTTGCGGGTGAAGGCCGGAATGATCCGGCCGCCGATCAGAATGATCAGGGTCAGCACCACGGCGAGCCCCGCGCGCACCGCATAGGCTCCGGTTCCGGCGAGCGCCGCTTCATAGAGAAAGGCGGCGTCGGCCGCCATGAACAGGGCCAGAAGGGCGAGCACGCGGAAGTTGCGGTAGTTCCCGACGGCGATCAGTTCACGCGCGATGAAAACGATCAGAAAGGCCGGGAATGCGAGATCGACCGCCGCCACCACATCGGCGCCGAGATAGCCGGACCAGGCGATGGCCAGCCGTCCCGCGACCCACAAGGCGAAGAGGAACAGCAGCCGGAGACCGGCGATCGGCGGGCGACGCGTCCAGTTCGGCACCGCCGTCAGCAGGAAACCCGCGATGACCGCACCGGTATAGCCGAACAGGAATTCATGGACATGCCAGTCGATGATCGAAAAGGACGGCGCGATCACCTGCAGGCCGGACAGCGACGCCATATAGACGGCCATGGCGAGCGCGGCCCAGACGGCCGCACCGAGGAAGAACACGCGAAAGCCCCGTTGCAGGATCACCGGGACATCGCTGCCGGCAGGTCGGGAATCAGTTTCCATGGCCAAACCACTACACGCAAACCGCAAAGCTTGGGAAGTGTCGCCAATTCCGGATGCCGGCCTTGCCGGTTACGACACCGCCCCGACCAGGTGCCCCTCGCCCATGTCCACTAGGGCGTTGCGAACCGGTCCCGTGCCCAAAGGATAGACGGGGCTCGGAATGTCGCTGTCCATACGCGGAAAACGATGCCGCTTGCGCGACGGATCGGGGACCGGAACGGCATCGATCAGCCGCTTCGTGTAGGGGTGGCGCGGATCGGAAAATATCTGGTCGCGCGTCCCCATTTCGACGATTTGTCCAAGATACATCACCGCGACACGGTCGGAGATGTTCTCGACCACCGCCATGTCGTGCGAGATGAACAGATAGGCGATGCCGAAATCGTTCTGCAGTTCCTTCAGCAATTCCAGCACGCGCGCCTGGACCGAAACGTCCAGCGCCGACACGCTCTCGTCGGCGATGATCAGCTTCGGGCGCAATGCGAGGGCCCGGGCGATGCAGATGCGCTGGCGCTGGCCGCCGGAGAATTCGTGCGGATAGCGGTCGAGCTGGTCTGCCGTCAGCCCGACCCGCTCGAACAGGGCAGCGACGCGGTCGCGCCGTTCCTGCGCGGAGCCGATGCCGTGGATCACCATCGGCTCGCCGACGAGATCGCCGACGCGCATGCGCGGGTCGAGCGACGCGAAGGGATCCTGGAAGATCATTTGGATATCGCGGCGTACCCGTTTCCTGCCCTCGCGGTCGAGGCCGGAGACAGGAACGCCGTCGAGACGGACGTTGCCCGTGAACGGAACCAGGCCCGTCAGCGCCTTGGCGATCGTCGACTTGCCGCAGCCGCTCTCGCCGACCAGCGAGAAGGTCTCGCAATTGCCGATCTGAAAGCCGACATTCTCGACCGCGTGGACGCGATGCGTCGTCCGGCCGAGAAGCCCGCCCTTGATGTCGAAACGCACCGTCAGCCCGTCGACGGAAAGGATCGGCTTCACCGGTTTGACAGACCGCGCTGCGGCAGTGCCTTTCATGCCGTCGCCCATGCGCGGGACGGCATCGAGAAGCGCACGGGTATAGGGCTCGCGCGGGGCGGAAAAAAGCGGAATCGCCTCGCCGGCTTCGACGATGCGGCCCTGCCGCATGACGATGACGCGGTCGGCCATCTCGGCGACGACGCCCATGTCATGGGTGATCAGGATGATACTGGTGCCGAATTCGCGCTGCAGGTCGCGCAGCAATTCCAGCACTTCGCCCTGCACCGTGACGTCGAGCGCAGTTGTCGGTTCGTCGGCGATCAGGATGTCGGGCCGCAACGCGAGCGCCATGGCGATCATCACCCGCTGGCGCATGCCGCCGGAGAGCTCATGCGGATATTGCCGCATGCGTTGTTCGGCCTGGGGAATGCGCACCGCCTTCAGCGCCTCGATTGCACGGGCACGCGACTGCGTGCGGGTTTCGCTCGTATGCGTCTCGATCGCCTCGATCAGCTGCCGGCCGATGCTCAGCACCGGATTGAGCGACGTCATCGGCTCCTGGAAGATCATCGCAATTCGGTCGCCGCGGATACGCCGCATTGCGCGCTCGTCGAGCGAGGTGAGATCGTCGCCGCCGAAGCGGATGGAGCCGGCGGCGACACGCACGGCCGGTTGCGGCAGCAGGCCCATGATCGCCAGCGACGTCATCGACTTGCCGGAACCGGACTCGCCGGCGATGCACAGCGTCTCGCCGCGCCTCAGTTCGAATGACAGGTCCTCGACCAACGGCGTGTCGCCCGCCGGCGATCGCGCGACGATGGTCAGCCGGTCCACGTCGAGCACGGGCATATCGCCTGTCCGGGCCGCACCCGGGGTCTCGGCCCCGGGTGCGGCAATGATCGCGGTTTCACTCATTCAAAGACGCAGCGCGGGAAGTAGAACGAGACGACCCAGTTCGGCATGTCGACGATCTCGGAAATCCGCAGATCGCCGCATGTCGACACCAGCATGTAGGCGTCGACGGCATCCATGCCCCGCGTCGCGCACAAGAGGTCGATCATGTTGGCGACCGCGTCTTTCGCCGCCGCCATCAGGTCCGGCCCGATGCCCGTCGTCACCTCGTAGCCCTTAGCGTCGAGATGGCGCGTCACCGGCCCCGGCGTCGTGAAGCGCGGCGTCTTGAGGTTCGCCTGCTTGACGAGGTCGAGCGTCAGGACAACATCCATCGGGCTTTCGATCGCGGTGCCGCAAACCTCGCCGTCGCCCTGGGCGGCATGGGTGTCGCCGACCGAAAACAAGGCGCCCGCGACCTCCACCGGCAGGTAGAGCGTGGTGCCCGCGGCAAGATCACGGATGTCCATGTTGCCGCCGACCCGCCGCGGCGGGACGATGGAATGCAGGCCGGGTTCGGCAAGCGCATTGCCGATCGTCCCCGCGAAGGGCTTGAGCGGCACCGCGGCTTCCTTGCCGAACATGGCCGGGGCAAGCGTGTCGGGATCGTATTTCCAGATCGTCAGCGCCGGATCCTCGAACTGGTCGGCAAGCAGGCCGAAGCCCGGAATGTTCGCCGTCCAGCCGAAGCCCGAGGGCTTGAAGCTGTCGATGGTGATCTTCAACGCGTCGCCCGGCTCCGCCCCGTCGACGAAGATCGGACCCGATACCGGGTTGATCTTGCCGAAGTCGAGCGTCTTGACGTCCTCGACCGTCGACGACGGGTCAAGCTGACCCGCCGAACTGTCATGACAGTGAAAGAGGATTGTCGAGCCGGGGGCCACCGTCTCGGCCGGGACATTGGAATTGTCCCAGCCGAAATGGTGCTGACGCCCGTGAATCGTATAGTCGCAATTAACGCACATGGCTCACTCGGTCACGTAGACATAATCGTAGTTGACGGGGATGGAGACCGGATCGACATACAGGCTGTCGTCACCGCCCATGCGCGCGGACTTCATGGTGAAGCGCTGTTCGTTGAAGACCGGCACCCAGGGCGCGTCCTCCATGATCTTGCCGTAGATCTCGCTCCACAGTTTCGCCCGGTCCGCGCTCTTTGCCGGATCGGTCATGGCGTCGGCCTCGGTCGCCAGCTTGTCGAGGTCTTCGTTGCAGTACCACGACCAGTTCCAGCCGCCCTGCACCGCGCCTGCACAGCCGAGGATCGGACCGTAGAAGTTCGACGGATCCGGGAAATCGGCGATCCAGGCCATGCCGCCCGACCAGATCATCGGCGCCTGGTCCTTCTCGCCGCCGGCCGCGATCACGTTGGCCTGGGCGAGAGACTGGATCGACGCCTTGATGCCGATCGAGGAAAGATCCTGCTGGATCGCCTGCGCGATACGCGGGTTGGGATCGGTGTTCATGACGAACAGCTCGGTTTCGAAGCCGTTCGGAAGGCCCGCCTCGGCGAGCATTTCCTTGGCCTTTTCGGGATTGTATTCATACCCCTTGTAGGCGTTGTCATAGCCCGGCATGGACGGCGGCAACGGCTGGTTGGCCGGCACGGCGCGGTTGTTGATGATCTGGACGATGCGATCCTTGTTGATCGCCATGTTGACGGCCTGGCGCACTTCCTTGTTGTCGAAGGGCGGCATCGCCACGTTCATGGTGATGTAGCCGGTGTGAAGCTGGCCGCCCTCGATGACGCGCGCCTTCTGTTCCGGATCGGACATCACCTCCTGGAATTTCGCCGGCGGGATGCCGTCGCCCGGAACGTCGACCTCTCCCTTCTGCAAACGGAGCAGCGCGACAATCGGCTCCTGGCCGACCTCGAAGGTGATCTGGTCGAGATAGGGAAGACCCTTGCGCCAGTAATCCTCGTTCTTCGCGAAGACGAGGCGCTGGCCGAGCGTCCATTCGGCGAGCTTGAAGGCGCCGGTGCCGACGGGCTTCTTGCCGAAATCGGCGCCCGCTTCGGCGACCGCTTCCTGCGGCACGATGGAGGCGAAGTTCAGCGCCATGACATGCAGGAAGGTGGCGTCGGGGCGCGACAGCTCGATCTTCACCGTCGACGGATCGACCACGGTGACGCCTTCGAGAGTTTCCGCCGATCCGTCGGCCATCGCGTCATAGCCCTTGATGGAGCCGAAGAAGCCGGCACCCGGGCTCTGGGTTTTCGGATTGGTGACGCGGTCGAGCGAATATTTCACGTCGTCCGCATTCATCTCGCGGCCGTTGTGGAACTTGACCCCCTTGCGCAGGTGGAAGGTGAAAGTCTTGCCGTCGTCGGAGATTTCGTAGCTTTCCGCGAGGCCCGGGCGCAGCGTGGTCGTGCCCGGCTCATAGTCCATCAGCCCGTCGAACAGGCTCTTGATCATCGACCAGTTTTGCCAGTCGTAGCCGATCGCCGGATCGAGGGTGGCAACGTCGTCCTTGTAGGTGATGACGATGTTGCCGCCCGGCGTGGCGTTCGGGTCGAGCGCGGCATCCTGCGCGATAGCGGGCGCGCCCGCCAGCGTCACCGCGACCGCGGTCGCGGCCACCGTTGTGTAGAGCCAATGCTTCATTGGAATTCTCCGTGTTGTAGATGGGAAGGACATGTGTTCACCGGAGCCTGATCCTCGGATCGATGAACGGGGTGACGATGTCGGCCAGAAGGTTGCCGAGCACGATGGCGCAGGCCGAGACCAGCGTGACGCCCATGATGATCGGGATGTCGACGCGCTGGATCGCCTGCCAGGCGAGCTGGCCGATGCCCGGCCAGCCGAAGACGCTTTCGATCACGACGATGCCGCTCATGAAGAGGCCGATGTCGATCCCGATCATCGCGATGACCGGCAGGATCGCGTTGGGCAAGGCGTGGCGAAGCAGGACTGTGCCGCGCGCGAGCCCCTTGGCGCGCGCCGTGCGGATGTAATCCTGGCGCAGAACGTCGATCATTGACGAGCGCATCATGCGCGAGTACCAGCCGGCGCCGAGGATGCCGAGCGCGACCGACGGCAAGACGAGATGCCGCCATGTGCCGTAGCCGCCGATCGGGAACCAGCCGAGTTGGACGGCGAAGAAGTAGAGCAGCAGCAGACCGACGACGAATTGCGGCGCCGAGACCCCGACGAAGGAGGCGATCATCAGCGTCTGGTCGGTAACGGTGCCGCGCCGGACGGCGGCGACGAGCCCCATGGTCAGGCCGATCGCCAGTTCGCAGGCGATCGCGCCGGCCATCAGCAGCAGGCTTGCCGGCAGGCGGGCGGCGATGAGTTCGCTGACCTCGGACCGTTGCAGATAGGAGCGGCCGAGATCGCCCTGCACCAGCCCCGTCAGATAACGCCAGTACTGGACGATGAAGGGCTGGTCGAGGCCGAGTTGGTGGCGGATGTTTTCCACCGTCTGCGCGGTGGCGCTGCGGCCTGCGATCTGGCGGACCGGATCGGCCGGCAACAAATAGAGCAGCGCGAAGGTGATGACGGAAACGCCCAGAAGAATGAATATCGCCTGGAAAAGACGTCGTACCAGATAGGCCGCCACTACTCCCTCCCCCGCTGCGTCGGATCGAGGATGTCACGCAGGGCGTCGCCAACGAGGTTGAAGCCGAGCGCAAGGGCGAGGATCGCCATGCCCGGGAAGAAGACCAGCCACGGCGCGGCCTGGAAATAGGTCTGGTTCTCGAAGATGATGTTGCCCCAAGACGGTGTCGGCGGCTGCACGCCGACGCCGAGATAGCTGAGCGTCGCTTCCAGCAGCACGGTCGTGGAAATGCCGAGCGTGCCCCACACGATGATCGTCGGCACGAGATGCGGCAGGATGTGGCGGAACAGGATGCGCACGCTGCCGGCGCCAAGCGTGCGTTCGGCGTCGATGAATTCGCGCTCGGCCAGCGAACTCGTCTGGGTAAAGATGACGCGCGCCGTCTGGACCCAGTTTACCAGCGCGATCACCATGGCGACGATCCACAGGCTGGGCTGGAAAATCGCGGCGAGACAGATCGCCAGGAGCAGCGCGGGAAAAGCCATCATCAGATCGGTGAACCGCATCAGGACCGCACCGACAAAACCGCGGAAGAATCCGGCCGTGACGCCGATCAGGGTGCCGATAATCAGCGCCGTGCCGTTCGCGGCAATTCCGATGACCAGCGAGGTGCGCGCGCCATAAAGGATACGGGTCAGAAGATCGCGGCCGAGAAGGTCGGTCCCGAGCCAGAACTTGCCGTCAGGCGGCAGCGGCGCTCCCTCGATCGTCAGCCCGTCGAACATTTGCGCGTCGGGTTCGAAGGCCGTCAGCCAGGGAGCGAACACGGCGCCAAGAACTGTCGCCAGGATGATGACAAGCCCCAGGATCGCCAGCGGCCGGCGCAGCAAACGCGACCATGCGCTGTCGTAGCGCGGCGCCGATACGACCGGTGCGGCAAGGTCAGGCGATATCGGTTCGCTCACCGGCTTTCCCTTCCCGCGACCATTTGACGATGTGGTGCGCCGCGTCCTCCATGCTCATCTGCCAGGTCATCGCGAGCTGGCGCAGTTGCGCATAGGCTTGCTCTTCGTCGATGCCGCGCTGGGCCAGCAACGTCACCGCACGCACGATCGTTTGCCGCGCGCTGACACGGCTTCGCAACTCGTCGATTTCCGCGCTCTGGCGACGGCGAGCGTCGAAGGTGCGGCGCGCGATCAGGAGCGCGCTATAGACGCCGGAATTGCCGACCGGCTTGAGAAGATGAGCGTCGGCGTTCTGGTGCAGCGCCCACTCGATGCGGCCGGGCGCCTCCGATCCGATCAGCGCGATCATCGGCATCTGCGCCTCGCCGGGCTTCCACGGGAATTGCTCGTCGTGACCGAGATCGGCGTCGAAGAAGATGAAATCGGCGGCAATACCGTCCGGCGGCAGGTCCGGCCAGCATTCCCGGGCAGTGATGTCGATCGCCGCCAGTTGCCGGGCGATGGATGTAACCGTCGGGTGCGGACGATGCAGGATCAGCGCCGTCGCGCCGCCGAGATTGGGTATCCGGAAGCTGCGCCTCATGACACCACCCTGAGCGCGGGCCGCCCGAATGTTTTCGTCCGGTCGTAGCGCGAAAGGTAAGGATCAGGCTCGACGCTTTCGCGCACCTCGAGCATGTCGACATCATTGCCGGCGATGCGCCCGATCACGACCGGCAGCGAGGCGTGATGGGTACGCGGGTCGATCCGGACCGGACCGCACGGCGTGCTGAATGCATGGCCGGCAAATGCGCCCGAAAAATCGGTGTCCTCGCCGCCGCCGGCATTCGCCAGGACCTCGGCCAGGATCCGAACCGAAGAATAGGCTGCCGCCTCGAAGGACGAAGCGCAGCGGCGCGCCCCTGCCAGCGGCCAGCCCAGATCTTCGGCCACGTTGCGGAAATAGGGCCCGACCACGAGGTGACCATCGGCATTGCCATTTAATGCGGGCAGTTCGCACTCGGTCAGGTTGCACGACAGGACGGGACAGGATTCCGGCGCGAAATACGGATCCTGCCTGGCCAGATCGGCATAGGCAGACAGGAACGCATAGGATGACGGCCCGATCAGATTGTTGAGAATGAAGGACGGGCGGGTGGCGCGGATTTCGTCAATCAGACGCGTCACGTCCGTTTCGCCGAGCGGCAGGTAGCGTTCGCCGAAGACCTCGCCATTGGCGTCGGCGATCAGGTCGCGCGCCACGCGATTGGTTTCCCAGCCCCAGATATAGTTCGAGCCGAGCAGAAAGCCATTCGGGCCGTGGCGCGGCACCACCCACGCGATGAGGGGCACCAGATGCTGGTTCGGACAGGCATGGGTGTAGACGACCCGGTCGTTGGCCTCGAAGCCCTCATAGGGACAGGCATACCAGAGCGTTCCGCCGAGCTTTTCGAGGACCGGGATGGTTTCCTTCCGGCTCCACGAGGTCACGCAGCCGACGATGTGGCGCGCAGAGCTGTTGCGAAGGATATCCTCGGCGAGCGGCGCATAGCGGTCCACATTGCCTTCCGGGTCGCGTTCGACGGCCTGGAACAGGATCGGCGAATCCGGGTCCGCGTTCACATCGGCGATCGCGGCGATGGCGCCGTCGCGGCACGCATTGGAGATCAGGGCGTATCCGCCCGACCGCGAATAGAGAATCCCGACTTCGACCAGCTGCCTCAAACGCCGCTCCTGAAAATGAAAACGCCCCGAACCGGCTGCCGGTATTCCGGCACGGATTCGAGGCGCAAATGCCATCCGGACGACGTCCGGTATTTGCACTCAGCGTATTGGATGGAACGGAGGAGTCAAGCGGGCATGCGCGTTTTTTGTTCATGCCCAAGAAAATTGCATGTCGTGCATCCGTGCCGGAATTGAGCGTGCACTATCAGTACGATTCCGCAATTTCGCCCGCGCAATGAACGATATGCAAAAGCGCAGGCTGTCGATTGAGGAATTTCAGGGAACTATCTGAACCCACTGCGGAAAAGCGGAGCGCGAAATGCGCGCGGGGCTGTCGCCGCGGGCTCTTTCGCCAACAATTTCCAAGGTTCAGCAGTGCGCCGAAATCATTGAAAACCGGCCGAAGCCCGAGCGCCATCATCCGAGCGCAGCGACATCGTCTCTACCGGATCACGACGTCCACGGTGGTCGCCTTGCCCGCCGCGTCGATGACGGTCAGCTTGGAGAAGCCCTTGCCGTCAGGCGTCCAGGTTGCTGTCCGGCGACGGTACAGCGCCTCCAGCGGCTTGCCGTTGGCGATCCAGCGAAACGGCGCCTTGCCGCCCTGCAGCTTCAGCACCAGCGGCGAAAACCCCTCGCCCGCCGCGCCGGCCAGTTCCACCTGCGCGCCCTGCGGCGGATAGACGATCTCCGGTCCGGTTGTCGTTCCGACGACCGGAACCAGTTGCGCGCTCTTCGGCACAAATCGCTTCAGCCCTTCCGGCAGGTCGGCGCTGGCGATCGCCCGTGTTCCAGGCGGAGGACCGGCGAAGGACACCGGGTCAAGCCCGGAGCGCGCGAAGGCCTCGAAAAGGATCGGCGCGGCCGTGCCGCCGCCGGTCGAGCCGGGCACGGCGCCATTATCGGCGCGGCCGACCCAGACACCGAGCACGTAGCGCCCGTCGAAACCGATCGACCAGGCATCGCGATAGCCGTAGGACGTGCCGGTCTTGTAGGCGATGGTCCGGGCCGCCGAGGCCGCCGGCGCGGGAACGCCCCTCAGGATGTCGCCCACCTGCCAGGCCGCCTTTGCGGACAGCACCGGTCGCAGCCGGTAAGGCGCGCGCGTCCCGTTGACGCCGTCAGTCAGCGTCACCGCGTTGCCGCCATTGGCGAGCGCCGCATAGGCCTGCACCAGATCGGCCAGCGACAGGCCGACGCCTCCGAGGCCTATCGCCAGTCCCGGCTTCTCCTGCTTCGGCAAGACCGGGTCGATGCCGGCGCGGCGCAGCCGCTGCATCAACGCCACGGGACCGACCGATTCGAGCAGTTGCACCGCCGGCACGTTAAGCGACATCTGCAGCGCCTGCCGGACGGTCACATCGCCCTGGTAGGTCGTGTCGAAATTCTCCGGGCGGTAGCCGGAAAAATTCGCCGGCCGGTCGCGCATCATGGTTTCCGGCACGATGATGCCTTGCTCCAGCGCCAGCCCGTAGATGAACGGTTTCAGCGTCGAGCCCGGAGACCGCGGCACCCGCGTCATGTCCACCCAGCCGGCGCGGGCAGTGTCGAAATAGTCCGCCGATCCGACCTCGGCGAGGATCTTGCCGGTTCGCGCGTCGGCGAGCATCAATGCGAGGGAGGTTTTCGGGCCGAGGCGTTTTACGGCATTGCGCGCGACCGTTTCGAGCGAACGCTGGATATCCCTGTCGATCGTCAGCGTGACCGTTGCGGCGGCAGGATCGGCGCGCAACGCGGCTTCGGCAAGATGCGGCGCCAGCGCCGGCAGGCCGCGCCGCGCGCCCGAAAGCCGGGCCGCAGACGCGCGCGCCACTTCCACCGGTTCGATCGCGCCGGCATCCGCCATGCGTTTCAGGACGCGGTCGCGCGCCGCCTTCGCATTCTCGGGATGCCGGTCGGGCCTGCGCGTCTCCGGCGATTGCGGCAGCGCCACCAGCAGCGCCGCCTCCGACAGCAGCAGCTTCCTCGGTTCCTTGCCGAACCAGGCGAGCGAGGCGGCGCGCACGCCCTCGATATTGCCGCCATAGGGCGCCAGCGTCAGGTAACGTTCGAGAATCTCGTCCTTGCTCAGCCGCCGCTCGATCTGCAAGGCCCGGAACATCTGTCTGAGCTTGGTGGAGACCGCCTGACCACCGCCCACCTCCATCAGCCTGGCTAGTTGCATCGTCAGCGTCGAACCGCCCGAGACGATCCGTCCGTTCGTCGCGAATTGCATGCTGGCGCGCAGCATCGCCACCGGGTCGACGCCGTGGTGATCGCGGAAGCGCTTGTCCTCGTAGGCGATCAGCATGTGGATGAATTGCGGGTCGACGTCCGCGAGTTTCACCGGCAGCCGCCAGCGGCCTTCCCTTGTCGCGAAGGCGCGCAGCAATTTCCCGTCGCGGTCGACGACCTGCGCCGACACCGGCACATCGCCGACCGGCGGCAGCGGATAGATCCGGTCGAGCGCGAGGAACGTCCCCAGGCCCGCCAGCGGCATGGCGCAAAGCGCCAGCGCCGTTGCCGCGATGATCCGCCCTGCCCTGCGCATCGTCAGTTGGCCGACACGATCATCCGGCCGGTCGCGGTGCGCGCCGAGAGTTCAGGCCGGTACATGTCCTCCACGCTCGCCGCCGGATGCGCGAAATTGCCGGGCGTCACGGCGCGCACGACATAGGCGAACGAGAACTCGTGGTCGTCGCGGCCGCTGCGGTTGAACGCCGCGACGAACCGGTCGTCGCGGTATTCGCTGTGCGCGTAGGATACCTGGCCGAGCCACGGAAAGTTTTTCAGCTGCGCCGAACCGAGAATGTTCGGATTGTCGAGTTCGAAGCCCGCCGGCAACAGGTCCGTGACAAGCAGGCGCGACGGCCAACTGTTGAGCTCGTTGATCGTCAGCACCACGACATAGCGCTCGTTCTGCTTGACCTCGGCGACGCTGGCCTCCTTGCCGTCGAGCGTGTAGTAACGCTGCGTAATGGAGAAACCCTCGCCGCCGGCCGGCAGCGGCTGCTTCGGCGCGGCGACCGCCGTCACCGTGACGCCGACCGGATCTGCGCCCCTGTTCGTCACCGTCACCGGTTCGACGCCCAGCTGCGATCCCTCGACCCGCTCGGCGAACGGGCCGTCATGCGTTACGCCATTGACATCGAGGTCGATCGTGTCGTCGGCGGTGGCCAGCGCGCGGGCCGCAAGCAGCATCCACGCTTCCTCCTGTGTCGAGGTCCAGCGGCTCTGTTTGCGGATGCCCGAGACGTAGCCGATCATGTCCTCGACCGACGAGATCGACGGCCTGGTCTCCGCGGCGAGCGCCAGCATCGCCGCGCCGTCGCGCAGCCGGGACCCGTAATCGCTCCGCCCAACCCGTTGCGCAGCTGTCGCCTGCGCCAGCAGGAAGGCCGAGCGGAACGCGTTTTCCGCGCCGATCTGGTCGCCGTAAAGCGCCAGGCTCGCGCCCAGTTGCGCCTGCGACATCGGGCTGGAGAACTCGTTGATCTGGCTTTCCGAATAGTAGCGCAGATCGGTCAGCGAAGCGCGCCGGTTGCGCGCCAGCACGTAGAGCGCATAGGCGATCTCGCTGCTGTGCGAGGCGATGTCATTGTTGTAGGCGAGCGTATTCTCGAGGTTTTCCAGCGCCTGTTTCATCGCCTGTTCCGGCACGTCGAACCCCTGTTCGCGCGCCCGCGTCAAAAAGTCCGTGACATAGGCGTCGAGCCAGGCATCGCCGCCGCCCGGGCCCCAAAGCCCGAAACTGCCAGCCGAGGACTGATAGTTCAGCACCCGGTCGATCGCGCCCTGGATGCGTTCCTTCAGGTCCGGATCGTCGGGCAGGCCGGCATTCTTGGCCAGTTGCGATACGTAGAGCAGCGGCAGCGCGCGGCTGGTCGTCTGCTCGGCGCAGCCATAGGGATAGCGGTCGAGCGTCATCAACAACGACGGAATATCGAACGCGGAGTTGCGCGACACGCCGATGGAGACCGACGCACCATCGAGAATGCTCGCGGCGAGCAATTCGCCGTCGATGGTCAGCGCGCCGCCATTCGCCGCCAGCGGGATCTCCATGCGCGTCGTTACCGGCAGCGTTTCGGCGCGCACCGGAATGTTGCGCACGGTCTCCAGCGTCATCCCGTTCCCGTGTGCCAGCCGCACGGTGACCGTGCCCGGCCCGATGTCCCGCGCCGAAAGCTGCAACCGGACGGCGTCGCGTGCGCCCGAGGCGAGCGTCACTATCGCCTCCTGCCGGCTCGCCGCCAGTTCTTCGCTCGTTTCGACGCTCAGCCGGTAGTCTCCCGCCGGACCGTCAGTGTTGGCGAGTTCGATCAGCATTTGCGCCGTGTCGCCGACCGCCATGAAACGCGGCGCGCTCGCCATGATCACCACCGGATCGCGGATGATCAGGTCCTGCGTCGTGTGGCCGACGCCGTCGCGCGTCCAGGCGACCGCCATCAGCCGCGCCGTGCCGTTGAACTGCGGCACGTCGAAGGTGACCGTCGCCTTGCCGTCGGCATCGAGCCGCACGATTCCCGAATAAAGCGCCAGCAGCTTCTCGGTCGGCGGGCTGCCCTTGGAGCCCATCTGCACGCCGTCGCCGCCGGTGCGCAGCTTGCCCATCTCGCCGGCCGATCCGTCGATCAGGCGGCCGTAGAGATCGCGCATCTCGAGGCCGAGCCGGCGCTGGCCGAAATACCAGTCGTCGGGCGCCGGCGGTTCGTAGCGCGTCAGGTTGAGGATGCCGACATCGACGGCGGCGAGCGTGACATAGGCTTCCTCGCCCGCCTGCGCGCCGGTCACCGATACGGGGATCGACAGGGTCGTGTTCGGTTCGATGCGCTCCGGCACGTCGAGCGAAACGGCAAGATCGCGCTCGCCGGGATCGATACCGAGCCACTTGACGCCGATGGCGCGCATCGGCATGCGCGATTGCTGCGCTTCGCCCGGCCGGAACAGCGTCGCGGTCACATAGGCGCCCGCGCCCCAGTCCTCGCTGACCGGGATGTCGACGGTCGTCCCGCCTTCCGGCACGGAGGCGGTGAAGGTGGCAAGCATACGCTCCGTGCCGATCGTGATCAGCGCCTTGCCGGCGAAGCGCGGCGAGACTTTCAGCTTCGCCGTCTCGCCCGGCGCGTATTGTGCCTTGTCGAGCGCGATCTCCAGCCCGTCCGGCGTGTCGGTCGACGACGCCTCGACATAGTAGCCGGCATCGAACCCGACGCTCGAGATCGGCCCGGCTCCGTCCGGCGAACTGACGTCGAGACGGAACCGTCCCCAGTCCACCGGCGCCGCAATTTCGGCCACGTCATCGGCGGACGCATCGATGCGGCCCGACGCGATCTTGGTCGTCAATTCGACCGGCTCGTATTTCCAGTAGGTTCCGTCGCGGTACCATTGATAATGCGTCTCGACGCGTACCAGCGACCATTGCAGGCCCGTCATGGCGACGCGCTCGCCCGCCGGATTGGCGGCGATCACGCTGAACTTCGCGACCGACCCCTCGGGCACCTGGAAATCCGCGAATTCCGGCTTGATGCCGATCATGTCGCCGGTCGGCGCGATGTCGAGCGACAGCGAACGCTCGACCGGGCGGCCACCGTTTTCGCGCATCCGCACCGTCACCGTGCCGGTGAGAAGCCGCGTCGTGTCCGGCGCCTCGTCGAGACCGACCTCGAACGTCGCCTTGCCGTTTTCATCGAGTACCGGCAGCCCTTCCAGCGCGTTGGTGCTTTCGGCCTCGCTGACGTCCTCGTCGCTCAGGCCGAAGACGTAGCCGGGGAAAGCGTTCCAGCTTTGTGTCGTCGCGATCGACATTTCGCCTTCCAGCGTCAATCCCGCCGCCGGGGCGCCATAGAGAAAGCGTCCATCGACCCGGATTTGCGTCGGCTCGCCGATCACCATGCCGCCGCCGGTCAGCGTGAACTCCGCCCGGTCCGGCACGAAGTCCTCGACCAGGAACACCTTCTCCGCCAGCGCCTCCTGCTTGGGATCGGTGTAGACGCGCATTGTCCAGGCGCCGCGCTGGGCGTTTTCCTGCAAGTCGAGATCCACCGAATGGCCGCCGAGCGCCGCGCCGTCGGAGACGATGCGGCGGTCTTCCATACCGTCCGGCCGGGTGAACACGAACACCATCGGCAGGTCGCCGACCGACCGCGCCGCGCCGTCGCGCGCCAGCGCCTGCGCATGCACGGTCTCGCCGGCCCGGTAGATGCCGCGCTCCGTCCAGGCATAGACGTCGAGCGCGCCGGCCGCCGGCCGGCCTGTCACGCCGCGGTCGGAGAGATCGAAACCCGCCCTCGTCAGGTCGAGAAAAACGTAGTCCTCGCCATTTTGCGCCGATAGCGCCGCCGGCTCCAGACCGCCCTCGCCGCGCGTCAGGCCGCGCTCGAACCGCGCCATGCCGTCACCGTCGGTTACGGCCTCGCCGAGTATCTCGTTGTTGCGCGCAATCAGCGTCAGCGACACCCCGCCAATCGGTCCGGCGCTGCCGAGCGAGCGCGCGAACACCGTCAGGCCGTCCTCGCCGTCAAAGGTTGTCAGCCCGATATCGGAGACAACGAACCACTGCGTCGCCTTGGACTGCCAGTATTCGCTGTGTTCGCCAACGGGTTTCGCAGTCAGGACATAGACGCCGGGCTTGCGCTGCGGCACCGCCTCGTCGACCGGGAAGCTTGTCGTCACTTCCTCGTTCAGGACGTTGCGGATATCCAGCTGCCCTTTCCAGACGGGCTCGCCGATCTCGTCGCGAATGCGGTCGAGCGAATAGCCGTCGAGCTGGGTCAGGAATTGCGATCCGGTGATCATCTGCGCCAGCGACCGGTCGCCGACACGGTAGAGTTCGAGTTCCGCCTTGTCGGTGTTGACGGTGACAACCGGAATACCGCGCCGGGCGGTGCCCGGCAGCACGAAATTGTCGCCGGTAAAGCGCAGGCTCTCGGCGCGGTCGCGTACGAAGAGATTGAGCGCCACCGGCTTCTCGAGCACCTCGCCGATCCCGGACGGCAGGCCGGCGCGCAGGGTGAGCCGGTAACGCTCGCCATGCTTCAGGCCGTCGACGCAGATTTCCCGCGTATTGACCACGAGAGCCTGCGGCGGCGCGCCGTCGAGCGTCACGAAGGATGCGTAATCGGCATCCGTCAGGTCCTCGGAGAATTGCACACAGGCGCGCGGCGTCTCCGCATCGGCGTCGATGGTATGCTCCAGGACCCGGAAACCGTAGCGGGCGCGCGCCGCGGCATAGGCCGCGCGCACATCGGCCGCGTCTGCCAGTTCCAGGCTCGCCTTGTAGGCCTCGATCGCAGGCCGTCCGTCGGCCAGTTTTTCGAAAGCCTGTCCCATCAGCTTGAGCGCCGCCGCACGGTCGGAAACGGTGCGCGAGGTTGCGTAGGCGTTCAATGCCGCGGACGCCGCCGTTTCCCGCAATTTTCGCGCTTCGTTGGAATTTGACCTTATGTTCAGCGACGCGCGCGCGATCCCCGCCCAGAATTTCGTGTCTTCGGGCGCCAGTCCCGCAGCGAGCCCGAATTTGCCCAGAGCGGCGCGCGCGTTGCCGGAATGCTCGGCCGAATAGGCCGCTCGCGCCAGCGCTCCGACGCTTTCCTGCAGACCGGCCGGCACGGCGGCGAGAATATTGGCGCGGTACGTGGTGGCGAGGTTCTTGTAGCCGCTGGCGAAATCGAGTTCACGCGGAGCGCCGAGATCGCGTTCGCCGCCGATATCGACCACGCGCCCGGCAATCGAGCCTTCCGATTGCTGCAACCGGCCGAAATCGGACTTCAGGAAACACCAGTTCACCTTCGAATTGTAGGTAAAGGCGCGGCAGCTTCTGTTGGCGAGGCAGATCGTCTGGCACTGGTCGAGACTGACATCCGTTTCCGTCGAAATGTCGAAGCCGTAGTAATCGCCGTTCTCTCTCAAGACCACCTGCCGCCCGCCCGTCTGGGCGCTGGCGATTTGCGCCAGGAGGGCGACCACAAAGATAACGGGAATGGCAAGAAACGCGCGCTTGAACATGGTGACAAGGCCTCCCGGGCCAGAACAGGATGTTGTTCCACGCTATTTCTGTAGACGAAGACTCGCAAGCAACCGCGCACGTATTATCTGGCGCGTGCGTTCTATTCGGCCGGCTCGACCCGGGGCGATGCGGCCGGCAACGTGGTCCCGGTCTCGAGACGCAATGATCGCGTGGTCGCGAAGACCGACGGCACGCCGCGCGCATGCAACGCGCCCCAGACGCCGCGCTTGTCGACCAGCATGACGGCGATCGCAATGGCGCCCATCATCATCAGGTACCAGGTGCCCCAGTCGGCCGTAAGTCCGCGCAGGGCAAAGAAAATCACGACCCCGATGATCGGGCCCTCGATGGTGCCGATGCCGCCAATGACAACGATGAAGATGACGAAAGCGGTCCACTCGTTGACGCTGAAGGCGGCCTCCGGAGAAATCCGGAGTTTCTGCAGGAAGATGAAAGCGCCGGCCAGACCGGTCATGCCCGCCGTCAGCACATAGATCAGGAATTTCGTGCGCCGCGTCCGGACACCGAGGCTTTCGGCGGCCGGCTCCGAATCACGGATCGCCGTCAGCGCAAGCCCCCAGCGCGATCGCAGCAGCGCCCAGACACCGAGCGTGGCGACGAGCGCGATGGCAAAGGCAACGTAATACATCGCCATCTCGCGTCCCGCGGTCGACGAACCGATGGACTTGACGATGGCGACGGGCAACGAGATGCCGGAACCGCCGCCAAGCGCCGTAAACTGCGCGGCAACAAGGCGGAAAACCTCCGCGATCACCCAGGTGCCGATGGCGAAATAGGCGCCCTGCAGGCGAAAGGCGACCCAGCCGGTCGGAATGGCAACCAGACCGGCGAAGACGGCGGCCAGCGGCATGGCAACGAGCGGATGCAGGCCGGTAAACATCGCGAGGCCGAAAAAGACATAACCGCCGAGGCCGACATAGGCCTGCTGGCCGACCGAAACCAGGCCGGTATAACCGGCAAGCAGGTTCCACATCTGCGCGAGCGCGAGAAAGCTGAAAGCCTCCATCAGCAGGCGCATATCGGCGCGTCCGGCCCAGAACGGTGCAACGGCGAGGATCAGGACAACGGCGACGAACAGGCCGGGCAGGCCAAAACGCAGGGCGGGAGCTTCGTTCATCGTCCTTATCCAATCGTCTTTGGAAACAGGCCCCTGGGGCGCAGGACGAGCACGGCGAGAAAGGCCAGATGACCGGCCAGCACCTGATAGCCGGTGTCTATCTGGGCGCCGATGGTCTGCGCCACGCCGAGGACAATGCCGCCGGCAAGCGTCCCCCAGATATTGCCAAGCCCGCCGATGATGACGGCCTCGAACGCAAACAGCAGACGCGCCGGACCGGCGGTCGGATCAAAGTTTGTCTTCATGGCGAGAAGAACCCCGGCCACCGCGACCACGCCGCTGGCCAGCATCGTAGCGAGTGCGAAGATATGCGCGTTGTTGCCGCCCATCAGCGGCACGATTTCTGCATCGTCGGACGTGGCGCGCAGGAGCCGTCCGAGCGCGGTATGGTAGAAGATCCACTGCAACAGGGCGAGAACCGCCAGCGCCGCCACGAACATCAGGATCGGCAGAAGGCCAAGGGCAACGACGTCGTTGAGAGATATCGAGGCCGTTTCGAGCCAACCAGTCTGCACACGGCGGCTGTCGGCGCTGAAGATTTCCAGAAGCGCGTTCTGCAGGATAATCGACAGGCCGAAGGTGACGAGGATCGGCGGCAGAATGTCCTTGCCGAGAACGCGGTTCAGCAGGAAGCGCTGCCCGAGATATCCGGCCGCCGCCATGATCACGACCACGAGCCCGATACCGACAAAAGGATTCACGCCCGCGATCAGCACACTGGTCATCATCAGGTAAGCAGCGACCACGATGAAATCGCCATGGGCAATGTTGACGAAACGCATGACGCCGAACATCAGCGACAGCCCCGCGGCAAACAGCGCATAAAGCCCGCCAAGCAGGACGCCCTGCAGCAGCGCATTGATCCAGACCATCAGGCGGCCTCCTCTTCGTCGATGCCGAAATAGGCCTTTGCGATATCCGCGCGCGTCAGTGTCTCGGGTGTCCCGGTCAGCGAGACGCGCCCTTCCTGGAAACAATAGATCCGGTCGGCGACCGCCAGCGCCTGGCCGACATCCTGCTCGACCACGACAATGGAGGTGCCTAGATCGTGAATGCGCGGCACGGCCGCGTAGATGTCCTTGATAATCTTCGGCGCGAGACCGAGGCTGATTTCGTCGCAAAGCAACAGCTTCGGATTGGACATCAGCGCCCGTCCGATCGCGACCATCTGTTGCTGACCGCCGGAAAGGGCAGTCCCCGGATTGCGGCGTTTGGACGTCAAATCGGGAAACAGGTCGTAGACCGCGTCCAGCGTCCACGGCCCGTCGCGGCCGCCGGACGCTCCGATCAGCAGGTTTTCCTCGACAGAAAGCGAGGGAAAAAGACGCCGGCCCTCGGGCACCATGGCGATGCCGCGCTTGTGCACCCGGTCGGCGCTGATGCCGGCGATCTGGCTGCCGGAGAAGACAATATCCTGCCCGACACTGGCGTGTAGTCCGGTCAGGACGCGCAGGAAGGTCGATTTGCCGGCCCCGTTGGCGCCGATAATCGCCACGGTCTCGTCCTCGGCGACCGAGAAACCGATTTCGAACAGCGCCTGGAAATCGCCGTAAAACGCGGTGAGTCCCCTCACCTCAAGCAGCGGCTGCGTCATCGACCTCGATCCCCATGTAGATTTCCTGGACCATCGGATCGGCCATGACCGCCCTCGGCTCGCCCTCGGCGACAATCTTGCCGAAGTTGATCACGACCAGCCGGTCGACCACGGCGAGCAGCGCATGCACGATATGCTCGATCCATACGATCGAGACGCCGGTTTCGCGGATACCGCGGATGGTGGCGACGAGCTGGCCGCACTCGCCTTCCGTCAGGCCCCCGGCGATTTCGTCAAGCAGCAAAAGCCGGGGCCGTGTCGCCATTGCCCGCGCCAGTTCCAGGCGCTTGCGCTCGAGCAACGTCAGCCGCCCGGCCTCGATATTGGCCTTCGCGGCAAGGCCGGAGCGCTCCAGAATGTCCCGGCACCACTGCCGCTTGTCTTCGGCATCCTGGCCGAAAGAAGCGCCGACAAGAAGGTTCTCGAAGACGGTCATGCCGATGAAAGGATGCGGGATCTGGAAGGTGCGCGCGATGCCCATGCGGCAACGGTCGGCGGCTGGCAGTTGCGTCACGTCACGGCCCTCGAAGCGGATTTGTCCCGACAAGACGGGCAGTCCGCCGCCGATCAGGTTGAACAGCGTCGACTTGCCGGCACCGTTCGGGCCGATGATGCCGACTGCTTCTCCCTGCATCACCTTGAAATTCACGTCGTCCGCGACGGTCAACGCGCCGAAGCTCTTGTTGACGCCGTGCATGTCCAGCAGCGTTGTCAAAACGCCCTCCTCCCCTGGATCGTTTCACCGGAAGCTGACGGGCGCGACGCCAAGCCGCAATATCGCAGCGAGTGTATGATGATACCCGCGAGGTATCCGCATCGGCGATCGGGAACGGTTTGGGTATCGACAGATACTCGGACGGGCATTGAGGAAACGTCCGGCGACCGACTTATTCGGCGGTGAGGTGGAACACGCAAGCTTGGGAGGAACCAATGCGCAACATCACGATCGAAAACCTGACGGACGCCGTCATCAAGGCCATGTCGGACGACATTCCGGCACGCAATCGCGAAATCATGACCTCGCTACTGCGCCATGTTCACGAATTCTGCAAGGAAGTGAACCTGACCTATGACGAGTGGACTGAGGGCATGGAATTCCTGCGACGCGCCGGAGACATCTCCAGCGATGCGCGCAACGAGTTCATCCTGATCGCCGACATCATCGGCATGGAAGTCCTCGTCGACATGATCGACAAGAAGCCGACCCATGGCGAAACCGTGCCAACGGTTCTCGGCCCCTTCTATCGCGACAATCCGCCGGTCCTGCCGAAGGGCGCGAGCATCATCCAGAAGGACTTCGAAAACCAGGAAACGCTGAAAGTGACCGGCCAGATCCGCGACACCGCCGGCAATCCGGTGCCGGGCGTGACCATCGACGTCTGGGAAGACGCGCCGAACGGCCTCTACGAGCAACAGGATCCCGATCAGCCGGATTACAATCTGCGCGGCCGGTTCGAGACCGACGCCGACGGCCGTTACGAATTCGTCTGCATCCGTCCGGTGCCCTATCCGATCCCCTATGACGGGGCCGCCGGCGAGTTGCTTAACTATATGGGCCACCATCCCTGGCGGCCGGGCCATATCCATTTCCTGATCCAGAAGGACGGCTACAAGACCCTGATCTCCCAGATCTACGACTCCGAGACAGAATATCTCGACAACGACTCCGTCTTTGCCGTCAAAGAGGCTCTGATCGGCCAGTTGAAAAAGGCGCCGGCAGGCTCCGGAAGCGACCTTGAGATGGAATTCGATTTCGTCATCCGCTCCAACGAAATGCTGCAGGCCGCCGAATAGCCTGTTCTCCCAGGCCCGGCCCTTCGGGGCCGGGTTTCTCCCACGCTTGACTGGATACTCTGCGATGAACGCCACAAACGCTCCGGCGACGGCTCCCGTTCTCATGCCCGCCGGTCTCGAGCAGGATGTGAAAGTCCGCGACATCCAGACCGTCATCATCGATGCGCCGACGCGCCGCCGCCACAAGCTCGCCAACACGGAAGTCTCGCACCAGAGCTACGTCCTCGTGTCGCTGCGCCTGGAAAACGGCGTCACCGGATATGGCGAAGCATCGACGCTGGGCGGGCCGAGATGGGCCGAGGAAAGCGTCGAATCCATCAAGTCGGTCATCGACACCTATCTCGCGCCAGTCCTGATCGGACGATCCGCATTGCAGTTCGAGGCCAATGCGGCGGTCATGGCGGCTGCAGCGCAGCGGAA
>NZ_JACZCS010000012.1 GCF_014904745.1 Oricola nitratireducens
TCGACGCCGCCGGCAAGACGCTCGATCTGCCGGCCACGGCCCTTCTCGGCGGCGAAGTCCGCGCCAGCTTTCCGGTCATCTGGGCGCTCGCTTCAGGCGATCCGGCCCAGGAAGTCGAAGAAGCGCGCGAAAAGATCGCGGCCGGCGAGTTCAACCGCTTCAAGATCAAAATCGGATTCGACGAGCCGGCCAGGGATATCGCGCGACTGCAGGCCGTGCGGTCCGGGATCGGCGACGGGACGATGCTGATCGCCGACGTCAACCAGGGCTGGTCGGAAGCGACCTGCATACGCTGGATGCCGGCGCTGGAAGAACTCGGCGTCGATCTGGTGGAACAGCCGCTCCCCGCCGGCAAGCTCGAGACGATGGCGCGCGTGGCACAACGCACTCGCGTCCCGCTGATGCTCGACGAAGCGGTCTTCACCCCCGAGGAAGCGTTGCGCGGCGTCTCCGCCGGCGCGGGATCCGTGCTGTCCCTGAAACTGGTCAAGTCGGGCGGACTGTTCGCGGTGAAACGGATCGCGGCAATCGCATCCGCCGGCGGACTTGAACTTTATGGCGGATGCCTGCTGGAAAGCAGCATCGGCGCGGCCGCGCATCTCGCCTGTTTCGCCACATTGCCCGCGCTCGAATGGGGGACCGAACATTTCGGCCCGAAGATCCTGATCGACGACCTGGCGACCCGGAGCCTCGTCTATCGCGACTACCGGGTGCATCTGCCGGAAGGGCCCGGTCTCGGCGTCGAGCCCGATCCGGAGCGCATCCGGGCATTTTCCAGAAAGGGCTGATCATGTGCGCTGGCGACATGATGTCACGGCTCGAGGCGATGCAGGCGGCGCTTGCCGGCAAGCCCCATCTGAAACGCCTCGGCGCCTTGTTCTCCGACACGGTTCTGTTCGAGGTCGACGGGCGCGACTATTACCTGCATTTCCACCGCGGCGCGCTGGAACGCATCGAGCAGGGTCCGAGCCGCAAGATCCCCTGGCAATTCGCGTTGCGCACCGACGCGCAAGCGCTTGAGGAATTCTGGAAGCCCCTGCCCGCGCCCGGCTTCCACGACATTTTCGGACTTGTGAAGATCGGCCGCGCCCGCATCGAGGGCGACATATTGCGGCTTGTGCGCAATCTGCGTTTCTTCAAGGAGTTCATGGCCCTGGCGCGCGGAGACGCAGCATGACGGGGCATATCGAAGCCATCACGGGGCGCTATGTTAACCTCGATATCGGCGGCGTCGCGCAGCGCATCTACTTCGAGGAAAACGGCCAGGGGACGCCCGTGGTCTGCCTGCACACCGCCGGAGCCGACAACCGCCAATGGCGCTTCATCCTCGGCGACGAGGATTTCACCGAAAACCACCGCATCATCGCCTTCGACATGCCCTGGCACGGCAAGTCGCTGCCGCCCGAAAGCTTCGAGACGGCGGAATACCTGCTGACCACCGAAACCTACATGCAGACAGTGCTCGCCTTTTGCGCGGCGCTCGGTCTGGAAAAACCGGTCCTGGCCGGCTGCTCCATGGGCGGACGGATCGCGCTGCAGCTGGCGTTGCACAAGCCGGAGATGTTTTCCGGCTTCATCGCCATCGAAGCGTCCGATTTCCAGCCGGCCTGGTACGACATCGACTGGTTCCATCGCCCCGACGCGCATGGCGGCGAGATGGGCGCGGCGCTGGTCTCGGCGAATATCGCGCCGCAGGCGCCCAATGCCGAGCGCTGGAACACACAGTGGATGTTCATGCAATCGGGCCCGGGCGTCTTTCGCGGCGATCTGAGTTTCTACACCAGGGACGACAGCCTCGTCGGCAAGCTCGGCGGCATCGACACGGCGAAAACGCCGGTCCACATCCTGTGCGGTGAATACGATCTCACCTGCACGCCCGAAGACGCCAAAAGGACCGCGGACGCCATTCCCGGCGCGACGCTTGCGGTCATGCGGGAACTTGGGCATTTTCCGATGAGTGAACACCCCATGGCCTTCCGTCCCTATTTCGCAGATGCGCTGGAGAGGATGCGGGCGGCCTGACGTCCGGACCAGATGGAATTCAAGCGGCTCAAATACTTCGTTGCGGTCGCCGAGGAGCGGCATTTCGGCCGCGCGGCCGCGCGTCTCGACATGGCCCAGCCGCCGTTGTCGCGCCAGATATCGCAACTGGAAAAGGACCTCGGCGTTCTGCTGTTCGACCGCAGCCGCAGCCAGATCCGGCTGACCCAGGCGGGCGAAGTCCTTCTTGAGCGCGCCCGCGAGATCCTCGACCGCCTCGACGCGGCCTATCGCGAGGTCCGCGTCATCGGGTCGGGTGGCGCCGGGCGCCTGCGCATCGCCTTCGTCGGATCCGCCACGCACGGTCCGCTGCCGAACCTGATCAAGTCCTACCGCTCGCACTTCCCCGACGTCGACCTGTCGCTGTCGGCGATGAACAACGCCGAACAGAAGCGCGCGCTGATCCAGCGCGAGATCGACATCGCCGTCGCTCGGCCCTCGCTCGACGACGAGGAGTTCAGAAGCGAACTGCTCGATCACGAGCCGCTCATCCTGGCGATCCCGGACAATTCGCGTCTCAACAACGACCGCCCGCTGCATCTGAAGGACCTCAAGGACGAGACTTTCGTGCTCTATCCGCGCCGCCCGCGGCCGAGTTTCGCCGACCACGTCCTGGACACCTGCCGCGGCGAGGGTTTCGAGCCGAAAGACGTGGTTCTGGCGCAGGATTACCAGACGGCGATCAGCCTTGTTTCCGTCGGCGTCGGATTGTCGCTTGTCCCGGAATCGGTGTCGCGCAGCCAGCGTGCCGGTGTCTGCTACCGCAAATATACCGGCAACAATCCCGGCACCTCGCTGACCGTGCACGCCCGGCTCGACAACCGCTCGCCGCATGTCATGAACTTCTTCGACATCGTCAAACGCTACGCCCGCAAAAGCCCGGTCGGACGCTGAACGCCCGACCGGCAGCGCAATTACCCGATGGGCCTCATTTCGGCGGTGGTCGGAATATCCGGATGATCGGAATTCTCCACGATCTCGAGCACCGGCTTGCCGCCGGCCATCGACCATTGACCGCCGACCAGCGGCGTCTTGGCGATGTTGGGCACCGGCCCCTTGGAGAAGTCGATCCTTCCGACGACGGAATCGTAGGACGTCGCCGCGATGGCGTCGCGGATGCTTGCCGGATCGGTCGGATCCTCGGTGCGCCTGAGCGCGTCGAGCGCGACCTCGAACAGCGAATGCTTGAAGCCGAGCGGCATCGTCCACGGATTGCCGGTCGCCGCCTCGTAGGCCGCCGCCAGTTCGGCAGATGTCTGCCCCGTCGCGCCGGACGAGAACGGATGGTGCGGCGACCACCACACTTCCACCGACAGCCCGTCTGCGCGCTCGCCGAGCGCGGCCATCGCCTGCGGGAACTCCGACGCCTTGGCGACGGTGACGGCCTTCGGATGGAAGTCCTGCTGCGCGGCCTGGTTCCAGAAGGTCGTCAGGTCCGGCGGGATCACCACGCCGGTCACGATGTCCACCCCGGCGCTCTTGAAGGCCGAGATCTGGGCCGAGAAATCGTCGGTCATCGACTGGAACCGGCCGGGATCGACGAGTTGATAGCCGAGTTTGTCCAGCACCGGCGGGAAGCCGACTTTCGGATCGCCCCAGGCGTTTCCGTCCGGATCGTTCGGCCACAGCGCGCCCACGACCTTGTCGGCGTCGAGATGGCTCCATAAACCCGTGAAGGTCGAGATCACGTCTTCCAGCCCCCAGAAGAAATGATAGGTCCATTCGAAGCCGACCGCCGGATCGCCCTGTCGACCGAAGAAATGCGGCTGCCAGGGCGTGTCGTTGGTAACGCAGGGTACGCCGTTCAGTTCGGCCTGGTCGGCGACCGGATTGGTCGTGTCGGGTGTCGAGGTGGCGGTGATGATGTCGACCTCGTCGGACAGGATCAGCTCCTGCGCGACCGAAGACGCGCGGTTGGAATTCGACTGGCTGTCCTTGACGACGAATTCGACCGGATGTTTCGCGCCGTTGATCATGACGCCGTCGCCGATGGTCGCCTTGAACTGCTCGAGAACGAAGCGGTCGGGCTCGGCGAAAATCGCCAGCGGGCCGGTCTCGGGTGTGACGAATCCGATCTTGATCGTCTTCGGCCTGGCTATGGCCGGCATCGGAAAGCCGCCAATGGCGGCCATGGCTCCTGTCGCACCCGCAGCCCTCAGGACATTACGGCGCGACATGAGATTCTTGCGAGAACTCATGCTATTTCCTCCCATTTCGATGGGTGAAATTATCGGGGCATTCGCCGCCCAAACGCCATGCCGCAAGGTGTATTGCGTGATACTCGAACATCGCGAAAAAGGGGCGCCGTTCTGCAACGGCGCCCCTTTCGCTGTCTTCGGTCAGTGGCGTTACTGCACCATTCCGCGAGTGATAAGATTGATATCGTCCGGATTGATGAGGTCTGTGCCAGTCCAACCTTTCAGGTCGTATTCGCCCATGCACCGGCTAACCATGTCCTGCATCATCTGCAGTTCGCCGGTCGCCGATGCGGCGAGGAGCGTTTCGATCCGGATGTTTTCGTGATTGCCGGCATAGTTGCGCTCATAGAGCTCATGACGCCCGCCGAATTCCGTTCCAATGGCGTCCCACAGCAGCTTGAGCAGCTTCACCCGGTCGACCGCCACATAGCCATTGGAGCCGCGCACGAAACGATCAAGATACGGGCGGATCGCCTCGCTCTGGAAATCGGCAGAGCTCGACGGCAGATAGATCAGGCCGGAAGCGACATGGCGCTCGATCAATTCCTTGATGCGCGGATAGGCCATCGGCGCAAGAACCCGATAGGCTAGGCCGTAGGAAAGATTCGGCAGGTTGTAGCCGTCGGTTCCGTCCCAGGGGACCGGCGATTTCACCATCGCGTCGGAGAGCCCGTGAAACAGGTTTCGCCAGGCGATGACTTCACCGACCGCGGTCTGCACGCCGCGGAAATCCTTGGCGCCGGTCGCTTCCACCGCCATCGAGAACAGGCCGGCGATGAAGTCGAGCTTGACCGCCAGGCGCGTCAATCCGTGCAGGGTGAAGCGCGGAATGAACCCCGACGCCGGGAAGAAAGCGTTGATCTTCTCGACGTCGCCATAAATGAAGACGTTCTCCCAAGGGATCAGCACCTTGTCGAAAACGAGAATCGAATCGTTTTCGTCAAGCCGGCTCGAAAGCGGATAGTCGAAGGGCGAACCGGTGGCGGCCGCGTTGAATTCGTAGGACGAGCGGGCGATCAGCTTCACGCCCTCGGCATCCATCGGCGCGGTGAAGATCAGCGCGAAGGACTTGTCCTTGATGGGAATGCCGTAATGGGCGATGAAATTGTAATGGGTCAGAGCCGAGCCGGTGGCGACGACCTTTGCTCCCGACACAACGATGCCCGCGTCCGTCTCTTTTTCGACATGCATGAAAACGTCGCGAACGTCCTCGATGGCGCGATCACGATCGATGGGCGGGTTGACGATTGCATGGTTCCAGTAATCCAGCCGCTCCTGGGTCTTGGAATACCAGGCCTTGGCGTTGCCGGCATATTCGCCGTAGAATCCGGAATTGGCACCAAGCGTGCCGAGAAATGCGGCCTTGTAATCGGGTGAACGGCCCATCCAGCCATAGGAAACCTGCTGCAGATCGGCGATGGCGTCGCGGCTACGTATCAGATCCTCCGACGTCTTCGAGCCGAGGAAGAACGGATGGGTGAGCTTGCCCGATCCGGTATCGGTTTCCACCCCGATCACGTCCTTGCGCTCGTGAAACCGGTCATACCAGCGGGCGACCATGCGCGCCGAATTGCGAAATGCCGGGTGCTTGGTGACGTCCTTGACGCGCTCCCCGTAGATATAGATTTCCCGTCCGTCCTGAAGGCTGTCCAGGAATTCCGCGCCTGTGTAGGCGTCGGTGGACATGCCCGTTTTGTCGACCTTGTTTAACATTAATGCTCTCCTCCAAAGCGCCGGCCCGATCGTCGTTGACTGACCGGCATCCTCCAATAACCGCAATTCGAGATGCAGTTCCGTGCATGAACATTATGCCACCGCCGGACCGCGCACGGAGGTATCGTGCAATACTGCAGCAGACATCGCGGGCCGGATAAGGCGGACGCTAAGGTCGCATTTACCGATGCGACGACCGGGGTTCCCCCGGCCTACAAGCCATCTGATCGGGGCTGCGGCATCAGGGAGGAAACATGGAAGGATTTCTCACAGGAGAGCAAACCCGCGCGCATGACGTAGCGCCGCCAAGGCTTTCCGCCAGCGTCGTGACGATCGGGGCTTTCGACGGTGTCCATCGGGGTCATCAGTCGTTGATATGGAAAACGATAGCGGCGGCCCGCGCCCGCGGCGTGCCGTCGGTCATATGGACTTTCGATCCGCCCCCGAAAGTTTTCTTCAAACGGGCCGACTGCCTGACCCCGATCCACAATAAAATCGACCGCATCTCATTCTTTCAGCCCGATCATATCGTCGTTTCGCGCTTCGATGACTGCTTTCGCAAGCGGTCCGCCATGGAATTCATCCGCGATTTTTCGGTTTTGAATCCGCTTGAAATATGGATTGGCAATGATTTCCGTTTCGGGGCCGGGCAGACCGGAGATGCCGCCATGCTGAGCGATTTCTTCAAAACGAGCATCCATCCGCCGGTCGTATGTTCCGATGGCGAAATCGTCTCGAGCACGCGCATTCGGAACCTTCGGCGCGACGGATTCGACGATCTGGCCGAAAAGCTTCAAGGCTGGTTCGGTATGATGCCCCGCCGCGACGCTGAATTGGGAGGAACGACAAGATGAGCATGGTCGACGCACGCGAACTGCGGAATGCCTGCGGCCTGTTTGGAACCGGGGTAAACATCATCACGACACGCCGAAACGGCATCGACCACGGCATGACGGCAAACGCGTTCATGTCCGTGTCGCTCGATCCTCCTCTGATCGCGATATCCATTGCGGAGAAGGCGAAAATGCTGCCGTTGATACGCGAGACAGGACGCTTCGCCGTCAGCACGCTCGCTCATGGAATGGAAAAGATCGCGTGGCATTTCGCCGGAAAACCCGATCCCGGATTCCAGGATGTATTTCGCGATGAACGGGACTTGCCGGTTGTCGAGGACGCCTTGGCCATATTCGTGGCGGACGTGACGGACGAGATCCTGGCGGGCGATCATACGATCTTCATCGGCCACGTTCGCGCGCTCAATATTTGCCCCGATCGCGAACCACTGCTGTTCTTCAAGGGAAAATTCGGCGCGATTGCATCGCAGGAGCCGGCACCGGTCGATCTGTGCGATCCGATCCGGGAGATCATCTGGTAGCGGCATCAAGCCGCTCCCTCCTTTTCAGAGCTCGATTGAATACGGATTGTTCAAAGCCGTTCAGGATGCCGGTCTTGCCACGTCACACGGCATGGCGAACCGGGTCAGTTCAACACGCGACGGAGTCCGTCCTGGACCTTGAGGAGTGCGGGGAGATAATCCCGGACCATGTCTCCTGCTTCGCCCGACAGGGCGGCCATGCCGGTATTGAGCGCCGCCACGACCATGCCGCGCGTATTGATCACCGGCACGGCAAGCGAGCGCAGGCCGAGTTCGACTTCCTGGTCGATTACCGCGTATCCCCTGACGCGCACCTCGGAGATCGCGGCCATGATCTCCTCCGGATCCGTGAGCGACCGGGGCGTGCGCGGTGTCAGGTCGGAGCCTTCGATCACGGCCCGCGCCTCGCCTTCCGGCAATGCGGCAAGCAGCACGCGCCCCATCGATGTGCAATGGGCGGGCAGCCTCGAACCCGGCATCAGCCCGATCGACATGACCCGCCTCTGGGCGGCGCGGGCGACATAGACGATCTCGGTCCCGTCGAGGATCGAAACCGAGCAGGATTGGCCGATCTGTTCGGACAGCTGATCGAGCCAGGGTTGTACGATCTGGGGCAGAGGCAGCGCGGCCAGAGCGCCCATGCCGAGGCGCAGCACACGCGGCGTCAGGCTGAAAAACTTGCCGTCATAGTCCGCGTATCCGAGCGTGTGAAAGGTCAGCAGGCAGCGCCGCGCAGTGGCCCGGTCCAGTCCGGTCATCTCGGCGACGTCAGCGATGGCAAGGCGCGGGCGTTCCGCCCCGAAACACTCCAGAACGCGCAGCCCCTTGGCCAGCGAAGCGATTGTGTCGGTCTTGTTCAACATGCGCACAGGCTTCGACATGAATTGAACAAATGTCAACATGCGAACGAATTGCCTTGCCATCGGGAACAGCGTGTGGATGACACGAGGCGAACACATCTCCCAACAGGAGAAATCCATGAACAAGACAATCGCCTCGTTGCGCGAGGCCGTGGCACCGATCGGTGATGGCGCCACGGTGATGATCGGCGGCTTCGGCGGCTCCGGCGCGCCGATCGAGTTGATCCACGCGCTGATCGACGCCGGCCCGAAGAACCTGACGGTCATCAACAACAACGCCGGCAACGGCCGTGTCGGCCTCGCGGCCCTGATCGAACAGGGCATGGTGGAAAAGCTGATCTGCTCGTTTCCGCGCTCGGCCGACCCGAAGGTGTTCACGGATCTCTATCTCGCCGGAAAGATCGAACTGGAAATCGTGCCGCAGGGCACGCTCGCCGAGCGCATTCGCGCCGGCGGAGCGGGCATCCCGGCCTTCTACACCCCGACGAGCTACGGCACCGAACTCGCCGATGGCAAGCCGGTCGCCGAATTCGACGGCCGGCCCTATGTGCAGGAGCGTTGGCTGAAGGCCGATTTCGCGCTGATCAAGGCGGAGCTCGGTGACACGCTGGGCAATCTGACCTACCGGATGGCCGCGCGGAACTTCAATCCGCTGATGGCCATGGCGGCAGCGGAGACGGTCGCGCAGGTTTCCGGGATCGTGCCGCCGGGCGGGATCGATCCGGAGCATGTCATTACGCCGGGCATTTTCGTCAATGGCGTCGTCGAAGTCCCCGATCCGAAACAGGAAGAGATCCTCAACCGCGAGGGAGCCGTCTATCCATGAGCGACGCGCTGAACATCATCAAGCTCACGAATGAGCAGATTGCCTGGCGGGCCGCCCAGGACATCCAGGAAGGCGCCTATGTGAACCTCGGCATCGGTTTTCCGGAAATGGTCGCCAGGTTCCAGCCGGAAGGTCGCGAGGCGATCTTCCACACGGAGAACGGCGTTCTCGGCTTCGGCGAAACGCCGCCTGAGGGCGAAGAGGACTGGGACCTCATCAACGCGGGCAAGAAGGCAATCACGCTGAAGCCGGGCGCGGCCTTCTTCAACCATGCCGACAGCTTCGCCATGGTGCGCGGCGGCCATCTCGACGTCGCGATTCTCGGAGCCTATCAGGTGGCCGAGGACGGCGATCTCGCCAACTGGTCGACGGGCAAAGGCGGCATTCCGGCCGTTGGCGGTGCAATGGATCTGGTCCATGGCGCGAAGCGCGTCGCCGTGATCACCGACCACGTGACCAAAAAAGGCGAGCCGAAGCTTTTGAAGCGCTGCACCATGCCACTGACCGGCGTCGGATGTGTCACCCGCGTCTACACGTCCCTTGCCGTGGTCGATATCGAGGGCGGGCATTTCGTTCTTCGCGAGAAGCTGGCCGCTATCTCCTTCGACGATTTACAGGCGGCCACCGGCGCCGAACTCCACATCGAGGGCGACGTAACCGATCTCGTCGTGCCGCAACTCTGAGGCGGCGCCCGGTTCTCCCCCGACGTTCGACTGCCGTCGAGAAATCCAAGCGAAATGCGATGAATGGGGAACCGAGGTCATCGTCGCGCCCGACGGCGCCTGAGCGATCCGTTTGGCGAGCAGCTGCTTCAATCGACCGGCATGAGTCGGATTGCCATGTGGCTCGCGCTGCGGCAGATGCTAGGAAGACGGTTCCCCCGCCAGGTTAGACGGCAGGTTTCATGGCATTCACGCTAAGACAGCTTCAGTATTTCGTCGCCGTATGCGAACAGGGCACCGTATCGGGCGCTGCGCATACGCTTGCCATTTCGCAGTCCGCGGTCACCGAAGCGATCAAGGAACTGGAATCCGATCTCGGCGTCAGCCTTTTCGAGCGCCACCCGCGCGGGCTGAACATCACCCACAAGGGCCACCAGTTTCTCCGTCACGCAACGACGATCCTCGCAGATGTCTCCGACGCCCGGCTGGCGTTTCGGGAAACCGACAACGCGGCCAGCGGCGATCTGCATCTTGGCGTCACCTCGCTGGTCGCCGGCTATGTCCTCTCCGATATTCTCGCGCGTTACCGCCGCGCGAACCCGGCGGTCAACGTCTCCGCGATCGAGGACAACGGCGAATATCTGGAGCATCTGCTAATCGGTGGCGAACTCGACGTCGCGGTCACCATCATTTCCAATCTGCGCGACCGCATGGCGTTGCAGGCCGAGATCATCGAAGTCTCCCCCTACCGGCTCTGGCTGCCGCTCGGCCACAAGCTGTCGGGACTGGAAAGCATCTCGCTCGCCGATGTCTCGTCCGAACCGATCATCATGCTCACCGTCGACGAAATCGAGGAAGCGACGGTGAAGCTGCTTGGCGCCTTCGGCGCGCGTCCCAACGTCGCCTTCCGCACCCGCTCCGTGGAGGCCGTGCGCAGCCTGGTCGCCACCGGCGCGGGCGTCGCCCTCCTGCCCGATCTCGTCTACCGGCCCTGGTCGCTGGAAGGCGACCGCATCGATTCCCGCGATGTCTCCGGCTCGCTGCCCGTCGTGCAGGTCGGCGTCGTCTGGCGCAAGGGATCGGGCCTGCCGCGCCCGGCGCGCGATTTCATCGCCACCGCCCAGGCCCAGCGGCTGCTGCGATAATCGCATCCGGTATCGGGAATTCCGATACCGGTCTTCTGATAAATGAATTTGCGAATACCGCCCCGGCGCGTAACCTGACTTCCCGGAGCGAACGCCGTCATTCCGGCGGCGACAAACGGGAGACGTCGCCATGAAAACCATCCTTAGATCCTGCACCGCGTTGACATTGTGCTGCAGCTTCGCGGGCCAGGCCGCCGCGCAGGCCATGATGACCGAGATCGGACCGGGCGAAGGCCAGGTCGATATCGTCGCATGGCCGGGCTATATCGAGCGCGGCGAGACCGATGCCGCCTATGACTGGGTGACCGAATTCGAAAAGGCGACCAGCTGCAAGGTCAACGTCAAGACCGCCAACACCTCCGACGAAATGGTCGCGCTGATGAACGAAGGCGGCTTCGACCTCGTCACCGCCTCGGGCGACGCCTCGCTGCGCCTTGTCGCCGGCAAGCGCGTGCAGGAGATCAATGTCGATCTCATCCCGAGCTGGAAGGCCGTCGACGAGCGGCTGCAGAACGCGCCCTGGCACACGGTTGACGGCAAGCACTACGGCGTCCCCTACCAGTGGGGTCCGAACGTGCTGATGTACAACACCGAAGTCTTCAAGGAAGCGCCGACGAGCTGGAACGTCGTCTTCGAGGAAATGGACCTTCCGGACGGCAAGCCCAACAAGGGCCGCGTCCAGGCCTATGACGGCCCGATCCACATCGCCGACGCCGCCAACTACCTGCGCTTCCACAAGCCGGAACTCGGGATCAAGAGCCCGTACGAACTCAACGAGGACCAGTACGCCGCCGCGCTCGACCTGCTGCGCGTCCAGCGCACGCTCGTCTCGCGCTACTGGCACGACGCCTATATCCAGATGGACGATTTCAAGAACGAGGGCGTCGTCGCTTCCGGCTCGTGGCCGTTCCAGGTCAACGTCCTCGTATCCGAGGGCATGCCCATCGCCTCGACGATCCCCGAGGAAGGCGCCACCGGCTGGGCCGACACGACCATGATGCATGCCGAGGCCGCGCATCCGAACTGCGCCTATATGTGGATGGAGCATTCGCTTTCGCCGAAGGTGCAGGGCGACCTCGCCGCCTGGTTCGGTTCGGTTCCCTCGGTCCCGGCCGCCTGCTCGGGCAACGAATTGCTGACCGACGAAGGCTGCAAGGCCAACGGCTTCGAGGACTTCGACAAGATCTCCTTCTGGACGACGCCGGTTTCCAAATGCGCAAGCCAGGGCGAGTGCGTGCCCTATTACCGCTGGGTCTCCGACTATATCGGCGTCATCGGCGGCCGCTGACCGCCACGCTCACTCGCAACGTAACACAGCGTCCGCCGCAATCGCGGCGGACGCCTCGACAGGACATGCCATGCAAACCGCCGTCGCCTTTTCACAAGTTTCGCGCCACTTCGGCCCGGTGCGCGCCGTCGATGGCGTCGACCTGAAGATCGCGGAAGGCGAATTCTTCGCCATGCTCGGGCCTTCCGGCTCCGGCAAGACGACCTGCCTGCGCCTGATCGCGGGCTTCGAGCAGCCGACCGCCGGCCATATCGAGATTTTCGGCGAAACCGCCGAGGGCGTCCCGCCCTATCGGCGCAACGTCAACACCGTGTTCCAGGACTATGCGCTGTTTCCGCATCTGAGCGTCGCCGACAACGTCGCCTACGGCCCTATGATCCGTGGCGTCGCGAAGGCCGAGCGCATGAAGGCCGCCGAGGAGGCGCTCGCGCTAGTGCAGCTTCCGGGCTACGGCGCGCGCCAGCCGGGACAACTTTCCGGCGGCCAGCGCCAGCGCGTCGCGCTCGCCCGCGCACTCGTCAACAAGCCGAAAGTGCTGCTCCTCGACGAGCCGCTCGGCGCGCTCGACCTGAAGCTGCGCGAGCAGATGCAGGAGGAACTGAAAACCCTGCAGCGCTCGCTCGGAATCACCTTCGTCTTCGTCACCCACGATCAGGGCGAAGCCCTGTCGATGGCCGACCGCGTCGCCGTCTTCAACGAGGGGAAGATCATGCAGGTGGGAGCGCCCGAGGAGATCTACCGCGCGCCGCGCTCGCGTTTCGTCGCCGATTTCGTCGGCTCCTCCAACATCCTTCCGCCGGAGACCGTCGAACGCTTCGCCGGCAAACGCGCCTGGGCGAGCCTGCGGCCGGAATCGATCCGCCTCGCCACCGCCGGAGGCCACGCCGCGACCGTGCTCGGCCACTCCTATCTCGGCGCGGCGACCAGGCTTTCCGTCGACATGGACGGCCAGCGCCTGACCCTGCTGCTGCCCGCGGGCGCCACCGTGCCGGCAACCGGAAGTCAGGCCGCCATCGAATGGAACGGCGACGACCTCCATCTCATGGAGGACGGGCAATGACCGCCGCGGAACCCGTTATCCTGCCCGGACGCGGCGGCCTGTTCGGGACGCTGTCGGACGTGTTGTGGCGCAATCCGCGCCTGACGCTGTTGCTGATGCTCGCGCCGCCGCTGCTCTGGCTCGGCATCATCTATCTCGGTTCGCTGTTCGCGCTGCTCGCCCAGAGCTTCTTCTCCATCGACGAGTTTTCCGGCCTGATCCGCTACGAGTGGACGCTGAAGACCTATGCCGAGCTGTTGCGCCCCTCCAATCTCGACATCATCGTCCGCACCGTCACCATGGCGGCTGCCGTGACGCTCGCCTCCGCGGTCGTCGCCTTCCCGATCGCCTATTACGCGGCGCGCTACGCGCGCGGCAAATGGAAGGCCTTTTTCTATCTCGGCGCCATGCTGCCGCTTTGGTCGAGCTACCTGGTCAAGATCTACGCCTGGAAACTGATCCTCGCCAAGGAAGGCATCCTGACCTGGATCTTCGCCAAGCTGCACCTGACGCCGGTGCTGGAAGCCTGGCTCTCAATCCCCGTCATCGGCGGCAATTCGCTGTCGGTCAGCTATACCGGCACCTTCATCGTCTTCGTCTATGTCTGGCTGCCCTACATGATCCTGCCGACCCAGGCCGCGCTCGAACGCGTTCCGGATTCGATGCTGGAAGCTTCGTCCGATCTCGGCGGTTCTCCGGCGCAGACCTTTCGCCACGTGCTGCTGCCGCTGGCGCTGCCCGGCATCATCGCTGGCTCGATCTTCACCTTCTCGCTGACGCTCGGCGACTACATCATCCCGCAGATCATCGGCTCGTCGCGGCTGTTTATCGGCCAGGCCGTCTACGCCCACCAGGGTACGGCCGGCAACATCCCGCTCGCCGCCGCCTTCACCGTCGTGCCGATCGTCATCATGGGCCTCTATCTCTGGATGGCCAAACGCCAGGGAGCCTTCGATGCGCTCTGACCGCAACGGCAAGGCCCCGCTCGGCCTGAAGATCGCCGCCGCCGGCGGGCTCTTGTTCCTGCACCTGCCGATCCTGCTGATCTTCGTCTATGCCTTCACTACCGAAGACAAGAGCTACCAGTGGCCGCCTCCGGGCTTGACCCTTAAGTGGCTCGCTGTGACCTGGAACCGTCCCGACGTCTGGCAGGCGCTCGGCCTGTCGGTGCGCGTCGCGGCGATATCGACAGCGCTGGCGCTCGTCCTCGGCACGCTCTGCGCGGCGGCCGTGTCGCGCACGAAGTTCTTCGGCCGCGAGACGGTCTCGCTGCTGGTGATCCTGCCCATAGCCCTGCCCGGCATCATCACCGGCATCGCGCTGCGCTCGGCCTTCAGCCTCGCCGACATACCCTACTCGTTCTGGACCATCGTGCTCGGCCACGCGACCTTCTGCGTCGTCGTCGTCTACAACAACGCGGTCGCGCGCTTCCGCCGCACGTCGGGATCGCTGATCGAGGCATCGATGGATCTCGGCGCCGACGGCTTCCAGACCTTCCGCCATGTCGTGCTGCCGAATATCGGAACGGCGCTTCTGGCCGGCGGGATGCTCGCCTTCGCATTGTCCTTCGACGAGGTCATCGTCACCACCTTCACCGCCGGACAGCAGACGACCCTGCCGATCTGGATGCTCGAGGAACTCGTCCGGCCGCGCCAGCGCCCCGTCACCAATGTGGTGGCGATGGTCGTGGTGCTGGTCACCTTCCTGCCGATCCTCGCAGCCTACTACCTCACCCGCGACGGCGACCGCATCGCCGGCAGCGGCAAATGATCACCACGAAAGGGAGAATCCCCATGGACACGCAAATGCTGATCGGCGCCGGTTTCGAAAAGGGCACGGACGCCGAAGAAAACATCCTCAATCCGAAGACCGGCGAGACCGTCCTGCATCTGCCCGAGGCCGGCCTCGACCAGATCGAACGCGCCGTGGACGCCGCCGAGAAGGCCTTTGCGACATGGTCGCGCACGACGCCCGCCGAACGCTCCGGTTATCTCCTGAAGATCGCCGACCGCGTCGAGGCCGAGGCCGAGGGTTTCGCGGCCCTCGAAGCGCTCAACTGCGGCAAGCCGATCAACGCCGTCCTCAATGACGAGATCCCGGCGATCGTCGACTGCTACCGCTTCTTCGCCGGCGCCGTGCGCTGCATTCCCGGCAATGCGGCGGGCGAGTATCTGTCCGGCTTCACCTCGATGATCCGTCGCGATCCGATCGGCATCGTCGCCTCCATTGCGCCGTGGAACTATCCGCTGATGATGATGGCCTGGAAGCTGGCGCCCGCCATCGCCGGCGGCAACACCGTCGTCTTCAAGCCCTCCGAACAGACGCCGCTGACCGCGCTCAAGATGGCGAAGATACTCGCCGACATCCTACCCGAGGGCGTCGTCAACGTCGTGCTCGGTCGTGGCGAGAGTGTCGGCAACGCGCTGATCAACCACCCCAAGGTCAACATGATCTCGATCACCGGCGACGTGGCGACCGGCAAGAAGGTGCTGCAGGCCGCCGCCAAGTCGGTCAAACGCACCCATCTGGAACTCGGCGGCAAGGCACCCGTCATCGTCTTCGATGACGCCGATATCGACGCGGTGGTCGAGGGCGTGCGCACCTTCGGCTACTACAATGCCGGCCAGGACTGCACGGCCGCGTGCCGCATCTACGCCGCGCCAAAAATCCACGACAAGCTGGTTGCCGATCTCTCCGCCGCCGTCTCGACGCTGCAAT
Source organism: Oricola nitratireducens (assembly GCF_014904745.1). GTDB lineage: Bacteria > Pseudomonadota > Alphaproteobacteria > Rhizobiales > Rhizobiaceae > Oricola > Oricola nitratireducens. Next base: position 15,865 of record NZ_JACZCS010000012.1, read on the forward strand.
ATGCAAACGAGGACGACAGCGTCAACGAGATCGGTCCGCTGATCTCGCAGCGCCAGCGCGACCGGGTGGCGAGCTTCGTCGAGCGCGCTTCCACCATGAATCACATGGAGATCACCGCCGGCGGCAAGCCGCATGAGGGTAACGGCTTCTTCTACCAGCCGACCGTTATTGCCGGCGCATTGCAGACCGACGAGATCGTGCGGCGCGAGGTCTTTGGCCCGGTCGTCTCGGTCACCCGCTTCACGGATGTCGACGAAGCGGTCGCCTGGGCAAACGATTCAGACTACGGCCTCGCCTCTTCCGTGTGGACGAAGGACGTCTCCCGGGCGATGGAGTGTGCTGCCCGCCTGCAATATGGCTGCACCTGGATCAACACACACTTCATGCTCTGCAACGAGATGCCCCATGGCGGCCTGAAGCAATCCGGCTACGGCAAGGACATGTCGCTCTATGCACTGGAGGACTACACGGCGGTCCGGCACGTCATGATTGCGCACTAGATCCAGGCTGGAAATTGCTGAACGTATGTTCAATTTGCAATCGGATCAGGCAGGATTTGCAATGACTTAGGCCAGCATATAAGCTTATTGCGCCACTGACCTGACAATAGACGGAGACAGACGACGAGAGCCGTGGCAAGGTTGGACATCATCTTTCATGGAAAGTGAGGTTAAATGCCTGAACCCGGGGCCGAGGCGACAAGGCCGAGCAAGAACGCAATCGAACTCCGCAATGTCGGCAAGTCCTTCGGAGCCGGCGCAAACGCCTTCTTCGCACTGAAGGACGTCTCGGCGAATATCGGCGAGAACGAGTTCTTCACCCTCCTCGGCCCCTCTGGTTGCGGCAAGACCACCCTGCTGCGCTGCATCGCCGGCTTCGAGGAGCCGACCCGCGGCGAGATCCTGCTGTACGATCAAGACATCGCCAGCCTCCCGCCCTACCGCAGGCCGGTCAACACGGTGTTCCAGAGTTACGCTCTCTTCCCGCACATGACGGTCGGCGAGAATGTCGGCTTCGGCCTGCAGATGCTGAACCGGCCGCGCGACGAGATCGCCAGCACCGTCAACGAGATGCTGCGGCTGGTGCAAATGGAAGAACTGCGGGACCGGCGTACCAGCGAGATATCCGGCGGTCAGCAGCAGCGCGTCGCCCTCGCCCGCGCACTGGCGCCGAAACCGAAGGTGCTGCTGCTCGACGAGCCACTCTCGGCGCTCGACCTGAAACTGCGCAAGGAAATGCAGGTCGAGCTGAAGCGCCTGCAGACCGAGACCGGCATCACCTTCATCTTCGTCACGCACGACCAAGAGGAGGCCCTGACCATGTCGGACCGCGTCGCCGTCATGAACAAGGGCGACATACTGCAGATCGGCAGTCCGCGCGAGATCTACAACCAGCCAAAACACCGTTTCGTCGCGGACTTCATCGGGGACATCAACTTTCTCGATGCAATCGTCACGGAATGCGGCGTGACCTGCCAGGCGGAAATCGTGGATGTCGGCATGGTGGAATTCTTGCGTGAGGGCGAAATCGCGGTCGGCCAGCACATCACGCTCGCCATCCGCCCGGAACGGATCACGCTCTCGGCGCAGGCGCGCCACCCGTGCCGGATCGAGAACATCGTCTATCACGGCACCGACACGATCTATCACCTGCGCCTGCCGAACGACGACCGGATGCTGGCCAGATCCCAGAACAGCGAAGGCCACGCGCCCGCCTGGCAAACCGGCGACGATATCGGATGGGCGGCCGCCCCCGATGCGCTGGCCGTCATAGCGGACAACCCTTCATGAACAGGCGCCGCTCCACAATGCTCGCCAATATCTGGCTAATCGGCCCGGCGGTGGTGGCGATCGTCATTCTCATGGTCATCCCGCTCTCCATGATGGCCTGGATATCGATCCAGGCACGCAGCTACGGCGGCGGCGTTCACTGGGGCGAACTGACCGGCGACGCCTGGCTGCGCTTCGTGTTCGAGCGCAATCTCGACGACAGCCTGTCATGGAGCTTCAACTACCTCTCGATCATCCTGCGCTCGTTCTGGCTGTCGGCACTGACAACGGTCATCTCGCTGATCGTCGGTTTCCCGACCGCCTTCTTCATGGCGACCCGGCCGCTCCGCTGGCGCACATTGCTCGTTTTCATGGTCACGCTGCCGTTCTGGACCAATTTGCTGGTGCGCAACTATGCCTGGATCCTGATCCTGCGCGACCATGGCACCATCAACGGGCTGCTGATGTCACTCGGCGTGATCGACAGGCCGCTGCCGCTGCTGCACAACGAATTCGCCGTCGCGGTGGGGCTGGTCTATTCCTTCCTGCCCTTCATGGTGCTGCCGATCTATTCGAGCCTGGAAAAGATCGACCTGCGCCTCGTCGAGGCGGCCTTCGACCTCTATTCGGGCCGCTGGCGGGCATTGCGCCACGTCATCCTCCCGCTCGCCAAGCCCGGCATCATCGCCGGCTGTATCCTGGTCTTCATTCCCGCGCTCGGCTCCTATGTGACGCCCGAACTTCTCGGCGGCGGCAAGACGCTGATGATCGGCAACCTGATCGGGCACCAGTTCGGCGCGGCGCGCAACTGGCCCTTCGGCGCCGCGCTCGGTCTGTTCCTGCTCGCCCTTGTTCTCATCGCGATGACCGCTTACGCACTGCGGACCCGCCGGTCGGGAGGAACGCAATGAGCCGGCGCGCGGCAGGCGATGCGAAGCGCTGGCCGGGACTGGCGCTGGGCGCGGGCTTTTTCTTCGCCTATGTCTATCTGCCGATCCTGATCCTGGTGGCCCTGTCGTTCAACGAGAACCGCGTCGTCACGGTGTGGACCGGCTTCACGCTCGATTGGTACAAGCTGGCGTTCCACAACGACGCGATGTTGCGCGCGGCGGAGAATTCGCTCATCATCGCCTCGGTCGCCGCGGTCTCGGCGACAATTCTGTCGACGCTCGCGGCCGTCCGGATGGCGCAGGTCCGCTTCACCGGCCAGACCGCCGTCAATGCGCTGGTCGCCCTACCGATCACCGTGCCGGAAATCGTTCCCGCGGTCGCGACGCTGATGTTCTTTGCCAGCCTCGGCGTCACGCTTGGCCTTGGCACCGTCATCCTGGCGCACACGGTGTTCTGCATCCCGTTCGCCTATCTGCCCATCCGCGCACGCCTGGAAGGCATGGACAGGGCGCTCGCCGAAGCGGCCGGAGACCTTTATGCAAGCCCGCGTCGGGCCTTCTTCAAGATCACCCTGCCGCTCATGATGCCGGGCATCCTTTCCGGACTCGTTCTCGCCTTCATCATTTCGCTCGACGACTTCGTAACGACCTTTTTCGTCGGCGGTGCGGGATCGACGACGCTTCCCATCTACATTTTCGGCCTTGTGCGCACCGGCGTCACCCCGGAAGTCAACGCCATATCCGCCTTGATGCTGCTTATCTCCATCGCCTTGGTATCGCTTTCGCTATTCCTCGGGCGATCGGAGCACCGTTACTGAACGAGCCCGGTGGCAGCAATGATGCTCGTGGAACTTTACGCAGAGGGAGTACTGCAATGAAATACCGAAAGACATCAGCATGGACTGGACTGGCCTCGGGCGTTGCGGCGCTCGGCATGGTCGTGTTGTCAGCATCGGGCGCATCGGCCGATGGCGAACTGCACCTTTACAACTGGTCGAACTATTTCCCGCCGGAATTGCTCGAGAAGTTCGAGAAGGAAACCGGCACCAAGGTCACCATCGACAGCTATGCGTCGGAGGAAGACCTGCTGGCGAAGCTGCAGGCCGGCGCGGGCGGCTATGACGTGATTTTCCCGGGCACGACGACGCTCGGTGTGATGGTCGAGCAAAAGCTGCTTGAACCGATCAACGTCAAGGACATGGAGAATTTCAAGAACGTCCTGCCTGCGCACCAGACGATCGCCGGCGATGAAGACCGGACCTATTCGGCGCCCTATATGTGGGGCACGACGGGCTTCACCTACCTGCCCTCCAAGGTTCCCGGCGGCAAGATGGAGGAGAGCTGGAACGCGATCTTCCATCCGGCCGACGAACTCAAGGGCAACATCGCGATGCTCAACGAGATGTCCGACGTGTGGAATGCCGCGGCATATGATCTCGGAATCTCGAAATGCACCGAGGACCCCGCTGAAGCCCAGAAAATCCTCGACCTGCTGATGGGGCAGAAGCCCTATGTGAAGGTCTATTCCAATGACGGCACGATCGACCGCATGGTGGCCGGCGAGGTCGCGGTCCATATGCAGTGGAACGGCGCCGCTCACCGCGTGAAGGCCAAGCAGCCGGACGCTGTCTATGTCTATCCCAAGGAAGGCGTGACGTTTTGGACCGACGCGATGGCCGTGCCGAAGGGCGCGCCCGACCTGGATAACGCAAAGGCGTTCATCAACTGGATGATGGAACCGGAAAACGCAGCGATCGCATCGAACTACACGGGCTATTCCAATGCGATCAAAGGGTCTGGCGAATTCCTCAAGGAAGACTTGAAGAACGACCCGGCAGTCAATACGCCGGAGGAATATGGCGACCGGCTGCGTCCCTATCAGAAATGCTCGGAAAAATCGCGCGACCTGCGCGAACGCGTCTGGACCAAGTTGAAGTCCTGATACCCGGGCTATAGAAATCCTGACGGGGGAGCCGCAACGCTCCCCCGTTCGCTTGAGAGGACATCATGACCGCGTTCGAAGACACCTACGGCTTTGCGAGACGTGACGTCAGTCTCGCCAACTGGCGCACCCTGCCCTATGCCCGCTTTTCCTTCCAGAACACGCGCGAGATGGTGCCGACCGCCGTGATCGCATGCGGTGACAAAGGCCATGAAGACCCGCCTTTGGGTGATGGCGCGCTGTCCGGCTTCAACGCCAGGATCGATGGCGAGGAAATCGGTTTTCGCGATTTTCTCGAACAGTCGTTCACCGACGTCTTCGTCGCGATGAAGGACGGCGACGTCGTCGCGGAATGGTCCGCCGGCCATGCCGCCCCCTCCGCACCGCATATCCTGTTTTCCATCACCAAGTCCGTGACCGGACTGGCCGCCGGCATTCTGGAGGAAGATGGCCTGCTCGATCCGGCCGCGCCGGTCGCACGCTACCTGCCCGAGGCGCTGGGCTCGGCCTATGGCGATGCGAGCGTGCAGGACCTGCTCGACATGCGCGTCAGCCTCGATTTCGACGAGAGTTACCTCAACACCGACGGCGACTACGACCGCTACCGCCGCGCCATGCTGTGGAATCCGCAGCGCAGCGACAAGCCGACCGAGACGCTCGCGGAGGTGTTGATGTCGCTGCCGAAGGGCGATGGTCCGCATGGCGGGCCGTTCTGTTATGCCTCGCCGAACACCGACGTCCTCGCCCTCATCGTCGAACGCGCTTCCGGCGAGCGCTACGCCGATTTCGTCTCGCGGCGCATCTGGCAGAAGATCGGCGCGCAAACCGATGCCTATGTCACGCTCGATTCCGCGGGCGCGCCGCGCGGTGCGGGCGGCCTTTGCGCGACGGCGCGCGATCTCGCCCGGCTCGGCGAGGCCATCCGCCTGGGCGGAAACGGTGTCGTCTCGGGGCGCTGGATCGACGACATGCGCACAGCCGGAGGCCGGGAGGCATGGAGGACCGGCAATTATCTGGAGCTCTTTCCGAACGGCCGCTACCGCAACTGCTGGTATCAGCCGGGCTATGACGGCGATCCCTTCTGCTGCATCGGCATCCACGGCCAGTGGCTCTATGTCGATCCCTCGCGACATGTGACGATCGCCAAGCTGTCCTCGCAGCCGACGCCGGGAGACGACCCGCTCGATCAGCGCTGCCTGGCCTTTTTCCGGGCCGTCAGCGAGGGGCTCTAAAGTCCTGGAACGGCACGATGGGTCGACGCACGCAGCGCATCGCCGGGAATTTCCAAGAATATTAGCTTGCCGACAGGTGACGTGCCCGGCCGGCCCGTTCAGGCCGCATCGCGCGCCTTCCTCCGCCCGGCAATGGCCTCCAGCGCCCAACGCGTGACGGCCTCGGCATCGGGCGCCAGAAACACGCCCGTACCGGCAGTAAATTCGTTCCAGAACGGTTCGTATGTCGCGCGGACTGCGGTCAGTACGGGCACGCCGAGGCCGCAGGCGCTTTCGATCACGCTGCGGAAGCCCTGCCCGTCCGACTCCCCCTTGCCGAAGCGATTGAGGACGAGAAGACCGGTAGCGGGATCCACGGCCGCAAGAAGCCGACCGGAGACATCGGCCAGCGCTTGCGGATCAAGCCGGCAACCGCGCGATCCCGCGCCGAGCGCCTGGGTTATACGCAGTTGCTCTCCGCTCGATACATCCTCCAGGAAAGTCGCGGGACAACAACCCGGCCCGTCCGGCGTCTCGCGCTGAAAATAGCCGGCGACCGGATAGCCGCGCGACTGAACGGCGCGCGCGACCGTTTCGAGAAGTTCGTCGATGCGATCCCCTTCGCCGAAACGTATCGCGGCGATGGCAAGCGGATGGTCGGTCATAGGAAGTCTCCATTTGTAAGTCCCGCCAGTCGCGGGCCGAAAGCGAGGAAGCCCAGCGTGTCGCCCGACGTGATCCGTTCCTGCTCCGCCGGAATGACTGCCAGGCCGTCGGCGAGACCGAGCGCATAAAGCGTCCCGGAACTGCCATTGCCCAGCGCCTCGACGACCGGCACGCCCTCCGGCGACCGGGAGACGATCCGGGCAGGCACATATTCGGTTCGGCCGGTCTTGCGGCGCGCGGAATATCCGGCGAGCGCCCGCGTTTCACCGCCCTTCGGCTCGCTGACGCCGCCAAGACGCAGGATCTGTTCGCGCACGAACAATTCAAAGCCCACGAACGCCGACAGGGGATTGCCCGGCAGGCCGAAATACGCGGTCCGGCCGAGCGTGCCGAACAAGGCGGGCTTGCCCGGTTTCAGCGCCACTTTCCAGGCGCGGATTTCGCCACCGGCCCTGGCAAAGGCCGAACGAATGAAGTCGCGCCCGCCGGCCGAGACTGCGCCGGAGGAAAGCAGCATGTCGAATTCACCGGCATAACGGGAAAAGAAGCGGACCGTCGCTTCGTGTTTGTCATCGACGATGCCCAGATCGATGACCTCGGCCCCGGCAGTTTCGGCCAGAGCGATCAGCATCGGACGGTTGGCGTCGAAAATGCGGCCCTCTTCCGGCGCGCCCTGCAACACCAGTTCGCTGCCGGTCGAGAAGACGCCGACACGCGGACGCCGAAACACGTCAAGTTCGGCAAAGCCGTTTGCGGCGAGCAGCCCGATGTGACGCGGTTCGATCATTGTGCCCGCCGCGACGAGCAGCGCGCCGCGCGCAATATCGCTGCCCAGCGGTCGAATGTTCTCGCCGGAACGCGGAGGACGGCCGACGGTGACGCATGCGCCTTCGTCCCGGCAGTCCTCGATCATCACGACCGCATCGGCGCCAGCCGGGACCGGAGCGCCGGTGTAGATCCTCTTCGCCGTGCCCTTCATCCAATCGTCGTCGGGCGCACGAGCGCCGGCCGCCACCGTATCCGTGACGGTCAGGCGCCAGGGCCCCTGCACCGCCAGATCGTCAAGGCGGACGGCAAACCCGTCCATGGCCGACTGGTCGAAGAACGGCATCGGGTGTGGCGCGGTGACATCGCTGGCGACCACCCTTCCGCATGCCCTGCCAAGCGGCATCGGCTCCGTCTCGCGAACCGGGGTAACAAGGGAGCGGGCAATGGCGGTGGCTTGCGCGACCGTCAGCATCCTTTCGGCAAGACGCGTATCGTCGCAGCCGCAGCGCGATGTTCCAACGGCGCTATGCACGGTCATGGCATTCTCCCGCATCATGCCCCGTGCAGCCGCATTCGAGATCCCGGATGAGGCCGTCGTTCAGTCCGTAAACCCAGCCGTGAATCGCCAGTTCCTTCCCGCGTTTCCAGGCCGACTGGATGATCGGGGTGCGCGACAGGCCCGCCACCTGCGCCGCGATGGACAATTCGCACAGGCGGTTCAGGCGCGTTTCCGGATCGAGCACGGCGGTGAGTTGCGCGTCATGCGCGTCGGCGACATCGCGGACAGGCTGCAGCCAGTGGTCGATGATGCCGTGGCGGTGGCCGTCCATGGCGGCGCGCACGCCGCCGCAGCCATAGTGGCCGCAGACAATGACGTGCTTGATCTCAAGGGTTTCGACCGCGAATTCGAGCACGGACAACAGGTTGAGGTCGGCGCGGTGGACGAGATTGGCGACGTTGCGGTGAACGAAGACCTCGCCGGGTTCGAGCCCGGTGATGACGTTCGCCGGCACGCGGCTGTCGGAACAGCCGATCCACAGATAGTCCGGCCGCTGCAAAGCCGAGAGGCGGCGGAAATAGTCCGGATCCTCGCGGACCTTGCCGGTCGCCCAGCGGATGTTGTGATCGAGCAGGTCAGACAGCATGTGGCATGTCCGGGTAGTCGATGCCCCGGCGCGCAGCCATGCGGCGGCCGAGATTGCGCAAATCGTCGCCTGTCAGCCGGACGCGCGCCAACGGCAACACGATCGCGTTTTCCACGATCAGGTGCCGACGTTCGTTGGCGGCGAAACGGTGCAGCAAGGCACGCAAAGCCTTCGTGAAGCGCTTGCCGACAATTGCTTGCGACAGGCCTTCCGTGATGGCATCCGCATCCTGCTTGTCGGCGGCGTGTTCCTGGCTGAGTTCGCCGAGGACTTCCTCGATCCGGTCTTCCGGTTCGGCGCGCCGGCGCAACAACGGGAACAGGTCTTCTTCCTCGTCGACGACATGCTGACCGAAATCATGGCGCAGGAAACGCAGCACGGCGGCAATGCCCTCCTCGTCACGCTTCTGCTCGTCGGCAATTCGGTCGATCATCCAGCAAAGCGTGCGCTGGCGGAAATGCTCGGCAAAGACGTAATCCAGCGGCGCCACAAGCTGCTCGGGCGACGGCGCCGCCGCCAGCGTCGCAAGGGCCATGTGCCGTGCCTCTTCCTGCTTGTTCACCTTCCTCCTCCTACTGAACGAGCGGACCGTCCGCGCCGTTCAGCGAAATGCCTTTAATGTCGGCCTGGCCGGCAAGCACGGAAATGTACTGCGAGACAGCCTTGGACCATGCGGATGCCTCGAGCCAGGCCGCGATGCGTTCGGCGACCATCTCGTAAGGCAATTCCCTGCCCTCGATCCGCCGGTCCAGCGCAATGACGTGGAAACCGAAGCGGCTTTCGACAGGCACGGCTGAGATCTCGCCCTCCTGCATTTTCGCCAACGCTTCCTCGAATTCGCTGACGGTGCTTCCGCGGGTCAGCTGGCCCAGATTTCCGCCGTGTTCGCGCGACGGACATGCGGAATATTCCTTCGCCAGCGCGGAAAACCGCGCGGATCGTTTGCCAAGCACGTTGCAGAAATCGGTCGCGCGTTCGCTCGCGCCGGCACGTGCTTCGCGATCGTTTTCCGGCGCGGCGACAAGGATGTGACGTGCCTCGAACATCGGCTCGGTGCGGAACTTGTCCGGATGCCTGTCGTAATAACGCCGGCATTCCTCCTCGGTCGCCGTCGGCGTATCGATCTCGCGGTCCATCAGCAGACGGATGGCCGCGTCGCGCTCCGTCTCCATGCGCCCCGCTTCGTCGCGCGAGGACGAAACATCGATGTCCAGACGTCGGGCTTCCTGCCACAGCAGTTCGCGGATCACCAACGCCTCGGCTGCCTCGCGCAACGCGCCGCCGGGATTTTCGGCGGGATGGTTCTGCGCCTCGGCGAGAATATCGGCCTCCGGTATGGCAATGCCGTTGACGGAGATTTCCCTGATCACCGGCGCGGCCTTTGGCGGGATCCGCGTGTCCGGCTCCTGGTAGGTCGTGTATCCCGACCCCTGCGGCTCGTCCGCAGGGGATGAGAGCGACGGATTTTGATAGATCGTCGCCATGGTTCACTCCGCCGGCGCGCGCGTCTGCGCCGCGCGATGGTTGCGTTCGCGCACGACCTGGTAGCCTGGCCGCCACATGTAGCGCACCGGCACGCTCAGCATGTGCACGAGGCGCGTGAACGGGAACAGGAGCAGGATCGTCAGGCCCAGGAAGAGATGCAGCTTGAAGATGATGGAAGCCCCGGCGACATAGCTCGAGGCAGCCGCATTGAAGGTGAAGATGCCCTGCGCCCAGGTCATGAACCTTACCATTTCGTGCCCGTCGAGATGCTGCAGCGACACCGGGATCGTCAGCAGGCCCAGCGCCAGCTGGAGCCACAGCAGAACGATGATCAGCGTGTCGGAGGCGCTCGACGTGGCGCGCACGCGGGCGTCGAACAGGCGGCGGTGAACGAGCAAGGTCGCGCCGACAATCGCCATGATCCCGGCGATGCCGCCGGCGACGATCGCCAGCAACTGCTTCGCGCCGTGACTGATGCCGAGCGCGTCGAAGATCACAATCGGGGTCAGGAGACCGATCAGATGACCGAAGAAGATCACCAGCACGCCGACATGGAACAGCACCGAGCCCCAGATCAGCTGCTTGCGGCGCAGCAGTTGCGACGAGCCGGACCGCCAGGTGTAGGGCTCGCGGTCGTAGCGCACGATCGTGCCGAGGATCAGCACGACAAGCGCGATATAGGGATAGATCCCGTAGAGAAGCGTGTTCAGGAAGTCAGACATTGTTCTTGTCCTCTCAGGCGTTCGGTGCCTGCGTCATGTCGGCAGGCTTGCGGTTGGAGGCGCGGATCTGGCGCTGCAGGCGGTCCGGCCCGCAGGCGTTCTCGCCGGCATTGCCGCCGAAGGTGACGGCTTCCTCTTCCCAGACCCGGTCGAGCGCTTCGAGATCCTCCGGATTGTCTTCCGGAGCATCGAGGAGTTCAGCCAGGAGAGCTGCGTCCGGCTTTCCCCGCGCCATCGCCTCAAGCACGGTGAAGGCGTTGGCGTAGACGGACTTGCGCTTCTTCAGCCGCTCGCGCAGGGCGGCGACGATATGCACCGTCTGGCCGAGCAGTTCGCTCGCCTCTCCGGCGGGCTTCACCGACAGGTATTCGAGAAACATCGGCAGGTAGTCCGGCAGTTCCTTCGCGTCGATCTCGAAGCCGTCGGCCTCGTACATCTGCATCAGGTCAACCATGGCCTGGCCGCGGTCACGGCTTTCGCCATGGACATGTTCGAAAAGATGCAGCGACAGCGAGCGCGTGCGATCGAACAGGAACACGTAACGCTCCTGCGCGTCATAGAGATCGAGTGCGGCGATGTCGTCGGCGAGGCGCTTGAGCATAGAAGTCTCGCGTTTGCCGATGCCGGCGCTGTCGAGCGCCGCCTTGAGTTCCGGCATTGCGGTCCGAAACTCCTCGGACGGATAGGAGAGCAGCAACGAAATGATTTTCAGGGCTGTATTCATCACACCCGCTCCTTGAAGATGTCGGTTGGTGTCTGGACGGTGCGCGTGCGCTTGGCGCCGAACAGGTTGGTTTCGGTCTCGCCGCCGGAGCAGCCATTGCCGAAGGTGAAGCCGCAGGAACCGCGAACGTCATAGGCGTCCTCGGAAATCTCGCGGTGCGATGTCGGGATGACGAAGCGGTCCTCGTAATTGGCGATCGCCATCACGTGGTACATCTCCTCGATCATCTGGCCGGTCATGCCGACCTTCTCGGCCACCACCTCGTCGATGACACCGTCGATCGTCTTGGCGCGCATGTAGGCGCGCATGGCGAGCATGCGTTCCAGCGCGGAGACGACCGGGGCTTCCTTGCCCGCCGTGAGCAGGTTCGCGAGGTAACGGACCGGGATCCGGAGAGACCGGACGTCCGGCATCGCGCCGTCCATGCCGATCTTCCCGGACTCGGCCGCCGCCTGCAAAGGGGACAACGGCGGGATGTACCAGACCATGGGGAGGGTCCGGTATTCGGGATGCAGCGGGAACGCGATCTTCCACTCCATCGCCATCTTGTAGACGGGCGATTTCTTCGCAGCTTCCAGCCAAGCGTCCGGCACGCCGTCCTTGCGCGCCTGTTCGATCACGGCCGGGTCGTTGGGATCGAGGAAGATCTTGAGCTGCTCCTCGTAGAGGTCCTTCTCGTCGGCCGTCGAGGCGGCTTCGGAGATGCGGTCGGCGTCGTAGAGCACCACGCCGAGATAGCGGATCCGGCCGACGCAGGTTTCCGAACAGACGGTCGGATGCCCGGCCTCGATGCGCGGATAACAGAACACGCATTTCTCGGATTTGCCGGAAGACCAGTTGTAATAGATCTTCTTGTAGGGGCAGCCCGAGACGCACATGCGCCAGCCGCGGCACTTCTCCTGGTCGATCAGGACGATGCCGTCGTCCTCGCGCTTGTAGATCGCGCCCGACGGGCACGCCGCGACGCAGGTCGGGTTGAGACAGTGCTCGCACAGCCTCGGCAGATACATCATGAAAGTATTTTCGTACTCGCCGTAGATTTCCTTCTCGATGCCCTCGAAATTGGAATCCACCGACCGTTTGGAGAACTCACCGCCGAGAATTTCCTCCCAGTTCGGACCCCATTCGATTTTTTGCATGCGCTCGCCGGTAATCTGCGAACGCGGCCGCGCGGTGGGCGACGTCTGGCTTTCGCGGGCGGTCTGCAGGTGGCCGTAGTCGAAATCGAACGGCTCGTAATAGTCGTCGATTTCCGGCAGGTCCGGATTGGCGAAGATTTTTGCGAGGATCCGCCACTTGGCGCCCATCTTCGGCTCGATCTTGCCGTTGGACTTGCGCG
>NZ_JACZCS010000013.1 GCF_014904745.1 Oricola nitratireducens
ACGCCCTCGCGGTTCGTCCAGACGTTCTTGCAGGTGACCGAGCAGGTGTGACACCCGATGCACTTGTCGAGGTTCAGCACCATGCCGATTTGAGCGCGGATTTTCATTCTGCCGCCTCCTTGTGTGCGGGCGTTTCGCGATACGGGCCTTCCATCCAGTCGACCTTTTCCATCTTGTGGATGACGACGAACTCGTCGCGGTTCGAACCGACCGTGCCGTAATAGTTGAAGCCGTAGGATTGCTGGGCGTAGCCGCCGATCATGTGCGTCGGCTTGGTGATCGCGCGCGTGACGGAGTTGTGAATGCCGCCGCGCTGGCCGGTGATCTGCGATCCCGGCGTGTTCACGATCTTCTCCTGCGCATGATACATGAAGATCGTGCCTTCCTTCATGCGCTGGGAGACGACCACCCGGGCGACGATGGCGCCATTGGTGTTGAAAACCTCGACCCAGTCATTGTCGACGAGCCCGCCCTTGGCCGCGTCCGTTTCCGAAATCCAGACGACCGGGCCGCCGCGGTTGAGCGTCAGCATCATCAGGTTGTCCGAATAGGTGGAGTGGATGCCCCACTTCTGGTGCGGCGTAATGAAGTTCAGCACGACCTGCGGCTTGCCGTTCGACTTCGCCTCGATGACCGGATTGATCGACTTGGTGTCGATCGGCGGACGATAGACGCAGAACGCCTCTCCGAAGGCCCGCATCCACAAATGATCCTGGTAGAGCTGCTGGCGGCCGGAAAGAGTCCGCCACGGGATCAGTTCATGGACGTTGGTGTAGCCGGCATTGTAGCAGACCTTGTCCGACTCGATGCCCGACCATGTCGGCGACGAGATGATCTTGCGCGGCTGCGCGACCACGTCGCGGAAGCGGATCTTCTCGTCCTCTTTCGGGATCGCCAGATGGGTGTGGTCGCGGCCGGTGAACTTCGAAAGCGCCTCCCACGCCTTGACCGCGACCTCGCCATTGGTTTCCGGCGCGAGCGACAGGATCACCTCGGTCGCGTCGATATCGCTCTCGATCTTCGGACGCCCCTTGGTGGCGCCCTCCTCCGTGACGACGCCATTCAGCCGGCCGAGCAACTCGACCTCGTCCTCGGTGTTCCAGGAAATGCCCTTGCCGCCGTTTCCGAGCTTGTCCATCAGCGGCCCGAGCGCCGTGAAGCGCTTGTAGAGGTTCGGGTAGTCGCGCTCGACGACGGCAACCGCCGGCATGGTCTTGCCGGGCACCGGGTCGATCTCGCCTTTCTTCCAGTCCTCGACGTCGAAGGGCTGGGCGAGTTCGCCCGCCGTGTCGTGCAGGATCGGCACGAGGACGACGTCCTTCTCGACGCCGAGCACTTCCGGCGCGACCTCGGAGAACTTCTTCGCGATACCCTTGAAGATGTCCCAGTCGCTCCTTGCTTCCCATGCCGGATCCGCCGCGCTTGTCAGCGGGTGGATGAAGGGATGCATGTCGGAGGTGTTGAGGTCGTTCTTCTCGTACCAGGTCGCCGTCGGCAGGACGATGTCGGAATAGACGCAGGTGGTCGACATGCGGAAGTCGAGCGTGACAAGCAGGTCGAGCTTTCCTTCCGGCGCCTCCTTGTGCCAGACGGCCTCCTTCGATTCCAGCCGTCCCTCCTCGCCCATATCCTTGCCAAGCAGGCCGTGCGACGTGCCGAGCAGATGCTTGAGGAAGTACTCGTGCCCCTTGCCGGACGATCCGAGCAGGTTGGAACGCCAGACGAACATGTTGCGCGGCCAGTTGGCCTCGTTGTCCGGGTCCTCGCAGGCCATCTTCAGCTTGCCGGCCTTCAGTTGCGCCGCGACATAGTCCTTCGGCTCCTTCTTGGCCTTTGCCGCAGCCGCGGCGATGTCGAGCGGGTTGACCTGCAATTGCGGCGCGGACGGCAGCCATCCCATCCGTTCGGCGCGGATGTTGTAGTCGATCAGTGTGCCGTCCCACGGTCCTTCGGGTGCCGTCGGCGACAGAATCTCGTCGACCTTCAGCGTCTCGTAGCGCCACTGGTCGGTATGCGCGTAGAAGAAGGAGGTCGAGTTCATCTGCCGTGGCGGGCGGCTCCAGTCGAGCCCGAAGGCAAGCGGCAGCCAGCCGGTCTGCGGGCGCAGTTTTTCCTGGCCGACATAATGGCTCCAGCCGCCGCCGGACTGACCGACGCAGCCGCACATCACCAGGAGATTGATGATCCCCCGGTAGCTCATGTCCATGTGATACCAGTGATTCAGGCCGGCCCCGAGGATGACCATCGAGCGGCCCTTGGTCTTTTCGGCATTGGCCGCGAATTCGCGGGCGACCGTGATGATGTTTTCGCGCGGAACGCCCGTGATCTTCTCCGCCCAGGCCGGGGTATAAGGCTGGTTGTCGTCATAGGACGAGGCACAGCTGCCGTCCTTCAGGCCGCGATCGAGGCCGTAATTGGCGACGAAGAGGTCGAACACCGTGGCGACCAGCGCATCGCCGTCGGCAAGCTTGACCTTTTTCGCCGGCACCGAGCGAAGCAGCACGCTGTCGTGATCCGTTCCCTCGAAATGATCGTGCTCGCGATTGCCGAAATAGGGAAAGGCGACGGAGGCGACCTGGTCGTGGTCCTCGTCCATGATCAGGCTCATCTCGAGCTCGACATCCCTGCCCTTGCCGTCCTTGGCTTCAAGGTTCCACTTGCCCTGTTCGCCCCAGCGGAAGCCGATCGATCCGCCTGGCACGACGACTTTCTTCGTCTTGCCGTCGACAGCGACGGTCTTCCAGTCGGGATTGTTCTTCTCGCCCAGACCGTCCTTGAAGTCGGACGCGCGAAGCTGGCGTTCCGGAATATAGTGGCCGTCCTTCTTCACCAGGCGCACCAGCATCGGCATGTCGGTGTAGCGGCGGCAGTAGTCCTCGAAATACTCGGCCTGCCGGTCGAGATGGTATTCGCGCAGGATGACGTGCCCCAGCGCCATGGCAAGCGCGGCGTCCGTGCCCTGCTTGGGATGCAGCCACATGTCGGAGAATTTCGCAGCCTCCGAATAGTCCGGCGACACCACGACCGACTTCGCGCCCTTGTAGCGGACCTCGGTGTAGAAATGGGCGTCGGGCGTGCGCGTCTGCGGCACGTTCGATCCCCACAACATCAGGAAACCGGAATTGTACCAGTCGGCCGATTCCGGCACGTCCGTCTGCTCGCCCCAGGTCATTGGCGAGGCCGGCGGCAGGTCGCAATACCAGTCGTAGAAGGACATGCAGACGCCGCCGAGCAGCGACAGATAGCGTGATCCCGCGGCATAGGAGACCATCGACATGGCGGGGATCGGCGAGAAGCCGATCACCCGGTCCGGGCCCCATTTCCTCGCCGTATAGGCATTGGCCGCGGCGATGATCTCGTTGGCCTCGTCCCATGTCGCCCGGACGAAACCGCCAAGCCCGCGCACCTTGATATATTCGGCCCGCTTTGCGGGATCTTCCTGGATCGCCGTCCAGGCCCCGACCGGCGTCTTGATCGCCCGTTCCTTGCGCCACAGCTTCAGCAGGCGCGACCGGATCAGCGGATATTTCACCCTGTTCGCCGAGTACATGTACCAGCTGTAGCTCGCCCCGCGCGAACAGCCGCGCGGCTCGTGGTTGGGAAGGTCCGGCCGCGTGCGCGGATAGTCCGTCTGCTGGGTTTCCCAGGTGACGATCCCGCCCTTGACGTAGATCTTCCATGAGCACGAGCCGGTGCAGTTCGCGCCGTGCGTCGAGCGCACGATCTTGTCGTGCTGCCAGCGCTTCCGGTAGGCGTCCTCCCAATCCCGGCTCTCGTTGGTCGTGACCCCGTGCCCCTTGGAAAAGGTGCCGGTGTTTTTGCGCGCCAGGAAATTGAGGCGGTCAAGAAGATGTGACATCGCATGTGTCCTTTCGTATCAGCCGCTCAGCAGGGAACCGGTGCGCTCTTGCGCGAGTAGTAGACCCAGGTGATGACGACGCAGACCGCGTAGAAGGCGGCGAAGAGCCACAACGCCGCTTCCGGGCCGCCGGTTATCGCAATCGAGGTGCCGTAGGCTTTCGGGATGAAGAAGGCGCCGTAGGCGGCGATCGCCGAGGTGAAGGCGATGATCGCAGAGCTTTCGCGCTCCGCCTGCTTCAGATTTGCCGCCTCGTCGAGCTGCGGCATCAGGCGCGGGACCTCCTGGCGCATGATCGAGGGGATCATCTGGAAGGTCGATGCGTTGCCGACGCCGGTCAGGAAGAACAGCGCCATGAAGCAGGCGAAGAAGCCCCAGAACGCGCCCGGTTGTTCCTTGATACCGAGGAAGAACAGCACGCCGCCGACAGCGACGATCATGCCGAGGAAGGTCCAGAAAGTGACCTTGCCGCCGCCGAACTTGTCTGAAATCCAGCCCGTGCCGGCCCGGCTGAGCGCGCCGACGAGCGGGCCGAGAAAAGCGTAGTTGAGTGCCTCGACGGCCGGGAACTGCGTCTTCATCAGCAGCGGGAAGCCCGCGGAATAGCCGATGAAGGAACCAAAGGTTCCGGTGTAGAGGATGCACATGATCCAGTTGTGCTTGCGCGAGAAGATGATCGACTGCTCCTTGAAGCTGGCCTGGGCCGAAGCGATGTCGTTCATGCCGAACCATGCCGCGATGGCGCTGACGGCGATGAAGGGCACCCAGATATAGCCGGCGTTCTGGATCCACAGCTGCTTGCCGTCGGCCAGCGTCTGCGGCTCGCCGCCGATTGCGCCGAACACGCCCATGGTGATGACCATCGGAACGACGAACTGCATGACCGAGACGCCGAGATTGCCGAGGCCGGCGTTCAGCGCCAGGGCGTTGCCCTTCGTTTTCTTGGGGTAGAAATAGGCGATATTGGCCATCGAGGAGGCGAAGTTGCCGCCGCCGAGTCCGCACAGAAGCGCTAGGATCAGGAACGTCATGTAGGACGTGTCCGGGTTCTGCACCGCGAGCCCGATGCCGATAGCCGGCAGCAGCAGCGAAGCGCTGGAAAGCGCGGTCCATTTCCGGCCGCCGAAGATCGGGATCATGAAGGAGTAGAAGATGCGCAGCGTCGCGCCGGACAGGCCGGGCAAGGCAGCGAGCCAGAAGCGCTCACCGACCGAGAAATCAAAGCCGATGGCCGGCATCTTGGCGACGACCACGGACCAGACCATCCAGACCGAGAACGCCAGAAGCAGGTTGGGGATCGAGATCCAGAGATTTCGGGTCGCGATGGCCTTGCCGGCCGTTTCCCAGAACTGGGGGTCTTCGGGCCGCCAGTCAGTCAGCACCGGGCCCTTCGCCACGGCTGCGGTTGAATGTGCCATTTGATGCACTCCTGAATACGGTTGGATTGCGGGAGGCGGTCAACCGCCTCCCCGGGATCGTTATTCGGCGGGACGGAGCCGTTCGCCCTTGGCGGCGGGCGCAGACTGCGCGCCGGGTTTGGCCACCGGCTTTTCGGGCACGTCGGAGAGAAAGACTTCTTCTCCGAGTGCGGGATGGCGGCGCTTTTCCATGCGGCGAATGGCGACGTGCATCCAGATCGTCGAGACAGCGACGAGGACGAACATCAGCATGTAGGGCGCCGTCCAGACGCCGGTGAGATCGAGCAGGATGCCGAAGCCGATCGGCAGGAAGAAGCCGCCGAGACCGCCGATCATGCCGACCAGGCCGCCGACCGCGCCGACGTGATGCGGGTAATAGACCGGAATATGCTTGTAGACGGCGGCCTTGCCGAGGCTCATCACGAAGCCCAGAACGACCGTCAGCGCGACAAACAGGGTGACGCTGGTGCCCATGTGGAACGTGATCGGTCCATGGATCCCGGCGACCGTGTAGCTGGTCTGCGGATAGCTCATGACGAACAGGCAGAGCAGCGACACGAAGAAGGTCAGATACATCACCGCACGCGCGCCCCACTTGTCCGACATCCAGCCGCCAAGCGCGCGGAAAACGGAACCGGGCAACGAATAGAGGCCCGCGAACACGCCGGCCGTCGTCAGTTCCAGCCCGTAGGCGCCGACATAGTAGCGCGGCAGGAAGGAGGCGAGCGCCACGAAGCCGCCGAAGACGAAGAAGTAGTAGGTCGCAAAGCGCCAGACCTGGATATTCTTCAGGGGCGCGAGCTGCTCGGCCGCCGATACCGGGCGGGCGCCGGTGCGCCTGCGGGCGGCTTGCGCCGGGTCGTCCTTGCTGAGCAGGTAGAACAGAACGGCTGTGGCGGCGAGCACGATGGCATAGACACGCGCCGTGCCCTCCCAACCGAGCGCCACCACCAGAAAGGGGGCGGCGAAATTGGTGACGGCCGCGCCGACATTGCCGGCGCCGAAAATGCCGAGCGCCGTTCCCTGGCGTTCCTTTTCGAACCACTGCGAAACATAGGCGACGCCGACGATGAACGACCCGCCGGCGAGACCGAGGCCGAGTGCCGCGAGCAGGAAGATTTCGTAGGTATGCACCGACGTCAGCAGCCAGACGGCGACGGAGGTGATCAGCATCTGCAGCGGGAACATGATCCGGCCGCCGAACTGCTCGGTCCACACACCGAGGAAAATCCGGCTCACCGATCCCGTCAGGACCGGCGTGGCGACGAGCAGGCCGAACTCCGTGTCGCTCAGCCCGAGCTCGCCTTTGATTTTCACGCCGATGATGGAAAAAATCGTCCACACGGCAAAGCAGACCGTGAAGGCGAATGTGCTGAGACCCAGCGCTCTGTACTGGTCCGGGCGGGTTACTCCCTCAAGCGAATGCATCGTTACGACCCCCTTCTTGCAGGCGGGTTCTCCCGCCATTTGCGAAACTGATGCGGGGCAGTAGCGGTTCGGAAGGGCCCTCCCGAGTTGATCCAGATCAACAGTCGGGGCTGGCTCCGGAGAAACAAGTTTCCCCCGGGGAATCGGCAAGGAAATGGGCAGGCGGGATCAAGAGCCCCTGTTGAAACGGGAATACGCGCCTGCTAACAGGGTCAAACGAAGTCTTGATAATTATCAAGGAATGGGACCGTGCGCACAACAGATTTTCCCCAGGTACGGTCTCTCCGGCTTTTCGAGAGCATGAGCGAATCCAACTTCGAAACGCTCATGCAGGCGGCCTATCTGCAAACCTTTCCGTCCCAGCTCGAACTCATCCATGAAGGCGATCCAGCAGACTTCCTCTACATCGTGATCGAGGGATGCGTCGAACTCTACGCCCGCTCGAACGGACGGGAGTCGACCATGGGAATGGTCCGGCCCATCGGAACGTTCATCCTTGCGGCGGTCCTGAAGGACGCCGTCTATCTGATGTCGGCGCGCACCTGCCAAAAGTCGAAAATCCTGCTGATTCCCTCGGAGAATGTCAGGGAAGCATTCGAGAAGGACGAGGCCTTCGCCCGTTCCATCGTGCTCGAACTGGCGAGTTGCTATCGCGGCGTGGTCAAGGAGCACAAGGACATCAAGCTGCGCACCGCGGTCGAGCGGCTGGCAAACCGCCTGCTGCGCTACCACGCCGACCAGGGCGGAAACGGATCGCTCGAACTGCCCTATGACAAGCGCACCATCGCCTCGCTGCTGGGCATGACGCCGGAAAATCTGTCCCGCGCCTTCAACACATTGAAACCCTACGGCGTCGAGGTCGACGGCGCCGTCGTGAAGCTAAGTGATCTGAAGCCGCTTGAAACGCTCGCCAAGCCGAATCCTTTGATCGACGAACGCGACGCGTGAAGCGAAGGAGCACCCCTGCACGGACCAATCTTTCAAAAGAAGCTTCAAGTAGCCCAAAAAACTGCCGTTCACTGCAACTTTCGATTATGACGGCTTTCCAGGCCGGGGCGGATATGTGCCGGTTTGTGCGAACCGGCAGGCACCACATTTGCGGTGCCTAAATTGCGGCTGCGAGCGCCTCGCGAGATGTTGCGAAAGACAGCGCCGTCCGGACGGCGAAGACTTGGCCGACGCCGATCAGCACAGGTTCGTCGTAACCGATATCGGGCATGGCAGCCGGAAGGTCTGCGAGCGTGCCGCGCCAATGTTTCTGGCCGGGACGAGACACCGCCTTCGCGACGACCACCGGCGTATCGGCAGGCAATCCGCGCCCGATCAGCATTGCGGCAATCTCGCCGGCAGTCCTCCCGCCCATGTAGAAGATCGTTGTCGTTTTCGGATCGGCGACCGCCTGCCAATTGACGTCGCTCGGCAATTCGCCCTTGCGGCTGTGGCCGGTGACGAAACGCACCGACTGCGCGGAATCGCGATGCGTCAGCGACACGCCAAGCGACGAGGCCATCGCAAGCGCCGAGGTGATGCCGGGCACGACCGCGACCGGGATCCCCTCCTCCTCCAGGCGCGCGATCTCCTCACCGGCCCTCCCGAAGATCATCGGATCACCGCCCTTGAGCCGCACCACATGCTTTCCGGCCTTGGCGAGCGAAACCATCATGTCGTTGATCTCCTCTTGGCGGCAGCTTTCGCGACCGCCGCGCTTGCCGACCAGCATGCGCTTGGCCTCGCGGCGCGCCAGTTCCAGCACGTCGTCGGAAACGAGGTCGTCGAACAGGATGACGTCGGCGGCCTGCAGCGCGCGCACCGCCTTGAGCGTCAACAGTTCCGCGTCGCCCGGGCCGGCGCCGACCAACGTGACGCGGCCCTTTTCCGCGTCCAGCCCGGCGGCAATCGAAACGGCCGCGCCGACCATTTCCTCGCCGGCCGTCTCGGTGGGAGCCGGACCGAAGGCGCGGTCGACGAAGCGCTCCCAGAAGACGCGGCGTTGTGCGCCGGCGGCGAGCCTGCCGGTCACCGCCTCGCGGATGTCGCGCGCAAGCGCCGCCCAGTCAGCAAGCGCCGACGGGATCAGCGTCTCGACGCGGCGGCGGATCGCCTGGCCGAGAATCGGCGCGGCGCCGTCGGTCGAGATCGCGATGACGGCGGGCGAGCGGTTGACGATGGAGCCGAACTGGAAATCGCACCAGGCCGGTTTGTCGATGACATTGACCGGCACGCCCGCCTCATGCGCAGCGTCGTAAAAGGCTTGCGCCTCTTCTTCTGTCTCCGCGTCGCAGATTGCGATGGCCGCGCCTGCGAGACTATCGGGCGTCCAGCCGATTTTGCAGACATGCACATCCGCCCCGGCCGCCGCAAGCAGCTCCGCCTTCCAGGCGGCGGCATCCGATCCGCCGGCGACGACAGCGCGTTTTCCCGTCAGCTTGAAGAAGACCGGCAGCGTGGCGAGGTCGTCCATGCGCCCGGGGCGGCGCCCGTCATTCCGCGGCAACGATACGATGCTCATCGACGATCTCCCTGATCTCGGATTTGCAGGACCCGCAATTGGTGCCGGCGCAGGTGGCCTTGCCGACAGCCTCGACGCTTCCGCAACCGGCGCGAACGGCCGTCGCGATTTCCTTCGCGCCAACACTGAAGCAGGAGCAGACGATCGCGCCCTTGTCGGGCATGTCGGCGCCTGGCCGTCCGGCGGCGAGTCGCCAGCGGGACGCGCGGTCGCCGTGCCCGGCGGCAAGCAGGCCGGCGGCCCAGCTGCGCGAAACGGCGACCGGACCGGACGCCAAAAAGAGCGCGCCGACGAAACGATGGCCGTCAAAGACCGCGACGCGGCGCGCGCCGGAAGCGCTGTCGCCATAGGCGAGCAGGTCGGTGTCGTGTGCGGTCTCGATCCCGAACAGGCTTCGCGCGAAAGCCTCTGCCTCCCCGATCGCCCCGCCATGGGCAAATTCGATCTTCCAGCCGCCACCGGTTTTTGCGAGCGCCCAGTAATCGCAGGCCGGTGCGTCGGGCCTTTCGGCGCAGACCGCGAAGCCGTAGACCGCCGCTGCGAAACGCCGCGCGATCACGGCGATATGTTTGGACGCGGGCTGGCCGGAATGCGGATCGGTCACCGGCGCGATGACCGTATCGATCCGGGCATTCGCGGCATTCTGTTCGTTCCAGTGCATCGGCACGAAAACGGAACCCTCGCGCTGGCGCGGCGTCACGAGGGCCCGCACAAGGACGCGCCCGTACGGGCTTTCGATTTCCGCGATCTCGGCGTCGCCGATGCCGAGCACGGCGGCGTCGGACGGATGAAATTCGGCGTAGGGCTCACCGATATGGGCGGAAAGACGCGGGCTCTTACCGGTGCGCGTCATGGTGTGCCAGTGGTCGCGCACCCGGCCGGTATTGAGCACCAGCGGATAATCCGCGGTGACGCGTTCCGGCACGGCGGCCTCGACAGCGACGAAGCGCGCCTTGCGGTCGGGCGTGAAGAAACCGCCATTGGCGAAGAACCGGGTCGAGATCGGGGTGACGCCGGCGGGCTGCGGCCACTGGAACGGTCCCAGCCGGTCGTAATCGTCCGCCGCGATGCCGGCATGCGCTGCGATGTCAAGATCGCGGCTGCCGCCGTTCTCGAAACCCGTCATCGCCGCGTATTCGGCGAAGATTTCGTCAGGCCCCGACCAACCGAAAGCATCCGCAAAGCCCATGCGCCTGCCGATCTCGGCCATCTGCCACCAGTCCGGTCTTGCCTCGCCGGGCGCGGCAAGAAAGGCGCGCTGACGCGAAATCCGCCGTTCTGAATTGGTCACCGTGCCGTCCTTTTCGCCCCAGGCGGCCGACGGCAGCTTCACATGGGCATGGCGCGTGGTGTCGGTCTCGGTCGCAACATCGGATACGACGACAAAGGGACAGGCCTCGAGCGCCGCGCGTACGGCATCGGCGTCCGGCAGGGAATCGACCGGGTTTGTCGCCATGATCCAGAGCGCCTTGATACGCCCGTCGGCGACGGCCTTGAACAGGTCGACCGCCTTCAATCCCGGCTTGTCCGGCATCGCCGGCGACCGCCAGAAGCGTTGCGCGATGGCGCGATGGTCAGGATTTTCGATGTCGAGGTGGGCAGCGAGCATGTTGGCGAGCCCGCCGACCTCGCGTCCGCCCATGGCGTTTGGCTGGCCGGTAACCGAGAATGGCCCAGTTCCCGGGCGGCCGATGCGTCCCGTCGTCAGGTGGCAATTGATGATCGCGTTGACCTTGTCGGTGCCGATAGAGGACTGGTTGACACCCTGGCTGTAGACCGTGACGGTTTTCTCCGTGGACGCGAACAAATCGTAGAACTGTCGCAATTCGTCTGTCGCGAGGCCGGTCAGCCGGGCGATGTCCCGAAGCGTCAGCGCGTCCGCCTTTTCGAGCGCCTCGGAGAATCCGGTGGTGTGCTTGGCGAGATAATCGGCATCGACGGCGCCGCTCTGCGCCAGATGAGCCAGCAGCCCGGCGAATAGCGCGACGTCGCCGTCGGGCGCGATCGCCAGATGCATATCGGCGATATCGGCGGTCATGGTGCGGCGCGGATCGATCAGCACGATCTTCATGCCGGGCCGCCCTGCTTTCGCGGCCGCAATGCGCTGGTAGAGAACCGGGTGGCACCAGGCGAGGTTGGTCCCGATAAGGACGACCAAATCCGCCAGTTCCAGATCCTCATAGGTGCCGGGAACCGTATCGGTCCCGAAGGCGCGACGGTGGCCGGCGACCGAGGACGCCATGCACAGCCGCGAATTCGTGTCGATATTGGCCGAGCCGATAAAACCCTTCATAAGCTTGTTGGCGACGTAATAGTCTTCGGTCAGCAACTGCCCCGAGACGTAGAAGGCGACGCTGTCCGGCCCGTGCGCGCGGATGGCATCCGAAAAGCGCGACGCGACGAGATCGAGCGCCTCGTCCCAACCGGCCCGCCGCCCTCCGATCTCCGGACGCAGCAGACGGCCTTCGAGACCGACGGTCTCGCCGAGCGCCGAGCCCTTGGAGCAGAGCCGCCCGAAATTGGCCGGATGTTCCTTGTCTCCCTTCACGGTCACGGCGCCGTCGGGCTGCCGCGTCGCGACGATGCCGCAGCCGACGCCGCAATAGGGACAGGTGGTGCGCACCCCGGCGGTCATCAGCTCATCCCGATCGCAAGCATGACCGTGTCGCCGTCGAGCCGGACCGGAAACATCGCCGCCTCGCCCTCGTCGGCGCCTTGCGCCTTGCCGGTTTCGAGCGAAATCACCCAGTTATGCAGCGGACAGGTGACGCAGCCGTCATGGACGATGCCCTGGCTGAGTGGACCGTTCCTGTGCGGGCACTTGTCTTCCAGCGCGTAAATCTTGTCGTCCGCGGTGCGAAAGACGGCGATGGTCATCCCGCCGTTCTTCACGCAGCGCGCGCCGCGGCGCGGGATATCGTTTAGCGAGCCGATCGCGACCCAGTTCTGCATCATCACGTTCATTCCGCGGCCTCCAGGGAAAGTGTCGCCATGGGACGGAACTCGTGCTTGTCCTTGCCGGACACGCGTTCCGACCACGGATCCACTTGGGCGAATGTCTGGGAGAAGACGAAGCGGCCGAAATAGGCCTTGCGCTTGTCGGCGTCGTCCATGATCTGGCGGCGCACCTCGTCATGGCCGATGCGTTTCGCCCATTTGTAGATGCGTTCCAGGTAGCGGCCCTGCTCGCGATACATCTGGACGAGCGCCACAATGTGTTCCAGCGCCTCGTCCTCGGTCTTGACCATGCCGAGCACGTCCGTGCCCTTGATGTCGAGGCCGGCCGCGCCGGCGAAATGGATCTCGAAGCCGGAATCGACACAGATGATGCCGACGTCCTTGCAGGTCGCCTCGGCGCAATTGCGCGGGCAGCCGGAGACCGCCATCTTCACCTTGGCCGGCGTCCACGACCCCCACATGAATTTCTCGATGCGAATGCCGAGGCCGGTCGAATCCTGCGTGCCGAAGCGGCACCAGTCGGATCCGACACAGGTCTTCACCGTCCTGAGACCCTTGGCATAGGCTTGGCCGGAAACGAATCCCGCCTTGCCGAGATCGGCCCAGACAGCGGGGAGGTCCTCCTTCCTGATGCCCAGCATGTCGATGCGCTGGCCGCCGGTCACCTTGACGGTGGGAATATCGAACTTGTCGACCACGTCGGCGATGGCGCGCAGCTCCGCCGACGAGGTGACGCCGCCCCACATGCGCGGCACGACCGAATAGGTGCCGTCCTTCTGGATATTGGCGTGAACGCGCTCATTGATGAAGCGCGACTGATAATCGTCGGCATATTCGTCGGGCCAGTCGCAGACGAGATAGTAATTCAGCGCTGGACGGCACTTGGCGCAGCCGCAAGAGGTCTTCCACTCGAGTTCCTGCATGACCTCGGGAATGGACTTCAGTCCTTTCGCCCTGATCAGCCGGCGCACGTCGTCATGGCCGAGATCGGTACATTTGCACATCGGCTGGACGGCGGCCGGGTTGTAGCTGTCGCCGAGCGTCAGCGTCATCAATTGCTCGACGAGGCCGGTGCAGGTGCCGCAGGAATTGGACGCCTTTGTATGGGCGCGCACGTCGTCGAGCGAGGTCAGCCCCTTGGAGGTGATCGCGTTGACGATCTTGCCCTTGCATATGCCGTTGCAGCCGCAGATTTCCGCATCATCCGGCAAGGCTGCAACGGCCGCCGTAGGGTCCAGCGGTTCGCCCCCCTGATACGCCTGGCCGAAAATCAACGTGTCGCGCATCCCGGAGACGTCCATCTCCTTCTTCAACATGTCGAAGAACCACGGTCCGTCCGCCGCATCGCCGTAGAGAACGGCGCCGATGATGCGGTTGTCCTTGAGCACGAGGCGCCGGTAGACGCCGGCATTGGCGTCGCGCAGAACGATCTCCTCCCGGTCGTCACCTTCGGCGAAATCGCCGGCGGAATAGAGATCGATGCCGGTCACCTTCAGCCGTGTCGCCGTGGATGTGTCGACGAAGCGTTTCGCGGAATCGCCGGAGAGATGTCCGGCCGCCACATCCGCCATCTGGTAGAGCGGCGCGACCAGGCCGTAGACCTTGCCGTCGACCTCGACGCATTCGCCGACCGCGTAGATGTCCGGGTCGGAGGTCTGCATGCCGTCGGAGACGACGATGCCGCGATTGACTGCGAGGCCGGCCTCCTGCGCCAGCGCGGCGTTCGGGCGGATACCGACCGCCATGACGACGAGGCTCGCCGGAATGACCGTGCCGTCCTCCAGTTCGACGCCCTCGACCCTGCGGTCGCCGACGATCTGCTTCGTGTTCGCCTTGGTGACGACCTTGATGCCACGACTTTCGAGTTCGCGTTTCAACAGGTAGCCGGCGGCCGGATCGAGCTGGCGCTCCATCAATGACGGCATCAGGTGGATAACCGTGACATCCATCCCCTGTTCCTTGAGGCCCGCGGCAGCCTCGAGGCCGAGCAGGCCGCCGCCGATGACGACGGCGCTGCCACGCGACTGGGCGGCGAGCAGCATCGCGTCGACGTCGTCGAGATCGCGATAGGTCAGGACGCCCGGCAGGTCCTTGCCCGGCACCGGGATGATGAAGGGCGCCGAGCCGGTGGCGATCACCAGCTTGTCGTAGGCGGCAACCTCGCCATGTTCCGAAAGCACGGTTTTGGCTTCGCGATCGATCCCGACGATCTTGTGCCCCTTGTAGAGCATGACGCCGTGGTCGACGTACCAGCCGTCGCCATGAATGACGATGTCCTCGAAGGTCTTTTCGCCCGACAAAACCGGCGACAGCATGATGCGGTCGTAGTTCACGCGCGGTTCGGCGTTGAAAATGGTCACGTCATAGGCGTCCGGCGCGGTCTCGAAGAGGTGTTCGAGCATGCGGCCGGGGGCCATGCCGTTTCCGATGACGACGAGTTTCTGTCTGGTCATGGGGTTCACTCCGCGGCTTCCAGCGCCGCCCGTTGCTGGCGGGCAAGGCGCTGCGCTGTCTTGTCTTCGATGGATTTCAGTTGCTCCGGGCCGGGATTGGCCCCGCCCTCATAGGCTTCCAGGAATTCCAGTAATTCCTCGCGATAGGCGTAGTAGTCAGGATGGGCGAGCAGCGCCTTGCGCGAACGCGGCCGCTCCAGATCAACCTCCATGATGTTGCCGATGCGGGCATTCGGTCCGTTCGACATCATCACCACCCGGTCGGCGAGTAGGATCGCCTCGTCGACGTCGTGGGTGACGCAGATCGCGGTCACCTGCGTGCGTTTCCAGACATCCATCAGGACGTCCTGCAGTTCCCAGCGTGTCAGGCTGTCGAGCATGCCGAAGGGCTCGTCGAGCAGAAGCAGTTTCGGCGACAGCGCGAAGGCGCGGGCGATGCCGACGCGCTGCTTCATGCCGTTCGACAGATCGACCGCCGCCTTGTGCATCGAATCGGAAAGGCCGACGCGCGACAGGTAGTATTCGACGACGTCGTTTCGCTCTGCCGCCGTCGCATCCGGATAGACCCGGTCGACGCCAAGCGCGACATTCTCCCAGGCCGTCAGCCAGGGCATCAGCGACGGCGCCTGGAACACCACCGCGCGGTCGGGTCCCGCCTGGGTGATATGCTTGCCGTCGAGGATGATGGCGCCATCGGAGATCGGGTTCAGCCCGGCCGCCATCGACAGGACCGTCGACTTGCCGCAGCCGGAATGGCCAATCAGCGTGACGAACTCGCCCTTCATCATCTTCATATCGAAGCCGTCGACCACCGTCAGGGGCCCTTTCGGGGTCGGGTAGACTTTCTTCAATTGGCTGAACTCAAGGAACCGGTCTTCCGCTACCGTTTGCGCGGCGCGAACATAGGCGTCCGGCGGCGCATCGGCCTTCCGGGTGATCGGCACGATGTCCGGCAGGACGATCCCGTTTTCGACATCGGCGCCGCGTTCGGCCCCGATCTCCATCAGATATTGCGTGACGTCGGCGCGCAGGCCGATATAGCGGTCGTCGTGATTCATGTCGGCACGGTCGCGCGGGCGCGGCAGGTCGACGGTGAATTCCCGTCCAAGCGTGGCGTTCGGCGCCGGCGTCAGCGCAACGATGCGGTCGGCGAGCAGGATCGCCTCGTCGACGTCGTTGGTGATCAGGACGATGGTCTTCTTTTCCTGTTCGCAGATCGCCGCGAACTCGTCCTGCAGCTTGGCGCGGGTCAGCGCGTCGAGCGCCGAAAGCGGTTCGTCGAGCAACAGAACCTCCGGCTGCATGGCGAGCGCACGGGCAACGGCGACGCGCTGGCGCATGCCGCCGGACAACTCCGCCGGCTTGCGGTCGCGCGCATGGGAGAGGCCGACCATGTCGATATATCTGTCGGCGATCGCCTTGCGTTCGGCCTTCGGCTTTGCGGCAAAGACGCTGTCGACGGCGAGCGCGACATTGCCCTGCACCGTGAGCCACGGCATCAGTGAGTAGGACTGGAAAACCACCCCGCGCTCCGGCCCGGGGCCGGCAATCTCCCTGCCCCGGTAGACGACGCCGCCCTGGTCGGTGTCGGTCAGCCCGGCGAGCGCCGAGATCAGCGTCGTCTTGCCCGAGCCTGAGAACCCGACGATGGCGATGAACTCGCCATCGCCGACCTTGAGGTTGACGTCTTTCAGGACATCGGTGCGGTCCTTGCCCTCGCCGTAATGCTTCGACAGGCCGGTGATTTCGAGAACGGGAATGGTCATCGCTGTCCCCTCACCGGTTTGCCGAGAAGGTGAAGGCGCGCTGCAGGGCATACATCAGCCGGTCGAGCGCGAAGCCGATCAGGCCGATGGTCAGCACCGCGACCATGATCTTGGCGAGCGATTGCGAGGATCCGTTCTGGAACTCGTCCCAGACGAATTTCCCGAGACCCGGATTCTGCGCCAGCATCTCCGCCGCGATCAGAACCATCCAGCCGACGCCCAGAGAGAGGCGCAGCCCGGTGAAGATCAGCGGCAGCGATGACGGCAGCACGATCTGAGTGACCGTCTTGCGCGTCGGCAGTTGCAAAACGCGGCTGACATTCATCAGGTCCTTGTCGACCGAGGCGACGCCGAGCGCGGTGTTGATCAGGGTTGGCCACATCGAGCAAAGCGTGACGGTGACGGCGGATATGAGCAAAGATTTCGGCAGCCAATCCATCGGGTTGGCGTAGACGGCCGAGATGATCATCGTCACGATGGGCAGCCAGGCGAGCGGCGAAACCGGCTTGAATATCTGGATCAGCGGATTGATCGCGCCGTTCACCGTTCGCGACAGGCCGGACGCGATGCCGAGCGGTACGGCGACAAGCGTCGCGAAGAAAAAGCCAAGCCCGACCGTGACAAGCGACGTGCCGATCTGGTCGATATAGGTCGGCTTGCCGGTATAGGTGCGCCACTTGACCTTGTCGGTCTTGCCGGCGGCCTCGAGCTTGGCGTTGCGCTCGTCCTGGCGCTCGTAGAAGGCGGCTGCCTTTTCGCGCTCGCGGACATGGTCCTGCCAGAGATTGACCGTCTGCTGCCACACCTGCACGGGCCCCGGCACCGCGCCGAGCGATGTCTGCACCTGCGGCGCGAGCACGCCCCATGCGGTGAGGAAGACGGCGATGCCCATCAACGGGACCAGAAGGACGCGCTTGAGTTCGCCCAGCTGTTCGCGCGGATTGTCGCCGGCGGCGATTTTCAGGATCGGGACGAGCCAGGAAAACCCCAGCGCATCGAGCCAGCCGCTTGCGCTGTTGATGGCGGAAAAGACGCGCTCCCGGCGACTGAAGCCAGTTGTTTCGAATGTATCCGTGGCGTTTGCCATGATCGGAATCCTTGATCGGTTCGTGGAATACCTGGGAAAGGCCGGTCACCGCCGGCCATTCCGGGGCGAAAGCGTCAGCCGCCGACGATCTCGTTGCCCTCGACGGTCTGCTCACCCTTCAGGCCGATATCGAGCGAGTCCAGATAGGCGTTGGGATGCTTGCCGTCATAGGCGATGCCGTCGATGATGTCGGCGGCCGGAGTCGGTTCGCGATAGCCGTCCGTATCCCAGGGGAAATCGGATTTGTCGGCGAGCCCCTCATCGACCAGCATCTTGGCGGCCTTGAGGTAGATGTCCGGGCGGTAGACCGACTTGGCCGTCTCGTCGTACCAGGCGTCGTCCTTGTATTCCGGGATCTGGCCCCAGCGGCGCATCTGCGTCAGGTACCAGACGGCATCCGAATAATAGGGATAGGTCGCGTAGTGGCGGAAGAAGACGTTGAAGTCCGGGACGTCGCGCTTGTCGCCCTTTTCGTATTCGAACGTGCCGGTCATCGAATTGGCGATGACTTCCGCGTCGGCGCCGACATATTCTGAACGCGACAGGATATCGACGGCTTCCATGCGGTTGGCGTTGTCGTTTTCGTCAAGCCAGATGGCGGCGCGGATTAGCGCCTTGGTCAGCGCCAGCGTCGTGTTCGGATATTTCTCGATGAACTCCTCGGTCAGGCCGAAGACCTTCTCGGGATTGTTCTTCCAGATCTCGTAATCGGTGATGACCGGAACGCCGATGCCCTTGAAGACGGCGGCCTGGTTCCACGGCTCGCCGACGCAATAGCCGTAGATCGTGCCGGCTTCGAGCGTCGCCGGCATCTGCGGCGGCGGTGTCACCGAGAGGAGCGCGTCCGCCTTGATCTGGCCGGAGACGTCCGTCGACGAATAGTAGCCCGGATGGATGCCGCCGGAAGCCAGCCAGTAGCGCAGCTCGTAATTATGCGTCGAGACCGGGAAGACCATGCCCATGTTGAAGGGCTTGCCCTCGGCCTTGAACTTGTCGACGACCGGTTTCAGCGCGGCTGCGCTGATCGGGTGCTGGACCTTGCCGTCGGCATCGACCGGAATGTTCGGCTTCATCATCTCCCAGATCTCGTTGGAGACAGTGATGCCGTTGCCGTTCAGGTCCATCGAGAATGGCGTGACGATATGCGCCTCGGTGCCGAAACCGATCGTCGCCGCCAGGGGCTGGCCCGCCAGCATATGCGCGCCGTCGAGCTCGCCGGTAATGACGCGGTCGAGCAGCACTTTCCAGTTGGCCTGCGGCTCGAGCGTGACGAAAAGGCCCTCGTCCTCGAAATAGCCTTTCTCGTAAGCGATCGCGAGCGGCGCCATGTCGGTCAGCTTGATGAAGCCGAATTTCAGCTCGTCCTTTTCCACGTCTAGCATTTCGGACCGGGCCATCGTCATGGACGCGGTGCTCGCGACGAGAGCCGCGCCGAAAGCAATGAGCGCGTGTCTGCGGAGAATGGGGAAGGTCATGTCGTCACTCCTGTTATGACTGCCGCTGGTGCGGGACCTGAAAACAAAAAAGCCGCCGACCTGTCGCGACCGGGAGGATGTGGTCGCTTGAGGTTCGGCGGCTTTGCCTGGATGCGCCCGGCACTGGACGCGAAAATCGGTAGCCTTCGATGGCTACGGAAAGCTAAGCAGGAAGCGTGCCAGTTACGGTCTGGCGGAATTTTTCAAGCAAATTCAATGAAGTTAGATTCCAGCACACGGACACAACGGCATATTTTTGTGCGTGGATTGTGCAGTGCAAATTTTTTTACGCCTAAAATATCAGCATCCACTCGGCTTGCCTACATATTGGGCGCTATGCAACCGGGTCGCTTGCCGGCCCGGCCGGATTACCGTTTCGCCTGTTCGGAGAGATAGGTGTCGAGCCGGTCCGGATCGAAGATCTGGCCGTCGAAAAAGCCGTCGGGACCAAGCAGCAGGGCGCCGCTGGTCGCGCCAACCGGCTCGGTTTCCGTCAGCGCCCCCTCCACCTTCGCATTGGCGGCGGGAATCGGGACGCCGAGAGGCTGCAGCGCGGCGCGGTAGAGATCGGGCCGGTAGCACCGCCGGGCGGCTTCCGCATGGGCGGACGTGTGCTTCACCTGTCCCCAACGCACCATCTGGCTATAGAACCACAGCGCGTGGCTCTGCCACGGAAACGTTGCGGCGTGGGCGAAAGGCTCGAAGAAACGGGCCTTGTCCCCGGCCGAGAGACTGTCCACGACCGTCCCTTCCAGTGCCCGGGCGATCAGCGCCGCCGGCTGTCCGATATATTCCGGCCGGGCGAGTATGTGCGAAAGGGCGCCGCAATTGTCGGGATTGCCGCACCATTCGGCGGCCCGGTAGAGCCCGCGAACCAGCCGCGACAGCGCGTCGTCGTTGCGCATCGCCCAATCGGCGCGCACGCCCAGCACCTTTTCCGGACTCGATTTCCAGATCGCGGATTTGACCGTGGCGATCCGTCCGGCGCCGGTCGAAACGGCAACCGAGTTCCATGGCTCGCCGACGCAGAAGCCGTCGATCTGGCCGGAAGCCAGCGCATCGGGCATGAAGGGCGGCGGAACGACCACGATCTCGACGTCCACGTCGGGGACGATGCCGGAGGCGGCGAGCCAGTAGCGCAGTTCGAAATTGTGGCCCGAGTGGGCGTGGACGACGCCAAATTGCAGCGGCGGCTCGCCATCCGCCTTGCGCCGGTCGACAACGGCCTTGAGGGCGCGGCCTACGGCGGCCGGATCGGGCGGCGAAAACGGTGCTGCCTGCTGCATCGCGCCGAAAAGCGCCGCGCTCACCGTCACCGCATTGCCGCCGAGCCCCATCGCCATCGGCACGACGACATCGAGCGCCAGCGGCGTGAGGCCAAGCGCGAAGGCAATCGGCATGGGCGCCAGCATGTGGGCGGCCTCGAACTGGCCGATCGCCATGCGGTCGCGTATGTTGGCCCAGGAGGTTTCACGCAGCAGCGAAAGCGCAATGCCCTCCTCCTCGGCGAAGCCGCATTCGCGCGCCGCGACGAAAATAGCGCTGTCGGTCAGCGGCAGGAAAGCCGCCGTGATATCAGTCGTCGCCATCTGCCTCACCTTTTCCCAGCATTTCGGCGGCGAGAACCAGGCTCTGCGCCACGTCGCTGATCTTGCGGTTCTGGTTCATCGCCGTCTTGCGGAGAAGCGTATAAGCTTCGTCCTCGCTCATACTGCGCGAGCGGATCAGCAGGCCCTTGGCCTGATCGATGATCTTGCGCGACTGCAGGGCATTGCGCGCATCCTCCAGTTCACGCTCCAGGCGCGAATAGGCGTTGAAGCGGCTGATCGCCATGTCGAGGATCGGCTTGACCCGCTCGCGGCGCAGTCCGTCGACGACATAGGCCGAAACGCCCGCCTCGATGGCGCGTTCGATCGATTCACGGTCGGAGCGGTCGACGAACATCGCGATCGGGCGCTTCACGGCGCGCGAGAGCTGGAACATGTTCTCCAGCATGTCGCGGTTGGGGTTCTCCAGATCGATGACGATGACGTCCGGTTCGAGTACGGCGATCTTGCCGGCGATGCCGGTCACGTCGGTGACGACCGTCACCCGGTCATGCCCGGCCTCTCGCAGACCCGCCTCGATGATGGCGGCGCGGACGGAATTGTCATCGACTACGAGTACGGAAGGGAGTTGACTCGGCATGCCTTCATTTTGCGCATGCAAAAAAATTGTGCAACGCAAAAAGCAAGGACCGGTGAACGGCGGCGCTCGACATAGCCGGAGTCTGCTCATGAACAAGAGCGCAGAGCGCGATTACGGTACCCTGAGGCAGCGTCTTTGGTGAAATTCGTGGAGAAGCAATCGCCCTTCGCGACCCAGCACAGCGGCACGTCCGCATGCTTGCGGGCCGGCCCTGTCAACCAGCGCTACCGCCTGGACGCGAGGAGCAGAACGGCGGGTTTCGTTGATCACGGACGACAACCGGATGGCCCGCTTTCGGCCCCCTTTCCGATTTCGGAATTCAGAGGAAGAAGATGTGAGACCGTCTCGCAGAATGCGATCGCGCGCGCTTTTTCGATGATCCCGTTCATTTCCTCGGGACTTGCCGCGCCCGAATAGCTGGCGAGCCGGCGGGCTTTTTCGTCGACCTCTGTTGGTGTCAACGAGTTCCCGGGATCCCCTTTCGGCTCGTCGACACGCCCGGCAAGCTCCCGTCCGTCCTTGGTGTAGACTGTCACTTTCCCGATCCAGCGGCCCGGATAGGCTTCATCGACCTCATGGTCCAGCCGCATTTCGACCCTGTCGAGAAAGGACTGAGCGCTGCTGTCGCCGAAGAAGCCGTCGAACTCCTCCAACCCGGCTCGCCGATGCGTTGCGATCAGGCCGAGTGTTGCCGGCATCGAGAATTTCGCCTGATGCACGGTCTGTGGATTGGTCACCGGACCAAGCACGTCCAGTGCCCCCTGATGGACGTGAGCGACGATCCGAACCAGATTGTCGCAAGTCAGATCGTGTTGTTCGACCACACTCAGGAGCGCGTCAGCGGCCGGATGAGTGTGCCGGCATGAGGAATGCCACTTGAAGGATGTTTCCGCCAACGCCCAGCGCGCTCCCAGTCGATCGGTCAGCTTGCCCGGGTCGGCGTCAAAGGACATGCCCGCCGCCATTCCCTGCGCGCCCTCGAGGATGCGCCTGGCGCCTGTGAATCCTTCCGCCGCCAGATATGCGGCGGTGATGCCGTCGGCAGCCGCCTTTGCCGTGTGAAGCTGCTTGGAGTCCGCGGCGTCGCGCAGAAACTCCCACAGGCCGGCCGCCTGGGTTCCCGCCGAACCGATCGCGTTCAGCATTGCCGTTTCGTCGAGCTTCAGGATGCGGCCGACGGCCACCGCGGCCGCGATCGTCCCCGCGGTACCTGTCGTGTGGAATATCCTGTAATGCGACCGGCCGAGGAATTCCCCCACCCGGATCCCTGCTTCGTAGCCGGCGACGCATCCGGCGACGAAATCGCGGCCCGAGGCGCCCGCCTCCTGCGCAGCCGCCAGAGCCGCTGGAAAAACCACGGCAGCCGGATGAAACACCGAGGCATTGTGGACATCGTCCTGCTCGGAAATATGCGAGGCTGCCGCGTTGACCAAGGCTGCGAACAGCGGAGACGTCGTCTGCCGGGTCGTCAGCACCTCCGACTTGCCCGAACCGGGACCCATGCGTTGAGCGAAATCCTCAAGCGTTGCGATTGCCCGCTGCCCCTTGCCCGAGAGCGCGGAGCCGATCCAGTCGACGAACAGATCGCTCAACCGCTCCAGAACATCGGCGGGCATCTCGGCGATGTCCAGTTTCGAAGCGAAAGCGGCAAGCGTCGCGCTCTCGGCGCCGGTGGCGCGAGTCATGGCGGGATTGCGTTTCTGTTCCATCATGGTTCCTGCCATCCGGTGCTAGAAAGATCGCGGCATGCCGAGCACGTGCTCGGCAACATAGGAGAGGATGAGATTGGTCGATATCGGGGCGACCTGGTAGAGCCGCGTTTCCCGGAACTTTCGCTCGATGTCGTACTCGGCCGCGAAACCGAATCCGCCGTGGAACTGGATGCATGCATTCGCCGCCTCCCAGGACGCGTCGGCAGCCAGCAATTTTGCCATGTTCGCCTCCGCGCCGCATTCCTCATGCGCATCGAATTTGTGCGCAGCCTCGAAGCGCATCAGGTTCGCGGCCTCGGTATTGACATAGGACCGGGCGATCGGGAACTGAACGCCCTGGTTTTGACCGATCGGCCGGTCGAAAACGATGCGCTGTTTTGTGTATTCTGTCACCTTGTCGATGAACCACCACGCATCGCCGATACACTCCGCCGCGATCAGGGTGCGCTCGGCGTTGAGGCCGTCGAGTATATAGCGAAATCCCCGCCCCTCCTCACCGATCAGGCTTTCCGCCGGAATTTCCAGATTGTCGAAGAACAACTCGTTGGTCTCGTGATTGACCATGTTGCGGATCGGCTTGACCGAAAGCCCGTTGCCGATCGCCTGATGCAGATCGACAAGGAAGATCGACAGGCCTTCGGATTTTCTCTTCACCTCGGCAAGCGGTGTTGTCCGCGCGAGCAGGATCATCAGATCGGAATGCTG
Source organism: Oricola nitratireducens (assembly GCF_014904745.1). GTDB lineage: Bacteria > Pseudomonadota > Alphaproteobacteria > Rhizobiales > Rhizobiaceae > Oricola > Oricola nitratireducens. The sequence continues at coordinate 23,558 of NZ_JACZCS010000013.1, forward strand.
AATCCGGCTGATCCAGACCTTTTGGCCATTGACGATGTAACGGTCGCCTTGCCGCTTCGCGGTCGTCTTGATTTTGGTGGTGTCCGTACCTGTTGTCGGCTCGGTCACGCCCATCGACTGGAGCCGCAGTTCACCGGAGGCGATCTTCGGCAGGTAATATTCCTTCTGGGCGGGCGAGCCGTGCCGAAGCAACGTCCCCATATTGTACATCTGGCCGTGGCAATGGCCGGCATTGCCGCCGGAGCGGTTGATCTCCTCCATCACGACTGTCGCCTCGGTCAGCCCGAGCCCCGAGCCGCCATATTCCTCCGGGATCATCGCGGCCAGCCATCCGGCCTGCGTCAGCGCATCGATAAACTCCTCCGGGTAGGACGCCGCCTCGTCATGGCGACGGTGATATTCGGCCGGAAATTCGGCGCACAATGCCCGCAGGGCTTCGCGCATGTCCTGATGCTTGTCGGCTTTGGGTATCATTTTTCGCCCTTTTTCAAATCGGTCGGCGCGCATCCGAACTCGGACAGGATTGCGCGCGTGTGTTCGCCAAGCGACGGCACCGGGTCGAAACGCGGTTCCCAATCGTTGCCGGTCACTGGTCGCAGACCGCGGACAAGGCCTGCCGGAGTGTCGAATTCACGCCATCTGTCGCGTGCCGCGAGCTGCTCATGGTCCCAGAGATCATGCATGTCGTTCACGCGGGCGGTCCCGATCCCCGCCGTCTCTAGCCGCTGCAGCGCCTCGTTCGTGGAAAGCGAGGCAAACACCGCGCGAATGACCGGATCGAGGACTGGGCGGTGGTCGGCCCGGCCGGCATTTCCCTCAAAGCGGGAATCGGCCGCAAGGTCGGGACGCCCCAGAACGCCCTCGGCGAAAGCGATCCACTCCCGGTCGTTCTGGAGGCCGAACAGAACCTGACCATCGGCCGTCTCGAACGGACCATAGGGATAGATCGTCGCGTGACCGGCGCCGTTGCGCGAGGGCGGCTCCTGGCCGTCCATCGAGAAATACATCGGGAAGCCCATCCATTCGGCCATCGCTTCCAGCATCGAAACCTCGATGTGATCGCCCTTCCCGGTCTTGTGACGGTTCAAAAGGGCGGCAAGAATGGATTGATAGGCGGTAATCCCGGCCGCGATATCGGCAATCGAAATGCCGGCCTTGGCGATATGGTCTCGCGTGCCGGTAACCGACAGGAAACCCGCCTCGGCCTGGATGAGCAGATCATAGGCCTTGCGCCGTTCGGCAGGACCGCCGCGGCCATAGCCCGATATCGAACAGGTGATCAGGCCGGGATTTGCCTCGCGCAGATCAGCGGGATCGAGCCCCAGCCGTTCGACGGCGCCCGGCGCGAGATTCTGCACGAAGACATCGGCCTTCGACAGGATCGTTTTCAGCGCCTCGATCGCCGCCGGGTCCTTCAGGTCGAGGACAAGGCTTTCCTTCGACCGGTTGGTCCACACGAAATGGCTCGACAGACCGCGCGCCCGCGTATCATAGGCGCGGGCGAAATCGCCGCCGTCCGGACGTTCCACCTTGATGACGCGCGCGCCGTTGTCCGCCATCAGCCGTGTGCAATAGGGCGCGGCAATCGCCTGTTCGAGCGACACCACGAGACAGTCGTCGAGCGGGCGCGTCATGTCCGGCCTCCCGTGGCGTCCGCCGCGAGGACCGCCCGCGCCGTCATGGCGACGTGACCGTCCGCGTCGCAAGTCCAAAGCTCGACCGCATTGTCCTTAGGTAGGGGCTCACCGTTGAGATGCAGTTCCGACCCGGCAAAAAGCGGCGCGCGCGCGCGAAAGGCATAGGAAACCACCTCGGCGTCGGGCGCCTGGCGCCGGAGAAGATCCAGCATCAGAGTGGCGACGAGCGGCCCGTGGACGACCAGTCCGGGATATCCTTCCACACCTGTGACGTAGTCCTTGTCGTAGTGTATGCGGTGCGCATTGAACGTGAGCGCCGAATAGCGAAACAGGAGCCGCTCGTCAGGCACAAGGCTGCGCCGCCAGGAGCCGGGATCACGAACCTCCCCTTTGCGGCCGCCTGTCGTTCCGCCTGCGCCCCGGTAAACGATATCATGCTCGTCCGTGAGCAGCACCGGGCCGCCCTTCTCGGATATTTCGTGACGAACCGTGACGAAAAGGAGCGATCCGTTTGCCCCCTGTTTCGGTTCGACCGAAACGATCTCCGACTTGCGTTCGACATTCATGCCAACTCGTATCGGACCGCTAAAGGCGATCCGGCTTCCGGCCCACATGCGACGTGGCAGATCGGGAGCCGATGGCAGAAAATCGCCGCGTTCGGCGTGTCCGTCGGTATCGAGTTTCGACTGACGGTCCGATGGCAGGGAAAAGAGCCAGTGCGCCAATGGCGGGATCGGGTCTCCGTCGCGAAAACCCGGATCGTCCCGGTCGAGCGTTGCACTCAACCGGTCCAGCGGACCTGCCACGATCGTGTCCCGAGCGATCTGCACCGATCCGATCAAGGATGCATAGTCCAAATCCGACGCCATTTTCCCATTTCCCGGTTTGCGTTCATTTCCATCGATGCAGCCCATCGGCCGACCTCAAGCCCTGATGATCCGTTCGATTTCCAGACCGTGGGCCAACAGGAAATCGTCCGCACCGCACGGCGCGGAAAACAGGATACTTGTCGGCAATCCCTTCTCGTCGCAGCCGCTCGGCAACGCAAGCCCGCACAGGTTGAGTATGTTTCCCAGCACCGTGTTTCGCAGAACCAGCGAGTTCACCGCCATGAACAGTTCGTCGTCGGCCTCGAGCGGCGCGATTTCCGGCGCGACAATCGGTGTCGTCGGCATTGCCAGCACCGCACCCGCCAATCGCGCATGCATCCGATCCATCAGTTCCGCCCGCATCCATTGGACCGTCAGCAGGTCGTGGGCGCTCATTTGCTTGCCGCCCAGAATGCGGCGCACCACGCGGCGATCGAGCCTGCCGACCAGGTCGCTTTCGATGATGTCATGATATTCGTGATAGGCCTCGGCGGCGGTAATCGAGCCATGACGCTCGCCGATTTCCAGTATCCGGTCGAGGCACTCGAACGGTTCCCGCTCGACACGCGCGCCGGCATCGGCGAGCCTGGCAACAGCCGCCTCGAAATTGGCGAGGACGGCCTCTTCCGCGTCGTCCATGACGACATTGGTCGGCACCAGGACGCGAAGCCCGCGAACGGATCGCGCGGGAAGCGGAACCGTATTTTCGCCCCGCATCAGTTGCGCCACGTGTACGCAGTCTGCCACGGAACGCCCAAGCGGCCCGATAGTGTCCAGTGTCCGCGACAACGGGAAGACGCCTGTCTTGTCGATCCGTCCCTCGCTCGCCTTGTAGCCGACGATGCCGTTGAACGAGGCCGGAACCCGGATCGACCCGCCGGTGTCCGACCCGATGGCGCATGGCGCAAGACCCGCGGCGACCGCGACGCCGGACCCCGAGGAAGAACCGCCGGGAGAGCGATGAACCGTCTTGTCGTTCGGATTGCGCGGCGTCCCGAAATGGGGATTGCACCCCAGACCGGAATAGGCGAATTCCGTCATGTTGAGCTTGCCGAGCGTTACCATTCCGCCTTGCGAAAGGCGCGCCGCGCAATGGCTGTCTTGCTGCTTGACCGGAGTTTCGGCAAGCAGGGCGGAAGCGGCTGTCGTGCGCGTGCCGGCAACGTCGACAACATCCTTGAATGCGACGGGAACGCCATCGAGAAGCGATGCGGGCGAGCCCGCGGCAAGACGCGCCTTCGCCGCCGCCGCTTCGTCGAGCGCGCGCCGCCGGGTAATCGTCAGGAAAACATGCTGGTCGGGATGATGTTGCACACGGTCAAGCAGGCATTCGGTCAATTCGACCGGGCAGGCCCCACCGTCCCTGAGAACGGTGCCGATCTCCGCGGCGCACAAGTCCGCAATCCGGTCGATATTTTCCACCAAACACTCCAATTTCCTGCGGCATGGAAATCCGATGGCCCCGATATGGCGCGCGCCATCGCTCATCCGCGGGGGCTTCCCCGTGGCCTGCACCGAAAATCCGGCCTGATTGCCTGAAGTCCGCGTTGCGAGCGGAACGGGATCAACTATCCCGAACGTACCGTCATGTCAGAACCTCCTCGCGTCCCGCCGTCACCGGGCGGCCGACATCTCGGACCTGAGCTTGCTGGTCGCCTCGTCGTTCAGTCCCCATCCGTACCCGTCATCCACTTCGCGCAGCACCACGCCATAGTCGTCGCGCGCGTGCTCCGGAGTAATGAACCCGTCCAGCACGTCATCGAGAACCTTGGCCGGATCGCGTTCGAGCGGATCGCCGTAACCACCGCCCGACGGCGAGAAGTAGGAAACCACGTCACCCTCTTCGGCGCGCATTCCGGAGAACTTGGAATACTCGCTGCGGGTCTTGCCGGTGTGGACGTTGTGGATCTCCAGCTTGCCGACGGCGCCTTGCTTGCCGCCGAACACGCCCCAGGGTGCATCCAGGTGACGGTCGGATTCATGCGTCATGAAGCCGGGCGTCAGGTAGCGCTGCGATTTCACCACGCCCGCGCCGCCGCGAAACTTGCCCGCGCCAGGGGGCACGTCGTCGCGCACCTCGTAGCGGTCGCAGATCAGCGGCAAGTGCATGCCGAGATCCTCGAGCGGGTTGTTGCGCGTGTTGCGCATCAGCTCTTCCACCGTGTCCGGCCCGTCCGAGGTGGCACGTCCGCCCATCGCCGCCTCATTCACCTCCAGGAACACCCAGTAGTCGCCATCGGGCTTGACCCCGGAATAGGCGGCGAAGGACAGGGTCGCGGCGTTGCCGGCGGTGCAGCGGTCGGGCAGCACCGGCGCGAGCGCCTTGATCACCAGGTCGGCCATGCGCTGGATCTGGCAGAACCGCGCTTCGGACGCCGCCGGAGCGATCGGGTTGAAGATACTGCCCTTGGGCGCAATCACGCTGATCGGCCGGAACGATCCTTCATTCGCCGGAATGTCGTCGGTCGAGGTGTAGGTGTCCAGCAGCAGCGCCCGGAACACGAAGAACGCCGCCACCTTCGTCGAGCCGTCGAAAGGCACGTTGAAGGCGGTCGGCACCTGCGGCGAAGAGCCGGTCAGGTCGACCTCGACGCTGTCGCCCTTGATCCGGACGCAGACCTTGATCGGCAGCGTCTTGTCGCGGTTGCGCCCGTCATCGTCGAGGAAGCCTTCGGCGAAATATTCGCCATCGGGGATCTTCTCGATCTCGGCGCGCATCCGGCGCTCGGTGTAATCCATCAGCTGCCGGGTGGCCTGCAGCACGGTCGCCTTGCCGTATTTGGCCATCAGCTCCTCGAAGCGGCGCACGCCCAGTTCGGCCGAGGCGATCTGGGCCTCGAGATCGCCCATCACCAGCCCCGGCACGCGCGTGTTGTCGTGGATGTATTTCCACATCGACTCGCTGCGAACGCCTTCGTCGTAGAGCTTCACCGCATCCAGGATCATGCCCTCGGCCCACATGTCGGGCACGTCGATGATCAGGCCGGGCGTCGCCGCACCGATATCGACATGGTGCGCGGTGTTGGCCGAGAAGCCCACCAACTCGCCCTCGAAGAAGACCGGCATCACCACCGCGATGTCGGGCGTGTGCGAACAGCCCTTGTAGGGGTGGTTGTGCAACACGCAATCGCCGGGCTTCCATTCCTCCAGCGGGATGGTCTGGGCGATGCCGCGCAGGTAGCCCGGCAGCGAACCGATATGCATCGGGGTCGAGTCGGATTCGCACAACGTGTTGTAGTCGGTGTCGAACAGTCCGGCGCCGAGATCCTGGCTTTCGCGGATAATCGACGAATAGCTCATGCGATACAGTACGTTGCCCATCTGCTCGGCGATGGCATGCAGCGCGCCGCCAACGACCTGCAGGGTGATCGGATCAAGTTCTTTGGTCATGTCTGTATCCCTCAGGTCCGTTCGATGTGGATGTCGCCATGGCCCAGCACCGTCGCAACGAAGCCCGGCGGCACGATCGTCGTCGAGTTGTGCTGGGTGATGATTGCCGGGCCCGTCACGCGATCGTCGGCGAGAAGCCTGGTGCGGTCGTAGCGTGGTGTCGGAGTGGCGAGACCGTCGTCGAAAATGGTGTCGCGGGTGTAGAGATGCGCCTCTTCCGGGTTGTGCCGCCCGCCATGGTCGAGATCGGGCAGCCGCAACTGATCGACCTGGGCCGAGGCGATCACCCGCAGGGTCACGCCCTCGGTAATCTGGTCGCGGAAGGCGTGGCCGTAGGTTTCCTTGTGCGCATCGAAGAACGAGTCGATCACCGCGTGCTTGTTCTCCTGGGTCAGCGCCGCGGCCGGCATCTCGGCGCGCAACTCGAACCCCTGGCCGAGATAGCGGCATTCCATGATCTTCTGGAACCGGCGCGCCTCTGTCGGGATGCGGTCGGCCTCAAGCTGGGCATTGGCCTCGGCGATCAGTTCGTCAGCAATTTCGTTGATCCGGGCCAGCGCCGCGTCATCGGCATCGTCCAGCGTCTTCAGTACCGAACGGGTGTATTCGTATTTCAAATCGGTCACCAGCAGGCCCATCGCGGCAGTGATCCCGGGCTGCAGCGGCGAAATCGCGTCCTTGGCCTGCACCATTTCGGCCAGCGCCACCACGTGCAGCGGCCCTGCCCCGCCAAAGCCCATCAGCGAGAAGCCGCGCGGGTCGATACCCTTGGCCACCGAGTTGCCGTTGATAGCCAGCGCCATGTTGTTGTTGATGATCTTGAGAATCCCCAGCGCGGCATCTGTCACGCTCAGGCCCAGCGGATCGGCTATGTGTTCCCTGATCGCCTCCTCGGCCAGCGCCTTGTCGATCGACAGGTCGCCGCCGAGGAAGCGTTCGGGGTCAAGCCGCCCCAGCGCCACCTGCGCGTCGGTCACGGTGGGCTCGGTGCCGCCGCGGCCATAACAGGCCGGCCCCGGCACCGCGCCCGCCGAACGCGGCCCGACACGGAAGGCGCCGCCCTCGTCCACATAGGCGATCGAACCGCCGCCGGCGCCGATCGCGTCGATATCGATCATCGGCGCCAGCACGGGCAGATCGGCGACAAGCGTGTCGCGCGGGTTCTTGATCCGCAACTCGCCATTCTGGATCACCGAAATGTCGGCCGAGGTGCCGCCGATATCGATGGTGATGACATTGGCGCTGTCACAGTGATGGCCGGTCCAGCGGCCGCCGATCACGCCTCCGGCCGGGCCGGAGAGCAGCAGGCCGATCGGCCGGGCCGCCGACTGGTCGATCGTGGAGATGCCTCCATTCGACTGCATGATGCGCACTGTGGCGCCGATCCCGTTCTCCTTTAGCCTGCTTTCCAGGCGGCGCAGATACAGCGCCGTCTTGGGGCCGACATAGGCGTTCATCGCGGTCGAGCTGAAGCGCTCGTATTCGCGGATCACATTCACCACGTCGGACGAAGCGCAAACGAAAGCATCGGGCATCACCTCCCGCACGATCTCGGCGGCGCGCTTTTCATGCGCATCATTGAGAAAGGAGAACAGGAAACCGATAATCACCGCGTCCAGTCCGCGCTTTTTGAACAGTTCGGCGGCGGCACGCACCTCGTCCTCGTCCAGCGGCACCTCGATCTCGCCAGTGGGCGGCGACAGCCGCTCGGTGATCGGCACCCGGTTGCGACGCTTGACCAGCGGTTTCGACTGCCAGGGTATGTCGAACTGCAGCGAGAAATTGTGCGGCCGCTTGTGCCGCGCCATATGCAGGATATCGCGAAAGCCGCGCGTGGTGAGCATGCCCACCTCGGCGCCATTGCGCTCAATGACCATGTTCGTGGCCACCGTGGTGCCGTGAAACAGCACGTCGATGTCACCGGGCGCCACGCCAGCCTGTTCGCACACTTGCAGAACACCCGCGACCACGCCCTCTGACTGGTCATGCGGGGTGGAGGGAACCTTGGTCACGACCACTTGCTGGTCGTCTTCCCCTGCGACGCGCGTGCGTTCCAGCACGATGTCGGTAAATGTGCCGCCCACGTCTACGCCAACTCGTATCATAATGCCTCCTGCAGTGCCGATCGCGCCCGCGAAATCGGGCCAAACTGATGACACGGAAAACACAATTCAAACGGATCCCGTTGGCGCCCCGCCGACCGCTCGATGCGCGGTGCGGTTGTCCGAGGCTGCCGGAATTGATACCGGCTGAGAATTTTTCTCTCGTTCGAGTTTTCCGTGCCGATATTGATTAAATCATTGATTTGCGCTATTAAAAATAATTATTGGCCGATTATTGATACAGAAAACATATCAATTGAAATACGACCTGAAACACCTGGCTGCCTTGGTCGCCGTGGGGGACGAACTCAACTTCCACAGAGCGGCGGAAAAACTCGGTATGGCCCAGCCCGCAGTCAGCCGGATGATCCGCGAACTGGAGCAGCGACTCGGCATCAAACTGATAGAGCGAACGACACGCCGCGTCTCGCTGACGGAGTCCGGGAGCTACCTACGCGAGGAGGCGCGCGCCATACTCACCCGGGTCGAACTGTCGGAGCGCACGGCCAAGTCATTCGCGTCGGGCACAAAGGCGATTCTGCGCCTCGCCTACATGAACCTGGCGGGTCATGCGCTGGTTCCCGACATCGTAAGCGGCTTCCGCCGCGACAATCCGGACATACGCTGCGAGATGACCTATCTGACCTCGCCGCTCCAGCGCGATGCGGTCCTCAAGAACGAGATCGATGTTGGCTTCATTGTCGGCCCCTTTCAGAGTGCCGAAATCGATTCCAAGCCCGTCGCCCGTCATCCGCTGGTTGCCCTCTTGCCCGCGGAACACCCGCTTGGCGGGAAGGAGGTCGTCACGGTCCGAGATCTCGCCGACGAACCCCTCGTTCTCGGAACGACGGAAGAATGGCCGACCTTGCGGCAGATCATCGTCAACGTGTTCCAAAGCGACGGGAAAATGCCGACCATCGCCCAGGAAGCATCCAGCCTGACCGGCATACTGGGACTGGTTACAGCCGGCGTCGGGCCAACGATCTTCTGCGGCGTTCCGCGGTTTTGCTCGGAGCCGACGATCCTTGCGCGACGCATTGCTACAGAGCAGCACGCCTACGTGGAAACGCACATGATCTGGAAAAAAAACCGCCTCAGCATTCCGCTGAAAAGATTCATCCGCAAGGCCGATGAGGTTTCCGCGGCCTATCTGGCCGACTGATGTATCGCCGCCGACATGGACCGTCCGGCCCGGTGAAATTTACTGGCCGATATGGAAAATGCCCGAAGCCTTTGCCCTGATGAAAGCTCGCAAATGAAGTTTGCCCCACCGGTTTGCCCGTTGTTCGTCCCCGCTTCTCGGCCCGATCGATTTGAAAAAGCCGCATCGAGTGGCGCCGACGCAATCGTCATCGACCTGGAAGATGCGGTCGCTCCCGGCGACAAGGCTGCCGCGCGCATGGCTGCGCAAAGCCACGGCATCGCCGGCCTGCCTGTCTATGTCCGAATCAACGGGGCCGATACGCCATGGCACGATGACGACCTGCAAGCCCTGAATAATACCGCGCTCGCCGGCATCGTTCTGCCCAAGGCTGACGAACCGGATGTCGTGGCGCGTCTTCGCAAAATGCTCGACCGGGATATCCCGGTTTTGCCGCTGATCGAATCCGCGCGCGGAATGGAAGCCCGGCAGGCGCTGCTGTCTGCCGAAGGCGTTCTTTGCGCGATCTTCGGCTCGCTGGACTATGCGCTCGATATGGGCTGCGTCGCCGAGTGGCAGCCATTGTTGCCTGCCAGAATGTCCCTGGTCCAGACCTCGCGAAGTCTGGGACTGCCGGCGCCGATCGATGGTGTCACGACAAATGTGAAGGATCTGACACAAACCCGAACCGAAGCCGCGCTCGCGCGCGACCATGGTTTCGGCGGCAAACTTGCCATCCATCCTGCGCAGGTCGAGCCGATCCTCGACGCTTTCCGCCCCGGACAAGAGCAGGTGGCATGGGCGAGACGCGTGCTGGAAGCGGCAGGTTCTGGCGATGCCGCTGTTTACATTGTCGATGGCGCGATGGTGGACGCACCCGTCATCAAGAAAGCACGGGATATCCTGCGACGGTCAAAATAGACGCGCCGCGGCTTCGACCGCCCCGATGCCTTTAACGGTCAGATTGAAGCTCTTCGAATGCCGCCTGCACGGATAGTCCATATCCGAGAACGAGATCGTCCTGATTGGCCGTGCCGGACAGCAGGAAACTCGTGGGCATGTTCGCCTCGCCCACTCCGTTCGGCATTGCCAGTCCTGGCAGGTCCAGGAAATTCCCCATCATGGTATTGCGCAGAGTCTTCAGATTGACGCGATGGAAAAGCGCCTTGTCCGCCTCCAGCGGGCCGATCTTGGGCGCGACATGCGGCACGGTCGGCATGGCAATCAAGGCTCCGTCGACCATCGAGGCGAGTTCGCGGATGAGCTGCAACCGCGCGCGCTGCAACGTTGCCAAAGCGTGGGCAGACATTCTCTTTCCACCCAAAATCCGGTCGACCACCCGGCTGTCCACGCGAGAGACGTCCGGCCCGTCCACAAGATCACAATGCTCGACATAGGCATCAACCGCAGCGATCGAACCGAATTCTTCCGCCAGCTTCGCCGCTTGGGAGAACACCGGCACGGGGCCGGACCGAATCGTCGCGCCACGCGCCTCCAGGCAGGCCAGAGACGCCTCGAAATTCTTCATGACCTCCGGCTCGACATCGTCCAGCACCACGGACTCGGGCACGAAGATCGACAGTTCCCGCAAGGGGCGGCGCACAACGGTTGCGGAGACCGCGCCGCGCAGAGCGGCGTCAAGAAGAATGCAGTCTTCCACGGACCGGGCGAGCGGGCCGACCGTATCGAGCGTCCGGGACAGGGGAAAGACGCCTTCGGAAGAGACGCGATCGATCGTCGGCTTGAAGCCGGTAATGCCGTTGAAGGCCGAAGGAATGCGGACGGACCCGCCCGTATCGGTACCGATGGCGCAAGGCGCCAGTCCGGAGGCGACAGCAACGCCGCATCCCGATGACGATCCGCCGGGTACGCGCGGCTCGTCCTTGCCGCGCGGATTGACCGGCGTGCCGTAATGCGGATTGAGGCCCAGCCCCGAATAGGCGAATTCGGTGAGATTGACCTTGCCGAGGCTGACCATGCCGGCGGCCGTCAGATTGGACGCGACGGTCGCGTCCTCTGTTGCCGGCGGGGCGTCGCGATAGACGTCGGACCCGGCGGTCGTTGTAAGACCTTCGAGATCGAACAGATCCTTCCACGCGACGGGAACGCCATCCAGCGGCGAGAGCGGCCGGTTGGACGCAATACGCTTTTCCGCCGCCCGGGCTTCCTTCAGCGCCCGATCGGCGGTGATCGAGAGGAAGACCGGCGAAGTCTGGTTGCCAATCCCGTCGAGGAGATATTCCGCCAGCGCGACAGGGCTGATTTCACGCGCCTGCAGCGCGCGGCCTATGGAGGCAGCGGATCTTCCCGCTACGGATTCAGGATCTGACATCGTTTCCCCCTCGTTTCAGTCCGGCCCGGTCATGCGACCGCGCTTTCCCGTCTCATGCGTTCCGCCATTCCGAGAAAGGCGTCGAGCGAACGCCGGATCTTTTTTTCACTGATGCCGCGCGTGATGAACACGATCCTGGACGTCCGGTCTTCGTCCGGCCACCGCTCCAGATGAAGTGGAGGATGGACCACATGCTGAACGCCGTGAAGGATGACCGGCGTGCTCGATTCGGCCACATTGAGGATGCCCTTGACCCTCAGGATATTCTCCCCGTGCGCGTGAAGAAGCGCCGTCAGCCAGATACCGAAAGCCGTCCAGTCGATCGGATGCGCGTAGCGCAGGACAAATGAATTCGTCGCGTGGTCGTCGTGAAGATCGTGTTCATGATGATGCCCGTGCGAGTGCTCGGACCGTTCGAGCGCCTGCGCGCTTTCCAGCCAGCGCCGCACTTCCGCTTCCCGCCGCTTTTCGTCGCCAATGTCTTCACCAAAGAGAAAATCCGCGTCGAAGCCGGTTCCGCATGAAGTGCCGATCGGCGCAAGCGGATTGAGCCGGTGCAACGTCCCCTTCAATTCGGCGATGCATTCGTCATCGACAAGGTCCGCTTTCGTCACGAGGAGACGGTCGGCAATCGATATCTGTTTCTTCGCTTCGGGTTGCGACTCGATCGTGTGACGGCCATTTTGCGCGTCGACCGTGCATATGACATTGGCGACCCGGTAGTGATTTCGGATGATCGGATCCGCCGCTATCGTTGAAACGATCGGCGCGGGATCGGCCAGCCCGGTCGTCTCGATCACGACACGGCTGAATTTCGGCATGTCGCCGCGCGCGGCCTTGTCATGCAGATTGCGTATGGTTTCCTTGAGATCGGACCGGATCGTGCAACAAATACATCCCGATTCGAGAAGTAGAACGCCCTCCTCGACTTCTTCGAGGAGCACATGATCGAGCCCGACTTCGCCGAATTCATTTACGATAACCGCCGTATCGGAGAATTCGGCGCTTCTGAGGATTTCGCGAAGAAGGGTTGTTTTACCCGACCCCAGAAAACCCGTGACGACATTGACCGGAATCATGGCGCCGACTTCTCGATTTCATCGATCCAGGCGTCATCCAGGGGATCGATGGGCTTGCCACGCAGACGGTCGACAGCTCCCCAGACACTTTGCAGGTCGCCGACGATCTCCTGCCGGCCGGTAGGCGACCGGACGATGTAACTGGTCGCCTGAAAATCCGTAAGCTTCAGCCGCGCGGCCGCCAGCGCCCTGTTCACCAGTTCGGACCGGTGCAGCCTCTCCGCGCGAATGGTACGGCGGGTCGCGCCGGTAAACGCCTGCGGATGGGCGGATGTCTCCGTCCAGTGCACCGTTCCAAGCAGCCCGCACAAACCGCACATTTTCAAACTCCCAAAGGAGAAAGGGCGAACCGGGCCGGTTCGCCCTCACCTCCAGTCAACTGCTTACCGGGGGAAGCGCTTCGCGAAATCATCCGCAATCGCGTCGAAGGTCGTGAATTCGACGCCCGGATGGCTGATGATGTGATTGTAGAGGCGCTCCAGCATCAGCAGGACCTGCGGCTTGCCCGACACATCCGGGTGAACCGTCAAGGTGTAAACCGCATAGTCCATTTCGCGGTAGACCCAGTCGAACTGATCGCGCCACATCTCTTCCAGATGCCGCGGATTCACGAAACCGTGACTGTTCGGCGCGGCCTTCATGAACATCATCGGCGGAAGATCGTCGAGATACCAGGACGCGGGAATTTCGATGAGATCGGTCTCCTCGCCACGGACGAGCGGCTTCATCCACTCCTCGGCCTTCTTGGAGTAATCGATCTTGGTCCAGGTATCACCGACGCGCACGCGGTAGGGCGAAAAGTCGTTATGCATCAGCGAGTGGTCGTACTTGATGCCCTTCTTCAGCAACAGTTCGTTCGAAACGGGAGAGAACTCCCACCACGGCGCGACATAACCGGTGGGGCGTCGGCCGCACAGGTTCTCGATCAGCTCGATCGACTTGTCCATGACGGACTCTTCCTGTTCCGGCGTCATGGCGATCGGATTTTCGTGGCTGTAGCCGTGCATGCCGATCTCGTGGCCGGCATCGGCGACCGCCTTCATCTGCTCGGGAAAGGTTTCGATCGAATGGCCCGGAATGAACCACGTCGTCTTGATGCCCCACCGCTTGAAGAGTTCGAGCAGACGCATCGAACCGACTTCGCCGGAAAAAAGTCCGCGACTGATGTCGCAGGGGCTATCCTCGCCGCCATAGGATCCGAGCCAGCCGCCCACGGCGTCCACGTCGACGCCAAAGGCGCAATAAATTTTCTTTGTCATCTCAATGACCTCCACTTTCCAATACAGTTGATGAGTTTTTCCTGAGCGCTTTCACCAAGGCTTCTCACATTTCGCCGAGCACGATCGTCGCCCGCTCAGGCTTCCAGCGGAGTTCGACCCTGGACCCGTTTTCGATGTTCCTGCCCTCGATGCGCTCGCGATAGGCTTCGATGCGCATGGGCGCCATGCCGGGCAATTCGACGCCGACATAGACGACGTGGCCGACCGGCTCCAGGGTCATCACGGTTCCCTCGGCTTTTTCAAACGAGGCGTCAGCAGCCTTTTCATGAGCAGGCACGATGTCGATATATTCCGACGGCGCGACAAGCATGGCCTTCTGCCCGACAGACGCTGCCCCCTGTTTGAAACTCGGCACGCCGGAGAATTTGCCCAGCGGCGTGATGACGGAAGCCCGCCCTTCGGCAACTTCCGCAAGTTCGCCGGGTATGATGCGGTTGCGTCCGATGAAACGCGCGACGAATGCGGATTGCGGCCGCGTATACAGTTCGAACGGAGCGGACACCTGTTCGACCTTCCCGGCATTCATCACGACCACGCGGTCGCCCATGGACAAGGCTTCCGACTGCGCATGGGTGACGAAAACGAAGGTGATGTTGAGTTCGCGCTGGAGGATTTTGAGCTCTTCCTGGATCGATTTGCGCAGATTCGCGTCCAGCGCGCCAAGCGGTTCGTCGAGGAGAAGAATATCGGGCTCGGTTACCAGCCCGCGCGCCAGCGACAGGCGCTGCTTCTGGCCGCCCGACAACGCGCTTTCCCTTGCATTGACGACATCGCCCAGTTCCAGCTTCTCGATGATCGCATCGGTCCGCTTCTTGATCTCCGCCGCACCGAGTTTGCGAACATGGAGGCCGAACTCGATGTTCTGGCGGACTGTCATATGCGGGAAAATCGCGTAGTTCTGGAAAATGGTTGACGTCGGCCGGTGTTCGGTCGGAACGTTGGTAAAATTCTTGCCGCGGATAACCAGATCACCGGAAGTGATCGATTCCAGGCCGGCGATCATCCGTAGCGTCGTGGTCTTGCCGCAACCGGACGGTCCGACGAACGAAATGAACTCCCCGCGCTTGACGCTGAGGTCGAACTCTTCGACGGCCACTGTGCCGCCGGGATAGACCTTTCGGAGTTTGACCAGTTCCAGGTCATAATGTGTCATCGGAGTTCCCTAAAAAATTCGCTCGGATGACGTGCGGACGGACACGAACCGCCCGCACGTCGAGAATTGGGAGGACGGATGCCCTCGCCCGTTCAGAGGTTAGGCGCTGAGGAACTCGTCCCAGCGCATGATCAGGTGGTCGTACTCGTCCGGCCACTGGTGCCAGTAGGCAACATGGCTCGCGCGCTCTTCGAGCGAACCGCCGTCACGAAGATCACCCGGCTTGATGCCGCGCTCTTCCGGGCCTTCCCAGGGCTTGCCTTCGTACCAGAAGCCGTATTTCTCCGGTGCCATGACATCCTTGATGGTCGTCGTCGGCGAATAGTACCCCTGCTCGGAAACGGTGATGCCGGGAGCGCCGGACAGCCAGTAGTCGGCATAAGCCTTGACGGCTTCGGCGTTCGGGCTGTTGGCAATCAGCGAGATGCCGATCGCCCAGGCGCGGTAGCCTTCCTTGGGAACGGCGTACGAGCACTGGATGCCCTGTGCCTTCACGGCCATCACCGCCGGCTGCCATGCGTCGGCGAGGATCATCTCGCCCGAAGCGAGCAGGTTGACGAGTTCGCCGAAGTCGCCCCAAAGCGCACGGAACTGGCCGCCCTTCTTCTTGGAAATCAGGAACTTCGAAGCCTCGTCGATCTCTTCCTTGTTGGGGTTGCCGGGGTTCTTCACGTCAAGCAGACCGAGCGAGTTCATCGCGAGGATGGCTTGGCCGAATGCGATCAGCGGATCGACATTGAGACCTGTCTTGCCCTTGAACTTGTCGTCGAAAAGCGCCGTCCAGGTATTGGCTTCTTCTGCGCTGACGAGGTCCGGACGATAGCCGATCGAGTCGAAGTTGTAGACGGTCGGAACCATCCACAGCTGGGTCTGGTCGGCGTCGGCCCAGATCTGGCCGGAAATTTGCGCACGTGCTTCCATGCGCGGGTCCGTGTCGACGAATGTCGACCGGATGCTATTCCAGTTGGAAAGATCAGCAGTCGGGATCGGCTTGATGGTGTTGGTGGCGGTCATCGCCGGCAGGCGTTCGCCGATGATCTCCCAGCAGTCATAGGCATCCGAACCCGAAAGCAGCTCCGTCTGGGTGTTCGGGAAGATGTCGGCCTTGCCCGACACGGAACCGACGCCCGACTTGGCCTTGAAGTCGTTCAGAATACGCTCCTGAACGGTGACGGACAGGCCGACCGTGCGCAGCTGTTCGCCGCTGAGGTCTGCGGCCAGAAGCTGGCTCGGGCGCATTAAAGCAGAAGCACCGGCAAGCGCACCGGCACCTGCAACGAAGCCCCTTCGGGTAATGGGCGTTTTCATCATGGTGATATCCCTGTTGTTCGAGTTGCTTTGTTTCCTGTATCCGCCTGCCGCTAGTAGCGGCCGACCAACAATCCCCCATCCACCGTCACAACTTGTCCGGTCATGTACCGGGCCTGCTCCGAGGCGAGGAATTTGATCACGTCGGCGATATCTTCCGGCTCGCCAACGCGTCCCATCGGGATGAACTCTGCCGCTTTCTCGAGCCCTTCCGGCCCGAGAGAATGCTTCTCGGACAGGGCCTGTGCGGTGCGGATGTAGCCAGGTGCGACACCGTTGACGCGAATGCCGCTACGCGCGAGTTCCACGGCCAGTCCACGCACAAGACCGACCACACCGGATTTCGCTGCCGAATAATGGACGTGCTCGTCCCATCCGTAGGCAACGCCCATGATGGACGACAGGCAGACGACCGACCCTTTTCCCGCCGCCTTCATCGCCGGAGCCGCGGCGCGTACCAGCCGCATCATGCCCTTGAGATCGATATCGAACGTCTGGTCCCACTTCTCGTCACTCATTTCCCCGAGTGGCACCTTGTGAGCGATACCGGCGTTGCAGACGATGCAGTCGATTGCGCCGTGTTTCTTCTCGACATCGGCAACCAGTGCGTCGGTCATTTCGGTGGAGGTCACGTCGAGGAGATGGAACTCGGCCGCGCCGCCAGATTGCGTAATCGCATCGGCCACGGCGTTGCCCTCTTTCTCGAGGACGTCGGTGACGAAGACACGATCGCCGTTGTCGGCGAATGCCTTGGCCGTCGCCCGCCCAATCCCGATTCCGGCTCCGGTTATCAAGACGTTTCTCATTCAGACGGCTCCTAAAGCATCACATCGCCCGAATTGGGCCCAAGGGTTTGCCCCACGTAGACGGCAGCGTCTTCGGAGGCGAGAAAAGCGACGGTGGCGGCGACATCCTCCGGCTCGCCGAAACGCCCCAACGGCAGTTCGGCAGCTTTCCTGTTGCGCCAGTCCTCCGACAGAGATTTCACGAGTTCGGTATTGATCGGCCCCGGAGCGACCGCGTTCACGCGGACGCCCGATGCACTGACTTCGCGCGCCATGGCCTTGGTCATGCCGATGATGCCGGCCTTGGCGGCGCTGTAATGCGTCAGCTCCACGCCGCCGATCTGACCGAGCTGGGATGCTATGTTGACGATGACGCCGTTGCCGTTTTTCAGCATTGGTCCGATCGCCCGCCGGCAACCGAGAAAACAGCCGCGCAAGTGAATGGCGATCATCCGGTCGAAATCCTCGACCGCCATATCGGCAAGGCGGACCTGCTGAACGATGCCGGCATTGTTGACGGCGAGCGAACAGGTGCCCCAGCTTTCCTCGCAAGCCGAAAAGGCCCTGTCGATATCGCTTGCGATCGAAACATCCCCGGAAACCGCGAGTGCCGTCCCTCCGGCTGCGCCGATCATGTCGGAAGTTTCGCGCGCGGCCGCTTCGTTGATGTCCTGCACCACGACCTTCGCGCCCTCGGCGGCGAGCCGCAACGCGATCGCTCTTCCGATACCGGCACCGGCACCGGTCACAACGGCATTGTGGTGCGACAGGCGGCTCATTCGATCTCCTCCTGGAGACCGCTGATACGAACCTTGGCGCGCCGGACCGAAGCCATCATCAGCAGGCCGTAGACCGTCAGAAGCGCGAAGGAAAAGACCGTCGTGAGCACGCCGAAAGCGAACAGGTTCGGATGGATCTCGACCGCGAAGGTGCCGTAGATGGCAATCGGCATCGTCACCTCGGAACCACCCGTAAACAGCGTACGCGGGAATTCGTCGTAGCTCAGCGTGAAGGCAAACAGCATGGCCGAGAGCACGCCGGGGAAGATGATCGGGAAGGTGATCTTCCGGAATGTCCTTCCGGGCGGCACGCCGAGCGCCCAGGCCGCTTCTTCAACCGAACCGTCGAACCGATTGAAGATCGCCAGCATCACGAGGAATGCGAACGGATAGGTGTAAACGACATGCAGGACGAAAGCGGTGCCCCACCAGGTCCTTGGAATGCCGAACTGGTCGGCAACCAGCGCCATTCCCAGGCCGAGCAGAACGCCCGGAACCATCATTCCGAGAACGACGAGATAGAAAACGAAACCCGATCCCTTGAAATGCCGCCGGAATGCCTGCGCGGTCAGGGTTCCAAGAACAGTCGAGACAATCATGGTGGCGACGGCCAGCGTAATCGAGCGGGCCAGAGCCTCTCCGATCGGCAGCGGCGCCACGCGTGACGGAGGCGCGAACCCCAATACGTGCTGATACCAATAGGTTGACCACTCGATGATCGGGAATTGCGGACCGCCTTCGGGACCCTGCTGGAAGCTCAGAATCCCCATCACCACGAACGGTGCGTAGAGGAACGCTATGAAAAGAGCCGTGTAGGTGCCGAGGCCGATTTTGAGGAATTTTGCGTCTTGCATCAGTTTCGTGCCCCGCTCACAGCTCGCGTCTCAGATTGACCACCCGAAGGAGGCCGATGATCACCGCTGCCATCACGAGCGTGAGCACGACCCCGATGACGGCGGCAAATGCCCATTTGAGCGATCCGACCTGGGTCACGATGATATTTCCGAGCAGGTTGACCTTCCGCCCGGACAGGGCGGACGCGGTGGCAAATTCGCCAAGCACCATGACGGATACGAAAATCGCGCCGACGACCACGCCGGGCAGGCTCAAGGGAAAGATGATCTTGCGGAATATCCGCCAGGACGATGCGCCGAGGTCGCGGGCGGCCTCGATCAGGCTCTCGTCGATGCGCGCCAGCATGAAGGCAATCGGCCCCACCATGAAGACGACGTAGATCTGGACCATGCCGATGATGACGGAAAGCTCGGTGAAAAGAAGAACATCGATCGGTTGGGTAATGATGCCGATCTTCATCAGGACGATGTTGATCGCCCCCTCCTTGCCGAGCATTGGGCGCCAGGCGAGCACGCGAATGAGGAAGGATGTCCAAAACGGGATCACGCAGGCGACAAGCAGAATGGTCTGCACGGTCTTGTTGCGGACGTACTGGCCGATAAAGAGCGCGGCCGGGTAGCCGATCGCGAATGTCAGGACGAGAACGGTCAGCCAGATGCGCAGCGTGCGAAGCAGAGCGCCGAAATATGTATCCGAGCTGAAGAACGTCACCCACGACTTCACGGTCAAGTCAGGCTTGATCGCGAAAGTGGTCTGCGTCCAGAAGCTGACGTAGAGCATCATGATCAAGGGCACGACCAGGAAGAGGATCATCCAGATGACGCCCGGCGCCAACAGGAAATAGTGCCCGTACCGGTTGAACAGCCCCTGCTTTTTCGCAGTTGTTTTGTCCTGCACGATTGTCCCCGTCATGTTGGTATCGATACTCATCAGGCGGCTCCCCTGACCGGAGCGGCGGAAACCAGGTTTCCGCTTGCGTCGAACAGCAGTCCATCGGAAGCGTTCCAGCAGATGGTGCATTGCTGATCGCGGTCGTAGACCACGGGATCTTCCCTGCTGAGGTGGCGCACCACCTCGAACGTCCGGCCATCGGACCGGCGAAGGATGTAGGTGACCTGGCTCCCCAGGAACTCGCTGGCGATGAACCGCGCGGTCATGCACGCGCTGTCCTCCGACGCGGTTTCGTCTTCGGCCAGTATGCGCGCGGAATCGAAGCGAATGGCGTAATGACGGAGGTCCTGCGCCGGCGCCGGCAGCGGAAATGCCGCGTCGCCGCATACGAACCGCCCGTCTTCCGAGCGCCCCTCGAGGATGTTGTAGGCATTGATGTAGCGCGCGACGCTGACGTTTGCCGGGGTCAGGAAGACGACGTCGGGATGCGCGACCTGCAGCAGCTTGCCATGATCGAGCACGATCATGCGGTCGCCCATCGCGATCGCTTCCGCCTCGTTGCCGGTGACATGCATGAACGTCACGCCGAGCGCCCGGCGAATCTTTTGCAACTCCACCGTCATCCGCTCCCGGAGATTGGCGTCGAGGGCGCCGAGCGGTTCGTCCAGAAGACACACCTTCGGCTCAGTGACCAGCGTCCGCGCCAGCGAGACCCGCTGCTTCTGGCCGCCGGAAAGCTGGCCGACCATCCGCGCGCCCAGATCGGTCAATCCCACAAGGTCCAGACTCTCCTTGACGCGGCGAGCCACGACCGCCTCGTCGGTGACGGGGTCGACCGCCCGAAAGCGCAAACCGAAGGCGACATTGTCGCTCACCGACAAGTGCGGAAAGAGCGCGTATTTCTGCTGGACAAATCCGAGATGGCGCATATGCGCGGGCAGACTGGTGATGTCCTCGCCGTTGAGACGGATCACCCCTGAATCGGGAGCTTCCAGGCCGGCCAGAAGACGCAGCAGGGTCGATTTGCCGGAACCTGACGGCCCCAGGAGCGTCAGATATTCATCCTGACCGATCGTCAGACTGAAATTGTCGACAGCCGTTGCGCCCGAAAAGGCCTTCGACAATCCCTGCACTTCCATCATCTGCGCTTTTCCTCGCCCGCCATTCTCGTTGCGACAGACGAAATGAAGCATAAATGCACATCGTATGCAAAGAGAAAAAATCGGCATTGCGTGCTTATTTTTTAGGCGGAATTGAGCTGAAAATATCGCCAAAATGGCAAGATTCTGCCATCGAAGACGTCAGTCTGATTGTATTTTGTAATCAGATACGTTTTTGTGGTTTAATCGTGCACGCTATAGAACCTTCCCATTGCGCAAGGGAATCAAAGCATGAAGATCTCGGCCCGGAACGAAATCCGCTCCCAACCGCGGTATCAGCGGATTGAAACTGTGCTGCTCAACGCGATAGCGGAAGGGCGTTTGGCACAGGGCACCGTCCTCAACGAGGGACCGGTCGCTGACGTTTTCGGAACGAGCCGAACCCCGGTACGCCAAGCGCTGAACGAGCTTGAGGCAAAAGGCGCGCTGACGCGCTTCAATGGCCGCGGCTTCATCGTCCCCGGAAAGTCGAACAACTCTGTAAAGAATGTCAGAAAGCTGAAATTTTCGGCGGAAATGCTCGGATTGCAGACCGCCGCCGACTACGAGTCGCCGCGCGGAGGAGCCGAAATCATCGCCGAGGATTTCGAAAGGGAAATCGTCAATGCTATGCCGTTCGGCCTCTATCGGATCAACGAAATGGCCGCCGCGGATCACTACAAGGTAAGTCGCACGATTGTCCGCGAACTGCTCCAGCGCCTCCAGGATCGTGGCCTCGTCAGAAAAGACCGGCGGTCGCACTGGGTCGTGGGGCCGTTAACGGCCCGCGATGTTGCCCATTATTTCTCCATACGCCAGAAATTGGAGCCGCTCGCCCTCTCCGAAAGCGCTCCGCGCATGGCTATTCAAGATATCCGGCGGATGTTCGAAACCACCCGGAAAGCGCTTGAATCTGGCAATGACATCGTAAGCGAAATGGTAGACGAGCTCGAACGTGATATCCACTGGCGTCTGCTACAGCAGACATCGAACCAGCACCTGCTGAGGATGATCGAGCAGAGCCAGATCGCCTTGGTGGTCAACAAGGTGTTTTCCAATTCCATCGGTGGAAGGCCGTTCAGGCAACCGCTCGAGGAGCACGCGATCATACTCGAGTTTGTGGTGCGCGGTTCCTATGACGCGGCGGCGTACGCACTGGAGGAGCACCTCCGGCTGTCGGCGGACCGGACAGGCAAGCGGCTGATGGCGTTGTCGGTGTTCCCCACGCCCGAGTTTCAAAGCTATCTGAAGCCGGAGAGCCGTTTTACCGACTAAGGGCGTTTTCCCAGCGGCGCACGAGGTAATTGTGCTCTTTCATGACGGTATCCCAGACCGCCACACGTGACATCCGGTCCTCATAGGCGCCGCCTTCCCGGCGTTCCCCTTTGGAAAACACGATCGTCCCGTCGGCATTGCGAATGTCGCAGGCTGCCGGCTTTCCCCGGTACCAGAAGTCCCATTCTTCCTTGGAGAGGTATTCGCGTAGCGCCGCCCGGCCGGTCATGTAGGCGCCGTTTCTCGACATCAACGCGCCGGCGCGGCCTTCCAGCCACCAGTTCAGATAGTCGTAGGCCGCGTCCACGGCCCACGGCTCCGCCTTGATCGACAGGGCCAGCCCCCCGAACCAGCCGCGGTAGCCGAATTTTGGCGTCACCATGTTGACCGGCACCCCCATGGCGCGCAACCTGGTGAAGCCGGACCACCAAAGCGATCCGATCGCCCTTCTTCCCTCGCTGAAAGCAACGATTGCCTGGGCTTCGTCCGCCCACAAGCAGCGGAAATGGCCGGCCGCGCGGTAAGAAAACAGCTTGTCGACGAGAGCATCGATTTCCTCGAGGCTCAGATCGCCCGCGTCCTTCACGACAAGTTCGCCTTTGGCGTGAAGCGCAAGCAGCATGTCCAGGCTTCCGATGGCAGCGTCTGTCTGCAGAACCACCGTTCCAGCCCATTTCGGATCGAGCAGGGAGCCCCACCCGGTGATTTCGCTCGGATCCGCACCGACGACGGCAAAACTGTCGGCATTGTGCACGGTCGGCACCATGCTGATCCGGTCGGTTTCGGTATTGCCGAGGGTACCGTCCAGCTGGACGAACAGACGCTGCGAGGGATCGCTCCCCAGTGCGTTCGGCGCCTCGCCGCGAACGCGCGACGTTGCCGGCAATTGCTCGATCTCGTCCCACTTGCGGATGCGGTTGACGTCGATTGCCCTGATCGAGCCCGTCGGCCAGATCAGGTCGATGTCGTGGAACCACTGATCGTAAACATCGAAAGTGTCCGGGTATAGCGCGCCGCGCCGTTGCGCTGCGGTTCCGTCAAGAGAAATGAACTCGAACCGCTGTCCCAGATCCTCGACGGCGGCCTTCTTCAGCGCGTCCACCTGGGTCACAGTGGTGCCGAGGACGCGCAGCGGCTCGCGCGCCCGATTGACGAAGGGGGTGTTCAGTGGGGCTGTAACGCCAGTCATGGATAGATGGCCAAGCAATTGACTGTTCTATGCAAACTCAAACACACCCGGGTCTCCGTGGCAATCGGGTTCGCGGCCGGCTGACTGTCCCGCGCAGCGGTCAGTGGCTACCGGGTTCTTCGAGAAACTCGATCTCGATGAAGGCGCATTCGAATTCATTTGCGCTCAGTACGTCATGCTCCACCCCGCGTTCGCGGAAATAGGGCACGCCGTTCTTCAGTTCGGCGAGACGTTCCACGCCGCCCGGCTCGTGCAGCTCAAGCGCCCCGTCGAAGAGCGGCACCACCACGTAATCGTGTTCATGACGATGCCAACCGGTGTTGTCGCCAGCCTTGGCAAACCGCCACTCGGTAACCCGCGTTCGTGCATTTTCGATCAGTACGGTACCGATTGCCGTGCCCGGTTTCGCCGAATCGCACATTTTTGTCTCCTTTTG
>NZ_JACZCS010000014.1 GCF_014904745.1 Oricola nitratireducens
AGCAGGGCGAGTTTCAACGCTTCGGCGGGCAGAAACGGATAAAGCCCGAATTCGAGAACAGGCTTGTCCCAGCCGATCAACGCACCAAGCCAGCCAATTCCGAACGCATAGACCGCCACGAGACCGGCAAGCGCAGCGAATGCCGCGGTAACGAGACGGCGGTCGAAACCACGTTCGGCAAACCATCCGGTCACAAAGGCCGCGACGACGAAACCGGCAAGAAAGCCGCCAGTGGGACCCATCATGTAGGCAAGCCCGATGCCCTTTTCCGGCGTGCCGGCAAAGACCGGCAGGCCGAGCGCGCCTTCGGCGAGATAGAGCAATATGGTCGCCGCACCGAGACGGGCGCCGAGCGCAAATCCGAGGAACAGGACCACGAAGGTCTGCATGGTCATCGGCACCGGAAAGAACGGGATCTGCACCTTGGCGGAGGCCCAGAGAAGCGCCGTTCCGGCGACTGCGAGCAGGACCGACTGAAGCGCGCTGCGCCTGCCGCCGAGAACGGCGTTCAGAAGCGTCGGGTGCGTGGTGGCGAGTGTGGTCATGATGACGTGTCCTTTCAAGATCAGGAAAGAGCTTCGCGGATGGCATCCATGGTTTTCGCGCGGTCATGGCGTGCGGCAAGCGCCGTATCCATGTCGACCTTCACGAAGCGGGTCGGCGTATGCGGCTGCAACTGGCCGATCAGGTCCATGTCGGCGGAAATCACCGTGCCGATCATGAAATAACCACCGCCCGACACCGCGTCGCGATGCAGCACGATCGGCTCGGTGCCGCTCGGCACCTGAACGGAGCCGTAGGGATAGCAGGCATCGGTGATGTTGGACGGATCGGCGCCGGCGCCGAAGGGCTGCTCGCGCTCGACGAATTCGAGCTTGCGCCCGCCCTGGAACCGGTAGCCCATTCGGTCGGCCTCGTTCGCCACCTTCCAGGTATCGTCGAAGAAATCCTTCTGGGCCTGTTCGGTGATGCGGTGCCAGTACAGGCCCGGCAGAACGCGCAGTTCCGCCGGATTGCCCGGACCGCGGCGCAGGGTCTGCGGGACGGTCAGACCTTCCTTGACGGATTTCGACCCCTTACCGAGCGGCAGCGTGTCGCCCGGCTGGACGGCGCGGCCGTCAATGCCGCCGAGCGCGCCGATGGCGTAGGTCGAACGGCTGCCCAGCTTCGGCTCGGTGTTGATGCCGCCGGAAATCGCGATATAGGCGCGCGCGCCGGACTTCAGGAAGTCGAAGGACAGCACCTGCCCTGCCTTCACCGGGAAGGCGGTCCAGGTCTCGCGCGGCTCGCCGTCGAGCTTGGGCGGCAGTTCGGCGCCGCAGACTGCGACCATGGCGTCCTCGGTGAACTCCAGTTCCGGACCGACAAAGACGGATTCCAGCCCGGCCGCGCCCTCGTCATTGCCGACCAGCAGGTTGGCCGTTCTCAGAGCGAGGCGGTCCATAGCGCCACCCATCGGAATGCCGAGGTGATAGTAGCCCGGCCGCCCCATGTCCTGGATCGTGGTGGCGATGCCGGCGGAGATGACGTTAATCGGCATGGAGGGCCTCCATCAGCTTGGCGTTGGTGCCGTCGATATCGGCGTTGTACTCGTCGAGCGAGAAGCGGACGTTCTTGATCCGGGGCGCGAAAGTGCCTGCCTGCACCTCGGCGACGGCGGCGTCATATTCCTCGCGGTTGATCGGCTTCCATTTGACGATATCGCCCGGCTTGAAGAAGACCATGAAGTCCTGGAGGTAGGAGACCTTCTGTTCCGGGTCGTAGATCGGCATCGGCGTGATGCCGAACATCTGGTAGCCGCCGGCGCCGCGCACCGAATAGATACAGGAGAAGCAGCCGCCGTAACCGACCGTCAGGCGCGGCGTGTCGGTTCGCGGGCGCAGATATTTCGGCACCTCGATCTGCCGCGGCCGATCGACCATCTGATAGAGGAACGGCAGGCCGGAGACGAAGCCGACCATCGAGACGAACCACGGCGCACCCGAATGCGCCTCGATGAACTTCTCGACGCTGTCATAGCCGTTGATGCGCGCGGCATATTCGATGTCGGTGGCGTTCGGATCCTGATGGCGTTCGCGAAAGCGCATCAAGGTCTCGTGGGTCCACGGATCCTGGTAGTAGACCGGGATCTCGATGATACGGGTATCGAGCACCGGCTCGGCGCTTTCCGCCGTCTCCTCCAGCCGCTTCAACTCCGCCATCATGTCGTTCGGGTGGATCACGTCGGGATCGAACTTGATCTGGAACGAGGCGTTGGCCGGGCAGATTTCGGTGACGCCCTTGATGTTGGCTTCGCGCACGGCATTCGTCATCGACAGGCTGACGAAGAATGCCTCCAGCGACATCGCCTCGTCGACTTCGACGAAGATGTGCTCATCGCCTCCGAATGTGTATCGGCTACCCATGTGCCTGAGCCTCCTTTTTTTGCCTGATGAGATCGAGATTGTCTTCGAGCCACGGCTCCAGCCAGCGGGTATGGACCGCGCTGGCGCGAACGTCGTCGCTCTCGAGAAGCGCCTGGAACAGCGGCGCGGTGGTCGGCAGTCCTTCGATCTGCAACTCGTCGAGCGCGCGCTTGAGGCGCATCAGCGCCTTGTCGCGGTCTTCCGCCCAGACGATCAGCTTGCCGAGCAGCGAGTCGTAGAAGGGAGGTACCGCGTAGCCCGGATAAAGCATGTGGTCGAAGCGCACGCCCGGCCCGTCGGGTGTCAGCAATTCGCCGACAATGCCGGGGAAAGGCATGAAGTTGTTGGCCGGGTCCTCGGCGTTCAGCCGCACCTCGATGGCATGGCCCGTCCGGCTGATCGCTTCCTGGCCGGCGCGCAGCTTGGCCCCTCCGGCGATCGCGATCATCTCGGCGACCAGATCGACGCCGCAGATCATCTCCGTGACCGGGTGCTCCACCTGGATGCGGGTGTTCATCTCGATGAAGTAGAATTCGCCCGTGACGTCGTCATAGAGATATTCGATCGTGCCGGCGCCCTTGTAGTTGACCGCCTTCGCCAGCGCGACGGCCGAGCGACAGAGTTGCTCGCGCACATCCTCGTTCAGGGCGACCGACGGCGCCTCTTCCCAGACCTTCTGCCGGCGGCGCTGCAACGAGCATTCGCGCTCGTAGAAGTGGACGACATCCTCGCCGTCGCCGAGCACCTGCACCTCGATATGGCGGGCGCGCTCGATGACCTTCTCGATATAGATGCCGCCGTCGCCGAAGGCGGCCTTTGCTTCCGACGAGGCTTGCGGCGCAAGCGCATGGAATTCGCCCGCGTCGTGGGCGATGCGGATGCCGCGACCGCCGCCGCCCGCGGCCGCCTTGATCATCACCGGAAACCCGATATGCGCGGCAAGGTGTGCGGCCGCTTCCATGTCCTCGATGACACCGTCGCTGCCCGGCACTGTCGGCACGTTCGCCCTTTTCGCCTCGGCGCGCGCGGCCGCCTTGTCTCCCATCAGACGGATCGTGTCGCCGCTCGGGCCGACGAAAATCAGCCCGGCATTCGCGACCGCGTCCGCAAAGGCCGCGTTCTCGGCGAGGAAGCCGTATCCCGGATGGATCGCATCGGCGCCGCTTTCCTTCGCAGCCTTCAGGATTGCCTCGACATCGAGATAGGATTTCGCCGCCTGAGGCGGGCCGATATTGACCGCCTCGTCGGCCATGCGCACCGCACGGCTGTCCTTGTCGGCCTCGCTGTGCACCTGCACCGTCGCTATGCCGAGATCGCGCGCCGCGCGGATAATACGGACCGCGATTTCGCCGCGATTGGCGATCAGCAGTTTCCTGATATTGCCTCGTGACACGGCCGCCTCAGCCCAACTCGGCGATCGTCTGGCCGGCCATGACCGGCTCGGCGTCATCGATCGGAAAACCGGTTATCGTTCCGTCGGCATCCGCCTTGATCTCATGGAAGGTTTTCATCACCTCGACCAAACCGATGGTATCGCCCTTTGCGACAGTGTCTCCGATCTCCTTGAATACTGGCTGATCGGGCGCGGGTTTGCGGTAGAAGGTTCCCGGGATCGGGGATCTGACCTCGTGTTTTGCCATCGATTTTTCTCCTTTGGGACATCGGCGGGCCGTATCAGGCCGCTTCCAGCTGACTGACTGCATTCCGCACAGCCTTGACGATTTCGACGGCGCCCGGCGTGTCGGAATGAACGCAGATCGTTTCGGCGCGCACGGCAACCGGTTTGCCGTTGATGCTTGTGACCCTGCCATCTTTTACGGCATCAGTCGCGCGGGATGCCGCTACGGCAGGCTCGACCGCATGGTGTTCGCGCGTGATGATCAGCCCGCCATTGTCGTCGTAATCGAGATCGGCGAAAAACTCCGCCTGGAAGGCTATCCCGCGAGCCTTGTAGACTTCCTCGTGCAATGTTCCTGCAAGGCCGAGCACCGGGACTTTGTAGATCTCGGCTGCATCCGCGACGGCCTGGGCGATATGCTCCATGCGAGCCGCCATTCCGTAAAGCGCTCCATGCGGTTTGAGATGCGCCAGCGGCAGGCCGGCGACGTCCAGGAAACCCTTCAGTGCGCCGATTTGATAGATAATGATGTTGAACATTTCGTCGCGGTCGATCTTCATCTCGCGGCGCCCGAAACCGGGCAGATCCGGCAACGAGAAATGCGCGCCCACCTTCACGTCGTGTTTCCTGGCGAGTTCGACGGTACGGCGCATGTGATTGGGATCGGAGCCATGAAATCCGCAAGCGACATTGGCCTGCGAGATGAAGGGCATGATCCCTTCGTCGTCCCCCATCTTGTAGAGCCCGAAGCTCTCGCCCATGTCGCAATTGATTTCCACAGGCATCGCGTGGTCTCCCATCTTCGGTCAGGCATGCCACTCTGCGCGCGTGGCAGGCTCTCTCTCCATATGAAGACGATAATGAACGAGGTCCGCGGACGTAAAATATGATTATCGCGATACCATTTTCTGTTTTTTTTATATGACAGAAACCGATACAGTTCCGGCCGGCAAACCGCCTTGGCCGCAACCGGCTGCCAATGGAACAGGAAGAATTCTGTTTTCAAAGGGTGAATCATATCAGGTACGAACATGGCCGCGGCCTGGCGTGAGGAACAGCGGCGAGAAGCATTTTCGTATTTTTTAATACAAGGCATCAACAAAATGAATGAGCCGACAATCCGCCAGCTCCGCTACTTTATCGCGGTCGCCAACACCGCCCAGATCTCGCGCGCCGCGATGGAACTCAACGTGTCCCAATCGGCTGTGACGACGGCAGTCAAGCAGCTTGAGGAGACCGTGGGAGCGCAGTTGCTTCACCGCCATGCGAGCGGAGTCGCACTCACCTATGAGGGCAACATTTTTCTCGATCACGCCCATCGGATCATGGCCGCACTCGACGAGGCCGTCAGGTCTCCGAGCCGTCTGCGCGACGATGTGAAGGGCAAGCTGCGGCTCGCGATGACCTATACCGTCGCCGGCTATTTCATCCCGCCCTATATCGAACGCTTCGTTCGCGCCTTTCCCGGCGTCGACCTGCAGCTGACCGAAGCCTCCCGTAACGCCATCGAGGACGGGCTCGTATCCGGCACATTCGATCTTGCCGTGATGCTGACCTCCAACATCGTGAACCAGGAAGGCATCTCTTACGACACTTTGCTGCAATCGCGCCGCAGGCTCTGGCTGCCATCGCAACATCCGCTGCTCGCCAGCTCCTCCGTTTCGCTGCAGGACGTGGCGAGAGAGCCCTACATCATGCTCACGGTCGACGAGGCCAGCAACACGGCCCAGCGCTACTGGAACCGCAACAGCCTGCGGCCGCAGACGACCTTCCGCACGTCCTCCGTCGAAGCCGTGCGCTCGATGGTCGCCAACGGCATGGGAGTGACGATCCTGTCGGACATGGTCTACCGGCCCTGGTCGCTCGACGGACGCCGGGTGGAAGTGATCTCGCTGGTCGACCACATCCCGACGATGGACGTCGGCCTGGCATGGGCGACCAACATTGAACACAGTCCCGCCGTGTCCGCCTTCAAGGAATTCATGCACCTGGGGCCCGCCGAGCGACGCTGACGCGTGCCGGCTTCAGCTCCCTCAGGCCTCGTTGACGATGACATAGACGCCGGTTTCGTGCAGATCGGCGGTCCAGCCGGGTTCGATCACAAGCGTCGTCGTTACTTCCTCGATCACCGCAGGCCCCGCCACGCGGTCGCCGGCGCCAAGCAGCCCCCCGTCATACACCGGCGTTTCCGTCGTCTTGCCGGAAGCCTCGAAGACCATGGCGCGCACGCCCTTCAGAGCGGTTTCGGCTCCGTTGCCTTCGGCGATGTTCATCCGCTTGGGATTTTCGACATGGCCCTGGATCGTGCTTTCGACATTGACCACCTCCACGGCGCTGTGGGGTTCGTCATAGGTGTAGAGTTCCCGATGGCGAGCGTGGAAGGCGTACTTGATCTGCTCAAGCGCGGCCTCGTCCACCTCGAATGCATCGATTTCGACCGTGCATTCGTGCACTTGGCCAACATAGCGCATGTCGAGACTGCGCCGGATCGAAATGCGCTCGCGCGTGAAGTCGTCCGCCTCCAGATCGGCTATGCCCCGCGCTTCCAGCCCGTTGAACAGACTGTCGAGCTTCTTTGCCGCCTCTGCGCCTTCCAGACGCGTCGGCGCGGGCGCCATGTAATTATACTTCACGTCGGAAATGATCTGCCCGTAGGCGCACAGGCCGGAGGCAAGCTTGGAGACAAGAACCTTCTTGATCCCGATCTCGCGGGCAAGCGCCGTGATATGCGCGCCGGTCGCGCCGCCTGCCCCCATCAGCACGAAATCGCGCGGATCATAGCCGCGTTCGACCGACACGCGGCGAATGCCGTTCACCATGTTGTTGTTAACGATGGTGAACATCCCATAGGCCGCCTTTTCGACCGAAATTCCAAGCGGATCGGCCAGCTTTTCGCGGATCGCGGCACGCGCCTTCGCGCGGTCGAGCGGCAGGCGTCCGCCAACGAGTCCATCGTCGCTGAGATAGCCAAGGGTAAGGTTCGCATCGGTGGTCGTCGGGTTCTCGCCGCCCTGGCCGTAACAGGCCGGGCCCGGCTCCGACCCCGCCGATTGCGGGCCCATCTGTAGCAGGCCCATGTCGTCGATCCAGCCGATGGAGCCGCCGCCGGCGCCCAACGTCTCGACCTGGATCATGGGAATGCCGATCCGGTATCGCAGGAAGTCGATATTCTTGTTGACGTTCGCCTTGCCGTCCTTCGTCAGGGTGATGTCGAAGGAGGTGCCGCCCATGTCGATGGTGATGATGTTTTTCTCGTTCCACGGCGCGCCGACATAGAGCGCGGCCTGTGGCGCGGAGGCCGGGCCGGAATTGATCGCGTAGACGGACTGATCCGATACGACGCTGCCCTTCGCCAATCCGCCGTTCGACTGGAAGTAACGCACCGGGTTCCGCGCGCCCAGCGACGCGAAATAGGCATCCACCGCGTCGACGTAACGACGCAGGATCGGCGCGAGATAGGCATTGACGACCGCTGTCGACGTGCGCGTGTATTCGCGCACCTGCGGATAGAGCTGCGATCCGACGGTCAGCAACACGTCCGGCATCATTTCGCGCACGATTTCTGCTGCGCGCAACTCGTGGTCGGGATGCAGCACGGACCACACGAAGGATATCGCGACCGACTCCACGCCCTCGTTAAGGAAATGCCGGCAAGCCTCGCGGACATCCTCCTCATGCAGCGGGGCGTGCACCGAGCCATTCGAGATCACCCGTTCGCGCACGCCGCGGCGCAGATGACGCGGCGCCAGCATCGTCGCCGGCGGGTATTCCGGATCATACCGGTAACCGTCCTCTTTGTGACCCAGACGGATTTCGATGCTGTCCTCATGGCCTTTCGTGGCCAAAAGGGCCGTTTTCGCACCTGTATGCGTGATCAGCGCATTCAACCCGACCGTCGTGCCGTTGATGCAGAGGTCTGAATTCGACACGATCTCCGCGGCGGAAATACCTGTTTCCTCGGTAATCAGCTCGAGCCCGTTCCTGATCGCCCGCGTGGGATCCGACGGCGTGGATAGCACCTTGAACAGCCGGACATTGCCGTCCCGGCTAGCCAGGACGAAATCGGTGAAAGTACCGCCGGCGTCGATGCCGAGACGAAATTGCGTACGCATGGTTTTTCCTCTCTCCCCTGCCTCAGGCGCTGGCGCGCAGGACCGATGTTGCATCCTCGTCGACCACAAGCGTCGCCGGGTCGGCGATGACCACCCCGTAATCGAGCCGGGCGCCTTCAATGCTGACGAGGCCGTTGCGAATGTCATCCACCACCTTGGCTGGATCGCGCTCGAAGGCGGGGCCGAACCCGCCACCACCAGGGTTCATGTTCGCGGCGCGTTCGCCAGGCTGGATAGTCTCGATGACGTTGTCGGTGATCACCTGCGTCTGTCCGTTGCGCGTGATCTCGAGGCGGCCAACCTTCTTGTCGACCATTTCGGATTTTGCACCGGCGGCGCCCATGGCGGGGATCCGGCGGCCCTCGCCAAATGTGATCAGGGTCATCGGGCGATCGAGCGGCTCGACCTCCCACCGTGTGCCGGAGCCGCCGCGATGCTTGCCGGCGCCTCCTGAGTCCTGCATCAGCCCGTATTCGTGAATGATGATCGGATAGCTGTGTTCCAGCATTTCAATATCGCCGGAGGTGAGCGCGCCGAAGCAGCATTCCGGACCGCAAGCATGCCAGCCGTCCTGGGTCGCCGTGGCGCCGGCACCCGAGATGATCGAGGCGAGCACCATCGTCACATATTCCTCGTCATGGCGTGAATCCCAGCCGGCGATGTTGCAGCCATTGGCGTGGCCCCAGCTCGCAGAGACCTTGTCGGGCGCGGCTTTCTCGAAGGCCAGGCGCACCGCGTCGGTCAGCGTCTCCATCGGCGTCGTCGTGCAGTTCATGTGCGGAGCGGGAGACTTGGCGTTGCACAGTGTCCCCTTCGGCCCCATGTCGACCGTCACGTTGCGGTAGAGCCCCTCGTTGTAGGGCGGCGGAAGCTGGGCGAACATCATCAGCCCGAGATAGACGCCGGAGTAGCTGTTTCCCTCGTAGCTGTTGATGAAATAGGGAATCTGCGGCGGGCTCGCGATTGTAATATGGCAGTTTTCGCCGCTGATCTCGACCGTCGCCGTGATCTCGAAATCACCATAACCGTGACCGGCGTCCTCGAGGATCGCCATTCCCGAATAGGTTCCGTCGGGAACCTCGGCGATCAGCTTGTTCATGTGCCGGTTCGCCATTTCGAGCAGGACCTCGATGCAGTCCTGCACCGTCTCCTTGCCATACTTGTCCAGCAGCGCGATCAGGTTGCGGGCGCCGACCTGGCAGGCGCCGATCAAGGCATTGAAATCGCCCTCCTGGTCGCGTCGCGCGCGCATGTTGGTCAGGAGCATGTTCAATATGTCGTTGCGCGGCTTGCCCTTGTCCCAGATCTTGATCGGCGGGATGCGCAGGCCTTCGGCATAGATTTCCTTGGCGTCGGGATTGTATCCGGCCGGGACCGGGCCGCCGATATCCGTCAAATGGCCCTTGCAGACGGTCCAGAACACCAGTTCGCCGTGATAGAAGACCGGGTAGTACATGCAGGTGTCGATGATGTGGCTGCCCGCATAGTCCGGGTCGTTGTGGAGGATCAGGTCGCCTTCGTTGAT
Source organism: Oricola nitratireducens (assembly GCF_014904745.1). GTDB lineage: Bacteria > Pseudomonadota > Alphaproteobacteria > Rhizobiales > Rhizobiaceae > Oricola > Oricola nitratireducens. The sequence goes on from NZ_JACZCS010000014.1 coordinate 9,661, forward strand.
ATCGCCCTCGAAGAAGCCGTCGACGGCCTTCATGGCCGGTATCAGGCTGCCGAGATGGATCGGGATGTCCTGCCCCTGCAGGATCATTTCCGGCGTATGGTTGAACAGCGCCGTGGAATAGTCATGGGCGAGATTGAACACCGAGGAACGCGCGGTCTTTTCCAGCGCCATCGTCATTTCACGCTGCGTCGTCTCCAGCACGCCTCTGACGACCGAGAGCGTGATCGGATCCACGTCTTTCTGGTTCATAGCCGGTATCCTCCACAGTGAAACGGCCCATGCCGCGCGCCGGCGGCGTTGTCGCGACGCGCGGAAGGCACGTCCTCCCGCAGGCTGCCGCGTTTTTCCGTGCGGGTCTTGACGCTGGAGGAATGATCGTTTGACGTAGAGTGCAGAAATGACGGCGTCGCGCGGCGCTTGCTCCCGCGCCGTCCCCGCTCTACTCTTCCGCTACAACAAGTGTTGGAACCCGACGTCCCAATGACATGGATTGCCCATTCGACGGACCGCATTTCGCCACCTGAGCGCGCCTCTGCCTGGAGCGCGGTCATCGCGGACGTCTACTTCCCGCTCAAGCTGACCTACCGCTCGGCGGACCGGTTCCGGGGAGATCTGACCAGTCGTTCGCTCGGTCCCATGGAAGTCTCGCGGCTGCGGACGGAGCCCTTGCAGTACGAACGCCTTCCACGGCACCTCGACGGAACTGTCGAAGAAGAATTCCTGATCACCATTCCGCAAAAAAACCCGATCGTGTTCCGGCAGATGAACCGCGAGGTCCGCTGCGAACCCGGCGGTTTCATCCTGGAACGCGGCGACGCGCCCTACAGGTTTTCATACGACGACCGCAACGACCTCTTTGTCATCAAGGTGCCGAAGCCGCTGCTGGCCGGATATATGCGGGAACCCGACAGGCACTGCGCGAAGGTTTTCGACGGCTGTTCGGGCATGGGCGGATTGTTCTCGTCGATGGCCCGGCGTCTTCACCGCGAGGAAATGGCGTCCGGCGCCACCGCCGCCACCGTCCTCAATCGCCATCTTCTGGAACTGTTGACGCTGGCGCTTGAAAGCGCGGATTCGACGGGACCGGGGGCAGGCTCCGCCGTCAGGGCCGCGCATTTGAGGCGGGCCGAAGATTTCATCCGGGCCAACCTGACCAATCCCTCGCTGACCCCCGAACTGGTCGCCGGCGCCTGCGGCATCTCCAAGCGTTACCTGCACGACCTGTTCAAGGACGTGAACGGAACCGTATCGCAGCAGATTCGGGATCAGCGGCTGCTCGCCGCGCGCAACATGCTCGAAGTCGCGCGCAACCGCTCGATCGCGGATATCGCCTATCGTTTCGGCTTCAGCGACCAGGCGCAGTTTTCGCGGTTGTTCAAGGCAAAGTTCGGTCAAACGCCGTCGGACTGCAGATCCGGCTCGGCGTAGCGCGGAACGCGATCTGGCCGATGTCACGGCCTGGCATGATCGACGACAGTGCCCGGCCATGTCCCGTTTCTCACCAGTTTCCTGCAAATCTCGCCGAGGAGCTTGCCGGTCGCCAGACTGGCGCGCGGACGTCGCGCATCGTGCCGTGACGCAAGATGCAGGGTCCATTCCATTGCCGGTCTGGTGATTTCGACCGCGACGATTTCCCCGCCGCGGGCATAGGTACCGGTCAGAAAGGTCGGCAGGATGGTGCAGTAACCGGCGATCACCAAAGCGAACAGCCCCGGTAGCGAATCGATGTCCGCCGCGACATCGAGCGTCAGGCCTTCGGCGCTGCAATAGGATTCGATATGCCGCCGGATCGAATGATTGGCGCTAGGCAGCACCAGACGAAGGCGGGCGACCTCCTCGAGCCGAACGCGGCTGCGCCCGGCAAAGGCATGATCAGCAGGCACGAGGAGATGCAGCTTTTCCTGCAGGATGGCCTCGCTGCGCAGGCCCGCCATCGGCTGAATGTCGTACAGCACGGCCAGATCGAGTTTTCCGAGCTGCAACTGCTCCGACAGAACGCCGCTCATCGCCTCGACGACATGCAGTCTGATTTGCGGATAACGCGCCTGCAACACCGGTAGCAGTTCGGAAATGACTCCGCCGGCAACCGTTGTCGGCAGCCCGAGCCGGACGGTCCCGATCGGTTCCTTCGACAGATCCTTGACGACGGACTTGATCTCCGCGACGTCGTGAATGACGTCGAAGGATTTCTGCAGCACGTATTTTCCTTCTTCCGTCAGCGACGAGCCGCGGGAGTGCCGCGTGACGAGGATGACCCCCAGCTCCTCCTCGAGGCGCTGCAGCGACGCGCTCAACGCCGGTTGGGTGAGATTGAGCAGGCGCGCCGCGGCCGACAGGCTGCCGGTTTCGGCGATGCTGATCAGGGCGCGCAAGTCCCTCAACTCCATCCTGAAATGTCCTTCCGGGAAAAGTTCACATCATGCGCGTTCATGACTCTATTCATAAAACAGATTGATATCAGATATCCGGATTACCGCAATTGTCAGCCTGTATTTTCTCTGGAAGCATAAATTCTGCAAATGGGCGGCATCCCGACGTGATGTTGAATCGGTCGGCGCCGCTCGCGGAATGCTCCCCCGGCGACGCCCGCCGCCAGACGACGCGAAATCGCGCACCCGAACCGAAAGGATCCCAAATGGCCAAACGCATCGTAGATCTCAGCCTGACCGTCGAAGACAATATGCCGGCGCACAAGCTGTTCCAGAGCCCGATCTATCTCAAGGCGCTGACCCATGAGAGCACCTTGTCATTCGGCTTGGGCGTCGAGGGCGACCCGATGACGTTTCAGACCAACTATATCGGGATGCTCGACCATGTCGGCACCCATGTCGACGCCTTTCTGCACGTCAATCCCGACGGCCTCCCCATCAACGAGATGCCGCTCGATCTTTTCATGGGCAAGGCCGTTTGCTTCGACCTGCGTCACATCGGCGATCTCGAAGACATCACCGCCGAGCACATGGCGGCAGCCGAAGAAGCCGCGGGCGTGAAGGTCGATGGCCATATCGTTTTGCTGTGCACCGGCTTTCACAATCGCAACTGGGACGACAAGAAGCAGATCGTCTGGGGCAATCCGGGCCTGACCGTGGAGGCGACCCGCTGGCTGCATGAGCGCGGTTCGCGCATGCACGGCGTCGAAGGCCCCTCCACCGACAAGCCGAGCGACAACATCTTCGCCCAGCACAGGCTGTGCCGCGATCTCGGCATGTCCCACTACGAATGGCTGGTCAATCTGGAAGAGCTTCTCGGCAAGGGCGAGTTCGAGTTCATCGGTCTGCCGATCAAGTTCAAGGACGGCTCCGGATCGCCGGTTCGCGCCGTCGCGCTGCTTGACGAGTAATCCCTTTCCCGGCCGCGCCCTGCCCTGCGGGTCGCGGACACGGCATTTCGACGGAATTTTGCGCCAATGACAGACCTCGCCTTCTTGACCTTGCGCGAAATCAGCGGCGCGATTTCCCGCAAGGAGATTTCGCCGGTCGAACTTCTTGACGACGTGATCCGGCGCTACGAGGCGCTGGAGCCGCGCCTCAACATGTTCGCCCATGTCGATTTCGGTGCCGCGCGGCGCGACGCCAAGGCGGCCGAGGCGCGCGTCCTGCGCAATGAGAGGCTGGGCGAACTCGATGGCGTACCGACTTCGATCAAGGATCTGATCGCCGTGCGCGGCATGCCGCAAAGGTTCGGCTCCAGGGTAACTGCCGATACGCCGATGGAGGCCGACGCCCCGGCCGTGGAGAGGCTCCGCGCCGCCGGCGCCGTCATCCTCGGCAAGTCGACGACCAGCGAGTTCGGCTGCAAGGCGGTCGGCGACAGCCCGCTGACCGGGATCACCCGCAATCCGTGGAACACGGCGCTGACGCCGGGAGGCTCAAGTTGCGGCGCCGCGGCAATGGTCGCCGCCGGTCTCGTACCCTACGCCATCGGTACGGATGGCGGCGGATCGATCCGCATTCCCGCAGCGCTCTGCGGATTGTTCGGAATCAAGGCACAATTCGGCCGCGTCCCGGTATTTCCGACCTCGGCCACGCCAACCCTGGCACATGTCGGTCCGCTCGCGCGCAATGCCGATGATGCGGCCATCGTCCTTTCGGCGATCGCGGGCTTCGACAAACGCGATCCGTTTTCCGTCAAGGATGACAATCCGCGTTTTCTCGCGGACACAAGAATATCCCGCAAACTGAAAGCCGCCTGGAGCCCGACCCTCGGCTATGGCCGGGTAGACCCGGAAGTTGCCGCACTTACCGAACAGGCTGTCCTGAATATCGAGCAGATGGGCGTCGACGTCGAACTGGTGGAAACGGTCATGGACGATCCGATCGACTTGTGGACGGCCGAGTTTTATGCCGGCGTCGGCACGAAGCTGAGAGACACGGTCGAAACCCGGCCGGAACTGATCGACCCCACCGTCCTCGGCTTGCTGAAGGATGCTCTCCAGCAGAACATGCGCACTTATTATGAAAGCGTCTTCGCACGCTATGCGTTTCGCGACAGGATGCGCGCCTTTTTCGAGGAATATGACCTCCTTCTGACGCCGACACTGCCCGTTGCCGCATTCGAGGCCGGGCTGGACGTCCCACCGGGCTACGAGGACAGGAACGCTGTATCCTGGGCAACCTTCACCTATCCGTTCAATCTGACCGGACAACCGGGTGCCTCGCTGCCGGTCGGGTATACCGCACAGGGCCTCCCCGTTGGGCTGCAGATCGTGGCATCGCCTTATGGCGAAGCCTCGATATTTTCGCTCGCCGGTCGTTACGAAAGCGCGTCCCTCGAAACCGATCAGGCGACGCCAGGCGTCCGCCGGCCGCCGATCAACAACCGGACATCCTGAACCGGTCTCTCCAGGATACCGGTGAAGGCAAAGCACCGGTCAATTCGAAACCGCAGCCTGCAGAATTCGGTCCAGATTGCGGACGGTCCGCTGCCGGCCCGCTCCGGCCATGTGTTCAGTCTGTAGCGAATCGCCTCTCCATCTGGCGGCGAAAGGTTTTCGCGCTGTCGGTTTTGCACCCCAAAGCGGACTCTTTGCCGCTCGTCGCGGGATGACCGCTTTTGACCTAAAACTTCCGTTCTTCGCTCAAGTAAAGCGTGAACGCTCTTGACCTAGGGCCGAAGTACCGTGAGGCGAATCTGACGCAGTAGCATGTTAGTGCTTCCCTGCTGGACACAGATTCTGCCAGAGGAGTTTGCCCACGTTTGTTTATCTCTTGAATTAGCGACGATAAAACGATTCCCTCAACTAACGTCGGGCGCGACGATGACCTCGGTTCCCCATTCATCGCATTTCGCCTGGAGCGCTTCGGTGATCGGTTTGTCCGTGAAGAATGCATCGACCTCGGCCAACGAAGCGATACGGCCCGGTGCGGTGCGCTGGAACTTGGAGTGGTCGGCAACCAGGAAGGTCTTGCGCGCCTGCCTGATGATCGACTTCGAGACATTGACCTCCTGGATGTCGAAATCCAGCATGTCGCCGTCCTGATCGATCGCCGAACAGCCGACAACGACCAGGTCGAACTTGAACTGCAGGATCGTCTGCGTTGCGAGATCGCCGACCAGTCCGCCGTCGGACCGCCTGAGCGTTCCACCGGTGACGATGACCTGACAATCCGGATTGAGCGCCAGAATGTTTGCCACGTTGATGTTGTTGGTCACGACCAGCAGGTTGCGATGATGGACCAGCTGCCGGGCCACCGCCTCGGTGCTCGTCCCGATGTTGAGAAAGACGGAGACGTCTTCGGGAATCTGCGCCGCGCAGGCTTTCGCAATGCGCGCCTTTTCCGGCTCGTGCAGACTGCGCCGGTCCTCGTAACCGATATTGTTCGTGCCGGACGGCAACATCGCGCCGCCGTGGACGCGCTCGAGCCGGCCTGCATCGGCAAGTTCGCTGAGATCGCGCCTGATCGTCTGCTGCGTGACAGCGAAATATTCCGCCAGGCCGTCGACCGTCACCCGGCCGTCGCGCCGGGCGATCTCGAGAATCTCGTTGTGGCGGAAACTCTGGGACATGCGGGCACCTCCTCGCCCTGACAGCGGCCCTTATCGCACCTGTTTGTCGGGCGCAAATTTTCGATAATGCGCGATCACGATCAATTCATGCCCAAAACAGAATATTTTTGACCTTTTAACCGGTTCAATCACCCATGCTGCAGGTGCGAAGAGACAAATCCTCCACATCTTCATCGTCATATAATCTAATATATTCAATAGTTAAGCCTATAACGAACATTATCGAAAATTATATCTTTTCATTTTTGTTTGTTTCACCTAGGTTTCCCAACGGCAGTTGAGTGATGAGGGAGGACCAAGTGCCGCAGTCGCTGGAAGGCAGCCCGTATTGCGATCTCATGATCATTGGTGGTGGCATCAATGGCTGCGGGATAGCGCGCGATGCTGCGGGCCGCGGGCTTTCCGTCGTCGTGGCTGAGATGAATGACCTTGCCTCCGCGACATCCTCAGCCTCGACCAAACTGTTTCACGGCGGCCTGCGTTATCTGGAGTATTTCGAAATCCGTCTGGTGCGCGAGGCGCTTGTCGAGCGCGAAGTGCTGCTGCGCGCGATGCCGCACATCAGCTGGCCCATGCGCTTCGTCTTGCCCTATCACGACGCGATGCGCTTCGACACGGAAACGCCCGCCTCGAAGGTGCTCAACGCAGTCATGCCATGGATGAAAGGGCGTCGTCCGGCATGGATGATCCGGCTCGGCCTGTTCCTCTACGATCATCTCGGTGGCCGCCATATCCTGCCCGGCACGTCGACGCTCGATCTTTCGACGGCGCCGGAAGGCGAACCGCTCAAGAGCGAATTCCGCAAGGCATATGAATATTCTGATTGCTGGGTGGAGGATTCGCGCCTCGTCGTTCTGAATGCGCGCGACGCACAGGCCCGTGGCGCCCAAATCCTTGTGCGGACGAAGGTCGTCTCCGCGGAGCGGGCGAAGGACAACTGGACCGTGACGGTCGAAGATGCCGCGACCGGAACGCAAAGGGTGATCCGGGCGCGTGTCCTCGTCAATGCAGGCGGTCCCTGGGTCGGCGACATCATGCGCACCAAGGCCCGGCTGACGTCGAGCGAGGGTATCCGTCTGGTTCGCGGGAGCCATATCGTCACGCGCAGGCTCTACGATCACGACAAGTGCTACTTCCTTCAGGGAACCGACGGACGGATCATTTTCACGATTCCGTACGAGACGGATTTCACCCTGATCGGCACTACCGATCAGGACCATCCCGACCCGTCCGTAAAGCCGGAATGCACGCCGGAAGAACAGGACTATCTCTGCGGCTTCGTTTCGGCCTATTTCAAGCGCCCGGTGACCCGGGACGACATTGTCTGGACCTATTCCGGCGTACGCCCGCTCTATGATGACGGCGCCAGTTCGGCCACGGCGGCCACCCGCGACTACACGCTGAAGGTCAATGACGAGGGCGGCGCGCCGATCCTCAACGTCTTTGGCGGAAAAATCACGACCTATCGGCGCCTCGCCGAAAGCGCCATGGAGAAGATCTCGCCGTGGTTTTCCGGCCTGCCGGCGGCATGGACTTCGGGCGCGCCGCTGCCGGGAGGCGATTTCCCCGTCGACGGCGTTGGCGCGCTGAAGGAAAAACTGGCGTTGTCCTATCCCTTCCTGGACAGCTTTCACGTCAATCGGCTCGCGCGCGCGTATGGAACCGAAGCGTTCGCGGTCCTGGGCACCGCCAAGGAACCTGGCGATCTGGGGCAGTCTTTCGGCGGCACTCTTACCGAACGCGAAGCCGCATGGCTGATGGACCGGGAATTCGCCTGCACGGCCGAAGATATCGTGTGGCGTCGCAGCAAGCTTGGCCTGCGCATGAGCGCCGGCGAAATCAGTAACCTCGACAACTGGATGCAGCACCGCCGCGCAAACGGCGAGACCGCTGCTGCCGAATAGGTCAGGGAGGAGAGGAAGAATGGCACTGGTTCTTGATGGGATCTCGAAAGTGACGGGCGCGCAGACGCATATCCATCCCACGAGCCTGGAACTGCACAAGGGCACGATGAATGTGCTGTTGGGACCGACCTTGTCGGGCAAGACGTCTCTCATGCGGCTGATGGCCGGTCTCGACAAGCCGTCATCCGGCCGCCTTCTGTGGCACGGCGAGGACGTGACCGGCATGCGCGTTCAGGACCGCAAGGTCGCCATGGTCTACCAGCAGTTCATCAATTACCCGTCCATGACGGTCTACGAGAATATCGCCAGCCCTTTGCGGCTCATGGGCATGAGCGCGGCCGAAATCGACTCGTCGGTCAAGGCGACGGCGGACCTGATGAAGCTGACGCCGATGCTTTCGCGCAAGCCGCTCGAGCTGTCGGGTGGCCAGCAGCAGCGCTGCGCGCTTGCGCGTGCGCTGGTGAAAAACGCCGGGCTGGTGCTGCTGGACGAACCGCTCGCCAATCTTGACTACAAGTTGCGCGAGGAACTTCGCGTCGAAATTCCGAAGATTTTCGAAGAGTCCGGCGCAATCTTCGTCTACGCGACAACGGAACCCGAGGAGGCGCTCCTGCTCGGCGGCAACACGGCGACGTTGTGGGAGGGGCGCATCACCCAATTCGGACCAACGCCGGAGGTCTATCGCAAGCCCATTGACGCAACGACGGCGCGCGTCTTCTCGGACCCGCCGATGAATTTCCTGAGCATCTCCAAGACCGGCAACAAGCTGCTGTTCGGCGATGGCCAGTCGGTGGCCGCGGCCGGAAAATTGCGCGAACTCGCAGACGGCCGTTACGTGGCGGGCTTCCGCCCGAACCATGTGGAGGTGGTGCGCCATACCGCCGACGCGATGAAATTCACCGCGCTGCTCAACGTTACCGAAATCACGGGGTCCGAGACCTTCATTCACCTGGCGCATCACGGCGAAAAATGGGTCGGGCTGATCCACGGCGTTCACGACCTGGAACTCGGTCAGCCGATCGATGTCTATCTCGATCCGTCGCATGTCTACATTTTCGCGGAGGACGGCAAGTTGGTCGTCCCGGCTGCCTACGCGATGGCGGCCTGAGGGAGGAACGCATGGCCAAGATAACACTCGACAACCTGGCGCATTCCTATCTGCCGAACCCGAAAGGCGAGGAGGATTTCGCGCTCAAGGAACTGAACCACGAATGGACCGACGGCGAAGCCTATGCGCTGCTCGGCTCGTCGGGATGCGGCAAGACCACATTGCTCAACATCATCTCCGGCCTGTTGAAACCCAGTCAGGGTCGCGTGCTGTTCGACGACCGGGATGTCACGAGTGCGCCGACGGCCGAGCGCAACATCGCCCAGGTGTTCCAGTTCCCGGTCGTCTACGACACGATGTCGGTGCGCCAGAATCTCGCCTTTCCGCTCAAGAACCGCGGCGCGGATGCCGCCTATGTCGCCGAGCGCGTTCAGACGGTCGCGCGCATGATCGACATGGAGGCCGAACTCGACCGCAAGGCGCGCGGTCTCACGGCGGATGCCAAACAGAAGATATCGCTTGGCCGCGGCATGGTGCGCGAAGACGTCAACGCGCTGCTCTTCGACGAGCCGCTGACGGTGATCGATCCGCACATGAAGTGGGAGCTGCGCACCCAGCTCAAGTCGCTGCACCGTCAGTTCGGTCACACCATGATCTATGTCACGCACGACCAGACGGAAGCGCTGACCTTCGCCGACAAGGTGGTGGTCATGTTCGACGGCCGGGTGGTGCAGATTGGCACGCCGGAAGAACTGTTCGAGACGCCGGAGCACACCTTCGTCGGCTATTTCATCGGCTCCCCGGGCATGAACATCATCCCGGCTCGCATCGAGGGCAACCGGGCGCATGTCAACGGGTCGTTGATCCAGCTTGCCCGAGCCTACGGCAAGCTCGACGGCGAGGTGGTGATCGGCGTGCGCCCTGAATACGCGAAACTGTCCGACAAGGACGGCTTGCCGGTGCGCATCCGCCGCGTGGAGGATGTCGGCCGCCACAAGATCGTGAGGGCGGAGTTTTTCGGCAACGACATCAACATCATAGCGAAAGAGGGTGAAGCGATCGGTTCGGAGATGACGCGCGTCACCTTCGATCCGGCGCGGGTCAACGTCTATGCCAATGACTGGCGCGTGACCGGGGAGGCCGCCTGATGGAGAAAACAGTCAATCAGAAAGCCTGGCTCCTGGTCCTGCCGGTTCTCGTGCTGGTCGCCTTCTCCGCCGTCATCCCGCTGATGACCGTGGTGAACTATTCGGTGCAGGACACGTTCGGTAACAACAAGTTCTTCTGGGCGGGCCTCGAGTGGTTCGACGAGATGCTGCATTCGGAGCGCATGTGGAACGCGCTCGGCCGCCAGCTCCTCTTTTCGGCGATCATCCTGGCGATCGAGGTGCCGCTCGGAATCCTGGTCGCGCTCAGCATGCCGAAACGCGGCTTCTGGGCGTCCGTCTGCCTGGTGCTGATGGCGCTGCCGCTGCTGATCCCGTGGAACGTGGTCGGCACGATCTGGCAGATATTCGGCCGCGTCGACATCGGTCTGCTCGGCTACACGCTGGAGAATCTCGGCATACCGTACAATTATACGCAGCATCTCTTTGCCGCGTGGGCCACCGTGATCGTCATGGATGTCTGGCACTGGACCTCGCTGGTCGCACTGCTTGCCTATGCCGGACTGCAATCGATCCCGGATGCCTATTACCAGGCCGCCAAGATCGACCAGGCCAGTCGCTGGAGCGTGTTTCGCTACATCGAACTGCCGAAGATGCAGGGCGTGTTGATGATCGCGATCCTTCTGCGCTTCATGGACAGCTTCATGATCTACACCGAGCCCTTCGTCGTGACGGGCGGAGGGCCAGGCAATTCGACGACTTTCCTGTCGATCGACCTCGTCAAGATGGCGCTTGGCCAGTTCGACCTGGGCCCGGCGGCAGCCTTCTCGATCATGTATTTCCTCGTGATCCTGCTGATCTGCTGGGTGTTCTACACCGTGATGACAAACCTCGAGAAAAGGGATGGCGTGTCATGACCGATGCCCTGACCATCAAGGCGCCGGCAGGCGCCCGGGCGCTGCCGAGGATCAACAGCTCCGCGATCGTGATGACGATCTACCTCGTCTTCCTGCTGTTGCCGATCTACTGGCTCCTCAACATGAGCCTGAAGACCAATCAGGAGATCCTATCGACCTTCTCGCTTTGGCCGCGCGATCTGACATTCGCCAACTACATGACGATCCTGACGGATTCGTCCTGGTATATGGGTTACGTCAATTCGCTGATCTACGTCGTGATCAACACGGTGATCTCGATCACCGTCGCGTTGCCCGCCGCCTATGCCTTTTCGCGCTATTCCTTCATGGGCGACAAGCACCTGTTCTTCTGGCTGCTGACCAACCGGATGGCGCCGCCGGCGGTGTTCGCCCTGCCCTTCTTCCAGCTCTATTCGTCGGTCGGCCTGTTCGACACCCACATTGCCGTTGCGCTCGCCCATTGCCTGTTCAACGTGCCGCTGGCGGTCTGGATCCTGGAAGGCTTCATGCGCGGCGTGCCCAAGGAGATAGACGAGACCGCCTATCTCGACGGCTATTCCTTCGGCCGCTTCTTCACGCGCATTTTCATGCCATTGATCGCATCGGGCATCGGCGTCACCGCCTTCTTCTGCTTCATGTTCTCGTGGGTGGAGCTTTTGCTCAGCCGCACGCTGACCAGCGTCAACGCCAAGCCGATCGCGGCGACGATGACGCGTACCGTTTCCGCATCGGGCCTTGACTGGGGCGTGCTGGCCGCCGCCGGCGTGCTGACCATCGTTCCCGGTGCGCTCGTGATCTATTTCGTCCGCAACTACATCGCCAAGGGCTTCGCCCTCGGGCGGGTGTAAGCGGCAAGAGGGGAGGAAATTCCATGGACTGGATGGCTTGGACCGCGCCGACGGCGATCTTCTTTATCGTTATAGCGTCGCTGCTGACGGTCTTTTCGATCATTGCGATCCGCTTTCCGGAATCGCCCCGCATCGGCGTCCTGCGCATCGAGACGACGCGCGGCGACCGCCTCTTCATCACACTGCTTGGCTCGGCCTTTATCAATCTGGCCTGGCTTGGTCTGGTCAGCCTGCCCCAATGGGGCGCGCTGATCGTCTGCCTGCTCTATGCCACGGCGGTTTTCCGCTGGGTGTGAGCAGGTCCGAAGAATGCCGTCCGGCATGCAACGGTTTGCGCGCCGGATTGCGAACGTCGAAACCGCTTCGCAAAATTGGGAGGACCATTATGAAGCTGTATCTGAAGACGACAACCGCGCTTGCAATGATCGCAGGCATGATGACCAGTCCGGCCTGGGCCGGAATGGACGAGGCAAAGGCCTTTCTCGACAGCGAGATCGGCGATCTGTCGACGCTCTCGCGTGCCGACCAGGAAGCGGAGATGCAATGGTTCATCGATGCCGCCAAGCCGTTCCAGGGCATGGACATCAAGGTGGTGTCCGAAACGATCACCACCCATGAGTATGAATCGAAAGTGCTGGCCCCGGCCTTCACCGCCATAACCGGCATCAAGGTCACCCATGACCTGATCGGTGAAGGCGATGTGGTCGAGAAGCTGCAGACGCAGATGCAGTCGGGCGAGAACATCTATGACGCCTATATCAACGACAGCGACCTGATCGGCACCCATTGGCGCTACCAGCAGGCCCGCATCCTGTCGGACTGGATGGAAGGCGAAGGCAAGGATGTCACCAATCCCGGTCTCGACGTCGCTGACTTCATCGGTACCAGCTTCACGACCGCGCCGGACGGCAAGCTCTATCAGTTGCCAGACCAGCAGTTCGCGAACCTCTACTGGTTCCGCTACGACTGGTTCAACGACGAGAAGACCAAGGCCGACTTCAAGGAGAAATACGGCTACGACCTCGGCGTTCCGGTCAACTGGTCGGCCTATGAGGACATCGCCGAGTTCTTTACCGGGCGCGACATGTCCTATGCGGGCGGCCCGACCAACGTCTACGGAAATATGGACTACGGCAAGAAGGACCCGTCTCTCGGCTGGCGCTATACCGACGCATGGATGTCGATGGCCGGCATGGGCGACAAGGGTGAACCGAACGGCCTGCCGGTCGACGAATGGGGCATTCGCGTGAACGAGAACTCACAGCCGGTCGGCTCCTGTGTTGCTCGTGGCGGCGCAACCAACGATGCCGCTGCCGTCTACGCGGTCACCAAGGCCATCGAATGGCTCAACAAATACTCGCCGCCCGCCGCCGCCGGCATGACGTTCGGCGAAGCCGGTCCGGTACCGGCGCAAGGCGAAATCGCCCAGCAGATGTTCTGGTACACCGCGTTTACCGCCGACATGGTGAAGGAAGGCCTGCCGGTGATGAACGACGACGGCACGCCGAAGTGGCGCATGGCACCGTCGCCGCATGGCGCTTACTGGTCCGAGGGCACCAAGATCGGCTATCAGGATGCCGGTTCATGGACGCTGATGAAATCGACTCCGGTCGACCGCGCCAAGGCGGCCTGGCTCTACGCCCAGTTCGTCACCTCCAAGACCGTGGATGTGAAGAAGTCCCATGTCGGCCTGACATTCATCCGTGAGTCCACCATCCAGGACAAGAGCTTCACCGAGCGTGCGCCGCAACTCGGCGGCCTCGTCGAGTTCTATCGTTCGCCGGCCCGCGTGCAGTGGTCGCCGACAGGCACGAACGTGCCGGATTATCCGAAGCTGGCGCAGTTGTGGTGGCAGAATATCGGTGATGCGATGTCGGGCGCCAAGAGCCCTCAGGAGGCGCTGGACTCGCTGTGCGAGGCGCAAGAAAAGGTGATGGAACGTCTCGAGCGCGCTGGCGTGCAGGGCGACATCGGACCCAAAATGAACGAGCCCAAGGATCCTCAGGAATGGCTTGACGCCCCTGGGTCACCGGTTGCCAAACTGGACAACGAAAAGCCGCAGGGACAGACGGTCTCCTATGACGAGTTGATCAAGTCCTGGCAGTAAAACTCAATAGTCCGGCCGGAGCGTTCACGCTCCGGCCGGTTTTCCGTATTTGCGAAGAGTCAGCAGTTTGATGCTGGCCGCCAACAACGCGCCCCAGTTCAAGAAACTCTGCAGGGCAATCGGCAGGCTGGCGGCGTGGACCACCCTGCCCTCGCTGCGGACCCGGCTCTTCGAGATCCTGCATTCGCCGGACTACTGGCTCGCGCGTATCGAGATCGTGCGGCGAGTCATGGATGGCCTCTACGCCGTTATTGCGCAGACCGTCGGCAAGTCTGCCGGGCCCGTTCCAGCTGCGATCGCGGGCCATTCGTTCGGCGCCTACACGTCGCAACTGTTTGCAGGCGCCGAGATCGACATCCCCGGGCGAGGCACACGCCGGTTTCGCGACGACCGCTTCAACGCCGCGATCCTGCTCAGCGCGCAGGGCCGCGACCAGCAGGGGCTTCGCGAGAGATCGTGGGCCGGGATATCCGGCCCCCTTCTCAACGTCACCGGAACGCTGGACGGCGGCGCGAAAGGCCAGGACTGGCACTGGAAGCTCGAGCCGTACAAGTTCGCGCCGCCCGGCGGCGAACCGGCCCGAGCAGCGGGAGGCCGTCTGCTGGATCACACTGGCTTTCCTGGAAGCCTTCCTGGCGGGCAATGTCGAGGCGAAATCGTGGCTGGCCTCGATCGTCGCCCACGTCGGCGATTGCAGATTGCGGTTCCGTCGGAAATAGCGGACCGGCTCACACTTCCAGCCATTCCTGCCTGATCTTCTCGTTCGCCATCAGTTCGTCCGGCGTGCCGTCGAAGACCATCCGTCCGTGGCCCATGACATAGACGCGGTGCGAAACCCGCATCGCGATCACCAGCCGCTGCTCGACCAGCAGGATCGAGATGCCGCGCTTTGCGATTTCCTGTAGCAACTCGCCGATACGCTCGACCATCTGCGGCGCAAGTCCCTCGGTCGGTTCGTCGATCATGATCAGGTCGGGATCGCCCATCAGCGTGCGGCAGATCGTCAGCATCTGCTGCTCGCCGCCGGAGAGTGCGCCGCCCGGCGCATCCGCCCGGTCGCGCAGTTGCGGGAACAGCCGCCACGTCTCGTCGACGCTCCAGCGGCCCTCCTTCTGGCCCGGTTTCAGGCCGAGGAGGAGGTTCTGCTCGACGGTGAGCGACGGAAAGATCGCCCGTTCCTCCGGCACGTAGCCGATCCCGGCCCGCGCGATGTCGTGCGGCTTGAAGCCGGCGATCGGACGGTCCTTGAAGACGATGTCGCCCTGCGGCGCGGGATCGCCCATGATCGCCTTCAGCGTCGTCGACCGGCCGACGCCGTTACGCCCGAGGATAGAAACAATCTCGTTCGTTCCGACATCCAGGTCGACGCCCTGCAGGATGTGGCTCTTGCCGTAATAGGCGTGAAGATCGCGGACAGTCAGCATCATGCCACCTCCGTGCCGAGATAGGCTTGCTGCACGGCGGCATTCGCCTTGATCCGCTTCGGCGTGTCGGAGGCGATCACCTCGCCATAGACGAGCACCGATATCCGGTCGGCCAGATCGAAGACGACGCCCATGTCGTGTTCGATCATCACCAGCGTCCTGCCTTCGGTCACCTGGCGGATCAGCTCGACCATGCGGTCGGTCTCCGCGTGGCTCATCCCGGCCGTCGGCTCGTCCAGAAGCAGGATGTCGGCATTCCCGGCAATCGTCAGCCCGATCTCCAACGCCCGCTGTTCGGCATAGGTGAGTAGCCCCGCCGGCATGTCCCAGCGGTCGAGCAGGTTGATCTCGGTGAGGATCTGCTCGGTGCGGTCGCGGGCGTCGGCAAGACGGTCGACACTGCGCCAGAACGAATAGCGATATCCGAGCGCCCACAGCGTGGCGCAGCGTACATTCTCCCAGACACTCAGTCGCGGGAAGACATTGGTGATCTGGAAGCTGCGCGACAGGCCGCGTCGGTTTATCAATTGCGGCGCCATGCCGCCGATCTCCTCGCCACGCATCCTGACGCTGCCAGCGCTCGGTCGGTAATGGCCGCTGATGAGGTGGAAAAGCGTCGATTTCCCGGCACCGTTCGGCCCAATGATGGCGTGCCGTTCACCGGTCGGCACCGCGAGATCCACGCCGCGAATAATCTCCAGCGAACCGAAGCTCTTGCGCAGGCCGGAAAGCACGAGTGCGGGTGCTGAACTCGTCATCGTCCGGCCCTCCCGCTGCGCGCTTTTTCCAACGCCGAACCGTAGGCGTCCAGCGCCTTGCGCCCGGCCCGCCGGAAGAGCCAGAAGCCGCCCGCCAGCAATACGGCCGCGACCGCCCATGCCAGCGGCGAATTGGCGTCGAACGCTACATGGGCAAAGGACATTTGCGGCCCGTCCGCGGTGTTAACGGTGAGATGAAAGCACATCTCCACCATCATGCTGACTCCGGTAATCGCGATCAGCCCCGGCACCAAAGCAAGAACATACCAGGGGAGCACGCGATGGAATTGCCCGGCCCGCACCAGTGGCATCTGCATCGCCAGCAGGCCTGCGATGCCGGTCGGCGCAAACATGACCATCCCCATGAACAGCAGCCCAAAATATAGCTGCCAGGCGCCGGTGATGTCGCTCAGCATCACCTGCAAATAGGTGACGAGGATCGCTCCGATAATCGGGCCCGCGAAATTGCCGACACCGCCGATGAAGGTCATCAGCACGACCGTGCCCGACTGCGCAGCGCCCATCGCCGAAGACGTCACGATCTCGAAATTCAGAGCCGCCAGTCCGCCAGCGATGCCGGCAAACAGGCCGGCCATCGAAAACGCCAAGAAACGGACCGTTGTGGTGTTATAGCCGATGAAGCCCGTGCGGTCGGGATTGTCGCGGACCGCATTGCAGATGCGTCCGAAAGGCGTGCGGGTTATCGCGTACATTCCTCCCATCGACAGGAAGCACCAGCCGGCGATCAGGTAGTAGACCTGTTCCTGCGGGCCGAAGCTGATGCCGAACAGATGTAGCACCCGCGTGCGATCGAAAGCGACGCCTTCCTCGCCGCCGAAGGCATGGCGCAGGATAAGCGCGCTCGACGAGACCAGTTCGGCGATACCGAGCGTGATCATCGCAAACGCGGTGCCGGAGCGCCGCGTCGCGACCGCGCCGAATAGGATGCCGAACACAAGCCCAGTCGCCCCGCCGACGAGGGGGAACACTTCCAGCGGCAACGGCGCATGCTCGCCGCGCGCCGCGTTCATCGCATGCGCCGTCAGGTAGCCGCCAAGACCGAAGAACACGGCGTGCCCGAACGACAAGAGACCGGTCTGGCCAAGCAACATGTTGTAGGACAACGCGAAGATGATCATGATCTCCATCAGGCACATGGTGGAAATCGCCAGCCCCGAACTGAAGACCTGCGGCAGGACCGCGAGCACCACAGCCACCGCGATCCAGATGGCGGCGGTCGCGACAAGTCCGCTGCCTTGCCCGGACGGCCGGCCCGGGGCGCCATTTTGCGTCGTCTTGCTCATGTTTCCCGGGTTCCCATCAGTCCGCGCGGCCGGAAGATAAGGATCAGCACCAGCAGCAAATAGGGCATGACGGCGGATAGCTGCGCCACCGTGACGTTCCAGATATCGCTGACATAGGCGATCAGGGGCCCGTTTCCGGTGAGTTCGCCGAAGACATCGGCAAGCGACGCGTCGGAGGCAACGGCAAAGGTCTGCAAGAGGCCGATCAGCAGTGAGGCGACGAACGCGCCGCTGAGAGAGCCGAGGCCGCCCACGACGACGACGACGAACAGGATCGGGCCGAGCGATTGCGCCATGTTGGACTGCGTGACGAGTGCCGGACCGGCGATCACCCCGGCGACGGCGGCCAGTCCCGCTCCGACGCCGAACACCAGCATGAAAACGCGGTCGACATTGTGCCCGAGCATGCCGACCATTTCCGGATGGCTGAGCGAGGCCTGCACGACAAGGCCGACGCGGGTGCGCTTGATCACCAACAGCAACGCCAGGAAGATCGCGATGGAAATGAAAAGCTCGAAGAGCTTGAACGCCGGGTACTCGGTTGAGAAGATCGTGAAGGCGGGGAAATCGAGCAATTGCGGCACGCGGTAGTCGACCGCCAGCTTGCCCCAGACCATCTGCACCAGTTCCTCGATGATGAAGGTCAGGCCGAAGGTGAACAGCAGTTCGGCGACGTGGCCGTGCTTGTGGACCGTGCGCAATCCGTAGCGCTCGACGAGCATACCGATGCCGCCGACCAGCACCGGCGCGATCACCAGGCCGGGCCAGAAGCCGACATGGCGGCTGATCTCGAAGCCGAAAAAGGCGCCGAGCATGTAGAAGCTGGCATGGGCGAAGTTGAGTACGCCCATCATCGAGAAGATGACGGTCAGGCCGCTGGCCATCAGGAACAGCAGCATTCCGAACAGGACGCCATTGAGCGTAGAAATGAGACCGATCTCAAGCATGGATAATCCCCCTCCCGGCGTCTTCCGGATCGCGCGCGGCAATTGCCGGAAGACCGGCGGCGCCCGAGTATTCCCGGGCGCCGCCATTGCCGCCTTCTGCCGCTACGGGCGTTCCATCTGACAGGTGGTCGAGACGATCGTGTCGTCGACGGGAACGGTCGCCGCCACCTTCCAGCCCCAGCCGGTGCCTTCCTCGTCGAAGGGCTGGTTGGCGCCAAGCGGGCCGAGACCGGAGATGTACATCGTCTGGAAGTACTGGTGGTCGTCAGCGCGCATGAAGCCCTCCTTGCCGTCGATGAAGTCGGCATAGTGCATGCCTTCCAGCTTCGGCACGAACTTCACCGGATCGTCGGAGCCTGCTTCCTCGACCGCCTTGAAGACCATGCCCATCGCGTTGAAGAGGCGCGGATAGTAGATCGGCGCGTCGGGGTACTTGGCCATGTACTCCTTCACCTTGTCCTGCATCGGCTTGTAGTCGATATTGTTCACGCCCTCGGTGATCTGGAAAACCTTGTCCTCGAGACTCGCCTGCTTGATGGCGGTCGGCGTGCCGGCGAGACCGGCATAGAAGGTGTACCAGTTGACGTCCATTCCGGCGTCGCCCGCGGCCTTGATCAGCAGCTGGAGGTCGTTGCCCCAGTTGGCGGTCATTACAGAATCCGCGCCCGACGCCTTGATCTTGGCGATGTAGGGCGAGAAGTCGGTCACCTTCTGCAGCGGAACGAACTCGTTGCCGACTACCTCGATGCTGGAGCCTTCCGCGCCGAGCTTCTTGGCCGCGGCATCGGCCACCGAGTGACCGAACGAATAGTCCTGGCTGATCAGGTAGACCTTCTTGATGGCGTCGTTCGCCTTCATGAAGTTGGTCATCGCCTCGACCTTGATGTTGACATTGGCGTCGAAGGCGAAGTGCCAGTAGCTGCAATTGTCGTTGGTCAGCGACGGGTCGATGGCGGCATGGTTGATGTGGACCACTTCCTTGCCGGGATTGCGCGAGTTGAACTTGGTGACGAAGCTCTCGACGGCCGACGCCACGGACGAGCCGTTACCCTGAACGATGATGCGAACGCCCTGGTCGATGGCCTTCTGGACCTGAACCAGGGAGACCTGCGGATCGAGTTTGTTGTCGTAGGGAATGATCTCGACCTGCTTGCCGAGCACTCCGCCATTCGCGTTGACCTCTTCGGCGATGTATTTGAGCTGGTTCAGGCCGATCTGGCCTGCGGCGGCGCCGCCGCCCGAAAGCGGGTCGACATAACCGATCTTGAGCGTGTCCTCGGCGGCCGCGTGGAAGGCGGTCGCGCCGAAGACTGACAGCGCGATGGCCGTCGAGACGAAAAGTTTCCTCATGGTACTCCTCCTGAATTCGACAGCGGATCATCCACTGCCTTCGATCTTGAGCATCTCCCGCCTTCTGCTGCCTCTCACTCCTCCTGTAAGCGTGGCAGCGGCCAGGGTCCGCCCCGTCAAGCCGGCATCGGAGCCGGCTTATCCCTTTGCCGCCGAGGCGTGGGTGTCCACCCCTGCCCCGGCAAGTTCCTGCTGCGACTGGGCAAAACAGTTGTCCGGCACCATGTCGCCCGATCGGTCACCGATCCTGTCCCACGCCTCGACGACCTTGTAGGCGGCTCCCTCGCCGCCGCCGATCCAGGCGCCCTTCGTCAATGTGATGTTGGCGCGCGCGAAATATCCCGCCCCGGCGCACAGGATCGCCCTTGTCGGCGCCTCGTCGCCGACAAGCGCCAGCAGGCCTTCGCTGACGAAATCGGGCGAAAGCCGCGTCAGCGCGTTCTCCGAAAGCACACCCTGCGTCATCTGGGTCGCTGCCGTCGGCGCCAGGCAATTTACCCGGATGCCGTATTTCTCGCCTTCCAGCGCCAGCGTCTGCATCAGGCCGACCAGCGCCATTTTGGCGGCGCCATAGTTCGACTGGCCGAAATTGCCGTAGAGCCCCGACGACGAGGTCGTCATGACGATGCGGCCGTGGCGCTGCTCGCGCATGATCTCCCAGACCGCCTTGGTGCAGACGACCGCCCCCATCAGGTGAACATCGACCACCGTGCGGAAATCGTCGAGATCCATCTTGGCGAAGGACTTGTCGCGAAGGATTCCGGCATTGTTGATCAGGATGTCGATGCGCCCGAAGGCGGCCATCGCATCCGCGACCATATCCGCGACCTTGCCTTCGTCGGTCACCGAGCCCGCGAACGCGATCGCCTCGCCGCCCCCGGCCCTGATCTCGTCGGCGACGTTTTCGGCATTCTCGCCGCTCATGTCGTTGACGACGACCTTGGCCCCGAGCCCGGCCAGCGCAAGCGCATGGCTTCTGCCAAGCCCCCTGCCGGCGCCCGTGACGATCGCAGTTCGATCGCGCAATTCCATCATTCCTCTTCTCCCTGCCTCAATTTCGTTCCGTCGCCTCGCGCATTTTCGTCAGTGGACTACGAACAAACCCGCCGCGCCCATGCCGCCGCCCACGCACATGGTGACGACGACGTATTTCGCGCCGCGCCTCCTGCCCTCGATCAGCGCATGGCCGACCAGGCGCGCGCCGGTCATCCCGTAGGGATGGCCGATGGAGATACCGCCGCCATTGACGTTGTAGATATCCGGGTCGATGCCGAGATGATCGCGGCAATAGAGCGCCTGCACCGCGAAGGCCTCGTTCAGCTCCCACAATCCGATGTCATCGATTGTCAGGCCGTGCTGTTTCAAAAGCTTCGGCACGGCATGGATCGGCCCGATGCCCATCTCTTCGGGAGGGCAGCCGGCCACCGTCATGCCGCGATAGGTGCCGAGCGGCTCCAGCCCGCGCTTCTCTGCCATCTTCGCCTCCATCAGGATGCAGGCCGACGCGCCGTCGGAAAGCTGGCTGGCATTGCCGGCGCTGATGACGCCACCCTCGATGACCGGGTTGAGGCCGGACAGCGATTCCAGCGTCGTCTGCGGCCGGTTGCCCTCGTCGCGGTCGAGCGTCACCTCTTTCATCGTGACCTCGCCGGTCTGCTTGTCCTTCACGGCCATCGTCGCGGTGATCGGCACGATCTCGTCGTCGAAGGCGCCGTTAGCCTGCGCCTGCGCGGTGCGCTGCTGCGACTGCAGCGCGTATTCATCCTGCGCCTCGCGGCTGACGCCGTATTTCTTCGCGACGCACTCCGCGGTCTGCAGCATCGGCATGTAGGCGTGTTCCTGTTGCGCGATGACGTTCGGATCGGCTTCCTGCTGTACCCAGCCGAAATACTGGTTCTGGACGGCGGAAATGTTCTCCTGTCCGCCGGCGGCGACCACGTCCATGCCGTCGACCATGACCTGTTTGGCCGCCGTCGCCACAGCCATCAGGCCGGACGCGCATTGCCGGTCCATCGTCTGGCCGGACACTCTCGATGGCGCGCCTGCCGCGAAAACGGCGTTTCGGGCGAGGTTCATCCCTGCCGTGCCCGCACAAAGCACCGTGCCCAGAACGAAATCCTCGATTTCGCCTGCCTCGATTCCGGCGCGCTCGGTTGCGTGTCGGAGGACATGGCCGGCCAGGGTTGGCGACTTGATGGCATTCAGGCTGCCGCGAAAAGCCTTGCCGATGCCGGTGCGCGCCGTGCTGACGATGACTGCTTCTCTCATGGGCAAGTTCTCCGTGATCTCAGTTTGATGCCGCTTTCGGCAATGGCGGCGACGCGATACCGACATTCCAGTTCCAGGCGATGTCGCCGGCTTTCCGTCGCCGCCGCGCCACTTCCTCATGCAACGGATATGCGCCCGGGAACGGATTGCCCGAGGCTTTGGGCCTGTCACCGAAACGCATCCAGAATCCACCCTCCGCATGCCGCCGCCAATCCGCATGGCCGGCCGCGACGGGGAAACCGGTCGCGGCAAACGACGACCAGTAGTCCGTCATTGCGCCGGAGAATGCCCGTTCCGCCGCGTTTACCGGCACTTTCGGCCAGCGCGGCGGCGTCCGGTCCAGCGTGCCGAACACGTAGGGTATTTCGCCGGCATGGAAGCCGCGAAGCCCGACTTGCGTCGCCGCCGGCCAGGCATGGTCGAACAGGTAGAGATAGGCGGGCGCGCCTTGCTTGCCCTGCTCCGTTGCCAGTTTCTCGGCGGTCCAGCCATAGAGCGCGTCCCGCGTCGCGGCGAGAATGCTCTCGCCCATGTCTGCGGACGGGTAGAGTTTCAGGAAATCGTCGGCGAGTTCGCCGTAGCGGCCGCGGATTTCCGCCTCGTAGCTCGCCGCGCTCCCGGGAGCGTCGGGCGCCAGGAACGGAAGCGAACGGATTTCGCCGCTATTGAACCCGGCCAACAGCGGAACTTTCGCCTGTTCGCCACGCTCGAAGGTCTCGACGACCTGCCGGTGCAGGACATGACGATCGACGCAGCCCGAGGGCTGGAATCCCTTCCTTGCAGCGGCAGCGGCGAGTTCCGTCGCGTCCATCGCCCGTAGCTGCGCGATGTCGCGCGCGCCGAGCGCCGCCACCATGCGGTCGCCGATCGATTCCGCCGGTTCCTCGCCAAAGCGGGGCAGTCTCAGATCGGGCATCGAGATAGCGTAGGCGCTCTGCGCGACTGCCTTGGAAAACAGTCTGCGTGCCCGCGGCGCGCACATCAGATAGAGCACGCTCAGCGCGCCGGCAGATTCGCCCGCGACAGTGACATTTCCCGGATCACCACCAAAGGACGCGATATTGTCGCGCACCCATTCCAGAGCCGCGATCTGGTCGAGTAGCCCATAATTGCCCGAGACGCCCTCGCGCGATTCCGCGCTCAACGCCGGATGCGCGAGATAACCGAAAATGCCGAGCCGGTAGTTGATCGACACGAAGACGATCCCGCGCCTGGCAAATTCGGCACCATCGTGGACCGGCTCGGAACTGCCGCCCCAGATCAGCGAGCCGCCATGAATCCAGACGAATACCGGCGCACGCCTGGCGTCCTGCGGCGTCCAGACATTAAGGGTCAGGCAGTCCTCGCCCGTTTCCGCCAGTTCGCCGGCATAGATGCTGCCCGGCCGCCGCGGCGGCTGCGGGCAGGCATGGCCAAACTGGAGCGCGTCGCGCACGCCGTTCCATGGCGGAACCGGACGCGGCGGCGTCCAGCGGTGCGCGCCTACTGGCGGCAAGGCATAGGGAATGCCCTTGAAGACGCACAGCCCATCCTCTGTCGTTCCGCGCAACGCGCCGGACGGGCATTGGACGACGGACCCGAAGGTCCGGGTTTTCACTGCGGCCTCAGCCATTGAGTCTCGCTTCCCCCGCCACGCGGCCGAGCCGGGCCGGGCCCTCGACCTGCAGGATCTCGCGTGCCTCTTCAGCGCTCGCGATCTCGAACGACAGGTCTTCGATGATGCGTCGGATTTTCAAAACCTGAGCTGCACAGGACGTGGCCAGCAGACCCTTGCCGAGATAGAGGCTATCGGCCAGCCCGACGCGGACATGGCCGCCCATGATGGCGCCGAGCGCGACAAGCGGGATCTGATGTCGCCCGTGCGCGGCGACCGAGAATTCGTAGCCGTCGCGCCCTAAAAGTCGGTCCGCCGTACCCAGCATCATGTGGACATTGTCGGGGTCACTTCCGAGCCCGCCGACAAGGCCGAAATGAAACTGAATGAAGAGTGGCCCCTGCACCAACCCCTTTTCCATACAATGGGCCAGGTTGTGGAGATGGCTCGGATCGTGGCACTCGAAACCAAAACGTGAGTCGTTTCCGTGGCCGAGCCGGGCGAGAACGGTCTTAATATCGTGCAGCGTGTGGCCGTGCACCAGACTGTCGGAGGCTTCGACAAACCCCTTTTCCCAATCGTATTTCCAGTCGGAAATTCCCCGCGCGGATTTCCGGTAGGAGCGGCTCGTCGCTCCCATGTCTATCGAAAAGACGTCCGGTTTCGCGGAGAGCGCGCAGGCGAGACGCTCGTCGAGCGGGACCGGAAGCCCGCCGCCGGTCGGGACCGCGATAATCGCATCGGTCTGCGCCCTGATTTCCGGGACGAAACTGTCGTATATATCGGCGTCATGCGCCGGGCTTCCGTCGGCGGGATTTCGCGCATCGAGATGGAGAATGGCGGCGCCCGCCCGTGCGGCGTCGATCGCCTGCCGCGCGATCTGCTCCGGCGTATATGGCAGGAACTCTGACATGGACGGGGTATGCACCGCACCCGTCACGGCGCAGGAGATGACGATCTTGCGCCTGCCGGTCCTCACGCCGCGCCCTTTAGGCAAAGCTGGCGGCCGGCGGCGGGTCGGCCCGGCATGGCCTTGCCCAAACCGTAGTCCTCTACCGTCCCGGATGCGGGCTTCCCCGCCTCCGGGCTAAGCAGCCCTTCGACGCTCGTCATGAAATCCTCCCCCGGACACAGCCTCTCCGCGTCCGATGAGCGGAGGTTATCCGGTCGATCAGATCAGATGAATGTTCGAGACATCCATCAAGGACGAAAAATTATGTATGGTATGTACCTAACATCGATAGGGAGGGGCCAGAAATGGGGAGCGAGCTTTTTGACGTCACGGTCGCGCTGCTGGAAAAGATCGGGCATGACGCCGGCGAGACGGAGATCGAGGCGCTGCTCGCTGAAATCGCAGGGATCGCGGAGCGCGAGGGCCGTGCAGACGATGTCGCTCCACTTCAGTCGGCGCTCGCCATGATCCGCCAGTCGCTGCGCGACAGTACGCTTTCGGAAAAAGGCCTCAGCCTGTTTATCGACACGACGCACGATCTGTCGAAGACGCTCGAATTGCAGAGTCTGTTCAAGACACTCGTCGCGCGCGTGCGCAATCTCGTCGGCGCCAATATCGCCTGGGTGACGATCCTCGACGACGAGCCCGGAATCTTCCGCACTGTCGCAGCGGAGGGCTATCTTTCGCCGTCGACGACCCGAATGACCAGTCGCTTCGAATACGGCGCCGTCGGCCTGATCATGGAAACGAAGAGCTTCTTCGACACCCAAGACTACCTGAACGACAACCGCTTTCGCCACCTGCCGGAACTCGACCGCACCTTCGAGGCCGAGAATATCGTGTCGCTCGCCGGGTTTCCGATCCTCGCCGACAGCGAGGTGCACGGCTTCCTCTTCGTCGCCGACCGCTACGCCCGCAAGCTGAGTGGACGCGAGATATCGGTACTCGGGTCCTTCGCGCTGCATGCCGGCGTCGCCATGCGCAACGCCAACGCCTTTCGCCTGCTGGCCGAGGCGCTCGACGAGGCGCAGCGCAACCGCAATGCCCTGATCGAGCATATCCAGCGCGTCGAGGCGTCGGCGGCCGCCCATGACGAGATGACCTCGCTGTTGGCCTCGGGCGGCGAAATGCAGAAATTCCTGCAGCGCATGGCGAACCAGATCGGCGGCGCCATCTTCCTGTTCGACAGCGAACTGGATGCCGCCGACGAATTCGTTTCGGCGGCCTATCGCGGGCGGATCGCGGCCGACCTCAGGGGCGGTACCTTCGAGGTCGCGCCGTTGATACGCGCGATCTCGCAATCGCGCCATACCGGACGCTCCGAGATCATGGCCAATACGCCCGATGAGCAGTGCCGGGTGATCGCCCTGCATGGCGGCGGCGGACGCGGCGAATGCCTTGTCATCTGCCATGAGGGAGACCTCGACGCCATCGAGGTCCGCAATCTGGAACGCAGCGCCGTGGCGCTGTCGATTGCGCGGCTGTGGAACGAGAAACGCGAGACCGAGAAACTGATCGCCTCGTCCACTCTTCTGCGCCATCTGGTCCTCGTCACGCCGCCGGATCCGTCGACGCTGTCCGCGGTGCGCGAACGGCTCGGGCTGCATGCGGACGAGTCGGTGTCGCTCGCACTCCTCGTCGTCTCCGGCCTCGACCGCGCCTCCCAGACGACGCTCGTACGCGAGGCCGCGAGACGCAGCAACGTGCTCGTCGACCTTTTCGACGACGCCTATGTCGGCTTCGGCGCGCGGAGCGCCATTTCGGAATTCCTTCGCCATCTGTCGGCAGGCGGCAAGGAATGGAAGGCGGGAGGCATCGTCTCCGATCCGTTCCCGGACCTTTCCGAAACGTCGACGGAATACGGCCGGCTGAGCCGCGCCTTGCAGGTGGTACGCAAGATAAGGCCCCTGAGCCGGTTCATCGCGCGCTCCGATCTCGACTTCATCGCGAAGCTTTTCGAGACCGGAGATGCGGCGCGGCTGTCGCGCTACATGGAGGACGCGCTGAGGCCGATCGATACCAGGGCTCCCCGGCAGGCCGCCGAACTCAAGAAGACTCTGTTGTGCTACCTCGAAGGCCAGTACAGCATCAGGCGGACGGCGGACGCCCTCGGAGTTCATATCAACACAGTCCGGCAACGCCTCGATTCAATTAAACAGATTACCGGCGGGTTGGACGATCCGGTCAAGACGCTCGAAATGCATGTTGCCCTTCGCCTGGAAGCATTGCTGACCGACACCGGACATGTTTCGCGATAGCATCACCCGGTAAGCTCGGATTCTAATCGAAGGTCGTGGATCGCAAACCACTGGTAAATTTCTGAGCGAGACAGCGACAACTTATCGAAGTTTTGATTGTAGACCCATTTCGAGTTCCGAGTTGGAAAACGGGGAAAGACCGCGTCTGCGACCGGCCTGGACCGCGGACGTAATTTCGAATCTGCTAGATAAGGCTCTGTATCACGAATTGGTTTTTGGCACTTTTCGGCCAACAAACTGCAGGGGAATGGACTTCCGCTTCGCGCCTCATTGCGGCCATCCTCGACGGGCGAAACGTAGACCAAAAGCGGACGCCTATCCGCCTCGTTGGGACCGGCTCGCAACGACAAGGTGGAGATTGCGGGAGGAGATAAGGACCTTCGGCGGTCCCGGCTAACAAATGGCATGAGAGGGACACACCGGGACGATTGCAGCAAAGGTCGAAGACTCGCCCTTGGTGAGCGTCACCGCCTCAGCCTAGATCGCCGGGTCGGGCCGCTTGAAATAGCGCTTCGCCACCTCCTGTGGTGTCGGTGGATTGACCAGCAGCGGCATGATCGAAAGCTCGTTCACGGCCTTCATGTCGGGAAAGAACGCAACGTCGTTGCCCTTGCCCAAGGGTTCGTGACCTTGGGTTTCGTAAGCGGCCAAGCCATGGGGTGCGAGCACGATATAGCCGGCAATACGGACCGGGTCGCCATCGACAATCAATCCGGCACGCTGACATTCGACGATTGTCCCGACCAGTGTCGAAAGCGCCTTTTCATTGTGGCGGGTTCTGCTGCTCTGTTCGGGATCTTCATCCTCGCGCGCGGTGAACATCAGTGAGAAGAAGCCCTTGTTTTCCCGCGCAAAGCGAAGATAGGCGAAACCAAGCGCGTTGAACCGCTCGAGAGGGTCGCTCAAGGCCTTATTCAATTCCTCGTCCTGGTAGGCGGCCAAGGTCCGAAAGCCTTCCGCCGTCAACGCATCGAGCAGGGCAGCCTTGTCGGAAAAATGACGATAGACCGAGGTATGCGTAACGCCGAGCGCGCTTGCGAGCTCGCGCATCGAGAAGTTGGGACCGCCGCGTCTGACTATAAGGTCCAGAGCCGTCGTCAAGAGTGCATTGCGCAAGTCGTTGTGATGATAGCCCTTTTTCCGAAGATTCCCTGGCGGTGCCGTTTTCACTTCCTGGTTTCCCTTTGTTCTTCTCCGCGACATCGAAGAGTTTCCCCCGATGGCATGCGCGTTGATATCCCGACAAGGTTTCCGCGCGTTGAACTTTCACAATCGAGTAATCGCAGTTGACGAAACGGTTTCACTCTGCATTAATGTTTCCATTGGTGACATAGGAGTTGACCAAAGGCAACACCGTCACAGCAACGGGAGGTGGGATAGTGAGTTTCTTGAACGGACGTTCCAACATTACACGCAGGCAGGCTCTGAAATGGAGCGCGGGAGCCACGGCTAGCACGTTGTTCATGCCGTCGATCGCGCGCGGTGCGGGATCAATCATCAAGATCGGCTATGTCGGCTCCCTGTCCGGGATTCGTGCCGCTTTCGGAGAGACCGAGACCTGGACGCTCGAAAAGATGAAGGCGCATTTGGCCAATGGCCTGGAGGTTGGCGGCAAGACCTATCAGGTGGAACTGGTCATCCGTGATAACCAGTCCGACCCCAACCGTTCGAATTCGATCGCCAGTGAACTTGTCCTACGCGAACGGTGTAACCTTGTTCTGGCGCAGGACGGCGATGGTGCGCTCTCGATCGGCGAACTGGCGGATACGCGACGGGTTCCCACGATTTCAACCATGGTCCCCTGGCAGGGCTGGTTCTTTCCGCGCGGCGGCAATCCGGCAACGGGTTTCCCCTACACATTTCATTTCTTCGCCGGTTCGGACACCATTCTTCAGACGTTCGTTTCCCTCATGGGTCAAGTCGACACGAACAAAAAGGTCGGAACCCTGTTCCTGAACAACGAGCCAGGGCAAGCGTTCATGGATCCCGAACTGGGCCTGCCCCCCATGCTCAAGGAGGCCGGCTACATGGAAACGTCGGCCGGCGGCTTCCCGATTACCGCCAACGATTTCTCAAATGCGGTGTCCACTTTCGCCGCTGTCAAACCGGACATTCTGACCGGCTTCATGTACCCCAATCATTTCATTCCATTCTGGAACCAGGTCGGCCAGGCCGGGCTCAAACCGAAGGTCTGCGCGATGGCGGCAGCGTTCCTCTTCCCCTCCGGCGTCGAGGCATTGGGTGACACTGGAGATGGGATGGCGACGGAAATCTGGTGGTCACCGCGGTTCCCGTACAAGTCGACCATTACCGGCCAGAGCGCCGAAGCGCTGGCGACGGCCTGGGAGGCCGAAGCCAATCGGCAGTGGACACAACCGCTGGGCTACGGTCACGCCTTGTGGGAAGTCGGGCTTGCCGCCCTTCAGCGCTCAGAGGATCCAACAGATCCGGACATGGTGCGCGACGCCATTGCATCGCTCAATATGGAAACGGTGATCGGCCCGGTGAATTTCGCCGAAAGCCCGATCAAGAGCGTTGCCATCACCGGGCTTGCAGGTGGCCAGTGGCGCAAGGGTAGCGGAAAATATCCCTACGAATTGAAAGTCGTGGATAACTCCGCCCTGCCCGACGTGCCTCTCGAAGCGGACATGGTTCCGCTTGGCGGCTCCTGACGGAAACGATCTCGATGGCGTTGATTTCCACCGAAGACGTGTCGCGGCTGTTCGGTTCCGTCTGTGCGGTCGATCGGGTCAGCGTCGAACTGAACGAGGGGGAGAGCGTCGGCCTTATCGGCCCCAACGGGGCCGGCAAAACGACGCTGCTCTCGTTGTTGACGGGATCTCTCAAGCCGACGCGGGGCAAGATCACGATGGATGGCATTGACGTGACAATGCTGCCGGTCTTTGCCCGCGTCACCGCGGGAATTGCCCGGGCCGCACAGATCCCGCAGACCTTCAATCGTCTGACGGTGCGCGAAAACGTACTGTTGCCAGCCTATTTCGGAGCCCAGCTATCACAACACGACGCCGGTGTCTGGGTCGACGAAGTGCTCGAAATGACCGATCTGTTCGATCGGGCGGGCCAGCAGGCCGCGTCTCTGGGGCTCCTCGACCGCAAGCGGCTGGAATTGGCCAAGGCGGTGGCGAGCAAGCCGCGGGTACTCTTGCTCGACGAAGTCGCGGCCGGACTTACCGAACCCGAAATCGCCTCGATAAAGGAGGTCGTAAAACGACTGCAGCCGGGCCGTGTCATCATTTGGGTCGAGCACATCCCCTTTGCCCTGCAGGGCGTATGCTCCCGGCTTCTTGTCATGGACAAGGGCGCCAAGCTCCTCGACGGACCATTTGACGAGGTCTGGGCGTCGGATGTGCTGCAAAGCACATATATGGGGATGTGACATGACCATGGCTCTCGAAATAGCGGAACTGAGCGCCAGCTACGGCCAGTTCCGCGCGCTGAATGGCGTGTCGATATCGGTCTCTCAGGGCGAAACCGTGGCCCTTGTCGGCGCAAACGGCGCGGGAAAATCGACCTTCCTGAGAATCCTGTGCGGATTGATGGATAGCTGGGAAGGGCAGATCGCGGTGGGCGGCACCCAACTCGCACGCGGCGACCCGCTCAAATCCTCGCATCTGGGTCTGGCTCTGGTGCCCGAGGGGCGCATGCTGTTCGGGAGCCTTACCGTCAGGGAGAACCTGTTGATCGGGCAGACGGACCGCGATGGCCCCTGGGACATCGATGCGATCGAGCGATTGTTTCCCGTCATCAAAGAGCGGCGAAATGCCAAACCTTCCGAATTGTCCGGCGGGCAGCAGCAGATGGTGGCTATCGGCAGGGCGCTGGCTGCCAATCCGAGGATACTTCTGTTCGACGAGATTTCCCTGGGCCTGTCCCCGGTCGTGGTGCGGGAAGTCTACAACGCGCTCTCATCGATCCGGAACGAGGGAGTGACGCTTGTGATCGTGGACCAGGATATTTCCCGTGTCTGCAATGTCGCGGACTCGGTGACCTGTTTCTTCAAGGGAACCGTGACGTTTCATGGCCCCGCCAAGGGCGTGACCGCCGACGACTTGCACGAGGCTTATTTCGGGGGCAGGTCGTGACAAGCGCACAGTTCGTTTCTCTGATATTCCAAGGTCTGACCCTTGGCGGATTATATGCCATGATCGGAGCCGGTCTGGCGCTGAACTACGGCATTTTGAAAGTTCTTCAGCTGGCCCATGGGGAATACATAACGTACGGCGCTTTTGCCGCGGTCGGCGCCATAGTGCTGTTTCCCGACCTGCCCTTCCCCATCGTCCTTCTGGCCGCCTTTCTTGCGTGCGCATTGCTGGGAGCGGTGGCGCAGTGGCTCATCGTCGAACGCG
Source organism: Oricola nitratireducens (assembly GCF_014904745.1). Lineage (GTDB taxonomy): Bacteria > Pseudomonadota > Alphaproteobacteria > Rhizobiales > Rhizobiaceae > Oricola > Oricola nitratireducens. Next base: position 40,819 of record NZ_JACZCS010000014.1, read on the forward strand.
CAATGTCATATCGCGACGAAGTCGTGGCCATGCTTGTCACGTTCGGAATGGCGGTGGTGCTGCGCGACTCTTTGGTGGAGGTCGTGGGCGCGGATTTGCGCGGCTTGTCGGTTGGCCGGCTGGGCCAGGCAAACTTCACCGTCGGCGGCCTGACCTTGGGGGTTCTGCCGCTCTTGTCCCTGGGCATCGCGGTGGCTTCGTTCGGGCTGCTGGCGTTTCTGACCTTCAAGACACATCTCGGCCGGCAGATCCGCGCGGTCTCCGACCTGCCGGATATCGCCGCACTGGTGGGCGTCCCGGTCAAGCGTATCCATGTCATCGTGGCCGCGCTATCGGCCGGCCTGGCAGCCATAGCCGGCGTTCTTCTGGCGATGCGGGCAAGCGTTTCTCCCTTCTCCGGCCTGGACAACCTGCTGATCGCGTTCGAAGTCGTGGTGCTGGGCGGCCTGGGGTCAATCCGCGGCGTGCTCTGGGCGGGGCTTCTGCTTGGGATGACGCAGGTCGTCAGCACATGGCTCGACAGCAATGCAGGCCTTTTCTACGTGCATCTCGTGTTCTTCATCGTGCTGGTCTTCCGCGCCAAGACCGGGAGGCTCTCATGATCCGGACTATTGAAATCGTGGCTCTTGTCCTGGGGGCCATCATTGCATGGCTTGCGGCCGCCTATGTCGATTCCGGGCTCCAGTTTCTGCTATGCGAAGTGTTTCTCCTCTTCATCATGGCTCAGATGTGGAACCTGCTGGCAGGCTATGCCGGGCAGGTCTCGTTCGGTCAGCAAATGTTCGTCGGGCTCGGGGCCTATGGCCTCTGCCTGATGGCCAACAACACCGGGATTCCGGTCTGGGGGGTGATTGTCATCGTTCCCGTCATCGTCGGCCTGTTGTCGATTCCACTCGGAATGGTGGTCTTTCACTTGAAACACGCCTATTTCGCCATTGGCATGTGGGTCGCGGCGGAAGTCGTATTTCAGTTTGTCGTCAAGACTCCGGCGCTTGGCGGGTCCGGCGGCATCGTTCTTCGGCCCGGCGGGGAAATGATGCAGGGCTTTCCCGAACAAACGGTGCTGCCGGTCTCGCTGTTCCTTTCGATGGCGCTGATCGTGGGTTTGCGCGTCTTCCTGCGCAGCAAGCTTGGATTGGCGACACTGGCTGTGCGCGACAACGAAGCGGCCGCCGAGGCTGCGGGCGTCAATATCTGGCGGCTCCACATGATCCTGTTCACGCTCACCGGCGCGGGCACCGCCCTGGCCGCGGCGCTTTACTATACGACGACGCTGTTCGTTACCCCGCTGGATGCCTTCGGCGCCAAATGGGTCGTGTTGATGATGTTCATCGTCGTCGTGGGCGGGTTGGGGACGCTGACCGGCCCCGTCGTCGGATTGGCCCTGTTCATCGGTATCCGCGAATTGATGACTGCGGCCGGATATTCGGGGGGGCAGTACTGGATCGTCATGGGCCTGCTGTCGACCGGCGTGCTTCTCTTCCTCCCGCAGGGTCTGTGGCCTGCATTCTCCAACTACGTCCAATCGCTTCGAGGCAAGGCATCGTCATGAACACTCACCCACACAAGGAACCTCATCTCTGGACTGCGGTTGAGGCGGTCGACGCGCTCAAGGCCCGCCGGATCGGTTCACTTGAGCTTCTGGAGCACATGCTTGGACGCCAGCAGAGGCTGGACGGGGATATCAATTCGGTTGTCGAGATCCGCGCCGACGCGGCGCGCAAGGCTGCTGCCGAAATCGATGCACGCACCGGCGACCCGGGGCCCCTGGCCGGACTGCCGATGACCATCAAGGAGCCCTACGAGGTCGAGGGTTTCCACGCAACGGCCGGTATGCCGGAATTGAAGGACTACGTCTCGCGCCAGGATGCGGTTGCCGTTGCGCGGTATCGCGCCGCCGGTGCCGTGATCTGGGGCAAGACCAATGTGCCGCTCGCAGCTTCCGATCATCAGAGCTACAACCCGCTGCACGGCATTTGCCGCAATCCCTGGGACACGAGCCGCACGGTAGGCGGGTCTTCGGGCGGCGCCGCTGCGGCTTTGGCCGCAGGCTTTACGGCGCTTGAGCTCGGTAGTGACATCGGCGGTTCGATCCGGATTCCCTCACATTTTTGCAGGGTCTGGGGGCACAAAACCACCTACGGCATCGTATCCGGGCGCGGCCACGTGCCGCCGCCAGGTGCGCTGGCGGAACCGCCGCTTGCGGTCTACGGGCCGATGGGACGTTGCGCCGCCGATCTGGAGCTTGGGCTCGACCTGCTCGCCGGCGGAGAACCGGACGGGGCGTGGGTCCTGAACCTGCCGAAGTCACGCCACGAAAAGCTGTCGGATTTCCGTGTCGCGGTCTGGACCGAGGACAATCCGGTTGATCCGGCGTATGCCGGGGCAATCCGCGATTTTACCGAAGAGCTTGCCGCGCAGGGCGTCCAGGTCACCCATTTCGACAAGACACCCGAGCCGCTGATCGGCAGTGTAGATCACTATATTGCACACCTGTTTGCGACAATCGGGTCCGGTCTGCCCGAGGCAGAGCTTGACGCCTACACGGCGGCTGCGGCCGACCATGCGCCGGATAGTCTACCGGCCCGCGTGGCCCGGGCAACGCGGTCCAGCGCCGCGGAGTTTGCCGCGATGGTCGAACGCCAGGCGAAATTGAGGCTTGCCTTGCGCGAATGGTTTCGCGACTACGACATACTCTTATGTCCGGTCAGCATGACCGTCGCCTTCCCGCACCAGACCGAGGACGGGCACGGACCGGTCCCGCAAATGTCGCGTGTTCTTGATGTCGGCGGCGAAGTCCGACCATATATGGAAAATTTGTACTGGCCCGGCATTGCCACGTTGGGGCACCTGCCTTCGACCGTCCGCCCCCTGCCAGCCCCCGTGCGTGGAATGCCGGCGGGCGTTCAGGTCATCGGCCCGGAATTCGGGGATCGCACAACGATTCACTTCACGGCATTATGCGACGAAGTGTTTGGCGGCTTCGTTCCGCCACCGGGTTTCGAGTGAACCCGTCATGCAGGGGTCCATTTGCATTGTTGCGCGCTAGCGTGATTGTCGCGCGGTAGAGGTTGGACCGCGTGATCGTCAATCGGGACAACCTGATTATACCCCGAGCGCAATGCCATCTTTCCGCGATTCCGATGCGCCGGTCAAAGTCCCGTTCTTCCAGTCGATGCGAATCGCCTGCGCGCCGCCGATCGGATCCTGTGATGGAGTGAAGGTGAAGCCCCGTCGTTCGAGCTCAGCTCGGGTTGAATCGGCAATCGTATGCTCGACCTCCACGCTGGTTCCGTCGGATGTCGGCATCATACGGGGCAGATCGATGGCTTGCTGCAGATCCATGCCGTAGTCAAAGACCTTGGAGATCAGATTCGCATGTCCCAACGCCTGGTAATAGCCACCCATGACTCCGAACGGCATCTCAATCCGGCCATTGTGCGACACCATTCCGGGAATGATGGTGTGAAGCGGGCGCTTGGACGGCCCGATCCGATTGGGATGGCCGGGCTTGAGCGAGAAACTCTGGCCGCGATTGTGCAGGATCACGCCGGTACGCGGTGCGACGAGGCCCGTGCCGAAACAGTCAAAAATCGAGTTGATGAAACTGACGGCATTGCGATCGCGATCGACCACGGAAATATAGACCGTGTCACGATGAAGAGGCATTTCAAAAGGTGGCAGGTCTGTCAACGCCTGGCTCAGATCGATCGTCGCAGCCAGGCGGTCGGCCAGTGCGTCCGACAGCAGCTCGTCGACTGGCACGTCTGACGTATCCGGATCGGCAATCCAGGCGTCGCGTGCGGCATAGGCAAGGCGCGTGGCCTCGATCTCTATGTGCAGCCGGTCGGGAGACTGCGGGTCGCCGTTGGCTTCGAAACGGCTGAGAATGTTGAGGATCAGAAGAGCGATGATGCCCTGACCGTTCGGAGGGCATTCATGGATACGGTATCCGCGAAAATCGGTGACGACCGGCGTCACGTATTCACCGTGGGCGTTGGCGAAGTCCTCCATCGTGTGGAGCCCACCAAGTGAACGCAGGTAGGAAACCATGTCTTCGGCGACCGGACCCTCGTAGAAGCCGCTTCGTCCTTTGGCGGTGATGCGCTTGAGAGTCTCCGCTAGTTCCGGTTGCCGGTGTATTTCCCCGATTTTCGGCGCGTGTGCTGCTGGAAGGAAGATCCGCGCTGCCGTTGGATCCGCCGCGAGCAACTCTTCCTCCAACGACCAATCGCGGTGAACGCGTGGCGAGATGGCATATCCCTCCTCCGCAAATCGGATCGCGGGCGCAAGCAAGTCAGCGAACGGAAGCCGGCCGTGGTCGGCATGAAGACGTGTCCAAGCATCTATTGCCCCGGGAACTGTGACGGCCGCGGGCGACTGGCGGGGCACCTCGGTCAGTCCTCGTTCCTCGAACCACTCGGGAGTCATTGCAGCGGGCGTGCGGCCGGAGCCGTTGTAGGCAACAACCTCGTCGGAACCGTTAGGGGCGTAGAGCGCGAAGCAATCGCCTCCGATGCCGGTCGACCCCGGTTCGACGACGCATTGCACTGCGCAGGCAGCAATAGCCGCATCCATTGCATTGCCGCCGGCCGTCATGATCTGAAGCGCCGTCAGCGTGGCGGACGGGTGCGATGTCGCAGCCATTGCATCGCGCGACACAGTGACGGATCGAGTTGGTATCTCGAAATTGCGCATTCTGTTCGGTCTCCTCGTCGTTTGCACGCCTCAGTCGCGCACCCGATAGGGCGTGAGCCATGCCTCAAGCGCGTTCAGCGCCGAGATCATGGTGAAATTGAGCGTGAGATAAATGGCGCCTGCGGCCACGAAGACCTCGACGGCGCGATAGGTTTGCGAAATGAGTCCCTGGGCGATGCCCGTGACCTCCATCAGCGTGATAATTGATGCCAGAGAGGTGCCCTTGACCATGAGGATGATCTCGTTGCTGTAGCCCGGGATCGCCTGGCGAAAGGCAAGCGGCAGCACGACGAGACGAAGCGTGAGGAGCCGGGACATGCCGAAGGCGGTCGCTGTCTCGACCAGGCCCCGCGGCACGCCCTGTATCGCCCCGCGCAAGATTTCACTACCATAGGCCGCTGTATTGAGACTGAGCGCGAAGATCGCGCACCAATAGGGCTCGCGGAAGAGCCACCAGAGCCCAATCGCCTGAAGCGAAGGCCGGAACTGGCCGAGGCCGTAGTAGATGAGGAACATTTGCACCAGCAAAGGCGTGCCGCGAAAAACCGCAACAAAGGTGCGGATGGGCCAGACCAGTATCCGATGATTTCCCTGTTGGGCGAGCGCAAGCGTCAAGGCCAACACGAAGCCGATACCGATCGAAGAGCCCGCGAGTTGCAAGGTCAGCGGCAAGCCGGCGAGCAGAGCCGGAATGATTTCGAAAAAGAAGGCAAGGTCGATCATGTCCGAACCATGCCCCGCCAAGCCCGGGCTTCGCCCCATCGGAAAATCGTGCCGGTCGCGGCGGCAATCAGGAAGTAGAGGGCACCGGCAGCTATGTAAAAGACAAAGGGCTCTCGCGTCGATCCGGCGCCAATCTGTGCCTGTCGCATCAGCTCGACGAGACCGATCACCGAAATTAACGCGGAATCCTTGAGCACCAGCTGCCAGACATTGCCCAACCCTGGAAGGGCATGTCGCATCAATTGCGGCACGACGACGAGGCGCTGCGATTGAAAGCCGGAAAGTCCAAGTGACTTGCACGCATCGAGCTGGCCTCTGTCGACGGCAAAATAGGCGCCACGATAAACCTCAGCCTGATAGGCGCCAGATATTACGCCGATCGCAAACACGCCGGTCGCAAAGGCGGGCAATCCGATGAAGCCCGTGCCGCCCATGAGCTTGCCGACATGGGTAAGCGCGATGCTGCCGCCATAGTAGAGCAGATAGATCGTCAAGAGATCAGGCACACCCCGGAACACGGTACCGTAAGTGCTGGCGAGCCAAACCGGCAACCGCCGTTGGGAGAGACGTCCGAGCGCTACAACCGCGCCGAAGAGAGCCCCGAGAAGAAAACCGAGGACGGACAATGAAAGTGTGACGCCCGAGGCAAGCAGCAGTGCAACGCCCCACCCGCCCTTTCCGACTGTGAGAATACCCACGATATCCATCATGTGAACCAAAGCCTTTCAGCGCGCCGCCCGACGGGTCGACCAAATGCCTGTCCCGTCGGGCGGGTCTGCCCCGCGCTTACTTGACCGGGGTGACGTCCGTATTCACCCATTTCTCCGAAATGCGCTTGATGGTGCCGTCAGCGATGGCTTCATCGATTGCCGTGTTCAACATCTCTTTGAGCTTCGTATCCTCCTTCCGGAGGCCCGCGCCGGTTCCGAGACCAAACATGCCACCTACGAAGCCGGGCCCTGCAAGTGTGAAATCGGAGAAATCCGGCGCCGCGAGGGTCGCAGCCAGCGCTGTCTGCTGCGCGAAAAGGCCATCAATGCGGCCCGCAGCCAGATCGAGATCATGCTGCTCGGTTGTCTTGTACTCACGGATTTCCACGGTATCGCCAAAATATTTCTTCACGAATTCGAGATTCGTTGTGGCGGCCTGTACACCGATCACCTTGCCCTTCAGCAAGGGCTTCAACTTATCGATTGCCTCAGCGGATGCGGCTTCGTCTTCCAATTTGAACTTTTCGGCCGAAACACCCAGTTTGCCTAGTTCGCTGTCCTTCGCGACTGCAAAGCCCGACGGATCGACCGCGTAGGGCTGAGTGAAGTCGATGGTCTCAAGCCGTTTCGGCGTGATGAACATGCTGGCCATGATCACGTCGAATTTGCCAACGGTCAGCGACGGAATGAGACCCTCCCAGTCCTGTGCGACGATCGTGCACTGGATCTTCATCCGGGAACAAAGATCGTTGGCTAGCTCGATTTCCAGCCCGTCAAGCTTGCCGTCGGCGGTGGTGAAGTTCCAAGGAGCATAGGCTCCTTCGGTGGCGATTGTAATGGATTTTGGAGCGTCTTGAGCGACTGTGGTCTGGACAATTCCGAACATGCTCACTGCGGACGCAATTGCGGCCAAAAGATATCTTTTCATGTGCTTCCCTCTTGTTTGGCTGATCTGGCTGTTCCCGCGGCCCGTGCCGGTCCCGTCGCCAGCCGGGACCATTTTTACCGACCTGTATTCATCGTCCGGTTCGGCGTCACGAACTCGGCCAGCAACGGTGCCGTGCCGAGAATATGATCCTGCATCACCCGCTCCGCATGACGAGCATCACCAGACCGCAATGCCGAGATCACGGTCGCATGCTCCTCTCGCGCTGAAAGCGGCTTGTCGACGTCATCAAACCAGATGCGCATATAGGGTTCGACTACCGCATGCAGAGCGGAAATCTGATGGATGAGTTTGGGTCTTTGGCTCAGCGAACATATGCTTCCGTGAAATTCCTGATGGCGTATGACCCAGTCGCTGCTGCTGCTCTGGCCGGCACGCTCCATACGATCGAGCAGCCGCTCGAGATCGTCGATCTCATCCTCGCCGATGTTCGGCATCGCCAACCTGACGGCCAAGCCTTCCAGGACAGATCGCATCTCGAAAGTTTCATTAAGCTCATCGAGAGTCAGGCCAGCGACCACACAGCCGCGATTGGGCCGCAGAACCACCAGCCCCTCCGACGCCAGACGCCGAAAGGCTTCCCTCACCGGCATGCGGCTCATGCCGATCTCGGCGGCAATGTCCTCGGGAATGAGCCGCTCCCCTGATTTGTAGCGGCCAACGCGAAGCGCCCGCTGAATATGGCGATAGGCCTCCTCTTCTGCGGTGGCGGGGGCACGTGGCTCGACGGAGAAGGCTGCTGACATGGACCACCAAAAGTATTTTTGTATCCACTTATCCAATCACTGGATTATAAGGAGGTCAATCCCCCTCAATACGGCGAAATCAAAACAATCATTCGACTGAAACGATGGAAGCGACCACGTGCCGGGTGATCGAAGTGTGTCACCGGTGTCTGGCAAGGATGTCAGACGATATATCGAGCCGGCATCACAAACCTCACGTGCCAAGGGCCAAGGAAGTGCGATATTTGCTGCTATCAGGCAGCTTGAAGGCGAGCGACTTGTCGCCAAGCGTCCAAGGCTGCTGCTCGTAGTTCGCGATGATGGGCGGAAGGAATATTGTCAATCGGCACCGAATATTGACCCCTCATCGGCGTCCAAAAGGGACCTCTTGTTTGTGAGGAGCTGGCCCGATGGTGCGTAGTCTCCATTTAACGCAGCAGTGTCGGGCCAGCGGTGATTGGGTTTTCAGACCCTGTTTTTTCGGACCCTGTTCTCGAATCGCCAGCTTTCGTTTCCGGTCTCGACGATTTCACAGTGATGGGTAAGCCGGTCGAGAAGAGCGGTCGTCATCTTCGCGTCGCCGAAGACGCTCGGCCATTCCCCGAATGCCAGGTTGGTGGTGACGATGATGCCAGGAGCTCCCAGCATATCCTCGACCATCCGCAGGCTGAGCGGAAACCGGAATTAGAGCCAAACGACATGGGCAATCACCTCCGCTGGAAATCGGTGGCGACGATGAAGAGGATCGCGGGTAAATCTGGTCATCCCACCAGATCTCAAATTTTGATCGATGCTCGGTTAACGTTACAGTGCCGCTATTGGCTATCGGTCGCCAGCGGAATTTGAGACGCAAATTACCCAGCAGACGGCCCGGTTTTCAGTGCCTTCCTGATCCAATCCCAGGGCTCACTCTAGACGGTTCGAACCCTGATCTGCGGCCGTGCCGGCCAATCCTATAGTGCGTCGTTTCCAAGGGTCTGGTTCAACAGGTGAATGGCATCAAGGATATCCGCCTCGATCGCAACGCCCAAGGCTTCGGCATCCCCTCGGCGTATGGCCTCCAGCGTCATCTGGTGCTTATCGACCATGCGTGTCGTTTCGTTCATCTCATAAACGCTTCGCATGAATGGGCCAAACTGCATCCAAATGCTTTCCAGCAGAGCGACCAGGACTTCCGAGCCTCCAGCTCGGTACAATTCGAAGTGAAATTGGTAGTTTTCCCGCATATACGCGTCCGCATCCTTGGCTCCGTAGCTTTGGTTCATGCGTGAATCGCTGGCTTCCATCGCGGCAATAGTCTCAGACGTCACATAGGGAAGCGCCCGGCGTGCGCAAAGCGGCTCCAGTTGCAGCCGCGCTTGCATAAGCTCCTCGAAACGTCGGCGAGTGAGTTCGGGAATGCCGACCCGGCCGTTACGACGCACTTCCAGCGCGCGCTCGCCGCCGAGCCTGGTAATCGCCTCACGGACAGGCATCAGTCCAACGCCCATACTCTTGCTTAGGCCCCTTAGACTAACGCTCGTGCCGGGAGAAAACCGGCCCGAAATAAGCTGCTCGCGAAGCGCCAGATAAACCTGTTGCTGTTGCGTCGATAGCTCTCGCATTATTTCCTACACCCCGATACCGCCGCCGCCAGCGGGCCTGCCGCGATATCGTCAAGCCTTGCCGTTACTCTTGGGCGCAGAACGGTCAATTGCTGAGTTGAATGCCACGCCATAACATAATCCAGTGCTCGACAACCAGTATGTGAGTTGCAATTGCCTTGCAGACATTGCGACAAGACCACTTGAAAAACCTATGGCTTCAGCTGTCTGGTCGCGAGTTTCCGATTCAGGATGTTCAGGCCAGTTGGACCTTGCGTTCCTGGAGGATGTTGCCGCCATCGACGACCAGCATAGCGCCGTTCACGTAGCTGGCTTCGGCAGAAGCCAGAAAAGCAGCGGCGGCAGCGACTTCATCCGGGGTCCCGGCGCGCCCGGGTGGCGTGTGCCGCGCAGCGATCCGCTCGTCCTCGGTGGAGGCTCCAGTTTCGATCCAACCGGGGGCGACTGCATTCACGGTCACGCCGCAAGATGCAACTTCGAGCGCCAGGGCATGGGTGAGCCCCACCATGCCAGCCTTTGCCGCCGAATAGGCAGCTTCTCCCGGATTGGAAACCAGCGGTCCGGTAACAGAGGCGATATTCACGATACGCCCGCGCCGCCTTTCAACCATTGACCCCAGAAATGCGCGCGTGACCAGAAAAGCGGTCTTGAGGGTAACGTCGATTCCGATGTCCCAATCGGATTCGCTCAGCGCCAGAAAATCGCGTTGCACGGCTGGCACCGCCACGGACCCCATGCCTGCATTGTTGATGAGAATATCAACGGGACCAACAACGTCCCGCAATCGCAAAACCTCATTTGCCTTGGTGAGATCCGCGACATGGGATGTGACGCTGTAGCCCTGTGCCCGCAGTTCTTCCGCGCGCAGGTGAATCCGGTCGCTTGCACCGGTAATGAAAACGGCCAGACCTTTCTGTGCAAGCTTGCGGGCAATCGCAAAGCCTATGCCATCTGGTCCTCCAGCTCCTGTCACCAGAGCCGTGCGAAAGTCGCCTTCGCGCGACGTCATATGACGTCGCCATAATAGGCAAACTCTTCGTCTGTCACCTTCGAGGAAAAGAAATCGTGTTCCACACGCTTTAGCGCAATGAAGACGGAGGACATGCGTTCACCGAGGGCGTCCTTCAGGAAGTCGGAGCCAGCAGCCCGGTCGATTGCCTCCCGCCAGTCGCAGGGCAGTGTCGTTTCGGTGTCATCGCTGTAGGTGGTCGACTCTGCGTCTGGCTCTATCCGGTTTTCGATTCCCCTGTAAATCCCGGCAAGGACCGTCGCAGCAACCAGATAAGGGTTGGCGTCGACACCGGGGGAACGATGTTCAAGGTGGCGGTTGGCCGGGCTGCCTGCCGGCACCCTGATGGCAACGCTTCGGTTGTTGCGGCCCCATGTCGGAGATGTCGGCGCATAGCTGTTGCGTGTAAAGCGACGCCAGGAATTCAGATTGGGTGCAAAGACCAGCATCGAATCCGCCATTGTCTCCTGCAGACCACCGATAGCGTGGCGCAGCGCAGGCGCGAGATCATCTTGCTGGTCGGCAAACAGATTGAGACCCGATGGGTCGGCAAGACTGGCGTGAAGGTGCATGCCGGAACCCGATTGATGGGCGAATGGCTTGGACATGAAGTTGGCGCGCATGCCGTGGCGGATCGCGAGACCGCGAACGAGCCGCTTGAGCATCACCAGATCGTCTGCCGCCCGTAGGCCTTGGGTCTGATGGCGGAGCGTGAGTTCGTACTGGCCGGGCGCATATTCAGAGATGATGGTTTCAACAGGCAGATTTTGGGCTGCGGCGGCGCGATAAAGCGCATCGATTAACGGCTCGAACTGATCCAGCATGGCAACGCTGTAAACGTGGTTGCCCTGCGCCGCGGTTCCCGAAAGCGGCAGGCGCGCTGCCTCAGGTTTGCCAGACCCATTTTTTTCGGCGTCAAGAAGATAGAATTCCAGTTCGAAAGCCAGCACCGGGAACAGGTTTTTCGCTGCAAATCGGTCGATCTGGCGCGCCAGAGCCTGACGGGGATCAGCACCCATGGGAGATCCGTCGAGTTCGTACAGCATGACGCGAACTTCACCGCGTTCGGGTGACGTCCAGGGCAATGTTACAAGTGAACCGGAAATCGGCCATGCAACTCTGTCGGCGTCTCCATCGTCCCAGGTCAAACCGGTTTCATCGACATCAGCGCCGGTAACATCGAGCCCGAGAATAGAGCCGGGCAGATGCCGGCCGGAACGGAACAATGGCAAGAGTTCATGACGGCGGATAATCTTGCCGCGCGCAACCCCGTTTGGATCGATGAGAACCAGGTCGAAGGCTGCGATTTCCGGATGCTGTTCCAGGAATGTCTCGGCTTCCTCGATAGGCGCCGCATTATGTGGACGTGTTCCGGTCATTTTATGCAGCCTCGGTCATTCTATGCAGGATTTTCTCAAAGCTGGCGACAAGGCCAGCGACATTGGCTTCGCTTGTGGTTGGCGCCACAAGAACCATATTGTGGAACGGGGTGACGAGATATCCGAGATTCAGGAATGCCGAATGCAGCGCCTTCTGGATCGTCGAATTGGCCGCAGCCTTTGCTTCTGCAGCGTTCTGCACCGGATCAGGAGAGAACACGACCTCCAGCCGCGCCCCGACACGACCAACATGCCACGGCAAATTATATTGCTTGATGACCGCCGAGAAGCCTTCCTCGACAATATCGGCAAGACGGTTCATTTTGGCGTAGGTTTCGGCTGTCATCACCTCTTCGAGGCAGGCCCTGAGGCAGGCGAGTTGCAATGCGCTGCCAGAGAGCGTTGTGCCTATGCCTGAGTGACCCGTGCCGGTAACTGCCGCGCGCGCAGCGTCGAGCCTGCTCGCCACATCGTCCGTCATGCCCCATACAGCGACTGGAATACCGCCGCCGACGGGCTTTCCAACGATAAAGATATCCGGTTCGAGACCGTGAACCTTTGAATATCCGCCGTACCCGGTCGAAACCGTATGCGTTTCATCGATGTGAAGCAGCGTCCCGGTGGCGCGCGTCAGATCCCGCAGCGCTTTATGAAAACCGGGATGCGGAAGAATCATGCCGCAATTGGTCATGACAGGCTCTGCCACCACGCAAGCGATATCACCTCCCTTCAGCGCTGCCTCAAGAGCAGGCACATCATTGAAGGGAATGCAGACCGTCGTCTCGGACAGATCCACCGCCTGACCAATCAGGCCACCACGAGGCACCGTTTGCCCGTCGACGAGGTCCACCAACGTTTCGTCGACCGCCCCATGATAGCAGCCATCGAACACCAGGATCTTTTTGCGCCCTGTCACCGCACGCGCAACCCGAAGGGCAAAGCGGTTGGCATCACTTGCCGTCGTCGTCACCTGCCACTTTGACATGCCGAATGTGCTGCGCAAGAGGTTGCCAACGGCATCCAGGTCATTGGAGGGCAACATAGTCGTGAGGCCATGGTTAGCAGCGCCAGCCAGCGCATTCAAAATCGGCTGCGGCCCGTGACCGAACATCGCGCCACTGTCTCCCAGGCAAAAATCAATCACGTGATTTCCATCGATGTCCCAAACTTCGCTTCCGGACGCTTTGGCGACCACAACTGGAAACGGCATTGGCCAATCCCGCATCCAGTATTGCGGGACCTGATCGAAGAATCCGGAGGATGGCGCGGCGAAAATCTCCTTACTGCGCGACCGCCGGCTAATGAAGACGGCAGTTTCTTCGGCAACAATGCGCCTCGCGGCGGTGAGAATTGCGTCGGATTCCAGCTGTCTGGCGGGTGAGGTGCTTGGCACTGATCGAAACCTTCCAAAGTGAATAATGTGATCACATTTATGGGTCCTGCATTTTTGCGTCAACGAAAACCCGGGATTTTTGATGATATTTTTAAGATTCCGCTCGTCTATTGTTATTATAGTTGGTTGAGGATGACATGCCTGACATTAATGTGATCACCATAATGATGATCAGGTATGAGAGCGGCCGTGCAAAAGTCGGCCACGGTAACGGCGTGCCAATCTCGCCGCAGGGCGGAGTAAAATCCGGCGACCATCCGTGTCGACCAGGGTTCGGAGTTCATCTCTCGCGATCTCGGTCTCTGGGCGTATCAGCACGACGTCACGCTCGACTCCTCAAGGCATGGGAAGCCGACAGACAACGCTTTCATAGAGGCGTTCAACGGACGGTTCCGGGCGGAATGCCTGAACAGCCACTGGTTCTTGAGCCTTGAAGATGCGGCCGAAAAGTTGGAGGCTTGGCGTAGAGACTATAATGAGCAACGACCGCATAGCGCCATCGGGTACAAGGCCCCGGCGGACATGATGAAATCAGCGCACGGCGGAGCGGCGCGGGCGAAACTGGCTCCGACATGACGGAAGAGAGGCGCGAAAAAACGTGAACACCAAGCTACCGGATTTCACGCCATCGGTCGATCTGACCGTCACGCGCGGCGCGGGCCCAGTGCGCCATCGAAAACCACACTACGTGACGCTGACGCCGCCGTGCAGCCATGCCTGCCCGGCTGGCGAGGACATCAGGGAATGGTTGGCGGAAGCGCAGGCCGGCCGTTACCGGGAAGCGTGGGACATCCTGACCGCGCAGAACCCGATGCCGGCCGTGCACGGCCGGGTCTGCTATCACCCCTGCGAAAGCAACTGCAACCGCGGCGCGGTCGACGCGCCGGTGTCGATCCATGCCGTCGAACGCTTCCTCGGCGACATGGCCGCCACAGAAGGCTGGGCTTTCGAACCCGTCCGGCCGCAGAGCGGGAAGAAGGTTCTGGTCGTCGGCGCGGGGCCGGCAGGCCTGTCGGCAGCCTATCATCTCGCAAGGCTCGGTCACACGGTCGAGATCCGCGAGGCCGGCCCGGTCGCCGGCGGCATGATGCATTTCGGCATTCCGGCCTACCGGCTGCCGCGCGCCGAACTGACCAAGGAAGTCGCGCGCATCGAGGCGCTCGGCGTGAAGATCGTCACCAACCACAAGGTGACCGATCTTCTGTCCGAAAAGCGCGAGGGCGGATTCGACGCGGTGTTCCTGGCGATCGGAGCGGGCCGCGGCAAACACGTCGAGATTCCAGCGCGTGACGCCACGAGGGTGCTTGATGCGGTCGACGTGCTGCACGAGACGAGCGCAGACAATCCGCCACTGCTCGGACGCCGGGTCATCGTGTATGGTGGCGGCAATACGGCGATGGACGCCGCCCGGACCGCCAAGCGGCTGGGAGCGACGGAAGCGCTGATCGTCTACCGGCGCGACCGCGAGCACATGCCGGCGCATGCCTTCGAGGCCGACGAGGCGATCGAGGAAGGCGTCAAGATTCAATGGTTGACCACGATCAAGGAGATCTCGGGGTCGGACTTGACGGTGGAACGCATGGCGCTCGATGAGCATGGCCGGCCGCAGCCGACCGGCGAATTCGAGACGCTGAGCGCCGATGCGGTAGTGCTGGCGCTGGGCCAGCAGAGCGACGGCCGGTTCCTCGCCAAGGTGCCGGGAATCCGCTTCACGCCGGACGGCGCGGTGGAGATCGGCCCCGACCTGATGACCGGCGCGGACGGTGTCTTCGCCGGCGGCGACATGGTGCCGAGCCAGCAATCGGTGACGATCGCGGTCGGCCACGGCAAGCGAGCGGCGCGCCATATCGACGCCTGGCTGAGCGGCGGCAAATATGCCGAGCCGGCCGCCGCCGATCTGGTCTCTTTCGACATGCTGCATCTGCCGGTCTATTCCGACGCCGAACCGGGCAAGCAGAAGAAGCTCGACGCCGTCGGACGGCTCGACGGTTTCGCGGAGATCGTTTCGGGTTTCAGCGAAAAGGAAGCGCGGTTCGAGGCACAGCGCTGCTATTCATGCGGCGATTGCTACGAGTGCGACAATTGCTATGCCGCGTGCCCCGAAGGCGCGATCATCAAGCTCGGGCCCGGCAAGCGCTACGAATACGACTACGCAAAATGCACCGGCTGCGCGACCTGCTTCGAGCAGTGCCCATGCCACGCCATCGAGATGGTCCCGGAGGGTTCGACCCATGGCTGACGCCGCTGCCGTTCAGGCGACGATCGACGGCAATGCCGCCGTCGCCCACATCGCCTACCGGGTTAACGAGGTCTGCGCGATCTATCCGATCACGCCGTCCTCGCCGATGGCAGAGCTTGCCGACGAATGGACGGCGAAGGGCATCACCAACATCTGGGGCAACATCCCGGTCATCCAGGAGATGCAGAGCGAGGGCGGCGCCGCGGGCGCGCTGCACGGTTCGCTGCAGGCGGGCGCGCTGACGACGACCTTCACGGCGTCGCAGGGCCTGCTGCTGATGCTGCCGAACATGTTCAAGATCGCCGGCGAATTGACGCCGGCGGTGTTCCATGTCGCGGCGCGCTCGGTGGCGACGCAGGCGCTGTCGATCTTCGGCGATCATTCCGACGTCATGGCGATCCGTCCGACGGGCTTCGCCATGCTGGCGTCGAACTCGGTGCAGGAAGCCCACGATATGGCGCTGATCGCGCAGGCGGCGACGCTGAAGGCGCGCGTGCCGTTCGTGCATTTCTTCGACGGGTTCAGAACCTCGCACGAGGTCAACACGGTGACGCTCGTGCCGGATGCCGCGATCCGCGCGATGATCGAAGACGATGACGTCATCGCGCATCGCGGGCGGGCGCTCAATCCCGAGCACCCGTTCGTGCGCGGAACGGCGCAAAACCCGGACGTGTTCTTCCAGGGGCGCGAGGCCGCCAACCGCTTTCACGCGGCAACGCCCGGCATCGTCGCCGAAGCGATGGAGAAATTCGCGGGTCTCACCGGACGCCAATACCGGCTGTTCGACTATTTCGGCGCGGCCGATGCCGAGCGCGTCATCGTCGCCATGGGATCCGGCGTCGAGGTCGTGCGCCAGACGGTGGAGGATCTAAACGCGCATGGGGAGAAGATCGGCCTCGTTGCCGTCCGGCTGTTCCGGCCGTTTTCCGCCGAGCACCTGCTCGCGGCGCTGCCCGCGAGTTGCAAGGCTGTCGCCGTGCTCGACCGCACCAAGGAGCCGGGCGCGAGCGGCGAACCGCTCTATCTCGATGTCGTCTCGGTTGTGGCCGACGCGGTCGCGCGCGGCACTCGGGCGACCATGCCGAGGATCGTCGGCGGGCGATACGGCCTGTCGTCCAAGGATTTCGATCCGGCCCAGGTCAAGGCAGTGTTCGACGAACTGAAGAAGGCGGAACCGCGCAACGGTTTCACCGTCGGCATCAATGACGACGTCACCTTCACCAGCCTCGAGGTCGACGCGAATTACACAACCGAGCCGGACGACGTCGTTCGCGCCGTCTTCTACGGCCTCGGCGCGGATGGCACGGTTGGCGCCAACAAGAACAGCGTCAAGATCATCGCCGAAGACTCCGGGCGCTACGCGCAGGGTTATTTCGTCTACGATTCCCACAAGTCGGGCGCACAGACGGTCTCGCATCTGCGGTTCGGGCCGAACCCGATCCGTTCGCCCTACCTGATCCGCTCGGCGAATTTCGTCGCCTGCCACCAGTTCCACTTTCTGGAAAAGACCGACGTGCTGCGGCTGGCCGCGCCGGGTGCGACTTTCCTGTTGAATTCTCCCTACGGGCCGGACGAGGTCTGGGACCATCTGCCGCGTAGCGTGCAGCAGGAGATCATTTCGCGGAAGCTGAAATTCCATGTCATCGACGCGACGACGGCGGCGCGCGAGGTGGGGCTGAAGAACCGCACCAACACAATTCTGCAAACCTGTTTCTTCGCGCTTTCCGGCGTGCTGCCGCGCGACGAGGCGATCGACGCCATCAAGCAGGCCATCGCCAAAAGCTATGGCCGCAAGGGCAAGCGAGTCGTCGAGCAGAACTGGGCCGCCGTCGACGGGGCGCTGGCGCGCCTGCACGAAGTCATCGTGCCGGCGAGCGCGACCAGCGATTTCGAGCGCCCGCCGATCGTTCCCCTGTCCGCGCCGGATTTCGTGCGCCGGGTAACGGCGCGGATGATGGAGGGGCTGGGCGACGAGATCGCGGTGTCGGCGATGCCGGTCGACGGCACGTTCCCGTCCGGCACGGCTGCGTGGGAGAAGCGCAACGTCGCCGAAGAGGTACCGGTCTGGCGTCAAGATCTTTGCATCCAGTGCGGCCAGTGCGGCTTTGTCTGCCCGCACAGCGTGATCCGGGCGAAGTATTATGACGAGGCGCAACTGGACGGCGCACCGGAAGCGTTCAAGTCGGCGCCGGTCAATGCGCGCGGCTATCCCGGCGCGCATTTCTCGCTGCAATTCTATGTCGAGGATTGCACCGGCTGCGGGTTGTGCGTCGAGACCTGCCCGGCGCAAAGCCCTGCCGAGCCGGGGATCAAGGCGATCAACATGGAAGACAAGGCCGGGCTGGTAGACAGGGAGCGCGAGAACATCGCCTTCTTCGAGGGGCTGCCGATCAACGACCGCTCCCGCGTCGATTTCGCCAATGTGCGCGGCGTACAGTTCCTGGAGCCGCTGTTCGAGTTCTCCGGCGCCTGCGCCGGCTGCGGCGAGACGCCTTACGTCAAGCTGCTCTCGCAACTGTTCGGTGACCGGCTGATGGTCGCCAACGCCACCGGCTGCTCGTCGATCTATGGCGGTAACCTGCCGGTGACGCCATGGACGAAAAACGCCGAGGGGCGCGGGCCGGCCTGGTCGAATTCGCTGTTCGAGGACAATGCCGAATTCGGGCTCGGCTTCCGTCTCGCGGCCGACAAGCATCTGGGGCTCGCGCGCGACCTGCTGCGCCAGTTGGCGACGGAGATCGGCGAGGATCTGGCGGCCGCCATTCTCGACGCGCCGCAGATCAGGGAATCGGAAATCCGCGTGCAGCGCGAGCGCGTGGCGGCGCTGAAGACGAAGCTGCTGGCGCTGAAGAGCAACATGGCGGCCGAGCACCTGCTGTCGGTCGTCGATCATCTGGTCCGGCGCTCGATCTGGATCGTCGGCGGCGACGGCTGGGCCTACGATATCGGCTATGGCGGGCTCGACCACGTGCTCGCAACCGGGCGCAACGTCAACATTCTGGTGATGGACACCGAAGTCTATTCCAACACCGGCGGCCAGGCGTCCAAGGCGACGCCGCTCGGCGCCATCGCCAAATTCGCCGCCGCGGGCAAGCGCACGGCGCGCAAGGACCTCGCGCTGCAGGCGATCGCCTACGGCAATGTCTATGTCGCGCAGGTGGCGATGGGCGCCAATCCGCAGCAGACGCTGCAGGCGTTCCGCGAGGCGGAAGCCTGGGAGGGACCGTCGCTGATCCTCGCCTACAGCCATTGCATCGCGCATGGCTACGACCTGCGCAAAGGTCTGTCGCAACAGGACAAGGCGGTGGCGAGCGGCTACTGGCCGCTGCTGCGTTACGACCCGGCGATGCGCGATATCGGCGAGGCGCCGTTCCGGCTCGATTCGCCTCGGCCGACGCTGCCGTTCAAGGACTACGCCTACAACGAATTGCGCTACAGCGCCTTGGCCGCGAGCCGGCCGGAAGACGCCGCGATGCTGCTGACGCAAGCGCAGGAGGCGATCCGCGACAAGTACCGCTCCTACGAGGAATTCGCGCAGATGGAAACAGGCCCTACCCCTTCCGAAGTCATGGGCGCGGCGCGCAAGTTGTGAGGAGCCGGACATGGATCTGACCACCAGCTATCTCGGCCTCGAACTGACGAGCCCCATCGTGGCGAGTGCCAGCCCGCTCAACCGCGACATCGACAATCTGAAGCGGCTGGAGGAGTGCGGCGCGGGCGCCGTCGTCCTGCCCTCGGTGTTCGAGGAGCAGATCGAGCGCGAGGAGGAAATCCTCGACATGTTGATCGACCGGGGAGCGGAGAGCTTCGGCGAGGCGCTGAGCTATTTTCCCGCCCAGACCGCCTACGCCTTCGACACATCGCATCACCTCACCCTGATCGAGAAAGCGGCGCAGGCCCTGAGCATGCCGGTGATCGCCAGCCTCAACGGCGTCACCGACAGCGGCTGGGTCGACTATGCCCGCGACATCGAGGCGGCCGGCGCGAAGGCGATCGAGCTCAACGTCTTCTTCGTGCCGTCCGACCTGACGCTGAACGGCCGCGATGTCGAGGCGCGCTATGTGGACGTTGTCCATTCGGTCAGTTCGGCGGTTGAGCTCCCGGTGGCGGTCAAGATCGGGCCGTATTTCTCGTCGCCCGGCCACATGGCCGGCGAACTGGTCAAGGCCGGCGCGAAGGGGCTGGTGCTGTTCAACCGGTTCTACGAGCCGGACATCGACCCGGCGACGCTGACGATCACCCCCAGCATCGAACTGTCGAACAGCTACGAGATGCGGCTGCCGCTGTTGTGGATCGGCGTGCTTTCCGGACAGACCAAGGCGTCGCTGGCGGCGACGACCGGGGTGGAGAGCGCCGATGACGTGGTGAAATACCTGCTTGCCGGAGCCGACGTGGTAATGACGACATCGGCGCTGCTGCGCCACGGCGTCGATCACATGCGAACGTTGGTCGATGGGCTCGGCGCCTGGCTCGCATCACGCGAGTTTTCCTCGCCCGCCGACATTCGTGGCAGAATGAACCACCGCAACATCGCCAATCCCGAAGCCTACGAACGGGCGAACTACATCCGCGTGCTGCAGGATTTCGCCGGCCGGTAATCGAATACAGCGTCAGCGAACGCTCGCTTCCTGCGACAGATCGATGGCGTACAGAGAGCATGGCTTCTGAACACTGCGCTGACTTCGGCAGCTACTAGATTTATGACCACTCTGGCGTCGTATGAAAAAGAGCTGCTTCTGCAAAATGCCATATGAAAGCAGACTGTCAGCCTCGGCCCCATATCGGTCGTTAATCTTTCATCGATTTGCCGGCCGTTTATGGCACAAAGCGGACTCTTTGCCGCCCGTTTCGTGATGTCTTTCTTCGGCCCCAAAACAGCTATCCATCCAATTCGAAACGAGGGCCCGCATTCCGCTCCTTTCGGCCGAAATCGCACGAAATTGTGATCCGGCGCGAGAGTCCGCTCGCCGGACTCACCTGTCGATCGAACGCGATATGCTGTGCGTTTGGGCTTACGACACGCTGCGGATCTAGCCTCCTCTTAAAGCGGTCACCACGCGCCCTAACTGCACACCAGAGTGCACACTGATAAGCAGAACAAAAATTACTGCTAAAGGCCAAACACATGGAAACAGAAAGTGGCGGAGAGGAAGGGATTCGAACCCTCGAGACGGGATCACCGCCTACTCCCTTAGCAGGGGAGCGCCTTCGACCACTCGGCCACCTCTCCGCGGACCCCGCCCGTACCATGATTCAATTGGCTGTCCAAGGTTTTTTGGGATCGCATGCCCGCACGGCCGGAAACCGGCCGCGCGCATCTCGTTTTCCTCGCAGACCTCAGCGCAGATCGTCCGGCAGCAGGGCCGCCGGCATGTTCTGGTAGCAGACGGGACGCAGGAAGCGGCGGATCGACAGGGTGCCGACCGAGGTCGCGCCGAAATTGGTCGAGGCCGGGTACGGCCCGCCATGCACCATCGCGTCGCAAACCTCGACGCCGGTCGGATAGCCGTTGGCGAGAACGCGGCCGGCCTTGCGTTCCAGCACCGGCATCAGGGCGCGGCCCGCCTCCGTGTCGGCCGCGTCCATGTGCAGCGTGCAGGTGAGCTGGCCGGAGAGGCTTTTCGCCACCGCGAGCATCTCGTCGAGACCGGCGACGCGCACGATCAGGCCGAGCGGGCCGAACACCTCCTCGCCCAGCACCTCGTTGGCGAGCCATTCGGCGCCGGTCGTCGCGAACAGATAGGGCGTCGCGTTTCTGAGGTCGCAGGTGGACGTCAGAACCTCCTGCACGCCCTTGGTGCCGGCGATCCGGTCGCGGCCGGCGCGATACGCCCTCGCGATGCCGTCGGTCAGCATGGTCTGCGCGCCGACCGGTTCCAGCGCCGCCGTCGCCGCCTCGATGAAGGCGTCCGCCTCCGGCCCGTCGATGACGACCGAGATGCCCGGGTTGGTGCAGAACTGCCCCGCCCCCATGGTCAGCGATCCGGCCCAGCCCTTCGCGATCTCCACGCCGCGCGCCCTGACCGCCTCCGGCAGCAGGAACATCGGGTTGACCGACCCCAGTTCGCCGAAGAACGGGATCGGCTCGGGGCGCGATGCGCATAGGTCGAACAGCGCCCGGCCGCCGGCAAGCGAACCGGTAAAGCCGACCGCCTTGATCAGCGGATGCGTGACCAGCGCCTGGCCGGTCTCGCGGGTGCCGCCCTGGACGAGCGAGAAGACGCCGGGATGGACGCCGCATTTTTTGATCGCCGCGTCGATCGCCTGGGCGACGATCTCGCCGGTGCCGGGATGGGCGGAATGGCCCTTGACGACGACCGGGCAGCCGGCCGCCAGCGCGGCGGCGGTGTCGCCGCCGGCCGTGGAAAAGGCGAGCGGGAAGTTCGACGCGCCGAAGACGGCGACCGGGCCGATCGGGCGCTGGATCATGCGCAGGTCCGGGCGCGGCAGCGGCGCGCGGTCGGGCAGCGCCTCGTCGTGACGGCGGTCGAGATAGTCGCCCTTCTCGATATGGCTGGCGAACAGGCGCAACTGGCCGGTCGTCCTGCCGCGCTCGCCCTGCAGGCGCGCTTCCGGCAGGCCGGTCTCCGAGGTGCCGATCGCGGTGATTTCGTCACCGCGCACCTCGATCTCGTCGGCGATGGCATTGAGGAAGGCGGCGCGCTCGGCGCGGGTCGAATAGCCATAGGACCAGAAGGCGTCTTCGGCGGCCTTCACCGCGGCATCGACATGGGCGGGCGTGCCGACCGAAAAGTCGTGCGCCTCGCCATGCGCCGGTTCGCTCGCAAATGTCGCGTCGCCAGCGACCCATTCTCCGGCGATCAGGTGGTGTCCAGTCAGCATTTCATTCTCCTGTCAGATAAGATTTCGCGCGGCGAGATTGCGCATCAATGCGCCGATTCCGAAGGTCCATTCAGGACATTCGGTCGACAGGCGCACGGTGTTTCGAAGACTGCCAAGCCCGGACGACGAGATCGTGACGACGTCGCCTAGTTTGTGGGTAAAGCCCTCTCGGGGCACGTCGCGATCTAAAGTCGGCGCGAACAGCGTGCCGAGGAACAGCACAAGCCCGTCCGGATACTGGTGATGGCGGCCGAGCGTCTGGGCGACGAGGTCGGCCGGATCGCGGCTGATTTCCTTCATCGACGAATGGCCCTTCAGCACGAAGCCGTCCTCGCCGGTCACCGTCAGGTCGAGTTCGGCGGCGCGCACGTCATCGAGCGTGAAGGTCTCGTCGAACAGCCGGATCATCGGGCCGATGGCGGAGCTCGCATTGTTGTCCTTGGCCTTGCCCAGCAGCAGCGCCGAGCGGCCCTCGACGTCGCGCAGATTGACGTCGTTGCCGAGCGTCGCGCCGACGATCGCGCCCTTCGACGACACGGCGAGAACGATCTCCGGCTCCGGATTGTTCCACTTCGAGATCGGGTGCAGGCCGACATCGGCGCCGGGGCCGACCGAGGACAGCACCTGCGCCTTGGAGAACACCTCGGCGTCCGGCCCGATGCCGACCTCCAGATAGGGGCTCCACAGCCCTTCCGCGATCAGCGCCGCCTTGACCTTTGCCGCCTCGTGCGATCCCGCCCTGATATTGCGCAGCGATCCGCCGATCGCCTCGCCGACACGGACACGGATATCGAGCGCCTTCTTCGGATCGCCGGCGGCCTTTTCCTCGATCACGCGTTCGACCATGGAACTGGCGAAGGTGACGCCGCAGGCCTTGACCGCCTGCAGATCGCAGGGGGCGAGGAAATGCGGTTTTGCCAAGTCACCGGGCGGGTTTGCGGCGATCTCCTCCAGTGCGCCGACAGGCGTCCCATCCGCGGCGCGGACGTAACCGGCCGGATCGTCCATCTCGCAGATATCGCGGACCGTCGGCGCTGCCCTCGACGTGATGTCGACGACGACACCGTCGCGCAATGTGACGACGCAGGGGCCTTCAGCCTCCGGCGACCAGATGCGCCCGACGAAGACGCCGGCGCGCTCGCTTTCATGCGGAAAGAAATTCATCGCGGTTCCCCGATCACATCACCGCCCCGATCACCCAGGGCGTGAACTCGGCATCGCCGAAGCCCAGCGCCTCGCTTTTCGACTTGCTGCCCGACGCGACGTCGAGGATGAGCCGGAAAATCCGCTCGCCCATCTCGGCGACGCCGACGCCTTCGGTGATGATCGCGCCGCAATTGACGTCCATGTCGTCTGTCATGCGCTGATACATGGCGGTATTCGTCGCCAGCTTGATCGAGGGCGACGGCTTGTAGCCGAACACCGAGCCGCGCCCCGTGGTGAAGCAGATGATATTGGCGCCCGAGGCGACCTGGCCCGTGACCGAAACCGGGTCGTAGCCGGGCGAGTCCATGAAGACGAAGCCCTTCTTCGTCACCGGCGCGGCGTAGTCATAGACGCCGGTCAGGTTGGTCGTGCCGCCCTTGGCCGCGGCGCCGAGCGACTTTTCGAGGATCGTCGTCAGGCCGCCGGCCTTGTTGCCGGGCGACGGGTTGTTGTCCATCGAGCCGTTGTTGCGCGCCGTATAGGCTTCCCACCAGCGGATCTGCTCGAGCAGTTTTGCCGCGATTTCCGGGCTTTCGGCCCGGCGGGTCAACAGATGTTCGGCGCCGTAGATTTCCGGCGTTTCGGCGAGGATGGCCGTGCCGCCATGGCGCACCAGCATGTCGGCGGCCGCACCCAGCGCCGGATTGGCGGTGATGCCGGAATAGCCGTCGGAGCCGCCGCATTGCAGGGCAAGCGACAGGTGCTCGGCCGAAACGGTCTCGCGCACCGCCTTGTCGGCCTCCGGCAGCATCGCCTCGATGCGGCGAATGCCCTCCTCGACGGTCTTCCTCGTGCCGCCGGTGCCCTGGATGGTCATGTGCTGGAAGGTCGGGCTGTCCTTCAACCCGTAGGCCTCCATCAGCAGGCGGATCTGCGCCGCCTCGCAGCCGAGACCGATCATCAGCACACCGGCGAAATTCGGATGCAGCGCATAGCCGTTCAGCGTGCGCTGAAGCGCGTCGTAGCCCTCGCCGTCCATCGCCATGCCGCAGCCGGTGCCGTGCACGAAGGCGGCGACACCGTCGACATTGGGATAGGCGGCAAGCGCGTCCCCGTCGAAATGGCTCGCGACCATCTTGGCGACCGTGGCGGAACAGTTCACGGTCGTCAGCACGCCGATATAGTTGCGCGTGCCGACCTTGCCGTTGGACCGGACGATGCCCTTGAACGTCGCGCGCTTTTCGGGCGCGAGGAAATCTGTCGGCTTCGCGTCGATGCCCGGCGCCGGATCGCGCGCGAAATCGGCGCGAAACTCGCAATTGTGGGTGTGAACGTGGTCGCCGGGAGCGATGTCGCGCGACGCAAAGCCGATCACCTGATCGTATTTGCGCACCGCCTCACCCGCGGCGATCGCTCCGGTCGCCACCTTGTGGCCGCTCGGCACGGCGGCATTGAGCGCAACCTCTTCCAGCGCCGCCCCGGCGGGCAGGCTGGACGTGGTCACGATGACGTTGTCGGCGCCGTGCAGGCGGATGAATGTCGGGATCGTGGCTGTTTTCGTCATGGTTTCAGAATTTCCGGCTTCAAGGCGTCTGGGCGCCTGTCGTTGCGAGATAGACCGCGTAGAGCGATTTCGTCGCGGTGATGAACATGCGATTGCGCTTCGGCCCGCCGAAGGTGACGTTGGCGACCGTCTGCGGGATCCTGATCCGGCCGAGCGGCGTGCCGTCGGGCGCAAAGCAGATCACGCCATTGCCGCAGCTCGTCCAGAGATTGCCGTCAGTATCGAGGCGGAAGCCGTCCGGCACGCCCGGATCGACCTCGCAGAACACCCGCGAACCGGAAAGCCTGCCGTCGGCGCCGACATCGAGGGCGCGGATATGGTGCGGGCCGTCCGGATCGTGACTGCGGGCGCTGTCGGCGACATAGAGGATCGTCTCGTCCGGCGAGAAGGCGAGACCGTTCGGCTTGACGAAATCGTCAGCAACGATGTCGAGCGCGCCGGTCGCCGGATCGGCGCGGAAGACGAAGCAGCCCGCCTGCTCCATATCCGCCTTGTAACCCTCGTAGTCGGACATGATGCCGTAATTGGGATCGGTGAACCAGATCGTGCCGTCGGACTTGACGACGACGTCGTTCGGCGAATTCAGCCGCTTGCCCTTGTAGCTGTCGGCGATGACGGTGAGCGTCCCGTCGGGCTCGGTGCGGGTGACGCGCCGTCCGCCATGCTCGCAGGAGACCAGCCGGCCCTGCCGGTCGCGGGTGTTGCCGTTGGCGTAGTTGGATTCGTGCCGGAACACCGAGACGCCCTGCCCCTCGATCCAGCGCAGCAACCGCCGGTTCGGAATGTCGCTCCACACCAGCGTCGCGTGCTCGTTGAACCAGACCGGCCCCTCCGCCCAGCGACAGCCGTCGAACAGTTCCTCGACCTCGGCGATCGGAACCGTCAGGTCGTAGAAGCGCTTGTCGTAATATTCGTAACTGTCGCCGACCAGGGCCATGGCATCTCCTCCCGTTACCGTTTTCCGCCGCCGCCGGTGTCGAGCAGGCTTGCGACGTCCTCGCGGGCGCCGGAAAGCAGCGTGTTCATTGCCTGGCGCGCGCCTTCGCGGTCGCCTTGCCGGATCGCATGAAAGACCGCCTCGTGCAGCGGAATGGAATTCTGCCGCGCACCCGGATTGCGCGCCGACAGTTCGAAACTCTGGGCCAGCGCGGATTCGATCAGATAGCCGAGCGAGACCAGCATCTCGTTGCCGGAGGCAGCGAGGATTCCGAGATGGAAGACAAGATCGGCCTCAATGCTCTCCCGCGCGCCCGGGCCGTTCCGCTTCATCCCGGTCAGGGCCATTTCGATCGCCGCCAGGTCGTCCACGGTGGCGCGTTCGGCTGCGAAGGCCGCCGCGGTGGGCTCGATCATCTGGCGGATCTCGAACAGGGACCGCACGAAACTGGCCGACGGGCCCGCAGCGAAGCTCCAGGACAACAGATCGGGATCGAGCATGTTCCATTCGTCGCGGCTGCGGACGCGGGTGCCGGTCTTTGGCCGCGATTCGACCAGTCCCTTGGCCGAGAGCACCTTCAGCGCCTCCCGGTAGGCGGTGCGGCTGACCTTCATTTCGGCGCTGGCGGCTTCCTCCGTCGGCAGGCACGATCCCGGAGAAAGTGCGCCGGACACGATGCGCATGGCGATTTCGTGGGCAACCTGGCCATGCAGGCTGCGGCGCGAAAACGTCCGGCTGTTCACCGCGTCACGAAGCACGATATTTCCTCCCGCGCCGGTTTGCGGACCGGCATTGTGCATAAGGACTTCGTTCTATTCCTCATACCATATGGGTATACGCATGCCGCAGAGGCCGGGCCGAGTCAACGGGCACGCGCATCGCCGCGCAAAACGCCGTCGCCCCGGGGATTGCGGGGCCGGGCGAAGCCTTCCTACGCATAAGATCGTGCCGTTTTTTCCAAAGTTTATTTGCGCTTATGCCGGTTTGTTACAGGTGGCTACGCTTGACAGCGGCGCCGAGTACGGCTTGCTGGACTGATCGCAGACGGAGATGCCCATGCCGAAAGCCAATCCGCTCGTCGCTTCCCTGCCCTCCGCCACCCCCTTTGTCGGGCCGGAACGGCTCGAACGTCAGAACGGCCGCCCTTTCAAGGCGCGCCTCGGCGCCAATGAATGCAATTACGGCGCATCGCCGCAGGCGATCGCGGCCATGGACCGGGTGGCGCGCGAGGAGGTCTGGAAATATTGCGATCCCGAGGTCTGGGACCTGCGCGAGGCGCTTGCCGCCCATCTCCGTGTCGATATGGACGAGATTGTCGTCGGATCGGGCATCGACAACCTGCTCGGCGTGACGGTGCGCATCTTTTCCGACACCGGCGACGCGATCGTCACCTCGCTCGGCGCCTATCCGACGTTCAATTACCACGTTGCCGGCTACGGCCGCCGCCTCGTCACGGTGCCCTATCGCGATGACAAGGAGGATCTCGACGCGCTCGCCGGTGCGGCACGGCGTGAGAAAGCGAAGATCGTCTATCTCTCCAATCCGGACAATCCGATGGGAACCTGGTGGAGCGCCGGCGCCATCGAGGCCTTCATCGACGCGCTGCCGGAGGAAACGCTGCTGATCCTCGACGAAGCCTATGGCGAACTCGCGCCCGACACCGCGATCCCGCGGCTCGACACGAG
Source organism: Oricola nitratireducens (assembly GCF_014904745.1). Classification (GTDB taxonomy): domain Bacteria; phylum Pseudomonadota; class Alphaproteobacteria; order Rhizobiales; family Rhizobiaceae; genus Oricola; species Oricola nitratireducens. The sequence continues at coordinate 68,420 of NZ_JACZCS010000014.1, forward strand.
CCGGGCCAATGTCGTGCGCATGCGCACCTTTTCCAAGGCCTACGGACTGGCCGGGCTGCGCGTCGGCTACCTGATCGGCCCGGCGGATCTGTGCCTCAACTATCACAAGGTCCGCGACCATTTCGGCGTCAATGTCATGGCGCAGCACGGCGCGCTCGCCGCGCTTTCCGACCAGACCTGGCTGGCGCAGGTGACGACGCAATTCGAGGCCGCGCGCAAGCACATCGCCGCCATCGGCGTCGCCAACGGGCTCAAGCCGATCGTATCGGCCACCAATTTCGTGACATTCGATTGCGGCCGCGACGGCGAATACGCGATGCGCATCCTGCAGGAGCTGAACGCCCGCGACGTCTTCATCCGCAAGCCGATGGCGCCCGGTATCGACCGTTGCATCCGGGTCAGCTGCGGCCTGCCGCACGAACTCGACTATTTCGGAAATGCGCTGCCGGAGGCGCTGAAGGCCGCCCGATAGGCCGGACGGGGCCGGAGCGCGCGCAAGCATGGTGCCGGACCCGAGAGTCCGGGACGGAACCGACCGCGATCCATCCCCATGACATCGCGATCTGCCCCGTCCCGGGGCCCCTTCCCCCGGAAGGACGTGCAGGGATGACCGTTTTTAGTGGCAGGTCATCCATTCGCGCGCTTCACGCAGCGCGCGGGCAAGGTCGGGCTTCGTCATCGTCTCGGCGACTTCGGCACGCAGCATCGCGGCGCGCGAGCATCCCTTGATCGCGGCGATATTGAACCATTTGTGCGCGGCGATCATGTCCACGTCGCATTCGCGGCCCGTCGCGTACATCATGCCCATCTCAAAAAGGATGTCGGCATTGTTCGCTGCTCCGAGAGCCGCCATGTCTGCATTTTCCATCTCGATGCGTGCCATCGTATTGATCCCGTTAATCCCTGTTTCGTCTACCGAGGCCGCCATTCTTTCGTGTTCGTGCGGTTCGGTCCGATGGTCTGGAGCATGCAGCAGCGGATTGAATCGCTTGCTAAAAAGCGTGCTTAATTTCGAGCAAACAAAGTTCAAATTCTTCGTAAACTTGACTTTGCATTAACTCTCCAAGCCATTGTTTTTGCTTAATTTCAACGGATTATTATCGACAATTTCCAGGCGCTACGGAAAGCATTTGCTAACCGTGTGCACGATTGCCGCGTAGCGTTTTCCGCGCTTTAGAGAGCGGCGGCGGCGGAAACACGCTTTTCAAGCCGCCCGGTTTGCGATTACTTTTACGTGTGGGTCAAAATCGATGGCGCGGTCGCGGGGACCGGCCGTCCAATCGGGAGGAACAGATGATCCGAAAACTCGTTCTCGCCGGCGCGATCACCGGCCTGCTCGCCGTCCCGGCGCTTGCCGAGCCGATCGAAGGCGTTTGGCTGCGTCCCAGCACCGGAGCGCTGGTCAGGTTCCAGCCGTGCGGCGGCGGATTCTGCGGCATCGTGCAATCCGGCGAATACAAGGGCAAGTCAATCGGCACGATGACGGGCAGCGGCGGCAGCTATACCGGCAAGATCACCGATCTGGCCGAAAACAAGACCTACAAGGGCAAGGCCAAGGTAAATGGCGGCACGATGAGCCTGCAGGGCTGCGTCCTCGGCGGACTGATCTGCAAGGGCGAGGACTGGCAACGCCAGTAGATCCTGTTCGGCGGAACGGCCGGCATCCCGAAAAGAGGTCAACGATGAGGGTTCACAAAAAGCTCAATCTTCATCGGCTGCTGCCGTTCGCATTCGGTGTTGCTGCCGGGTCGGCATCCCCGGCATTGGCGGAAAAGCTTCCCGCCGGCGCGCACCCTGTCAATGACAGCCAATACGTCGAGCTGCTTGCCGGAAAGACCGTTTCCGGCACCGCCTACAAGGACAACGGCTCCAGGCTGGGTACCTACAAGACCCGGTACAAGGCCGACGGGCGGAAACTCCTCACCTGGAAACCCTACGGGGGAGGCCCCACCCAGAACTTCGCCGTTCGCTGGGAGATCCGCGACGGCCTTTTCTGCGAGCAAGGCGTCCCGTCGGGCACCATGCGGTGTGGTGCGCGCGGCCTTGTTTACCGGAAAGGCGGAACTTGTTTCCACACTTTCTCCGACAAGAAGACCGTGCGTTTCAAATACGGCTGCTGACCCAGAGCGTCAGCCTGTGCGCTGGCCGAACAGGACTTTCTTGGCTTGCTGGTCATTGGCGATGTTGCGGCGGTGCTCCTCACCGACCTGCAGCCCCGCATCGACCGCCGGGCGCGCCAGCATGGTCTCGAACCAGCGCTTCAGGTTCGGGAAGTCGTCGAGGTCCTGGCCCTGGTTTTTGTAGGGCTTGACCCAGCCGATGCAGGCCATGTCGGCGATCGAATAGTCGCCAGCGAGAAATTCCCGGTCGGCGAGGCGCTTGTTCATGACGCCGTAGAGCCGGTTTACCTCGTTGGTGTAGCGGTCATAGGCATAATCGATCTTCTCCGGCGCATACTGGCGGAAATGATGCGCCTGGCCGGCCATCGGGCCGAGCCCGCCCACCTGCCAGAACAGCCACTCATCGACCTCGACGCGCTTGCGTTCGTCGGCGGGATAGAACTTGCCGAACTTGCGGCCGAGATATTGCAGAATGGCGCCGCTTTCGAAGACCGAGATCGGTTCGCCGCCGGGCCCTTCCGGATCGACGATCGCGGGCATGCGATTGTTCGGCGAAATCGCCAGAAAGGACGGCTCGAACTGCTCGCCCTTGCCGATATTGACGTATTTGATCTCGTAGGGAACGCCGAGTTCCTCCAGCATGATGCTGATTTTCCATCCGTTCGGCGTCGGCCAGTAATAGAGCGCGATGGGCTTCGTCTGTTCGGTCATGAATTCGGTTCTGGAGTTTGTGCGGCCTGACAGCCGGCCCGTTTCGTCGATCGGCAAGGGCAACGGTTGCGCGCCCGAATAAAACCTTTGCGGAGCGCCGGCTGTCCCGGACCGGGAGATTTCCGCTTCCATCGCCGAAACGGACGGTGGCCCGGAGGGGGAGAGGGCGGGCATTTCCTGCCACCGCGCCGTTTCGGCATCATCAAGACTATTGAATTCCAAATGAAAGATAATACCGTCTTGACGCATATGAATTATTCTTCAATGGAATGATTGCATGGATATCATCGCCGCATTCAGGACATTCGTGCGGGTCGCGGAGACAGAGAGCTTTTCGGCGGCGGCGCGCGAGTTCCATGTCGGCCAGCCGGCGGTCTCGAAGCAGATCGCCGCACTGGAGGACTATCTGGGCGAGCGTCTGTTGCAGCGGTCGACCCGCTCGCTCACGCTGACCGACGAGGGCGTGGAATTCCTCGGCTACGCGCGCGCCGCCATCGAGGCGGTCGACGAAGCGGTGGAACAATCGCGCGGTCGCGAGGGCCACGTGACGGGCGTATTGCGGATGACGGCAAGCGCGAGCTTTGCCCGCATGCATCTCGTGCCGCGGCTCCGCCTTCTCGGCGCCCGCTATCCGGACCTGCGCATCGACCTTATCCTGCAGGATTCCATCGTCGACATGGTCGGACAGGGGCTCGACCTGGCGATCCGCTTCGGTGAACCGCAGGAGCCGAACCTGATTGCCCGGCGTCTCGGCACGATGCGCATGATCGTCATCGCGTCGAAAGCCTATCTCGACCGGTGGGGGCGCCCGCAGAAGCCGGAGGATCTGAAGGACCATAATTGCCTCGTCTTCGGCGGAATTCCGGAAGGCGACCAGTGGCCGTTCACCGAGGATGGCCAGACGCGGCAGATCGGCGTCAACTGGCGTCTGCGCATGAACAATTCCGACGCGCTGCGTCAGGCGGTCCTGTCCGGCCTCGGCATCGCAATGATGCCGAGCTGGCTGTTTCCGGACCTGTGGGAGAACGAGACGCTGGAGACGCTTTTCGACGATTATGAGAAACCGTCATTTTCGATGCATGCGGTCTATCCGTCGAGGCGCTACACGCCGGCAAAGGTCCGCGCGATGATCGAGTTCCTGCAGCACGAGATCAGCCTCGATCCGACGATGACCGGCGGTCTCGGCCTCGTGTGAATACGGGGCGCGTTCAGACGGTTGCGCGTTGCTGCAGCATTTCAAGCATCCGGTCGCGAATTTCGGCCGGCTCCATGCGCCGGCTCGGATGCGGAAAGGCATTCGCGCAGCAGATAGAGCCGTCCGGACAAACGAGGAAGGTGGCTTCCAGCGGCAGCGACCAGTCGCCCGATTCATTCAGCTTGGAAAGATCGATACCCGCGCTTTGATAGAGGGCGACCATCTCGTCGATGGTATGGGAGCGGATGCCCATCGCCTCGATCAGCTTCTGCTCGGGATCGGTCAGGAGCTGATAGCCCAGCATGTTTTTCGATGCCGCCGCGGCCAGCGCCGAATGGTGGCGCGGCGTGATGCCGACAATGATCACGCCGTGTCCGGCGAGATCGGCGCGGATCTCCTCGACGGCCCGCATCGATGTCGTGCTGTAGGGACACCAGTCGCCGCGGAAAAACAGGAGAACCGCGGGCTTTCCGGCGATCAGGTCGCGCACCGGCTGCGTCCTGCCGTCGGCGGTGATCAGCGTGACGTCGGGAACCGTCTTCGGACAGTGCAAAACCGTCCCCTCCTCGGTGGCGAGGCGCGTCTGGTTTTCCGCCGCCTGCGCGCAAACGGCCGAGATCTTCGGTCCGGCGTTGCGCGCCATTGAATCGCGGAGGAATTGCAGTCGCTTGTTCAGGGACATTGTCTTTCCCGGTTGAAGGCCTTTCCCAGAATAACAAGATCGCCGGAGATGTGTACATCCCCGGCGATCGGTTGTTATCCGGAATGCCGGTTCTTATTCCGCATAGTTATCGGTGATGCGGGGGCTGTGGAAGAACGACATGCGGTGGTTGGCGGAGGCGCGGTCCGCGGCGCGGTCGGCGCGCGCGTCCGAGTCACCCTTGCTGATGGCGGCCGTCGCCGAGTAGTCGACCGTGCGGTTCACTTCGGGCTGCGGGTAAACATCGAGACGGCTCGAGTCGGCATAGGCACCCGCGGTGGCGGACAGCACGACGATGGCAGTAGCGAGAATCGTTTTCATAATTTTGTTCCTTTCAAATCTTCGTAAACGATCCAGCCTTCCGGCTGGCTATCGAAGACCGCGGCGGCCGGTGTCCGGGAGGGAGGTCAGGGAGGAGCCGGCCGCCGCGTCGTTTCGATGACCGTGATATGATTGATGCCAACAGAATATGGTAGTGAGCCAATATTCATATGTTTCATTCCATTCAGGAATTAATAAACTTGAACGGTGGCTGAACGGCTTTCTCAGCGGCGGTTCAGCCGGACGGCGCGATCATGGCGAAAAACCGATGAGGTCCCCGCCATGCTTACCCGCCGCTTCACCGTCGTCTGTCTTGCCGCCGCGCTCGCCGGCGGCGGTCTTGCCATGCTGATCCAGGAAACCAGCCAGGCGCCTTACCCCTGGAAGGCCGAGGCCGCGCGCGCCTGTCCCTTCGGCGTCAATCCGGATTGCCTGCGCCTTGTCCGCTGAGCGCGCCGGCAACATGAACGCCGTCTGAACGGCGGTCTCAGGGTTGGTTCAGCGCGTGGCTGTCATTGTCCCTTCAACACCTGAAGGGAAACGATCATGAAAACCGGCCGCCACACCTACCAGTCTCTCCGCATCCTCGTCCGTGCAGCGGCGCTTGCCATCTTCATGATCGGCCCGCTGGCCGGTTTCGCCGCCGCCCAGGACAACACGGCGCGCAAGCTTTCGGGCGCCGGTTTCGTCCTCTATGTTTCAATCCTGCGCAACGCGTGATCGTCACAGCCGCTTTACGGCGACCGGATATCTGCCTAGCCTCGGAAACGAGACGAAATCCGAAACGGGGGACCGACGAATGGACGAGAAGATCTGGTTCTATGCCAGCCAGGGCGAACAAAAGGGCCCGATCGACGCGGCAGAACTCGACATGCTGATCGGAACCGACACCATCGGCCCCGATACGCTGATCTGGCGCGACGGCATGACCGACTGGCAGCCCGCCGCCGCCGCCCTGCCCGACGAACTCATGCCCTCGGCCTGGTCGAGGCCCGCCACGCCGCCGCCCCCGCCACCATCGCCCGCGCGCGACATGACCGCCCCCGCCAACACGGCGCAGGCCGGAAATCAGGCCTCGCCGGAGCACCCGACGCAAATGATGGATGCGGTCAGGACCTGCTTCAACAAATACGCCTCGTTTCGCGGTCGTGCGCGGCGTCCGGAGTTCTGGTATTTCGCGCTGTTCAATTTCATCGCCCAGCTGGTTCTGGGCCTTGTTGACAGCATGGTGTTCGGGCTGGGCGACGTCTCGCCGCTCAGCAATCTCTACGGGCTCGCCGTGCTGGTGCCGTCGCTTGCCGTCGGCGCGCGCCGTCTGCACGATACCGGCCGGTCTGGCTGGTGGCAGTTGCTCGTCCTCATCCCGCTCATCGGCATCATCGTGCTGATCGTCTGGTGGGCGAGCCGCGGCAACGAAGGCGAGAACGAGTTCGGGCCGGCATAAGCCGGCTGCCGCAGGGGAAATAGAACAAACGCCATTTTCCTGTAGTCATTTCGCGTCTATATAACGCCATGACTATACAGACACTGGAAACACTGCCGCAAAACCCCGTCTCCAGCGCCGGCTGCGACCTGCCGCCGGCCTTCGAGACGCAATCCTTCACCGACGCCAGGCAAGCCGTCGCGGCCCTGAAAGCGCTCTACGAGCGCAATACCGGCTGGCTGCGCGAGCATTTCGAGGCCATCAGCCGCGGCGATACGCCGGGCAACCGGGTGCGCGCCTTCTACCCGCAGCTCGAATTCGAGACCGAAAGCTACAGCCACGTCGATTCGCGGCTCGCCTACGGCCATGTCGTCGCGCCGGGGCGCTATACCGGCACGATCTCGCGGCCGGACCTGTTCGCGGATTATCTTGAAACGCAGATCGCGCTGATCATGCGCAATCACGGCGTGCCGGTGAAGGTCGGCGAGTCGGACACGCCGATCCCGCTGCATTTCGCGTTCCTGGAAGGCACCTATATCGAGCAGGCCAATGCGGACGCGTTGATGCGGCCGCTGCGCGATACCTTCGACGTGCCGGATCTCAACACCACCAATGACGACATCGTCAACGGCAATTTCGAGCCTGAGCCGGGCCATCCGCTGCCGCTGGCGCCGTTCACCGCGCAGCGCGTCGATTACTCGCTGCACCGCCTCGCCCACTACACGGCGACCAGCCCGTCACATTTCCAGAATTTCGTGCTGTTCACCAACTACCAGTTCTATATCGACGAATTCTGCCAGTATGCGCGCGACATCGTCGCGAAAGGCGAAGGCGGCTACACCGCCTTCGTGGAGCCGGGCAATCTCGCCACGCCTTCGGGCGAGAAATCCCCCGCCTCCGGCGTCGTCCCGGCGCGGCTGCCGCAGATGCCCGCCTACCACCTGATGAAGGACGACCGCACCGGCATCACCATGGTCAATATCGGCGTCGGCCCGTCCAACGCCAAGACGATCACCGACCACATCGCCGTGCTGCGCCCGCATGCCTGGCTGATGCTCGGCCACTGCGCCGGCCTGCGCAACTCGCAGAACCTCGGCGATTACGTTCTCGCCCACGCCTATGTGCGCGAGGACAATGTCCTCAACGACGACCTGCCGCTCTCCGTGCCGGTGCCGCCGCTGGCCGAGGTGCAGGTGGCGCTGGAACAGGCGGTCGCGGAAGTGACCGGCTATACCGGCTACGAACTGAAGAAGATCATGCGCACCGGCACGGTCGCCACGATCGACAATCGCAACTGGGAACTGCGCGAACAGCGCGGGCCGGTGCGCCGGCTCTCCCAGTCAAGGGCCATCGCGCTCGACATGGAATCGGCGACCATCGCCGCCAACGGCTTCCGCTTCCGGGTGCCCTACGGCACGCTTCTGTGCGTCTCCGACAAGCCGCTGCACGGCGAATTGAAGCTGCCCGGCATGGCGACCGACTTCTACAAGCGGCAGGTCTCGCAGCACCTGATCATCGGCATCAAGGCGATGGAGAAACTGGCGCAGATGCCGCCGGAACGGTTGCATTCACGCAAACTGCGCTCATTCAACGAGACGGCGTTCCAGTAACGCCGTCCACCGATCACGAGGGTTTTATCCAGCCGAGCGTCGCGCCGAACAGGTCCATGTGGCGCTGCCAGACCTTGTCTCCGAACACTTTCGAGCCGATGAAGAAGGCCAGACCGCGCACGTCGGCCTTGGCCTTTTCCACCTTGTCGTGGAATTCGCCGAGGGAACCGGTGTCGCCCGCCTCCAGCCGGCGGCCTGTTTCCTCATGTGCCCTGACCACCTCTGCGCGAATCTCGCCGATCAGCCTTTCGGCGGCGGCTGCCTGGCTCGGATCGACGGACATCGGATGCTTCGGCAGGTCGTAGACCAGCGCGCCCTTCTCCGTTACGGGAAGCAACATCGTGTTCCACGGGCCGATCGGGAATGTTTCCAGCGTCTTGAGAAGGAAATCGCCGTGCTGGCCTTGCCAAACTGGCCACGGAATCATTGCCCAGGGCGAGACCTCGTGCGGAAGTTGCGAATTCACCTTGGCGATGAAACGCTTTTCATCCTCGTAAAGACGGTCGTGACGCGCCTGCAACTGATTACTGCCCGGAATGACATTGGACGGGTCGTCCGGCGTCACGCCGATCTCGCGCAGAAACTCGCCCTGCGGCCCGTCCCAGACTTCTTTCGGGATGACGCGCCTGACGCCGTCCGGATCCGGACCGGGATGCGGCGGAACGGCTGCGCCCTGCCCTGATCCCGTGCCCTGCCTGCGGCCGAAAGCCGCCTGTCTTTTTCCAAACATTTTCCGCCTCCTTGAAAAGCGGAATCACCGTCCCTCACAACAGTAAACATCACCTTGCAATCAAAGGTTGCACCCAGTCACGGTTAACCGGATATTGACGCCGCCGGGGAGGCAGCCTCCCCGCGTCAGAAAATCGCCAGGACATGCCGGCAACCGATTGAAGCCGGGGTTTATGCACCCGGCCCTTCCGGTCTGGATAGCGAAGCATTTTCGCAATAGGCTTCCCACCGACCTCGATTCCGAACCGGACCCGTCCATGCCCTTCCTGCCCCGCGCCGTCTATCCGCTGATGATCGGCTCCGCCCTGCTGATGTTCGCGGGCGGCGTCAACGGGCTGATCCTGCCCGTGCGCGGATCACAGGAAGGCTTTTCCTCATTCTCGCTCGGCCTGCTCGGCACTGGCTGGGCGATCGGCTACATCCTCGGCTGCCTGATGATGCCGCGCACGGTGGCGCGCGTCGGCCATATCCGCGCCTTCGGCGCGATGACCGCGCTTGCCGTCATCTCGGTACTGGCCTCGCTGCTGGTCATCGAGGCCTGGGCGTGGATCCCGCTGCGCGGCGTCGCGGGCTTTGCCTTCGCGGGCGCGGCGATGATCGTCGAGAGCTGGCTCAACGAGCGCGCCGAGGCCGCCTCGCGCGGCCGCGTCTTCGGCCTCTACACCATGGTCAACCTGGCGGCGACGACGCTCGGCCAGATGGCGCTGACGACCGGCGAGACCTCGACGCACCTGTTCTTCGTCGTCGCCGCGATCTTCTATGCGCTGGCGCTCTTGCCGAGCGGGCTTTACGCCAGCCACGCGCCCAATCCGCTGGTCGGCGCCTCGCTCGACCTGAAGACGCTGTGGCGCAATTCGCCGGTCGCCGTCGCCTCGGTGGTGCTGATCGGCATCTCCAACTCCTCCTTCGGCACACTCGGCGCGGTCTATGGCGAACAGATCGATCTCAGCGTCAGCGCGATCGCCCTGTTCATGAGCCTGTCAATCCTCGCCGGCGCGGGCGCCCAGGTGCCGATCGGCTATTATTCCGACCGCATGGACCGCCGCGTCGTCCTCGTCGCGATCGCCGCGGTGGCGCTTGCCGTCGACATCTTCCTCGCCGCCGTCCAGCCCACCTCGCCCACGGTCGTGCTCGCGGCCGCCGCCCTGTTCGGCGCCTGCATCTACTCGATGTATCCGGTTGTCGTCGCGCATGCGAACGACCACGCGCCTGACAACTACTTCCTGCGCACCTCCGGCGGATTGCTGCTGCTCTACGGCGTCGGATCGATCGCCGGACCGCTGATCGCCGGCGTGACCATGTCGGCGACCGGCCCGTCCGGCCTGTTCATCGCCATCGCCGGCGCGCATCTGACCCTGATCGCCTACGCGCTGTGGCGCATCCGCCAGCGCGTCGCGCCGCCGCAGAAAGCCGACTTCGTGCCCGCCCATCCGGCGCGCATGTCGACGACGGAGACCGCGTCGCTCGATCCGCGCGCCGAGGAACAGGAAATCGAGCAGGAGCGCGTCGAGGAACTGCCGGAAGACGAGAACGGCTAGCAAATCGTCACGGCGCGGCGGGATTGTCGCAGAACCGGCGCAATTTCCGGACGACAATCCGCCCGGCCAAGGGAGACGTTTCGATGGCACGGACATTTCTTTCCCATCTCACCGCCACGCTGGCGGATATCGAGGCCGACGGTCTCACCAAGCACGAGCGGGCGATCGTCTCGCCTCAGGCGGGTCATATCCGCATTCGCGCCAACGGCGACAGCCGCGAGGTGCTCAACCTGTGCGCCAACAACTATCTCGGCCTCGCCGACGATCCGCGGCTGATCGAGGCCGCGAAGCACGCGCTCGACACCGACGGCTTCGGCATGGCGTCGGTGCGCTTCATCTGCGGCACGCGGGCCTCGCATCACGAGCTGGAACAGGCGCTTGCGGCATTTCTCGAAAAGGATGATTCAATTCTCTTCGCCGCCTGTTTCGACGCCAATGGCGGCCTGTTCGAGGCGTTGCTCGGGCCGGAGGACGCGATCGTCTCCGACGCGCTCAACCACGCCTCGATCATCGACGGCATCCGGCTCTGCAAGGCGAAGCGCTACCGCTACGCCAATTCCGACATGGCCGACCTCGAGGCGCAATTGAAGGCAGCGCGCGCCGACGGCGCCCGCTTCGTCATGATCGCCACCGACGGCGTTTTCTCGATGGACGGCTATCTGGCGAAACTGCCGGAAATCGCTGCGCTGGCGGAGCAATACGACGCCATGGTCATGGTCGACGACTGCCACGCCACCGGCTTCATGGGGCCGCAAGGCCGCGGCACGCCGCACCATCACGGCGTCGCCGACAAGGCGCAGATCCTGACCGGTACGCTCGGCAAGGCGCTGGGCGGCGCCATCGGCGGCTATGTCGCGGGTCCCCAGCCGGTGATCGACATGCTGCGCCAGCGCGCCCGGCCCTATCTTTTCTCCAACGCCCTGCCGCCGATGGTCGTCGCCGCCGGGCTGGAGGTGCTGAAGATCGTCGAGGCCGGCGATGAGTTACGCGCCCGCCTGTTCGACAACGCGAAATACTGGCGCGGGGGGCTCGCGGAGGCCGGCTTCGAGCTGCTGCCGGGCGAGCACCCGATCATCCCCGTCATGCTCGGCGAGGCGAAGCTGGCGCAGGAATTCGCCGCCGCGCTCGACCGGCGCGGCGTCTACGTCTCGGGCTTCTTCTTCCCGGTCGTGCCGAAAGGAAAAGCGCGCATCCGCACGCAGATGAATGCGGCGCTGACCCGCGCCGACCTCGATTTCGGCCTCGACGCGTTCACCTCCGCGGGCAAGGAACTGGGAGTCATTTGAATGGGTTCCAACGCAACCATGAAGGCGCTTGTGAAGGCGGAGGCCGCGCCGGGGCTGACGCTGACCGATGTCGACGTGCCGGAGATCGGCCCGAACGACATCCTGATCAGGATCCGCAAGACCGGCATCTGCGGCACCGACATGCATATCTGGAACTGGGACGAATGGGCGCAAAAGACTATTCCCGTGCCGATGGTCGTCGGCCATGAATATGCCGGCGAGATCGTCGAGATCGGCTCGCAGGTCAGCGACCTGAAGATCGGCCAGCGCGTCTCCGGCGAGGGCCATGTCGTCGGACACCGCAGCAGAGCGGCGCGGGCTGGCAAGTTCCATCTCGATCCCGAAACCAAGGGCATCGGCGTGAACATTCCCGGCGCCTTCGCGCAATATCTGCGCCTGCCCGCCTTCAACGCCGTGCCGCTTCCCGACGACATCGACGACGAGCTCGGCGCAATCCTCGACCCCTTCGGCAACGCCGTCCACACCGCGCTGACCTATCCCCTCGTCGGCGAGGACGTGCTGATCACCGGCGCGGGCCCGATCGGCATCATGGCGGCGATGGTGGCGCGGCACGCCGGCGCGCGCCATGTCGTCCTGACCGACATCGCCCAGGACCGGCTCGATCTGGCCGGCCGGATCGCCGACATCACGCCGGTCAACACGGCGACCACCGATCTGATGGATGTGCGCGCGCAGCTCGGCATGCGCGAGGGTTTCGACATCGGCATGGAGATGAGCGGCGCGCCGCCCGCCTTCTCCCAGATGATCGAGCAGATGATCATGGGCGGCAAGATCGCCGTACTCGGCATCCCGACGAAGCCGATCGCGACCGACTGGCAGGCGATCGTCTTCAAGGCGCTGACGATCACCGGCATCTATGGGCGCGAGATGTTCGAGACCTGGTACAAGGAGATCGCGATGATCCAGTCCGGCCTGAATCTGCGCGCCATCATCACCGACCGGCTGCCGATCGCCGACTACGCGCAAGGCTTCGCGCGGATGGGCGAAGGTAATTGCGGCAAGGTGGTGCTGGACTGGGGGTAATCATTGCAGTCCGGCCCGCCGTTTCCGACGGGCCGGCGCATCGGCTCAGCCGAGGTGATGAACCTCCGGCACGCCATAGACGGGCGTGTCGATGCCTTCCATGCGCGCCTTGAGCTGCAGCGACAGGAACTGCGAATAGTGGCGCGACTGGTGCAGGTTGCCGCCGTGGAACCACAGGCCTTCCTGCTGCGTCGGCTTCCACATGTTGCGCTGCTCGCCCACCCAGGGGCCCGGGTCCTTGGTGGTGTCGGAGCCGAGCCCCCAGCACTTGCCCACCTTGTCGGCCACGTCCTGGCTGATCAGGTCCGCCACCCAGCCGTTCATCGAGCCGTAGCCGGTGGCATAGACGATGAGGTCGGCCTCGAGCTTGGTGCCGTCGTCGAGGATCACGCCGTCCTCGACGATCTCGGTCACCTGGCCGCGCTTGAGCTTGATCTTGCCGTCGATGATGAGCTGGCTCGCGCCGATGTCGATATAGTAGCCCGAGCCGCGGCGCAGATATTTCATGAACAGGCCCGACCCGTCCTCGCCCCAGTCGAGCCAGAAGCCGGCCTTTTCCAGCGCGTCGTAGAAGTCCTTGTCGCGCTCCTTCATCTGCTCGTAGAGCGGAATCTGGAACTCGTGCAGGATGCGGTAGGGCAGCGAGGCGAAGATGAGATCCGCCTTCTCGGTGGTCACGCCGTTGCGCACCGCCTCCTCCGAATAGAGCGCGCCGAGGCCGATATCCATCAGCGTGTCGGAGCGAACGATATGGGTCGAGGAGCGCTGCACCATGGTGACGTCGACGTCGTTCTCCCAGAGCGCGGCGCAGATGTCGTGGGCGGAGTTGTTGGAGCCGATCACCACCGCCTTCTTGCCGCGATAGGCGTCAGGCCCCGTATGCTGCGAGGAATGCTGCTGCTCGCCCTTGAATTTCTCCATGCCGGGGAATTTCGGAATGTTCGGCTTGCCGGACATGCCGGTGGCGAGCACGAGCTGCTTCGGCTTGAGCACCACCTCCTCGCCATCACGGTCGACGACGACGGTCCATTGCTTCGTTTTCTCGTCGTATTTGGCCGACTTGCAGGTGGTCCTGGTCCAGTAATTGAGTTCCATCACATTGGTGTAGAACTCGAGCCAGTCGCCGATCTTGTCCTTCGGCGAGAAGACCGGCCAGTTCTCGGGGAACTTGATATATGGCAGGTGGTCGTACCAGACCGGATCATGCAGGCAGAGCGACTTGTAGCGGCGGCGCCAGCTGTCGCCGGGCTTGTCGTTCTTCTCGACGATGATGGTGGGCACGCCGAGCTGGCGCAGCCGCGCGCCCAGCGCGATGCCGCCCTGCCCGCCGCCGACGATCAGGACATAGGGCTGCTTCGTGTAGCCAAGCTCCCGCTTTTCGGCCTCGCGCTCCTCTTTCCACGACGGGCGGTTCTTGCCGTGGCCGTGCTTGGCGCCGAGCGGCCGGTCGAACCCCTTGTGCTCCTCGAAGCCCTTGAGCTCCACCAGCGTGGTCAGCAAGGTCCAGATCTTGCCGTCCCTCAGGCGGACGAGCCCGTAGCCGCGGCCGACCGCCGTCTCGAACTGGATCCAGGCGGTTGTGACGCCGTCCTCCTGTGTCGGAACCTCGCCTTCGGCGACTTTCCAGCCGGTGGGTTTGGCGGACGACAGCTGATGCTTCAGCATGTCCTCGACCTCGTCCTTGCCTTCGACCGTCTTGATGTTCCAGGCGAAGGAGACGAGATCGCGCCAGTAGCAGTCATCGAGAAACATTTCTCGCGCCGCGGCGATATCGCCGGCCTCCAGTGCCGCGCCGAACTTGTCCAGGAACGCCTGAACCTGAACGGACAGGGTTTTATCGAGCATGGTTTCCTCCCTTTTTCGATTTCCTCGAAAGGAGGCTGGCGCATGAAGCGCGTCCTGCGCCAGAATTTTCGGCGCGAAACGACGAAATCGGCGCGGTTTCATGCGCTGCCCGTTGCGCGCGCAACACCGCGCAACGATCTCGCGCAACGATTCGTCAGCCGGACCGCGAAAGACCGAGCTTCTGCGCGCGCCGCAGGATCGTGGAGCGATTGACGCCCAACCGCCGCGCGGCGCGGGCCATGTTGCCGTCGCAGGCGTCGAGCAGCGCCTGGAGATCGTCTTCCGGCGCGGTCGCCTCGGCCGGGGCCAGCGGCGGCGGCGGCAGGTCGGTCGCGTCGATCGCGGAGCCTTCGGCCAAGGCAAGCGCCACGTCGAGCGTGCTTTCGAGTTCGCGGATGTTGCCGGGCCATGCCCTCGCCTTGAGTTCCGCCCTGGCCGCGGGCGAAATGCGCGGCACTGCGGCCGAGCGCTGGCGCACCAGCCTGTCGAGCAGCCAGTCGAAATCCTGCCTGAGGCGCAAGGGCGGGACGGCCAGCGTGGCGCCGGCAAGACGGAAGAAGAGATCGCTGCGGAACAGGCCGGCATTGCTTCGCGCCGCCAGGTCGGTGCGGGTCGAGGCGATGAGACGGAGATCGCCGCGCCGGGAGACCAGCGCCAACAATCGCGCCTGCGCCCGTTCGTCGAGATCCTCGACGCCACCGAGAAACAGCGTGCCGCCGATATTGCCGTCGCTTGCCTCAAGGTCCGCAAACCGGTCCGGGTCGATCCCCGAACAGGGCAGCTTGACGAAGGCGCGTTCCGTCGGCGCGCCGGCATGGATCGCGCGCGCCAGCCGCTCCTTTCCGGTGCCCGTCTCGCCGGCGATCAGAAGCGGCACCTGCGTCCTCGCAAGCCGCGCGGCTTCGGACAGCATCCGCTGGATCGCGGGATCGGGGCCGGCAAAGCTCGCGAGGCCGTCCGGAAGCGTGCCGCCGGTCCGGGCCCTTGGCAGCGGCACGGCCTGGGGCGCGATGGCGTGGCCGAACAGGCCGCGGCCATCCTTCAGACGGATCACGCGCTCCTCGGCCGGCCGTCCGCGCGTGAGATCCGGCAGGTCGTCGACCGAGAGCTCCATGAGAGCGTCGAGCCGCTGTCCGATGATTTCGGCACTGGATGCCGCCGGCCGCAGCAGGTCGATGGCGCCATGTGTCAGACCGACGATCCTGCCCGAGTCGTCGAGCGCCACCGCGGCCTCGGGATCGACCTCGATGAACTCGGGGCTGGCGGAAAAGCGCAGGACCCACTTTCGCCGGGTCATCGCCATCAGGTTCGCCATTTCAACGCGCCGCGCGGAGGTCCGCACGAGGTTCATGGCCAGGTTCTGACCGGACTTCGGCACCGCCGATCGCAGCAGCGAGATGTCGAGCACCGCCGAGAGCATGCCGCAGGTGTCGTAAATCGGCGCGGCCGTGCAGGAGAGCGGCGTGTGCGCAAGGCCGAAGTGATCCGTCTGGTGGATCGTGACGGCCTCGCCGGTGACGATGCATGAACCGACTCCACAGGTGCCGGCGAGATTCTCGGACCAGTCGGACCCGAGATAAAGCCCCGCCGAACGGAGATCGTCCTCGAACCGCCGGTCGCCGAAAAAGTCCACCGTGACGCCCTTGGAATCCGCGAGCAGGAGAACGTAGTTCTGGCCGGCGACCTGGCGGAAAAGCTCCTGCAGGCCCGACCGCGCGATCGCGATCAGCCGCTCGGCCTGTTCACGATGCTCCCGCAGTTCGGAGTCTGTCACGATATGCGCGGGTTCGGCGCGCGCCGGGTCCATCCCGTAAGACTCGACGCATCTTCGCCACGACTCCGCGACCAGCCCGTCACGGCCCGTCGAATTGCCCTGGAGAACGGAAGCGATCTCCTTCACGTGTTCGATGTCCTGCACGAGCTCCTCCCTGATCTCGCCGCCGAAGAATAGCCCGAGCGCGCGCCGGTTGCCACATCCTTGCCGATCGAGACGCCCCGGCGGTGCAAAAACCGCACCGGGACCGGCACCTTTCGCCCTCACCACCTGAAAAACCTGTCCGACAAGCTTGGTCACAACACGGCCTTCTGCTTGCTGATACGATGACGGCGGCAAATGCCCGACGACAGCACACCACAGCAAAGGAGACCGGAAATGGACATCAAGCGAAGCGGCTCGCGGCCTTCGGAGAAGGGGTCGGCGGAGTATTTCACCGGATCGGTCCGCCTCGATCCGGTCATCAGCGCGCCGGACCCTGCCCGCGTCGCCTGCGTCAGCGTCACCTTCGAGCCCGGCGCGCGCACGGCGTGGCACACCCATCCGCTCGGCCAGACGCTGATCGTGACCTCGGGTCTGGGCTGGGCGCAGCGCGAGGGCGGACCGATGGAGGAAATTCGGCCGGGCGACGTGATCTGGTTCGAACCCGGCGAAAAACACTGGCACGGCGCCACCGCGACCACGGGAATGACCCACATCGCCATTCAGGAAAAACGCGACGGCAAGGCGGTGGACTGGATGGAACAGGTCAGCGACACGCAATATGGGCGCTGAAGCCCGTAAATCTGGCATCCCGACAAACGCCTACGGTCGCCGACCGGCAGGCCATCGTCTTCAAGACGCTCACCATCACCGGCATCTACGGACGCGAGATGTTCGAGACCTGGTACAAGGAGATCGCGATGATCCAGTCCGGCCTGAATCTGCGCGCCATCATCGCCGACCGGTTGCCCATCGCGGACTACGCGCAAGGCTTCGCGCGGATGGGCGAAGGCAATTGCGGCAAGGTGGTGCTCGACTGGGGGTGAGAACGATCCGCAATTGCAGATGACTAAAAGTCCGCAGTGCGGACGGTACCCCCGCCGAACAGCTGTCCGTTTCCATCCGGCGACAGGCTTTATCGACTTTTCGACTGCCGAAGTTCTGATTGCCACTGCAGTCGCCAATCCGATATCCAACGGATCGCAGTAACCTGACTGTCCGAACAGATGACGGGATAGAGGTGGAGAGGGATGCATAAACCCGGCAACGAGGTTCCGTTCTGGTCGGCTGTCGCCATGGGGATCGGCGCCATGGTCGGCGCGGGAATATTCGCGCTGCTCGGCCAGGCGGGAGCAATCGCCGGAAGCGCGGTCTGGATCTCCTTCCTGATCGGCGGGCTGGTCGCGCTGCTCAGCGGATATTCGATCGGCCGGCTGGGCGCCCGCTATCCGTCGGCGGGCGGCGTTGTCGAGTATCTGGTGCAAGCGTATGGCGTGGGCCGGTTTTCCGGCAGCATGAGCGTCATGATGTATATCGCGTCGCTTGTCGCGGTGTCTTTGGTGGCGCGCACATTCGGTTCCTATGCCTACGCCCTTCTTCCGAAAGGATCACCGGGGTGGCTGATCGAGGCATTTGCCACGGCGATCGTTCTTACCTTCATGTTGGTAAATCTGGACGGCGTGCGCGCAATGGCGCGGATCGAAAGCCTTGTCGTCCTGATCAAGATGTCGGTTCTCATCGCTTTCGCCGTAATCGGAATGATGTTTGTTTCTCCCGAATATCTCGATCCGCGGACATACCCGCCGATTTCGATGATCTTCTACAGCGTCGCCGTCACGTTCTTCGCTTATGAGGGATTTCGCATCGTCACCAATGCCGCCGAAGACATGCCGGACCCGGGCCGGACCCTGCCCAGGGCGATCATGACGGCGATCTTTCTGGTCATGGCGGTCTATATCGCCATAGCCCTCAGTGTTTTCGGAAACCTGCCGCCCGAGAAGGTTGTCGTCGCCAAAGATTTCGCTCTCGCGGAAGCGGCGAGACCCATTCTCGGCCAGCTGGGCTACAAGATCGTCGCCGTCGCCGCCCTGTTCGCGACGGCCTCGGCAATCAACGCCAGCCTCTATTCGGTCACCAACGTCACCTACAAGCTTGCGACGCTCGGGGAACTTCCGCGTGCCTTCGGCAAGCCGATCGCCCATAGCAAGGAAGGGCTCGTGGTGAGTTCCTTCCTCATCATCATGCTCGCCATTTTCTTCGACCTCTCGCAGATCGCCGCAATCGGGGCGTTGTCGATGCTCCTCATCCACATGACGGTCCATATCGGCCACCTCCGGCTGCTCAACGAGACGCGAGCGGTGCCGGCGATGGTTGTTCTCGCCATTGTTGCGAATGCGGCCACGATTGCGCTCGGTGCGTATCACCTTGCAGGGACATCGCCGATGTTGCTTGTCCTGATCGGCGCCTTTTTCGTCCTTGCTTTTACGATTGAGGTCCTTCTGCACCGCCTCGCCGACCGGAGCGTCAAAGTCCGTTATCAAGAACCGTAAGCTGTTCCCGATCGCCGCCGGGATCGCAGAAAAGCTGGCTGCGGAAACGGGCGGCCACGCGGATGGATGCCGACCGGCGAGCGCCTAGAATATGCCCGTCACGAACCGGTCCAGACGGGAATTCTCCCGATAGACCAGCTTGACCGCGACTGCGGCCATCACCCCGGTCAGCGCTCCGCCGAGAACATCGCTGACGTAGTGGATCCCGACATAGACGCGGGACGCGGCGATCAGGATCGCCGCGAGCAGGAATGCTGTTCCGGCTTTTCGGACGCCGTGCAGAAGAAACACCGCCGCAATGGCGAATGTCGCCGTCGCATGATCCGAGGGAAACGAGAAATCCGCGCTTCGCTCGATGATCAGATGCGTGACGTTCGCGTCGTAGGGCCGCAGCCGATGAACGAACAGGAGGATCAGCTGATTGAAGGCGAGACCGGCGCAAAAAGCGAGGCCGGACGAGACCAGAACATGGCGATGGTGAAGCCGATCGGCACGCCGCCACCATTGGCCGGCAACTGCCGCGACGAGAACCGGCACGCCGAATGCCGAACTCCAGATCATCAGGTCGTCGACCGAGGCGCTCGACATCGCCATGCCGTTCAGGGCTTGCGTCAGGACAATATCCAGATGGCGGATGGAAATGTTCACAGCGCTGTCCTTCTCACATGCTCTCGTCGAGGTTGTCCGCGCGCATTCGGAGCGCCGGCATGGAGCGGAGGGTATGCCCCATGCCGGCGCGGCGCTTGCGGGGCATTACATCGCCGCCTGCGCGACGTTGACGCCGAGATCGTAGACAAGCTGACCGCCATAAAAGGCGGTCGCGGTGACCAGAACCGCCCCGACGACTTCTGCGACCGGGACCAGGGCGCGGAAGGCACCGCCGATGGACATGTTGCGCCACCAGACAAAGGCGCGCAGCGCGCCCCACGCCCCGAAAGCAACGGCGGTGAATGTCCCCAGTCCCTCGTGGATCTCGGCGACATTGCTGCGGAAACCGCCGCTTTCGGCGATATCGAGAGCCATGCCGCCAAAGACGAACGTCACGACGGCGAACAGGGCGGCAAGGACCGCGAGTCCGGTCGACACGTTTCCGGCTGCGGTTCGCTGCGTCACGCTTGCTCCGCGCGCGATCGCGACCACATCGAAGACCGCCAGCGTCAGCATGAAAACTATCGGGAAATGGACCAGAATCGGATGGATATGCTGCAGCGGGATCATGGAAGTGCCTTTTTCGAATGAGAGAAAATCTTCGTCTGCAAGAGACGCCGCCCGAGCTAGCCAAGCCAAGATTACAGATCGCTGACAGGTGTCTCCTTCGCTCCGCCATGACGGTGCTGACCGCCGGACAGCCGGGACAACGATTGCCGGACGGTCGACAAGTTTCGGGTCGTCCGCCGTCCAGCCTTATGATTCTGCTCGCCTTTCCCGGCCCTTCATCCGTTTTTCATTAAACCCCGCGAAACCGCTCCCATACTCGCGCCCATGTCTGTCCACGCCAAATCGGACCATGTACCCATGAACTGGGCTCGGGTGATTGCCCGCAACCGCGACGCGCTTTTGCGCATCGTCGCGGCACTGTTCGCCATGGCCGGTCTGGCCGACGGCGAAATGACGGCGACGCTGCCGCGCAGTCTGCACAACCATCTCCTGCGCATCCTGCGCTCCGCCGAAGCCGCCGTCCGGCGTCTCGTCATCATCGCCGCGCGCGATCTTGTTGTTGTGGTGGCGCCGGCGCGCCGCAAAAAAGCCGCCACACCAACCACAACAACAACCACAACAGGCAAACCCGCCGACGCCATCCCGGCGCTTCCCCTCATCGATCCGCTGAAGCGTTTCGACTTCCGGCCCCGGAGGCGCCGCGCCCGGTCCTTCCCGCGCATCAACTTCATCGGCCTGACCGAGCCGACGCCGATCCCCGACGACTGGTTTCCCTCGCCCGACGACCTGCTCGACGCCGCGCCGCTTTGCCGCCGGCTGCACATGCTGAAGCGCGCGCTGGACGATCTCGACGGTCAGGCGAAACGCCTTGCGCGCTGGAAAGCGAAGCGCGATCTCGGCCTCAACCGCTCGCCCCGCTTCAATCCCATGCGCCCCGGTCGCCCGCCCGGCTACCGCAAGCGGGCCTTTCACGCGGTCGACGACGTGCTGAGGGAATGCCACGCGCTGGCGCTGGATCTGGAGCGAACGCCCGGCGGTCCGCCATCCGGTTCTTCGTAATAGTCAGACTGATGACGAGTCAGGCGTGGTAACGATGACGCTTGGCTTGATGTCAAGGACTGGCCGGGGCCCCTTCATTCGGGGCCTCGTCCTCGGACTTGACCCGGAGATGGCGGAAACGGGATGGCTTCCGGGCCCTCGCCGTCAGTCCAGAAACGGCTTCAGGGCCTGGCTGCGCTGCAGAACGGTGAATTCGATCGAGATCCCGCCCTCGAAATGGCGGGCGACCCGGCCCTGCATGCTGCCGAGTGACACCGGAGCCCCGATCGGCGGGACCACATCGGTTTCGACGGCGGCGCCGGAGAGCGACAGATCGATGATCCGGCAGCCGTGCCGCTTGCCATCTTCGAATATGAGAACACCTGCCTGGTTGCGCGGCTCGATGCGTTCGTTGCGGCGGTCTTCGGGCAGGTTCAGCGCGAGTTTGTTCTCAAGCCACGTCAATTGCCGGACGAGCTTCGTATGCTTGTTCGGCGGCGCGTCGAATCTCAGCGCGAAGCCGTCCGGCTTGACGCGCGTGATCCTGCCGTCGAGCCGGCCGACATGATCGACATAGGCGATCACGCGCTCACCGAGCCGCCCGGCCCCGCCGGTGGAAAAGGCAACGCTTCCCGGCGACATGTCGGCAACCCTGCACGGAAATTCGGACCGGTCGGACAACATCAGCCGTCCGTCGAGCAAGACTTTCACGCGCCGGTACTGGCGGCGATCGGTATCGGTTTCAGTTTGGTCTTCGCCGAGCATTTTGCAGTCGATCCGGTTGCTCCGAAATGATGGCCGGACCATAGTTACGCGGGGTTAAGCGGCGGTTATCCGGCGAAAACACCGTCTCTGATGCTTAACAATCGGTAGAAAATCCACTCGGCACCCCGCTGCTCCCCGCGACAAATTCGCCCTTTGAAAGTCACAAATTCGCAGTGATTTACGGGCATAGACTGAGAAAATGAATCTACTTGGGCTCCCCCTGCCTGACGAAACGAGGCGACCGTGACCACCACCCCGACCGACCCCGCACCGGAAACCACCGGCACCGCGCTCGCGACCATTCCCGCGCCGGCGCTCGCACCTGCCCTCGCCCGGATGATGACCGAGACGAACGGCGCCAGCCATGGCCGCTACGATACGCTCGACCGGGCGCTCAGGGCATCGATGGCGCGGCTGACCAGCGGCGTGTCGATCCATTCCGCCGGCACCGCCTGGGCCGATTGGCTGACGCATCTTTCGCGCGCGCCGGGGCGGCAGTCGGAACTGTATGAAAAAGCCGTCACGAACTTCTGGAAGCTCGCCTTCGATGCGATGGGCCCGTCGAGCCCGCTCGGACCGGACGGCGGTTTCCACGAGGATGGCGACGACCACCGCTTCGACCATCCGGCATGGGACCACCTGCCGTTTCGGGCCTGGAAGCAATCCTTCCTCGCCGTCGAGGATTGGTGGAGCGAAGCGACGCAGGAAGTACGCGGCATGCACCACGCCAACGCCGACCGCGTCGCCTTCATGGCGCGCCAGATGCTCGACATGGCCGCGCCGTCCAACTCGCCCTTCCTCAATCCGGCGATCATCGAGAAAAGCCTCAAGAGCGGCGGCGTGAACCTTCTCGAGGGCGCGCAGAATTTCACCGCCGACGTCGCACGCGAACTCGCCAACGCGCCGGCGCCGCAATCGCCGGATTTCCGCGTCGGCGAGGACATTGCCTGCACGCCGGGCGAGGTCGTCTACCGCAACGAGGTGATGGAACTGATCCAGTATGCGCCGCAGACGGACAAGGTGCGCGCCGAGCCGGTGCTGATCGTCCCGGCATGGATCATGAAATACTACATTCTCGATCTTTCGCCGCACAACTCGCTGATCAACCACATCGTCAGCCAGGGCTTCACGGTGTTCGCGATTTCCTGGCGCAATCCGGGGCCGGAGCAGCGCGATCTGTCGCTCGACGACTATCGCCGCCTCGGCGTGATGGCGGCGCTGGATGCCATAGAACGCGTCGTACCGGACGAAAAGATCCACGCCTGCGGCTACTGCCTCGGCGGCACCATCTTGTCGATCGCGGCGGCGACGATGGCGCGCGACGGCGACAAGCGCCTCGCCTCGGTCACGTTGCTCGCCGCGCAGACGGATTTCACCGAGGCCGGCGAACTGATGCTGTTCCTCGATGAAAGCGAGATCGCCTATCTCGAGGACATGATGTGGGACCAGGGCTATCTCGACCAGAAGCAGATGGATGGCGCGTTCCGGGCGTTGCGCGCCCGCGACCTGATCTGGTCGCGCGCCGTCAGGCGCTATTTCCTCGGCGAAGAAGAAGAGCAGTTCGACATCTCCGCCTGGAACGCCGATTCCACGCGCATGCCCTACCGGATGCATTCGGACTATTTGCGCGGACTGTTCCTCGAAAACCGTCTGACGGCCGGGCGCTTCGCCGTCGAGGGGCGCGTGATCGCGCTGAAGGACATCGACGCGCCGTTCTTCGTCGTCGCGACCGAGAAGGACCACATCGCGCCGTGGCGTTCGGTCTACAAGACGACACTGTTCACCGATTCCGACCTGACCTTCGTCCTGACCAGCGGCGGCCACAATGGCGGCGTCGTTTCCGAACCCGGCCATCGCGGCCGGCACTACCGCATCGGCTTTCGCGAGCGGGGCGGCAAGTACCGCGATCCGAAAAGCTGGCGCGAAAGCCATGCGCCGCGGGACGGTTCGTGGTGGACGGAATGGGCGGCGTGGCTTGGCGCGCAGAGCAGCACACAGCTGGTCAGCCCGCCGCAAACCGGCGCTCCGAATGCCGGACTGCCGCCGCTCTGCCCGGCGCCGGGAACTTATGTGTTCCAGAAATAGGGTGCGGCCGCTTTACGGTTGACGGCACAGCCCCCGCCTGACATCAGGTCCCCTCACCTTCAAGGCGATGGCGACACGACCGCCGAACGGCCGCGAGGCATTTCCAGGAAGCGAACCGGACAGGCGGCGATGCTGCAGACACCTTATTATCTCATCGACAAGGCGCGGCTGAAACCCAACCTGGAGAAGATCGCCCGGCTGCGCGAGGCCTCCGGCGCCAAGTCCCTGCTGGCGCTGAAATGCTTCGCCACTTGGTCGGTTTTCGATTTCATGGCCGAGTATATGGACGGCACCACCTCCTCCTCGCTTTACGAGGTGAAGCTCGGCTACGAGAAGTTCGGCGGCGAGACCCATGCCTATTCGGTGGCCTACGCCGATCACGAGATCGCCGAGGTGCTCGAAAACTGCGACAAGATCATCTTCAACACGCTTCACCAACTCGAACGGTTCGAGGAGCCGAGCCGCGGCAAGACGCGCGGCCTGCGCGTCAATCCCGGCGTGTCGACCTCCGAATTCGACCTCGCCGACCCGGCCCGCCCCTTCTCGCGGCTGGGCGAGCACGACCCGAAGGCCATCGAAAAGGTCGCCGACCTCGTGTCGGGTTTCATGTTCCACTGCAATTGCGAGAACGAGGATTTCGACCGGTTCGACGCCATGCTCGGCCATATCGAGCAGCGTTTCGGTTATCTCGTCCGCCTGATGGACTGGATCAGCCTCGGCGGCGGCATCCATTTCACCGGCGAGGACTATCCGCTCGACCGCTTCGCCGAACGACTGAAGCGCTTTGCCGGCGAATACGGCGTGCAGGTCTATCTGGAGCCGGGCGAAGCGGCGATCACCGATGCCGCAACGCTGGAGGTGACCGTGCTCGACACGCTGTTCAACGGCAAGGACCTCGCCATCGTCGATTCCTCCATCGAGGCGCATATGCTCGACCTGCTGGTCTATCGCGAGACAGCCAAGCTCGCGCCAAACGAGGGGCCGCATGAATGGATGGTCTGCGGCAAGTCATGCCTTGCCGGAGACATTTTCGGCGAATTCCGCTTCACGGAACCGCTGAAGCCCGGCGACCGGTTGAGCTTCCGGGACGCGGCGGGTTACACCATGGTCAAGAAGAACTGGTTCAACGGCGTCAAGATGCCGGCCATCGCCGTGAAGGAGCTCGACGGCTCCGTGCGGCTCGTCAGGGATTTCGGCTACGAGGACTTCGTCGCCGCCCTGTCGTGAAATCCCTCTAGTAAACCAATCCACCACAAGACGGAGACACAAGGGAGACCTCCAAGGCTCATGAAACGCAATGTATTGATCATCGGCGCCGGCGGCGTCGCCCAGGTCGTCGCGCACAAATGCGCGCGGAACAACGATGTGCTGGGAGACATCCACATCGCCAGCCGCACGCTCGCCAAATGCGAGGCGATCATCGAAAGCGTGCGCGAGAAAGGCGCGATGAAGACCGATGGCGTGCTGGAAGCCCACCAGGTCGACGCGATGGATACGGCCGCCGTCGCCGACCTGATCCGCAAGACCGGCGTGCAGATCGTGATCAATGTCGGCAGCGCCTTCGTCAACATGTATGTGCTGGAGGCCTGCCTGGAGGCCGGCGCGGCCTATATCGACACCGCCATCCACGAAGAGCCGGACAAGATCTGCGAGACGCCGCCGTGGTACGCCAATTACGAATGGAAACGGCGCGACCGCTGCGCGGAAAAGGGCGTCACAGCGATCCTCGGCGCCGGCTTCGATCCCGGCGTCGTCAACGCCTTCGCACGTTTCGCCATCGACGAATTCATGGACGAGGTGAAGTCGATCGACATCGTCGACATCAATGCCGGCAGCCACGGCAAATATTTCGCCACCAATTTCGATCCGGAGATCAATTTCCGCGAATTTACCGGCACAGTCATTTCCTGGCAGGACGGCGCGTGGACCGAAAATTCCATGTTCGAGATCGGCCGCGAATGGGACCTGCCGGTCGTCGGCAAGCAGAAGGCCTACATGTCGGGCCATGACGAGGTGCAGTCGCTCGCCGTCAACTACCCGGACGCCGATGTGCGCTTCTGGATGGGCTTCGGCGACCACTACATCAATGTCTTCACCGTGCTGAAGAATCTCGGACTGCTCTCCGAACAGCCGGTCAAGACGGCCGAAGGGCTGGAGGTCATTCCGCTGAAGGTGGTCAAGGCCGTGCTGCCCGATCCGGCGTCGCTGGCGCCCGACTACACCGGAAAGACCTGCATCGGCGATCTGGTCAAGGGCGTGAAGGACGGCAAGGAGGCGGAAGTCTTCGTCTACAATGTCGCCGACCACAAGGACGCTTACAACGAGGTCGGCAGCCAGGGCATTTCCTACACGGCTGGCGTGCCGCCCGTCGCCGCCGCCATGCTGATCGCCGACGGCACCTGGGATACGGGCACGATGGTCAATGTCGAGGAACTCGACCCGAAGCCCTTCTTCACGATCCTCGACCGCATCGGCCTGCCGACGCGGGTGAAGGACGAAAATGGCGATCGGCCCTGGAACGGAGACGCCTAGCACCGGGAACGTCCCTTCCGTCGTGAAAGCGGGGCATATACCGCGCTGGCAAGGCCACGCTCCCGCCGTGTCATTCTCCTGCCCATTTCCGGGTGCCCGCTTGCAGGAACAGCTGGCGGGCATTCAACCAGGGAGGAGAACCCCGATGAAGAAGATAATTTGCGTTGCGGCGATGTTCCTGTTCGCCACGCCGGCTTTCGCGTTCCACTGTCCGGCCGACATGGCCGAGATTGACGCGGCGCTGCCGTCGGCGAGCCTTTCGGATGAACAGATGGCGCAGGTCAAGGAGCTGCGCGCACTTGGCGAAAAACAGCATAAGGCCGGCGATCACGCGGCCTCGATCGAGACTCTCGCCAAGGCAAAGGCGCTGCTCGGTATCTGACCGCGCTGCCTTACAGGCAATAAAAAAGGCCGGGCAAAACCCGACCTTCAGTCATCCCGGCGCCCCGTGCCAGTACATCCGTGGTCACGGGGCGGAGACGATAATTAGGCAGCCTGCAGGTTGTCTGCGGCGCTCTTGCCCGAACGGCTGTCCTTGACAACGTCGAAGGACAGCTTCTGGCCTTCAACGATGGTGCGCATGCCGGCGCGCTCAACGGCCGAGACGTGGACGAAGACGTCGGCAGCGCCGTCGTCCGGCTGGATGAAGCCGAAGCCCTTGGTGGCGTTGAAGAATTTTACGGTTCCAGTGGTCATGACGATTTCCTTTCGATAGGTCATGGTAGTCGGCCTGCCACGCGAATTGCGGTGCAAGCTGTTTAGATCGATTTTGAAGGGAAGATCGTCAGTTACGCCCAAAGGCGCGGAAACAATATTCGAAAAGCAAGATCGATAGGCGATACATAGGCGATTTTCTCGCCGGAAACAAGCAGGGCCGCAACGAATTGTTCCCGGCTGCGCGGAAATCGGTCCACGGTACTGCGCGCCGCGAACGACGGCCGGGTTTGCCGCCACATTCAGCCTCATAATTGCCGCAGTTTGGGCGGCATTGTCCGCGCGCGTAAAAGAACCGGGAGCATTTTCGCCTTTCCGGTCAAGGCGATGCGGTGGGAAACGTGAGCCCCAGCAGGAAGAAAGCAACGGCCTCTGCGAGCAGTATCCGCCGATACGTGCTTTCGGCGCTGCTGCAGTTGCTGTTCGCCTTCGTACAGGCGGATGCCTTCCCCGCGGCACCCGATCTCGACGGCTTTGCGGCCGGCCCCGCCGGCACCGCCCTGCAGACGGCGAGCCTCGTTGCCGGCGAACGCGATCCCGACAGTGTAAGCGCCGGCAAATCCCGCCCACTCGACCAGATCCCCCGCCTGTCCCCCATCCTGTTGCCCGTCGCCGGCAGTTACTTCACACCGCCGCAGCGCGACGTCGTTCGCGCCTCCGGCATTTCCTCCCACGCCTATCTCGTGCGCGCGCCGCCGCTTTTCCCGCTTTCGTGACCGACGGGGCGCAGCCGTGCTGCGCTCAATGCATCTATGAAGCGAGGAAAACATGAATACCCGAACCAGCATGTTCTGGGGCGCCCTTGTGGCATGCACCCTTCTGTCCAACGCGCCCGCTTACGCGCAGACCGACGCCATGAAGACGTCCTCGGTCCAGCCATATGGTTTCTGGCTGACCACCCCCACCCCCGAATTCACCGCCAATGCCGGCAAGAAGATCAGCATTCCGCTGAGCGTCATCAACGACACCGAGGAACCGCGGCGCGCCGAGATCACGCTGAACGGCGTGCCGGACGGCTGGACCTATGCTCTCAAGGGCAGCGGCCACGAGGTCGCGGCCGCCATGGTCGCGCCCGGCGACACGGGCAGCCTGACGCTCGAACTGACGCCGCCATCGGGCGCGAAGGCAAAGGCCTACCCGCTCGACATCAAGGCGAAATATTCCGGCGGCACGGCGGAACTGCCGCTCGCCGTCACGATTTCGGACGCGCCGGAGGCCTCCGCCACACTGGTGCCCGAACTGCCGGCGCTACGCGGTGGCGTCAAGACAAGCTTCGAATACAAGATGAAGCTGACGAACGATGGCGCCGATGACGCGCTGTTCAACCTCGCCGCCGACGTGCCGCCCGGCTTCCAGACGACATTCAAGAAGGGCTACGGCTCGGAGGAAATCACCGGAATTCCGGTCAAGGCGGGGCAAACCGCTGATGTGACACTGCAGGTCAAGCTCGATAATTCGGTGCCTGCCGGGCAATATCCGATCCACGTCATGACGGTGGCCGGCGACCAGCATGCCGCCGCCGACCTCGCGCTTCAGGTAACGGGATCGCCCAAGCTCGATCTCACCGGACCGCAACAGCGCCTCAGCGGCACCGCGGTCGCCGGCAAGGAGACGAGCTTCACCTTCAAGCTCGACAACTCGGGCAGCGCACCGGCGAAGGCAGTCAAGCTTGCCGCCACCGCTCCGAGCGGCTGGAAAGTCAGCTTCGATCCGGCCGAACTGCCCGGACTGAAGCCCGGCGACGAGCAGGACGTCAACGTGACGATCAAGCCGACCGAAAAGGCGATCGCCGGCGACTACATGGTGACGATGAATGCACGGGCCGAAGGCACGTCGACATCCGCGCGTTTCCGCACGACGGTGGAAACGTCCACGATGTGGGGCATCGTCGGCCTCGGCGTCATCGGCCTCGCCGTGATCGTGCTGGCCATGGCAGTCATGAGGTATGGCCGCAGATGAGCACGCACGTCATTGAAGCAACCGGCCTGACCAAGCGTTACGGCAGTTCCCGCGCCGTCGACGGGATCGACCTGACGGTTGAGGAAGGCGAAGTCCTCGGAATGCTCGGCCCCAACGGGGCCGGCAAGACCACGACCATCCTGATGCTGCTCGGTCTCACCGAGGCCAGCGAGGGATCGATCAGGATTCTCGGCAAGGATCCGGTCCGCGAGCCGCTCGCGGTCAAGCGCGACGTCGGCTACCTGCCCGACGCCGTCGGATTCTACGACAATCTGTCGGGGCGCGAGAACCTGCGCTACACGGCGCGTCTCGGCGGCATGTCCGCCGAGGAAGCCGACCGCCGCATCGATGACGCGCTGCAGCGCGTCCATCTTTCGCATGTGGGCGATCACAGGGTGGCCACCTATTCGCGCGGCATGCGTCAGCGGCTCGGCCTCGCCGAACTGCTGATGCGCGACAGCCGCATCGCCATCCTCGACGAACCGACCTCCGGCCTCGATCCGCAATCGACGACCGAATTGCTGGAACTGATCCGCGGCTTCGCCAAGGACGGCATGACGGTGCTGGTCTCCTCGCACCTACTCGATGTCGTGCAGTCGATCTGCAACCGGGTGGCCCTTTTCAACAAGGGCCGCATCGGTTTCGTCGGCACGGTGGCCGAACTGGCGCAGAACGTCGCCGACGGCGCGTTTCACATCGAGGTCGGCGCCGACGGGTTCGATGTCGGCATGCTTGCGGAAGAGATCGACGGCGTCAGCGGCGTCACCGCCGACGGCGACGGTTTCTGGAAGATCACCGCCTCGCGCGACATCCGTCCGGATCTCGCAAAGGGCATCGTCGAAAAGGGCGGCGCCCTGAAAAACCTCGATGCGCACCGGGTAACGCTCGGCGAAGCCTACAATCTGTTCTTCAGGGAGGCTGGAAATGAAGCGTGAAGGTTCACCGCTCAAGGGGGTGATGACCATCGCCCTCAAGGAAGCCGCCGATCACATGACGAGCGCGCGCATGCATCTGATCATGCTGCTCGTGCTGCTGACGGCGGCAGGCGCGGTCTACGCGGCGATCGACCAGATTCGGGCGACGACGTCGGAAGATCCGTTCCTGTT
This sequence comes from Oricola nitratireducens, assembly GCF_014904745.1. Classification (GTDB taxonomy): domain Bacteria; phylum Pseudomonadota; class Alphaproteobacteria; order Rhizobiales; family Rhizobiaceae; genus Oricola; species Oricola nitratireducens. The sequence goes on from NZ_JACZCS010000014.1 coordinate 98,604, forward strand.
CCTGAAACTGTTCACCGTGGCCCGGCAGCCGCTGCCGTCCTTTGCCTCCTTCATGGGCTTTCTCCTGCCGCTGGTGGCGATCGCGCTCGGCTTCGACGGCGTCAATGGCGAATTCGGACGGCGCACGATGAGCCGCATTCTTGCCCAGCCGATCTACCGGGATGCCGTCCTCTTCGGCAAATTCCTGGGCGGCATGCTGGTCATCGGCATCGCGCTTTTGACGCTGTGGCTCTTGATGATCGGCCTCGGTATCCTGCTGCTCGGCCTGCCGCCGTCGGCGGGCGACATGGCGCGCAGCCTTGCCTATCTGGCCGCGACGCTGATCTATACCGGCGTCTGGCTGGCATTGGCGCTCGCCTTCTCGACGCTGATCAAGGCGCCGGCCACCTCGGCGCTTGCCGCCCTGTCGGTCTGGCTGATCTTCTCGATCTTCTGGTCGATGATCACGCCGTTCGTCGCAAACGTCATCTCGCCTGTCGATCCGTTCAATCCGATCAGCGTCGTCAACGCCTTCGAGACCCAGCAGGCGCTTGCCCGCATCTCGCCGGCGACGCTTTACGGCGAGGTGGCGCAAATGCTGCTCGATCCAGCTTCGCGCTCCGTCGGGCCGGTGTTCATGTCGCAGATGCAGGGGGCGCTCGTCGGCGCGCCGCTGCCGACGTTGCAGAGCATCCTCATCGTCTGGCCACAGATCTCCGGCCTGTTCGCGGCGATGGTGCTCCTGTTCACCGGCGCCTATGTCTTCTTCCAGCGCCAGGAAGTCAGGGCATAGGGATAAAGCGCGAGTGCAGCCGGGCGACGGACCTCCCGCCCGGCTGCATCAAAGCCGCAAACGCACAAGCTTACCCCTCCCCCGACCAGCGACTAATCCGTCTTCTCAGAGAGGGCGCGGTATGGGGACCGGTATCGTGGCGGGCAGCTTAAGTTTCCAGGGCTTGGCCAGTTCGGCAACGGGCGTCTCGTCCGAGGGCGCGGGCGGAGCCGGTTCAGGCAGTATCGGCTGCGGCGCGGATACCGCGTCAGCCGTTTGCGCCCATTCCTGCAGCGCCTCGCCGAACACCTCGGTACCGGTCGATCCGGCAACGAGGCGCAGCGCCGCCCGGCGGCCGCTGTAATAGACGAACGGTATTTCGATCATATCCGGATCGGACATCATCTGTCGGTGCTTCTTGACGGCCGCAGGCAGGTCGGAGAGCGCGAACAGGAAGACATTCGGCGCGATCTTCACGATCGAGCCGACCATCGGATCACTCGCGCCCTGCGCGCCGTTCAGGAAATTTATGCCTTCCACCGAGGCTATTCCGCCGCCCTGATAGCCCTCGGAGAGATCGAAGATGATCTCGATGAGGTGGGTGGCGGGCAGCGTCTTGTCGAGATTCCGCGTCAACGAGATCGTCGCCCGCAGCCCGTCCGTGGGAATCGCGATTTCGGCGTGGATCGACGCCTCCGGCGGCTGGTCCGGTGCGGGCGAGGTTTCGACGACCGACCACGCCACGTTTCCGGACGCGGCCGGCTTCTTCGATCCCGCCGCCGTCTCGAACAGGAAAGCCTTTTCGCCGTTAATTGGCGGAAATACCGGCTGCGCCGCAGGCTGGCTTTCTGCCCCTACCGGGGCGGTTTCGGCGGTTGCCGCCAAAACAGCCCCCGATTCTCCCGGCTTTTCGGGTCCGGCGGTTTCGGCGACCGAGGCCGCGGACGTTTGCGGTTCTTCCCCTGCCGAAGCTTTGGTCGGCGGTGTCGTTTCCGTTTCAATGCCGGAAGCCGTCTGCGCATCCCTGGACGGCGGCAGGAATTGCGATCCGTAGGAAACAACGCCGGCCGCAAGCCGGGTCGCCTTGTCCGGGTAGACAACGGCTCCGGCGACAAGGCCGCCTATGCAAAGGATCGCCACGGTCGCGAATATCAACCGACCGGTGCGCCGTTTGCGCCCGCGACCGGCGACATGCGACGCCGTTGCACCGGTTTCGTCCTGCACCAGGCCGTTGAATGCCGGCGCTTCGGAAGCCGGATACTCGCTCGCTTCCCTCTGCACCGGCTCGACCGATCTGGCGGCTGGTTGCGGGCGCGCTGTCGCGGCCGGTTCGGCAGCGTCCGGCCCGATCATGTCGCGGAGCGCTTCTTCCACTTCGGCGGTGATCGCATCGCTCCTGGCGCGGTATGCCGAAGCCGCATCGCCGAACCGCGAATAGTCATTCGCACCGGTTCTCCGGGCGGCGGAGGCCTCGCCTATCTCCAGTTCGGTGAGAAGGTCTTCGGCGTCGAAGTTCAAATCGACCGTTTCCGCGATGACCGCATGTGCCACGAGATCGTTTTCCGTGTCGCGAATGGCATCATTGAGCCTTTCGATACAGGAATGGACGGTCGCGTAATCGGGCGCCGTCGTCAGCCCTTTCAGATACCGGTCTAGCGCCGTGCGGGCGCGGCGGTAGACGGCTTCCCGGTTGGCCGGGTCGCTCATGTCTTCCTCGCCGATCGCCCTGCGAAGCAAGGCCGCGATATCGATCTGCGGTGCGGCGGACGCAGGTTTTTCTTCCGGCGCCGGTTCGTCCTCGCGTTCGAGCATTTCGGCCGCGGCCCGTCCGGCCCAGTCATTGGCCGGCGACGACTCGGACAGGACGGCCGACAACGCCATCTCGAAATCGTTCAGCGCATCATGGCCCGCCGCCTCGACCCTGAGCGCCTGATTCGCCGCACCGCCGGAGGATCCGCCATGAACGGCCGGCTGCGTCGCGTCCGCCTTCGCGGATTTGCGGTTGAACGGGGTGACATTCGCGCCGGCACTGACCGGAGCGGGCCGCAGTCCGGCGGTTCCCTTCTGCGATGCGATCATGGATTGCTCGGCTTCAACGTCGAGGATCGCGTTTTCGAGGCGGTCCAGCGTGGCATCGATTTCGCCGGCCTTCGCCGAACGCGCCTCCAATTGGCGCCTGATCGCCTTGCGGGCTTTCTCGTAGGCCATCGCCCGCGCCATCGGCGAGTTTTCGGGCAGCCCCTGGATTGCGACTCGGATGTAATTCGTAAAATCGGACACGGAAATCCAAACCCTCCGATGCCTGACCCCTGACGCCACGCCTCCGCTGCTGCACTCACATCGCGAAATCGGAACGTGTCAGACAACCCCAGTCCACGTTATCCATAGGCCAAATTGGCCGTATGATCAAGGAATTGGAGGATTCTCCGGAATTTTCACCTTATCTGAATTTCATCGTTCGCGACCGCGTCCGCCGCCGCGGTCGCGATACCGTCGCCCCCGGTCGGCCAGGCCGCGGATCGACCGGACCGCTTCCCGCCGGCCTGTTCGCCCTTTGACGACTCCACGTGAATTTGATCAGCATCATGGAACGGGACCGCGATAAATCGCATCTTGCATGCCTCTTGAAATCGCGAACGGGGATGTATATTCAAGATCGCGAATATAAGAAATCGCAAATGTCTCCATGGGCGCAGCCCCTGAAGACCGAACCGACAGGATACGACAATGCGCGCCACGCTCGCCGCCATCACGTCCGCAATGACGCTGGCCTTGATGCTTCCGCCTCATGCACTTGCCGAAACAATGACGCTCGAACCGTCTTCCGTGACCGACTGGAAGGCCGTCTATGCGCGCATCGAAGCGCGCGACCGCATTCCGGCCCGCGCCCGCTTGGGCGGGACGCTGGTTTCGCTTTCCGTCACCGAGGGTGACATGGTCGAGGCCGGACAGGCCCTCGCCCGCATCGTCGACCAGAAACTGGATTTCCAGATGAACGCGCTCGACGCGAAACTTCAGGGGATCGAATCGCAGCTTGCCAACGCCAAGTCGGAACTGACGCGCGGCGAGGAACTGCTGCAGAGCGGCGTCACCACGGCACAGCGCCTCGACAGCCTGCGGACCCAGGTCGACGTCTATACGAACCAGATCGACGCGACACGCGCCGAGCGCCGGGTACTTGAAGAGCAGGTCGCCGAGGGCACCGTCCTGGCGCCGCTGTCGGGCCGTGCGCTGGACGTGCCGGTCGCCGCCGGGGCGGTCGTCACGCCCGGCGAAAACATCGCCACGATCGGCGGCGGCGGCTTCTTCCTGCGCCTCGCGGTGCCGGAGCGCTATGCCGGCAGCCTGCACAAGGGTGACACCATCCAGATCGAAACCACCGGCATGGCCGAAGGTCAGCTGGCGCGCGTCTACCCGCAGATCGACAATGGCCGCGTCATCGCGGATGTCGAGGTACCCGGCCTGGACGACGCTTTCGTCGATGCCCGCGTGCTCGTGCGCCTGCCGATCGGCGAGCGCACCGCCCTTTTGGTGCCGGCGGACGCGGTCGAGACCGTTTCCGGCCTCGACTTCGTCGCGGTCTCCGAAAACGGCGAGACCGTCAGGCGGACGGTCGTGCTCGGTGAACACCACACGATCGACGGAAAAGACATGATCGAGGTCGTGACCGGCCTCACCGCTGGCGAAGAGGTGGTGACCGACCATGAGTGAGGGACAGTTCGATGGCAGCCTCGGCATTGCCGGGCGGCTCACGCGCGCGTTCATCGTTTCCCCGCTGACGCCGCTTTTCATCATCGCGGCGCTGGCGGTCGGCCTTGTCGCGCTCATTTCCCTGCCGCGCGAGGAAGAACCGCAAATCTCCGTGCCGCTGGTGGACATCCACATCCAGGCGCCCGGCCTCAAGGCCGAGGACGCGGTGAAACTCGTCACGGAGCCGATGGAAACCATCGTCAAGGGCATCAATGGCGTGGAGCACGTCTACAGCCAGACCCAGGACGACTATGCGATGGTCACGGCGCGTTTCCTCGTCGGCACATCGGCCGACGCCGCGATCCTGCGCGTGCATGACAAATTGCGCGCCAACATGGACCGCATCCCGGTCGGCATCGCCGAACCGCTGGTCGTCGGCCGCGGGATCGACGACGTGGCGATCGTGTCGCTAACGCTGTCGGCAGACCCCGGCACGGGCATTTCCGCCAACGACCTGACGCGGATTGCGCGCGAATTGCGCACCGAAGTCGCCAAGGTCGAGAATGTCGGCCTGACCTATCTGGTCGGCGAGGCGCCCGAGGCGATCCGCATCGCGCCCGATCCCGAGCGGCTGGCCCTCTACGGCATCACGCTGCAGCAGCTCGCCGGCAAGGTGCAGGAAGCCAACCGCACCTTCTCCACCGGCAAGCTGCGCGACAAGGGCGAACAGATCGACCTCGTCGCCGGCGAAACGCTGACGGCGCCGGCCGAGATCGCCAACCTGCTGCTGACCGCACGCGACGGCCGGCCGGTCTATGTGCGCGACGTGGCGCATGTCGAATACGTCTCAGACACGTCCGACCAGATCGTCGCCAATGTCACGCGCACCGACGACGGCAAGGTGCAACGCACGCCGGCCGTCACGCTCGCCGTGGCCAAACGCGCTGGCGCCAATGCCGTGGTGGTCGCGGAGGATGTCCTGCACAAGGTCGAGGAGCTGAAGGGCCACCTGATCCCGCAAGGCGTCGAGGTCCAGGTCACGCGCGATTATGGCGAGACGGCAAACGAAAAGGCCAACGAACTGCTGTTCCACCTCGGCCTCGCCACGATCTCGATCATCGCGCTCGTGCTGTTCGCCATCGGCTGGCGCGAAAGCATCGTCGTGGCGATCGTCATTCCGGTGACGATCCTGCTGACGCTGTTTGCGGCATGGATCATGGGCTACACGCTCAACCGCGTCTCGCTGTTCGCGCTGATCTTCTCGATCGGTATCCTTGTCGACGATGCCATCGTGGTGATTGAGAACATCGCGCGCCACTGGGGCCTGAGCCGCGGCGAACACCGTATCGCGCGGGCCGTGGAGGCCGTGGCCGAGGTCGGCAACCCGACCATCGTCGCCACGCTCACCGTGGTCGCGGCGCTGCTGCCGATGCTGTTCGTGTCCGGCCTGATGGGCCCCTATATGAGCCCGATCCCGGCGAACGCGTCGGCTGCGATGATCTTTTCGTTCTTCGTCGCGGTGATCGTCACGCCATGGCTGATGGTGCGCATCGCGGGCAACGCGCCGGTGCATGCGCATGACGACGCCGGCCACCAGCATGGCGGAAGGCTCGGCGCGCTCTATACGCGCGTCGCGCGCCCGATCCTGGCGACCAAGGGCCGCAGCCTGGCCTTCCTGCTGATCGCGGCCGGATTGTCCTTCGGTTCGCTCGTCCTGCTCTACACCAAGGACGTGACGGTGAAGCTGCTGCCGTTCGACAACAAGTCGGAACTGTCGGTGGTCATCGACCTGCCCGAAGGCGCATCCGTCGAGGCGACCGACGCCGTGGCACAGGCCGTGGCGCGGACGGTGACGGAGCTGCCCGAAGTCATCTCGGTGCAAACGCATGCCGGCACGGCGTCGCCGTTCAACTTCAACGGCCTCGTGCGGCACTACTATCTGCGCGCGCAGCCCAATATGGGCGACGTTCAGATCAACCTGCTGCCGAAGTCCGAACGCGACCGCGAAAGCCACGACATCGCGCTCGAGATCCGCGAGCGGATCAACAAGCTCGACGTTCCGGAAGGCACCAGCATGAAGACGGTCGAACCGCCGCCCGGTCCGCCGGTGATCTCGACGCTGCTCGCCGAGGTTTACGGTCCGGATGCCGAGTCGCGCCGTATCGCGGCCGCCAAGATCCGCGAAGCCTTCGAGGCCGTCCCCTTCGTCGTCGACGTGGACGACAGCTTCGGGACGCGGGCGCGTCGCCTGCGCGCCACGATCAACACCGACGACCTCGAGTTCTTCCAGGTGGCGGAGAACGACGTGTTCGACACGCTCGCCATTCTCAATGGCGGCTCGACCGTCGGCTACTCGCATCGCGGTGACGGCCGAAATCCGATCCCGATCCGAGTGGAACGCGACAAGGGCGACAAGGTGATGGACACGCGGTTCCTCACGACGCCCATTCCCGCCAACGTCCTGCCGGGCGCGCGCGGGGTCGTCGAACTCGGCGACGTGATCAACGTCAAGGAGGAACGCGCCTCCTATCCGATCTTCCGCCACAACGGACGGGATGCGGAAATGGTGACCGGCGAACTCGCCGGCGCCTACGAGGCGCCTCTCTACGGCATGCTCGCAGTCGCCGACCAGCTGGACAAGATGGACTGGCCGGAAGGCACCAAGCCGGTCATCAGCCTGCACGGCCAGCCGGATGACGAGAGCCATGTCACCCTGTTGTGGGACGGCGAGTGGGAAGTCACCTGGGTGACCTTCCGCGACATGGGCGCAGCCTTCATGGTCGCCCTGCTCGGCATCTACATCCTGGTGGTGGCGCAGTTCGGTTCGTTCAAGCTGCCGCTGGTGATCCTGACGCCGATCCCGCTGACCTTCCTCGGCATCATGGGCGGCCACTGGCTGCTCGGCGCGCCGTTCTCGGCGACGTCGATGATCGGCTTCATCGCGCTTGCGGGCATCATCGTTCGCAACTCGATCCTGCTGGTCGACTTCATCCGCAACGCGGATACCGAGGGCAAGACCAAGCTCGACATCCTGATCGAAGCCGGCGCGATCCGGTTCAAACCGATCCTCCTGACGGCCATCGCCGCCATGATCGGCGCGGTCGTGATTTTGGCCGACCCGATCTTCCAGGGGCTGGCGATCTCGCTCTTGTTCGGCCTGCTGTCGTCGACGCTGCTGACGGTGCTGGTGATCCCGGCGATATACCGGGTGATGAGAACCTGAGGGAACTGACTGAAACAAAGAAACGCCGCCCGCCAAGAACGGGCGGCGTTTTATTTTAGCGCTCGTGAACATACCGAACCAACTGGTTGACTATAAACACATTCCTCTTCGGAGGACTTGAGAACAAAGCCGCGCCTCAGGGATTGGTAAGCAATAATTAACCAAGACCTATATGATGGCACGCATTGAAACGCCCCGTCGAGATAGCTCGAACGCATGATGCGGCTCCGGTGCGGCTGGCCTCCCGTCAGATGCTCTCGTCCCGAAAAGGAGGTCTATCAATGACCGCTTCCTCGCTTCGTCTGGGCCACATCGTTCCCGTCGCAATTATCGCCGTCGTCGCGATGAGCCTCGGCGCCCTCGCAATATCCAACTTCATCGCGCAGGGTTCGCTTTCGTCGGCGCAGGTGATCCTTCGGGAAAACAGCGAGACGGCCACCAAGGTCAATGAACTGAGCGTTCTGCAAAAAGAGATCGAACTCGACATCGTCAGCACTCAGGAATCCCTGACCGACATTTCGGCGACGCGGGGACTCGATGGCCTGGATGACGGCTTCGCGCTTGCCGAGGGATCCTCCAAATCGCTGCGCGAGAAAGTCGCCGCGGCAAGTGAACTGGCAACGGCGCTCAAGGAGCCGGAACTCGTGGATCGGCTCAAGTCGCTCGAAGCCCAGTACGGCATGTTCTACAAGGCCGGCATCGAGATGGCGAACGCCTATATCGCCGATGGTCCGGCCGGCGGCAACAAGCTGATGGATTCGTTCGACGCCGTCGCGGACAAGATGCAAGGCGAGATCGAATCCGCCGGCGATCTGGTCGCTCAGATCGTCGAAAGTGGAAATCAGCAGACCGAAAGCCGCTTCGCCGATGTCCAGTCGAATGCCGACCATAATCTCATGACCATGTCGGCCCTCGGCGTCGTGATGCTGGTCGCGGGCATCGGCCTGGTCGCGTTTATCGCTCTTCGCCTTCTGAGACCGCTGGTTCGCACAACGAACGCGATGAACGAACTGGCACGTGAAAACTTCGACATTGAACTGCCCGCCACCGGGCGCAAGGACGAGATCGGCGATCTCGCCAGGGCCTACACGAACTTCCGCGAGAGACTGAGAGCCAAGAAGGCAGCCGATTTCGAAGCGGAACAGGAGCGCCAAGAAAAGCGCAATGAGGAACTCGAAGCGCGCGAAAACGAACGCGCTCAGGAAGAGATCCGCACCAAGCACGTTATCGATACGCTGGCGCTCGGCCTGGAACAACTTGCCGGCGGCGATCTGACCTGCACGATCGAGTCCCCTTTCGCGGGCGAGTACGACAGGCTGCGTGTCGACTTCAACATGTCTGTCGGGAAACTCAACAATACCCTCGCCGAGATCAAGGACAACATCTCCGCCATCAACGGCGATGCAAGCGAGATGCGGTCTGCCTCCGATGAACTGTCGCGGCGCACCGAGCAGCAGGCGGCTTCGCTGGAGGAGACGTCAGCGGCGCTCGAGCAGATCACGGCCACCGTGCGCAGCGCCACCGATCGCGCCGCCGAAGCCTCGCAGATGGCCGGCAGCACGCAGGAAGCGACCAACCGCTCCGGCAAGGTCGTCGCCGAAGCCGTCGATGCGATGGGACGGATCGAAACCGCCTCGGGCGAGATCACGACCATCATCAACGTGATCGACGAAATCGCGTTCCAGACCAACCTCCTTGCCCTCAATGCCGGCGTTGAAGCGGCGCGTGCCGGGGAAGCCGGCATGGGCTTCGCGGTCGTGGCGCAGGAAGTGCGCGAACTCGCCCAGCGCTCGGCCAACGCCGCGCAGGAAATCAAGGGCCTGATCCAGAATTCGGGCACGGAAGTCGCCAACGGCGTGTCGCTGGTGCGCGCAACCGGCGAAGCGCTCGACGAGATTGCCGAAAAGGTCACGGCGATCAACGAGCACATCGCCTCCATCGCGACGGCGTCGCAGGAACAGTCGACGGGCCTGCAGGAGATCAATATCGCTGTCGGGCAGATGGACCAGATGACGCAGCAGAACGCCGCCATGGTCGAGGAGTCGACCGCGGTGACGCACCGCCTCTCCGGCGAGTCCGACACCCTTTCCGACCTGATTTCGCAATTCAGGCTGGCCGGCGCGCAGAATGCGCCTGCGGTGGAAGAAGCTTCCGCAGCCTCCATCCCTGCGGAATCGCCGGCCCGCAATATGGTCCGCTCGGTGGCGCACGCCTTCGGCGGCTGACAGCCTTCCCCTCAATCGAACGAAAAGCGGCCAGCCGATGATCGGCTGCCCGCTTACTTTTGTCCCGAAGGATCGGTCTATCCTATTTTTCCGCCGGCGGCTCCGCCTGCCCGTAGAGCGGGACGGTCGATATCGCCATCTTGGCCGAGCCATCCTGCACCTGGCGGGAATGCGACAGGTAGATCAGCGTGTTGTTGTCGCGGTCATAGATGCGCTTGACGACGAGCTTCTTCCAGATCAGCGAGCGCGAGCTCTTGAAAATCTCCTCGCCGTCCTCGCCGAGGTCGATCTTGCCGATCTTGATCGGCCCGGTCTGGCGGCAGGCGATGGAGGAATTGGACGGATCCTCGAACCAGTTGCCCTTCTGGAGCCGGTCGATCAGGCCGCGGTCGAAATAGGCGACGTGGCAGGTCACGCCCTCGACGTCCGGATCGGCGATCGCCTCGATGATGATGTCGTTACCGAGCCAGTCGACGCCGACCTTGCCGACCTCCTTGGCGAAAGCGGCAGAGGGCGCCGCGGCAATGGCAACAGCCAGGACGGCGACAGTGTATCGCAAGGTCTTCAGCATTTTCGGTCTCCGGGGATTATCGAGCAATCCGTTATGTCGGTTCGCCAACCCGTTACCGCAAGTGCAATCGCTTGTTTGGCTCCAGCAGCCTTGTTGCAATGCCCTTCGCCGGCCTAGTCTCAAAACTTGGCGCGCGAAAAAGGAGACATACGCATGGGCAAGAAGATCCGCGACAAGGCGCCCAGGTTGAGTGACGCCGATCTGAGCCTGCATCTCGGCCGTTCCGACTATGAGCGCAAGCTTGCGAAGTTGCAGCGTTTGCTCACGCAGATCCAGCAGGCTTATCTCTTCACCGGCCAGTCAGCTGTGATCATATTCGAAGGATGGGACGCGGCCGGCAAGGGCGGCACGATCCGCCGGATTTCGGCGGCGCTCGATCCGCGCAGTTTCAAGGTGTGGCCGATCGGCGCGCCGCGGCGCTACTATCTCGAGCGGCACTTTCTGCTGCGCTTCATGGAGCGGATGCCGCCAAACGGCGCGATCACCATATTCGACAGATCCTGGTACGGACGCGTGCTGGTCGAACGGGTCGAGGAACTGACGCCTGAGAAAAGGTGGCGAGCCGCCTATCAGGAGATCAACGATTTCGAACGCATGATCACCGACGACGGCACGCGTCTCGTCAAGCTGTTCTTCCACGTGTCGCCGGACGAACAACTCGCCCGCTTCGAGGAGCGGCTGCGCAATCCGCTGAAGCGATGGAAACTCTCCTACGAGGATTTCCGCAATCGCAGCCACTGGGACGACTACGCCACCGCGATCGACGAGATGTTCGAGAAGACGTCGACGGATTATGCGCCGTGGCACCTGATTCCCGCCAACGACAAGAAACACGCGCGCATAACGGCGATCAAAGCCGTCACCGATTGCCTGAGCCGCGATGTCGACCTCGCTCCGCCGGTGCTTGACGATACCGTTCTCAATGCCGCGAAAGAGCATATCGACATGACCCCGTCGCTGATCGAGAGCCTTGCCGGCCGGACCGACTGAGGATCGGACCGGGCAAGCGGCCCGACGTCAATCGTGGCCGTCGTCGCCGATCCGTTGTGGGCTTTTGCAGGCATGGATGCTGCATTCCATTTCCAGCGTGGAATGGCGGATGCCGAACTCCTCGCTCAGTATCGCCTTGACGCGCGCCTTGATGTCGTCGGCGTGGCCCCAGGCGCCCTTGTCGATGGCGAGGTGAGCGTCGAGCGCGCTGTCGTGCTCGCTCATCTGCCAGAAATGCGCGTGATGGACATTGGCGACGCCCTCGACCGCCTCCATGCGCTTGATCACCGCGCTGGTCTCGATATCTGGCGGACTGCCCAGCATCAGGATGCGGATCACACCACCGATCTCGCCAAAGGCCTGCCACAGGATGTAGCCGGAGATCAGCAGCGTCACCAGCGGATCGACCAGCCGCCAGTCGAAGAGCAGGATCAGCGACCCGGCGACGATCACGGCGACCGACCCCAGCGCATCGGCGACGTTGTGCAGGAAGGCGGCGCGGATGTTCACACTTTCCTTCGACAGCGTGAAGGTCAGGAGCGCGGTCGCGACATCGACGGCGAGCGCGACGCCAGCGATGATGACGACCGGCCAGCCTTCGACACCCTGCGGCTCAATGAAGCGCAGCACCGCCTCATAGGCGAGATAAAGACCGACGACGATCAGCGTCGTGTAGTTGATCAGCGCAGCGACAACCTCCACGCGGGCGTATCCGAAGGTCATCGACGCATCCGACGGGCGCCTCGCGATCTTGCGGGCCGCGAAAGCGATGATCAGCGAGATCGCGTCGGAGAAATTATGCAGCGCGTCGGCGATCAGCGCCAGACTGCCGGCGAGAACGCCGCCGATCACCTGGACGACGGTCAGCAGAAGGTTGACGCCGACCGCCAGGGCGACGCGCCGGTCGCCCGCCCCCGGATCGACGTGATGATGGTGATGAGAATGACCGTGAGCCAAAATGCCTCCTTCGGGACTGTGCCCGTACCCGAGATAATGTCTCCAGCGGCTAGAGGTTCAAGGCTGAATCATCATTACAGCGAATTTCCCGCGCGCATGATCGCCCGCCGGGTTGCTGCGACCGCATTCGGTGTTAGGTAACCGACAGCAAAAGGAGCATGTCATGACAACGAAAAAGCGCATTCTCTTCACGGGCGGATCGGGCAAGGCGGGAAAGCATGTCGTGCCCTATTTGCTCGACCAGGGCCACCGCGTCGTCAATGTCGACCTGGCGCCGCTCGACCATCCGGGTGTCGACAATCTGACCGCCGACATCACGGATAGCGGCCAGATGTTCAACGTCATGAGTTCCTATGCGAATTTCGACGAACTGGAGCCGGGCACCGGAGTCCCCCCCTTCGACGCCGTCGTCCATTTCGCGGCGATCCCGCGCATCCTGATCCATCCGGACAACGAGACGTTCCGCGTCAACACGATCGGCACCTACAACGTGATCGAGGCGGCGGTGAAACTCGGGATCAGGAAGATCGTCATCGCCTCGTCGGAGACGACCTACGGCATCTGCTTCGCCGACGGCCGGCGCGATCCGGCGACGCTGCCGCTCGACGAGGATTACGACATCGATCCGATGGATTCCTACGGGCTTTCCAAGGTCGTCAACGAGAAGACCGCCCGCGCCTTCGCGCTGCGCTCGGGCTTCGACATCTATGCGCTCAGGATCGGCAATGTCGTGGAGCCGCATGAATATGCGCAGAACTTCCCGACCTATTTCGCCAATCCGGAGATGCGGCGGCGCAACGCGTTCTGCTACATCGACGCGCGCGATCTCGGCCAGATCGTCGATCTGTGCCTCGCCAAGGACGGGCTCGGCTTCGAGGTCTTCAATGCCGGCAACAACACAAACGGGATGAACATCCCGACCGCGGAACTGGCAGAACGCTTCTTTCCGGGCGTCCCGTTCACGCGCGAGATGGGCGAGAACGAAGCGCTGTTTTCGAACAGGAAGATCCGCGACGTGCTCGGTTTCAAGGAACAGCACGACTGGCGGGAATATGTGAAAGGCTGAGCGGGCTTTCCCGCCCCGCCTCACATGTTCGGATAGACCGGCCCTTCCCCGCCCTGCGGCACCGTCCAGTTGATGTTCTGGTTCGGGTCCTTGATGTCGCAGGTCTTGCAATGGACGCAGTTCTGGGCGTTGATCTGGAAGCGTACGCTGTCGCCCGGCTTGCGGATCGCGTCGGCCGGTACGGAGTTGCCGTCGGCGTCGATCCATTCATACACGCCGGCCGGACAGTAACGGGCCGAAAGCCCTGCAAATTCAGCGTATTCCGAGGATTTCTGAAGGTCCATATCCTTGACCTTCAGGTGAACCGGCTGGTCTTCCTCGTGATTGGTGTTCGACAGGAACACTGAGGACAGGCGGTCGAAGGTGAGTACGCCGTCGGGCTTTGGATAGGCGATCGGCTTGAAATGCGAGGCCTTTTGCGTGGCCGCGTAGTCGGGCTTGCCGTGTTTCAGCGTGCCAAACGGCGACCAGCCTCCGGTGATCTGGTTGATCCACATGTCGATGCCGCCGATGCCGACGCCGAGCGCCGTGCCGAAACGCGACCAGAGCGGCTTGACGTTGCGCACGCGCTTCAGGTCCTTGCCGATCTCGCTGCCGCGCCATGCCGCCTCGTAGGCGTCGAGCGCGTCGTCATTGGCCTTGCCGGCGGCCAGCGCCCCGGCGATCGTGTCGGCGGCGAGGATGCCCGAGAGTACCGCGTTGTGAGAGCCCTTGATGCGCGGAACGTTGACGAAGCCGGCCGAGCAGCCGATCAACGCGCCGCCCGGGAACGAGACCTTCGGCACCGACTGCCAGCCGCCCTCGGTGATCGCGCGCGCGCCATAGGCGATGCGCTTGCCGCCCTCGAAGGTGCCGCTGATGGCGGGATGCGTCTTGAAGCGCTGGAATTCCTCGAAGGGATAGAGATAGGGATTCTGGTAGTTCAGGTGCAGAACGAAGCCGACCGCGACGAGATTGTCCTCCAGGTGATAGAGGAAGGAACCGCCGCCGGTCTTCAGATCGAGCGGCCAGCCGAAGGAATGCTGCACCAGCCCCTGGCGGTGCTTCTCCGGCTTGACCTCCCAGAGCTCCTTGATGCCGATGCCGAATTTCGGAAAGTCGCTATTCGCATCGAGCTTGAAATTCGCGATCAGCTGCTTGGCGAGCGATCCGCGCACGCCCTCGCCGATCAGCGTGTATTTGCCGTGCAATTCCATGCCGCGCGCAAACATCGGGCCGGGCGTGCCATCCTTCTGGATGCCCATGTCGCCGGTGGCGACGCCCTTGACCGAACCGTCCTCGTTGTAGAGCACTTCGGCGGCGGCGAAGCCCGGATAGATCTCGACACCGAGCGCCTCCGCCCTGCCCGCCAGCCAGCGGCAGACATTGCCGAGAGACACGATGTAATTGCCGTGATTGTTCATCAGCGGCGGCATCGCGAAATTCGGCAGGCGGATCGATCCGGCCGGCCCGAGGAACAGGAACTGGTCTTCCTTGACCTCGGTCTTGAACGGATGGTCCGGATCGTCGCGCCAGTCGGGGATGAGCTTGTCGATGCCGACCGGATCGACGACGGCGCCCGACAGGATATGCGCGCCAACTTCGGCACCCTTTTCCAGAACGACGACGGTCAACTTGGGATCGGCCTGTTTCAGCCGGATCGCGGCGGCAAGGCCGGCCGGCCCGGCACCGACGATCACCACGTCGAATTCCATGCTTTCGCGCGGTTCGTTCATCGGGTTGTCGGCCCCGTTTTCATCGCTCATGCTTTTTCTCCGTACCGGCGCGGCAAAGGATCTGCCCTGTTGCCGGCGCCTCTTTCCAGTCGGCGCCGAATGTATCCCGCAAATCCCGGTTCGCAAGAACCGATTGCGCCTCTTTTCCCGTCATTTTCTTGACCTGAACGTAAACGTAAATCAAGCACCAGCTACCGGATGCCGGTGAATCGCACTATTCTGTGCCATGGCCACGGGAAATGTCCGCAGGAGCGCAGCCGCGCTGATGATCCTCGCCGTGCTGACGGCCGGGGCAAAGGCTGCCGATGCGACAGCCGGATCCGGCGGGGCTGCCGCGAGCCTTGTTCCCTATGCCTTTTCCGACGAGTTGGGCGGTTTTTCGATCCTTGCGATCAGCGGCGCGGGCACGCGCGACGATCCGGTGCATGTCGCGCAATCCTTCCGCACCGCCTCTCCCGTGACGCTGGTGGTCCGTGCGACGCGGCCGATCAATCCGTTCGGACCGTCCGGCGACTTTGCGACGGGCACGATCCACATCGTCCTCGACGTGACCAACGAAACAGGCATTCCCTGGGTCGGATTGGAACTTGAACTGCAGGAACACATCCACGAACCGAGCATCTATGGCGACGGTTTGTCCTTCGACCAGCGCCAGATCGAACGGGTAACCGCGACCTCGGACGCCTTCGCGAACGCCCATTACGATTTCGAGCCCTACGACCGGCTGCTGTTCGAGGCGGGCGCGCTCAATCCGCATGCCCATGCCGAATTCCGTTTCGTCATCACGGATATCACGCCGCTGCCGACATTCTACATAAAGCTCGATCCGCGCATTCCCGCATCATGAGCGCTTGATGGCGGATGCCGCGTCTGCGAAAGGTGATGGATGGCCAAGGCAACGGATATGACACGGGGCGAACTCGAAAGCCTGCTGCGCTTCTATGCGGAAAGCGGGCTCGATTTTCCGTTGGCCGATGAGGCTGAAGACCGTTTCGAGGCCGTGACCGCGCCAGCGCCGAAAGCCGCAAATCCGCAATCGGTGCCTGCGGCAGCTGCACCGCCCGCGCGCGCGCCTGCCATGCCGGACGCCGATGCGATCGCTCTTGCGCAGAAGGTCGCGGCGCAGACGGAAACACTCGATGATCTGCGCAAGGCGGTCGAAGCTTTCGACGGCTGCAATTTGAAGCTGACCGCGCGGAACACGGTGTTCGAAGGCGGCGCGCGCGGCGCGGCGCTGATGGCGGTCGCCGACGCGCCGGGACGCGACGACGACGCTTCCGGCGAAGCGCTGACCGGGCCGGAAGGCCAATTGTTCGACCGCATGCTAGCGGCAATCGGCCATTCGCGCGACGACTGCTATCTGGGCTTTGCCGTCCCGTGGCGCGTCCCCGGAAACAGCGTCCCCTCTCCGCTTCAGGCCTCCATCTGCAAACCGTTCATCGACCGCCAGATCGAACTGGCGCGGCCCCGCTTCCTGGTCCTGCTCGGCAACGCCGCCGCACGCATCCTCCTCGGCACCTCGGACAACATCCTGCAGATACGCGGTGCATGGAAAACCGTGCGCACCGCCTCAGGTTTCGAAGTTCCGGCCATCGCGACGCTGCATCCCCGGTTTCTGCTGGAACAGCCGGCGCAAAAACGATTTGCCTGGGCCGATCTGCTGACGATCCGCGACCGCCTCGACGAAAACGCTCCGTCCTGACGGCGTAAACGAGGCATATTCCGTCGCCCCTCTTTCATGCGCCCGCCATGCAATCGCGCTAGCAGGCATATGCACACCCATGGATGAATATCGATGCTGCACCTCTTCCGTCCCGTCGCCGGACTGCTGGCCTCCACCCTGCTGCTGCTGACGGGCATCGGGCTCATCGGCGTGCTGCTGCCGGTCCGCGCGTCGCTTGAGGGGTGGAGCCCCGTCGTCATCGGCTGGATCGGTTTCGGCTACGCGCTCTGCTTCACCGCGGGATGCATCGTCGTGCCCCGCCTCGTGCTGCGCGTCGGACATGTGCGCGTCTATGGCGTGCTCGCCTCCGTTCTCGCCATGTCGGCCTTGCTGCATGCCCTGCTGGTCATTCCCGTCGCATGGATCGTGTTTCGCGGCCTTGCCGGGTTTGCGCTCGCCGGCACCTACATGATCGTCGAAAGCTGGATCAACGAGAAAACCAGCAACGAGGACCGGGGAAAAATGTACTCGATCTACATGGTGACCACGATGATCGGCGTGATGGCCGGACAGTTCCTGCTCGTCTCCGCCGATCCGGCCACCACCTCGCTGTTCATGCTGGCAGCGCTGCTGTTTGCCGCCGCCGTCATCCCGACAGGCCTTTCGAACGCGTCATCACCGAAACCGCTGACCGAGGTTTCGCTAAATTTGGGCAAACTTTACAGGAATTCGCCGCTGGCATTCATCGGCATCGTGCTTACCGGCGTCACCTTCGGCGCCTACATGTTCCAGGCGCCGGTCTATCTGCAACTGTCCGGCTTCGGCGAGGCAAAGATCGCTACCGCTATGGCCGCGGCGATGGTGGGCGGGATGGTGTTCCAGTTCCCGCTCGGGCGGATTTCCGACCGCACGGACCGGCGGCGCGTCATCGTCGTTGTATCGTTCGCGGGACTGGTCCTCTCGGTAGCCATTGCGACATCGACCGGGATTTCCTTCACGGCCCTGATCGGGTTGATGGTCCTGTTCGGCGGCGTGCTGATGCCGCTCTATTCAATCGTCACGGCGCATGCGAACGATCATGCCGACCCGGACGAATTCGTCGAAATCTCCTCCGGCCTGCTCATCCTCTATGGCGCGGGATCGATGGCCGGGCCGGTTATCGCCGGCGGCTTCATGGCCATCATGGGCCCGACGGGTTTCTTCGTGATGATGGCGGTGTCCTATCTCATCTTCGCACTCTACGCCGCATGGCGCATCTCGCGACGCCCGGGCGTACCGCAGGACGAGATGACCGAATTCACCTATTCGCCGCCGGTCTCCTCGGCCCTGACCCCGGAGGCCATCCAGCTTGATCCGCGCGCCGACGAGGCGGCAAGCTGACCGCCGTCAACCCTGCGGGGTGATGGCGCGCCGGGCCCTGGCGCGTTCGAGGCCGAGGCGGTGTTCGCGGTAAATGATGAAAATGCCCGATGCGGTGACGATCGCCGAACCGATGATCGTCGCCCAGCCCGGCACTTCCGCGAAGACGAAATAGCCGATCGCGATGCTCAGTACCACCGAGGTGTATTCGAACGGCGCGATGGTCGAGACGTCGGCATGGCGATAGCTTTGGGTCAGCAGGATCTGGCCGAGGCCGCCGCAGAATCCGGAGAGCACCAGCGACACGGTCTGCGTCATGTCGAGCGCCTGCCAGCCGAAGGGGATCGTCGCCAGCGCGAAGACCGAGGCGGTCACCGAGAAATACAGCACGATGGTCGCTGTCTTTTCCGTGACGAGAAGCCGGCGCACCAGCACCATGGCAAGACCGGCGATACAGGCGGACGCGAAAGTCGCCGCCACGCCCAGCGCCTGGTCGCTGCCGAAATCACCGGCGCCGCGGAAAAGCTGCAGCTTGGGCCAGGAAATGACCACGACGCCGAACAGGCCGGCGATGACCGCGCCCCAGCGGTACCGGCGCACGACCTCGCCGAGCAGAACCGCGCCGAAGACGACGGTGACGAGCGGGCGGGCGTAGCCGATCGCGGTGGAGTCCGGCAGCGGCAGACGGGTCAGGCCGTAAAAGCCGAGTGCCATGGCAGACACGCCGACGAGACCGCGCATAACATGACCGACCAGGTGTTCGGTTTTCCACGCGCCCGCCAGCTGACCGACGGCGAGCAGATACACGCAAATCGGCAGGATCGCGAAGAACGAGCGGAAGAACACGATCTGTCCCGCAGGCAACTGGCCGGCATATTTGATCGCCGTCGC
Organism: Oricola nitratireducens; assembly: GCF_014904745.1. Taxonomy (GTDB): domain Bacteria; phylum Pseudomonadota; class Alphaproteobacteria; order Rhizobiales; family Rhizobiaceae; genus Oricola; species Oricola nitratireducens. Next base: position 117,705 of record NZ_JACZCS010000014.1, read on the forward strand.
CATGCCCATGAACGCCGTGACGGAGCCGACCTTCAGGCCGATGGCGAGAAAGGGGCGCGATTCGATGTCGGAAGAAGCAGCCGCGGCAGACATGGAACCCTGTCCGTAGCGCCAAACAAGTTGCGAAGAAAGCCTATCGTTCTCACCGGAACGCAACGGATGGCTGACAAACCGGAATTCCCGGAATAGGTTTTGCGCGCCCTTCCCTCACCGGGTTCCGGAGAAAAACCGATGCGCTATCGCCTCTTCCCGCTCGCTGCCGTCTTCTGCCTGTTTTTCGGCGTTCTTGCGCATGCCCAGGAAGACAGCACGATCAATACGGGCAACGCGGCGGTCAGCGACAAGGATATCGATGCGCGGATCGAGGCCATCTTCGATCAGATCGAGGGGCTGCAGGGCGTTTTCGTCACCGTTCATTCCGGCGTCGTGACGCTGCGGGGCAAGGTGACCGAAGCGGCGCTGTCGGATCAGGCCGAGCAGCTTGCCAAGCGCGTCAACGGCGTCGTCGAGGTCACCAACCAGATCGGCGAGGTCACCTCGCTTTCGGTGCGGCTCACGCCGGTCTACCAGCGACTGACTCAGCGGGTCATGCAGGCGGTCGGGTATATCCCGCTGCTGGCGGTCGCCGTCATATGCTGGGCGGCGATCTTCCTTATCGGATGGTTTGCCGCACGCCCGGGCTGGCCATGGGACCGGATCGCGCCGAACGCGTTTATCGCCAACCTGCTGCGGCAACTGGTCCGGCTGGTCTTTTTCGTCCTCGGCGCGGTGATGGCGCTCGACATTCTCGGTGCGACCGCCCTGCTCGGAACGATCCTCGGCGCGGCCGGCATCGTCGGCCTGGCGATCGGTTTCGCGGTGCGCGACACGGTAGAGAACTACATCGCGAGTATCCTGCTCTCGATCCGCCAGCCCTTCCGGCCGAAGGACTATGTCCGGATCCAGGATCTCGAAGGGTCGGTTATCAGCTTGACGTCGCGCGCGACGATCCTCCTCGATGTGGATGGCAACCACATCCGCATTCCGAATTCGACCGTCTACAAGAGCAACATCACCAACTACAGCCGCAATCCGCAAAGGCGGTTTGTGTTCAAGCTCGGGGTCGGGCCGGACAGCAATCTGGAACAGGCGCTGGAAACCGGCCAGTCGCGCATCAAGGCGCTCGACTTCGTGCTCAACGATCCCGGACCGGACGCATGGATCGAGGATATCGGCGATTCCAACGTTGTGCTGACATTCACGGGATGGATCGACCAGAACGTCACGGGATTTCTCAAGGCGCGGTCGGAGGCCGTGCGGCTGGTAAAACTGGCGTTGGAGGGCAGCGGCTTTTCCCTGCCGGAGCCGACATACCGGCTGCATTTCGACAACGCGGCGCCACTGACCGGCGCGAAAAGCACAAAAGCCGCCGCTCCAAGCCCCTCGAAAACACCCGCTGCGCGCCAGGAGTCGACGACCGCCAACGACACCAGCCCCGACGAGGCCGTCAACAAGAAGATCGAAGAGGAGCGGACGCTCGGGACAGGAAGCGACCTGTTGAGCGAGGACGCGCCCGACGAACTCGGCGGCTGAAACCCGCCTATTGCGGCACGTCGAAGGGCGCGCGCCTGCCGAGCCAGCCGGACAGTTCCTCCATCTGGCCCGCCAGCATGAACAGCGTCTCTTCGTCACCGATCCGCCCGACGGCCTGTATTCCGACCGGAAGGCCGGCATCCGTGACATGCACGGGCAACGAAATCGCCGGCTGGCCGGTCACGTTCTGGATCGCGGGCCAGTGCGTGAACCACAGGCTCAGATCCATCATCTTGGCGAACAGAGGCGGCAGGCGAAGGAGCGGCGTCAGGTGCAGCGCGTCGAGGACGATCTCGTTCAGCTGGTCGAAGCCCCTGGTGTCCATAGCGCCGCAGGGCAATGGCGGATGGGCGATCACCGGCATGAGGACGGCGTCGTAAGCGCTTGTTTCCAGGATCAGATCGCGTGTCGCCAACTGCAGGCGCAGGAGCGCCTCGGCGGCTTCACCGGCGCCCAACATGTCGCCGAAACGCTTCATGATCCGCGTCGTGCGCTCGAGCCGGCCCGGCCCTTGCAGACGCTCTGCCTCCAACCGCATCTGTCCGGCGAAGGCCGAGGCGACGAGACGGCCGAAATCGCCCATGAAATCGCGCGTGACCATCGGCAGGTCGATTTCCTCGACCGCATGGCCGGCTTCCCGCGCAAGGGCGCAAGCGGCATCGAGCGCGACAAGCGTTTCGTCCGAGATGTCGAGACCGATCGGCGACTGGCGGTAGACGCCGATCCGCAGCCCTTTCGCCCGCTTGGCGGCCGCGGCGGCAAACGGGCCGGATGCGGGGGCGGCGCAATAGGGCGACAAGGGATCGGGCGCGGACGACAGATCGAGCATGGCCGCGGAATCGCGCACCGAGCGGGTCACCGCATGCTGGGCGATGAAACCGTACCAGCCTTCAAGGAAATCCGGCGTGAACGGCACGCGGCCGCGCGAGGGCTTCATGCCGACCAGCCCGCAGCATGCGGCCGGCACGCGGATGGAGCCGCCGCCGTCCGATGCATGGGCGACCGGCACGATCCCCGCGGCAACCAGCGCCGCCGAGCCACCCGACGACCCGCCGGTGACGTGGCCGGTGTTCCAGGGATTGCGCGTGATCCCGAACCGCTTCGTTTCGGTCACCAGCCGCAGGCCGAATTCCGATGTCGTGCTGGTAGCGATAGGGATGAAACCGGCGGATTTGTAGCGGGTGACAAGCAGCGAGTCCTCTTGCGGCATGACCGGCTTGACGGCGCTGCCCCAGTGAACCGGAACGCCTGCGATCGATATCCCGAGATCCTTGATGACAACCGGAACACCCGCGAAGGGCGTCGTACGGTCTACCGCAGCGGCCGCCGCGCGGGCGCTATCGAGCAGGTTTTCGGCGATGGCGTTGATTTTCGGGCCGCTGCGTTCGGCGCGGGCGATCGCCGCATCGACCAGTTCGAGGGGAGAGATCTCGCCACGCGCAACCATCGCGCCAAGCGCCGTCGCGTCGTTCTCCCACAACAGTCTTTCCGTTCCGCTCCCGTCTCCCAATGCCACCTCCCCTGTCCCGGCATGACGGAACGTAGTCCGGGTCAACCAACGCGGCAATGACGCTGTACGGAAAACCGGGGGAACGGAAAACGACCAGCCGGACACGGGCGACCGGAAAAATCATGCGCCCGAGCCTCCCGAACGGACTGCGCCCTGCGCTTCCAACCGGCTTCCGCGCGCCCCGGAACGCTGCGCCGCATTATACAATCATGAGTAGCATGCAAGCGACTTCACACCAATATGCGTCAGAGTCGGAGGATTCCCCCTATCCCTTTGAAGCCATTCCGTTAAGGAAAGGACGATCTTCCCGCATGACGAGCAATTTTCCGACCGATGGCTAGATTTTATAGCTCGGGTTAACAATGCTGACATATCTGGTTCGTATCTGGTTTGAAATGCAATGATTGCCATTTGCTGACGCCCTGAGCGGCGGATGAGGACGGGGCGCCCAAGCTCCCCAACCAATACAGTAAGGCCGCGCGTCCCGTACGGACATAACGGCAATTGACCGGCGCAGAGACATTCTGCACCGAAACGCAAAAGTGCGTCTTACCGGCACCCGTTTCGGGACAGGGAAGGACGAACAGGGGACGCGGAATGCACCAGAATAGCGACAAGGAAACCTGCGCCGATCAGGATATCGAAGGCCGACTGGCCTTTCTCGGTCTCGACGAAACGAGCCGGGCGCAAATCCGCAAATTAAAGCCTGTCATCGAGCGCGAACTACCGAAGGGACTGGACCGCTTCTACGACACCGTGCGCAAAACGCCGGAAACGCGGAAATTCTTCTCCTCCGATGATCACATGCGCGCCGCCAAGGGCGCGCAGATCGGCCACTGGACCGCCATCACGACCGGGAATTTCGACGACGCTTATGTCGACCGCGTATGCACGATCGGTTCCACGCATGCCCGTATCGGGCTCGAGCCGCGCTGGTATATCGGCGGCTACGGCCTGATCATCGAACAGTTTCTGCACGGTGTCCTCGAGGCGATGTGGCCTGCTGGCGGCATGTTCTCGCAAAAGAAAACATCGCCGGACGAAACGGCCGCCATGCTGTCGAGCCTCATCAAGGCGATCATGCTCGATATGGACCTTTCGATTTCGGCCTATGTGGAACAAGCAGAAGCAGAGCGGAAGCGGGCCGAGGCAGAGGCCATGGACGTCATGCGCGTGACCGTGGCCGCCTTTACCAAGGCGATCACCCATCTCGCCGCCAAGGACCTCTCCTACAGAATGGAAGACGAGTTGCCGGAAGGCTACCAGTCGCTGAAGACCGATTTCAACGATGCCCTCGGGATGCTGGCCGGCACGATCGAGAATATTCTCGCCTCCGCGGAGACGATCAATTCGGGCTCAGACGAAATCCGGTCGGCCGCCGAAGACCTGTCGAAACGCGCCGAGCAACAGGCCGCAGCCGTCGAGGAGACCGCCGCAGCCGTCGAACAGATCACGGCCGCCGTCAAATCATCGGCCGGGCGCGCCGAGGAAGCCGGCCAAATCGTCGGCCGGACAAAAACAAGCGCCGAACAGTCCGGCGAGGTCGTACGCAAGGCGATCGAGGCGATGGACCGCATCAACAAGTCGTCCGATGACATCTCGCGCATTATCGGCGTGATCGACGAGATCGCCTTCCAGACCAACCTCCTGGCGCTCAACGCCGGGGTCGAGGCGGCGCGCGCGGGCGATGCCGGCAAGGGTTTCGCCGTCGTCGCGCAGGAAGTGCGCGAACTGGCGCAGCGCTCAGCCAATGCCGCAAAGGAGATCAAGCAGCTCATCTCCGCCTCGGGCGACGAAGTAAAAACCGGCGTGTCGCTGGTCGGCGAGACCGGCAAGGCGCTTGAAGGCATCGCGACCGGCGTCGAGGATATTGCGAGCAATGTCGAGGCGATCATCGAGTCGGCGCGCGAACAATCGACCGGTCTGCAGGAAATCAACATCACGATATCCTCGGTCGACCAGGGCACGCAGCAGAATGCGGCAATGGCTGAACAACTCACCGCCAGCAGCCACTCGCTCGGTAGCGAAGTGGTCGAGATCAACGCGATGCTGCGAGAATTCCGGACCGGGCATCAACAGGTCAGGGCGCCGAAAGCTGTCTCCGAGGCCGCACCGGCACGCCCGCGGCCCTCGCCCGCCCGCAATCTAGCCCACAAGGTCAACGCCGCGTTCGGCGGCAACGCCGCACCTTCGGACGACTGGGAAGAATTCTGACAACATAAAGCCCGGCGCCAGCGCCGGGCTTTGATTCCGGTGTCGTAACCGGCGTCCGACAGAAACTGGCCAAAAACCTACAAAGCCGCGCCGTCGCCGATAACGGCCACGGCGTGAACGCGCCATTCCACCGCCTCTGGTGCCGGAGCAATCAGTTCACGACCCGGAACGGACCCCACCGTCCACGGCTTGACGAACCATGGCTTCCGGCTGGAATACCATTCTAAGAAACCCGCCAAGCGTAGAATACTTACCCTAGGTAAGTAGAATCTTACATATTCCGTTAAGGAACAGAGGGTAATTTCTTACCAGCATGCGATGATTTGGCGCATGGCGTTCGCCCGTGTTCGGCGAACCGGTGTGGGGCATTAAGCCTCGATATTCGATCCGGCATTTCATCCGGCGATGCAGAGCATCGCCTGTCATCGGCGCCTGCACAGCGGCGCCGGAACGGAGACGCATGCCGACTCGCGTGAACAAATTCGCAATTCAAGAGGTTACAGCCATGAATGCAGCAGCGAAAAATGACGTCTGCGTTGAACAGGACATCGCAGGCCGCCTCGATTTTCTCGGCCTTGACGAAAAGACCGCCGAAAATATCCGGCGCCTGAAGCCGATCATCGACCGCGAACTCCCGATCGGACTGGACCGCTTCTACGATACGGTGCGCAAGACGCCGGAGACGCGGAAATTCTTCTCCTCCGACGACCACATGCGCGGCGCCAAGAACGCGCAGCTCTCCCATTGGGGCGGCATCACGACAGGCAAGTTCGACGAAAACTACGTCAACCGCGTGCGCACGATCGGATCGGTTCACGCCAGGATCGGCCTTGAGCCGCGCTGGTATATCGGCGGCTACGGCCTCCTCATCGAGCACCTCGTGCACAGCATTCTCAAGGACCAGTGGCCGGCCGGCGGCGTCTTCGCCAAGAAAAGCGGCTCCGACGATACGGCCGACCTGCTTGTCGGCCTGCTCAAGGCGATCATGCTCGACATGGACCTGTCGATCTCGGTCTACATGGACCAGGCCGAAGAGGCCAAGAAGAAGGCCCAGGAAGAAGCGATCGCCGCCGAACGCAAGATGATTGTCGACAGTTTCGGCAGCGCCATGGCGCACATTGCCGCCAAGGACCTCTCATATCGGGTCGAGGACGATCTGCCGGAGGCCTACGCTACGCTGAAGGAAGATTTCAACAACGCGGTCAAGGAACTCGCCGAGACGATCAACAGCATCGGCGGGTCGGCGGAGGCGATCAATTCGGGATCCGACGAGATCAAATCCGCCGCCGACGATCTGTCGAAGCGTGCCGAACAACAGGCCGCGGCCGTCGAGGAGACCGCAGCTGCGGTCGAGGAGATCACTGCAGCGGTCAAGTCCTCCACCAACCGCGCCGAAGAAGCCGGACAGCTCGTCGCCCGGACCAAGAAGAACGCCGAGCAGTCGGGCGACATCGTGCGCAAGGCGGTCGATGCGATGGGCCGCATCAGCAAGTCGTCCGAGGATATCTCCCGCATCATCGGCGTGATCGACGAAATCGCCTTCCAGACCAACCTGCTGGCGCTCAACGCCGGGGTCGAGGCGGCGCGCGCCGGCGATGCCGGCAAGGGTTTCGCCGTCGTCGCGCAGGAAGTGCGGGAACTGGCGCAGCGTTCGGCCAATGCCGCAAAGGAGATCAAGCAACTGATCACCACGTCGGGTGACGAAGTGAAGTCCGGGGTGTCGCTCGTCGGCGAGACGGGCAAGGCACTGGAGTCAATCGTCGGCGAAGTGCAGGAAATCGCCATCAACGTGGACGCGATCATCGATTCGGCGCGCGAACAGTCGGGCGGGCTGCAGGAGATCAATGTGTCGGTCTCGTCCGTCGACCAGGGCACGCAGCAAAACGCCGCGATGGCCGAGCAGCTGACGGCATCGAGCCATTCACTTGGAAACGAGGTCGCTTCGATCAACCAGATGCTTCGCGAATTCACGACCGGATACCAGCAGATCAAGGCGCCGAAGGCGGTCTCGTCGGACGCACCGGCAAGCCCGCGGCCATCGCCTGCCCGCAAACTCAACCGCAAGGTGGCGAACGCCTTCGGCGGAAACGCGGCGCCCGCGGACGACTGGGAAGAATTCTGAGACCTGCCCGTCCCGGATTTCCGGACCACGCAAATGGCCGCCTTCCGTTCCGACGGGGGGCGTTTTCTTTCGACCTGCCCCTAACCGCTCACCGACGCGAAACAGGCCGGCAATATCGCGACATTGTCGATGATGGCGTCCGCAAGCGGCGACAGCGTTTCGCAATTCCCCGCCCCGCTGAGAACGCCGACAACGGTTCCCGCTCCAGCCGCGCGGCCCATCTCCATATCGTGGCGGCTGTCGCCAATGACGGCGATATCGGCCGGAGCGCAGCCTATGGCGGCGCAAAAGGCGCGTACCATGCCGGGTCCCGGTTTCGGGCCATGACCCGAATCCCAACCGGCGACGAAATCGGTGAAACCGCCGATCCCCAGCGTTTCGGCAGTCCCTGCAATCGCGCGTTCGCTGTCGCTGCTGGCGATACCGAGCACGAGACCCATGGCCTTCAGCTCGGAAAACAGCAGTGGGAGATCGGCCAACGGAACGGCCGCGTCGGCGCCGGCGGCGAAACGGTCGTCGAGTGCCTTCGTCAGCGCTTCATGGGTCATCGGACTGCCCTCGGCCACCATCTGCGCCGCGATCTCGCGCGCCGTTCCCGATGCGAAAAGGCTGTCAGCGACGGTCAATCCCGTGACCGGATCGACTCCACAGGCGGCGAGGATGCGCTTCTCGAGCGCCGGATCGCCCGACGCGCCGATCGCCGCCGCCTCGCGGTTGATCCGCGCCCAGCTCTTCTCGAAATCGATAAGCGTACCGTCCTTGTCGAAAAGGATAGCCCTGGTCGTATCGGGTGAAAGATGAGGAGTGCCGCGCATCGAACCGCCTGGAATACCGGCCCGTTTGACGCCGGCCGGTCCCGCGATAGGTGTTTTCAGCCGGTGGCGCAAGATTGATGCCGCCGCCCGCGGGTTACGAAAAGCTCAGCGACCCCTGTTTTTCAGTTCCGCCAGTATCTCGCCGGTGTGCTCGCCGCGCGAAGGGCTCGGCTTCGGTGTCCACGGCGCTTCGCCGACAAAGCGCGGCGCGGGCGCGGCCTGCAGCGCCGGCGCATCGCCCTGCCAGACGCCACGCGCCTGCATGTGCGGATCGCGTGCGGCCTCGGCGGGATCGAGAACCGGCGCGACGCAGGCATCCGATCCCTCGAACAGAGAGGCCCAGTGCGCGCGGTTTTCCTTCGCGAAGACCGCCGCCAGCCTCTGCGACAGCTCGGGCCAGAGGGATGTATCGTACTGGCGGGCGAAGTCCGGGTCGTCCGCGAGGCCCATACGCTGCAGGAACTCGGCATAGAATTTCGGTTCCAGGCATTGCACCGAGACGAAACCGCCATCGGCGGTGCGATAGGTGCGGGACCAGTGCGGACCGTCGAGCAGGCTCCGGCCGCGCGCCATCGACAGCGCGCCGGTCGCCGACAGCGCCATGAACAGGTTCATCATATGCGCCGAACCGTCGACGATCGCCGCGTCGACGACCGCACCCTCGCCGGTCTGGCGCGCCCGCAGGATCCCCGACAGCATGCCGATGACCAGATAGAGCGCGCCGCCGCCGATATCGCCGACAAGAGTCGGCGGTGTCAGCGGCGCGTCGCCTGGCGCGGAGGCATACCAGAGTGCACCCGAGGTCGCGATATAGTTGAGATCGTGACCCGCCTGCTGCGCCTTCGGGCCGTCCTGCCCCCAGCCGGTCATGCGGCCATAGACGAGCGCCGGATTGGCGGCGTGGCATTCGTCCGGCCCGAGGCCGAGACGCTCCATGACGCCCGGCCGGAAACCTTCGATCAGCCCGTCGGCGGCCGCGATCAGGGCCATCGCTGTCTCGTGGTCGCCTGCATCCTTCAGGTCGAGCGCGATGGAGCGCTTGCCGCGATCGAGCGGATTGCGTTCGGCAAAGCCCGGCGCCGCCGAACCGCCCTTGCGGTGGATGGTGACAACATCGGCGCCGAGATCGGCAAATAGCATCGCGGCAAAGGGTCCGGGGCCGAGCCCCTCGATCTCGATGATGCGCATCCCCTCAAGCATCCGGCCCTCCCTGCCCTGCTTTTCGCCTCTATTTCCGTATAGGCCGATTCCGCGGTCCGGTCACCGGCCGGACCGCAAGCGCCGACAGGACCAACCGGATGACCGCCGTGACCAGACCGTTGCACCTGCCCGCGCCGCTGCGCGGCCGCGTCGCCGAACGGGTGGCGCATATGCTGACGCCGAAGGGCGCGACCATCGACTTCACCAGGCCGCAAGGCGAGGAAGCGCTCGCGCCGCCAGACTCAGTGTCATGGCGCATCTTCAAGAACCCGGTCTCGCTGTTCATCGGCGGCGTCGCCGCGGTGCTGCTGGAATTCGGCGAACCGCGGGTGCGCGACGGGGTCTGGCAGAACACGAGCTTTCGGCGCGACGCCTTCGCCCGGCTGCAGCGCACCGGCTACGCGGCGATGGTAACGGTCTATGGCGCGCGCAGCGACTCCGAACGCATGATCGCCCGGGTGCGGGCGATGCATGAGCGCATCAGCGGCGTCACCAGCGAGGGCGAACCCTATGCGGCGAACGATCCGGAATTGCTGGAATGGGTTCAGGCGACGGCAAGCTACGGTTTCATCGAGGCCTATCACCGCTATGTCGCACCGCTTTCACCCGAGGAAAAGGACAGTGCCTACGCGGAAGCGGTCAATGCCGCGCGGCTCTATGGCGTTGCCGAGCCGCTGACCTCTGCCGCGCAATGCGAGGCGCTGTTCAACGCAAAACGGAACCGCCTGCAGCCCTCGCCGATCGTGCACGAGTTCCTGGGTATCATGCGCAAGATCCGGATCGACGGCATACATGCCGGTCCGGTCCAGCACGCACTCCTGAAAGGCGCGGTGGAGATCCTGCCGGACTGGGTGCGTCAGCGCCTCGACCTCGGCGAGGAATGGTGCCTCAACATGCTGGAACGCGGCTTCATCTCCGGCATCGCCAAGGTTAGCGACCGGCTCGTCATCCCGACCTATCCCGCCGTGCAGGCCTGCAGGCGGCTCGGCCTTCCGGACTGCTACCTGTTCGCCAGACGCAGCGTGAGCGCGCCGTAAGAAAAGCGTGTCGCGCCGGTTTCAATCGTCATTGGCGGAATTCAGGTCTTCCGGCCGGGTCCCTTCCTCCAACGTGGAAGAGCGCATGAAACCGTGCGCCTGCAGCCATTCGCGCAGGATGCGCTGAACCGCGTCGGGGCGCGACGGCTTGTCCTTCTGGGCGGCTGCATAGACGTCGATCCCGTCGAGGAGATCGCGCTCCAGGGCGACGCTGACCTTTTCGGCATCAGGCCCGGGGCGATTGCGGTTGTCGGTTGCGGACATTTCTGGAACCGGGATTTCTTTCGCGTAATCAAATTAATATGCGAAGCGGTTGCGGTAGGCAACGCGTTTTCCCGGCCGTTACACTCTGCCGTGACAGAGCCGCCGCATATCCGGTAAAAAGGCGGTGATTTGCCGCGTACCACCGCGCAACGCACAAGGAAACAACGCCAGTGCTGGAAAGGTTCAGGTCACTCTACGAGGACGAAACGCCGGTGGCGCAGCGATTCCGTTACGGGCTGCTGGTCTTCGACCTCGGCACGGTCTTTTTCGTGATCGTCACGTCGTTCTTCCAGCGCACCCAGACGGTGGAGTTCATCGACATCGTTCTGGGCATCATCATCCTGGTCGATTTCCTCGTGCGGGTGATGATCGAGAAGAGCAAAGGCCTGTTCTTCCTGCGGCCGGCGACCTGGGCCGATGTCGCGGCGGTGCTGTCGTTTCTCGCGCCGATCACCGGCGAGGGTTTCGGGTTCCTGCGCATCCTCAGAACGCTCCGGCTGCTGCACACCTACCAGCTTCTCGCCCGGCTCAGGCAGGACTTCCCCTATTTCCGCAAGCACGAGGACGTGGTGCTCGCTGCCATCAATCTCGCGGTCTTCCTGTTCGTGATGACCGGCCTGATCTACGCGACGCAGTACCGCGTGAACCCGGAAATCGGGAACTATGCCGACGCGCTCTATTTCACCGTGACGACGCTGACGACCACCGGTTTCGGCGACATCACGCTCACCGGCACGGGCGGGCGGCTTCTGTCCGTCGGCGTGATGATCGTCGGCGTCACCCTGTTCCTGCGGCTGGCCCAGGTGCTGTTCCGCCCGGCGAAGGTCCGCTACGAATGCCCGCAATGCGGGTTGAGCCTGCACGATTCCGATGCGATCCATTGCAAGCATTGCGGTACGACGATCCACATCAAGACCGAGGGCGGCGTCTGAAACACGTTTGACGCGCGACGCCGGCGCGATCACACTCCGGAACCGTCGAAACAGCTTCCTCCAGCCAGACGGAATTTCCCATGCCGGCCGTAAAGGGTTTTCTGATCGATCTCGGAGGCGTCGTCTATCAGGGAGACACGCTCGTTCCCGGGTCCGCGCAAGCGATTGCGCGGCTTACCGAAGCGAATGTGCCGTTCCGCTTCCTGACCAATACGACCAGCGCGCCGAAGCGGACTATCGTCGAGAAACTCGCGAGCATGGGCGTGGAAGTCGAGGGGGATCATGTGTTCACGCCGGCGATGGCCGCGCGGCACCTGATCGCCGAACGCGGGCTGAAGCCGCATTTCCTTGTCCGCCCTGCCCTGATGGAGGATTTTGCCGATCTGGCGGAAGGCGACCGGCCGGCGGTGATCCTCGGCGATGTGGGCGACGGCTTCACCTACGGGGCGATGAACGAGGCGTTCCGGCTGCTGGAGGACGGCGCGGACTTCATCGCCCTGGCGAAAAACCGCAAATTCGCCGGCCCGGACGGGAAAACCTGCCTCGACGCCGGCGCCTATGTGGCGGCGCTGGAATATGCGAGCGGGTGCGAGGCGGAGGTGATCGGCAAACCCGCACCGGAATTCTTCCATTCGGCCTGCGCCGACATGACGCTGAATCCGGGCGAGACCGCGATGATCGGCGACGACGCCGAATTCGACGCCAGCGCGGCGGTCGCCTGCGGCCTTGCCGGCGTGCTGGTGCACACAGGCAAATGGGCGCCCGGCGCGGCGGACGGGCTGGCACCGCAGCCAAGCTGCGAGTTCGAGGATTTGCTGGAGGCGGTGACGGCGATGGGTATCCGACGCTGAGAAAAAGCCCCCTCGCTCTCCCCGGACCGGACAATCCGGAGAGACCCGAAACGGGTCGATCAATGCTTGGCGGCCGTGCAAATTTCGGAGGCCGCGATAAGACTTGTTTAAGAGCCGGAATGTATAGGGATTCCGGATACTGTATAAATCGCCAATACCTGAATTTTCTCCGAAAACAAAACGAGCCCGGCTTTGCATACATCCCGCGTAAATGCCCCTACGGAAAGTAGACGCTACAATAATTTGCTCCACCGGGCAGACGAGGAATTCGATTTTTCTGCCCTGTGGGCGACGCTGCCGGGCGGGGCGTGCCACACCCCGTTCCAGTCGCCATGCTTTCTGGATTCCTTTGTCCGCACCATCGCTCCGCGCCACGGCATGCGGCTGCACATCTGCGAGGTCCGTGACACGGACACCGGATCGCCGGTCGCGATGTTTCCCTATGCGGTCCATAAACGCGGTCCCGTCCGGATCGCCTCGGTTCCCGACATGGGGCTGGCGGACCAGGCCGGGCCGGTTCTGGCGAACGGCCATTCGATCCCGCAGGAGGATTTCCGTTCGATCTGGGCCGCGTTCACCGGGGAGCTTCGTGGCGTCGACCTCGTCGATATCGACAAGATTCCGCCGCGCATCGGCGAACGGGACAATCCGCTCCATCGCCTGGACGCGTGCGAGCCGTCGGGCGAAATGCTCGCGCTCGACCTGACCGCGGGTAGCGACGCCACGTGGCGCAGGAAGTCGGTCTACAAGACCGTCCGCTCGAAGGAAAAGCGGTTGTCCGAGACCGGAGTCACGTTTCACCAGACGCAGAATCCGCGCGAATCCCTCGATCTCTTCGAAGCGCTGAAACGCCAGCGCCACAGGCGGTTCCACTCCATCGGCCGGATGGATTCACTGGAAAGCCGACCCGGTTTCACCGATTTCTACCGGTCCGTGGCCTCCAACGCGTCAACCGGCGGTTCGGTGATGGCTTTCTGCCTCAAGACCGGCGATGACATCGTCGCGGCCTATCTCGCCTTCGCCGACAGGACCGTCATGAACGGCGTCCTGATCTCGATCGGCGACGACAAGTGGCATTGCTGCTCGCCGGGCATGGTGCTGACCGCGAAGGTCATCGACTGGTCGCAGAAAAACGGCCTGAAGACGTTCTGTTTCGGCACGGGGATGCAGGACTACAAGCTGCGCTTCGGCGGAAGCCCCGCCGAGATGCGCCGCCTGTCGCAGCCGCTGACGCCAATCGGCAGGCTGTTCACCGTCGCCCGGCAGCTGAAGCAGGGCACGTTTTAAAGGCGGGAAAAGGTTCCCCTCACTTCCCCTCCGTATCCAGCCAGATCGTCACCGGGCCGTCATTGACGAGCGCCACCTTCATGTCCGCGCCGAAGATGCCGTTAGCGACCGTCACGCCGTGGCCCCTCACCTGTCCGGAGAAATGCTCGTAGAGCCGCTCGCCCTCGTCGGGCGGGGCGGCTGAGGAAAAGCCGGGGCGATTGCCCTTGGTCTCGGCGGCGAGCGTGAACTGGCTGACGACAAGCGCCGACCCGCCGATATCGACCAGCGAGCGGTTCATACGGCCTTCATCGTCGGAAAAGATGCGCAGATTGACGACCTTGCGGGCGAGCCATTCGGACTGCGCTTCGGTGTCGCCCCGCATGGCGCAGACAAGGACCAGCAGGCCCGCTCCGATTTCGCCGGCCACTGTGCCGTCGACGGTGACGCTGGCTTGCGAAACGCGTTGGACGAGTGCGCGCATGATTTGCCCTTTCTTGCCTTTTGCAAGCATTTGCACGGACATCCGCCCGCGTAAATGCAGTAAAAGGCTTCCTCTCCCACGAAGGAGAGAGGACGACGGCGTTAGCCGTTCAGCGCGTCCCAGACCTTCTGCGGCGTCGCCGGCATGTCGATGTGCGTGATGCCCCTGGCGCGGTAGAGCGCGTCGGTGACGGCGTTCATCACCGCCGGTGTCGAGCCGATGGTCGCCGCCTCGCCGGCGCCCTTGATGCCGAGGGCATTGGTGGTCGAGGGCACGTTGCGGGTCTCGAAGGAGAACATCGGGAAATAGTCGGCGCGGGGCATGGTGTAATCCATGAAGGTCGCGGTCAGGAGTTGGCCGCTCTCGTCATAGACGGCGTTCTCGTAGAGCGCCTGGCCGATGCCCTGCACCACGCCGCCATGGACCTGTCCGAGCAGCAGCATCGGGTTCACCGTCAGCCCGTAATCGTCGACCATGGTGAAGGACGCCACCTCGACGACGCCGGTGTCGGGATCGATCTCGACCTCGCAGATGTGGCAGCCATTCGGATAGGTCGCCTCGTCCTGCTTGAACTCGCCGTCGGCCTTCAGGTCGGCTGGGTTCGTCGCCGCCTTGGCGATGTCGGCAAAGGAGACCGCCTTGTCGGTGCCCGCGACGACCGCCTCGCCGCCGATGAGTTCGATGTCGTCAGGCGATGCCTCCAGTTCGTCGGCGGCGAGCTTCCTGATCTTCTCGGCCAGCGCCTCGCCGGCGTAATAGGCCGAGACGCCGCCGAGCGGGATCGAGCGCGAGCCGCCGGTGCCGCCGCCGGTCGGGATGCGGTCGGTATCGCCCTGGATGACGGCGACCTTGTCGACATCGAGGCCGAGCGTCTCGGCAACGAACTGCGCATAGGCCGTCGCGTGGCCCTGCCCGTTCGACTGGGTGCCGATATCCATTGTGATTGTGCCGTCGTCGAGCAGCTGCACATAGGCCGGCTCGGAGCCGGCGAAGGCGCAGGCCTCGATGTAATAGGACATGCCAATGCCGCGGATCTTGCCGTTGGCCCTGGAAGCCTCGAAACGCTTCTCGAAGCCCGCCCAGTCGGCGTTCTTCATCGCCTGGTCCATGCAGGCCTCGAACTCGCCGACATCGTAGTTGCGGCCGCCCTGCGTCAGGTAGGGCATCTGTTCCGGCCTGATGAAGTTGCGGCGGCGGATCTCGTCGCGCGCCAGCCCGGTCTCGCGGGCGCAGGCATCGACAAGTTTCTCGACCAGGAAGGCGGCTTCCGGGCGGCCAGCGCCGCGATAGGCGTCGACCGGGCAGGTGTTGGTGTAGACGCCGGTCAGGCGGAAATCGAGCGCCGGAATGTCGTAGACGCCGGTCGCCATCATGGCGCCGAAGAACGGAATCGCCACGCCGAACTGGTGCGTATAGGCGCCCATGTCGGCGATGAGGCGGATGCGCAGCGCCAGGAACTTGCCGTTCTCGTCCATCGCCATTTCGGCATGGACCGTATTGTCGCGGCCATGCGCGTCGGTGAGGAAGTGCTCGGTGCGATCGCCGACCCAGCGCACCGGTTTGCCGAGGCGTTTGGCGGCTTCCAAGACCAGCGGATATTCGCGGTAAACGAAGCCCTTCGGGCCAAAACCGCCGCCGACATCGGGCGTGATGACGCGCAGGTCGACGTCGCCGCCGAAGACGCCCTTCGCTATGATGTCGCGCTGGCCGTGCACGCCTTGCGAGCCGCAGGTCAATGTCATGCGGTTTGCGTCAGCGTCCCATTCGCCGATGGCGGCGCGGGTTTCCATGTAGTTGGCGACGAGGCGGTTCTGGATGAAATCGATCTTGGTGACATGGGCGGCCTTGGCGAAGATCGCCTCGGCCTTGCCGGCATCGCCATGGGTGTTGAGATAGGCGGTGTTGGAGCCGGCCTCCGGCCAGACCAGCGGCGCGCCGTCGTCCAGCGCGCCAGTCATCGAGGTGACGGGGTCGTCGCTGTCGTAGTCGACCTCGATCAGCTCGGCGGCGTCCTTGGCCTGGTCGAGCGTGTCGGCGACGACGAAGGCGACGGCATCACCGACATAGCGCACGCGGTCCGCGCACAGCACCGGGATCGGGCGGTACGGCGCCTTCTCGCCGTCGGGGCCCGGACGCATGCCCATCGCGGTCAGCGTGCCGAGATGGGCGATGTCCTCGCCGGTCAGGATCAGGCGGACGCCCGGCGCCGCCCTCGCCTCGTCCAGCGAGCCGATCGTGAAGGAACCATTGGCGACCGGCGAGCGGACGACAAAGCCTTCCAGCATGCCTTCCTTGCGGATGTCGGAGGTGTAGCAACCCTTGCCGCGGATGAAGGCATTGTCCTCCTTGCGCAGGACCGAAGCCCCGATTAGCGATTTCGACCCGAATTTCGGAGGTGCGACATTCATCTTGATTTCAATCCTCTGATCCGCCATGTCGGTCATATCGCAATTGCGAACAGACCCGGTTTCGCGACTGCGAACATATGTGATGCGATCCGAAAGTCGAGATCTTTGGTCGCCAAGTATACAAATTTCGCCCCCTGATCGGGCGGCGCAACCCCCGCAAGCAGGACCAAGACATGCGCACCGAAACCGGAACCGTCATTCGCCTCGAAGACTACCGGCCAAGCGATTATCTGATCGAGACGACGGACCTCGCCTTCACGCTGGAGCCCGAGGGCACGGTGGTGCGCGCGAAGCTCGGCATAAGGCGGCGGGAGGGCATAGCCGCCGATACGCCGCTCAGCCTCGACGGCGACGAGCTGACGCTGGCGGGGATCAAGGTCAATGGCGAGACACTGGCGGAAAACGGATACACCGCCGCGCCAGACAAGCTTGTCATCGGCGAATTGCCGGCCGATGATACCTTCACGGTGGAAATCGAGACGACGCTCGATCCGGCCGCCAACAAGCAGCTGATGGGGCTGTACCGCTCGAACGGCACCTATTGCACGCAGTGCGAGGCGGAGGGTTTCCGCCGCATCACCTACTTCCTCGACAGGCCGGACGTGCTGTCGGTGTATACAGTGCGCATCGAAGCCCGCGCCGAGGATGCGCCGCTGCTGCTGTCGAACGGCAACCGGATCGACTCCGGATCGCTCGAAAACGGCTGGCACTACGCCGTCTGGCACGACCCCTTCCCAAAGCCGTCCTATTTGTTCGCGCTGGTCGCCGGCAATCTCGGCGTGGTGCGCGACAGCTTCACCACCATGTCCGGACGCGCGGTGGCGCTGGAGATCTATGTCGAGCACGGCAAGGAGCCGCGCGCGGCCTATGCCATGGACGCGCTGAAACGCTCGATGAAATGGGACGAGGACGCCTTCGGGCGCGAATACGATCTCGACGTGTTCATGATCGTCGCCGTCTCCGACTTCAACATGGGCGCGATGGAGAACAAGGGCCTCAACGTCTTTAACGACAAATATGTGCTGGCCGACGAGCGCACGGCGACAGACGCCGACTACGCCAATATCGAGGCGATCATCGCGCATGAGTATTTCCACAATTGGACCGGCAACAGAATCACTTGCCGCGACTGGTTCCAGCTCTGCCTGAAGGAAGGACTGACCGTCTTCCGCGACCACGAGTTCTCTGCCGACATGCGCTCGCGCACGGTCAAGCGGATCGCCGAGGTAAAGCTTTTGAAGGCGCACCAGTTCCCGGAGGACGCCGGCCCGCTGGCGCATCCGGTGCGTCCGCGGCGCTATTCGGAAATCAACAATTTCTATACGGCGACGGTCTACGAGAAGGGATCGGAAGTCGTGCGGATGATCCGCACGATACTCGGGCCGGAGAAGTTCCGCGCCGGGCTCGATCTCTATTTCGACCGTCACGACGGCGAGGCGGCGACGATCGAGCAGTTCCTGAAGGCCTTCGAGGATGCGAGCGGCACGGACCTGACGCAGTTCGCGCTGTGGTACGAGCAGCCGGGCACGCCAAACCTCACCGTCGACTCGAAATTCGACCAGGACGCGAAACGCTTCACGCTGACGATCGAACAGCGACTGAAGCCGCCGATCGAGGGCGCTCCGCACCAGGCGATGCATATCCCGGTGAAATTCGGCCTCGTCGGCGCTTCGGGCGACATCGAATGGACGGCCGCCAACGGTGCCGAGATCACCGGTGACGTCATCCACTTGCGCCAGCCGAAGCACGAGATTGTATTCGAGGGCGTCGCCGAACGCCCCGTCGCCTCGCTGTTGCGCGGCTTCTCCGCGCCGGTAACGGTCTATCCCGAACCCGACGACGCCGACCTCGCCTTCCTCGCCCGCAACGACAGCGATGAATACGGCCGCTGGCAGGCGCTGTCGGCTCTGGTCGTGCGCCAGATGAAACAGGCGGCTGCGAAACAAGCCGACGCGCATGCCGACGTCTTCGACGACGCGACCTGCGAGATCTTCACCGGCATCGCCGCCGACGAGGACTACGAACATGCCTTCCGCGCGCTGTGCCTGACGCTGCCGAGCGAGAACGACATCGCGCGCGAAATCGGCAACGACATCGATCCCGACGCGATCCACGCCGCCCACATGGCGGCGTCACGGCAGCTTGGCCGTGTCGCCGAAGGCGTTTTCGCGCGGCTGTTCCACGGGCTGGCGCCGACGGGTTCCTATTCGCCGGATGCGGCAAGCGCCGGCAAGCGGTCGCTGCGCAACATCGCGCTCGCCTATCTGTGCCATGCCGACCGCACCAGCGATCTTGCCGCCAAGGTGTTTGCGGATGCCGACAACATGACCGACCGGGCGCATGCGCTGACACTGATGGCGCATCTGCAGCCGCGCGCCGACGCGACGCTCGACGCGCTGAAGGCGTTCCAGGCCGAGTTCCGGAACGAGCCCATCGTCATGGACAAGTGGTTCATGATCCAGGCGACGGCGCCGGACGCCAAGACGCTCGACACCGTCAAGGCGCTAACCAACCAGCCCGGCTTTTCATGGGACAATCCGAACCGGATCCGCTCGCTGATCGGCGCATTTTCGGCCGGCAACCCGACCGGCTTCAACCGTGCCGACGGCGAAGGCTACCAGTTCCTGTGCCAGGCGATCGCGCGCATCGACGGCCATAACCCGCAGGTCGCGGCGCGACTTCTGACCGCGATGCGGTCTTGGAAGAATCTCGAACAGGCGCGGCGCGAACAGGCGCGCATGGCGATGACGGCGCTGGCCTCCAAGCAGCATTTGTCACGCGACGTGCGCGATATTCTCGACCGGACGCTCGCCTAGCGCAGCGTTCGTCCCCTGGCGGAAGGCATTCTAATTTCTGATGTTTCTTCCCCAGCGTAATCTGCGATGTTCCACGCAGAACGCGCAGTTGTGAATCCGAACGAAAAATTTACTTCTCCATGGGGTGGACAGCCCGAATCAGTTTTGATTCATTATGGATGATTCGGGAGTGCGGTATCCGGATCATGTTTCAGAACAAATGCTTGTTGGGCGGCTTTCTTTCGGGGCCGAAACGGACGCCTTGTGCGCCTGGGGGATGAATATTGTCTATTGCGGGGATGGAAAATTCCACGTCGACTGCCATGACGGGCCACGCCCGTTTCCTGGCCGGTCCCGCATATTCCAAACTCGAAAGCATCGAACCGATCCTGAAGCGGTCGATCCCGGTTCTGATCATGATTTTCCTCGGCGTTGTGTTCCTCGCGCGCGCCATGGCGCTGATGACGGATCGCGCCGAAACCGCCCATGACGGCAAGCTTTACCTGTCGCTGATTTCCGGCGCCGCCAAGGCGGCAGTCGAAACGGCCCGGGAAACCGGCTTCGCACCGGCGACGGGCGCGCAATACGAGCAGCTCCTGTTCCGCTCTCTGCCCGAGGAATCGACCTATAACGGCCGCTTCCTGATCATCACCAACAAGACCGGTCGGATTATCGGAACGCGCGGCCTGCATGCCGACCTGATGGGCGAGAGCCTGCCGACAAAACTGAACGGCGCGCAGGCTCTGTTCCTCTTCGGCGGCAATGCGGGGGTGCAGCCCGTAACGCTCGACGGCGCGGCGCATCTCGCATCGATGGTGAAGATCGGCGACGGTAACGCGGTGATCGCCGTCCTGCAATCGGAACGCGATCTCTATGCAGCGTGGCGCAAGCGGCTGTCGCTCAACGTCACGCTGTTCGTCGCCTCCTCCTCCGTGTTGATCATCCTGCTCTATGCCTATTTCGGGCAGGCGGCGCGAGCGCAGGAGGCCGACGAGACCTATTGCGAGGCGCAGAAACGGGTCGACCTGGCGTTGACGCGCGGCCATTGTGGATTATGGGACTGGGACCTGGCGCGCGGCCGCATCTACTGGTCGCGCTCGATGTTCGACATGCTGGGCTACGAGGCTTGCGACGATATCCTGTCCTTCGGCGAGGTCAAGGCGCTGATCCACCCCGAGGACATCGACCTGTTCGACCTCGCCCAGCGCGCCGCCGCACAGGAAATCCGCCGCGTCGACCAGTTGTTCAGGATGCGCCACGCCGAGGGACATTTCCGCTGGATGCGCATTCGCACCGAACTCGTCGAGAAGGGCTCGACCGGCGTCCACCTGATCGGCATCGCCGTCGACGTGACCGAGCAACATCGGCTTGCGGCCGAAAACGAGATTGCCAACGACAATCTGCGCGCGGCAATCGAGAACACGACGGAATCCTTCGCGCTGTGGGATGCCGAAGACCGGCTGGTGCTCTGCAACACCAAGTTCCAGGAATATAACGGCCTGCCCGCCGAAGCCGTCGCGACGGGAACGCCGCGCGACGCCGTCAACGCCCTGATGCGCTCTCCGGTCAGCGAGAAACGCATTCCGAGCCCGAAGAACCATCACGAGGCGCAAACCTTCGAGCGGCAGATCGCCGACGGGCGCTGGCTGCAGGTCAACGAGCGGCGCACCAACAGCGGCGGCACGATTTCCGTCGGCACCGACATCACCCAGCTCAAGCTGCACCAGGAACGGCTGATGGAAAGCGAACGGCGCCTGATGGCGACGATCCACGACCTCTCGCTCGCCCGCAAGGCGTCGCAGCAAAAGGCCGTCGAACTGGAGGACCTGAACGCCAGGTATCTCGAGGCGCGCGACAAGGCTGAAGCCGCCAACAAGGCGAAATCCGGTTTCCTCGCCAACATGTCGCATGAGTTGCGCACGCCGCTGAACGCGATCATCGGCTTTTCGGAAATCCTGCAGTCGGGCATGTTCGGACCGCTCGGCTCCGACCGCTACCAGGAATATGTCAGCGACATCAACGCCTCGGGCACCTTCCTGCTCGGCGTCATCAACGACATTCTCGACATGTCGAAGATAGAGGCCGGGCGCGTCCAGCTGGAGCGCGAAAAGCTCGACCTCGCGCCGCTGATCGACGAGACGCTGCACATGGTCGCGATCCAGGCCGAGGAAAAGAACATCGCCGTCGAACAGACCATCGACGAGACGATGCGCATTTTCGCCGACCGGCGCGCCATGAAACAGGTCATCATCAACCTGCTGTCCAACGCGGTGAAATTCACCGGCGAAGGCGGGCGCATCCGCATCCGCGCGAAGGCCGTCGGCGGCGCGATCCAGATTTCCATCGAGGACAGCGGCTGCGGCATCCCGCCATCGGCGCTGAAACGGCTCGGGCGCCCGTTCGAGCAGGTTCAGAACCAGCTGACCCGCAACCACTCCGGCTCGGGTCTCGGTCTCGCGATCTCGAAATCGCTGACCGAACTGCATGGCGGTTCGCTGAAGATCCGCTCCAAGCCGAATGTCGGCACCATCGTCGCCGTGCGCATCCCCTGTGGCGGCAAGGCGGTCGAGGCGGTCGAGGTGATCGCCGACGACAGGAAAACAGCCTGACCAACAAAAAACGGGCCGGCAAAGCCGGCCCGAGCCTGAGCAAACCCGTTTTAACCGGGAATACTAGCGGCCGAACTGGCCGTGACGGTGGTAGCCTTGGCCGTCGCCACGGCCCTGGCCGCGTTCATCGCCACCACGGCGATCGCCGCGCGGCTGCGGCAACTCATCCTTCTCGATAGCGCCCGAGCCGTCGATGTCGAGGCGGGCGAACATGCGCTGCCGGTGATTGTCGATCTCGGCCTGCGAAACCTGCCCGTCGTTGTCAGTGTCGAAACGCCGGATCATGCGCTCGGCACGGCGCTTGAGCATGTCGCGCTCCATTTGCGCGGCGATTTCATCGGCCGTGAGATTGCCATTTCCGTCGGCATCGGCAGCGCTGAAGTCGAACGGCGACATGGCCGCAAACTCCTCGAGCGTGACCGTGCCGGAATTGTCCTTGTCGGCGCGCTGGAACATCCGGTCCGGTCCCATCCTGCCCGGGCCCATGCCGTCAGGCATGTTCCGGCCATAGTGGGGGCCTTCGCCGTCGCGCATCATCATGCCGCGCGGGCCGTTGTCCGCATAGGCTGTTGCGACGGCAGTCGCCGAAACGGCAATGCCGGCCAGCAAAACAGTGATTTTCGTTTTCTTGTTCATGACAGTCGTCCTTTGCATCGTTTGTCACCCCCGATGCGAAGAAGCCCATCCCGCGCTTCCCTCACGGGCCGGAGCGTGGATCCCCCAGCACGGCGCGGAAGATTTCCGCCACTTTGCCTTCGGTCTCCACCATATGTGCCTGCATGGTTTCCAGATTGGGAAACCCGCCGGCCGCACACAGGCGATCGATCAGTCCTTTCGGCGCGGTTTCGGGATCGAAACCCTTTTCCGTGCACAGGCGGACGATCTGCATGATCGCCGAATAGTCCGAAAACGCCTTGGCAAGGATTTCCTTGTCGTTTTCGCCAAGCAAGACATCGTCGGACAGCTTGAAAATATGTGTTGCGTCGGCGCCGTTCAAATTACCATTTGGTAACCCGGTCAGGACGAGAAATTGCGCAATGAAATCAATGTCCATCAGACCGCCTTCGGCGAGCTTGATGTCCCAGATTCCGGACGCCGGCTTATCTTTGAGAAGACGGTGACGCATCGACACGATGTCTTCCTTCAGCTTCGCCGCGTCGCGCGGAAGGCGCAGGATCTCGTCAAGTTCGGTCTCCACCTTGGCGCGCAGACCGGCGTCGCCAGCGACGGTGCGCGCACGACACAGCGCCTGGTGTTCCCAGGTCCAGGCCTCATTGCGCTGATAGCGCGAGAAGCTCCTGAAGGAGGTGGCGAGCGGCCCCTTGTTTCCCGACGGGCGCAGCCGGAAATCGACCTCATAGAGCACGCCCTCGGCCGTCGGTGCCGAAAGCGCGGCCGTCAAGCGCTGCGTCAGGCGGATGAAATATTGCGACGCGGCGAGCGGTCTTTGCCCGTCGCTCTCGATATTGTCGTCCTCGACCTCGTAAAGCAGGATCAGGTCGAGATCGCTGCCCGCCGTCATCTCGCGCGAGCCGAGCCGGCCGAGGCCGATGACACAGATCTGTGCGCCCGCGATGACGCCGTGTTTCTCGGCGAGTTCCGAGCGTGCGGCATCGAGCGCGTATTCGATGATGAGATCGGCGAGATCGGCAAAGGCCTGCCCGGCTTCGGCCGCTTCGAGGTTTCCGGTCAGCAGGCGCACGCCGATCAGGAAGCGCTGCTCGGCGGCAAAGATGCGCAGCCGGTCGAGCACTTCCTCGTAGGCACGCGCCTCGCCGAGGAAATCCTCGAGCCTGCCGCGTTGCTCCTCCTTTTTCGGAACGCCGGAGAAGAAAGCCGGGTCGAGCATGCCGTCGAAGACCAGCGGCTTGGCCGTGATGATGGCGCCGAGGCGCGGCGCCGCCGACAGGATCAGCGCCATGAGATTGATCAGGCGCGGGTTGGACTGCAGCATCGAGAAGACCTGGATGCCCGCCGGCAGGCCGGAAAGAAAACGGTCGAACCCGATGACGCCCTCGTCGGGCTGGCCGCTGTCGGCGAAGGTTTTCAGGAGCAACGGCGTGATTTCGGTCAGGCGCTCGCGGGCGCGTTCGGACTGCACCGCCCGGTAGCGGCCCATGTGCCACTGGCTGACGACGCGCCAGATGTCGGCGGGGCGCGCATAGCCCATGCGCGAGAGCGTCTCGACCGTGTCCGGATCGGGCTCGCCGCCGGTGAAGACCAGATTGCCCTCGTCGCCAAGCGCGGCCTCGTGTTCGAACAGCGCCGCATAGTGGTTTTCGACAGTGCGCAGATTGCCAACGAGATCCTTGCGGAACGCCTCGCTGCCATCATAGCCCAGCATGCGCCCGACCCGCTCCACGCCCTCCGCGCTGTCAGGCATCTTGTGCGTCTGTTCGTCGCCGATCATCTGGATCGCGTGTTCGACGCGGCGCAGGAAGCGGTAGCAGCCGGCCAGCGTCTTCGCGGCGTTCGGCTCGATCGAGCCATGGGCCGCCAGTTCGTCGAGCATGGCAATCGTGCCGCGTCCGCGCAGTTCGGGCACGCGGCCGCCGAAGATGAGCTGCTGGGTCTGGACGAAGAACTCGATCTCACGGATGCCGCCGCGTCCGAGTTTCACGTTGTGGCCCTCGATGGCGATCTTGCCGTGGCCCTTGTGGGCGTGGATCTGCCGCTTGATCGAATGCACGTCGGAAATCGCGGCATAGTCGAGGTGTTTGCGCCAGATGAAGGGGCGCATTTCGTAGAGGAAGCGGTTTGCGGCCTCGACGTCGCCGGCGGCGGGCTTCGCCTTGATCATGGCGGCGCGTTCCCAGTTCTGGCCGCGCGCCTCGTAATAGACGAGCGCGGCCTCGACGGGGATCGCGACCGGCGTCGATCCCGGATCGGGGCGCAATCTGAGATCTGTGCGAAAGACATAGCCGTCGCCGGTGCGTTCCTGCATCACGCGGACGAGGCGCCGCGTCATGCGCGCCATGGTTTCGCCGATCATGTAGTGGTCCGGCCAGGACAGTCCCGGCGGATCCGGATCGAACAGCACGATCAGGTCGATATCGGAGGAATAGTTGAGTTCGTGGGCGCCGAGCTTGCCCATGGAGAGCAGGATCCAGCCCGATCCCTTTTCGGGTTCGGCGGGATCGGCCAGCGTCAGCTTGCCGGTCTTGTGCGCGTCGCGCAGGATCCAGGCCGCCGCCGCGCCGAGCGACACCTCGGCGAAGCGCGACAGCCAGCCGGTCGTGTCGTCGACGGCGAAGGCGCCGGACAGATCGCCGAGCGCGATCAGCAGATGCAGCGCCGCTTTCTCGCGACGCAGCGCCGTCATCAGCACGGCTTCGCTGTCGGCGAATTCCTCGCCATGCCGCATCGCCTCTGTGCGGGCGAGGATCGCTTCCAGTTGCGCGCCGACCGGCTCGTCGAAGAGGCTTTCCAGAAGCGCCGCCTGGCGCTCGATCTGGTTCGACAGGAAGGGCGACAGCGCCATGACGGCGACAAGGAACCCGGCAAGCGGGCTGTCTGCTTCCACCTCGGCGCGAAGGCGTTCGGCGCCGGCTTTCCCGGCGGCTGCGATCAGCGAGGCGCGCGCCTTAGCGGCCAAATCATCGTCGCCCGGATGAAGCGTTACCGCCGGTTGTCCGAACCAGGCCGTGCCGTCGTGCGTCATGTCCCCTCCGCGAATCCGCGAGTCCGATCAGCGGCTTGGACCGAAGGGCCGCGAAATCGATTCAATTGATGGAGGACAGGTCTAAGGCTTCGCGGCGGGAAATGACAAGACGACTTTCAGACCGGGACCGGCGTCTTCCAGTTCCAGCTTGCCGCCATGCAGGCTCATGATCGCCGAGACGAGGCTGAGGCCGAGGCCCGATCCCGGCTTGGAGCGGCTTTCGTCGAGGCGCACGAAGCGACCCTTGACGCGTTCCTTGTCGGTGTCGGGGATCCCCTGCCCCTGGTCGGCGATGGCAAGGCGGATCATCTTGTCGGCATCGTCTCGGGACGTCGAAATCGTGATCTTTCCGTTCGGGCAGGCGCCGTACTTGATCGCGTTGTCGATCAGGTTGGTCACCGCCTGGCCGATCAGTTCGCGCTTGCCGGCGATCGGCAGCGGCCCCTCGACCTCGTTGACCAGCACCATGCCGGCATCCTCGACCAGCGGCTCGTAGAGTTCCTGCACCTCGGACGCGATCACGGCGAGATCGACCTCGTCCAGCTTCTGCTTCGAAAAGCCCGCCTCGACGCGCGAGATCAGGAGGAGCGCGTTGAACACCTTGATGAGCTGGTCGGCCTCGCCGATCATGTCCTCCAGCACCGTGCGGTAATCGGTGGACTTGTCGTCGCCGGCAAGCGCCACCTCGGCGCGGTTGCGCATCCGCGTCAGCGGCGTCTTGAGGTCATGCGCGATGGAATCGGAGACGTCGCGCAGCCCGTCATTGAGCGTCGAGATCTTCTCGATCATCGTGTTGAGGCTTTCCGACAGGCGGTCGAACTCGTCATTGGCACCCGAGACAGGCAGGCGGCCGGACAGGTCGCCCGCCACGATGCGCGCGCTCGCCTCCGAAACCCGGTCGATGCGCTGCAGCGCCCGGCGTCCGACGAAGAACCAGATCAGGAAACCGCCCGCCGCCATGAAAGCGAGCGCGGTGATCAGCGCGCGACGCACGATCTCGCGGAAGCGCTGCGGCTCGCCGAGGTCGCGGCCGACGAGGATGCGCATGCCGTTGTCGACGACGATAACCTGGGCGAGCGCATGCGGCGCGCGCTCCGGGTCCTCGATGACGGAGAGGTCGTCGCCGAAACGCGCATAGACGAAGGGCCGTTCGGTCCAGCCCGGATTGTCCAGAACGCCGGGTTCGAGCGCGATGACGTTGCCGGACAGGATGCGGCCCGCATTGTCGGCGACCATGTAGAGATTGGCGCCCGGCCGGCGCGAGCGGCGGTCGATCTCGCGCACAAGGACGCGCAATCCGCGGTCGCGATACACATCGCCAAGGCTGCGCACCTCTTCCGCGATGGCGGTGCGCGTCTCGTTGACGAGGAACCGCGCGGCCGATCCCGTCATATAGAAGACGAGGAAAACGGCACAGGCGGAAAACAGGATGAGATAGAGCGCCGAAAGGCGCGCCGCCGTTGTGTTGAATGCCGACAGGAAACGTTTCATGGCGCCACGGATCAGTCGCGCATCATGTAGCCGGCGCCGCGGATCGTGTGCAGAAGCGGCTTGTCGAAGCCTTTCTCGATCTTCGAGCGCAGGCGCGAGATATGAACGTCGATGACGTTGGTCTGCGGATCGAAATGGTAATCCCAGACATTCTCCAGCAGCATCGTGCGGGTGACGACCTGGCCGGAATGGCGCATCAGATATTCGAGAAGACGATATTCGCGCGGCTGCAGGGCGATCGTCTGATCGCCGCGCTTGACCTCGTGGGAAAGCCGGTTGAGTTCGAGATCGCCGACCTGGTAGCGCGTTTCCTGCTCGGCACCGGACTGGCGGCGCAACAGCACCTCGAGGCGGGCGAGAAGCTCGGAGAACGCATAGGGCTTGGTGAGGTAGTCGTCGCCGCCGGCGCGAAGCCCGGTTACCCGGTCATCGACCTCGCCGAGGGCGGACAACACCAGCGCCGGGGTCATGTCGCCCTTGGCGCGCAGGGCGGATATGACGGACAGGCCGTCCCGCTTCGGCAGCATGCGATCGACCACCAGCGCGTCATAATCGCCGCTGTCGGCCATGGCGAAACCGTCGTCGCCATTGCCCGCGATATCCGCGACATGGCCGGCCTCGTCCATCGCCTTCTTCAGGTAAGCGGCGGCTTCGGCGTCATCTTCAATGATCAGGACTTTCATGGATTTGCTTATCGCGCGCGCGGTGAGGAAAGAAAAGCCGCTTCGCAACGGAAGTGGCGACGGCAGGTTGAGGGGGGAAGACCTGCCGCCGCCAGCGTTGTCTGTCCGGGGGGATGACATGGTGTAATCCGGACAGGCAACCAGGGAGAAGTCAGCCTTTGCCGACCGGCATCGCAACGAAGCGGTTCGTGTCGTTCTGCTCGAGCAGAAGCAGAGCCGCCTTGCGTCCGGAGTCGGCGACTGCGGTCAACTCCTTCTCGATGTCCGAAGCCGATTCAACGGGCTGGTTGTTGACCTCCATGATCTTTTCGCCGACGCGGATGCCGGCATCGGCGGCCGCGCTATCCGGCTCGACACCGGTCACAACGACACCGCTGCCCTGCTCGGCCGGAGCGACCGTCATTCCGAAATCGGAAAGCGCGGTTTGCGCCGACTGGTCCGGAGCGGCCTGTTCGGCCGATGCCATCTGCTTGCGCGGAAGTTCGCCGAGCTTGACGGTCACGGTCTTTTCCTTGCCGTCGCGCATCAGCGTGACGTTGACATCGGTGCCCGGATTGATACCGGCGATCTCGCGGGCCAGTTCGCGCGGACCCTTCACCTCATTGCCGTTGACGGCGGTGATGATGTCGCCCGCCTTGATGCCGGCCTTGGCTGCCGGAGCATCGGCCTGCGGATCGGCGACAAGCGCGCCCGTGGTCTTCTTCAGCCCCAGCGATTCCGCGATGTCGGCGGTCACCGGCTGGATTGCCACGCCGAGCCAGCCGCGCTGGACTTTGCCATCGGCCATCAGTTGCTTCACAACACTCTTCGCGGTGGAAGCCGGGACGGCGAAGGCGATGCCGACATTGCCGCCTGACGGCGAGAAGATCGCGGTATTGATGCCGACGACCTGGCCAGCGAGATCGAAGGTCGGGCCACCGGAGTTGCCGCGGTTCACCGCAGCATCGATCTGGATGAAATCGTCATAGGGGCCTGCACCGATGTCACGGCCGCGTGCCGAGACAATACCGGCGGTCACCGTGCCGCCGAGGCCGAACGGATTACCGACGGCGACGACCCAGTCGCCGACGCGAACCTTGGAGTCGTCCGCGAAACTCACATAGGTGAATTCACGGTCGGCATCGACCTTCAGGACGGCTAGGTCGGTGCGCGGATCGGCGCCGATAAGTTTTGCGTCGAGTTCGGTGCCGTCGTTCAGCACAACGCTGTATTCGGTGCCGTCGGCGACCACGTGGTTGTTGGTCACCAGATAACCGTCGCCGGAGATGAAGAAGCCGGAACCCTGGGCAACCGGGCGGGCGCGATGCGGCCGCTGTGCGTGGTGGTCGTCACGCGGGCCGTTGGGGGTGCCGAACTGCGGGCCGAAATCACGGAAGAACTTCTGCAACGGCGGCGGAAGCTGATCGAAGTTCTGGCCGTTGAAGTTGAACTCCATGTTGGAGGCTGGCTGGACATTCGATTTCACGCGCACGGATACGACGGCGGGCGAAACCTTTTCGATAAGGTCGGCAAAGCCGGGTGCGGCGGCGGGGGTCTGGATATGGACAGCCTCGGCGGCAGCCGGACCGGTGATCGCGCCGGAGAAGCTGAAAGCGCCGACGCCGAGCACCGTCGACGCGATCAGCGCAGCGGCGACCTTGTTCACGATGGATCTACGAGAGGTTTTGTTGGGGGTCGTCATCGGTTCATGTCCTCAGTCTGGAAATTGCGGGCCGGGAAGCCGACCGTGCGGACATGAATAGCGGAGCGAAAATTACACGCCGCTTTCCACTGCATGAATTTTTGGTAATGTTCGACGGTCGGCGGTCCTCATACCGCCTTGTGCTCTACCACCGTCACCACCTTCGAAGACCCCTCCAGCGTGCGGTGGACAGGGCATTTGTTGGCGATTTCCTCGATCTTCTCGGCCAGTTCCGGCGCGATGTCGCCATCGATGGCGATATGACGCTCGAAACGGTCGATCTTGCCGCCTTTGTTCTTTTCCTCGTCGGTGCATTCCATGCAGTCCCTGGCGTGCACTTTCGCATGGCTGACATCGACGGTTACCGCGCCGAGCGGCAGCTTCTTGAAATCGGCATAGATGCGCAGCGTCATCGAGGTGCAGGCGCCCAGCGCCGCGCCGAGCAGGTCATAGGGCGAAGGACCGCTGTCGGCGCCGCCGGCGGAGACCGGTTCGTCGGCGAAAAAGCGATGCACGCCGGCCTGCACCGTGTTCTGGAACTTCGACTGGCGCGTCTCGGCGACCCGCACATGCTCGATCGGCGTGACGCCTTGCGGCCTGTCCTGCGGCAGGAAACGCGTCGCCCATCCGCCGATCACCTGGGCGGCGAATTCGGCGTCCTCCGGCTTGCTCAGCAGGTGATCGGCATGATCGAGCGAGATGTAGCTTTTCGGATGTCGCGCGGCCACGAAGATGCGCTCGGCATTGTCGATGCCGACGACCTCGTCAAGCGGCGAGTGCATGATCAGGAGAGAGGCGCGCAGCTTGGGCAGGCGGTCGAGCAGATTGGTCGAGCGCGCGGCGTCGAGAAAGCCCTTGCCGATCCGGAACTTGCGTCCGCCGAGCGAAACCTCCGCCTCGCCGTCACGCTCGATCTTGGCAAGGTCTTCGTGGAACATGTGCAACACATGCTCGGTGTCAGCGGGCGCGCCGATGGTCACCACGCCCCTGACCTCGGGAATGTCGTGGGCGGCGACTAGAACGGCCGCGCCGCCGAGCGAATGGCCGATCAACAATACCGGCGCTTCCAGCGTCTCGCGCATGTAGTCGGCGGCGGCGACAAGGTCGGCGACGTTGGAACGGAAGCTGGTATTGGCGAACTCGCCCTCGCTCGATCCCAAGCCGGTAAAGTCGAAGCGCAGGACCGCGATGCCGAGGCGCGACAGGTGACCGGCGATCCGGCGCGCGGCGATGATGTCCTTGGTGCAGGTAAAACAGTGGGCAAACAGCGCGTATCCGCGGATGTCCCCATCCGGCAGATCCAGCCTTGCCGCCAGCGTTTCGCCCGTCGCGGAGGGAAATTCCCGCTTTTCCGTTGCCATGACCGCCTCTACGTCGTGAAGGATTTCCGGCGGAGGCTAGTGATCGCTGCCTTCACCGTCAGCTAAAATTTTCGAGAGGCGCTCTTCTTCCTCGCGCGACAGCCCGGTGGCCGCCGCGGCGCCCGCGCGGTTGCGGAAGAGGACGATGATCGCTGCGCCGCCGAGCAGAAGGCCGAGCAGCGGTGTGCCCCAGAGCAGCATGTTGCGGGCCGAAAAGCGCGGTTCGAGAAGCACGAACTCGCCGTAGCGGGCGACGACGTAGTCGAGCACCTGCTCGTCGGTGTCGCCGGCCGTGAGGCGTTCGCGCACGATCACGCGCAGGTCGTGGGCGAGGTCGGCATCGGACGCGTCGATCGACTGGTTCTGGCAGACGAGGCAGCGCAGCTTCTCGGAAATGGTGCGCGCGCGCGCCTCAAGTGCCGGATCGTCGAGCATCTCGTCCGGATTGACCGCATAGGCCGCGGTCGCGGTGACGAGCAGGAGCGCGCAGGCGGCGAGGAATCGTCTCACGTCCGCGCCCCTATTCCGCCGCCGCAAGAACCTGGCGGCGTCTGGCCGAGGGCACCGGAGCGCCGATGCGCAGCCTGCGATCCGACAGCGAGAACAGGCCGCCGATGACCATCAGGATCGGCCCGAACCAGATCAGCGTCACGTCCGGCTTCCACCAAAGGCGCACCACGATCTGGTTGCTGCCCTCCACCGGGTCGCCGAGCGCGATGTAGATCTGGCTGAACCCGCGCGTATGGATGCCCGCCTCGGTCGTCGGCATGCGGCGTGCCGTATAGATGCGCTTCGCCGGATTGATCGTCGCGATCTGTTTGCCGTCGCGGCTCACCTGGAAGGTGGCGACGTTCTCAGTGTAGTTCGGACCCTGACGCGGCTCCATGCCCTCGAAAAGGACACTGAAGCCCGAAAGGTCCGTCGTATCGCCCGGCGCCATGCGCAGCACGTGCTCTTCCTGGAAGGCCGAGACCGAGACGATGCCGAGCGTGATCACGCCGAGACCGGCATGGGCGAAGGCCGTGCCCCAGACCGAGCGCGGCAGGCCGGAAAGACGCGCCATCGCGGTACGGACGCCCGCCTTCGGAAGACCGGATTTCTGCCAGACCTCGGCGAATGCGCCGACGATCAGCCAGAAGCCGATGGTGACGCCGATGGCGGCAAGAACGGGTGCGCCGGTTGCGAGGTAAAGCGTGACGAGACCGGCGAGGATGGCGATGCCGGCAAAAACATAGAGGCGCTGCGCCGCGCCGAACAGGTCGCCGCGTTTCCATGCCAGCAGCGGCCCGAAGGGAACGGCGAGCAGCAGCGGGATCATCAGCGGCGCGAAGGTAGCGTCGAAATAAGGCGCGCCGACCGAAATCTTCTCGCCGGTCAACGCCTCGATGGCGAGCGGGTAGAGCGTACCGACGAAGACGGTCGCCGCCGCCGTCGTCAGGATGAGGTTGTTGAGGAGGAGCGCGCCCTCGCGCGAAATCGGGTGGAACAGGCCGCCATTGGACAGGGTCGAGGAGCGCAGTGCGAACAGGATCAGCGCGCCGCCAATGAAGAACACCAGAATGGCGAGGATGACGACGCCGCGCGTCGGGTCGCTGGCAAAGGCATGCACCGAGGTCAGCACACCCGAGCGCACCAGGAAGGTGCCGAGCAGCGACAGCGAGAAGGCGAGAATGGCGAGAAGGATGGTCCAGACCTTCAGCGCCTCGCGCTTTTCCATGACGAGAGCCGAGTGCAGCAGCGCGGTCCCGGCCAGCCACGGCATGAAGGAGGCGTTCTCGACCGGGTCCCAGAACCACCAGCCGCCCCAGCCGAGCTCGTAATAGGCCCAGTAGGAACCCATCGCGATGCCCGCCGTCAGGAAGATCCACGCGGTCAGCGTCCACGGACGCACCCAGCGGGCCCAGGCGGCATCGATCCGGCCCTCGACCAGCGCCGCGATGGCGAAGGCGAAACAGACCGAGAAGCCGACATAGCCGAGATAGAGCAGCGGCGGATGGATCGCGAGGCCGACGTCCTGCAGGATCGGATTGAGGTCCTGCCCCTCGAGAGGCGCCGGCGACAGGCGCGTGAACGGATTAGACGTGAACAGGATGAAGCCGGTGAAGGCGGTGGCAATCAGGCCCTGGACCGAGATCACCATGGCGCGTAGGCTCGGCGGCAGGTTGGAGCCGAAAAAGGCAACCAGCGCACCAAACAGCGACAGGATCAGTATCCACAGCATCATGGAGCCTTCATGGTTGCCCCACACGCCGGTGAACTTGAACAGCAGGGGCTGCTGCGAATTGGAGTTTTCCCAGACGTTCAGGATCGAGAAATCGGACGCCACGTAGCCCCAGGTGAGCACACCGAAGGACAATGCGATGGCGGCGAAGACCGCGAAAGCCAGATTGGGCGCCATCGCCATCTGGCGGGTGTCGCCTGTCCTGGCGCCGACGAACGGCACGACGGTCTGCAGCACGGAAAGCGCAAGCGCTAGGACGAGGGCGTAATGTCCGAGTTCGACAATCATTGCGCTGCGTTCGCCTCCTTGCCCTGCCAGTAGCCCTGCTCTTTCAGCTTGTCGGCCACTTCCTTCGGCATGTAATTCTCATCATGCTTGGCAAGTACCGTATCGGCAAGGAATGTTCCGTCGGACTGCAACTCGCCCTCGGCGACGACCCCCTGCCCTTCGCGGAACAGGTCCGGCAGGATGCCGGCATAGCGCACGACGATCCGGTCGGTCGTGTCCTCGATCGTAAATTCGACGCCGGAATTGTCGGCGTGCTTCACGGAGCCCTTCTCGACGAGACCGCCAAGACGAATGCGGCCGGTGTCCTGCCCCGGCGCCGCATGGACTTCGGACGGCGTGCGGAAGAAGGTGACCTGGTCGCTCAACGCCGTCAGAACGAGCGCGACGGCGACGCCGAGCATGGCGAGTGCGCCGAAGATCACCGTGAACCGTTTCTGCTTGCGGGTCATTGGGTCGTGCCTCCGGAAGAAAGGCCGAGCGCGGCGGCAAACTCCACGATCTGGCCGTGCTTGGTCTCGTCGCTGGCGAATGCCTCCAGCGCGCGCTTCACTGCATCCTCGGCTTCGGGCTTCTTGCCGAGCACGGAATAGGACCGGATCAGGCGCTGCCAGCCGGCGACGTCGTCGGGATTGTCGCGCAAGCGCGCGTCGAGCTGCGCAATCATGTTGCCGATCATCGCCTGACGATCCTCTGCGCTCATCGACTGGACGTTTTTCACGGTCTCCTGGTCGAGCTGCGGCGCGGAAGAGCCCGGCGCCATCGCAAGAGCTTCGCCGCCGAAACGGCGCAGACCTTCCTGGGCCGCCGCCTTCCATTCCGGCGCGGCGCGATTGTCCGCTATCAGGGTCTTCCAGCCTTCGAGCGCTCCGTTGACGTTGCCGCCTTCGGCAGCGGCGAGCGCGAGGAAGAAGCGCGACCGGCTGTCATTGGGATCGAGCGCCACGGCGCGTTCGAATTCGGAGCGCGCGTTGACGTCGACGGCGCCGCCGGAAAGCATGTAGTAGGCCTGTCCGAGGCCCGAACGCCGCGGTGCCGTCTCGCCAAGCATCGCGATCGCGCGTTCAAAAGCGTCACGCGCGTCGTCGGCACGGCCGAGACGCAGATACATCGGCGCGAGCACGTCCCAGCCGCGGCCGTCATCCGGATTGGCCCGAAGATGGTCTTCGGCCTTCTTGACCAGTTCCTTGACGTCGAGGTTCTGCAGGGTCTGCGCCGTCATAGGCTGCTGGCGCTCCTGTAGGCGGCCGGCGAGCGGCTGCGCGTCCATGCCGGGCGACCCGACCGCAGCATAGATAACCACGGCGGCGAGCGGCGCGAAGGCCGCTGCGGCGGCCAGCATCGGCCCGCGCGTGTTTCCGGCCGTTCTCTTGGCGTCCGCTTCGGCCTGTGCCGCGTCCTCTGCGGCCAACAGTCGGCGACCGATTTCAGCACGGGCATAATCGGCCTGGGCGGCGTTGATCACGCCGCGTTCGAGGTCGGTGTCGAGTTCGCGCAGCTGGTCCTTGTAGATTTCCAGATCGAAATCGTGCTCGTGCGCCGTCGCCGCCGGTTCGGCCGGACGCAATGCCGGCCAGAACACGATGCCGAGCAGCACAATCGTCAACAATGCAGCCAGAATGATGAACAACATGGGGGTCAGATAAATATGCAAGTCAGACTTGCCAATGGAATTCGACCGGACGCGACATAATCACGCTGAAAGCTTCTCCCGGCCCTGTTTCATCAGGTCAACGGCGTCCAGCTTCCGTCGGGATTGCGACAAGCGGTTCCGCGCGTCTTCTCCGACACGCCATCGGCCGTGATCGTGTGCGTATACGGGCGGCAGTCCTGCGAACCGACGCGATAGGGCTGCGAGGCAACGACTTCGCCGTTGAAGCGGTCGCCGGATTTGCCCCACGTCACCTTCTGGCCGGCCGGCGTATATTCGAGCGCCTGGTACTCGGCCTGCAACGCCTTGCTGCGCACACCGGAGTCCATGCGGGCGCTGATGTCTGTGGCGATGATCCCGCCATTCAGCGCGCTGACCAACTGCGTGCCGGCCAAATGGTTTGCGGGATCGCCGGTGCCTGGAAAGGCTCCGAAGGCGAGGCTCGGTACCGGCCCGTGTCCGGCCGACGTGCATCCCGCGGCCAGACCCGAAAGCGCCGCGGCGAATGCCAAGGATACGATACGCTTCATTTTCGAACTCAATTCCCGCTCCACCCGTTCCTGCCGGCCACCCATGACCAAAACTGTGTCGGTATTTTGTTTTCCTTTAGACTTATGCGCGGTTTATGCCAAATCAATGCGCCGCGGCCGGCAGTATGACCTCGACGCGCAAGCCGCCCGCGGCGCTTTCGCCCAGTTCGACCGAACCGCCATATGCCGACGCCGTTTCGGCGACGATGGCAAGACCGAGACCGGTGCCGGGCACGGATTCGTCGATCCGCTTGCCGCGTTTGAGCGCAGTCTCGCGCTTGTCGGCGGCGATGCCGGGTCCGTCATCCTCGACAGTGAATTGCAGCCAGCGCCTGCCGTCACCGCCGGCGGCATCCGCCACCGTGAGCGTAATCTGCCTTCGCGCCCACTTGCCGGCGTTTTCCAGAAGGTTGCCGAGGATCTCCTCCAGATCCTCCTTTTCGCCCATGAAGACATGGGCTTCCGCTTTCATGTTGAAGCCCATGTGCTTGTCCGGATTGAGCTTGCGCATGACCGAGACCAGCTTTTCGGCGACCGGCTCGACCTCGGTGCGGAAAACGATGCTTTCGCGCTGGGCGGCGATGCGGGCGCGCTTGAGATAATGCTGGATCTGGAAATCCATGGCGCGCGCCTGTTCGGCGACGGTTTTCGCCGACGGACCGCCCTTCGCCGCCGCCTCGTTGGTCAGCACCGAAAGCGGCGTCTTCAGCGAATGGGCGAGATTGCCGACCTGGGTGCGCGAGCGCTCGACGATGCGCTTATTGTTGTCGATCAGCGCGTTCATCTCGTCGACCAGCGGTTCGATCTCGCTCGGGAAGCGCCCTTCGAGGCATGTCGCCTCGCCGTTGCGGATGGCGGAGAGCGCGCGGCGCGCGCGGTCGAGCGGGCGCAGGCCGAACAGCAGGATCGCGCCATTGATGACGACGACCCCGAGGCCGAACAGCGACAGCATCAGCCCGACCTGTCGGGCGAAGTCGCGCACGGATGCCTCGAATTCGGTCTGGCTGCCGGCCAGTTGGAACCGGGCGATGCGGCCGTCGCCAAGATCGATTTCCGATTCCAGCACGCGGATCCGTTCGCCGCCCGGTCCTTTAATGATGAAATGGCGGCTGAACTGGCGGTCATAGGGCAGTTCGGCAAGCGGCGGTCCTGCCAGCTTCGTGCCCCCGAGCGAAAGCGAGGACAATCCGGCGCCTTCGATCTTCTCGACGGGCACGACGCGCCAGTACCAGCCGGATTGCGGCTCGAGAAAGCGCGTGTTGCCGAGATTGGGGCTGCCCTGCAACGTGCCGTCGTCGCCGACCGAGATCGCGCCGATCAGGTTGAACAGCTGGGCTTCCTGCAGATTGGCGAAGCCGCGCTCGGCATCGTTGCGGTAGAGCCCGATCAGAAGCCATCCGAGCAATGCGATCGCCGCGACGGCCCATAGGCTCGAATAGAGGATGACCCGGACGCCAAGGGAATCGAGCCGCAGGTTCAAGGCGTCACCCGGCCTTTTCGGCCGGCTCGTCCGGGGCGGTCATGCGATAGCCGAGGCCGCGTACGGTCTCGATCAGGTCGTGGCCGAGCTTCTTGCGCAGGCGGCCGACAAACACCTCGATCGTGTTGGAATCGCGGTCGAAATCCTGGTCGTAGAGATGTTCGACCAGTTCGGTGCGCGAAACGACCTCGCCGATATGATGGGCGAGATAGGACAGAAGCCGAAATTCGTGCGACGTCAGTTTCAGCGTCGCGCCGTCGACCAGCGCCTTCGACGCCTTGGTGTCGATGACGAGCGGCCCGCAGCGGATTTCCGAGGAGGCGTGGCCGGCCGCGCGGCGGATCAGCGCCCGCACCCGCGCCAGCACTTCCTCGACGTGGAACGGCTTGGTGACATAGTCGTCCGCGCCGGCGTCGATACCGGAGACCTTGTCGCTCCAGCGGTCGCGCGCCGTCAGGATCAAGACCGGCATCGCCCGTCCGTCCTCGCGCCAGCGCTGCAGCACGGAAATGCCGTCCATCACCGGCAGGCCGATATCGAGGATCACGCAATCATAGGGTTCGGTGTCGCCGAGGAAATGGCCCTCCTCGCCGTCGGCCGCGGCATCGACCACGTAGCCGGCGTCTTCCAGCGCGTTTTTCAGTTGCGCATTGAGAGACGCGTCATCTTCGACGACGAGAATTCGCATGGAATCGGACCTCCGGGCAGATACGGGCAGACGCTAGCGCAGGCGCGGCGAAACGCCAAACGCGCGGCGTGTTAACCGTCGACGATGATTTCCTGGCGCTTGGGGCGCTGTCCGTTCGCGCCGGGGATCACCAGCACGATCTTGCACTTGCCGCCCGGGGCCACCTCGGCGCTGGCAAGCTCGGCCCCCTTCTCGGCGGCAACACGCTGGCCGACGGCATAGCAATTGTCGGCGGCATGCGACGGCGCCGTGCCCAGCACGGGAAGTGCGATCAGCGCTGCCATGGTCATGCGAAGCATTTTCGTGGTCTCCAACTTGGCCGCCAAATTACGCTGCGGAGGCTGAACGGAACATGAATGATGATTTTAATCATTCATGCCCCGAAAAGCCTCCCGGATTCAACCGATCCTGCTCGTCGCGCTCACCCGCCCGAGAATGGCGACAATTCCGGCGACGGCGGAGATCGTCTGCAGGAGCGCGTCGGTCAGCGCCGCCTGCCCGCCGGCGTCGACCGGCAGGCCGAGCATTCCGGCGAGCGTCGCGGCGACGCTGACCAGCGCTCCCCAGATGGTCTTCGACAAATACCAGGGTTTTTCTTCGTTCATGACAGTTCCTTTCCTTGGCTTCAGGGGATGAGAATCGTAGCGCGGGCGGGGATGCCCTCGCCCACGGACTGGCTGATCTGCGTGACTTCGAGATCGAGAGCGGCATCCGGCGCATCGAGGTCGAGCGACGTCACTGTCGCGGCGTCGAGAATCAGCGCCGGGTCCGTCGCTTCAGCGGAAAAGAGGGCGCTTTCGCCGTCGTAAATGCGCACGGCATAGCGTTCCTCCGCCTCGCCGAGCGGCACGTCGGTGCCGAGCCACGAGTCGCCGTCGATGCGGGTGCGGCGGATCCAGACGAGCGCGATGCCGCCGTCTGCCTGCCGTTCCGCGTTCAGATGCACCGGCGACAGCGGGGTCAGCGCGCGCAGGCCGCCGGTTACCGCGACGGTCTCGAAATAGCGGTCGGTGAAAGGCCGCCCGGCGACGCCGATGCGCAATTGCAGCGCAAGCCCGATCTCGCTTGCGCGCAGTCCGGCCGGCACCACCGCCTCGTTGAGCAGGACGGCGCGCGCGCCGGCGGGTGCGCCCGCCAGCATCGCGCCCTCGGTTCCGCCCTGTCCGCGCAGCAGGCCGGTCAGCTTCCACTCGCCGGCCGAGACCTCCTCGGCGGACAGGAACTGGATGATCTCCCACGCTCCGCTCGCCGATTGCACCGCGATAAGGTTGCGGCCCGACAGCAGCGCCGTTTCGCTGACGCTCTCGAATTCGCCGGCGGGCACCGAAAGCTCGACCACATTCGCATGGTCGAAACGGCCGGAAAACGCGCCCGTCAGCGGCGCGGTCAGGTCGCCCATGACGGCGTTCGACAGCGCTTGTGTCCGATATTCGAAGCCCGACGCTTCCGGCGAGGCATAAACCGCCTGCACACGCGGCGGCGATGACCACGCCGCCAACAGGAACTGGTCCTGCGGATCGCGGCCCGGCCGCATCGGCAGGTCGAGCAGCAGGAAATCCGGCACGCCGGCGGTATCGCCAGACGCTGCGGGACGTTGCGACGGCAGATGCGGGACCCTGGCATTGGCGGGCCTGCGAAACACCGGAACGGCCTCGATGTGCAGCGCGTCGCCAAGATCGGTCCGCGTCACCAGCCAGCGCGTGGCCGGGTCGGATGCAAAGGCGAAAACGTCGCCCGGCGCGATCCCGGCATGGCGCAAGGCAAGCGCGAAGCGCAGCGTCCGCCCCCTCGCCCATGCCCGCGCCAGCATGCGGTCGGCGACCGGGTCGATCACGCTCGCATCGGCGATACAGGGCAGATCGTCCGTCTCCTGGCGCGGCGCGCCGGTCTCCAGCCGGCGCGAATAGCTTGTCGCCGCGCGATAATCGGACAACCCGTCGCGATAGGAGACGACGATTTCGGCCGGCAATTCGCTTTTTTGCGCCTCGGTCACGTCTCGTAGCGCCTCGCCATCGATATCGGCGATGTCGCCCTCGTCGATGACCCTCGACACCGCCGCGCCCTCGGCGTTGAGCGCAAAGCCGCCATCCGCCGCCATGTCGGAGGCCGACCAGCCGAAACCCGCCGCCAGCGGCTCCAGCACGTCGCGTACCGACGCCGGCTGCGAGATCACCACGCCCTGAACGATATCGGCGACGCCGATAACCGCCTGTGCGTCCGCGTCGTGGTCCCCGAGAATGCGCGCCGCGGTTTCGCGCAGCGGCGCCGTGCCGAGCCGACCGTTCAGCCAATGGCCGCGCAGCCAGTTCTCGCCATCGCCCCATTCGTCCGTCGCCATCGGAAAAGCCGGAAACGGACGCGCGTCCCATGCCCAGAGATAGATCCGCGCCGGATCGAGCATCGGTTCGCCGGTCACCGGCGACAGCGGATTGGCGCCCGTCCCGCTCGCCCAATGCTCCAGATGCGTCTGCAGGAAGGCGCGCTGCTCGCCGTCGTCGCGGCCGCCATTGGAAAACCACGGCACGGCGCTTTCGGACGACTTGGCATCGGTGAAGACATTCGGCTGGGTCGCGCCCTTGTCGATGGCCGGGCAACCGAGTTCCATCAACCAGATCGACTTCGAACCGGGCACCCAATCGGTTGCCTCCGCCGCCTCCGCGCCCTCTATGCGGTCGAAATGCTCATTCGACCACCATGAGACGAGGTCCTTGAAGCGGAACACCCAGGGCTTGCCGGCCAGTCCGTCGGTGATCGGTGTGCGAATGCGGTCACGCCGGTCGCTCTCGGAGGCGTAATACCAGTCATGGCCCTCGCCGCCCGCAATCGCCGCACGGAAAGCATCCCGGTCGGAAGCCTGCAACTGGCCGTCCGGGTTGGCGCCGGGATCGGCCGCGTCGGCGTCGCGCCAGTCGGAGAGCGGCATGTAATTGTCGATACCGACGGCATCGATGTTCGAATCGGCCCACAACGCGTCGAGATGGAACAAGACGTCGCCCGTACCATCTTGCGGGTGATAGCCGAAATATTCCGACCAGTCGGCGGCATAGGTGATCGCGCAGTCCGGCCCGACCATCGCGCAGACCTCGGCGGCCAGCGCCTTCAATTCGGCGACGAAGGGAAACGCGCCCGCATCGTCGCGGACCTGCGTCAGGCCGCGCATTTCGGAGCCGATCACGATGGCGTCCACACCACCGGCGGCCACAGCAAGGCTCGCATAGTGATTCACCATGCGGCGGTAACCTTCTGCATTGTCAGCGAATTCCGAGATCTGCGTCCCGGCCGCCGCCGTCCGGTCCGCCGTGTCCGGCCGGCCGATCGCCGGATCGCAGGTGACGCGTCCGCGCCAGGGATAGGCCGGCTGATTGCCGTCCGACCAGGGGTCGGGCAGCGCGTTGTCCGCCGGCACGTCCATCAGTATGAAGGGGCAGAGCGTCACCTTCAGCCCGCGCGCCTTCAGGTCGGCGATCGCCGCGATCACGCTGGCGTCCGACGGTGTGCCGCCATAGGCCGGCTTGCCATCGGGCTGCGAAACGACATGCGTGCCGGGATGGCCGCGCCCCATGCCTGCGACGCTCCAGGCCTGGCTTTCGCCGCCACCCGACACCGTAACCACGCCCGGGCGCAATTTGCACTCACCGGCGCGCAGGTCGTCGCCGAACCAGGCGACGATCAACGAGACGTTTTCGAGCGCCGGGCAGACTGCCTGCAACTCGTCGATGGAGGCTTCCCAGTCGGAGCCCGCATACAGCACATGCCGGTTCAGTTCCTTCGTCACGCCCTTTTGCGGGCTCGCCGTCACGAGGCCCGGCGCATAGCCATGCTCGGTCGAGCCGGGGATGACGCAGACCGCGCGCACCTCTTGCTCCAGTTCGCCGACCGGGCGGATTACCTCGACCTGGAATTGCGGCACGCGGTTGCCGAAGCGCTCCAGCGGCAGCCGCTCGAAGACGACATAGGCCGTGCCGCGGAACGCCGGCGCGAGGCCGGCACCCTGTTTCGCCTCGATCAGCGGATCGGGAAGCTGCGTCTCGTCGCCGGGATAAATCCTCATGGCGATCCCAGTCAGGTCCAGTTCCTTGCCGTCGGCCCAGACGCGCCTGATCGCCGCGACCGGCCCGTCGCAAAGGCCGATGGCAAGATTAGCGTAGTAGGAATAGGTCGTGACCTTAGGACCGCCCTTGCCGCCCTGCCGCTCGGTACGCGCGGTCTCCTCGAAGCGCGTCGCCCAGATCACCGTGCCCGACAGGCGCGCCTGGCCGTAGACGCGCGCGATTGGCGTGCCCTCCTCCGCCGTCAGTGGCCGCGCGCCGGACAGGCGCGCGCCCTCAACATGGCGCGTCGAGTTGATCAGCGCGGTGTCGATCGCATAGCCGGCAAGCGCTCCGGCCGCCGTGCCGATGGCCGCGCCGGTCGCGCCGAAAACGCCGCCGAGCAGCCCGCCCGCGGCCTGCAGCAGCAGGGTCGCCATTGAATTTCCTCCGATGGTCGGATGGTGAAGCGCCGGCCGTGCCGGTCAACAAGTGTGGATGATCCCGTGGCGTCGAGTTAACCTAACGGAAGACAACAGGAGGATCTTCGCCATGAAATTCGACAGGGAACTGATTTCCAACGGAAATCCCATGGAGGCAATCGTCGGATTCAGCCGCGCGGTCAGGGTCGGCCCGTTCATTTCGATCGGCGGTACCGCCCCCGTCGGTCCGGATGGCAAGACCGTCGGCATCGGCGATGTCGCCGCGCAAACCCGTCAGTGCATCGAGATCATCAAGACGGCGCTGGAGCAGGCGGGATCCGGACTGCACGATGTCGTGCGGACGCGCGTGATCCTCACCGACATCGACAACTGGAAAGCCGCGATCGATGTGCGCAAGGAATATTTCCGGGACATCCGCCCCGTCGACACCATCATGGCGATCGACCGTTTCGTGAATCCCGAGTGGCTCGTCGAGCTGGAAGTCGATGCGGTTATTGCCGGCTGGGGGACCTGACAGCCGGAAACGCAAAGACGCCCGCCACACGCCGCCGCCATGAGGGCACAAATGCCGAGGTCATGACTGCGTGGCCTTCATAGGCGTGGATGATGCGGTCGTCCGGCGCGAGCAGCGCCAGGTGCTTTGCCGCCGTCCCCACCTGCCAGCGGAAAGCGAGGATGTCGCCCGGCCGCATCGCCGCCGGATCGAGTTCGTCGCAGCGGTCCCGCAACGCCGCCAGCAACGGTTCACCAATCGTCGTCTCCGCCCAGTCGGGCGAATAGGCCAGCCGCGCCGTGATCCGCTCGCCATAGAGCTCGCGCCAGACACCGAGAACGAGCCCCAGACAGTCGCAACCGACGCCCTTGCGGCTTGCCTGATGACGATAGGGCGTGCCGATCCAGCAACAGGCGATGCCGAGCGCCTCTTTCCTCGCGGCCTCACGGGACAAGCGGGCCGCCATCGAAATCCGTCTCCTCGTCGGCGTAATTGAGCGCTGCGTCATTGGCGGGAATATGCGGAAAGCCGCGAAAATTGAGCCCGTTGGAAAATTTCGCGCGGCAGGTCTCGAAACGCTTGTCGCAGCCGGCGGCAAGCGCGAACGTGTCGCCGGCCGAGATCCCGGCCATGTCCGGTTCGAACAGTGACAGCTCGTGCCCGACAGCGCTCGCGCGCATGGCGGCGACGGTCACGGCGGTTCCAACGCGCTGCCCAGACATCCAGCTCAGCCGCCCGTGTACGAACCAGCCGTCGTCGTATCCTTCGAGGCCGGTCACCGTGAGTTGCCCCGCGCCAACGGCCGTCACCGTCCCGCTTGCGGAGAACCCCGGCGCGCCGGTGTCGAACCCGCAGCGTCCATCGCCGAGATCGGCGTCGCATTTGCGCAGGAAGTAGCGCCCGCGCCGCTCGTCGAATTTCGCCGACAGGCTTCTGAGTTCGACACGGAACGCCCCGTCGGTGCGGCGGATCTCGCCGACGGCATGGCGCTTCATCAGCGCGTATTGGCCCGGCTCTGCCCAGTTGACGAGATATTGCTCTATTCCCGCGCCGTCATATTTGTCCGCCTCGATATCGGCCTCGCTGATCGCCTCCGACGACAGCGCGCCGGCGACTTCGGCCGTGTCGCCGGCGAAACCCAGGCTGGATTCGATGTCGCCCGCGACGAAACCCGTCGCCGGCTCGCAGGCGACGCCTTCGACGGTCAGCGCCCGGTCGTGGTCGGTAAAGCCGAGCACGATGCCGTCCTTGCGGCGGACGATCCAGCAGAAGCAGACGCTCGTCACCTCCTGGTCGAGATGGTCGCGCAGTTCTTGCGGCAGGTCCGTCATTCGAACACCTCCACAAGCTGTATGTCGGGGATCTCGCCGGCCTCGAAGGAGGTCTGCGTCACCGCGAGCTGCGCATTGTCGAAGCGCACCGGCACATGGAACCGGAACCCGGCCGTCACCGCCGCGCCCGGATCCGGCGCGCTCGCAAGCGTGACGACGCCGGTCAGGGCATCGGCGGAGAATTCCGCCGGGTTCGACAGTTCGATGCCGTCGACCGCGACACGCACCGTTTCCGCGACAGGCTTGGTGACCGGCCGGTTGTCGCCGAGCGCAAGCTGGAACGCGGTGGCGACCCCGTCGCCCGTGCCGATCGCCCGGTCCGTCGGCGTCACGGTTTCGCCCGGCGCCACCGACTGGTGATCGACCGGGTCGAAAAAGCGGAAGGCGTTCAGCGGCCCGCCGCGTTCCTCGAAGAAACTCAAAAGGTTATGCAGATCGGCCAAGGATTTGATTCCGGTCGAAATCGTGTAGCGCCGCCGCGAACGCGCCCAGCGCGCGTTGCGCTGCTCCAGTCCGGAGGCGAGCCGCACGATCTCGATG
Source organism: Oricola nitratireducens (assembly GCF_014904745.1). GTDB lineage: Bacteria > Pseudomonadota > Alphaproteobacteria > Rhizobiales > Rhizobiaceae > Oricola > Oricola nitratireducens. The sequence goes on from NZ_JACZCS010000014.1 coordinate 162,351, forward strand.
TGCCGCTCCGGCCCGCCGCTCGCTCCGAAGGCAAGCCGCGACGGGAAGACGACGTCGTGAAAACCGCTCATGAAAGTTCCTCAGTTCGCTCTTCGCCCCCGCGCGACGGCACGCGCCAGCGCGGCGGAGACCTGCGCCTCCGACTTGCGGAAGGAGCCTGCATCCGGCGTGTTTATCGTGACATTGACCATCACCGGCGCACCGCCCTCGCCCGTAGCGACGCCCAGCCGCCCGTCCGGTCCGCGGCTCAAGGGCAGGATCGCCTCCGGTCCCACCTCTCCGGCCAGCCCGGTGCGCCCGCCGCCCATCGGGAAATAGGCCGGCGCGGCCAGCACGCCGCCACCGGCGAACATCGCGTCCGCGCCGACCACGCCGCCCTGCGCGAAGGGCAATATGCCCGAGACCCCGGAGAACGCCCGCGAGGCAAAGCCGTTCAGCAGGTTCTGCAAGGGCGCGAGACCGGCATTCAACGCGCTTGTCGCGAGATTCTGGCCGATCGAACGCAGCGTGTCCTCCAGCGAGCGGCCGGAGACGGCCGCGCCCTTCAGCGCGCCGGTCAGCGTCGTGCCAAACGACGAAGCCTGCCGCTCAAGCGATTTCAGCGCCGTCTCGAAGCCGGTCGTGTCGGCGTTGATGGCGATTGTGAGTTGTTCATCCAAGAGTGGCGCCTTTCGTGTCGTATCGTTCCGCCTCGCCCTGCTTGCCGCAGGAGGCCATGTTCGTGCCAGCTGCCCTTATGACCGGCTTGGAATAAACTCCGCTCCGCGCTAACGAAGGTTCGGCCCGCGCATCCGCCGGGCATTTCCCGTCCGGACAGACCATGCGCTCCACCCCCGACCGTATCCGCCACACGATCAGCTTCGAGATCCTCGCCATCCTCATGGTCGTGCTGCTCGGCAACCGGCTGTTCGGCATGCCGGCGATGAACATGGGCGCGGTTGGCATCGCCAGTTCGGTCGTCGCTATGATCTGGAACTATCTCTACAATCTCGGTTTCGATCACGCCTTGCTCCGGTTGACCGAAAGCTCGCGGAAGAAGGGTTTTGGCGTCCGCGTCCTCCATGCCGTGCTGTTCGAGTTCTTGCTGACCGTCCTGCTGCTGCCGGTGATCGTCATCATCCTCGGCGTCAGTCTGCGGGAGGCGCTCGTCATCGACCTCTCGCTGACGGTCTTCTTCCTGGTCTACACCTTCACCTTCAATCTCGTTTACGACCGGATTTTCCCGATCCCGGAGTGAGGGGCCTTCTTCGAACCATCACTTTCCGGTTTGTGTCGCGGCCGCGCCCAGGTTGATGCCTCGAAGCCGCTGGCGTCGGCGTTGATCGCCACAATCAGTGTTTCATCCATGGCCGAAATCTCCTAAGACCTTGCGAGTTTCAATGACGCGGAGGACTGCGATGGCGGACAAGGTCACGCTCCACGGCTACCGCTACAGCGTCTATACGCGCGCCGTGCGGATGGTCCTCGCCGAGAAGCGCGTTGCTTATGACCGGGTAGAGCTCGATCCATTCGCCGATAACGTTTCCGCGTCGCACCGCCTGTTGCACCCCTTCGTCCGGGTTCCGGTTCTCGCGCATGGCGATTTCGTCCTTTACGAAACCGCGGCGATCACCCGCTACATCGATGCCGCCTTTAACGGTTCGCCTCTGACGCCGGCCGACCCGAAAGCCATCGCTCGCATGGCGCAGGTGATCGCGATCGTCGACGCCTACGGCTACTGGCCATTGGTGCGGCAGGTGTTCGCACATCGCATTTTCCGCCCGCTGGAGGGCGAAACCGCCAGCGAGGAAGAAATTGCGGCGGGACTGGAAGCGAGCAGGACAGTTCTGGCCGCTCTGGAAACCATCGCCTGCGAGGGCCTCGTCCTCGACGGCGAAACCGTCACGCTCGCCGATTGCCACCTCGCACCGATGATCGACTATTTCCTGCGCGCGCCGGAGGGCGCCGCCGCGATCGCGGTCTACCCCGCCCTTTCGCGCTGGTGGCGGCGAATCTCGACGCTTGCGAGCCTGATCGAAACCGATCCCGGCCTGCCTGCGGCGGCGTGAACCGGTCGATGCAATTGACCAATTGGCAATGGCGTCCCGATTGCCAAACCCGTGTCACACATCGGACTTTATAAGCTGCTCGAAGACAGGGACCGGCAATGTTCAAATCCTACATCATCTGCGGAACGCCGCGGTCCGGCAGCACCCTTCTGTGTCGCCTGCTGGCCTCTACCGGGGTAGCCGGAAAGCCGGATTCCTTTTTCCGCCGGCAATCGGTTTCCGAGTGGATGGACGATTGGGGCCTTCCCGCCCGGGAGACGATGACGGACGCGGAATTCGCCCGAACCTATCTGGGCGCGGCCTTCGGAGAAGGCGAAAATCGGACCGGCGTTTTCGGACTTCGGCTCATGCGGGAAAACCTCGAAGACGCCATCGGGATGATCGACACGGTCTATCCGGGGCTGCCCGATGACGTCGCCCGCTTCGAAAAGGCGTTCGGCCGGACGCTCTTCATCCATCTTTCGCGCGGGGACAAGGTGGCCCAGGCGGTTTCGCGCGTGAAGGCCGAACAAACCGGGCTGTGGCACGTCGCTCCCGACGGAACCGAACTGGAAAGGCTGTCTCCTCTCGCGCATCCGGTCTACGATCATGATGCGATTGACAAATATGTCACCGAACTGGAGCGATACGACGATGCCTGGAACCAATGGTTCGCGGCATGCGGGATCGACCCGGTTCGCATTACTTACGAGATGCTGTCCGGCGATCCCGCTTCGGTTCTGGCCCTGATCCTTGATCGTTTGGGGCTAGACAGCGCGATTGCATCCGGGGCGGTTCCGGAGGTCGCGAAACTGGCGGACGCCACGAGCGCCGAATGGATCGCGCGCTACCGAAAGGAAAAGGCCGGCCGTCGCCGCGATTGAACGCATCGCACGGCCCGCCGCAAATCGCGGGCGGTGACCTCAGCTAGCCATCCGGAAATCGCCCCATCATCTCCTCGAAGCTTCCCCTCTCCGGCGGCGCGTGGACGCCGTGGCCGAAGGCCCGCATGGCGGCGGCAAGTTCGCGCGGCGTCATCGCCCAGAATTCCTGGGGCGACAGCCGCATGACGGCGAAACCGAAAGCCATCGCCGCTTGCCAGGGAAAACGCTCAGCCATCGCCGCCGAAGGTCGCCTGCAGCAGGTCCGAGACGATGCGGGCATAGCCGGCCGCGCCGCCTTGCGTCTGCATTTCGGCCACCTCGTCGCGGGTGAATGTATGGCCCGCCCCTTTCAGCCCGGCATGGATGATGGTCAGCAAATCGTCCGCCGACAGTTTCCCGCTTGAAAAGCGCTGCGTCAGCGCGGTCAAATCTTCCGCGCCGAAATGCGCTTCCAGTTCGGCCAGCGCGCCGAGCGTCAGGCAGAGCGCGCGCTCCTTGCCGCCGAGATCGGCGGCGATCTCGCCTCTCTTGCGATTGATCAGCATCAGGCGGCTCCGAATGTCAGCGCAGAACCGGATTCCAGCGCAATGTCGAAGGTGACCTCGCCGTCGTGGTTTCCCGCATAGTCGAGCGACGTGATCTGGAACCCACCCTCGATGGTGCCGAAATCCGGGATCACCAGCTGGCAAGTCGTCACCGCGCCGGCGAAGAAGGCGGCGCGGACCGTTTCGTCCGACGCCGCATCCTTGAAGATGCCCGAGGCCGAGACCGAGGCGCGCTGGATGCCCGCCCCGTCGAGCAGTTCGCGCCACCGCCCGGCCGACTGGGAATCCGTGATGTCCACCGTCTGTGCGTTGAAGCTGATGCGCTTGGTCCTCAGCCCGGCGACAGTGACGAAACTCGCACCGTCCCGGAATTTCAAAAGCAGATCCTTGCCGCGTTGCGATGCCATCGCCGCCGCCTCCTTGGTTCGAATTGGTTTGGGATCAGGCCGCCGGTTCGGTCAGCGCCCGGAGCCTTATTGTCGCGCGCCAGGCGCGGTCGGCCGGTTCGTAGCCGTGATCGGTGGATACCGGCAGACAGGACACGATCCGCGTGTCGCCGCTGACGCCGGCAAGCGCTACGAGCGCGGCCGTCACGCGCTCCGCGACAGCCAGCACCTCTGTTCGGCCGGTCGCACGCGACCAGCCGCGGATCGTCACCAGATGCTCCTCGCCCGTCCGGTCGTCGGTGCTCCAGTCCTGCGCCGCCGTCCGGCCGATGACGACGCAGGGAAGTGCCCGATCCGGCGGCACGCGGTCTAAAATGCGATCCTCCCCGCCGAGCAGCGCCACGAGATCCGTGTCGGCGCGCAGCGCGGCGACGATCGCGGCCTGCAGATCATGGGCGGCGCTGCTCATCGCGATCCTCCGGCTTGTCTTTCGGGTCCGGTTGTTGCCTGCGCGCTTCTTCCACGCGCTCGTCGGCGATGATCTCGGCGCGCGTCCTGAGCGCTCGGACTAACCCGTCCAGCGTCAGCCGCATGGTCAGGTTCATGGCGTTTCCTCCCGCGTCAGGCAGAGGAGGTAACGGCCCGTCTCGTCGAGATCGCGAACCGCGCGGATGGCGAAAACCCTCTCGCCTGTCACCAGCCGCATACCGCGCTGCACGCCGGCGTCGGCGCGCAACACGACATGATGCGTGATTTCGGCTTCCTCGCCATCGGCGCGGCGCACCGGGCTTGCCGTCGCCGGTACGAGATGCGCCCAGACGGTCGCGAGCGTCTGCCACGTTTCGGTCTGGCCGCCGAGCGTGTCCGCCACACGCACCGCCTGTTGCAGCGCCATTTCGTGGCGCAGTTTTCCAGGATCAAAGAACACCGTTTTCATGGTCACACCGAGAGAAACCGGAAATGCCGCGTCAGCCGCGCATAGAGCGCCGGTACGGAGACCGGATGGTCGGCGGCGTCGAACACGCCGCGGAATTCGTACCAGTGCGCGACCAGCACGAGGACCGCGCGTTTCAGCATGTCCGGTACGTCGACGCCGGTCTCGCCGTAACCGGCGTCGAAATCGACCTCGATGCCGTTGGCGCGCATCGCCAGCGTCACGCCATCGGCAAGCCGCAGCCGCGCCGGGCGCGCAACCAGATTGACGTAGTAGCCGGAGCCGTCGAGCACGGTTCCATTGCCGGCGCCGTCATAGACGGTCACGGCGACGATGCCGCGTACCGGCGAGCGCATCAGCTCCAGCACGCCGTCGGCCGGCACGCAGTCGAAATACGCCCGCCACTGCTGGTCGATCAGCGCCTGGCCGGTATCGCGTTCGAGATATTGCGTCGCGGTCGCGATCAAGGCGGTGATCGTGTCGTCCTCGGTGCCGGAGGTCACGCGCAGATGCGCCTTCGCCTCGGTAAGCGTCACCGGCATCGCCGCGGGCGCGGCAATCTGGGCATAGGTCATGGATGTCTCCATAAATGGAACGGGAAACGGCCCCGGCGGGAGGAAGACCGGGGCCGTCTTGTCGGTCCTGCTTACGCAGTTCCGAACTTGAGCAGCTTGATCGCGTCGAAATCCTGCACCCCGCCGCCGACGCGCTTGGTCGTGTAGAACAGCACGTAGGGCTTGGCCGAATAGGGATCGCGCAGCACCGAGACGCCGGTGCGGTCGACGACGAGATAGCCGCGGCCAAAATCACCGAAGGCGATGGCCATTTCGTCGGAGCCGATATCCGGCATGTCCTCGGCCTCGACCAGCGGGAAGCCCATCAGCATCGCCTTCTGGCCGACCGCCGCCGGCGGCTGCCAGATATAGTTGCCGTCGGCATCCTTGATCTTGCGGATCGCGGCCTGCGACTTGCGGTTCATCACCCACGAAGCGTTCTGGCGGTAGCCGGCCTTGAGCGCATAAACCATGTCGATCAGCACGTCGGACGGATCGGACGCCGGCAGCGCGCCGTCGACGCCGGTCGCGACATAGCCGATCTTGTCCCAGGTCCAGCTGGCTTCCGCGATCGTCGTGTAATCGAGGAAGCCGCGCGGCTTGTTGGTTCCGGCGCCGGCGACAAAGGCGGCGCCCTCCTGTTCGGCGAAGGCGGCGTCGACTTCCTGGGCGATCCACTGGTCGATATCGACCACCGAGTCCTCCAGAAGCTGCGCCGTCGCCGCCGGCATGGCGTAGAGCTCCATCGTCGGGAACTGCAATTCGGCGAGCGTCGAGGCCGCCGTCTGCGGCCGCGCATCCGTCTCGCCAACCCAGCCGACCGCCGGACCGCCGATGGCGAAGGGCTTCTTCAGCACCGAGCCCGATACCTGCCTGACGCTGGCGATCGAGCGGATCGGCGAAATGTCGCGCAGCCGCGCGCCGATGGCGGCTTCCGTCTCGGGCGGCACCAGATAGCCGCCGTCCGGGCCGGAGCCGATCGACATCGCCTTGCCTTCCAGCGCCTGCAGCCGGCGCTCATCGCCGCGTCGCACATAGTTCTCGAAGGCGGCCTTGTGTTCGCTCGGCACAGCCGGTTCGCCACCGCCGAGTGGTGGACGGGCCTGCTTGCGCACCAGCGTGTCGAGCGTGCGCTTCTGTTCGTCGAGCGCCTGGTTGATGCGCTCGACCTTGTCGCTGGTAACGCCGTCGGCGCCGAAGCGGCTCTCGATCTGTGCCAGCCGCTCGTCATTTGCCTGCTTGAACTCGTCGAAGGCGTGCATGAAGTCGTCAAAGGCTTCCGCCACATCGCCGTCCGCCGCCGATTTCAGTTCGGGGGCGACAATCGTTTCCTGTTTCATCGTGTTCCTCGTGTCGGTTGGAGTTGCCGGGCCGCTTCGCGGATCGTCTTCGCGAGGCCCTTTTCCCCGGCCGCGCCGTCCCGGCGGCGTCCGAGCGAAGCGAAGCCCCTGGCGATCACCGCCCTCGCCTCGCTCCTGGTCAGCCCGGCATCCCGCACGAGCCAGCGTTCGAATTCGCGCGCCGTCGGCCGGCGCCCGGCCTTGACGGCGGTGACGCGCGCCTGCGGCAGCATCGGAAAGGTCACCACCGAGATCTCCCAGAGGTCGGCCTCGAGGATGCGGCGGACGCCGCTGCGCGCCTCCTTTTTCGCCTTCACCGTCCTGAAACCGATCGACAGCCCGTCGAGACCGCCATTCCTTAATAGCGCCAACACCTCTCGGCCCTTGGCGACCTCGGTCGATATCCTGCCCTCGACATAGAGTCCGCGTGCGTTCTCGCGGATCGCCGTCCAGCGGCCGATAACTTCGTCGGGATTGTGCTGGAACAGCATGCGGATCCCGCCGGCGCCTCTGGCCGCCAGTGATTTGGCGAAGGCGCCGCGCTCCACCGCGTCGCGGCCGAGATCGACCGCGCCGAAGACGCTGGCATAGCCGGAAATGGTGCCGTCGCCGGCTTCCAGCTCCACCCGGTTGAACTTGTGCTCCAGGCTCTTCGCGTCAGTGCTCATCGCAGCCCTCCCGCCGTGGCTTGCTTTCCGCGGGCCTGCCGGCAATCAGCCGGTCGCCGAAGCGGATCGCGAAACCGATCGCCCACCAGATCGACAGGCTCGACAGCGCCGACCCCATCAGCACCAGTTCATGCGGCGACAGGTTCGCGTCGACGCCGAGGCGCTTGGCGACCGCCAGCCCGGCGGTGCCGCCGAACACGAGCCCCGCCGACATCGAGGCGAGGAAGCGCAGCGCCGCCTCGCGGCGGCCCTTCGGCAAGAGATAGGCGAGCGAGATCGCCGAGCCGGCGAGCGCGCCGGCCGTTTTCGCCAGCCACAGGGAAGCGGCCGGCGACAGGTCCGTCATGGTCATGATCTGTCCTCATTCAGGATTTCGGGCCGTAGCCCACGGCTTCGCGCTTCTCGTCGTCACTGAGGAAGCTCGCCCGCTCGAGCCGCGCCCACAGCGCGTCGCGCTCGGCGGAAAGTCCCTCGATGCGGTCGGCGTCGGGCGCGAGGCGCAGAGGCCCATCGCCGATGAAACGGGAAAAGGCGTCGGCGGTGCGGGTCACCAGCGGCAGCACGGTCAGCCTGTAGAAGGCGCGGTTCGCCTCGGCATAATTGGCATAGGTGTTGTCGCCGGGAATTCCGAGCAGCATCGGCGGCACGCCGAAGGCGAGCGCGATGTCGCGGCTGGCGGCGTGTTTGGCCTGGATGAAATCCATGTCCTTCGGCGTCAGGCCCATCGCCTTCCAGTCGAGCCCGCCTTCGAGTAGCAGCGGCCGCCCGGCATTCGACGCGCCGGCATATTCCGTCTCGAGATCGCGTTTCAGCTGCTCGCGCTGCTCCGGCGCCATGTTGCCGCCCTCCGGCGGCGCATAGACCAGCGCGCCGGAAGGCCGCGCCGCATTGTCGAGCAGCGCCTTGTTCCAGGTGCCCGCCGCATTGTGGATGTCGAGCGCCATCAGCGCGGCCTCCAGCGGCGCGAAGCCGCGCAGGTCATCGAGCGGGTGGAACAGCGTCAAATGCAGCAATCGCGGCTCGCCGCCTGCCTCCTCGAAGGGTATCCGCCGTTTGACCGGCCCGGCCTGGTAGTCGACCGCGACCGGCCAGCCGTCCGCCCCGGTGACAACCGACACCCGGTCGGGACGCAGCAGATAAAGCGCGTCGCCGTCCGTGCTGCCCGCCACGCGCTCGATGAAGGCGTTTCCTGACAGAAGCAGGTGGCCGTAGAGCGCTTCCAGAAATGAGGCGCGAGTGTCGCGCATGTTCGGGCTTTCCAGCAGCGCCATGACCGGATGGTCCGGCACCTCGGCGTCGCCGTCATAGGCGAGCCAGGGCACCGCGCCCGCCGCCTCCGAGATCATCCGCACGCAGCGGTGGACGACCGGATTGCGCATGAAGCCTTCGCGCGACAGGGCGCCGTAGGAGGCCGACGTCCATGCCGCGGTTGCCGCGCCATGCATGGCGACGAAGCCCAGGGGCCAGCCCTTCGCCTCCGCCGGTTTCACGGCATGTTTGTCCCGGCCAAGCCCGAAGGCCCGGGCCAGCCAGTTGGCAGATCGATTCATGGAATTGGTCCAGGTTGTTGATTTCGGAATCGAAAAAGGGGCCGCAAGCGCCCCTTTTCCTGCCCTGCCTCTCGCGGCAGCTGACTATGCCGCTACGGCTTCGTCCTCGTCGAAGGCGTTGCGCGCGGCGCGTATGTCGTCATGGCGCGTCTCGGCCCAGGCGATCAGCGCCGACAGCGGCTCCAGTACCGAGTGGCCGAGTTCCGTCAGCCGGTAGTCGACCGTCGGCGGCGTCGTCGGATAGACGGTCCTGTCCACCAGGCCGTCGCGCTGCAGCGTCCGCAGCGTCTGGGTCAGCATCCGCTTCGAAATATCGCCGACCGCCCGGTTGAGCGCGCTGAACCGCTTCGGCTCCTCGGCAAGCGCAGTCAGGATCAGGACCGACCATTTGTCGCCGACCCGGTCCAGCACGTCACGCACCGGGCAATTCGCGGCGTCGAACCCCGCTTCCTGCCAGGCGTCGAAACGCTGGCTCATCTCTTCCGTCACGGCCGGGAGGTTACCTTCATGTGCCTTGGTCATGAAAAAGTGCCTCCTTCCATCGCCTTCCGAGAGTTGGTAACTAAAAGAGACCATACCTCATTTAGAGACCTAAAACAAACCTGAAAGGAACAATACCATGACCACCGCAAAATATCTCGTCACCGGAGCCTCCGGCCAACTCGGCACGCTGGTCATCGCCGACCTCCTCAAGAAAACACCCGCGGCAAATATTGTCGCGCTCGTGCGCCGGCCGGAATCCGCCGCCGCGTTCGAGGCGAAGGGCATCGAGGTCCGGTTCGGCGACTACACCGATCCCGCGTCACTCGAAAAGGGCTTCCGTGATATCGACCGGCTGCTGCTGATCTCGTCCTCCGAAATCGGCCAGCGTGCTGTCCAGCATCAAAATGCCATCTCGGCGGCGAAAAAAGCCGGCGTCGGCTTCATCGCCTACACCTCGATCCTCAAGGCCGACACGTCTCCGCTCGGCCTCGCTGTCGAACACCGCGCCACCGAGGCCGACCTCGCGGCCTCGGGCATTCCCTACGCCTTCCTGCGCAACGGCTGGTATACAGAGAACAAGACGGGCTCGATCGATCCGGCCATCGAACACGGCGCCTATATCGGCGCGGCGGGAGACGGCCGCATTTCCAGCGCGCCGCGCCTGGACTACGCCAAGGCGGCCGTTGCCGTCCTGACGGCGGATGCGCCGGCCGAAAACGTGGTCTATGAACTCGCCGGCGACGACAGTTTCTCGATGGCCGAATTCGCCGCGGCGATCGCGAACTCTGCCGGCAAGCCCGTCGCCTATGCGGACATGAGCGAGGCCGATTATGCCGCCGCGCTGGAAGGCGCGGGCCTCCCTAGGGCATTCGCCGAATTGCTGGCCGACAGCGATGCCGGCACGGCAAAAGGCGCGCTCGAAGACAACAGCCGCACGCTGTCGCGTCTCATCGGCCGTCCGACGACGCCGTGGACCGAGACGGTCGCCTCGGCGATCGCCACACGCAAGGCGGCCTGACGGCGAGAACCGAAGCCTGATCGAGGGGGCTCAAAGCCCCCTCACCCGCGGCTCACCGTGCCGCCCCAGCAGCAATTCGCTGACCGCCCAGACCATGGCGTCGAGCCGGTCGGGCGAGCGGCCGGACGCCAATCCGTCCGTGCCGAACTCGCACATCTCGTCCTCCAGAGCGCCAAGTCCCGGCGCATGCGTCACCCTATTCTGCTCGTAGAGCGCGGCAACGGGTTCGGCGCGCAGCCATTTGCCACGTTTGGCATGTACCTTCTTCAGCGCCACGGTGGCATCGATCTGCCGGATCACGGCCTCGACCATGTCGCCGCCCTGGTTGACCTCGGCGAGGATCAGGTCCGCTCCGAGCGTCTCGTAGAGTGCCACCGCCTTCGCCGCCCAGGCCGACGGTTTTGCCGCCCGCAGGCTCGCATCCGCGATCACATGGGCGACGCCGTTGCCGGTGATCCCGGCGGCGACGATGCCGCAGGCGTCCGAGGTCGATTTCGAGCCCGCCGGCGGATCGACCGCGACGACGATGCGCTTCAAATCCTTCGGCGCCTCCCGCCGCCGCAGACCGTCGATCTGGCTGCGCGTCCACAACGCGCCATCGGCCTCTTCCAGGATCTCGGCGTGGAGTTCCTGGCGGCCGAGGCGAGTGTCCTCGTATTTGGCGAGCACCGCGTCGAGAAAACCCGGCGCGAGGTTGATCGCGTTATCGAAGGTCGAGCCTCTTGTGACTGCTGTCGCCGGGTCCGCCGCGAGTTCCTTGATGAGGCGCAACGGCTTCGGCGTCGTGGTGATACAGGCCTGCGGATTGACACCCAGCCTGAGGCCGAACATCGCCATGTCCCAGGTCTCGCGCGAATAGGTCCACGCGCAAATCTCGTCGGCCCATATTTTCTCGTGCTGCGGCCCGCGCAGGCGCTCCGGCTCCTCGGCGGAGAAGATCATCGCCACCGCGCCGTTGGCCCAGACCACGCGGCGCATGGTCGGCTGGTAGACCGGCCGCCCGAGCCAGCGCCCATCATGCGTAAAATCGCCCTCCCAGCACACCGAAAGCAGCCCGCTTTCGCCGCGTATCATGATGTCGCGCGCATCGGCGATGGTCGGCGCGATCAGGGCGATGCGCCCTGCCCCGGCCTTTGCCTGCCCGCGCACCCATTCGGCGCCGGACCGCGTCTTGCCGAAGCCGCGCCCGGCGAGGATCAGCCAGTTGCGCCAGTCACCCGGCGGCGGCAACTGGCCCGGCCGGGCGAAGATACGCCAATCATGCCGGAACAGGGTGCGCAGAAGGGCATCGTCCGTCTCCGACAGGCCGATCAGTATCTCGCGCGGCAAGGTGTCGAGCAATGAGGTCATCGAGCGTCCCCTGCGCTTCGGCAATGGCCGCCCGGATCAAACCGATTGCCGGCTCGGGCAACCAGCGCTACATTTCGTCAGTCACGGCGGAAACACATCATGCCCGTTGTCCTTGGGCGTCAGCAGAACGCCCCGCATGCGAAAGCCCACAAATGGTGGCCGCCACCCCGGTGACGGCAGGGCCTTTCCATTTTCCATACATCTGAAGAGGACGAATCCATGACCGTAGTGGATCAACTGCGCGCACAACGCATGCTGCGCGTGATATGGCCTGATGGCACGCAGGCGAATTTTCCTTTCATCTGGCTCCGGGACAATTGCCCGAGCGCCTGGCATCCCGAAACCCAGGAACGCATGCAGGATCTGCTCGCGATTCCGGCGGATCTTTCCGCGCATGACGTCAGCGTCGAAGGCGATTGCGTCACCGTCGCCTGGGAGGACGACGGCCATCGCAGCCGCTTTTCGCTCGACTGGCTGGCGCAACACGCGCCCGGCCGGCCGCTTCCCGACCCGGCCGAGATCGCCGCGAAACCGTGGCGCGGTGATATCGCCCGGCAGGACCTGCCGACAGGCGACGCCGCGTCCCTGCTCGCCGACGACGGCGCACTCGCGCACTGGCTCGCCGAAACCCGCGCCTGGGGCATCTCGCTGGTCGACGGGCTCGCCGACGACCCGCAGGCGGGCATGGCGGTGGCCCGGCGCATAGGGTTTCTGCGCGAAACGAATTTCGGCACGGTCTTCGAGGTCAAATCGAAGCCGAATCCGAACAATCTCGCCTATACCGCCGTAGCGCTGCCGCTGCACACCGACCTGCCGAACCAGGAATTGCCGCCCGGCTACCAGTTCCTGCATTGCCTCGCCAACGAGGCGGTCGGCGGCGGTTCGGTCTTCGCGGACGGTTACGCCATCGCCGAAGACCTGCGCCGAAACGCGCCCGACGCGTTCGACTTGCTGTCGACCATCCCGATCCCGTTCCGGTTTCACGATGGCGACGTCGACATCCGGCGTCGCCACGAAGTCATCACGCTGGATGACGGCGGGGCGGTGACCGAAATCTGCTGGAACGCCCACCTCGCCGATGTATTCGACATGCCGGCGGAAACCCTGGCGGCGTATTACCGCGCCTATCGCGCCTTCATGGCCGCGACGCGCGATCCGGCCTATGCGGTCGAGTTCGCGCTCCGGCCCGGCGAGATGGTCGTCTTCGACAACCGCCGCGTCCTGCATGGCCGCGCCGCCTTCGATCCGGCGACCGGCCACCGCCATCTCCAGGGCTTCTATGTCGACCGCGGCGAATTCGACAGCCGCCTGCGCGTGCTGGCGCAAACGGCCGGTTCCTGACCGCCAAAGAAAAGGGCCGCGGTGCGAAGCACCCGGCCCGTTTGCCCATTTCTGCGATTATGCCCGAAGGCTACACCAGCACCGTGACGGTGTCAAGGAATTTATTCCTGTTTTTACATCGCCAAAATCGGCGGGCTTCGTCCCCTCACCGATCCGACAACAGCGCCTTGACGGTAGCCTGCAGCAGCGCGAGCGGCACGGTCGGCGCCGTCGTCTCCACGCGCCTGTCGGATCCGTCTTTCGCCGTCCGGAGGCGCAGGTTCGCATAGGGCATGATTCCCCGGGGCCCGTATCCGATGTGCCAAGCCCATTCCGGCAAGACCGCTCCGATCAGCGCGATGCAGTCGTCGACCGAGGACGAATAGCGCAGCGCCGGTTCACCTCCGCCGGCAAGCGTGTCCTTGATCAGGCGGTCGAGATCCCGGTCTTCGCCCGTCGCGGCGCCAATTCGCGTTTCCAGTTCCTCGAGCTTCGATTTCGTCATGGCGGGTCGAATCCGGTGTCTTGTTCAGGCGACGGGATCGAAGCTTCGCGCGTCGGCCCGGTTCCAGCGATCGAGATCGTCGATATGCGTTTCGTCACCATCGAGCAGGAACCCCTCGGGCAGATAGGGGAATGCCTGATTGCCCGATATCATCTCGCCGTCCATTCCCCGCTGCATGAAATGATGCGGCAGAAACGCCCGCGGATCATCGAGACCGGCGGCGCCCGCCATTTCCCCCAGCGCCTTCATCGTATTTCCGTGAAACCGCGCGACCCGCTCCGACTTGTCGGTCACATCGAGGGCGCGTTGCCGCAAAGGGTCCTGCGTCGCGACACCGACCGGGCATCGGTTCGTGTGACACGCCTGCGCCTGGATGCAGCCGATCGAGAACATGAAGCCCCGGGCCGAATTCGCCCAGTCAGCCCCCAGCGCCAGCGCGCGGGCTATGTCGAAAGCCGTCACCAGCTTTCCCGCCGCGCCGATCTTCACGCGGTCGCGCAATCGCGCCCCGCGCAGGGTGTTGTGAACGAAGGTCAGACCGTCGACCAGCGGCATGCCGACATGATTGGCGAACTCCAGCGGCGCTGCGCCGGTTCCGCCTTCCTTGCCGTCCACCACGATGAAATCGGGGACGATATCGGTTTCCAGCATCGCCTTGACGATGCACATGAACTCGCGCCGATGCCCGATACAGAGCTTGAAGCCGACCGGCTTGCCACCGGATCGCGCCCGGAGCAGACCGAGGAACCGCATCATTTCGAGCGGCGTCGAAAAGGCGCTGTGCGATGCCGGGGAAACGCAGTCCTGCCCCATCGGAACCGCGCGCGCCTCGGCGATTTCCGCCGTGATCTTGGCCGCCGGCAGCATGCCGCCATGGCCCGGTTTGGCGCCCTGGGACAGCTTCACCTCGATCATCTTGACCTGCGGATCCGCGGCCAGTTCCTCGAACCGGTCGGGATCGAATTTGCCGTCGGCGGTGCGGCATCCGAAATAACCCGATCCGATCTCGAAAATGAGGTCGCCGCCACCCTGGCGATGATACCGGCTGATACCACCCTCGCCGGTATCCTGTGCAAATCCGCCCTTCCTGGCGCCCGTGTTGAGCGCGAGGATGGCATTCGCCGACAGCGCGCCGAAGCTCATCGCCGAAATGTTGTAGAGCGATGCGTTATACGGCTGAAGACAATCCGGCCCGCCAATCGTGACCCGCAAATCGCTGTTGACCAGCGTCGTCGGCTTGATCGAATGCGTCAGCCACGTGTAGCCGGCGTCATAGACCCTGCGCCGGGTGCCGAACGGCCGCTTGTCTTCGACGCCCTTGGCTCTCTGGTAGACGATGGAACGCTCGTCGCGCGAAAACGGCTCTTCGTCCTGGTCGCTCTCGATAAGGTATTGGCGGATTTCAGGCCGTATGCCCTCGAAGAGAAAGCGCATGTGACCGATGACGGGATAGTTGCGCAGAATCGAGTGTCTGGTCTGCACGACGTCGTAAACGCCGACCGCCGACAGCACGGCGAAGCCGAAGAAGGTGAGCCAGAACCAGGCGCTCCAGGCAACCAGAGCCAGCGACACGGCGGTCAATCCCAAAACGCATACGAAAACGGAATATCGCTCCAGAGACTCGAGGCGCACCATGGGACGTTTTCTCCGGCTTGATTCTACATTCAGGGCGCCACTTTAGGGTGTCTTGACGCACTTCGTCCAACGACAATCGATGCTGACGCCTGCATTGAAATTGCCGGCGGCGTGACTGCGGGTTTCGGGCGGGATGCGGAATCCGGCCTCTCGTCAGGCCCTGCCAGCGGCCTTCGGGCGGACGATGTCGGTCGCCGAGACGATCGCGTTGATCCTGCGGTCGGTATCCTCGTAAGCGGAGATAACGATTTCGCGGATCCAGCGGACCGCGGGATCGTTGGCGAGCCGGGCATTCCAGGCGATGCCGAAAGAGACCGGCGCCATGTCGATGGGCGGCTCGAGAACCGCCAGCCCGAAGGCCTGGGCGTCCTCTGCGATGCCGATCGGAGCGAAGGTGCCCAGATTGTCTGTGCGGGAGATCAGCGGCGCAAGCCCGGCGAATTCGGCAACCTTGGCGCCGATGCGGCGTTGGAGGCCGTCGCGCTCGACTGCGTCCTGAACGGTCTGGCGGCCGGCGCCGCCGATATCGACCACGACATGCGGATAGGCAAGCCAGGCATCCATTCCCCAGTCCGATATCGCCGGATGGTCGCCTCGCGCAAAGACCCGCCGGCGCGTCGGCGGCGAGAACCACGCCTCCAGCCCGTCGGGCGGCGACGTACCCGGCGAGAGCATGGCGAGGTCAAGTCGTTCCTCCACGAGCGCCGCATTGGACAGCGGACTGACCGGCGCCCATTCGAGATCGACATGCGGCGCCTCGGCCAGCACGCGTTGCGAGACAGTCGATAACAGAGTCGGAAAGGCCGGGATCGCCAGCCGGAACACCCTTTGACTGATCGCCGGATCGAATGCGTCGGGCGGGCTGATGACCCGCTCGATGCCGCGCAGCAACGGTTTGATGTCCTCGATCAGCTTGAGCGCGAAGGGGCTGGGCTGCATCTTGCCGCCGACCTTCACCATCAGCGGATCGCCGACCTGCTCGCGCAGCCGCGCCAGCGCATGGCTGATCGCCGAGGGCGTCCGGCCGAGCCGCTCGGCCGCCAGCGTGACCGAGCGCAAGTCCATCAGCGCCTCGAATGTGACGAGAAGGTTCAGATCGATGCGGGCCAGGTTAATTTTGTTCATCTGACCTGAAAACTGTTCGTTAGGTTTCCGCCGCCCCGAGGCACAAGCTGGCTCCGGCATCGACGATACGATGCAAACATAACGAGAGGAAGAGAAAATGGCACTCAAAGTCATCGGAAGCGGCTTCGGCCGGACAGGAACGCTGTCGACCAAACTGGCGCTGGAGGAACTCGGCTTCGGGCCCTGCCACCAGATGGTCGAGGTCATGGGCAATCCGGCGCAGCCGGCCCGCTGGGCAGCGGTCGCCGCGGGCGAGGAGGTCGACTGGGAGGAGGTCTTCGAGGGCTACAAATCTCAGGTCGACTGGCCGGGCGCGGCGGTCTGGCGCCAGACCGCGATCGCCTTCCCGGACGCGAAGATCGTCCACACGGAGCGGCCCGAGGACGACTGGTGGAAGAGCTTCGAGAAGACCATCGGCAAGTTCATGTCGATTTACCGGTCGATGCCGCTGCCGCCCGAGATCGCCGGCATCTTCGACACCATGCAGGAACTGATCATCAAGCCCGTCTTCGGCGGCCATATCAGCCGCGAAACGGCCATCGCGGCCTACCGCAGGAACAACGCGCTCGTGCGCGAGACCATCCCGGCGGACCGG
This sequence comes from Oricola nitratireducens, assembly GCF_014904745.1. Lineage (GTDB taxonomy): Bacteria > Pseudomonadota > Alphaproteobacteria > Rhizobiales > Rhizobiaceae > Oricola > Oricola nitratireducens. Next base: position 179,270 of record NZ_JACZCS010000014.1, read on the forward strand.
TTGCTGGTGTTCGACGTCGCCGAGGGCTGGGAGCCGCTGTGCCGCTTCCTCGACGTGCCCGTGCCGGCGAAAGCGTTCCCGCGCAGCAACCAGCGCGACGAGTTCTGGGCGAAATTCGGCGGCGAGCCCGATATCGCCATGCCGGCGGACCGCCAGGCGGCCGAAGCCTGACAGCGACAGGCCGGAGCAGGCTTCCGGGAGGCAAACGCTTCCCGGACCCGTGCTTCACCCGTGAAACGACGCGAAGGAGAACCGTCATGCATGCCATCGTCAATCACCTGCAGATCAGGCCGGATGCCGAGTGGAGCGAACTCGCCGGCAAGTTCGACGCATTCAACAAGGCGATCGACCATCCGGATTTCGGCGGCGGCTGCCTGATCCGGACCGATGACCGGCAGGGAATCATTCTCGTGTTGTATAAAACCCGCGAAGCGCTCGACGAGATTTCGAAGAACGTCGGCGCGCCATGGTTCGCCGAGCATATCCGGCCGTTCATGGCCGGGCCGGTGAGCCGTTCGATCGGCGAGATCGTGGGCGGTGCGCTGACCGCCTCGGCGTGACGGCCCGGTCGTGACCGTATCCGGTCAGGCGAAAGACCGCGCCTCGTCGCCCGCAGCCACGGAATCAAGGAAAAAATCCAGCATCGCATTCAGGGAGGCGGGATCCTGGCGCATGCGGCTGCGCAGCGCCGCGCCTTCCCAGCAGTCGACCAGCAGGTCGGCCATCCGGTCCGTGTCGCTGTCGGCCGGGATATCGCCTCTTTCGCGCGCCTCTTCCAGGCAGCCCGCCATGCGGCCGGCAATGCCGGAAAAGCAGCCTTCGATCTTGTGACGGAACACCTCGCTGATGCCGGACAGTTCCTGTCCGAGCCCGCCGAGCAGGCAGCCCAGGTAGCCCTGTTCGCGATACATTTCCCGGGTCAGGTCGAAAAAGCGCCGCACGCGCGCAAGCGGCGGCAGCGACCGGTCCGACAGGGCGGTGTCGAGATCGGCGGAAACCCGCGCCACATAGGCATCGACGACCTGCAGCGCGAAATCCTCCTTGTCCGTGAAGTGGTGATAGAAGGAGCCCTTTGGAACCCCGGCGGCGGCAAGCAGCGCCTGGATGCCGAGGTCGTTGTAGCCGCGCTGCAGCATCAGCGGCAGGCCCACATCGATCAGGCGTTTCTTGGTTGGGTGCATTGGTGCCCGGATGTTCGTTTCATGGTGCGGCGTCGTGCCGCCACCCGACACTACCGGCCGCGGCGGCGCCCGCAACGACAATCTCGCGGACGCCGGCCGGTTGTCTATCCGCCGGTCTTTTCGATCATATGGTCGATGACATGGCTGTGCTCGTGCTGCGGGCTGAACATGATCAGCTCCGCATCGGCATCGATCCGCACATTGTGGCCCGGCGGCCAGTAGAACAGGTCGTTGGTCTTCACCGTTTCCTGCCCGCCCTGCGCGTCGGTCGTGGTGATCTCGCCCTTGAGCACGAAGCCCCAATGCGGGCACTGGCAGAGATTGCCTTCGAGGCCCTGGAACAGCGGCGTAGTGTCGACGCCAGCGGCCAGCGTGAAATATTCGCCGCTGATCTTGCCCAACCCGGTTGCGTCGCCGAAATCCTTGCGCTGGCGGATGACCGCGCCGGGAATCTGCATTCTGGTGTCCACCTGGTCTTTTGCTACATGCATCGCGATAACTCCCGCAAGCCGGTTTCAAGAAATAGACCGACCGGTCTATTCACGAAACATCCCACCTATCGGCTCGACTGTCAATGAAAGCCGGCGCGCGATCATTGCCCGCCGCATTCGGGCGCCCTTCCTTTGCGTGAATGGGGTGCCCTCACTCCGCAATCGCCGGTGACCGCCACAGTTTCACTCTTGCGGCCTTCGATCTGTTTCACTCCGGCGCATGACCGGCTTTCTCGGCCGGCGCCGATGGAAGGCAACAGCGGCCCTTGGCTCCTGGCGTGACGCCCAAACCGGGATGACCGGCCGCGCACTTTCCCCTATCGTCACCCGGGACACGGGATTCGCACCAGTCGGCAGGGAGCATCCAGATGCAGGGTGGCAGCAATTCGCCGGTTCGCGGCCTCGGCTTTGCGTTCCTCGCCTTCGGCCTGTTCGCCACCCATGATGCGATCATCAAGGCGCTGGGCGCCGACTATTCCGTCTTCCAGATCATCTTCTTCGCCATGCTGTTCGCCTTCGTGCCGATGGCGATCCTGGTGCTGGCGGACCAGTCCACCGGTAATTTCCGGCCACGCCATCCCTGGCTCCTGCTGGCGCGGTCGCTCCTGTCGCTGACCGCGATGAGTTCGGCCTTCTTCGCTTTCGTCACCCTGCCGCTGGCCGAGGTCTACGCACTGCTGTTCGCCACCCCGCTGCTCATCACGGCGCTTTCCGTGCCGCTGCTCGGCGAGACGGTGCGGGCGCAGCGCTGGGCGGCGGTCGTCGCAGGCCTGGTCGGCGTGATGATCGTGCTGCGCCCCGGCGTCACCGAGCTGTCCGTCGGCCATCTCGCCGCGCTCTGCGCCGCGCTGGCAAGTTCGCTTGCCGCGATCATCATCCGGAAAATCGGAAGCGAGGAGCGCTCCGCCGTGCTGATCCTCTATCCGATGCTGGCGTCGATCCTGGTGATGGGAGCGATCCTGCCGGCGGTTTACGTGCCGGTCGAATTGCCGTCGCTCGGAATGATGGCCGGCGTCGGCCTCCTCTCCGTCGTGGCCCAGCTCGGCACGATCACCGCCTACCGCTTCGCGCCGGCGGCCGTCGTCGCGCCGACGCAATACAGCCAGATCCTGTGGGCCACGCTGTACGGCATCGTCTTCTTTTCCGAGCGGCCCGACACGATGGTGGCGACCGGCGCCGGGATCATCATCGCGTCGGGCGTCTTTATCGTCTGGCGCGAAAGCCGGGCCAACGTCTCGGAGCGCCGGCCGGTTCTGCGCACCGCCAATCCGCGATACGACGCCGGCCCGACGCCGAGGCCGAAATTCTTCCGGCAGAAGAACCGGAATTGAGGCGTTCGCCCCTCACCTCGGTTCGCTGTGCAGTCCTTTCAGGATCGCGAAACAGGCGAGCAGCAGGACGATGGTGAACGGGAAGCCGGTCGACACCGCCATCGCCTGCAGCGCGCCGAGCCCACCGCCGAGCAACAGCGCGATGGCAACGAGGCCCTCGAAGGACGCCCAGAACACGCGCTGAGGCACCGGCGCGTCCACCTTGCCGCCGGCGGTGATCGTGTCGATCACCAGCGAACCGGAGTCGGACGACGTCACGAAGAAGACGATCACCAGAATGATGGCGATGAACGAGGTGATCGCCTGCAGCGGCAACGCCTCCAGCATGGCGAACAGCTTCAGTTCCAGCGGCGCGTCGGCGACCGTCTGATAGCCGTCATTGACGATCTGGCTGATCGCCGTGCCGCCGAAGGCCGTCATCCAGAAGACAGAGACGACCGACGGGACGATCAGCACGGCGATGATGAATTCGCGCACCGTACGCCCGCGCGAGACACGCGCGATGAACATGCCGACGAAAGGCGACCAGGAGATCCACCACGCCCAGTAGAAGGATGTCCAGCCCTGGCGGAAATTGTCATCGGCGCGCCCGAACGGGTTGGAGAGTTCCGGCAGGTAACGCGCATATTCGGCGAGATTGGTGAAAAAGCCGGTGATGATGGCGAGCGTCGGCCCGACGAGCAGCACGAACGCCAGCAGCAGCGCCGCCAGCACCATGTTGATTTCCGACAGGCGCTTGACGCCCGCGTCGAGGCCCGCGACCACCGACATCAGCGCGACGCCGGTGATCGCGACGATCAGCACGACCTTGGAGACGTCGTTTACCGGCAGGCCGAAAATATGGTTGAGGCCGGCATTGGCCTGTTCGGCGCCGAAGCCAAGGGACGTCGCCAGCCCGAACAGCGTCGCAAAGACCGCGAGCGTGTCGATGACGTGTCCCGTCCAGCCCCAGACGCGCTCGCCGAAGATCGGGTAGAAAACCGAACGCATCGTCAGCGGAAGGCCCTTATTGTAGGAAAACAGGGCCAGCGCCAGCGCCACGATGGCATAGATCGCCCAAGGATGCAGGCCCCAGTGGAAAATCGTCGCCGCCATGCCGAGATGGCGCGCCGCCGCGGCGTCTCCGGCTGCGCCTCCGAGCGGCGCCCAGCTGTCCGGCGCACCGGCATTTTCCGCCACCGACGAGGAGAAATGCGAGATCGGTTCGGAGACGCCGTAGAACATCAGCCCGATGCCCATGCCGGCGGCGAACAGCATCGCGAACCAGCCGGAATAGGAATAGTCGGGCGTCGCGTCCTTGCCGCCGATGCGCACCTTTCCGTAGGGCGAAACGATCAGGAAGAGGCACAGGAGCACGAAGACGTTGGCCGAAAGCAGGAAGAACCAGTCGAAGGTCGAGGTCAGCCAGACGCGCAGGTCGTTGAAGACCGCGCCGGCGGATTCCTGAAAGGCCAGCGTCACCAACACGAAGGCGACGATCGTCAGGCCGGAAATCGCGAAAACCGGATTGTGTATATCGAGACCGAATGGCCCGATACTCGTCGTGATGTTGTCCTGGCCGATCTCGTATTCGGTATCGATCAGGGCCGTCGGGCCGTCTGGGGCGGGAATGCCGGTGGTGTCGCTCATTGGGGTTTCCTCCTGGGGTCTTTCCCGGAATTGCCGATCGTTCGTGATTGCCGCGATGGCGCGGCCGTTTCGCCTAATGGCGCACGAGGAACACGGAGGCGTCGGTGTGGGTCGCCAGCCGGCCGCCGTTCGACGGCCAGATGTGGTCCGCGACATTGGGAATATGCGTCGCCATGACGACGAGGTTGGCGCCCGTCTCGTGCACTGCCTTGACCAGGGCCTCGTCGAGGTCGACCGCGGGGTCGTGGCTGACGACCGGCATGGACTCCGTGGCGATGCCATGGCGCACGCCCTGGTCGTCGGCAAACGCCTTCAGTTTTTTCGCATACTCGGCCGGATTGTGCCCGAGCGGGCCGGGCAAGGACGCGGTGACGCCCACATATGTGACAGGGATCCTGTAGAGTTTCGCCAGATTTGCCGCCGTGTCGAGCGCAAGCGCCAGTTTGTCGGCATGCGCCAAGTCGATCGGCACCATGATCTTCTTGTACATCTTCCCCTCCCGGTCGTAGTTCTCGTCGGGATTGCCGTCCCGATAGTCTCTCCCTTGAAGAAATCTCCCCTTGCGAGGCGCACATTTCTGTCGCCCAAACGGTGGAAGATTTTCCGATTGCGACCCGAAGGCTAACCCGAACCCGCCGCCCGGGGCAAACCATCCGCCGTCACGGCGCCTGAATTCGGCGATGCCGTCGGCGGATTCTGAGAAAGGTGGTTGCGGGTCAAGCAATTGCGCGCCGGATCGCTGCACCGGGCCTTGCCGGCGAACTCCTGAGTCCAGTTTCCGCCGCAGAATTCGATGTTACCGGTATGTTAACGAATACCCGCGAATTATTACATGCAACTCTTCATGATGCGGCCGGCATGAAGCCGGTTCTTTCCTCGGCTGCGCCGAGATACTCCCGACAATTTCCTTTCGTGACGTGAAGCCGCCGCCCTCCCGACGGCGCATGAACCCGGACAGCCAGACATGCTCGACACGGAGAATCTTCATTCCGGCAAACCGGATCGAGGCGGCCACGACGATCCGGTTGCGCTGGCGTCCAGGGCGCTTCATTTCGCCGAAACGTACAACACCCCGCCGGTCCCGAAGATCTACGAGATCTGGTATGCGTTCGCCGCCGGCAAGCCGGAGAAGCTCTGTCAGGAGATCAGGAAACTGATCGCCGCAAACGGGGCCGTCAGTTCCTATGAACTCGACCAGTTGCACCGTGAATTCCTGGCACTGAGCGAGGAGCAGCGCCGCGAACAGGAACTGGCCGGTTTTCATCTGGATCGCGAGATGCACAAGGCCATCGGTCTCGTCCAGAGACATATCGGCTCGAACGACCGTTTCGCGGAAACGCTGAAGAAATCGGCCAACGCGATGACGGCGACCGCCAATCCGGCGAAGCTGCAGCAGACGGTCGAGTTCCTGCTTGTCGACAACGGCCGGATGCGGGCGGAATCGGTGAAATTGAGCCACAGCCTCGACCAGATCCGCATCGAAGTCCGCAAATTGGGCGCCCAGCTCGAAAAAGCGCGCCAGAACGAGTTCAAGGACCCGCTGACGAACGTTGCCAACCGCCGCTATTTCGACAGGGCCCTGCCCAGGTTCATCGCCGATGCCTTCGCGACCGGTTCGCCACTGAATCTCGTCATGGCCGACCTGGACCATTTCAAACTCGTCAACGACACCTTCGGCCATCAGGTCGGCGACGACGTTCTGCGCTACTTCGCGGCGCTGTTGCAGAAGAACGTGAAGGGACGCGACATCGTCGCGCGCTACGGCGGCGAGGAATTCGCGATCATCCTGCCGTCGACGACCTCCGCCAACGCGAAACTGCTCATGCAGCAGATCATGGCGCAGCTAGGGCGCGCAAATCTGGTCGTCTCGAAGGGACACAACCCGATCGGCAAGGTGACGAGCACATTCGGCATCGCGCAGGCGACACGAAGCGACGACGCCGAGACTCTGATCAAGCGCGCCGACATGAAGCTCCTGGAAGCGAAGCAGACCGGGCGCAATCGCATCGCGTCGGATGCCGATTAACCGGGTGAATGCAACCGCGATTTTTCACGGAAGGAATTTTCGAAATGCGGAAAGCCAAATCCGAAACCATCGTGTTCCTCGCCGGCAGGACGAGGGCATGGTCAAAATCCGGCGAGTTGAGCGAGACCCCAGGCATCATCGAGGGCCGGACACAGCTGATGCGGCTGCACGACCGCCTCAAGGGCCCGGTCGACGCGCTCGGCGCACGGCTGGACCCGTCGATGGGCGATCCGGAGACCCTCGACGAGTTCGCGGAAGACTGAAGCGGCCGCGATGCCCTGTGCGCCGCCGATTGCAAGTCGAAAAGGCCTGATCCGAAGCTACGACGGATCGTGTAGCCAGCCCTTGCCCAGGGCGATCGCGATTGCGTGGACCTTGTTCTTCGCGTCGAGTTTTCTCACCGCGTTGTTGATGTGATATTGCACCGTGTGAACGGAAATTTCGACGTTCACGGCGATATCTTTCACGCTCATGCCATCGGCGGTCAGGCGCAGGCATTCGATTTCGCGCCGGTTGAGCGGATTTTCCTCGTCCTCAACTCCAGACAGAGAAACCAGTTTGACGAATGTGAGCGCAGCGATGTGCTCCAGATGGATCATCTCCTGCTTCGTAACCGGTTCGCGCGAGCCGGTGAAGGTGATTCCGCCCCAGACGCCGTTGTCAGCCATGACCGGGAAATGGGCGAATGTGTCATGGCCGCGATTGATCAGATGCCTGAGCGTGGAATGGAGAGCGGCGTATCGCGGCGCCTCGATGAAATCCGAGCAGCTGGCGGCGCTCGGTAGCACCGATATGCGCGGATGCGTGAACAAAGGCTGTTCGAAAACCTTTTCCTCAATGCACAGTTGCAGCAGTTCGTTGTCCCAATTGGTCAGCTTGACCCGGTTGGCAAATTGCCTCGGTTCCGGCCGCGGCGCGCCGGTGACAAGAAAGTGCGGTAGACAGAACTCCGTGCCAATACGTTTCAGAACCTGGAATATGTCATAGACGGTACCGGCCGCGTCGAGCATCTCCTCTGCCCGACGCGTGGACTCATACAACGGAACCCTTATTGCAGCGTCCTGTCTCACACCCGGCAACTCTCCGAATCACGGCAACGATGTTACATCACGTTGCAGTAACGTTACGCAACGGCAATACCACACAACGACACGTTCCGGAATCCACCCGATTACGAACCGCGATCAGGCATCGCTTTTCGCCGGCAACGCCGCCAGGATCGGGCAGCGGCGGAGTCGGTCGGCAGCGTCGGGAATACGCCCGAAACAGGCCGTATTTTAAGGGTTTTGCCCGCATCGCAACGAATTTTGTAGAGCGGCATTTCTGCCACCAGCCGGGGCGCTACTCCATCCGCATAGCCGATTCTGACTATCGATTTCAGTAGTACGACGGACATCGCGCGTAAACCTACCCCTGCAATATCTTGCAATGGTCGATGTTGCGATCCGCCGTGTTATGGCGCCGCCTCTCCGCAGGCATGAAACCTCTTTTCACGCACTGATTTGCGATTGCGTCGAACACTCGTGTTCACGGCTTCCATTGCCGAATCGTGCACGAGAGCTTCCCGACAGCCGAACGGATAGAACGACATGAACACCGTCACACAAGAACGCTCCAATGACAGCGACCTTGAAGGTCGCCTGAAGTTTCTCGGCCTTGATTCCGATAGCATGAGGCTCATCCGCAACCGGAAGAAGCTGATCGAGGATTCGCTGGAAAAGGGACTGGACCGGTTCTACGAGGTCGTCGCGAAGACACCGCGCGCGGCCGCGTTCTTTTCGTCCAAAGGACAAATGAAGGGCGCAAAGCAGGCGCAGATCCGGCACTGGGCTACCATTTGCGCCGGCGTCTACGACGAGGACTATGTCAGCCGGGTCCGCGCCATCGGGTCGGTACATGCCCGGATCGGCCTCGATCCGCGCTGGTATATCGGCGGCTACGCGCTGATAAGTGAGCAGATCGTCACCGAAGTCCTGAATTCGAGCTGGCCCAAGGCAGGATTGTTCTCGAAAGAACAACACTCCGCGAGCGACGTCGCAAAATTGCTGTCGGCTGTCTTGAAAAGCATTTTGCTCGACATGGACCTGTCCATTTCCGTTCACATCGAGGAAGCCGAGGCGGCGCGAAAGCGTGTCGAAATGGAGTCGATGGCGACCGTCCAGAAAGCCGTCACGAGCTTCGGTGAGGCGATTTCCAGGCTCGGCCAGCACGATCTGACCGCACGCATCACCGACGACTTGCCGGAAGAGTATGCCTCGTTGAAGGCAAGCTTTAACGCGGCGCTTAATCAGCTGGACGACGCATTGTCGCAAATTCGCGGGTCGGCGGAGGGGATCGCCTCCGGTTCCAGGGAGGTGCGAACCGCTGCCGACGACCTCTCCCGCCGGGCGGAGCAGCAAGCGGCGTCTGTGGAAGAAATGAGCGCCGCGGTCGAGCAGATCACAGCGGCCGTCAAGTCGGCCGCCACGCGCTCCGCGGATGCCAACGCACTGGTCACGCGCACGAAGACGAACGCCGAACAATCCGGAGAAATCGTCGGCAAGGCGACGCTTGCCATGGGCCGGATAAGCCAGTCTTCGGAGGAAATAGCCAAGATCATCACCGTCATCGACGAGATCGCGTTCCAGACGAACCTGCTGGCGCTCAATGCCGGGGTCGAGGCCGCCCGCGCCGGAGAGGCCGGGAAAGGGTTCGCCGTCGTGGCACAGGAAGTCCGGGAACTCGCGCAACGTTCGGCTGGCGCGGCAAAGGATATCAATCAGCTGATTGTCGCGTCCGGGGCCGAGGTCAAGGACGGCGTAGCGCTCGTGGGGCAGGTTGGCTCGGCTCTCGGAACAATCGTATCGGAAGTGCAGGAAGTCGCTACTCACGTGATGGCGATTACCGAGCTCACCCGGGAACAGTCGACGGCCTTGCAGGACGTCAACTCATCTGTCCTGTCGGCCGATCAGGGAACCCAGCAGAATGCCGCGATGGCCGAGGAACTCACCGCGAGCAGCCATTCCCTCGGAAGCGAGGTCGATGCGATCAATCGCTTGATCGCGATTTTCCGGACCCAGGCCGCCGCGGGCGCGCATCGGGAGCATGGTCACGAAAACAACTCCGTTGTGCCGGAGCGAGGTCGATTGCGTGCGTAATATGCACGCAGCCACGATCATGCCGAGACACTGATCAGGCGTACCGACATGAAGCTCATCGACGCAAAGCAGACCGGGCGCAATCGTATCGCGTCGGACGCCGATTGACCGAGCGAATGCAACTGCGTTTTTTCAAGGAAGGAATTTTCGAAATGCGGACAGTCAAATCGAAAACCATCGTGTCCCCCGCAAGCGGGACGAGGACATGGTCGAGATCCGGAGAATTCGAAGAGACCCCGGCCATGACCGAGGGCCGGACGCGGCTGATGCGGCTGCACGACCGCTTCAAGGGCCCGATCGACGCGCTCGGCGCGCGAGTGAAGCCGTCGATGGGCGATCCAGAGACCCTCGACGCGATCATGGAAGACTGAAGCGGCCGCGATGCCCTGCGCGCCGCCGGCTGCCGGCGAAAAATTGCGGCTTTGCACCCTGCGCGACACTCCGCCCCTCCCTTTTCGCGTCCGTATCCACTATGTGATCGGGAAACGGAGCCGCACATGACCGACGACCAGTATCCGCCCCTGCCCCCGATGACCACGGGACCGGCAGGAAAATGCCCGCGTTGCGGACAGGGCACGATTTTCAAGGGATTTATCTCGCTGAAGGAGCGTTGCGACGTCTGCGGGCTCGACCTCACCTTCGCCGATGCGGCCGACGGTCCGGCCTTCTTCGTCATGCTGATCGCCTCGGTACCGGTGCTCGGCATCGTGCTGTGGCTGATCCTCGGCGTCGGGATGTCCTACTGGCTGACCGCGATCCTGACGGTGCCGCTGATCATCATCTTCGCGATCCTGCCGCTTCGGCCAGTGAAGGGCTGGCTCGTCGCCAGCCAGTACTTTCACAAGGCCGAACAGGGCAAACTGGATAACCAAGACTAGAGATCGCGCTTGAGATGGCCGCGCAAATGCGGCATGAATCGAGCAAGGGGCATGCAACGCAATACGGGCCCGGTCCGGGAAAGCAGCCGGGACGCCAAGCGTAGCGTATCGTGCAGGGTTTGCGGCGGCCACCATGGAAGATCCATTTAAAATCGGCGAAGAGGACGGCCAAAAACCGCCCGTGAAGAAGTCGTCCTTCCTGCTCGAGGTCGATGCCTGGGTCGATTCCAACATGTACGAGTCGCGCTTTGCCGCCGGCGAGTTCTGGGAAGAGGTCGTCATATTTTTCCGGCGGTTCCGCGTTCGCGGCGTCAAGCGCTTCTTCATCGAACTCCTGAGCGAAAGCGCGACGCTCGGGGCTGGCGGCCTCATTGTCATGCTGATGCTGGCGCTGCCTGCGTCGGAGGAGATCGCCGGCAACTGGCGCAGCCAGGACGAGTTCGCAGTGACCTTTCTCGACCGCTACGGCAACGAGATCGGCAAGCGCGGAATCCTGCATACCGATGCCGTGCCGATCAAGGAACTGCCGGACCATCTAATCAAGGCGGTGCTGGCGACCGAGGACCGGCGCTTCTTCGAGCATTACGGTCTCGATTTCGTCGGCCTCATTCGCGCGATGACGGAAAACGCGCGGGCGGGCACCGTTGTCCAGGGCGGTTCGACGATCTCGCAGCAGCTCGCCAAGAACCTGTTCCTGTCGAACGAACGAACCTATTCGCGCAAGATCAAGGAAGCCTTCCTGTCGCTTTGGCTCGAGGCCAATCTCTCCAAGGAAGAGATCCTCAAGCTCTATCTCGACCGCGCCTATATGGGCGGCGGCACCTTCGGCGTCGCGGCGGCGGCGGAATTCTATTTCGGCAAGGACGTCCGCGACGTGACGCTTGCCGAGAGCGCAATGCTCGCCGGCCTGTTCAAGGCGCCGGCCAAATACGCCCCGCATGTCAACCTGCCGGCGGCGCGCGCGCGCGCCAACGAGGTGCTGACCAACATGGTCCAGGCCGGCTTCATGACCGAAGGCCAGGTCACCGGCGCGCGCCGTCATCCCGCCGACGTCGTCCTGCGCAATACCGCCGACAGCCCGGACTATTTCCTCGACTGGGCCTTCGACCAGGTGAAGGACTTCGTCGTTTCCGAGCACCTGCCCTATCGTTCGTTCACTGTACGCACGACGATCGACCTCGACCTGCAGCGCGCTTCCGAGGAGGCCGTGCAGTTCTTCCTGCGCCAGTATGGCAAGCAGTATGACGTGGACGAATCCGCGGTCGTGCTGATCGAGAACAATGGCGCGGTGCGCGCCATGGTCGGCGGACGCGACTATGGCGAGAGCCAGTTCAACCGCGCCACCTCCGCCGAACGGCAGGCCGGTTCCTCCTTCAAGCCCTATGTCTATGCGGTGGCCATGGAAGAGGGCCTGACGCCCGACACCGTCGTGCGCGACGGCCCGATCACCTGGCGCAACTGGTCGCCGAAGAACTACGGCCGGTCCTATCGCGGCAACGTCACGCTGGCGACGGCGCTGGCGAAATCGATCAACACCATTCCGGTGCTGCTGGCGCGCGACTATATCGGCGGCACCGAGCCGATCGTCGAACTGACGCACAAGATGGGCATCACCTCGCCGATCATCCGCCATCACACCATGGTGCTCGGCACGTCGGGGATGACGGTTCTGGACCAGGCGACCGGATACCTGACCTTCGCCACGGGCGGTTACGCGCACCGCCGCCATGCCTTCACGCAGATCATCTCGCCGTCCGGCGAAGTCCTCTACAATCGCCGCGACTCCGACAATACCGGCGACCGCGTTCTGTCCAAGCAGGCGGCGCTATACATGAACGAGATGCTGGCCAATGTCCCGAAATGGGGAACCGGAAGGCGCGCGGACCTGACCATGACGACGGCGGCCGGCAAGACCGGCACGACGCAGTCCTATCGCGACGCGTGGTACGTCGGCTACACCGGCAACTTCACGGCCGCGGTCTGGTACGGCAATGACAACTACAAGCCGACCAACCGGATGACCGGCGGCAGCCTGCCGGCGATGACTTGGCAGCGGATCATGACCTATGCGCACCAGGGCATCGAACTGAAGCCGATCCCCGGCGTTCCGCAGCCGGAGGTGAAGCCGGACGAAAAGAAGAAGGAGGACGCGGTTGCCGACGGTTCGCCGGAGCGGCGCGAGCGGCCTCGTGTGCTGTCGCAAAAGACATCGGACTTCCTGCGCGCGCTCGGCGACAAGCTGGAAAAAGCCAAACCGCTCAATCCCAAGAAGCTGACGATTGCGGGCACGTTGCCGCGCTGATACCGTCCGCCGTGCCAGCCCTGTTGATTTTCTGACGCTTTCCGGCATGACATCCGAATGATCCGCGATCTCATCACCATGCTTTACGGCGTCGCCCTGGCGCTCGGACTGGGCATTGCCTCGGCGGTCTGGGCGACGAACCAACTGCCGTTGCTCGGCGTCATGGATATCGATGGCTGGACAGCCAATCCGGCGATCGGCGGTGATCATCCGGACCCGTATTCGCAGGCCTATTTCTCACGGTCCGGCGGGCTGCCGCTGGCCGCGTCCGAGGGCCTGACATTCATCCGGCGGGCCGACGACGCCGGCGAACCGTTCGACGCCGGCTGCATCTACGAGATCGTCGGCGAAACCCCGCACGCGCGGCGCTGGACGCTGGAAGTCCTTCGCGACGGCTTTCCCTATTCCATCCAGGCACCCGGCATTCCGGTCGGGCTGTATTCCCGCAATATCGTCAGGTTTCGGGACGGCACGTTCCGGATCCGCGTGGCGCCGCGGCCGCAGCCCGGCAACTGGATCTATGCCGGCTCGTCGGGCCCGTTCGCCCTGTCGCTGTCGCTTTACGACACGTCGGTCGCGAGCGACACCGGGCTCAGCGACCTGCACATGCCCAAGGTAACCCGGGCGGGGTGCATCCATGGCTAGGTTCCTTCACGCGACCCTGGTCGGCCTTGTCGGCGCGGCCCTCGTCCATGTGGCGATCGTGCTGATGCTGCCGCATCTGTCGGCAAACGACGTCTGGCGCCAGATCGAAGCCAAGACGTCGCTCTATCAGCCCGCCCGCCTCGACCGGAACGGAGACGGACCGCTCATCGCCGCCGCCCGCTCGCTCGATCCGATGTTTGCGGTGACCGCCTGCCGTTACGACCTGTCCGACGGCGTCTTTTCCATCACCGCGCCGGGCAATGGCGATTTCTGGTCGGTCGCCGTCCTCGACGATTTCGGCCGCATCGTGTTTTCGGCCAATGACCGTATTGTCGCCACCGATGATCTCGAACTGGTCGTCGCGCTGCCGCTTCAACTGCGGGCCCTGCAGCAAAATCCCCGCGCCGACTTCGCCAACGCGATCATGGCCGAGGCCAGCCGCAGCGAGGGCTTCGTGGTGGTGAGGACCTTCCGCCCCGACGCGACCTGGGAGCCGGTCGCCGAGGAGTTCCTGCAAAGTGTCGACTGCAGGGCCAATCCGCTCTAAAATAGGCCTTGGCCGGGCGGATCTATTTCTTTGGCTTCGTTACCTTTTTCGGCTTTTCGCAGACGGCGTCTTTTTCCACGCGCTCGTGCCAGACGCCCGTGAAAACGATGACTTTGCCGAAAACGCTGTCTCCATCCGCCCGGCATGTCGTGCTTTTGCGCCGGTTGGTACGCGGAGCGAATGCCGGGAACGCGACAACCTGTGCCATGTCCTATACCTCGCTCGCAGAATGCGACTGCCTAAGACCTGACATTTCATGGTTAACAACTTGCTAACGCTTCGCCGCTAGCTTCATGCCACCGAAACAAGCATGGGCGGTGGGCTAATCATGGCACAGGCATTCGAAACCCCGGATCACACGGACAATGACGACATCGCGGTCAACGCGGTCAGGGAATTCTGTTTACGCCCGCGGCCATTGCGCAGCGAGATAATCCGGCTGGTCGATCTCGTCCTCCCGCTCCTGAAGCTCGTCGGCGACGACAGCCGCCGCCGGATCGCGGCGAGCCTCGCGACCAACGAGTTCGCGCCGAAGACGCTGCTGCTGGCGCTGTGCGACTTTCCGGCCGCGGTCTGCTCGCCCATCCTGACGCGCAGCAAGCTGCTCAACGACGCCGAACTTCTCGCCATTCTCTCCCAGCACGGCGAACAGCATGCCCGGTCCATCGCGCGACGGGGCAATCTCGGCACGCCGGTCCTCGATGCGCTGCGATCGCTCAAAAGCGAGGCCGTGAACCGGGCGCTCGATCTGCGCCGCCGTCTCGACGACGCGATGCCGCCGGAACAGGCGCAATCCTTCGACCAGTTCCAGGCCCTGATGCATGGCGACGTTGCCGGCCATGCGCGCCCGGTCGTTCCGATCGACAATGACGACCTGATCTCGCTGGCGCGCGATCCCAATCCGGTGCTGTTCCGCACCGCCGTCGCCGACGCGCTGGCGATCACCTTTGTCAGCGCAACGGCGCTGTGCACCAATCCGACCTCGAAAAACCTGATCTACATGCTGCGCTTCATCGGAATGCCGGTCAGGAAGGCGCTGATGGTCTTCACGGCGCTGGCGCCGGACCTCGCGGAGGATCCCGAGGTCTCCGCGCGCTTCGAAGCCGTCTACGGCGAAATCACCGCCGACCAGGCGGTCAGGAAGGTCTGGGCGTGGCGCAGCGACGACCTCCTCGCTCTGGCCCGCGAAGCGCTTGCCGTCAACGATCCGAACCTCGCCGGCGCATCGGACGCGGACCGCGCCGAGATCGAGGGCGACAGCTTCATGAAGGTCGCCTGACGCGGCCTTCAAACGATATCGATGAATTCGGTCACCGGCCGGCCGAACAGTTCCAGTTCGACGACCCAGAAATCGGGATCGAGACGCGCTTCGCGCTGGAACCGCGCGTCCAGTTCCTCGGGCGCAAGGCCTTCGCCGATAAGTTCGAACAGGCGTCCGCCGATCATGACTGCCTCATGGTCGGCAAAGACGCTCTGCGGCGCCTGGCCGTAAAGCGCCGCGCCCTCGCCGCGTTCGCCGGGCACGCAAATGAAGATTGCGCCGGCCTCGTCCGAACCGCGGCGCAATACCGTTGCGAAACCGCCAGCGCCGTTGACGCGGCGAATGGTGGCGGAAACGAAGATCGATGAGGTTAACCGGCTGGCCAAGGCGGCTCCGTTGCGGGCGGCGGGAATGCCCTACTGTATAAGCCCGACGGCACGCATCTTGTCGAGCAGGATGCCGTCGATTTCGCCGGTCACCGGAAGATGGAACAGGGCCTGGAACTCGCGGATCGCCGCTTCCGTCTGCGCGCCGGAGACCCCGTCGACGACAACGTCGGTGTTGCCGAACGCCCGCAGCGCCGCCTGCACCTTGACGACTTCGGCCGACGGAATCTGCGAAGGCAACGGCACCGGAGCCGATTGCTCCTCGCCGGTCGCGATCAGTTCGGCGACGGTTTCGCCCTCGCCGGCGCTCTCCGCCACCGGGCGCGGCGCCGGAATGGCGGCGGTCACGTCGAGATTGTTCTTGATCGACGTGACGAGCTGGGCGTCAGACAATTCGATACCGCGCAAGCCGGCCTTGTTCTTGTAGTCCTCGATGGCGGCATCCGTCTTCGGGCCGCGCAACCCGTCGACGTCGCCGTCGTAGTAACCGAGCTTGGTCAAAAGTTCCTGGATGCCGGCAATGCCGGTGTCGCCGCCCGGCGCGAGTTCGACGGGCTTTGGCGTCTGTTCGACGGCGACGATTGTCGGGCGGCGCATCGGCACCGGCGCGGACAACGGCACCTCGGCATGCGCCGATTGCCGCGATTCCGCCCCCTGAAGCTCGAAGCGGCTGACATTGGGCTCGCTTTCGGCGACCCGGGTCTTGCTGTCCGTCTTCGCGACTTCGCTCTGCGGAACCAGGCGCAGCAATTCCGGACGGGTCGCAAAAAGCGCCGACGGGTGCTGGTGGTCCTGGAAATAGACCGCGTTGGCCGTGAAGAACGTCATCGCGACGCAAAACGCCGTTACCGCGCCGGCGGAACCGGGATTGGCGACAATCACTTCGCCGAGATAGGACGCCGTGCCGCGAATGGCCGAGAAGACCGTCATTTCGTCATCCTGCGAGTCGAACTGCATTTCCGTTTACCTTGCGATTGGTTTCGCCCTGCAGGCGCCGGGCGGTTGAAAACTCCTCCGCTTCGATCTGGTGGCCGCGCGTGCCCGCGATACGGCTGGCGCTTTCCGGGATGAACACCGTCACGCGGGTTCCCTCGCCCGGTTCGCTTTCGACATCGAGCGTTCCGCCATGCAACTGCACGATGCCCATCACCACGGTCAGCCCCAAACCGGTGCCTTCGCAGGCGCGCGTATAGGAGTTGTCGGCCTGCATGAAAGGCGTGCCGATCGTGGCCAGTTCCTCGCCGGTCATGCCGATCCCCGTATCCGAAACACTGATCAGGACGCCGCGTTCGCGGCGTTCGGTCGAAAGCCGCACGGTGCCGCCAAGTTCGCTGAATTTCACCGCGTTCGAGAGGAGATTGAGCACGACCTGCTTGATCGCCCGGCGGTCGCCGTCGGCCTGCGCGATTTCCGGCGCGGCCACGAAATCGAGCGTGAGCCCCTTGGCATCGGCCTGCGGCTTGAGCATCGAGACGCATTCGCCGGCCATGCCATTGAGATCGAACGGCTCGCGCTGGATGCCATAGGTGCCGGCATCGATTTTCGACAGGTCGAGGATCGTGTTGACGACCGACAGGAGATGCGTGCCGGAACTGTGGATCAGTTCGACATATTCGCGCTGGCGGTCATTGGCGAGCGCACCGAAGAGGTCGCGCCGCAGGATATCGGAAAAGCCGATGATCGAGTTGAGCGGCGTGCGCAATTCGTGGCTGACCGTCGCCAGGAAACGCTTCTGGACCGCCGTGCCCTCTTCGGACGCTGCCGCCTGTTCATCGGTTTGCGCGGCGGGCTCATGCAGCGCAAGCGCAACGCCGACGGCACTCGGAAGCAGTTCGGCGCGCACGGTCTTGAAGGACTGCGGCTCACCCGATTTGGCGAGATTGACGCGCACCGAGACCGGTGCAACCGTCTTGCGGGCCTTTGCCACGTCCGACAAGGCGCCGAGGAAGGCGATCCGGTCGGCAAGATGCACGTGGTCGATGAAGAGGCGGTGCGGACGAAAGATCGTGTCGCGATGGCCCGCCACGCGTTCGATGACGCCTTCGGGCGTCAACTCCAGTGTCGTTGTTTCGTCCTCTGCCGCGATCTCCGCGTCTTCCGCTTCGGCCGCGGGCGCGGCGCGCTCGGCGGGAACGATCAACGCGCGGATCCGTTCGGCGGTGCGCGTGCCGCCCGCGACCTGGAACAGCACCAGACCGCTGGTTAGCGCGAGAAGCGGCGATATGGCGACGAGCGCTCCGGCAAGAGCGCTCCAGCTCGCCAGGGCAAAGAGGCCGGCCATCCAGGGCGTGCTCGAAATGCTCAGCCAGCCGAGCGCCAGAAACGGGATCGCGACATAGGTCAGCGCGATCGCTGCCGCCGCGCCATAGGTGCCCGGCAGGCCGAAGCCGCTCAGCAGGATGCAGACGGGCGCGACGACGAAGACGGCGCCCGCACCCAGCGCGATGAGGCGTTCGGCCAGGAACGTACGCAGGGCATCCGTCCCGGACGCGCCCTTCTGGCCATGGCCGACCGATCGCCGGGCCATGTCGCAAAGCGCCGTCTGATACTGCTCTGATATGGAACCGAGGAAGGCCAAGAATCGCAACTCACAACACATTCACGCGCGGCAACCATCGCCGCGCCGCCAAAATCGCAGTTCACCTTTAATGAATGGATAAATGACGCGGCATGGCGGAGCCGAATTGCCCTGTCGGGAGGGAAAGCGGCAAAGATTTAGCGTTATGGTTAACGCGCGGTTCACATAACAACCGCTTGAAACGGCGCGGCTTTTTCAGGGCCCGTAAACTTTTAGCAAAAATCGCCTAAAATCCCGCCTCTGCCGCTTCGGATGCGCCAAGAGATCATCGGATAGTGCTGGCATCGGGATTGGTGTCAGCAGACAGGTTTGGCGGAGAACCATGCGTTTTCTCTTGAAACTCTTCATTCTCGGATTCATCGGCCTGACGGTGTTGCCTGCCTTTGCGCCGGAGGAATACCAACAGGCCGCGGCCGGAACGGCCGACGGTCCGCAAGCGCCGTCGGCGTTTGAACTGACGTCCGTCGTCGGGCGCGCCGCCGCCGACGTCCGCGGCATCTGCGACCGCCAGCCGGGCGTCTGCGAAACCGGCAAGGACCTGATTTCCTACGCCGGCACCAGGGCGCGCGAAGGCCTCGTCATCGCCTATGCGATGTTCCGCCACGGCCATCCCTCCATGGCCGGCGAAAAGCCGGAAAACGCCGTCGGCGATACGGCTGCGCAGTAAGCGCCTGAAATCCGCCGGGCTTGCCGGGCGGCACTCCTCCGACTAAGTAGCCTGTCAGGACACGCGGCCTGTCGCCGCGTGCGCAAACGTGTCAATTTCGCAGGCTCATGGACATGGTTCCGGCAATCGAAACGATCATCGACGATTTCGCCTTCCTCGACGATTGGGAAGACAAGTACCGCTACGTGATCGAGCTTGGCCGCAGCCTGTCCGATCTCCCCGAGGCCGAAAAGACCGCCGCCAACAAGGTGCATGGCTGCGTCAGCCAGGTTTGGCTCGTGACCGAGGTCGAGGACGGCGCCGATCCTGTGGTGACCTTCCGCGGCGATTCCGACGCCCATATCGTGCGCGGCCTCGTGGCGATCATGATCTCGGCCATGTCGGGACGCAAGGCGTCGGAGATCCAGGCGCTTGACGCCGCCGCGCTGATGAAGTCGCTCGGCCTGGAAGACAATCTCACGCCGCAGCGTTCGAACGGTTTGCGCGCCATGGTGGCGCGCATGAAGGACGATGCGCGCGCCGCCGCCGAAGCGGCCTGATCCCCTTCCGCTGCTCACAATGACGGCCGGAACCCGTCCGCGCCCCAATGCAGAATCCGGCGCGCATGCCGCGTGCCCGGCTGCGGCGGATGGTAATGGCGGTCGAGCATCGCCAACCCCGTCTTGAGCATCAGCTTTGCCGACCGGCGCGGCCAGCCGCGCTCGCGCTCCACCTGTTCCAGTCCCTTGAGGAAACAGCACATGTCGAGGAGCGCGCCGCCGAGCTCCGGTCCCACCGCCTCGATGGCGCGGTGAACGCGCTCGCGCGCGGCAAGCGCGCCGTCGGTCAGGTCCGCGCCACCGTTCCGGCCGCCCTTGCCGGATTTCGCCATGCGCGAGAAATCCCAGGACGCGGTCACGCGCGGCTGCAGCATCGCCCGCTCGAAATCGGCCCGCAGCCTTTCGCCTGCCGACGCTTCGACCCTGTCGAGCCAGGGCCGGCCTTTGCCGTCCTTCAACCGGGCCAGAGATGAAAGCGGCGACTCGTCGTCGTTGACGACGACGCGTTCCCGCCGGCCATCCACGCATATGTCGCTACCGCGCAGATGCCTGTGCTGCGCCGCAAAGCCGCCGCCCTCGGACCGGCGCAGGGCCGCCCGCCCCTCGCCTGTGATATCGACCCGCATTGCCTCGTCCCGCGGCGCGACGTCGATCCAGCCCCTGCGCCGCAGATGCTCGCAATCGGTGCGCGCGAACCGAACGGAACGCTCGCCGGGAAACTCCAGCAGCCACGTCGCCGGATCGCCGGTTTCGCGCAGCGCCGCCGGCCGCTTCGCGAGCAGCCGCAGATAGCGCAGCAACCGCTTGTCGCGTTTGGCGTCATCCATCCGGGCGCACCGCCTGGCGTTCCAGTGAAAAGGCGATCGTGACCAGCTTTTCCATCCGCCCGACGATCAGGTCGAAATCCTCGTCGTCGCGAAGATCCTCGATGGTATGGCAGGCGTGAACCACCGTGCTTTTGTCGCGTCCGAAGCCCGCGCCGACGGCCGTCATCTTCATGCCGAGCGTCACATTGGCGATATACATGCCGATCTGGCGGACGCGCGAGACAGGCAATGCGGTGCGGTTTGGAGACCGCAGCTGGCGGCTGCTGACATTGAAGAAGATCGCAAGCAGGTCGATCAGGCCGTCACACACGGCGATCGCGTTTTCGCCGTCGAAACGCCCGCGAGCAAAGGGCGGCCCCGCTTCAACGAAATCGCCGGGCCGTGCGAAACCTGTATC
Source organism: Oricola nitratireducens (assembly GCF_014904745.1). Lineage (GTDB taxonomy): Bacteria > Pseudomonadota > Alphaproteobacteria > Rhizobiales > Rhizobiaceae > Oricola > Oricola nitratireducens. The sequence continues at coordinate 200,092 of NZ_JACZCS010000014.1, forward strand.
GGGTGCGCCGGGGTCGAGCCCGAACAGCGTTTCTGCCTGATTGTCTTGCGGCATACCGTGTCATCTCCTCATAAAGGAATATATTCCTATATCAGAGAGACAGCGGTTGCATAAGTTTTCCCGCCACGATTGCGAAAAAACACCGACAGCACGCCGGCGTGGCGATTATCCGGGCGCTCTGCCCGCCGGGTTTATCCAACCGGGCCGAACCGCGGTTACGGTCACGTCTTCCGGATTATCAAGGGAGACCGCTTGCGTGACATTCGCCGGGACACACAATCTCGGGCCCAGGGAGCGCGAAAACCGCGCCGCTCACGGGCCCGGTTCGATCCTGCCGATCCTGTATGCGAGGCCGGAACAAATGGCGGCGATGCCGACCGGCGAGCTGCGGATCTGGGCGGATCGCATCACCGCCGCGATCCGGCGCGAACGCGCGAAAAGCGTGATGCGCCACTGGTCCTACGATCTCAACCGCCATATCGCGCTGAAACAAGCGCGCGACCGCATCGCCGGCGAGCTGGAACGGCGCGCGACGCGCCGCCCGCAAACGCGAAAGCCGCGGACACCGCCGCGGCTTTGCAATCCGGAAAGACCGGAAACGCCTTAGCGCTTGGATCCGCGCTTGCGTCCCAGTCCCATTTCGCGCGCCAGCTTCGAGCGCTGGGCGGCGTAGGCCGGAGCAACCATCGGATAGTCGGCCGCAAGGCCCCACTTCTCGCGATACTCTTCCGGCGTCATGTTGTAGTGGCTCATCAGGTGACGCTTGAGCGACTTGAACTTCTGGCCGTCTTCCAGGCAAATGATGTAGTCGTCCGTGACCGAACGCTTCGGATTCACGGCGGGGCGCGGCTTTTCCTGGACCTCTTCAACAGCGCCGGTAAGCGTCTTACCGAGCGCCGAGTGTATTTCGGAGATCAGCCCGGGCAAGTCTCCGGCCGGAACAGGATTGTTGCTGACATAGGCAGACACGACATCTGCGGTCAGTTCAGCCAGAAGATCATTTTGCCCCGAGGTCTCTGTCATTTTTTATAATCCTTGCGTTTTTTAGAGCGTTGCGCGAGATGCCCTCGCGTGCAAATCCGGTTACACTTCCTATACCGTTTGTGACACGTATCACAACAAATTGGAATGCCATAGTAAAAAACCCCCGTGAATAAGCAACCCCCGGTTGCAAATCCCGTTGTTTTTTATATGTATAAACGTATAGGATGTATTACGTCAAGGTCAACGCGATGATTTTGATTCGCGCATTTCATCAAGTACTGAAGTTTTCACAAGTCCATACCCAACCACATAGGCAGCTTTGGCAAGCAAATGAGCGGAAATTGGGGCAGTGAGAAGAAAAAAGACAATCGCCGCCAGCGCGCGCGTGACCGTCGCGGTATCGCCCGCATGAACTGCGAGTGCAAGCAAAACGAGACCTGATCCAAGTGTTCCCGCTTTAGATGCAGCATGCATGCGTGAATATATATCGGGAAAACGCCACAATCCGACCGCGGCGACAAACGCAAAAAAAGCGCCCGAAAGTATTAGCAAACCTGCCAGTATATTTATGACCGTTTCCACGTCGTTACCCCTTTTTCGGCGGCGTTGCGGCGCCGGGCTCGCGGGCGACCGGAGCCGCCGATGCGCCGCGCATCGTTGACGGCACCGCGCCTTCGTCGCGCACGTCCGACGCCTCGCCTCTCACAAGTCTCGGCTTGTCGTCTTCGGTCTCCTCGATTCGTCCGCGGGTCAGCACGAAGCGCGCGAAGGCCACCGTTGCGAGGAAGCCGACCAGCCCGAGCGCAATCGCGATGTCGAGATACAGCGTGTAGCCGGTCTTGATGCCGATGACCGCGATGAAGCCGATCGCGACGGCGACAAGCATGTCGAGCGCCAGGATCCGGTCCGGCAGTGTCGGGCCATGGATCACCTTGAACACCGTCAGCAGGAAGGTGAGCGACAGCATGGCGAGCGCGATCTGGATCGCGATGCCCAGGAATTCGGCCGAGGCCATCACCGGAACGCCTCCATGATCTTTCGTTCGAAACCGTCGGCGATGTCTTCGCGCGTCTGGTCGGGATCGGAACAGTCGAGCGCGTGGACATAGAGGAACCGCCGGTCATCGGAGACGTCGACGGACAGGGTGCCCGGCGTCAGGGTGATCAGATTGGCGAGCAGCGTGATCTCGAAATCGCGGTCGACCCGCAGCGGAAAGGCGAATATCCCCGGCTTCAGCTTCATGTCCGGCGTCAGGACGAGGATCGCGACGCGAATGGCCGACAGCACGAGTTCGTAGACGAACAGCGCCATCAGGGCGAGCACCCGGCGGCCGCGGGAGAAGTATCCCATCGAGCCGACCTGCTCGCGAATCAGGGAGAGCGCCAGCGCGCCGAGCGCGAAGCCGAAGACGAGATTGACCAGGCTGAAGGAGCCGGTCACCGCGGCCCAGGCAAGGGCCATCAGGACATTGACGAGATAGAGGTTCATTGCTGCGATTGCACCTCCGTTTGCTGCGGCCCTTGCGGCGGGAACACGGTGTCGACATATCCCGCCGGCGCAAGCAGTTCGCTGGCTATGCGGTCGCTGACCTGGATCAGCGGTTCGGGATAGAGACCGGCGGCGACTGTCAGCGCGGTCAGCGCGACGAGGGACGCGGTGACGAAACCGCTTGTCCCGGCCGGGGCCTCGCTCCCCTCCCCGTCATCGGCCTGGCGCTCGCGCCAGAAGGAAAACGCGAAGGTCCGGCCGACGGCGATCGTGGTCAGCAATCCCGTCAACAGGATGGAGAAAGCCAGCCACCATGCGCCGACATCGAGCGACGCCTTGACGAGATAGACCTTCGCCCACAGGCCGGAAAAGGGCGGCAGGCCCGAGACCGACAGCAACAGCACCAGCGCGATGCCGGCCAGCCATGGCGCCTGGCTGTAGAGTCCGCCCGCCGTCGCCAGCGAAAAGCCGTTCATGCGCCGGCCGACGATCCCGGCGAGGAAATACAGCGCGGTCATCACCACCATCGAATGCACCGCGTAGAACACGGCGCCGGTCAATCCGGTTTCGCTGCCGAGCGCGAGGCCGGCCAGCATCATCCCGATGCCGGAGATCACCAGATAGCCGAGCATACGGCGGATGTCGTTCTGGGCAAGCGCCCCCATCGCGCCGAGCACCATCGTTGCGCCCGCGATGATCGCGATCGTGCCGGCCAGCATGTCGCGCTCGACAGGAAACAGCATCAGGAAGACGCGCAGCAGGGCGTAGACCCCGACCTTGGTCAAAAGGCCGGCGAACAGCGCCGACACGACGATCCTTGGCGTATGGTACGACGCGGGCAGCCAAAAATTGACCGGAAACGCCGCCGCCTTCATGCCGAAGGCGAACAGGAACAACACGGCGATCGTGAACAGCGGCCCGGTCTCGCGCATTTTGGCTGCCTTGCGCGAGATGTCGGCCATGTTGAGCGTGCCGAACGTGCCGTACAGATAGGCGACCGCGAGCAGGAACAGCGTCGTCGCGATCAGGTTCAGGAAGGCGTATTTCGTCGCGCCGTCGAGCTGTTCGCGCTCCGATCCGAGGATCAACAGCCCGAAGGACGAGATCAGCAGGACCTCGAACCAGACATAGAGATTGAAGATGTCGCCGGTCAGGAAGGCCGCCGTCACGCCGGCCATCATCAGCAGCAGGAACGGATAGAAGCCGTAGCGCCGGCCGGTGCGCCCGACATCGCGCAGCGCGTAGACGCCGCCGGCCAGGCCGACGATGCCGGCGGTCAGCGCGAAGGTCGCGCCGAGCATGTCGGCGGCAAAGGTAATGCCGAAGGGCGGCAGCCAGCGGCCCATGGTCATGACCACGGTGCCGTTTTGCCAGACATGCCAGAACAGGCCGAGATCGGCGGCGAGCATCAGTACCAGGCCGGCGATCGCGATATAGGGCTGGCGGTCGGTGTTCTTGCGCGACATCAGGCAGATCGCGCCGAACAGGAAGCCGATCACCAGCGGCGCGACAACGAGATAGTCGGCGGCGGCCGGCGCCTTCAGTACCAGCGCCTGGGCAAGATCAACGTGATAGTCGGTTTTTCCGGCCATTGGGGTCCAGTCGTTCAATCAGTAGCCGAGCGGCGGCGCGGGTTCGTCGCGCGGCTCGGCCTCGCGCATTTCGTCGGTGTCGTCGGTGCCGATCTCCTGATAGCTGCGGAACACCAGCACCAGAAGGAAGGCGAAGAAGGAAAACGAGATCACGATCGCGGTCAGAACCAGCGCCTGCGGCAGCGGATTGGCGATTACGCCTTCCGGCACCGCGGCATGGTCCGGGATGATCGGCGGGGCTTCCCGCGTGATGCGTCCATTGGTGAAGATCGTCAGGTTGACCGCGTTTCCGAGGATCGCGACGCCAAGCAGGATGCGAATGATGTGCCGCGACAGCATCAGGTAGATCGATGTCGCGAAGAACAGGCCGGTCAGGATCGTGATCGCCGTTTCCATCAGTCGCGCTCCCTTTCCTCGAGCGCCAGCGCGGTCGAGGTGATCGCGCCGAACACGACGAAATAGACGCCGATGTCGAACAGCATCGGCGTCGACAGCGCCAGGTCGACGCCGAAGATCGACGGATAGATCCACAATCCGGTCAGGAACGGCACGCCGGAGAAGAACGACAGGATGCCGGCGATGGCGGCGAGGAACAGCCCGAAGCCGGACAACGCCATCGGGTGGAAGCGGATCGCGCGGCGCACCGGCGAGACGCCGAAGGCGATGCCGTAGATCGCCAGAGCGGAAGCCGCGATCAGGCCGCCGATGAAGCCGCCGCCGGGCTCGTTGTGGCCGCGCAGCAGCACGAAGATCGAAAACAGGATCATCAGGCTCGCGAGATAGGGGGCGACTGTTCTGAAAATCAGCGTGCGCATGGGTCTAGTTCGCCTCCCTGACTTCGGCGTGGATCGCCTCCGCCGTCCTGGCGGCTTCGGGCGGCGGCGCCGGCGGTTCCGTCAGCGCCGAGCGCGAGCGCTTCGGCAGCACGCGGATCAGCGCCAGAATGGCGAGGCCGGAGACCATGACGACGGCGATCTCGCCGAATGTGTCGATGCCGCGGAAGTCGACCAGGATCACGTTGACGATATTGCGCCCATGCGCGACCTGCAGCGAATAGGTGTTGAAGAACTCGGTCAGCGACATATCCAGATCGACTTCGAGCACGCGCAACAGCAGCAGCGTGAAGGCGCCGCCGGCCGCAAGCGCGATCGCCCCGTCGAACACGCGCTGGACCGGCGCGCGGTGGTCCTGCGGCGACAGGCGCAGCCGGGTCATCGCGAGCGCGAGGATGACGACCGACAGCGTTTCGACCATGAACTGGGTGAAGGACAGATCGGGCGCGCCCATCAGCATGAACAGGACCGCGACGGCGAAACCCTGGACGCCGAGCGAGACGATCGCCGTCAGCCGGTCCTTGGCCATGATCACCGCGAACAGGCCGATCGCCGCGATCAGGATGACCGCCCATTCGTAGAAGAAGAGATGCGGGAAGGCCGGCATGGAGGGCCACTCGCCGGCAATGCCCATCGGCACAAGGATCGCCAGAACCATCAGCACGAAGGTCACCGTGATATAGGCTTCCAGCCGTCCGTTCTGGATAAACCGCGTCACCGCGCCCGACAGGCGCACAATGCCTGCGATAACCTGGTCGAATCCGCGATCCGGGCCCCAGCCGAAGCCGGTCAGGAGGCTCGCCATCGCCGTGCGCACCGGCGCGATAGCGACATAGGAGGCGATACCCAGCGCGATCGTCGCCAGCGACAGATAGAGCGGCAGGCCGACATGCGGGACGACCGTGATCGTCACTTCCGCGGCATGGCCGGTAACGGCGCTCGCCATCGGGCTGGAGAACCAGTCGTGGAACGCACCGGAGAACAGCGCAGACACCAGCCCGCCGAGCGCCAGGACGGCAGGCCCCGCCACCAGCAGCACCGGCCCCTCGTGAACGTCTTTCGGCGCGACCACCTTGCGTCCGAGGAAGGGCTTGAGCGCCACGGCGAAGCCGATCGCGAACATCAGTCCGTTGCCGACGATGGCGACGATGGTGAAGACCACCGACCAGGTGTCGCCAAAGGCGAGGCCGGCATAGATCTCCTCCTTGGCGAGGAAGCCGAAGAAGGGCGGCAGGCCGCCCATGGAGAAGGCCGCGAGCAAGGCGGCCGCGAAAGTGATTGGCATGGCGCGGCGCAGCCCGCTCACCTTGGAAATGTCGCGCGTGCCGGACTCGTGGTCGACATTGCCGGCCACCATGAACAGGCCGCCCTTGAACATGGAATGCGAGATCAGATAGAGGACCGCGCCCTCGATCGCCTTCTCGGTGCCGAAACCGGTCAGCATCACCAGCAGGCCGAGCGACGCCATCGTCGTGTAGGCCAGCATCAGCTTGAGGTCCGTCTGGCGCATGGCGAGCAAGGTGCCGGCGATCAGCGTCGCGCCGCCGAAGACCGGGAGCACCGTTTCCCAGGCGACCGTGTCGCCCATCACGGGGTTCAGCCGCATCAGCAGATAGACGCCGGCCTTCACCATGGTCGCCGAATGCAGATAGGCGGAGACCGGCGTTGGCGCTTCCATGGCGTTGGGCAGCCAGAAATGGAACGGGAACTGCGCCGATTTGGTGAACGCGCCGCCGAGGACGAGGACGAAGGCGGCAATGAAGAACGGGCTGTCGCGCAAAAGATCGCCCGACGACAGCAGCAGCGACAATTCGGAGAGGCCGGTGATGTTTCGGATCAGGAGCAGGCCGGCAAGCAGCGACAATCCGCCGAGACCGGTGACGACCAGCGCCTGGAGCGCGGCGCGGCGCGAGCGTTCGGCGGCATGATTGAAGCCGATCAGCAGGAACGAGGTGATCGAGGTCAGTTCCCAGAAGACGAACAGCATCAGGAAGGAATCGGACAGCACCAGCCCCTGCATCGACCCCATGAACATCAGGATGAAGGAGAAGAAGCGTCCCTGATGCCGGTGGCCCTTCAGGTAGCCGCCCGAATACAGCACGATCAGCGTTCCGATCCCGGTGATCAGCAGCGCGAAGGTCAGCGACAGGCCGTCGACCAGCCAGGAGAAATTGACGTTGAAGGACGGGATCCACGGATAGCCGCCGGTGAACCGCTCGCCCTGGGAGACGCCCTCGACATATCCGAGATAGTGAACGAACAGCCCGGCCGGCGCGAGCGCCAGGATCCATGCCGCATTGTGCTTGAAAACGCGCGTCAGGGCCGGCGCGAACAGCGCGGCGATGAAAGGCACGAAGAGTGCGTAGAACGTCATGTCAGGTCACGCACCCAAAAATCAGATGGCCGGTAACACGCGCGGCGGGAAAGTCATGGATTTCATGGTGATCCGACCTAGGTCGGTTGTGCGAAAAGAACAAGGGGAATGCGTGAAATCCGGCCCTTATCAAGGGATTATTCGTTGCCGGCAAGGGATGGAGACCCGCGGTTCCCGTTACACGCGAGCGCTTGCCGCATCACACCTGCAGGCCTATTTGAGAACGCGACGAGGTGACCCATGACAGATTCGACCGCGCTGAAAGTCCAGAAATCCGAAGCGGAGTGGCGCGAGCAGCTCACGCCGGAGCAATTCCGCGTCGCGCGCAAGCACGGCACCGAACGCGCCTTTACCGGTCCGAACTGGGACACCAAGGCGAAGGGCCTGTACAGCTGCGTATGCTGCGGCCGGCCGCTGTTCCGCTCCGAGAGCAAGTTCGATTCCGGCACCGGCTGGCCGAGCTTCTACGAGCCGGTCGAACCGGGCGCCGTCAGCGAGCACCGGGACCGGTCCTTCTTCATGGTGCGCACCGAAATCCGCTGCGCGGATTGCGACGCCCATCTCGGCCATGTCTTTGAGGACGGGCCGCAGCCGACCGGCCTGCGCTACTGCATGAACGGCGTCGCGATGGATTTCACCCCGGACAGCTGACGATGTTCCCCATCAAACCAGATGCGCTGATTTTCGATGTCTTCGGCACCTGCGTCGATTGGCGCGGCGGCGTGGCGCGGGAAGTCGAAACGGCGGCGACGGCGCTCGACATGGCGATCGACGGCGCGGCGTTCGCCTACTCCTGGCGGGCGAAATACCAGCCGGCGATGCAGTCCATCCGGTCGGGAAAACGCGATTATGTCGATCTCGACATCCTGCACCGCGAAAACCTCGATGCGACGCTCGGCGAATTCGGCATCGCCGACAGATTCGACGAGACGGCCCGTGCCGACCTCAACCACGCATGGGAGAAGCTTCCACCCTGGCCCGACACGGTGCCCGGCCTGACCCGCCTGAAGCGCAAATTCATCGTCGCGCCCTGCTCCAACGGCTCGATCGCCCTGACGACCAGGCTGTCGAAATACGGGGAACTGCCTTGGGACTGCATTCTCGGCGCCGGGGTCGCGCGGGCCTACAAGCCTGATCCCGCCGCCTATCTGCGCTCCTGCGAGGCGCTTCGGTTGCCGCCTTCGCGGGTCATGATGGTCGCCGCACACAATGATGACCTGGCCGCTGCACGAAAAGCCGGACTCATGACCTGCTTCTTCCCCCGCCCGACGGAGTACGGTCCCGGCCAGACGACCGACATCTCTTCCGAAAGCGACTGGGAAATCGTCGCAACCGACATTGAAGATGTTGCGGCCAAGTTACTCATCTAGAATCGAATTCCGCTCCCCGCCCCAAACACAATAGGCCAAAAAACATGACATCCCGTCCGTTCGACACGACCGTGCCCGCTCCCGCCGCCGAAAAACGCCCGGTTACCGACACCCGTCACGGCATCACGCGCAGCGACGACTATGCCTGGCTGCGCGCGGACAACTGGCAGGAGGTTTTCAAGGACACGTCCATCCTCGACGCCGATATCCGCGCCTACCTGGAGGCCGAGAACGCCTATCAGGACGCGCTGATGGCCGACACCAAGGATCTGCAGAAAGTGCTCTTCGAGGAGATGAAGGGCCGCATCAAGGAGGACGATTCCACCGTCCCGGCCCCGGACGGGCCGTGGGCCTATGGCTCGTCCTTCAAGAAGGGCGGCCAGCAGCCGCGCTTCGAGCGCATGCCGCGCGGCAGGACCGCCGAGGAAGACAAGACCATCATTCTCGACGGCGACAAGGAGGCGGACGGCAAGGCCTATTTCCGCATCGCGTCCGCCGATCATTCGCCAGACCATTCGAAGATGCTGTGGGGCTATGACGACAAGGGCTCGGAATTCTTCCGGCTGCGGGTGCGCGATCTCGACACGCTCGCCGATCTCGGCGACGACATCGCCGACAGCAATGGCGGCGGCGTCTGGGATGCGGCGGCGCAAGGCTTCTTCTATTCGAAGCTCGACGCCAATCACCGGCCGTCGAAACTGTTCTACCACAGGCTCGGCACGGCACAGGGCGACGACACGCTGGTCTACGAGGAGCCGGATGCCGGCTTCTTCATGGGCGCCGGCGGCAGCCGCCTGAACGATTTCATCTACGTCTCGTCCTACGATCACGAGACCAGCGAAGTCCGGCTGATCCGCGCCGGCGATCCGTTCGGCGAACCGGTCATGGTCGCGCCGCGCGAGACCGGCGTCGAATACGAGATGGAGTCGGGCGGCGACGTCTTCTTCATCCTGACCAACGCCGACGGTGCCAAGGATTTCAAGATCATGACGGCGCCGGTTGATGCGCCGCAGAAGGAAAACTGGAGCGAGCTCGTCGCCCACAAGCCGGGCCGCCTGATCCTCGCCCACCAGGCCTATAAAAACTTCCTGGTCTGGCTGGAACGCGAGAACGGCCTGCCGCGCATCGTGGTGCGCGACCGCAAGACCGGCGAGGAACACGCCATCGCCTTCGACGAGGAAGCCTATTCGCTCGGCCTTTCCGGCTCGTATGAATACGACACCGACATCATCCGCTTCACCTATTCCTCGATGACGACGCCGGCGCAGGTCTACGACTACGACATGGCGACCCGCGAGCGCACGCTTTTGAAGACGCAGGAAGTGCCGTCGGGCCACGATCCGGACGACTACGTCACGCGGCGCATCCTGGTGCCGTCGCATGACGGCGCCGAGGTGCCGGTCACCCTGCTCTACCGCAAGGACACCAAGCTCGACGGCACCGCGCCCTGCCTGCTCTACGGCTACGGTTCCTACGGCATCGCCATTCCCGCCTCGTTCAACACCAACTGCCTGTCGCTCGCCGACCGCGGCTTCGTCTACGCCATCGCGCATATCCGCGGCGGCAAGGACAAGGGCTTTACCTGGTACGAGGACGGCAAGCGCGCGGTCAAGCAGAACACCTTCAGGGATTTCGTCGCCGTGGCGCGCCATCTGGCGGCCGAGAAATACACGTCGTCCGACCGCATCGTCGCGCAGGGCGGATCGGCCGGCGGCATGCTGATGGGCGCGGTCGCCAACATGGCGCCGGACGCCTTCGGCGGCATCATCGCCGAGGTCGCCTTCGTCGACGTGCTCAATACCATGCTCGACGACACGCTGCCGCTGACCCCGCCGGAATGGCCGGAATGGGGCAATCCGATCGCCTCGAAGGAGGACTACGAGACGATCGCCGCCTATTCGCCCTATGACAATGTCTCGGAAAAGCCCTACCCGCCGGTCCTCGCGGTCGCCGGGCTGACCGATCCGCGCGTCACCTACTGGGAGCCGGCCAAGTGGATCGCCAAGCTGCGCGCCATCAATCCCGACGCCGGGCCGTTCCTGCTGCAGACGCACATGGAGTCCGGCCATGGCGGCGCGTCGGGCCGGTTCTCGCGGCTGGAAGAGATCGCCTTGTCCTATGCCTTCGCGCTGAAGGTCACGGGCAAGGCGTGAGGAGACGCGCTCACCGCATTGTGAGGGCGCGCGTAGCGCGTTTCGACACAATCGGCTTGCATGGTGACATGCCAAGGGAGGTTAGCCAGTGAAGCTTTCCATGACTGCCGGAACCACCGCATTTCGAGCGGCGCTCGCCGCCGCATTCGCGCTGTCCGTCACGGCGCTGCCGGTCACGCAGGCGTCGGCGCGCACGCTGACCAGCATCAAGGCCGGCGAGCGCTGCTCCTGGCCCTACGCTCCGGCCGGCGTCTATGTCGGGCATTTCCTCGGCTACGAGGAGTCGAAATTCGTGTCCGACGATTCGATCCGCCAGTTCACGACGCAGCGCTGCTTCCGCAGCGCGAAAGACTGCGACAACTGGCTCTACACGATGCAGTCGGCCTACCCGATCGCCGGCTCGCAGGGCCGCTGCCGCTACAAGGGCTGAGCCGGCGGCGATCCGCCCTGGCGCCGGTCATCCGGCATCGTCCTCTCCCCCGGCGGCGTCGCGCGCCGCAAGGTGCCGGCCGATGAGGTCGTCGAGCGTCTTCTGCGCCTCGGCGATCGCGGCCGGCGTCAGCATGATCGGTTCCGCGACTTCGGCGGCGATCTGGCCGCAGGTCGGGCAGATGGCGCCCGGCTTCGGCGCGGCGGGTCTGCGCCCGGCCGCGACGAGCGGCGCCTGGCGCCGGCGCGTTACCGCCTTTGCCTCCGCCCTGCCCTTTTCCAGCGCCGCCTTCGATTTCGGCGCGCGGCGCAGGAAGGTGCCGACGGTGTTGACATGCACGCAAAGCTTCATGGCGATGCCCCAGTTGGGAAGGCCCTCCCTGCCGAAGGCGTAGAACTTTTCCGCCATCTCGTCGGTGTCCTGGAGTATCGCGCGCGAGGCCGGTTCGGGTTTCTCGCCCATCGGGTTCGCCCTCCTTTGTCGGGTAAGATCCGGGCAAGAAAAAAGGCCGCGATGCGAAGCACCCGGCCGGTTTGCCCAATTCTGCGATGATGCCCGAAGCCTACGCGAGGAGCGTCACGGCGTCAAGGAATTATTTCCTAACATTGTACTTCGCGCACCCAAGAGCATACGCTGCGGGAACGGAAGATGACGCCGCGAAATGAATTGCTGCTACAAAATCTTTCGTGTCCGAGGGAGTTGATGCGTTTTCATCTGATTTACAGTGGGCAACTACCGTCATCCGGCAACAAATCGAAGCCCGACGACGCGCGAAAGATTCGCGACGCATTGCATTGTCAGATGGAAGAACTTTGGAAGGTACATCGCGTTCTTCATCGCCTTCGTCAAACGGCAATAGTCTATCGTGAAGGCGATAGCCGTATGTTTACCAACGACTCACCTTTCGGGGTTGAGCGTGACGTCGATCAATATCCTGCTAGAGAAGATGAGGTCGATCTGACCACGCCTATTGATATCGACGGGCAAGAATTTGTGCCGCTTATTCGAAAATCGCTAGATCTGAATTGCTCGTTGAGCATCAGTTTTCTAAGGCAGGAGGATCCTGGCGAACTAGTCTTGCAAGGCGGCGATCTGGATGGCCGCATAAAGACGCTGCTTGACGCGCTGACCATGCCAAAACCAGAGAATGCTGTTCGCTTTCCGCAATCTCAGAAGAGGACGTATTGCCTAATGGAGAGCGACTCTCTCGTTTATAATTTCGAAGTCGACACAGGCAGGTTACTCTTTCCAGAGAGGACGCATCCTCATGAGGTTCATTTATTGATCGAGGTTTCAGTCAACATTCTACGGGTAGGCAGCTGGAATATGCCACTTTTGGGAAGTTAATCTGCCTTTTTCGGTTTCAGCAAAACGCCCAAAGCTTCAGAAAAACGCTCCCCTGACTCGTCGGCCTCAAGCTCCCGAGCGGTTTCCTCGAACCGCTCGGATTGCTCTTTCTGACTAAGCTTACTGGCCTTTTTTCCACTTGGCTTTTGGCTTGTATTTTGATGGTCGCCAGATGCCATATGGCTTCTCGCCTTGCCGCCCATCTTTCCGATGCGCACGACACCGCCGCCGCAAGAGAGCCGGACGAACCCGCTCCGTTCACACGTCGGCCATCTCGGAATTCTGTGCGGCGTTGTTGGCAAGCGCCTCGTTGACGTCGCGGATCGCATCGTCGAGCAGCGTTTCCATGCGCCGGCGGGCAAGGTCGGGATCGCGGTCGCGGATCGCTTCCAGCACGTCGCCATGCTGCCGGAGGCGCTCGTCCTTGATGGTGGCGACGGCCGCGCCGCGCCAGCTGAGCCGGGTTCTTCTGCCCCGCCGGGTCGACGGGTCCCGGGTCCCGATCAGCCTTCCAGCGTGAAGCCGATCTTCACCGTCACCTGCCAGTGGGCGATCTGGCCGTCCTCAATATGGCCGCGCGTCTCCGTCACCTCGAACCAGTGCATGTGGCGGACGGTTTTCGCCGCGACGGCGATCGCGTTTGCGACAGCGTCCTCGATGCCGGTGGCCGAGGATCCGGTCAGCTCGATCGACTTGTAGACGTGGTTGCTCATGGTCTCCTCCCGTTGGTTCGTCCTGCATGCCGTCCGCCGCGAAGCCGTCCGCGACGCCGGGCGCGCATCCGGCCTGCCATGCATGCTCAGGCAGGCGCGCTGCTGATCAGCCACATCGCGCCCGGCAGGCGCACGCTCGCGCCATCCGCATGGGGCGCCAGTTCCTCGCGCAGGGACGCGACGGCGGCCGAGACAACCTCCGCCGGCTGGTTGCGCAGCCAGCTGTTCACGGCGCCGATCTGGGTCGATTGCACCACGGCTTCCTCCAGCCCGCGGCCGGCGGCGATGTCGAGATCCATATCGAGCTTCTCGAAGCGCGGCGGCGCCCAGCCGGCCGCCGTGAAAACCTCGGCGACGTGGTCCGGATCGGCGAAGGCGAACATTCCGGGGGCGTTGGGAACCGGTTCCGGCCGCGGCGGCAGGTGCCGCGCGACGGCTGTCATCGGCACCTCCATCCACGGGTTTTCGGCCAGCGCGCGCCAGCACACGAGGGCCATGCGCGCCTCCGGAGCCGCGCCGCGGCGCATATTGGCGAATGCCGCCACCCTGTCGCCGAAGAACGTCACGCCGAATGCCGAGGTCAGCAGATCATATTGGTCCAGCGCCGCCACAGCGGGATCGTCGTGGCGCCAATCGACATTGGCGATGCCGGCGGCGGTCGCGCGCCGCTCACCCTCGGCCAGCATCGGCCCCGAGATATCGAACCCCGCGACGCGGCCGGAGGGACCGACGGCGCGCGCAAGCTCCAGCGTGGGCGCGCCGCAGCCGCAACCGATATCGACCACCCGTTCGCCGGCACGCGGCGCGGCAAAGGCGAGCAAGGCGTCCGTCACCGCCGTGAGCGTGATGTCGGTGTGCTCCTGTCGAGCTACCCAGGTCTGGCCGCCATTCCCGTTCCAGAAGGCCAGCATGTCGGCATTGATCTCTTCGAGGGCGGCCATGCAAGTCCTCCTCTTGCCGGGCGATCATGCATGCTGCGCCGTCGCAGGGCCGATTGCAAGCCGCGGCCCGGTCGGACGCGGCCGTCCAACCGCCGTTGTTCGATGTTCGCTTATCGCCGTACGCCGCCGGCAATCCCGTCACTGTCCCGTAGCATCCACCGCCGGAACGGCCTTCAGATAGGCGGCGATGGCGTCGCGGTCTTCCGCCGTCAGCTTCGCCATGTTCTCCTGCACCTCGACCATCGAGCCGCCGACGCTGTCGAATGCCGGCGTGAAGCCGCTTTCCAGATAATAGGCGATGTCGGCCTGCGACCAGTCGCCGATGCCGCCCTTGCCGCCGGTGATATTCGGCACGCGGCCCTCGCCGTCAGGGTTCGGCGCGCCGGAGAGCCATTTCGCCTGGATCAGGCCGCCGGCGACATCGCGCGGCGTGTGGCACTCGCCGCAATGGCCGGGCCCCTCGACCAGATACTGGCCGCGCAGCAATTGCGGATCGTCGGTCTGGAGATCGATCACCGGCGCGGGGTCGAGATAGAGCAGCTTCCACAGGCCGAGGCCGCGCCTGACGGTGAACGGGAAGCCGAGCCGGTGACCGGGCGCCCTGCCCTCGACGGCCGGCAGCGTCTTCAGGAAGGCCCACAGATCGGCGACGTCGCGCGGTTTCATGCGCGTATAGGACGTGTAGGGAAAGGCCGGGTAGAGATGTGCGCCGGCCGGCGACACGCCGCGCAGCATCGCGTTGGCGAAATCGCCGCGCGACCAGGCGCCGATGCCGTCATTGCGATCGGGGGAGATGTTCGGCGCGACGAAATCGCCGAAACCGCTTTTCAGCACATGGCCGCCGCCGAGCTTCAGCCTGTCGTCGCCCTCGGCCTTGTCGGCGGCATGGCAGGAGGCGCAGCCGCCGGCCCAGAACATGGTCTCGCCGCGCGCCGCGTCGCCCTCGGGAAGCGCGGCCAGCGTCGCCTCCGGCAGGGTGCGCGGCATCGTCAGGACATAGAATGCAAGCCCGCCCGCGATCGCGGCCAGAACGGCAATCGTGGCGAGCTTGCGGAGCATGGGATTACTGGCGGACCTGGTAGCCTTCGTGGCAGCTCTTGCAGGTGCCGAAAATCGGGCCGACCGCCGCCTTGAAGGCGTCGAGATCGGCCGGGCCGTCCTTGCCGGAGGCCTGCATGGCCGCCGCAACCGCGGTCTGGAACTTGGCGAGCTCGGCGTCGAAGCCGGCGCGGTCTTCCCAGATCTTCGGCGAGGCATGGGTGTCGGCGCCCATGTCCGAACCTTCGGGGAAATAATCGCCGAAGGTGTGGGCCGTCGCGTTGAACGATGCGATCGCCGCCTTGGCGACGGCGGGGCTGTAGGCGATCTCGCCCTTCATCATGCCGGCGGACGCACCGGCGGCGGCGCCGTTGGCCTGCATCAGGGACTTGCGGGCAGCGATCGGATCGTCGGCCGCGTAAGCGGCGGCGGCGGTCGCGGCGAGAAGGGAGATTACGAGAAACGTCTTCTTCACTAGGATCCTCCTGGGGTTGGTACGCTCTGGTTGGACCCGAAGATTGCGACAATTATTCCCGCTCAGGTGGTCACGGTTTCGTGAATTCGCAATGTCCGGCTGCGACACAGTGTCAACGGAAACGAAACGCGGCCCCGCACAGGATGCGGAGCCGCGCCGATACAGTCTGCGGTGACGGCGCTTGTCAGGCCGTCGCGGCCTCGTACATTTCCAGGACGTAGTCCCAGTTGATCAGGCTGTCGACGAAGGCCTCGAGATATTTCGGGCGCGCGTTGCGGTAGTCGATATAGTAGGAATGTTCCCACACATCGACGCCGAGGATCGGCGCCACGCCGTGGATCAGCGGGTTCTCGCCGTTCGGCGTCTTCATGATCTCCAGCTTGCCGTCCTTGACGGCGATCCAGGCCCAGCCGGAGCCGAACTGGGTCGCGCCGGCATTGATGAAGTCGGCGCGGAACTGGTCGTAGCCGCCGAGATCAGAGTCGATCGCCGAGGCGATCTTGCCCGGCAGAGACCGGCCGCCGCCGCCCTTTTTCATCCATTTCCAGAAATGGATGTGGTTGTAGTGCTGGCCCGCATTGTTGAAGAGCCCCGGGTTCTTGCCGTGCGACTGCTTGACGATCTCCTCGAGCGAAAGCCCGTCCATCCCGGCCTCGGCGGCGAGCTTGTTGCCGTTGTCGACATAGGCCTTGTGGTGCTTGTCGTGGTGATACTCCAAAGTCTCCTTCGACATGAAGGGCGTAAGTGCTTCGTAATCATAGGGAAGTTCGGGAAGCGTAAAGGCCATTGGGGGTCTCCTTTTCAAAATAATTCGTATCGAAACCGGCGCGCCCGGAGGATCGACCGCGCTGCCAAGCAGACACATAGAATTCCAGCGGCCTTACGGCAACAAACGAAGCAGGTTTTTTCTGCCCGTTCAGGAATGCGCCCAGTCCCAGTAGAGTTCGCGCGCCTTGGCCGCGATTGGTCCGGGTTGGAGTTCGCGATCCTCAATCCTGACAATGGGTACGACCTTGGAATGGTTCCCGGTCGAGAAAATTTCGTCGGCATCCATGAAGTCATCGACCGTCAGCGCCTTCTCGACCGTCTTGAAGCCGTATTGCAGCAGCAGATCGATCGTGCGCGAGCGCGTGATCCCGGAGAGGAATGTGCCGTTCGGGGCCGGCGTGAAGACCTGTGAATCCTTGACGATAAACACATTCGACGCGCCTGTTTCCGCGACATTACCGAGCATGTCGCGCACCAGGCAATTATCGAAGCCGCGGCTCTTGGCCTCGAGAATGGCGCGGCCGTTGTTGGGATAGAGGCAGCCTGCCTTGGCATTGGTCGGCATGGTCTCGATGGTCGGCCGGCGGAAAGGCGACACGGTCACCGAAAAGCCCTTCGGCGGCAGCATTGGCGCCTCGTGCAGGCACAGGCAGAATCGCGTCGATTCAGGATCGGCCGGAACCGACATGTAGCCGCCATGCTCGGCCCAGTACATCGGGCGGATATAGACGGCGGTCTTGCCGTCGAATTTCTTCAACCCGTCCCAGGTCAGTCCGACAATCTCGTCCGCGCTCATGGTTGGTTTGAGGCCGAGCGCGACCGCAGATGCGTTCACGCGAGCAGCGTGGCGGTCGAGATCGGGAGCAACGCCCTCGAACCAGCGAGCGCCGTCGAACACCGAGGAACCCAGCCACATCGCATGTGTGCGCGGCCCGATGATCGGCACGTTACCCTCGTACCAGTCGCCATCGACATAGGTCCACGTCGCCGTTTGGGCAGAAATATCGACCGCCATTTCCGTCTCCTCGATTGTCGTTCGCGGCAACGCAAAACGGATTTATGCCGCGCAGTCAATCGCCGCGAGATGTTGCTACCGCACCGCCGCCTATTGACGGTCAACCACGCTTTGCCCAATGTCTGCGCAATCGGAACGGAAAAATGTCCTTCAAAGCCTATGTATTCGACGCCTACGGCACCCTGTTCGACGTTCATGCGGCCGTGCGCAAGCACGCCGAGTCGCTCGGTCCGGCCGGCAGACAGCTCTCCGAAATCTGGCGCGCCAAGCAGCTCGAATATTCCTGGATCCGCACGCTCATGGGATCCTACACCGATTTCTGGCGGTTGACCGAGGAAGCGCTCGATTACGCGCTCGCTGTCGTGCCCGGCATCGACCCCTCGTTTCGCGATCCGCTGCTGGAAGCCTACTGGACGCTCGACTGCTATCCGGAAGTGCCCGACATGCTGGCGCGGCTGCGCGAGAGCGGCGCGTCGACGGCGATCCTTTCGAACGGTTCGACCGACATGCTCGACGCCGCCGTGCAGTCGGCTGAACTGTCGGGCCTGTTCGACGCCGTCCTGTCGGTCGACGCGATCAAGATGTTCAAGACCGCGCCGCAGGTCTACCAGATGGTGACGGACACCTTCGATCTTCAGCCCAGCGAAATATCGTTCCAGTCGTCCAACCGTTGGGATATTGCCGGCGCGCACAAATTCGGGTTCGAAACCGTCTGGATCAATCGTGCCGGCCTGCCCGACGAATACCTGAATTACGGGCCCGGGCGCGTCATCGCCGACCTGACGGCCCTTTAAAGCTCCAACCTGCCAAGTGTTGCTGCGCTGCAACGGTTACGCCGGTTTCGACACAACCGGCGCCATACGGTCCCTTTGCCGCCGAATTTCTCTCAAATCTTCTCGCAAAAACGGCTAATGGCCCTATTCCTTGTTTCGAGCAGTCGCTCGACGGCAAACGCACCGACATTGCGATGGATTTACTATGAAAGACCTTTCGCGCCGCAATTTCCTTGCCACTTCAGCGGCCCTGACCGCCGGTTTCGCCGTCAGCGCCTGCACCACGGCCGACGGCTCTTCCGGCAGAGCCGGCCTCACTTTCGGCAACCCGCTGCCGGAGTTTCCGCCCTATGCGACGATGTATGCCGCCGTCAGCGACAGCGGCTACAACATCCCCGCCGTGCCTTACACCAAGGTTCCCGAGCGGTTCCTGCGCCAGATCGTGCGCGATCCGACCGGCGAGCCGAAGGGCACCCTCGTCGTCGATACGGGCTCGCATTTCCTTTATCTGGTCCTCGGCAACGGATACGCGATCCGTTATGGTGTTGGCCTTGGCCGCGCTGGCTTCGAATGGTCCGGCCGCGCCGAAATCGGCGCCAAGCGTGAATGGCCGAAATGGTTTCCGCCGGATGAAATGGTCGACCGCGAACCGAAGCTGGAAAAATACCGCGTCAGTTACGACAAGCAGAACGACGTCTACAATGGCGGCATGGAGCCGGGCATTACCAATCCGCTTGGCGCGCGGGCGCTCTATCTCTACCAGGACGGCAAGGACACGCTCTACCGCCTGCACGGATCGCCGGAATGGAACTCGATCGGCAAGTCGGTATCGTCCGGCTGCGTACGGCTGATGAACCAGGACATTCTCGATCTCTACGACCGCGTCCCCATGAAAACGCCGGTTCTGGTCCGCTAACCGGATTTCACTCGATCAACCATCAGAAAACGCCGGCGACATGCCGGCGTTTTCGTCAGCGCAGGCTTTTCTTCAAACTGCCAAGGATGCCACGGACCAGCGCGCGGCCGAGCGAGGACGATACCGAGCGGGCGAGCGATTTCATCGCCGCTTCGCCGACGCTTTGCCGGTTCGATCTACGGCGGGTCGTCGTCTTGCGGCTGCGCGATGAAGATGATTTTTTCCGCCGGTCGTCATCGTCGTCATCGCCGAAATCAGGAAGCGTCCAGCGCGAACCGCCATCGTCGCGACGCTGCTCTTCCTCCTCCTGGCGATGTTTTTCGGCTGCGGCCTGTTCGGCCTTCTTGTTCAGCATCTCGTAGGCGGATTCGCGGTCGATCGTCTCGTCGTACAGGCCGGCGACAGGGCTCAGCTTCATCACCTCGGCGCGTTCATTGTCCTCGATCGGGCCCAGACGTGAGGACGGCGGACGGATCAACGTGCGCTGGACGATGCCGGGAATGCCCTTGTTCTCGAGCGTCGAAACCAAGGCCTCCCCGACGCCGAGTTGGGTGATCGCCTCGAAGCAGTCGAACTCCGGATTAGGCCGGAACGTTTCGGCGGCGACCTTCACCGCTTTCTGCTCGCGCGGCGTATAGGCGCGCAGCGCGTGCTGCACCCGGTTACCAAGCTGCGACAATACAGTTTCCGGAACGTCGAGCGGGTTCTGCGTCACGAAGAAGACGCCGACACCCTTGGAGCGGATCAGCCGGACAACCTGCTCGACGCGCTCGATCAGGATCGATGGCGCCTCGTCGAACAGCAAATGCGCTTCATCGAAGAAGAAGACCAGCTTCGGCTTTTCAGGATCGCCGACTTCCGGCAGTTCCTCGAACAACTCCGACAACAACCACAACAGGAAGGTGGCGTAGAGGTGCGGATTCATCATCAGCTTGTCGGCGGCGAGCACATTGATCGCGCCGAGGCCGTCGCGGGTGGTGCGCATCAGGTCTGAAATGTGCAGCGCCGGCTCGCCGAAGAAATGCTCTGCGCCGTCGCGCTCCAGCACCAGAAGCGAACGCTGGATCGCGCCCAGCGAGGCGGTGGCGACATTGCCATAACGTACCGAGATTTCCTTCGCGTTCTCGCCGAGATAATTGAGCAGGGAGCGCAGATCCTTCAGGTCGAGCAGCAACAGCCCTTCGTCGTCGGCGATCTCGAAGGCGATGTTGAGAACGCCTTCCTGCGCATCGGTGAGGTTCATCAGCCGCGAAAGCAGCAGCGGGCCCATTTCGGAGATCGTCGCGCGGATCGGATGACCTTTCTCGCCGAACAGGTCCCAGAATATGACCGGAAATTCCTGGAACTCATACGGATCGAGCTTGATCGTCTCGGCGCGCTTCAGGAGGAAATCCTTCGGCTCCCCTTTCGCCGCTATCCCGGAGAGATCACCCTTCACGTCGGCGCAGAACACCGGAACGCCGGCATTGGAGAAGCTCTCGGCGAGGATCTGAAGCGACACGGTCTTGCCCGTGCCGGTTGCGCCGGTGATCAGGCCGTGACGGTTGGCGTAGCGAAGCGCCATAAATTCCTGCTGCTGGAAACTGTCATCCGGCTTGCGGCTGGCGCCAAGGAATAGTTTGTCGGTCACGTCCCACATGGTCGCCTCTTCGTCCTGCGTCGGTTCCTTCGCGTATAGTCGCCGGTGACGCTATCGGCAATGCCATGAAAAAAGCTCCGCTTTTCTCAGAAAACGGCTTTACGGCCCCAACCTTTGTGCATATTACGTAAACGTCAAAATTCGGAGGACGAAATGGACGAACTCATCTCCCGCATTACCGATGCCGTCGGTATCGATGCCGATACCGCGCAAAAGGCTGTCGGCATGATCCTTGGCTTCCTCCAGAAGGAAGGCCCGGCTGACCAGATCAAGCAGATGATGGAAGCGATGCCCGGCGTTCAGGGCCTGATCGACAATGCGCCCGAAGCCGGCGGCGGCATGTTCGGCGGCGGCGTCATGGGACTGGGTTCGGCCCTGATGGGACTTGGCCTCGGCATGGGCGAAATCTCCGGCGTCGCCAAGCAGACCGTTGGGTTCGCCAAGGAAAAAGCGGGCGACGGCCCGGTCGACGAGGTGATCGCCGCCATTCCGGGTCTCGGCCAGTTCGTCTGATCTGCCCTCTTCTTCGTTTCAGAGCCCGGCCGGTACGACCGTCTGGGCTTTTTTGTTGGTCGGCACGCGGATTGCTGCAAAAGGTTGCGCAAGGAGCAAATTCATGAACCGTCGCCGGTTTCTGTCCCTTTTTGGCACAGTTGCATTGTTTTCCGCAGTCCCGTTCAGTTCGTCGGCGCAGACAATGCCTATTTCGGGCGCGCAATTGCGCGGGAGGAAGAGCGCAACGGACTACGATGTCGTGCCTGATGTCGCGGTGGATCAGTCCGCGCTGTTCCAGGCGATGGTCGATGCCGCGGCGGCCAATGGAGAAGCGATCTTTCTACCGGGCGGGATGTATGTGCTGTCCGGCATACACCTCCCCTCCGGCCTTCGCCTCGAGGGCATCCCCGGCCGCACTCAGCTTGTCCACGCGGGAACGGGTGCCCTTTTTCGGGCCAATGACGGCGAGTCCGTCACGCTGCGCGGATTGGTGATCGACGGACTCGATCGCGCGGCTGACGAGAACGAGGGGCTGATCGATCTCCGCAATGTCGCGGGCCTGGACATTTCGACCTGCACGCTGCGCGGCGCCGGCGCGAACGCCGTCTACCTCGAAGGCTGTTCGGGCCGTCTTCAGGGAAATTCGATCTCGGATGCGCGCCTGTTCGCCGTCTTCTCAATTGACGGCGCCGGGCTTTCGATTTCCGGAAACAATATACGCGATTGCCGCAACGGCGGCGTCATCATTCACCGGAGCGCTCCCGGCCACGACGGCGCCATCGTCACCGGCAACCGGATTTCGGATACCGGCGCGGACAATGGCGGCACCGGGCAATGGGGCAACGCGATCAACTTTTTCCGTACCGACGACGTGGTCGCCGCCAACAATGTGATCTCGAGCAGCGCGTTTTCCGCGATCCGCGGCAACAACGTGCGCGGCATGCAGGTGACCGGCAATATCTGCCGCGACAGCGGCGAGACGGCGATCTATGCGGAATTCGCGTTCGAGGACGCCATCATCGCCAACAACATGATCGACGGCGCGGCAAACGGCATATCAGCCACCAATCTCGACCATGGTGGCCACGGCGCGACGATCACCGGCAACATCATTCGCAACCTGCGCACGACTGGCCCCTATGATCCGGACTTCCCGGGCTTTGGCACCGGTATCGGCGTCGAGGCGGACGCCACGGTGACCGGTAATGTCATCGACGGCGCGCCTCTCTACGGCATCAACGCCGGCTGGGGGCCTTATCTGCGCGATGTCGTCGTCTCGGCGAACACGATCCGAGGCGCACGCTTCGGTATCGGCGTCTCGGCCGCCGACGGCGCGGGCCATGCGCTGATCCGGGGTAACCTGATCTCGGCACGCGAAACCGGCATCCAGGCGCATGAATGGGGCAAGCCGGCCGCGCCCGACCTTCTCGCCGAGCCGGAAAGCGCTCCGTCCAATGTCATGCTATCCGGCAATATCGCGACGTCAGGCTGAGACGGGCCGGATTTCACCGACCTCAATGCCGTTCCAGTTCTTCAGGATCTTGCGCGCCAGCGGCTGCAGTCGCTCGCCCAGCGCTTCGTCATGGCCGAGCAGGCGCATCAACACCGAGGCGAGCATGATCTCGGCTGCGGGGCCGGAGCCGTCGTCGCATTTCAGTGCGACACCCAATCCGGCCGACGGAAGCGCCGCAACGTAAACGCCGTCCGCGCCGGTCTTGGCGTAGATCGCGCCCTCGCCCGCTTCCATGACACGGGTGCAGAAGCGGTCCGTTCCCGCTGTGAACCAGGGATTGGCGATACAGGCCTCCATCAGCCGCCTTGCCGCTTTGGCCCGTTCCGGACCGAGGCCATGACCTGTCGCCACCTTGGCGAAGCCGTGCGCGAGCGCACGCAGCGGAAAGGCATAGGCGGGGATCGAACAGCCGTCGATCGCGCCATCCCCTTCGCCGATCCGGTATCCGGTCATGTCTTCCTGCGCGGCCATTACCTGCCGCTGAATTTCATGGCCCGATTTCACGTAGTCTGCCGGTTCTATGCCCTGGTGACACGCCGCGCACAGGAAGCCGGAATGCTTGCCGGAACAATTGTTGTGAAGCTGATTCGGCACATGCCCTTTGCGCACGAAGTCGATCAGCTGGGACTGGCTGAACATCGGCCAATGCGCGCCGCATTCGAGAACCGGTTCGCCAAGGCCCGCCTTCGCGAGCATGTCGGCAGCCGCCGCGACATGGCCGTCCTCGGCCGAGTGGGACGAACATGCAAGCGCCAGCTGTTCATCGCTCAGGTCATAGCGGTCGGCCGCGCCGCTTTCGACGAGCGGCAGCGCCTGAAACAGCTTCGCCGCGGACCTCGGATAGATCGGACGGTCAACGTCGCCGGTCGACCAGACGAGCCTGCCGTCACCGTCCGATACGGCGATTGCGCCGCGATGGCGCAGGTCGGTGACGCCGCCACGCACGGATTCGACAAGGACAGGATTGATCACGTGCGCTCCCCGCTCACCGGTCAGATTGACTGATTGTAGGCGCCGACTTCGCTGTTCTCGCGCAGGATCGCGTCGACGGCGCGGAACATGGCGAGCTTGCGTTCCTCGGACACGGGACTCTCAACGACAACGACCAGCTCCGGCTTGTTGGACGATGCGCGCACCAGCCCCCATGTGCCGTCGTCGGCAACGATGCGAATGCCGTTCACCGTGACGAGATCGGCGATCGGGTGTCCGGCGACCGTCTCGCCGGCCTCCTTCATCGCCGTGAACCGGTCGACCACGCGTTCGACGACGTCGTATTTCACCTCGTCGCCGCAATGCGGCGACATGGTCGGCGACCCGAAGGTCAGCGGAAGGTCGCGATAGAGATCGGCCATGGACTTCCCGGGATTGCGGTCAAGCATCTGGCAAACGGCGATCGCCGTGACCAAACCGTCGTCATAGCCACGTCCGATCGGCGCGTTGAAGAAGAAATGCCCGGATTTCTCGAAACCGGCGACAGCGCCGAGTTCCGTCACCCGCCGCTTGATGTAGGAGTGTCCGGTCTTCCAGTAGTCGGTTACCGCCCCGTTCGCCTGCAGCACCGGATCCGTCATGAACAGCCCGGTCGATTTTACGTCGACCACGAATTTCGCATTCGCGTGCAGAGAGGAAATATCACGCGCCAGCATCACGCCGACCTTGTCGGCAAAGATCTCGTTGCCCTCGTTGTCGACGACGCCGCAGCGGTCGCCGTCACCGTCGAAACCGAGGCCAACATCGGCGCCAGTCTCCAGTACCTTGTCGCGGATCGCATGGAGCATCTCCATGTCCTCCGGATTCGGGTTGTAGCGCGGGAAATTGAAATCGAGCTCGGTGTCGAGCGGGATCACCTCGCAACCGATACGCTCCAGCACCTCCGGCGCAAAGGCGCCCGCCGTGCCATTGCCGCAGGCCGCCACGACCTTCAGCTTGCGCTTCACGACGATGCCGTCGACCAGATCGTCGATATATGTCTTGCGGAAGTCCTCGAGCGTTTCGTAAGAGCCGCCGCCAATCAGATCGAAATCGCCGCCAAGGACAATGTCGCGCAACTGCCCCATCTCGTCCGGTCCGAAGGTCAGCGGGCGCTCGCAGCCCATCTTCACGCCGGTCCAGCCGTTCTCGTTATGCGAGGCGGTGACCATGGCGACCGACGGCACGTCGAGCGCGAACTGGGCGAAATAGGCCATCGGCGAAAGCGCCAGGCCGATATCCTTCACGTCGGCGCCGGCCGCCATCAATCCCTGCGCCAACGCCAGTTTTATCGACAGCGAGTAACCGCGAAAATCATGGCCGACGACGATCTTCGGCCCGGCGCCGAGGCGCCGGATCAGTGTACCCAGCCCCATGCCGAGCGCCTGAACGCCGAGCAGGTTCAGTTCGGGTTCCTTGTCCGATGCCGGTTGCCCGAACCACCAGCGCGCATCGTATTCGCGAAATCCGGTCGGCTTGACTAGCGCCTGCGTCTCGAATTCGTAACTGTTCGGTTGCAGTTCTGCGCGTGGTTTCATCGATAATATCCCGATATTGCCATCCGATCGAAGTCCGGCCCTTACGGAACCGGGAGCATTGGTTTCGTGCCATCTTCCGGGCCGCCGGGCAAGCGCTTCCGCGCCTGGAATAAAAACCGCCACAGAATGGCATCGCGCACTTGCGGGATCATGGTTCGGGCGCTATAGACCGCTTCCGTTTGGTCGCGGAGTGTAGCGCAGCCTGGTAGCGCACCTCGTTCGGGACGAGGGGGTCGCAGGTTCAAATCCTGCCACTCCGACCATTTTCCAAAAATCCGACATGACCAATTCGCGCGGCGCAACGCCCGGATGCCGGCGAAAGGTATCAAAATGTTGGGGAAAATGGGAGTTTGGGTGATCTCGCGCGGGGGTGGAGCGTCGGCTGACCACCCAAACTCCGTCGGGGTGCGCTGCAATATCATGTCAGCGCGAGGCAAATTAGGCCCGGTTCGTTAATCCCGGATAGGCGGCCGGCCCCCAATTTCTGGCCCCCTAACAATTATCCGCTGAAATTCACCGTAACCGGCGCAGGCATGCGAAAGTTAACAGATCAGAATCAGCGGCCTGCAAGAAAGCGCCGGTTCGATTGCGCGGATATCCGGCAGGGTGGATTCATGCTTATCTGACAATAGGATGGACTATGCAGGGCGGGAATGACGAGGGAAACCATTCCGATTGATCGGCGAGTTGCGGAGCGCGTGCCTTGTGCTCACCTGGCCGAAATCCGCATTGGATCCACGGTGACCCTTCGGGCGATCATCAAGGATCTGTCAGAGCATGGCGCGCGGCTGCAGATACCGGAAAACGCCTGGCTGCCCACTAAATTCGAACTGTCGATTCCCGGTATCGGGCTCAACCGGAGGGCAATATGCAAATGGCGCCGGCGCGATTTTGCCGGCCTTGAATTCGACATAATACGCAAGTAGCCGCCCCTCAACCGCGGTTGTTCTGCATTCCCTTTGACAATCTGCTTTCGAGTTAGCCGGCATGACCGGTCTTTGGCAGTTGCATTCTGCGCCATCGGTTGCGCGGACGCGGAGCAACCTTTTGCAATTCACGTCGGCAGCGCACCGTGATCCGATGGATTCGATGCATTGCATATTTTTGATACGGACCCCGAAGTTGCACAATCCGCTCCCACTCTCCGCCACGCAGGATTCGGAACTCGTTGCGCGAATAACCGGCTGCAAAACCAGCTATGACGTTCTCCGGCTGATCCGGGAAATCGCGAAAACCCACGGCTTCGAATTCTTTTCCATCATCCGGCTTCCGCAAGGCGACGAGCGCCAGTTGGCGTCCGTGTCCATCATCAGCAACTGGCCGCCGGAACTCATCAGCAGTTACGACCGGTTGGGGCTGCTCGAGAGCAGTCCGGTGATCAAGGCGCTGCGCAAAACCGTCCAACCGTTCATATGGAACCTGCACGAGGTCAACAGGGAACGCGCGAGCGGACATGGAAGCAAAGCAAACGAGCTTTTCGCCCAATACGGATTCGAAGGCGGCGTCCACTTCCCGACCCAGGACCCGTCTGGCGGACGCGGCGCGGTTTCGTTTGCCGGCAAGCGCGAGAAGCCCTCGTCGAACGAGTTGTTTCGCTTGAGCTTCATCTCCAACCTGCTTTATGAGCGTGTCTCCGAAATCGGAAAAGCGGACCGGGTCAGCGAACAAACCCTGAGCGCGCGCGAACGCGAGTGCCTTCACTGGACGGCGAGCGGGAAGACTAGCCAGGAAATCGCAACGATTCTAGGCCTTTCTGAACACACGGTAAACCACTATCTTAGCGCGGCCTGCCAAAAACTCGGCGCAGCAAACCGCGCGCACGCGGTCGCGAAAGCGATCCGCGCCGGATTTCTGGATTAGTCACGATGAAGGGTGACCCGCATCCACAGCTGAGCATTGAGATCCAGGACAAGCCGCGTCCGCCGCAAGCCATGGAAGATATCGGGCTGGGTGACGCCTGCCTCCTCGATGCGCTTGCGCAGTTCGATCTCTATGGCGTGTGGCGCATCGATCTCGAGACAGGCATGGTCTATTGGAGCCGCGATGTCTTCGAAATCTACGGTATCCCCTACCATGATGGACCAGTCGATATCCGCAAGGCGATCGAAGCCTACCACCCGGACGATCGCGCACTTGTCTCGAGCTGCATCGAGGAAGCGGCCGCGCGCAAAACCGGTTATCGTTTTGTCCTGAGGCTGCAGTGCGCTGACGGAGGCTTCAAGCTAGTCAAGTCAAGTGGCCGTTATCGCGTCAACCAGGACGGCCGCGAAGAGATTTTCGGGACATTCTCGCAGTTCCATGAACGCGTGCGCGCCGTCGCCGTGATTGCCTGAACCGCCAGTTTCCTGGTGCAACCTGTCCGGGGTCGCCGACCGCGGAAAGGTTAACAATATGAATCGAGTTTTAACTGTTTTACGCGATACTGTTGCTGTACCGGCCCAGTTGCGGGATTTATGACGCCTTCAGGGGCGTTGCCCGCGCTTACCGATTGACGAATTCCGTCAACTATACAGTTTGAGTGCAGCGTAACAGAGTGAAGGCATCGGTTTGGCGGATTCGGCGACAATCACAACCACAACAATGGCGCCAGGGCAGCAATCTCGCTCGGGTTTTCGCGCCTTTGTCGCGCGCACCGGGTTGGCGATCGCGCTCGCGCCTGTGTTTGTCGCACCAACACCAACACCGGCGTCCGCCCTGGAGCTTTTCGGCTACTGCCTTTTCGGAGACTGCAAAACCGGCGACGAAAGCGACGGCCTGATCGATCCGAAACGCTATGACGTATCCCTGAACGTCACCGCCAGCGGACAACCGGACCGCGACCTGAAAAAGGCGATCGAGAACGCGTCCCTTCTCTGGCAGGACCGCAAGTCACCCGCCGCCGGGTCGGCCGGTTTGCTGACGCGGGCCAAGGCCGACTACAAGCGCATCCTCGCCGCGCTCTACAATGACGCGCGCTACGGTGCGGAGATTTCGATCACCTGGAACGGGCGCGAAATCGCGAATGTACCGGCGGGCACCGAATTCCCGGACAATGCGCAACTGGCGATTTCCGTGCGCGCCGAACCGCGGTTCCGCTTCGGCACCGCGGAAATCGTCAACACCGCGCCGCCGGCGGCGCGCCGGAGCGACCGCGTTGTACTGCCGGCAGACGAGGGCTTCGAGCCAGGTGCCCCCGCCTATGCCGCGACAGTCAAGAAGGCCGGCCGCCTCGCCGTCGACGCCTGGCGCCAGCAGGGCTACGCGAAGGCGCGGATCGCCGTACAATCCGTCACCGCCAATCACGATACGGGCGAGTTGAATGTTCGACTGACGGTCGAGCCGGGACAACGCGCGCTCTACGGCCCGGTCGAGGTGGAGGGAACGGATCGCATGCGCGCCCGGTTCGTCGCGCGGCAGACCGGCCTCAAGGAAGGCGCGGAATACGACCCGGACGACCTGAAGCGCGCCGAGAAGCGGCTGCAACGCCTCGGCGTGTTCCGCTCGGTATCGCTGAAGGAAGCGGACGCGATCGGGCCGGACGGCAGATTGCCCTTTTCCCTCACCGTACAGGAAAACAAGCTGCACCGCGTCGGGGTCGGCGCGACCTTGTCAACCACCGACGGCGCCGGCGTCGAGGGATACTGGCTGCATCGAAACCTGTTCGGACGCGCCGAGCGTCTGCGTTTCGACGGCCGGGTATCCGGCATCGATTCGAGCGCAGACTTCGACAAGCTCGACTATTTTCTCGGCACGGAACTCACTCTGCCGGGCCGTTTCACACCCGACACGGACATCGTGATCGGCGGGTTCTTCGAGCGTGAAGTGCTCGATCTCTATACCAAGAACCGCGTATCGGCGTCGGTCCGCGCCAACCAATACGTCAGCAACGAGCTGACCGTGCATGCCGGCACCTTCGTCACCTATGGCGAATATGACGACGTCTTCGGCACGCGTCGCTTCGGCCTTGCCGGACTGGACGCGTCGGTCGAATACGACACCCGCAACAACAAGCTCAATCCGAAACACGGTCTTTACGCACGCTTCGCGGCCAAGCCGTTCTACGAATGGGAGTTTAACAATGCGGCCGCCAGGTTCGAGGGCGAAACCCGCCTCTTTGTCGGCCTTGGCGCACAGGAACGTACCGTTCTGGCGGCGCGGCTGAAGGTCGGTTCGATCGTCGGCGCACCGATCTCGGAAATCCCGCAAGACGAGCTCTTCCTGGCAGGCGGCGGTTCGTCGGTGCGCGGCTATACATATCGCAGCATCGGGGTCGACGTTCCCGGCGGAACGTCGGGCGGCCGGTCGCTGTTCGAAGCCTCCGCGGAAATCCGTC
The DNA here is from genome assembly GCF_014904745.1 of Oricola nitratireducens. Taxonomy (GTDB): domain Bacteria; phylum Pseudomonadota; class Alphaproteobacteria; order Rhizobiales; family Rhizobiaceae; genus Oricola; species Oricola nitratireducens. Next base: position 229,768 of record NZ_JACZCS010000014.1, read on the forward strand.
AGGACATCACCGACGCGTTCGGCCTGGTCGGCTTTGCCGATGTCGGGCAGGTCAATGAAGGAGCGGCTCCCGATTTTTCAGGCAACCTGCGCGTCGGCGCCGGCATCGGCCTGCGTTATAATACGGGCTTCGGCCCACTCCGGCTCGACGTGGCGTTCCCGCTGAATGCCCAGTCCGGGGATCCCGATTTTGCGATCTATGCAGGGATCGGACAGGCATTCTGATGACAGCAAACCGCTTCCTTTCCCGTTTTCTTTTGCTCGTTCTTTGCCTTTGGCCGGGTGCTCTGGCGCATGCGCAGACCCAGGATGACGAGGAGAAGTCGTCCCTCATCCGCTTCGTGGAGGAACAGCTCTCGGCGCCGAACCGCCAGATTTCGCTGAACGGCATCAAGGGAACGCTCTCGTCCGACGTCAGCTTCGACAGCATCACCATCGCCGACCAGGACGGCGTCTGGCTCACCATCGTCAAACCGCGGCTGCAGTGGAGCCGCACCGCTTTGTTGACCGGCACGCTCAGTATCCAGAGCCTGAGCGCGGAGCGGATCGACTGGCCGCGCATGCCGGCCGCCGACAAAAGCCTTCCCGCGCCTGAAGCCAGGCAATTCAGCCTGCCGGAACTGCCCGTCAGCGTTCAGATCGGCGAGATCGCCATCGATGAGGCGCATTTCGGCGAGCCAGTCTTCGGCCTCGCCTCGACACTTTCGCTCAAGGGCAGCCTTTCTCTCGGCGACGGCGCGCTCGCAACAAAACTCGATATCGCCCGCCTCGACGGCCCCGGCGGCCAGCTTGCGCTGGAGGCAAATTATTCCAATGCGTCGTCGCAACTCGGTGTCAACCTGTCGCTGCAGGAAGCGGCGGACGGCGTTGTCGCCAATCTGCTCAATATTCCGGACCGCCCGCCCGTGGCGCTGACAGCCAGCGGCGAAGGCCCGCTCGACAATTTCGATCTGGACCTCGCATTCGATGTCGCCGGCGAACGCATCGCAACCGGCAGTTTCAGCCTGAATGACGCGGTTTTCTCCGGTGACCGGCGCGCGGATATCCGGCTTTCGGGGCCAATCGCAAAGATCCTGCCGGAAGCCCATCGCGCGTTCTTTGGCGCCGAAACGTCTCTTACCGCCGACGTCGTCCTGCATCAGGGCGGAGCCATCGACCTGCGGCAACTGAAGCTCGACAGCGGCGCGCTCGACATCACAGCATCCGGATCCACGGTCGCGGACGGGTTTCCGAGCGAGTTCACAGCCGACATGACGCTGCGCTCCGCCGACGGTGCGCCGGTTCTGCTGCCGCTTTCCGGCGATCCCGTCACCGTCGATAACGGCACGCTGAAACTGCAATACGGCGCCGGCGAATGGACACTTTCCGGGTCGATCTCCGGTATCGACACCGCAAAGGCGAAGATCGGCCAGATCCGCCTCGACGGCTCGGGCGCCGTTACCGGCGTAAACAATCCCGACAGCCGCTCGATCACGTTCAAGCTCGATGGCGATGCCGAAGGAATCAGCCCGGACGATCCGGGCATCGCCCGCGCTGTCGGCGACCGCGTCACCCTTGCCGCCGGCGGCGACTGGTCTTCCGGCAATCCGGTGCGCCTCGCAACCGCGTCGGTCCAGGGCGATACAGCCAGGATCGGCGCACAGGGTCTGCTGGACGGTCTCACATTCAAGGGCAAGGCGCGAATCGAAGCCGCTGATCTCGCTGCATTTTCGCTGATCGCCGATCGCGACCTCGCCGGCAGCACCGCACTGGCCGTCGATGGCGACATCGCACTGGCAGGCGGCTCGTTCGATCTCGCATTCGACGGCACGCTCACCGACGCAAGTTTCGACAGCCCCGCAGCGGACCGGCTGCTATCCGGCGAAACGAAGCTGACGGGCAGCGCCGCGCGCTCGGCGGACGGGCTGCATTTCCGCGAACTGAACCTCGCCAACGACCAGGCAAGCGCGCGGATCGACGGCGTGTTCGCGAGCAGCAGCGCCAATCTGCGTGCCCATGCTGAGGTTTTCGACATCGCGCGCATCGACGAGCGCGGCTCGGGACGGCTCACGCTCGATGCGTCCATCGACAAGCGGGAAGGATCGGAGCGTTCCGCCCCGTTCGACGTCAGCGCCCGGCTCGGCCTCGACAGCGCGCGTCTCGTCGGCCGTGCCGTGCCGAATGCCGAGATCGCATTCGACGGCCGCATGGACGCCGAGAACATCGCCGGCAACATCAAGGGGAGCGGCCTGATCGGCGGCGAAACCATCGACATCGCAGGCGCATTCGCGCGCAACGGCGAGCGACTGTCGCTGTCGGATTTTGCCGCACGCATCGGCTTCAGCCAACTGACGGGCGATGTCACGGTCGAAAACAGTCTCGCCGACGGGCGGATCGGCATCGTTTCAAACGACATTTCTCCCCTCGCCGCGCTGGCGCTTGCGGATGCGGCAGGCGTCATCAACGGCACCGTCACGCTGTCGGCGCCGGACGGCCGCCAGGACGCGACAGCCGCCATCACGGTTTCGAAGGCGCGCTACGAGACGACGAAAATAGGCAATGCCGAAATCGAGGCAAATATCCGCGACCTGTTCGGCACGCCACGCATCGACGCCAAGGTCGACGGCCGCGCAATAGACGCCGCGGGGATTGCGATCTCCGAACTCTCGGCGACCTCGGCCACAGAGGGTGCCTTGACGCGGTTCAGCGCCAATGCGGCGCTCGACAACGGCACACGCGTCGCAGCCAACGGCAATCTGCAAACAACAGCCGGCGGTTTCGACGCCACGCTCGAGACGCTTACGGCTCAATCGCGCTACGGTGACGTGAAACTTACCGCGCCCGCGACCATTTCGCGTTCCGGCGACACGACGAGGATCGAGTCCCTCCAGGCGAATGTCGGCGGCGGACGCGTTTCGGCGTCCGGCACGATTGCCCAGACCATCGACATCAGCGCGGACGTCTCCGCCCTTCCGCTTTCGATCGTCAACGGCTTCCGGCCCGATCTCGGCCTCGGCGGCACGCTTGACGGTTCCGTCAAGGTCTCCGGCCCGACCGGAAGCCCGCAAGCGTCATTCACAATCCGCGGGAACGGGCTCGACGCAGCCGCACTTCGGTCAGCGTCCGTCTCCCCGATCGCACTGACGGCCTCGGGAAGCTACCAGGACGGGACCGTCCGGCTGGCGCAGGTGACGGCCCGCAATGCCCAGGACCTCGATTTCACGGGCTCGGGCACGATCCCGCTGTCGGGAGGCGGTCTGTCCGTGCGGGTCAATGGTGGCGTGCCTCTGACCTTTGCGGAACGATTCCTGGCCGAACGCGGCACTCGGCTTGGCGGTACGCTGCGCATCGACGCGACGGTCACCGGTTCACTCGCCGCGCCGAATGCCGATGGGCTGTTTTCGCTTTCCGGCGCAACGGTTAGCGACCCACTCTCCAATCTGAGGCTGAACCAGGTCGGCGGCGTCGCCGGGTTGCGTGGCGACACGATCTCCATCAACCGCTTCACGGGCCAGTTGGCCGGCGGCGGCTCGGTCAGTGTCAGTGGAACCATCGGCCTGTCAGGCGGTCTGCCCGCCAATCTCGATATCGTGCTCTCCAAGGCCGTCTATTCCGACGCCCAGACGATCCGAACAACCCTTTCGGGCGATCTTTCCGTCACGGGCCAACTGACCGCAGGGCCGCTTCTCTCCGGCCGGATAGACCTGCTCGGCACCGAGATCACCGTACCGGAAACGATCGGCAACGAGGCCGATCTGCTGGAGGTGCGTCACGTCGATCCCGACGGCGCGACCTTGCGCACGCTGCAGCGCATCGAGGCCGTTTTGCCGAAGGACGGCGGCAGCTCGCCCCAGGCGCCCGTTCGGCTCGACGTCACGATCAACTCGCCGAACCGGATTTTCGTGCGCGGCCGCGGTATCGACGCCGAACTCGGCGGACGGCTGCGCGTCACCGGTCCGCTCGATGCCTTGCAGCCGGTCGGCTCCTTCAACCTGATCCGCGGACGGCTGTCGATCCTCAACAAGCGGCTGCAACTGACCGAAGGCCGCATCACGCTGACCGGATCGCTCGATCCGATGATCAACCTCGTCGCGCAGGTGAGCGGCGACGAGATCGTCGCCAATGTCGGCCTGAGCGGGCGCGCATCCGACCTGTCGCTCGATCTCTCCTCCTCACCCGAACTGCCGCAGGACGAAATCCTGGCGCGTGTCCTGTTCGGCAAGGGAATCGCGAATCTCTCGCCGCTCCAGATCGCCAATCTCGCAACGGCCGCCGCCTCGCTTGCCAGCGGCGGAAGCGGTGTCGGCCTGTCCGAGCAAATCCGGCGCGGGATCGGCGTCGACGACCTCGACGTCGTCCAGGACAAGGAAGGCAATGTCGCGGTGAAGGCCGGCAAATATATCCAGGACAACGTCTATCTGGATGTGCAGGCAGGCCAGAGCGGCGGCGAGGCGTCAATCAATCTCGACGTGACCGACAGCCTGACCGCCAAGGGCACCGTCAATTCCAGCGGCGATACCAAATTCGGGGTTTTCTTCGAGAAAGATTACTGACGGCGGTCAGGCGCGCAGGTTGACGAGCTTCGCCCGGTCCATGCCGAGCGCGGCAAGCGCGTTTCGCACGATGCCTGCCCTGTCGAGGCCCGCGATCTCGTACATCCGGGCCGGGCTCGCCTGATCCATGAAGATGTCGGGCATCACCAGGGAACGGACCTTGAGGTCGCCGTCCAGCATCCCGTTCCCGCTCAGATATTGCAGCACATGCGAGCCGAAGCCGCCGACAGAGCCTTCTTCCAGGGTGATCAGCACTTCATGCTCGCGGGCAAGCCGCTTCACCAGGTCATGGTCGAGCGGCTTGGCAAAACGGGCGTCGGCGACCGTCGTCGACAATCCGTAGCTGTCGAGTTCTTCCGCGGCGAGCAGCGCGTCCTTCAGCCGTGTGCCGAAGGACAGTAGCGCGATTTTCGATCCTTCGCGGACGATGCGGCCCTTGCCTATTTCCAGGATTTCTCCACGCAACGGCATCTCGACGCCGACGCCCTCGCCGCGCGGATAACGGAAGGCGACCGGGCCCTCGTCATAGGCGACGGCGGTGCGCACCATGTGCTTGAGTTCCGCCTCGTCGGCCGCCGCCATGACGACGAAGCCCGGCAGGCAGGACAGAAAGGCGATATCGAAAGAACCGGCATGCGTCGCCCCGTCGGCGCCGACGAAACCGGCGCGGTCGATGGGGAAGCGCACGGGCAGCTTCTGGATCGCGACGTCGTGGACGACCTGATCGTAGGCGCGCTGCAGGAAGGTCGAATAGATCGCCGCAAAGGGCTTCATGCCGTCAGCGGCCATGCCGGCGGCGAAGGTTACCGCATGCTGTTCGGCGATGCCGACGTCATAGGTGCGGTTCGGGAAGACCTCCTGGAAGAGATCGACGCCGGTTCCCGACGGCATCGCCGCCGTGATCGCGACCACCCGGTCGTCGTGGCGGCCTTCCTCGACCAGCGATTCCCCGAAAACCCGGGTGTAGGCCGGCGCGTTCGGCTTGGGTTTGGCCTGCGCGCCGGTGATGACGTCGAACTTGGCGACGCCATGATACTTGTCGGCCGCCTGTTCGGCGGGGGCGTAGCCCTTGCCCTTCTGGGTGACGCAATGGATCAGGACCGGCCCGGAAATATTGTCGCGCACATTGCGCAGCACCGCCAGCAGCGTCGGCAGGTCGTGGCCGTCGATCGGGCCGATATGATAGAAGCCCAGTTCCTCGAACAGCGTGCCGCCGGTGACATAGCCGCGTGCATGTTCGACCGCGCGCGTGATGGCGCGGTCCACCCGGCGGCCGAGATAGGCCGTCAGCTTCTTGCCGAAGTCGCGGAAGCCCATATAGGCGCTGCCGGAGGCGAGCCGCGCAAGATAAGCGCTCATCGCCCCTGTCGGCGGCGCAATCGACATGTCGTTGTCGTTGAGGATGACGATCTGGCGGGCGTCGAGCGAGCCGGCATTGTTCATCGCCTCGAAGGCCATGCCGGCCGACATCGCGCCGTCGCCGATGACCGAGATCACCTGGCGCGGCACGTCCTGCAGGCGCGCGGCCTCGACCATGCCGAGACCGGCGGAAATCGACGTCGAGGAATGGGCCGTCCCGAAGGGATCAAACTCGCTTTCGGAACGTTTCGTGAAGCCGGACAGGCCGCCTTCCTGGCGGATGGTGCGAATGCGGTCACGCCGTCCGGTCAGGATCTTGTGCGGATAGCACTGATGGCCGACATCCCAAATCAGCCGGTCGTGCGGCGTATTGAAAACATGGTGGATGGCGATCGTCAGTTCCACGACGCCGAGTCCGGCCCCGAGATGGCCGCCGGTTCGCGAAACGGCATCGATCATCTCCGCGCGCACTTCGCCCGCGAGGTCCGGAAGAACCTTGTCTTCCAGGGCGCGCAATCGCGAAATGTCGGTAATGCCGTCCAGAAGCGGCGTATGCGGGGGACTCGTGCTCAAATTCCTGATCCGTTTCTCCGTTCAGCCATAGCCGAAACAGCGCCCTCACGACAAGCAGGCGAGGCCTTTTGCAGTCAAAGATGGCGGTACGATGAAGCTTTTCAATCCGCAAGCCGTCGTCAGGCGAGCAATTTGTCCTGGCGGGCGCGCAATTCGGCGATCAGCGAGCCCTCTTTCGGCCTTGCATTGTCCCAGGTGATCAACTCGCCCTTCGCAATCGGCTTCAAGGCGGTCCCGTTCTCGAGAAGACCGCAGGGGATGGCATTGGAGCGCTTCGCGTCCGCGGCGGTCAGCGTCCATGAACGGTAGCAATACTGGCCAACCGCATCGAGCTTTTCGCCGGCTGCGATATCGCGTTTGGCGACGGCGCAGACCTCCGCCACCCGCCTCGGCAGAGGCACCATGTCGCGCTTGCCGTGCAGGACAATGCGGGCCGCCGTCAGCGGCACTTCAAGCGACGTCAGGTGATAGGGGCGGTGAAAGGTGAAATACGGTCCCTCGCCCATCTTCAGGTCCGACATGCGCTCGTGGATGCGCGAATGCTCGGCCTTGATGATCACGAAGATGCCCGGAGAGACGCCCTTGCCGATGGAATAATCAACGCAGCCGGGCTTCGACAGGACCCCGCCGTCTTCCTTCGGGATCAGCACCGAGGCCAGCTGATCCACGGTTGCGCGCGGGCCGTGCATGCCGGGAACGTCCGGGACAAGGCCGGTCGCGTTGGCGATGGCCGCCATCTCGACCATCGTCTTGGACCCGTCGACGAATTCGACCAGCATGCGGACATTCATGTTCCGCCGGTCGGCCTCCTCCTGGTAGTCGTCCGGTACGGCGTCGAAATTGAGCGGATTGTTCTTGCCCTTGCCCGCGCAGACGACCGAATGGCCCATGGCTGTGACGAATTCGATGATCTCCATGCAGGACGACGGCTCGTCGCCGGCGCCCAATGTGTAGATCACACCGGCCTTGTCGGCCTCGTGCTTCAGATACGGGCCGATGCAAACATCACATTCGACGTTCATCATGATGAGATGCTTGCCGTGACCGATCGTCCGCATGCCGATCTCGGCTCCGGCCTCGGGCACGCCGGTCGCGTCGATCACCACGTCGATCATGCCGTGCGAAAGCGCGAGATCCAGATCGCCGGTGACGGCGATCTTGCCGGCTTCCATGGCGGCCGACATCTGGTCGTGGCTGGAGACGTCGCGGGTGTGGCCCGGTTCGCCATAGGCCATTTCGGCACCGATTGCGGCGCGGCCTTTCGTACGCTCCACCACGGCGCCGACGCGGATACCCTGCATCTGCGCGACCTGGGTGAAAATATCCGTTCCCATCTCGCCGGTTCCGACAAGGCCGATGCGGATCGGCTTGCCCGACAGGGAGCGTTCGCGCAGCTCGGCTGCGAGACCGGTCAGGGCGACGTTGGGTGGTAATATCGGCATGAAATCTCTGGCAACACGTGCTGTCCACGGGCGACCCGCGGGATCGGAACCTTCTTCACCATTGATGCGGCGAAAGCAACCGTCGACGCTGAAATGTCGCACCGCAAATGTGCCTTACGAAGGCAGATTTGCGAGTCCGATCATACTGTTGCGGAAAAAAGCGAAGGCGCGCGATCAACGCGCTGAGAAACCGATTCAACGCCCCGCGCTAGAGATCCAGCGATTTCAACAGCCCGGCGACCTCCTCCCGGACGTCCTCATGCTTCAGCGCGAGCAATATGTTCGCTTCGAGGAAGCCGAATTTCGACCCACAGTCGAAGGTCCGTCCGTTGAAGGAAACGCCGAAAAACGGTTCTGACTTCAGCATGGTCAGCATCGCGTCGGTCAGCTGGATCTCACCGCCCGCTCCGGTCGCCTGCGTCGACAGGATGTCCATGATCCGCGGCTGCAGGATGTAGCGACCGTTAATGTAGAGATTGGAGGGAGCAGTGCCCGGCGCCGGCTTTTCCACCATCCCGGTAATCTCGAAGGCCGCGCCCTTTTGTGCGCCTGTCGCCACGATGCCGTATTTGTGGGCGAGGTCCGGCGTCGTTTCCTGCACCGAGATGATATTGCCGCCGACATCGTCATAGGCATCCATCATCTGTTTGAGACAACCCGGCTCGCCGTCCATGACCATGTCCGGCAGCAAGACGGCAAAGGGGTCGTCGCCGACGATGTCGCGGGCGCACCAGACGGCGTGGCCGAGGCCCAGCGGCTTCTGCTGGCGGGTAAAGCTGATCCGGCCGGCACCGGGCGTTTGCGCATCGAGCGTTTCCGCAGCCGCGGTCTTGCCGCGCTCGCGCAGCGTCGCGTCGAGCTCGTACTGATAATCGAAGTGATCCTCGATCAGGACCTTGCCGCGCCCGGTGACGAAAACGACATGTTCGATCCCCGCCTCGAAGGCCTCATCGACGCAATATTGCACGACGGGCCGGTCGACGACCGGCAGCATTTCCTTCGGCAGCGTCTTGGTCGCAGGGAGAAAACGGGTCCCCAGACCGGCAACGGGGATGACGGCTTTACGGACAGGTTGAGCCATGTCGGTGTTATCTCTCCTTTTGCAATCGGGTTCAGCGAGGCTTTCGCAATGCAACATAAAGATATTTTATAACGACGTAACCCGCGGCCAGGTTCCGTTGCAAGATGCGGCCGTATGACAGCAAAGCCCTTGAGCCGGAAGACCATCCTTGTTTCACATGCCGAACTGCTTGATAAGCGCGAAGCAAATCACAACTCGAAACTGGTACCCCGGGAATGAGCGAATTCCATATCAACGATCTCGTCGACGTGACACGGGAAGCGGGCAAGGCGGCAATGGCGATTTATTCGCGCGATCACGACGTCGCCTTCAAGGAAGACAAGAGCCCTGTCACGGAAGCCGACCTCGCGGTCGACAATTTGCTGTTTGCCGCGCTCAGCAAGCGCTATCCGGACATTCCCATCGTTACCGAGGAGCGTGCCGCGACGCATGCATCCCAGCGGGGTAACCGGTTCTTTCTCATCGACCCCATAGACGGAACCAAGGAATTCATCCGCAAGACCGGCGAATTCACGATCAATATCGCGCTGATCGAAGACGGCGCGCCGATTGCGGGAATCGTCTACGCTCCGGCCACAGGACGGATGTTCGTCGGTGACCGGACATCCGGCGCCCGTGAAATCGACGAGGACGGATCGTCGCATGAAATTGCCGTGCGAACCTGCGGCCCGCAACCGACAGCGGTCGCCAGCCGTTCACACATGACGCCGGAAACGGAATCCTTCATTTCGGAAAATAAAATTGGCGAATGCGTCAATGCGGGATCGTCGCTGAAATTTTGCCTTGTCGCAGCCGGCGAAGCGGACATTTATCCGCGTTTCGGGCCGACGATGGAATGGGATACCGCCGCCGGTCACGCGGTTCTCGCCGCGGCGGGCGGCAAGGTTTTGACATGCGACGGTTCCCCACTTAGCTACGGCAAATCCCAGTTCAGGAATCCGAATTTCATCGCCGCGTCGTCCACTGTCAGATATATTGTTCCCGCAAACACGCAGCCCGTCTGAGGCTCGTGCGCCGGCAAGCCGGCTTGGTGGGCGACCAATCGGAGAATACCCCGTAATGAAGTCCCTCACCCATCTGCAACGGCTCGAAGCCGAAAGCATCCACATCATGCGCGAGGTGGCGGCAGAGGCTGACAATCCGGTCATGCTTTATTCGATCGGCAAGGATTCAGCCGTCATGCTGCATCTCGCGCTAAAGGCATTCTATCCGGCAAAGCCGCCCTTCCCGTTGATGCATGTCGACACGACGTGGAAATTCCGCGAAATGATCACTTTTCGCGACAAGGTCGCCGAGAAATACGGGCTCGATCTTATCGTTCATGTCAATGAAGACGGGGTACGGCAGGGTATCGGCCCATTCACGCACGGCTCCTCGGTGCACACCGATGTGATGAAAACGCAAGCGCTCAAACAGGCGCTGGACAAGCACAAATTCGATGTCGCCTTCGGCGGCGCGCGGCGTGACGAGGAAAAGTCGCGCGCAAAGGAACGCGTCTTCTCGTTTCGCAGCGCCGACCACCGCTGGGACCCGAAAAACCAGCGCCCTGAACTGTGGCGGCTGTTCAACGCCCGCAAGAACAAGGGTGAATCGATCCGCGTCTTCCCGTTGTCGAACTGGACCGAGCTCGACATCTGGCAATACATCCATCGGGAAAAGATCGACATCGTGCCGCTCTATTTCGCGGCGCCACGCCCTGTCGTGGAGCGGGACGGCGCCTTGATCATGATCGATGACGAACGCATGGAACTGCTGCCCGGCGAGGTCGCGCAGGAAAAGACAGTGCGGTTCCGCACGCTCGGCTGCTATCCGCTGACCGGCGGCATCGAGAGCGAAGCGGCGACCCTGCCGGAAATCATCCAGGAAATGCTTCTGACGACGACCTCCGAACGCCAGGGCCGCATGATCGATCATGATCAGGCCGCCTCGATGGAGAAGAAGAAGCAGGAGGGCTATTTCTGATGGCGCACAAGTCCGATCTGATCGCCTCCGATATCGAAGGTTACCTGAAATCCCAGGAAGAGAAGTCGCTGCTTCGCTTCATCACCTGCGGCAGTGTCGACGACGGCAAGTCGACGCTGATCGGACGGCTGCTCTACGAGTCCAAGCTGATCTTCGAGGATCAGCTCTCGGCACTGGAAGCCGACTCGAAGAAGATGGGCACACAGGGCAATCGCATAGACTTCGCGCTTCTGGTCGATGGCCTGGCCTCGGAACGCGAACAAGGCATCACGATCGATGTCGCCTATCGGTTCTTTTCCACCGAGAAACGCAAATTCATCGTCGCCGACACGCCCGGCCACGAACAATACACGCGCAACATGGCGACCGGCGCCTCGAACGCCGATCTCGCCATCATCCTGATCGACGCGCGCAAGGGCATTCTCACGCAGACACGGCGCCATTCCTTCATCGTTTCGCGTCTCGGCATTGAGAACGTGGTGCTCGCCGTCAACAAGATGGATCTTGTCGGCTATTCGCAGCAGGTCTTCTCCGATATCGAGATCGCCTACCGGGCGTTCGCGAAGGAACTCGGCGGAATCGAACACATTACAGCCATCCCGATGTCGGCGCTTGAAGGCGACAATATCGTCGAGCGCAGCGCCAATACGGACTGGTACAACGGTCCGGTTCTGCTCGAGCATCTGGAGACCGTCGGCGTGCGCGACGTGATGCAGACGAAAGCGTTCCGCATGCCGGTGCAATGGGTGAACCGGCCGAACCTCGATTTCCGCGGCTTTGCCGGTTTCATCTCTTCCGGCACCATCAAGCCCGGCGACCGAATCAAGGTCCTGCCGTCCGCAAAGGAAAGCACGGTCGCGCGGATTGTCACCATTGACGGCGACCTCGACGAGGCTGTCGCCGGCCAATCCGTGACGCTGACGCTCGAAGACGAGATCGACATCTCGCGCGGCGACACGATCTGCACGGCGGGCGATCCGGCCGAGGTCGCCAACCAATTCGAGACGACGCTGCTCTGGATGGCCGACGAGCCGATGTATCCGGGCCGCCCCTATGTGATGAAGATCGGCACCTCGACCGTCAACGCAACGATCACGCGGCCGAAATACCGCATCGACGTCAATACGCTCGCCCACGAGGCGGCGCATGAATTGCAGCTCAACGAGGTGGGCGTCTGCAACCTGTCGCTCGACCGGGCGATCGCCTTCGATCCTTATGCCGACAACCGCGAGACCGGCGGTTTCATCCTGATCGACAAGATGACCAATGCGACGGTCGGCATGGGCATGATCCATTTCGCGCTGCGCCGTTCCTCGAACGTGCATTGGCAGGCGCTCGATGTCGAACGTTCGACGCGATCGGCGATGAAGGGCCACAAACCGGCTGTTCTCTGGTTCACCGGCCTGTCCGGATCCGGGAAATCGACCATCGCCAATATCGTCGACCGCAAACTGATCGCCGCCGGCGCGCATACGATGATCCTGGACGGCGACAATGTCCGGCACGGGCTCAACAAGGATCTTGGCTTCACCGACGCCGACCGGGTCGAGAATATCCGCCGCGTGGCCGAAGTCGCCAAGCTGATGACGGATGCCGGACTGATCACGCTCGTCTCGTTCATTTCACCGTTCAGGGCCGAACGCCGGCTCGCAAGAGACCTGATGGCCGGGGGTGAATTCGTCGAAGTCCATGTCGACACGTCGCTCGAAGTCGCCGAAGCCCGCGACCGCAAGGGGCTCTACAAGAAGGCGCGTGCCGGTCTGATCAAGAATTTCACCGGAATCGACTCACCCTATGAAGAGCCGGAGAACCCGGAAATCCGTATCGACACGTCAGAGGTCTCCGCGGAGGCAGCCGCCGATGAAATCATCCGGCAACTGGCCGAAGCGGGAGTCGTGACCCTCTAGGCGGATTCGTTTTCCGGATCGCGGAAAGGTCCCTAATCTTCGCGGAAGGCGCGGGTGAACGAGTCGGTCAACGGCTTGGCGAGGTATTCGAGGAAGGTACGGTCGCCGGTCGAGATCATCGCTTCGACCGGCATGCCCGGATAGATCTGTTCGCGATTGATTTCCGGCGGCAGATCGTCGGTGATGCGCAGGCGCGCCACGTAGTAGGATTGGCCGGAGGCAGCATCCACCAGCCGGTCGGGCGAAATGTAGGACACCGTTCCGGAAACCTGCGGCGTGCTCCTCGAATTCAATGCCACAAAGCGCAACTCGGCCTTCTGGCCGGGCCGCACGATATCGATGTCAGTCGGCCGGATCCGGCCCTCGACGATCAGTTCGGAGTTGGTCGGCAGCAACTGCGCAAGCTCTCCGGCCGGCTGGATCACGCTGCCGGGCGTATTCTGGAAAATCCGGATCACGACGCCATCCGACGGCGCACGGACCTCGGTCCGGTCGAGAACGTCCTGCGCCGCATTCATCTGCTCTTCGAGGTTGCCCATTTTGGCGCTGACGTCGCTCAAATCCGAAAGCGATTGTTCGACGCGCTGGGTTTCCTGCCGGACGAGTTGCTCGCGCGCTTCGACGATCTGGGACTTCGTCTGCTCGATCTGGGACGCGATCGAACCGATCTGCCCGACCAGTTCGGCCTGGGCACGCAGAAGCGCGGTGTATTCCGAGCGGTTGACGAGGCCCTGATCGAGCAGGGTTTCCTTTCGGCGCGTCTCTTCACTCACCACCGCAAGCTGCTCTTCCAGCGCCTTTTTCTGGCTATCGTAGCCGGAGATCCCTTCTGTTCCGGCGCCGACGCGCTGTTTGAGAATGACGATTTCGGAGTTGTAGCGCGCCAGGCGCGCGGCGAACTCGTCACGCTGTTCTTCGAGGACATGATCGAGACCATGTTTTCCGGCCAGTGCGACAAGCCCGCTGTCAAACTCCAAAGCCGCCTTGCCGTCGCGTTGTGCTTCAAGCCGTTCCTTGCGTGCCCGCAAGCCGATCCATTGTTTCGTCAGTGCGTTCAAAGATGACTGTGCGCGGGTCGGATCCATCGTGAACAGCGGCTCGCCCGCCGTTACACGTTCCCCCTCATGGACATGGACCTCTTGCAGGATGCCACCTTCGAGATGCTGGACGATCTGGTTGTTGCCCGCAGCCGCCACGATGCCCGAGACGATTGCCGCTCCCGCAAGCGGCACCGTCGCGGCCCAGATGCCGAATCCCCCGATGAAAAGTGCGACCGCGAGATATCCCAGAAGCGCAATTTTGCGCGTTCCGGTTTTCACCGAAGACGTCCAATCCTGACCGGCCCGTAACGCGGAATCCGTCATGGCTGCCTCGTTTGCTCGTCTTCGTCAGGTACTTGACGGGATAAGGGGCGCAATCCGGGTCCAAACGTTGCGAAAGGCGATATTTGCCTTGCCCTGTCGGGAGCATCGGCCTGCATGACGGCTTTTCCTGTATTGGCGTTGGCCGCCAGCTTCCGCTTCCCGGCCGCATCCATCGACTGCTGCTTCTTCCGGGCCAGCACTTGATCGCGCGGCCCGTAGTCCTCGATCATTCCGGCGCGCAGCACGAGCAACATGTCGACCTCGCGCACGATCGACATGCGCTGCGTCACAATGATCACCGTCGCTCCTGCGACGCGCGCCTCGTCGATCGCCCGCTCAAGCGCCCGTTCGCCGTCACTGTCCAGATTGGCATTCGGCTCATCGAGTACCAGGAGATTTGGCCTGCCATAGAAGGCACGGGCCAAGCCGACACGTTGGCGTTGACCGCCCGACAGCACCATCCCCTGCGGTCCGATCACCGTGTCGTAGCCCTGCGGCATGGACTGGATGAGATCATGGACTTGCGCGCGGACCGCCGCCTCCACCATTTCCGCGTCTTCGAAATTCGGCGCAAAGCGGGCAATGTTCTCGGCAATCGTTCCCGGCAGAAGCTCCACGTCCTGCGGCAGATAGCCGATGTGCTGTCCGAGGACTTCGCTGTCCCAGTTGCCGATGTCGGCGCCGTCGAAACGGACGGCCCCCGCGCGCGGGCTGATCGCGCCAACAACAAGGCGCGCGAGCGTGGACTTCCCTGCCCCGCTCGGACCGATGACGCCGACCACGGCGCCGGCCGGAATCCGGAAACTCACGTTTTTCAGAATCGGCGCGGCGTCGGCGGCTGAATTGGGTGCGAAATAGGTCACGTTTTCGACCTCCACGCGTCCGCGCGGCGCCGGCAGATCGGTGAAGTCGCGATCCTTCCCGGCGGAGACGGTCCTGCCGGAAAGACGTCGCCACGCCGTGCGCGCATCCATGTATTGCCGCCAGCCGCCGATGACCTGGTCGATCGGCTGCAGTCCCCGACCAGAGATCAGGGACGTTGCGAAAATCATTCCCGCGGTCATTTCTCCTTTCAGGACGAGCAGCGCACCGACGCCGAGCACGGCGATCTGCAGCCCGAGGCGCAAAAAGCGCGACAACCCGGCAAACAATGCGTTGATGCGAGCGATATCGTCATGAGCCTCGAGTTCCGGCGCGTGTTGGCGCGCCCAGGCCGAAACAGCGTTGCCGACCATCCCCATCGCGCGCAGTGTCTCCGCGTTGCGCACGAAGGTCTGCGCGGTCATCAGAGCCGCGATACCGTTTTCGGACGCCCGGCGCGCCGCCGCCTGCGTCGCCGCCTGATTGGCGATCGCGATACCGGCAAGGACAACGGCTCCGGCCGACGTCATCCAGAACAGAACCGGATGCACCAGCCAAAGCAGGAGGATGAAGAGCGGCGCGAACGGAAGGTCGAACAGAGAGAACATCAACCTGGATGCAATGAAGGAGCGCACGGCGGCGAGATCGCGCAGGTTCTGAATGTCGCCGAGGCTGGCGCGCGGCGAACCCATGGACGCCACCATCGCATTCCTGCTGTGCGAGACGTCCAGGCGCGCCGCAAGGCGGTTGGCGTAGATTCCGCGCACGATCTCCAGTATGGCGAGCAATCCGAGCGCGGCGACCGCGATAATCGTCAGAAAGACCAGCGTTTCCATGCTCGAAGACGGCAGGACGCGATCGTAAATCTGCAGCATGTACAGAGGCATAACGAGCATCAGCGCATTGACGACGAAAGAGAAGACGCCGATTTCCGCGACAGCGCGCGCCGCCGGGGCAAATTTGGGTTTCATCGTCGAAATTCCCGCTCACCGCTTTCCACAATCATCACCGCCCGATCCTTTTTGGTCAGCCGCGATATGCCGGTGAAGGCAATCGGCGGCCCTGTCGCTTTTCCGCTCCCGGCTGGCACTGGAGCAATCCAGCCGTTCTAATCGGACTGTTCAGACCGAAGCCGCCAAGCCGCCCGGCCTCACATTTGCGAGCGATACAGGACTCCGATTATCGGGATTTGAAATTATCGAAGCGTAAAGAATGGCCCGCAGACGGGATGAATGCGCTGATCGTCGCTATTCCTGACTCTTTTCGAGACGATCGTCTTCGTCCGGATTGGCCGATGCGGCCAGTATGACCAGCGTAATCACGAAGGCGCTGTCCATGATATCGTGCTCGAATATGATCCCCGTCATTCCCGTGATCACGTAGCTTGCCGTCAACGAAACACCGATTGCCATCCGCAATCGCCATGCGGCATCACGCGGCGCGACTGCGGCTATCCAGACAGGCGCAGCCAACACGACCATCAAAACGACCAGTCCCGCAGCTCCGGCATCCAACAGGGCGGCCAGGAAACCGTTATGCGGATGGGTAAACGGGATGCGGCGCCATTCCTGGGGCAGGTTCTGCCTTACCGCATTCATTCGCCCGGCAAGCCCGTACCCAGCCAACGGCGCCGCCTCGATCGCACGCCACGCGCCCTGATACATCAACAGGCGAAGACCGGTGGACGACTGGTAATCGCCGGACTGCCGGATATTCGCGATGTCATCCTCGAACATCTCGACGCGCTGGATCAATGGCGCGCTGGCGAAACTGACGCCAAGCAGCACCGCTGCGAGCGACAGGGCCAGGCCCCGGCGGAAAAGCCGCTTCGGCATTGTCGGACCAACCGCCCAAAGAATGATCGCCGACACGAACGGCAACATGACCCATGCTGTCCTCAAACCCGAGGCGAATACGCAAAACACCATGGCGAAATAGGACAGAATTCCGAGCCACCGCCGGTCGTTTCGGGACGACATGACGTTCAGTACGCCGATCGAACCGAACACCAGAGCCATGACGGCGAACACGCCAGGATTGCCACAAAACGTATCCGCGCGCCTGCCTAGCCAGAATGTTTCATAGGCGGCATGCGGCACGGCCAGCAACGTCGAAAAACCGCTGCCCAGTACGAAAGAATCCAGCATTTTCGCGCGATTGGAAAGGCGCAGCCGAAACAGGAAAAACATCGGCGAGAAAAAAATCAGAAGAGATTGCCAGTACTGCCATGTGTCGAGCCCCGAATGGGCGAACGTGAAAAGAATTTTCACCGCCGCATAGGCGAACGTGGCAACGACAATCGCGACCGTGTTGCGGTTCGCCCGGACCGGCAGACGGCCGGCCAGAAAGGACATGATCGCCCAGATGAACGTGGACCAGACGATGACGGACAACAGGCTTCCGAAGGCCGGCGCCGATGCACCGATAAAAAAAGCCCAGATCAGATTGTTGCGATCCATCGCATCCAACCGATGCAAAGCGGCATGGATTTTTCGCGGATCGAAGGTCAGAGGTAGCTCAAGCGGCGACATTCGGCTTTCGGATGGCGCATTGCGCATCGGGAATCCACTGATATCTTGCCCTCGCCCCGCTTCTGTTTCACCGGCTGGTCAATCAGCTAAGCGGCCGACAACGAGACCGTAAAGGAGCGGCAAAGCCAAGGCAACGCGCCCTCGTGTTCACATCGCGAATTGGGTGCCGACAGACGGAATAACCGTGACCCCGAGAAGCGAACCGGTCCGCGTCAAGCACGCCTTGAACGATCCATCCCGTGTTTACGATACAGCCCGGAAACCAGCGGAAGTCTCACCGCTAGGCTATCCTGTTTTCAGGTTTTTTCCCGGCGTGCGCCGCGCCAAAGCCCGCCTTCTTCGAAAGATCGATCACCTGACTTGGATAATGGGCGCGGTTGAATTCGTCGGTAAGCGTCAGCAAGAGATCCCTCAGAGCGGCTTCCTCGAGTTCGTCGACCCCTTTCATCAGCGTCGCCAAAATGCCGTCGATCTTGTCACGCACGTCCATGGGCCGGTTGGCTTTCATGATTTTCGGATGGGCGGTCGTGCTCGTCGAATCGGCATTGTACAAGAGCTCTTCGTGCATCTTTTCGCCCGGCCGGAGCCCGATGATCTTGATCTCGACATCTCCGTCGGGATTCGCTTCGTCCCGGACCCGCATGCCGGCAAGGCCGATCATATTGCGCGCCAGTTCCCAGATAGAGATCGGCTCCCCCATGTCCAACAGGAACGTTTCGCCGCCCTTGGACATGGCGGCCGCCTGCACGATCAGTTCAACCGCCTCAGAGGCCGCCATGAAGTAGCGCGTGACGTCCCTATCGGTGACGGTCACCGGGCCGCCATTTTCGATCTGTTCCTTGAAGAGGGGCACGACAGAACCGCTCGACCCGATCACATTACCGAAGCGAACCGAGAGAAACGTCTGACCGGTCTGCATTCCGGCGGCGTTTTCGGCATGCTTACGGATGATCAGCTCACCAATGCGCTTCGTCGCCCCCATGACGCTCGTCGGATTGACCGCCTTGTCGGTCGAAATGAAGACAAAACGCTTTACGCCGTTTTGAAACGCGACTTCTGTCGTAACCTGAGTCCCGATAATGTTGTTACGGATCGCTTCGTGGACATTTTGCTCCACGAGGTCGACATGTTTGTACGCTGCGGCGTGGAATACCGCGCCAATTGGCTCGCGCCTGAAAACGCGCTCCATGAATTTGCGGTCGGCTACCGAGCCAAGAAACGCGTGCAGCGGGTAGACTCGATTGGCGTTCGGAAGCGACCGTGCAACCTGGTAGAGGGAATACTCATTGCTGTCGACAAGGATCAGTTCCCGCGGCCCATAAGCGTCCACGAGCTTGGTGAGGCTCGTTCCGATCGAGCCGCCAGCCCCGGTGATGAGGATGCGATTGCCGCGGACAACCTCTTCGATCAGGTCCCGGTCCGGGGGAACCGTTGACCGACCAATCAATTCGCCAATATCGAAATTCCGCAGGGTATTCACGCTGAAATGGCCGGCCGCAAAGTCGGACACCGCCGGCAGGACGCGCACCCTCACCGGCAGTTGCGCGAGCGTCGAGCCGATGCTGAGCTTGCGCGCGCCTGTCGCCGAAGGAATACTCAGAATAACTTCTTCAATACCGAGATTTCTGACAAGGTTTTCAAGCTGTTGCGGAGGATAGACACGCAGACCGGCCACATCGCGTCCCTGCAGATCCCGATCGTCATCGATGAAGCCAAGCAATTTTGCCTGGCTTCCGGTGCCCAATACCGCGGCAAGCTGTGTTCCCGCACGCCCGGCGCCGTAGATCAACGTTCGACGCCGTTTTTGCGAGTCGACGGCACTATACAGCATCCATTTCGCCAGAAAGCGGCTGGACGCGATCAAGACAAACCCGACTACCGCATAGAGAAAAGGAACGCTTCTAGAAATACCGAAAGTACCGAAGCCCTCGGTGAAAAACGCCAGTGCGGTCCATAACAGTGCTGCCAGAACCACTGCCTGGAAAATCGTAAGAAAAGCCCTGTCCGGAAGGTAGCGCAGAACAGCCCGGTAAAGGCCAAGCCGAATGAATATCGGCACAGCAATCAAGGGTGCCGCGATAATGTACGCGATCTCGGAAATATCAAAACCATGCCCTCTGCCGCGCGTGACGAAAAACGCTAACGTGGCCGCCCCAGTCAAGGCAGCGAAATCGAAGAGGAGTTGAGCGCCCTGTTTTTCCCGGCGAGACAGCCTGGTCGCCAAAAACGAGGTTATGTTCCTAAGATCGTAGGCAGCCATCAAAGATAGATTTCGCTTGTTCTGATTCGTTAGATGGTGACAGGCTTTTCGTCGTTGTCGATAGGCAATTTATCGTGGCAACAATACCGCGATTTCTTGGCATTGGAGGAACATTTCAACACGTTCCATTTCACTGTGTGAATTGCGTCACGCCCGCGATCGAAGAAAAACGAGCGCGCAACATCATAAAGACGGCGAAGGACCTCAACTACCGGAGAGTGGCTGGGGCGGCTGGATTCGAACCAGCGCATGGCGGTACCAAAAACCGCTGCCTTACCGCTTGGCTACGCCCCAAATCCTTTCGCGGCGCGTGTCGCCGTTAACGGGATGGTAATATCACGAGGCACGATATGCGCCGGATGTCCGCCGCCGAAAATCGGCTCGTTCGCTGGTGAGCCGGTATATATTCGTACCGCGGCCTGTCAAGTTCATTGCCAGATCAGGAGCGTGAACCGGCAACGGAAAAGAACGGCGGGTGGTCGGCATCAGCGGCTTTGCAGGCGGGAAAGGTATCCGAGCGTGGAACAGCTCATGCCCGGGGAACAAAATGGACCGCACGGCGCCACCTGATCATGCGCCGAAGGGAAACCGACGAATGTGAAGGCATGCAGATGCGAAAACTCAAACATCTCGGATACGGGCTCGCCGCCACATGTGTCCTGGCCCTGGGATCGGCATGCGAGGCAAACGCGATGGACTTGATATTCTGCAAAGTGACAACCGATACAGCCAAGATCGACACCGGGTTTGCCGATGCATTGTGCGCCAGGGCGGCCGAGGTTCTCGATGCAAAGCCGATGGCACGCGCGGCTCTGGATTCGACCATTGCCGACACCCCGGCTGACGACATGACGACCCGTTTCCATGTCCTTGAAGCCCGCATCGTCTCGCAACACGCGATCTCCTATCGCTACGCTGTCGGAACCGCGCAGGAATGGCGGACCGACGGGCAGAACCGCTTCGATGACATGCACATCGAAATCAGCGATGCGCCCCTCAACGATGCGGCGCTTGCCATGCTTGCCGATACCCTGCGCCGTTTGACGCAATAGCCGCTTGTCCGGGCCCGTTAAGAAATCGTTGGTCAATCAGGTCGATTTGATTCCGCGGCTTAATCTTTTTTTTCAACCTCAAACGTAAAACCGATCCGATCCGTCTTGTTTTCAAACAGGCTGATTGGAGAAACTGACGATGTGCCTGTCCTGCGCAGCTCTGAAAACCTATTCGAGCGATTGCGTGTTCGCCGCGAGCGCGGCGCCGCTTGCGGACGGCAACGACGCTCCCACTTACGCCGATCTTCCCGGTACCAGTGCGACTGGCGCCTCGATCGGCATCGGCGGCAGCTACGTCGGGGACCTGGAAACGGTAGGTGACAGCGACTGGATCGCAGTTAACCTTGTCGCCGGCGAAACCTATGTGATCAACTTGTCCGGCTACGGTGCGACGCCGGTCACGGACACGTATCTGAGCCTTTATTCGCCGGGATCGACGAGCCGCGCCAGCGGCACGCTGGTCGGCTTCGACGACGACAGTGGTCCGGACTTGAACTCGTCGCTGGTTTACACCGCCACATCGAGCGGCACCTACTATATCGACGCAGGCTCCTACAACGACAGTCTGGCGGGCGGATACATGGTCGAGGCGGCGACCTATACGCCGCCGGACAACGGTCAGTTCTGGACAACACAGCAAATCGCCGACCAGCTGACGATGGGCTACTGGGGCGGCTCGCAGCGGGCATTCAATGTCGGCGCGGACGACGCCATAACCTTCAACCTGACGGCGCTCAACGCGACCTATGCCGGGATGGCGCGAAGCGCGCTCGCGACATGGTCCGACATCATCGGCGTGCAGTTCGTCGAAACCTCCGGCTCCGCGGAAATCACTTTCACGCAAACAGGGAGCATGCAGGCCTATTCCTCGTCCAGCCGCAGCGGCTCGACGATCCTGTCATCGAACGTGAACGTCGCCTCGGATTGGCTGACGAGCCAGGGCTCGGCCTATACCCTCCAGACGTTCATTCACGAGATCGGCCACGCGCTGGGCCTCGGCCACGCGGGCGACTACAACGGCAGCGCCACCTACGGCGTCGACAATCTCTACGCCAACGACTCCTGGCAAGCGACGGTGATGTCGTATTTCAGCCAGTACGAGAACACTGCCGTCAACGCCTCCTACGCATATCTGCTGACGCCAATGCTCGCCGATATCGTGGCGATCACCGATCTCTATGGCGCCGGCGGCACGACCCGAACGGGCAATACCGTTTACGGGTATAACAACAATACCGGCAACAGCAGCTTCAGCGCGGCGGTTCTCGACGACCAAGGCACGAATTACGCGCTGACAATCGTCGATGACGGCGGCACCGACACAATCGATCTCAGCGAGTCCACGCATAACAACCGCATCGACCTTACCCCGGGATCGATTTCCGACACCGGCGGGCTGATCGGGAATCTGTCGATCGCCTCCGGGACGGTGATTGAAAATGCATTCGGCGGATCAGGCGCTGACACCATAACCGGCAATGACGCAAACAATGTCCTCGCCGGCGGCGCCGGAAACGATGCGCTCTATGGCGGCGACGGCGACGATGTCCTGCACGGCGAAGCAGGCGCCGACGCTCTCTACGGCGGCGCCGGATCCGACTGGGCAAGTTACTACGATGCGACCTCCAACACGACCGCCGATCTGCAGATTTCCGGCAATAACACCGGCCTTGCCGCCGGCGACAGCTATTCGTCCATCGAAAACCTGCAGGGTTCCGGCCATGACGACCAGCTTTTCGGCGACGGCGGCGCCAACATGCTGCGGGGCGAAGGCGGCAACGACACGATCCACGGACGTGATGGCAACGACACGATTGAGGGCGGTGACGGCAACGACACGTTGTACGGAGACGCCGGAAACGACGTGCTGTGGGGTCATGACGGCAACGACACGCTCGACGCCGGAGCCGGAACCGGCGTGTGGCAATATCTCTTTGGCGGTGCCGGTGACGACACCTACATCTATGCCAAGGACAATGGAAACGTCTTCATCTCCGCCGCCACCGAAGGCGCCGGCGACGGCGCGGCCGACCGCGTCGTCTTCCAGGACCTCAATTTTTCCGACATCAGCTTCGACTCCTACACCTACTCCAATGTGAACGGCACCTCGCTGCGAATGCTGTGGAACGACGGCTCGGCCAGCGGCGAATTGCGCATCGGGCAGGAAGGCCAGCATATCGAGGCCTATCAATTCGCCGACGGGACCGTCATGACGTGGGCCGAGTTGCTGGCCACGCCGGACCCGGCCGCGATCAACGGCACGGCGGCCAACGATACGCTCTTCGGCGACGCGGGCGACAACACCATCAATGGCCTCGGCGGAAACGACGTGCTGTGGGGTTATGGCGGTAACGACACGCTCGACGCCGGAGCCGGAACCGGCGTGTGGCAATATCTCTTTGGCGGTACCGGGGACGACACCTACATCTATGCCAAGGACAATGGAAACGTCTTCATCTCCGCCGCCACCGAAGGCGCCGGCGACGGCGCGGCCGACCGCGTCGTCTTCCAGGACCTCAATTTCTCCGACATCAGCTTCGACTCCTACACCTACTCCAATGTGAACGGCACCTCGCTGCGGATGCTGTGGAACGATGGCTCGGCCAGCGGCGAATTGCGCATCGGACAGGAAGGCCAGCATATCGAGGCCTATGAATTCGCCGACGGGACCGTCATGACATGGGCCGAGTTGCTGGCCACGCCGGACCCGGCCGCGATCAACGGCACGGCGGCCAACGATACGCTCTTCGGCGACGCGGGCGACAACACCATCAACGGCCTCGGCGGAAACGACGTGCTGTGGGGTTATGACGGCAACGACACGCTCGACGCCGGAGCCGGAACCGGCGTGTGGCAATATCTCTTTGGCGGCACCGGTGACGATACCTACGTCTACGCCAAGGACAACGGACGCGTCTTCATCTCCGCCGCCACCGAAGGCGCCGGCGACGGCGCGGCCGACCGCGTCGTCTTCCAGGACCTCAATTTCTCCGACATCAGCTTCGACTCCTACACCTACTCCAATGTGAACGGCACCTCGCTGCGGATGCTGTGGAACGACGGCTCGGCCAGCGGCGAACTGCGCATCGGACAGGAAGGCCAGCATATCGAGGCCTATGAATTCGCCGACGGGACCGTCATGACATGGGCCGAACTGACCGGAGTGTCCGGGTCTGATTTCGATTTCATGTCCTGAGCCGGCCCGGACGCATGTCTGGTCGCTGCCAACCGGGCCCTCTTGAGACAGACAACCCAGGGCTGCTCGCGCCCGAAGAGCGTATCTTCGCCTGTTTGAGCGCACCGTTGATTTCATCGCGCCGACATGCGCCCGAAATTGAATTTCGCGTCATGACGGCAACACGCATCCGTAATCTTCGCCCCCTAAATCTTGCCGATCCGCACGCGCGTATTGAGCAAAAACCCTACATATTGTGTGAACAGCGGGTTTTTCGTTGAAGCCGACAGGCATTATGTTACCAGCGGGTGGAAGTCTTAAGAGCCCGATTCATGATCATTTCGAGAACCCCTTTCCGCATGTCATTTTTCGGAGGGGGAACAGACTATCCCGACTGGTACCGCAAACATGGTGGCGCGGTGCTCTCGACGACATTCGACAAATACACCTATGTCAGCTGCAGGCAGCTCCCGCCATTCTTCGATTTCAAATATCGAATCGCCTATTCGAAACTCGAGAACACCAAGACCATTGATGAAATCGAGCACCCGGCGGTCCGCGCCGTGCTTCGCGAAACAGAGCTGGAATGCGGGCTGGAAGTCCATTGCGACGCCGACTTGCCGGCCCGCTCCGGTCTCGGATCGTCATCTTCCTTTGTGGTTGGCTTGTTGAATACGCTGGCCGCGTTTCAGGGGCGGCGCGTCACGAAGCAGTGGCTCGCGGACGAAGCAATTCGCATCGAGCAGGATGTCCTTGGTGAGGCGGTCGGCTCCCAGGATCAGTTCGCGGCAGCACTGGGTGGCTTCAACCTCATTCAGTTCGGTCGTGACGGCACGGTCAGGGCAGAGCCGGTTATTGTGCCGGCGGCGCGCAAGGAGGAACTGAATCGGCACCTCATACTTGTTTTCACGGGTTTTTCGCGCTTTTCATCGCATATCGCAGAAGCCCAGCTGGAAAGCATGAAAGAAAAAAGCCCGTCGCTTCACCGCATGCGATCCATGGTGGACGAGGCGCTGGACCTTCTTGAATCAAACCGCGATATTCGCGGTTTCGGCGAACTGCTTCATGAGGGGTGGGTGCATAAACGCGGACTGACGAACAAAATCAGCAACGAGAGCATCGACGCAGTATATGAACGCGCCCGACGCGCCGGCGCGATCGGCGGCAAACTGATGGGCGCCGGCGGCGGCGGCTTCATGATGCTGTTTGCATCACCCGATAAGCATGGCGACATTCGCGACGCCCTGGACGGTTTGGTGCATGTTCCCTTCAAGTTCGAGACCTCAGGAAGCCAGATCGTTCACTATGCGCCGTAAGTGCAAGGCGAGACCTCGCGTCCGTCCCACGAATTCGCCCGGTCATGCCACGGTATCGAGGGGCAATGGTCATGCCTAGGAAGCGCATCGTATGCGTGTACGGGACGCGACCGGAAGCCGTCAAAATGGCGCCCATTATCCAAAGGCTCCGGAAGGAAAACTGGGTTGAGCTTCGGACCTTGTTCACCGGCCAACATCGGGAGCTGGCGTCCGAGGTCATGGCGGATTTCGGGATCGATGCCGATACCAGCCTGAACGTGATGGCGCCCGACCAAACGCTGACCGGCTTGACCGCAAAACTCCTGCAGGCGCTTGAACCGCAGCTGCAACACGAAAAACCCGACATGATGATTGCGCAAGGCGACACCACAACGGTCATGACCGTCGCCTTGGCTTGTTTTTACCAGAAAATTCCGTTCGCCCATATTGAAGCCGGATTGCGGACCGGCGACATGCAAAATCCCTTTCCCGAAGAATTCAACAGGGTCGTGTGCGGCCGCCTGGCGAGTCTCCATTTCGCGCCGACGCGTTCGGCCGCCGAGGCGCTTTTAAAAGAACAAGTGCCCAAAGAGCAGATCATGATCGTCGGGAATACGGTTATCGATGCGCTTTTCGGGCTCCCGGAAACCGCGCTCGAAGCGCCGTGGCAGACCCGCGAAGACAGACGCCTGATCCTCATGACGGTGCATCGGCGCGAAAATTTCGGTGAACCGTTGGCGCGTATCCTTTCCGCCGTTCGAGACATCGTCGATACTCATGACAATGTGGAAGTGCTTTTGCCGGTGCACCCCAATCCAAACGTGGAGCGCACGGTAAGAGATATGCTTGGCAGCCGCGAAAGGATTCACCTTTGCAGTCCTCTCCCCTACAGGCAGTTCACAGCCGCCCTTCGGCAAGCATACCTCGTCATTACAGATTCAGGCGGGGTGCAGGAGGAGGCGCCGGCGCTTGGAAAGCCAGTCGTGGTGACCCGGGAACAGACCGAACGCCCGGAAGCGGTTGAGGCTGGCGTCGCTGTTCTGGCAGGCACCCAGTACAAACGAATTTACGATGTTCTGAACATGCTCCTCACCGATCAGAAAGCCTATCGGAGAATGGCTTTGGGCGGATCGCCATACGGCGACGGCAAGGCCGCGGAGCGTATCGTCGATGCCCTGAGGCACTATTTTGACATCAGCGCGCGTCGAGAAACGGAAGACTTCGTCGAGTTATGAGCCAGCCATCCAATCGAGATCGCCAAAGGCGCTTCATCCTGGTCGACCAGAGCTTGCAGAATTCGGGGGGCCACTACCTCGAATACGCCATACGCGTTCTACGCGAGGCAAAAAAGCAAGGCTATGTCACTGTCCTGGGCACCAACAAAAAATGTGATTCGATCGACAATTCCCATATCGACATAGTCGACAACGCTTTCACGCTTACCTTTTTCGAGAACTTGCCGGCCGACACGAAGGTCGTGCCGGCCAGACACCGCGCAATGGCGATACTCTGCCGCTGGAAGGAACGTCTGAAAGGCGCCCTGGCCGGCACAACGGCAGGCGTTGCCTATCTTGCGGCGCGCCAAGGCACTCCACGCCACCTCGCGATCAAAAGCCTCGACGACTTGAGACAGTCCCGTTTGGCGAGACTGCAGGCTACGACGGGATTTGCCCTTGCCTTCGCCCAGGCGAGATTTCATCGCCTTCCGCGGCTGCTGCGCTGGCCGACAAAGCTCGGCTTGCGGGTGCTCGGTGTGGTCATGATACCGCTCGGTCTGGCGCTTTTCCTGCCGCTCGCAGCGATTATCGGCGCCAAGAGGTTTTTCAGAACAACCTCATCCGATGGAAAAAAGCAGGAGCAGTTCCGCGATGACCTGCGCTCCTTTTTCCGCAACATCAATCCGTCCGCGGGCGACATATTGTTCGTCCCCACGCTTGGAAGCAACGAGCTTCTCGGGATAGCGTCGTTCCTCGAGAAAACGAAGCACGACGACATTTCGTGGCGATTTCTTTTCCGGCGCAATATCTATACCGGGCGGGAGCCGCAATACTCGTCCCAGATACGCTCCGCCACGGACACATCGGAAGGTCTTTTTCAGTTCAGAAAGACGGCCGACGGGGCAGATGCCCGGTTCTACACCGACACCGACGCGTTAAGTGAGCAATACCGGACACTTGGTGTATTCGACTTTACGACACTGCCGATACCGCTTGACGAATCCAATGTCGAGGACGCCGAAAAAGGGACGCCTCCCCTCAAGCTAACCTACATCGGTGATGCCAGGACCGAGAAAGGCTATCCGAGCCTTTCTCGATGCGTCAGGGATGTCAGCGCAGCCGGATATACCGAGCAACAGCTCCGGTTCGTGATTCAGAGCAACTTCAATATCCCGCTGGGCGAACCGGTTTGCCGTATCGCCAAGACCGAACTCACGTCCGAATCCGCCGATTTTGTGAAGCTGCCGGAAGGACCGTTTTCAAGCGCGGAATACGCAGCACTTTTAAACGAAGCGAATATTCTGCTCATCCCCTATCTTTCCGAGAACTACTATGCGCGCAGCTCGGGAATTTTCGCCGAAGCGGTTGCCGCGGGAATCCCCAGCGTCACCACCGACAAATCGTGGATGTCGCAAGAGCTGTTGTCGGCCAATCAAGCCTATTACCGGTCGTGCCTCGAGACACACAAGGTATCGCAATCGATCCGCGTCAAAGACGTGGAACAGCTGTCGGAATTGAGGATCGTCCCACGCGGAAAAGGCGAATACGCGCACTTCATCGTCGAGATCGATCAGTTCGCTGGCCAGCCGGGGCACTATCTCGATATCCGGTGGGTATCCAGCCCCCGGAAAGTGGCGCTGCCGAATTCGAGCCCGCCATACCTGCACCAATACACAATCGACCTCAGGATCCAAAAGGCTCTCGGATTAATCCGGCTTCCCGGGAACGTCGATGAAATCCGTTTGAAGCTCAGTTTCGATCGCGGAGACGAGAACCGCCATGAACCGGAGACACTGCCGA
This sequence comes from Oricola nitratireducens, assembly GCF_014904745.1. Lineage (GTDB taxonomy): Bacteria > Pseudomonadota > Alphaproteobacteria > Rhizobiales > Rhizobiaceae > Oricola > Oricola nitratireducens. Next base: position 258,178 of record NZ_JACZCS010000014.1, read on the forward strand.
TCAAGGAGTTGACGCTCCATCAGCTCACGACAAGGAATACGTTGCCGCTATTTAGGGGTTCGGCGCTGTTTTCGCGTCCCGAAGATTTTAGTCTGGCGACAATCGAATTGATCGAGCATTACGACGCCTATTTGCAGGCCGCGCAGGAACTGAAGAAGCGCTGGACAGAGTTTCACTCCTGCGAAACGCTCGTCAATATGCTTACGGAAACAAGATCATGAATGTGCGGATCGCTGCAGTCTCCGATGTGGTCGTCGGTTACGGATCTCCGCAGATCCCGGCCTTCATTCGCTCTTTGTGCAAACTGTTCGATACCGAAGGCGTCATCATTCAGCCGTCGGTGCCGGGGCGGGTGCCTGGGCACCACCACAACAACGACCACATGTCGGTCATCACGGTTCCGACCGCCATGCATCCCTACAGTTATCTCGGCAACAGGTCGTACAAGAGCCGGGCGGCGGATTTGCTGAACTCGATGCGGCCCGACATCGTCGCGATTTTCAACTACAACTGCCTGGAGATCGTGAACCTGCTCGAATACAAGCCGAAGAAAGTGGTCCATTACGCGCTGGAGGACGCCGAGTCGTATATCGGCGCCAACACCATCAGCGCGGAACGCGAAAAGGGGCTGAAGGCCGCGTCCGCCCGCACGGATATCTGGATATTTCCGGAATCGAACCGGGCCCTGATCGATGCAAGCCGATACGGACTGCGGTCCGACCAGATCGGGATTGTCTACAACACGGCCGATGCGCCCTGCAGGCCGAAGCAGCAAAAGTCCGGCAAGATCATCTATGCGGGAACCATCGATCCGAAGAGGACCATCGGCGACTTCATACTCGACTCCGACGTCAACAAATTCGCGATTGATGTCTATGGCAACCTGTCGGGAAGCGAGGCCGCCGTCGCGGAAATGCGCGAGGAGTTCAAGAACCTGAAGACTTCGCCGACATCGAACACGACATGGTTCGGGCAGATTCCGCGCAGCCAGCTCGACGAGATATTGCCTTCCTACGATTTTGCCCTGGTGTTCTGGCTTCCGATATCGCACGCCCTGCTGAACGCCGCTCCGAACAAGCTTTTCCAGGCGATCGCGGCAGGCGTTCCTCCCATCACCGCGCCGCACCCGCAGGCCAGGATGCTGGTGGAGCGCTATGGATGCGGCCTGTTGCTGGAAGGCTGGGAACGCCATCACCTGATCGCCGGCCTGAAGACGGCGGTCGAACTGATGGGGACGAGCGAATATGATGAACTCGTGGCGAATTGCGAACGCGCGGTCGAACAGGAATTGTCGTGGGATGTTCAAATAAACAGGTTCATCCGCCAGTTCGACGTTTCGTCCTGGCTGCAGTGACCTCCCGACCGGGAAACGAATACAGGAGTTGACTGAATGAAGGTTCTTCTTACCGGCGCCACCGGCTTTCTCGGCCGGCACACGCTGCCGGTTCTGCAAGAGCGCTACGGCGCCGGCAATGTTATCGGCGTCTCGTCTTCCGACTACGACCTGATGGAGCCCGCGGCGGTCGCGCGGATGTTTGCGGACATCCGCCCGGAGGTCGTCGTCCATTACGCGGCCTATTCGGGCGGGATCGGCGCCAACCGGACCTATCCGGCCGATTTCTATTTCCGCAACACGATCCTGACCGCGCTCACATTCGAGGCGGCCGCGCGCCACGATGTGAAGAAGCTCGTCTATCCGATGGGGGGATGCTCCTATCCGTCCACGGCGACCAGCCCCATCGACGAGGAGCAGTTGTGGAAGGGCTATCCGCAAAAGGAAAGCGCGGGCTATTCGACCGCGAAGATGATGGGAACCGTCGCGGGCCGTTCCTACCGGGACCAGTACGGCCTCAAGACGTCGGTCATCATCCCGGGCAATCTCTACGGCGAATACGACAATTTCAACACGCTCGACAGCCATGTCGTGCCCGCATTCATACGCCGCTATTACGAAGCCAAGCTCGACGGCGCGGACAGGGTCGTGATGTGGGGGACAGGCACCCCGGAACGCGATTTCGTCTATGCCGGCGACGTGGCCCGGACCATCCCCTATTTCATCGAGGAATACGACTCCCCCGAGCCGGTCAACATCTCCAGCGGCACGCGCGTGGCGATCCGGGAACTCGCCGAGATCATCCGCGAGATGACCGGTTTTTCGGGCGAAATCGACTGGGACACGTCCAAGCCCGACGGGCAGATGGTCAAGATCTTCGCCACCGACAGGCTGAAGTCCCTCGGACTAAGCTGCGACACGCCGATACGCGACGGGCTGGAGCGCACGATCAACTGGTTCGCGAAGAATTATGACGGCGCGACAGACGGCCTGAGGCTTTAGGGAAAAGACCATGAAACGCCAGGTTGTCGATTTTATACGCAGACTCGTTGGATTTCCGATCGTGATGGAGCGAGTGAGGGCAATCGAAAACATGGCGGAGACGCGAGCGGCCGTTCTTAATCCGAAACAATCCGCTTCAGAGCACACCTTCACGAATGATTTGGGGGAGCGCCTCGCCAGACTCGAAGCCATCGTTACGCATGAAAGGCGCATCGATCTGGTACTTAACGGTAGCATGCCGCTTTTCATGTACATGGACGATTTGGCCTATCGGCAAATCCCGGACGAATACAAATGTGCCGTGCAACGAGAAGCACCGGGCGTCTTCTTACGCCGTCGGCAACCGCCTAGGGGCTCGGTGTTCGCCGGAACGCCGATGGGCAGAAGTCTGGATTATCTCCTCGAAAGTTTTGACCGCGTCGCCGTTCTCGACATCGGCTGCCAATATGGAACCTCCGCAATCGCTTTCGCCAACCACCTGAGGCTGGCCGGGCGATCGGAACCCGTATTCGCGTTTGATCCCGGCGACGCCGGAAGTCTCGCTCCCCACAACATCGCAATGAACGCCGAAATGGGGGCAGTCGAATTTTTCCCAAAGGCCGTCAGCAACTGGTCGGGAATGACGTTGCTCTATTCGGAGATCGGAAACACGGAAAACAACCGGCTCGGCAATCCGATCGATACGCGCGGCGTTACGATGTCTCGCCCCGCGCCAGTTACAACCGTCGATGATTTCATGGCGGAAAGAAGTCTTGATCTGCCAACATTCTTGAAGATCGACACACAGGGTTTCGATTACGAAGTTGTCGATGGTGCTCGTGCACTCATTGAACGGCAACCCGTTGTGTTACATGTTGAATTCACACCACACGCCATGCGAGCACGGTTAGAGCCCGGCGATTTCTTGGCGCTTCTTTGCCACAACTTTGTGGTCCTCGACGACGCGAATGTGGGCCTTGGCCCAATTCCCGAAGAGAAAATAGCCGAGGCGGTCACCCGCATTGATGCTTACCCCTCCCAACACACCGACTTCATTTGCATCTCAAGGAAACTGAGCGGATGGCAACAATTGGTATCAGATATTGTTGAGCAGGGCGGCAAAGGCCCAAAATCGGCATAGGGATATGATCTTCCTTCATAGTGGCAATGGCCTTATCGGCACCTATGACGGTGCGACCGACGGATTGAGGCATTAGGAAAAACAATGAAACGCCAGATTGTTGATTTTGTTCGCAGACTTGTTGGGTTTCCGATCGTGATGGAGCGGTTAAGGGCCATTGAGATCGCGCTGAGCCAATCGGCGGAGCAGGCCGCGACGAGCGTAACGGCCGATGCGAAGGAGAGCGAGCCCGCCAAGAGTTACGAAGTTCCGGAATTGGACTATGGCTACTGGGCAAGCGGGCATATCCGTGGGACGCCCCCGATGCCTCGTGCTCCCCTGGCCTCGTCCTGGGATCCTGAGGATCCCTTCGGCGCCATCGTGAGCAAGGCGATGATGGAGGCGGAGACCGCCTTCGCAAAAGAACTGCTACGCTCCGTGCGCGACGAAAACATTCCCGGCGCGATCGTCGAGTTCGGCGTGTTCGAGGGATTGTGGCTCGAAAAGCTCTGTCTCGCCTGCGAGGATCTCGGGCTGGTGCGCCCGATCTACGGCTTCGACAGTTTCGAGGGCTTGCCCGCGCCGTCGGCGAAAGACGATCTCGCCTGCTGGTCGGAAGGACAATATGCGGCCAGCCTGGAAGCCGTTTCCGCTCGCCTCAAATGCGACGAGCGCAAGCATGTCAGCCTCGTCAAGGGCTGGTTCTCCAACACGCTGCCGCAGCCACTCGCCCAAGGGATCGAACAGATCGCTTACGCACGAATCGACTGCGACCTCTACCAGCCGGCGGTCGAGTGCCTGGATTATCTGCAGCCGCGCCTTTCCGACGGCGCCATTCTGGTTTTCGACGACTGGACATGGAACCTGCAGAAGGGAGAAACTAAGGCCTTCTACGAATGGACACCCAAGAGCGGGCTGGCTTTCGAGTTCCTCGCCTATAACAGCATCGGCCATCTCTATCTTAAGGTTACAAAACCCCGATGATATTCCTTCTCGGCGGCAACGGTTTTGTGGGCAGCGGCTTCGCGCGGACACTGCGCGAGCGCGGTCTGCCATTCGAGATCATCACCCGGGAAAACTACGGCGATTTCGTCGGCAAGTCCTGCGATCTCTTCATAAACGCCAACGGCAATTCGAAGAAGTTTCTGGCCAAGGATGATCCGAAGGCCGAGTTCCGCGCATCGGTGCAATCGGTGCGCGACACGCTCGCCGACTTTAAATTCGGGACCTATCTGTTCCTCTCGACGAGCGACATCTATCCCGATTGTTCTTCGCCCGAATTGACGCGGGAAGACGCCGAAATCGACGTCGACAGGCAAAGCCCCTATGGCTTTCACAAATATCTCGCCGAGCTTTGCGTCCGGCACGCCGCGCCCGACTGGCTGATCGTCCGCCAGGGCGGCTTTGTCGGGCCGGGCCTGAAGAAGAACGCAGTCTACGACATTCTTCACGGCGACAAGCTCTTTGTGCATCCCGAGAGCCGGTTCCAGTTCATTCATACCGACGATTCGGCGCGTCTGGTTCTGGAGTTACTCGACAAGGGCGTCCGCAACCAGGTCGTCAATCTTACCGGGCGGGGCACTGCTTCCGCTGCCGAGATCATGGACTTGGCCGGTCGTAAACTACCGCACCCCGCGGATGCCCTGCCTGTGAGATACGAGATATCAACCCAACAAGCGGGAGAGCTGGTGAAACTTCCTCGAACGTTTGACAGCGTTCGCGATTTTCTCGCTCCAGGTTAGTGATTCAATGTTGAAACAAATCGCCCTTCGCATTCCCCAAATCCATCGCCTGTATGAGCAACGCGACGAACTACAGGGCAGACTGGCGACTCTGGAAGCCGAGTTGCGTGCGTCGCGACAGGAGACCGCGCAACAAAAAGATCTTCTCAAGGTTGTTAACGGTGAGCTCGGCAAACTCAGGGCAAAGAACAATCAGCGTCCCGAAATTTCGAACATCGAACCGCGCGACTCCCGAGAAGTCGAGGTATGCCGAAGTCTGGCTAACAAATGCGTGTTCGTGATCGGCTATGCGCGATCCAGTACGACACTGACTTTGCAAATGCTGAACACCTCCGAAAGAGTTTTTATTCTCGGTGAGGCGAATTTTTTTCTGGATAGAGACTGGACGTCTTTCAGATCAGAATTCAACAAACAGCATCTAGGATTCAAAAACCAAAAAACAAAATCGACATATGCCCCCGACCTGCTCCCAGACCAGGACAATACCTGGTGGGAATACCTAAATGAATTGAGCCATAATTTCGATATCGTCGGTGAGAAAGTCGCTCTATCGTCGTTTCATATATCGGAAAAGGGCGAAGATGGCATTCAGGACTTTTTTGAAGCCCGATTTTTACAGTCGAAATATATTTTCCTGATCCGAAATCCTATCGACACATTGATTTCCACTTTGAAGCTTATTCAGAGGGACAAACCCGAAGACATGCTGAAAGAGTGCGATGCATGGCTCAGATATGTAAAAATATGGGCGAACTTCGTGAGGATTTTTCCGAACACGAAGACATTCATCGCGGATGATTTCGGGAGCAATTCAGTTCCCAAACTGGAACAGTTCGTTGGGATCGACCTTCCGGTTGCGAGTAGCGTTTTTCGCCCCGAAAGACGAACTAAACACGACGCCGAAGAAAAATATGCCGCACTCATGAACTTGGAAGAAGAGTTTCGTGACATATTCGAATCCGTAAAGGTCGCCGCCGCAAAATGCGAGGCGCTAGGCACGACAGCCTTTGAATCCGGTCATCAGAACTCGTCGCAGCGGGCGTCCATCAAAGGGGATCGGCCAGACATTCATTCTCTCGCCCAAGTTTGGACCAAGGCCGAAAAATTAAGAGCGCGACTGCCGCAGACAGGGGCAGATACCACTGGCGGATAACAAAGCACGACGGGGACTTTTCCGTGAAAACCGAGCATTTCGCGAAGCATAATGATCCGGGTTTAATCAGCAGGTTCCTGCGGCTTTCCGAAGACCGTCGCCGCCGGATGACCATAGAGGATATCCGTCCGGAATGCCGCGATATCCACAGCAGGATCGTCGGACTGCTGCATGAGGTGTATGGCGCTCAAAGGGGCATGCGATTCAGCAAATCGATCCACCCGGACGGGTTCGAATTTTTCGCGTCGGTCGTTCAAGAGCTAGCTCATCTCAAACGGAAGATAAATTTCCTCGAAATCGGTTCATTTGAGGGTGTGTCCATGAGTGTCGTATCGGCGCTTTTGGACGCGCAAGGCATCCTTGGCCGACTTGTCTCGATAGATCCGTATTTCGAAGATGGGTATCAGGAGGATCATCCAGCGACAGGATCGGTTCGCAAGGACAGTACTGAAACAACGATGAGCGCCGCACTGAAACTCTATGAGCTTTTGGGCGTCGACGTTTCGCTCATGCGCGTCACAAGTGACGTCGGACTCCGCGGCTTGCTCTGCGCGGACCAGGAATTCGATCTCATCTATATCGACGGGCTTCACAACGGAATGGCGCCAACCGTCGACTTCGGCCTTTCAATGGGACTGCTCGCGGAGGATGGTGTGATTATTCTCGATGACTGGCCTTGGCCCGACATTATCGGACTCAAGGCGCTTTGCGATCAGCACATGCAATTGATTGCAGAAACACCCGATATAGCAGCGTATCGTCGCTTGCCGGAAAGGTAGCCGTTCTCGGCGAGGAGATGGAGCATATTCGTACGAGCGAATAATCAGGCATATATCCCCCCACTTGTCGTCGCCGTCGTTCCCGCCGCATCCCCCGGCAGATAGTCGGTGCCGGCGTTGTTGGTGAAAATTCCCGCCTGGTTGCCAACAAAGTACCGGGCGCCCGTTGCCGCGCCCGAGAAGGTCGCCGCCCCGCAGATCACTTTGCTCCCATTGACCGCATAGGCGAACTGGCTGGAGAAATCCGGCGTGCCGCTCAGCGTGATCGTCCGGCCATACAGGTTCAGCACGCCCTGGCTTTCCACCCGCCAGTGCCGCGCCGCGCCGCCCGAGATGGTGTAGTCGCCGTTCGCGGTCGCCTGCAAGGTCGCGTGCGGGCCGACCCAGATCTGGTCCGTCGCGGCGCCGAACTCCAGACCGGCATCGATGATCGCGAGCGCGTGGCTGTCGGCGAAAAGCAGCGTCGTGCCGCCATCGAGCCTGAAGGCGCCGATGGTCCAGACCGATTTCGGCGCCAGCGTCACCTTCCGGATCGTGGTCGACGCCGACCCCGCCCCGATCAGGGTGCATGTGCCGGAGCCGAGCATGTTCGGCAGGGTGACATCCTCCGCCCACGTCCCCGCACCGACGTCGATGGTGACGTCGAAAGGCCCGGAAAGCAGCGCGGCGGCCGCATCGGTGGCGGCGCCGATCGTCGCGAAAGCGGTCCCCGCAGCCAGCCCGTCATTGCCGTCCGAACCCCCGGCGCGAACATAGTAGGTGCGGCCGGCGGCAAGCAGTTCCGCCGCGCCGCCGGAGGGAAAGCCGACCCGGCCGGTCTCCCTGTCCACCACCATCGCCTCGTGCCAGGCGCTGCCGTCGGGGCTGACCTTGAAATGGAAATCATCGTCGCCGCACAGCCCGATCTCGGCCCGGCCCGACCAGCCGGTCTGGTAGAGCACGCTGCCGGTGTCGCCCGCCGCCGCCTTGTTGATCTTCATCCGGTGGCCGGCGCCTTCGTGGGTGAAGAGGGATGCGGGAGAAGAAACGGCGAGCCGGTTGGTCGCATCCGCCACCGCGTTGACGCCGAAAAGCTTCGCGCCGGCGGCCGGAGACTGCCACGCCGCACCGTCCCAGACGACGTCCGCGCCCTCGTCCAGCACATGCGCGCGCCAGCCCGGCTGCGGCACATGGAAAACCCATGCGCCATCCTGGAAGACCGCCACGTCATCGTCGTGCCCCGCCCAGTCGCCGGACGCGCCGGCGGCCACCAGATAGCGCGCGCCGGCCCCGGGAGCGTCGGGCGGTTCGAACAAGACGCGGCTTGCCGCCGACAATTGCACGACGGCATCGAGCAGCCTGAGCGCCTCGTTGTGGGTCACGTGCTTTTGCGCCTGGGCCGGCATGATATAGGGAAGCTTCAGATTGTCGGTCGATTCCGTCATGTTCGCGTCTCCGGTTTGTCCGGCCATTATCGGGCGGGCGGGAAAACGTTGGATAAGTCCGGCTCAATTGGCGCGCCGCCGGCGCTGACCGCGAAGGGAAAAGAACCCGTTGGACAAGGTTTCGGACCGGCCTGCCGTCGCAATCGTCTGCCCGGACTCCGTTCTCGTCGATGCCGCGGGATCGCTGCGGGTGTTGCGCTGCCAGGCCGCGGCCGTGCGCAGATTCGGCGCGTTGCCGCTGCTCTTCGTCGCCGCGCCGAGTATACGCCCCGGCGGACGGGCAAGCGCGGCCAAGCGCGCGCTGATCGAAACGCGCGCGCGCGAACTCGGCATCCCGCTCGCGGGTATCGGTTCGACGCGGCGATCGGCGGCGATGCTGCCGGCATGGATCCGCACGGCGCTGCGGTCGGTCCTGCGGCGTCCGTTCGGCCCGGAGGCCGATGTCGACCTCGCCCGGCTCGCCGCGCCGCCGGAAAACGGGGTCAGCCCCCGCCCGGCCGCCGTCATCGCCAATTACCTGCCGGGCCTTCCCGTTGCCGATGCGCTGGCGCCGCGTACGCACCAGCTGCTCGTCCTGCATGACCTGCCGGCGAAACCGTCGTCGCGGCGCTTCCTCGAAATGCTCGCGAACCGGCCGGCGCTGATGACGCTCAACCGGGAAGACGCGGGCCGTCTCGGCGCGCTGCTTGCGGACGCGCGCGTCCATAGCGGCCTGCCGATCATGCCGGAGAATTTGCGCGGGGCGCGGCAGAAAGCGGCGACATACCGGAACCTTGCGGACGTCTTCGCGGCCTGCGGCGCACGCAGCAGGCCTTCGAACGACGCCTGGTCGCGGCGCACGGAGCTGGACCTTCTGTTCGTCGGTGGCAGGCATGGACCGAACATAGAGGGTCTGCGCGCTTTTCTGACCGGATGTTTCCTGCCCGATCTCGCGCCGAAAGGCGTGACGCTCGCGATCGCGGGCGCGGCCGGCGATGCGGTCGCCGACCTGGTGTCCGATCAGCAGACCATCGCCTGCCTCGGTTTTTGCGATACGCTCGACGCGCTTTATGCATCCGCGCGCCTCGTCATAGCGCCGCTGCTCTCGGGCACCGGAACCGCAACCAAAACGCTCGAGGCCATCGAGCATGGCAAGCCGCTGCTTGCGACCCGTTCGGCGCTGCGGGGCCTCGGCATACCGTCCGCGCTCGCCATGAGCGAGGCATTCGGCGGCGTCTGGAGCGAGCGCATCCTCGCATTGCTGGCCGACGCCGAAGCTCGCTCGCGACAGGCAGAGGATGTGTTGAAAGCGGTGACCGGCCCCAGTATGGAACACGCGCTGGCCCATATCCTGCCGCAGCTTGCAAAAGGCCAAACCGCAACACCACTTCCGCCGATGTCCCTGCTGGACGAAATCGGGACCGTCTAGGGAAAATCCATGCCGCCACGCCCAGCCAAGCTGGTCATCGTCGACCAATCGCTGCAAGGATTCGACGGCCACCACCTCGAATACGATCTTGCTGTCGCGCGGGCCGGCAAGTCGCTGGGGCTGGATGTGCAGATTCTCGCCCATGCGCGATTCTCGATGAACGACATCTTTCCGGTTCCCGTTCTCCCCTGGTTTGCCCAAAGCTCCTATGACGCGCACAGGAGCGGCGCGACACGGCTTGCCTTTGCCGCCATCTCGCTGGCGCCGGCCGCGTTGCGGCGTCCGCTTGTCGTTGCCGGTGTGCAGGCGAAACATCTGCTGTCCGGCGCCCGGCCGAAGACATCCGCGCCGCCGCCCCTGCCCGCCTTCGGGCAGCGTCTTTTAGAAGGCCTGCGGACGATGGAGATGACTGCCGACGACCACATCTTCATCCATTCCTTCTTCAATGCCGAACTGCACGCGCTCGCCGCAGCGCTGTCCACGGCCGGCGTCCTGCCGCATTTCCATATCGTGCTGAGGCGCGATGCCGAGGAGGCGAAAGTCGCCTCCGACCCCTGGGGCGGCATACAGGCAGCGCTTGTGAGGCTTATTGGAAACGAGAAGCTTGCCGGACGCCTGCATCTCTATTCCGACACGCGCCAGTTGGCGTCCCAATACAACGCGCTGGTCGGCGAGGAGCGGGTGCGCGTCCTTCCCATCCCTCACTGCCTGGAAGAACTGCCGCCCAGGCCTCATGACGACGGCGCACCGTTGCGGTTGACCTATCTGGGCAATGCCCGTAGCGAAAAGGGTTTCGATCTCCTGCCGGACCTCGCCAAGGCGTTGAAGCCCGACTTCCTCTCTACCGGCCGCGTGCAGATCCTCGCCCAGTCGAACATTCCGGTAAGCTTGGAGGAGGCCGCCGTGGCGCGAGCTGCCGCCGAGCTCGCGCGCTATCCGCGTACGCAGGTCCAACTGATCGATCGGGAGCTGTCGGTGCCGGAATTCCAGGAGCTGATCTTTTCGGCCGATATCGTTCTCCTTCCCTATCGCGGCGATCTCTATCGCAGGCGAAGTTCAGGGATCCTGGTCCAGGCCCTGGCGGCGGGCAAACCTGTCGTCGTTCCCGAGGATTCCTGGTTGTCGGAGGAAGCGCCGCAAGGTTCGGCCATGACCTTCGGTGCGAAGCGAAGTTTCTCCGAAGCGGTTCGCTCCGCGATCGAGACCTATCCGCAATTGGCCGAAGCGGCGCGCGGCGCCAAGGACCGCGTGAGACAAGAGCACAATGCCGATCGCCTGGTGCAGATGCTGATCAGCGCGAAGGGGCCGGAGAATCACGCAGCAGCGAGCTGATTTCCTCGGCGAGCAGCGCCATGAAACGCGCTGGAGAGCGCCGTTCCGCCCCGGCGACGATGTTGGCGGAACACCGATCATAGAGCGCCGAGTCCGTCGCCAGCCGCTCGATGGCGTCCGCAAGCGCCCTGGCGCTCGTGTCGGTAGCCAGAAGACCGGTCCGGCCGTGATCCACCTGCTCCTTCAGCCCGCCGACAGGCGTCGCGACGACCGGCAGGCCATGTGCGTAGGCGAGCGCGGGAATGCCCGATTGGCTGGCTTCGGCGTGTGAAAGCACGGCGGCATCGCTGCCGGCGAAGAGCTCATGCATCCCGGCTTCGGAGAACCAGCGGTTGTGAACCTCGGCGCCCAAGGCCGCGAGCCGCGGCGACTGCGCGCCCAGATCGCCTTCTCCGGCCACACAGAGCGTCACCGGCACGTTTCTGGCCTTCAGATCCTCGAACGCATCGACAAGCATCGGCAGCCCCTTGTAGGCGAGGATACGGCCGAAGAAGAGGATCCGAAGCGGGAGCTGCGGCGATCGCTTTCGCGCTGACGGGGCATTGCGGGCGGTGAAATCGGGATGGAACGCGGTGACGATACGCCCGTGGCGGTCCGGACAAACGCGGCGCAGTTGCTCAGTCACCGACTGCGACATCGTAACGACGAGATCCGCCCTTTTCGCCTCGCTCAGCAGCCAGCGGGTCGCAAGCGCGGTCGGATCGCCGGGATGCATGCCCACATCGTGAATCAGCGTCGCGTATTTGATGCCGAGGCGCTGGATGTCGCGCGCGAGCAGCGGTGTCCAGACATGCGGCATGACCGTGAATACCGCCTGCGTTCCCATCTCCTGCAAGCAGTGCAGGATGCGCCGCCGCGCGCGCAGATAGTTCGTCAAAAGGCCGAGGGGGCCCAACGCGGAAACAGTGTCGACAAACAGCCCGTCCGGTCCGAGCGTTTCGAACATTCCCGCCATCTCGTTGCTGCGCGAGACGACGACCGCCGGACTGACGCCTTGCATCTCCCGCGCGGCCTCGAACAGCCGGCTCGTCAGCTGAACGCTGGCGCCGCGCCGTCCAAGACCAAGAATCGCGAGTTTCATCGCACGCCTCCCGGGCGACACGGCCGGCAACCGGCGGGATCTATGTCTTTGCGTCCTTCAGATAGGCGGACACGACTTCCTCGACATCGTCGAACATCATCACCTCGCCCTGGCGAAGGTAGATCGCCTTGTTGCACCATTTGCGGATGATGTTGTTGTTATGCGTGGCCAGCACAAGCACATTCGCCCCTGTCACCATCGATTCCAGACGTTCTGTCGCCTTGGCGGCAAATCCCGCATCGCCGGCCAGCACCCACTCGTCCATCAGCAGGATGTCGGCCTTGATCGCCGTCGCCAGCGCGAAGGCGAGCCGCACCCGCATCCCTGACGAGTATGTTCGCATCGGCATGTTCAGGAAATCGCCCAGTCCGGTGAAATCCTCGATTTCCGGCGTAATTTCGCGAATCTGCCTGTTCGACAGGCCCATCAGCAAGCCGCGCAGATGGATGTTCTCCAAGCCAGTCAGCTCCGGACGCATGCCGCCTGCGATCTCGAGCAGTGTCGCCACGTCTCCGCTTACGCGCATGTCGCCGGTAACCGGCTCGTAGATACCGGCCATCGTGCGCAGCAGCGACGTCTTGCCGGCGCCGTTCGGACCGACAATGCCGACACGGTCGCCCGACTTGATGTGCACCGAGATCTCGGACAACGCGCGAACGATCGTCGGCGTGTTCGCTTCCTTCAGGATGATCCCGCCGGTCACGCGCGAGACGAGCGTCTTCTTGAGCGAGCGGTGACCCACGTGAAGGAGCGGGAACTCGATGGTGACTTTATCGAGGACGATCTCAGCCAATGATCAAACCCAGAAGATGATGCGCCGGCGATAACGCGCAAACAGCAGGAAGGAAATTGCCGACAGCACGACCACGCCGCCGACGGCCCAGGCGATATGCGCTGGCGATATCGGTTCGAGCAGCAAAGGCGCGCGAATGAGAGCGATCAGCGCCGCCAACGGATTGAGATCGGCCGCCAAGCGCAATGCCGGGCGTTCACCGACATGCCAGATCACCGGTGTCAGGAAGAAGGAGATCTGCATGACCGAGGCGACAACCTGAATGAAATCGCGGAAACGCACCGAAATGATCGCGAAAATGATGGCCACATTCGTCAGGATCGCCGTCAGCAGGATGAAGCCGGGAATCGCCCAAAGCATCTGCCATCCCCAGGGAAGCCCGAGAAACGCGTGAACAACAAAAAACAGCGGGATGGAATGGGCGAAAATGATGACGTGCCGCGTGATCAGATGGAACACATGCGCCATGCGGGGAATACGCATCTGCTTCATCAGCGGGCCGGCATTGATGAAGGTGGAACAGGAGTCGTTGACGGTCGACAGGATGAGGTTCCAGACAATCACGCCCGACGCCAGATAGGGTAGATAGTCCCGCAACTCCAGTCCGAACAACAGGGAATAAAGCGGCCCGATACCGGAGATGAATGCGGCCGTGCTGATCGTCAGCCAGAACGGACCGAGAATCGAGCCGCGATACCGCTGCACGATATCCACCCAGGCAAGCGTAGCCCAGAATCGCACATTGACGAGGGACGTGCGGATGTCATCCCAGGCAAGACTGTAGCGTGTCGGCTTGTGCGTTGATGCGGTGGTCACGATTTATCCAACCGAATCGGCCCTAGACATTGCTGAATTTGACATTGCGGATCATGCGGTAGCCGCGGATGAGTTCCTGTATGCCGTCATCCAGCGAATGGTCCGGCCTGAAGCCGGTCCTTTCGATCTTTTCGTTCGAAACGATGTAGTCGCGCTTGTCGGGATCCTCGCCGATCGGCGCCTCGAGATAGACGAATTCCGGTACATATTTCTGGATCGTCTGGCAGAGCTCGATCTTCGAGAGATTGGCGTCGGACAGGCCCACATTGTAGGCGTTGCCCCGCATCGTTTCGAAGTTCCGCAGCGAATGCAGAAACGCCTTCGCCACATCGCGGATATGGATGTAATTGCGCTTGAAGTGGCCCTCGAAAATGACCACGGCGCGATCCATGACCGCCCGATAGGTGAAGTCGTTGACGAGCAGGTCGACACGCATGCGAGGCGCCATGCCGAATACCGTCGCCAGCCTGAAGGTCAGCCCGTTTTCGCGGGCGAGCACCGCCTTCTCCGCCTCGACCTTGGTCACGCCGTAGAGCGAGATCGGATTGAGCGGGGTTTCCTCCGTGCAGTGTTCCCCCTGCGTGCCGATCCCGTAACCGGAATTCGTCGTCGGGTAGACGATCCGCTGTTGCTTGCTCATCATCGCGATAATGTCGACGATGGCGTCCTGGTTGATCGTCTGCGCGTTGAGCGGGTCCTGCTTGCACAAAGGGGCGCCGACAAGGGCCGCCAGGGGAATTACGATATCGGACCTGGCGACGAGCCCCTTGACCAGATCCTTGTCGCGCGTATCGCCGCGAACCGGTTCGAACTTCGGATGAGCGGCGCATGCCGCCAGCGCGCCATCATTCCTTGCATAGGTGTCGAGCGCCGTCACCGAGTAGCCGTTCGCGAGGAGTTCGGGCACGAGGATCGAGCCCAGATAACCCGCTGCACCGGTGACAAGAACGTGTTCGCTCATCGGATCCTCTTTCGTGGAAAATATGTCTCTGGATGGAGTGTCCCTATTGGAACACCGCAGCCATTGCAATGACGCTGGACAATCTCGCCCGGGTAATCCCGATGAGAGATGTCGCACCCGACAGGGCGCTGGAAATCGCAATGCGCTTGCGGATCATTTTACGCTATGCAAGACCAAACCGGCCGAAAGAAAAACAAACGAGAACAAAGGCCAGAGACGGCTGCGAGGAGTCCGGTTTGAGCATCATCGACTATCTGCGAACTTCGGCGGAAGTCATTGAAAAGTCGGCAACATCCGAAATCGCCGACGCGACCGGGAAGGCAATCGAGTGGATGACGGAGGCCGCCGGCAACAACGCTCCGATTCTCGTTTGCGGCAATGGCGGATCGGCTGCCGACGCGATGCACATCACGGGCGAGCTGGTCGGCCGGTTTCTCAAGGAACGCAAGGCGCTCAATTGCATCTGCCTTTCCGCCAACCCGGCGATTCTCACCGCATGGTCGAACGATTATGAATACGAGACCGTGTTTTCCCGCCAGGTCGAAGCCCATGGCACAAAAGGCGGCGTGATCATCGGCCTCAGCACGTCGGGCAACTCGGCCAATGTCGTGAACGCTTTCGCCGAGGCTCGCCGCGCCGGCATGAAAACGATCGGACTGACCGGCGAAGGCGGCGGCCGTATGGCGGAACACAGCGACGCCCTCATCGCCGTCCCCTCCAAATCCACGCCGTTGATCCAGCAGGTGCATATCTGCCTCTATCACTATCTGTGCGAACAGGTGGAAGCGCGCGTTTTCGCGGACGCGCCATAATGGCCACCGGGGCGATCAGCGTCGTCATCCTGGCCGGCGGACGCGGCACGCGTATCCAGTCGCTTTATCCCGAGACGCCGAAACCGATGATCCCGGTCAAGGGCGAGCCCTTCCTCTACTGGCTGACCCGCTATCTCGCCGATTTCGGTCTCACAAGGTTCATCTACTCGACGGGCTATCGCGCCGAGCGGATCGACGACTGGGTCGCGAACTCAGGTTTTCCGGGCATCGAGCGGCTGACGCGGCGCGAAGAGACGCCGCTTGGAACCGGCGGCGGAGTCCTCAACTGCCTCGACTTGTGCGAAGGCGAATGGACGCTCGTCGCCAATGGCGACGGACTTTGCATGTCGGGCATTCCCGAGTTGCTGGCATTGACTTCACGCGACAACCTCGATGGCGGCCTGATCGGCCTGCATGTAACGGATACGGCGCGATATGGCAGCCTGTCGATCGGAGAAGACGGCTGTCTCGATGCCTTTCGCGAGAAAGTGCCAGGCCAAGGCTATATCAACAGCGGTTTCTACCTGTTTCGCACCGGCCTGCTGCGGCGGATTCATCGAGACGGCGCATCGAGCATGGAACACGACCTGATCCCCGAGATGATCGCGTCCGGAAGCCGCCTCGGCGTCGTCCGGCTCGATGAAACCGCGTTCATCGACATCGGGACTCCGGAAACGGTCGTGCAGGCCGAGCGCTTTATCGACGAGAATTTCAGCTAGAGCGCTTTCCAGCGGCCCGTGTCAGCCAGCCGGTCATCGCGGCGGCGGGTTCCTCGACGATCTCGAGCGCGAAACCCTCCCGCATCAAATCGTCCAGCGCCTCCGCATGGAGGTCCCGGTCACGGGCTCCATGGCCGGTCAGGACAAGGGCACCGCCCGGTAGCCCGGCATGAAATCCGGCCTGCATGTCGGACACCGTGTCGCCAACGATGTAGGAGTTTTCGAGTTTTACACCGAGGCTTGCGCGCGCTTCCTCCAGCATTCCTGGTTGCGGCTTGCGCCATCCGTGCGCGTCGACCCGCAATTCTCCCAGGCCTTCGGCGTGATAAGCGCAGGCCAGCACCAAATCGACCCGGGCCCCGGTTTCGGCGAGTTCGTCGAGAATGTACTGCTGGACTTCGGCGAATTGCGCCCAATCGAAATATCCGCGGCCGACGCCGGCCTGATTGGTCACGACAACAACCGCGATATCGAGCGCATTGGCGGCGGCTATCGCTTCGGCCACGCCGCGAATGACACGGACGTCGGAAATCCGGTGAAGATAATTCACTTCTTCGACGATGACGCCGTCACGGTCCAGAAACAGGGCCGGCCGGCCGGCGAAATCTCCACGCCCGATCCGCTGCGACCAGGTTCCTTGATCCCGAAGATGCTTATCGAGCATTGCTGTCCTTTGCGTCATGCGTGAAAAATCCTGGCGACGGCACATCGCGATACTGCGTCCCATGTGCATGGCGCGCACCCGAAACGCAACGGGGTGACGGTTGCCCGCCTCGCGGCCAACGGATAGACAGCGGGACGATTGTACCGTCTCCTGCAACGAAACGCTTCCCCGTCCAGACCCTTCGGTGCTCAACTCATCCCATGCGGCGCAAGAAACTCGTCATCTTCTGCAACGACTACCGGTATTTTCTCGCACACCGGTATCCGATGTTCGAGACGCTGCCGGAATCCGGCGTCGATGTCGTTGCCTGGTGCGGTGGCGCGTTCCCGGGCATCCCGCCGTGCCTGACCTTTCCGATACGCCGCTATGCATGCGACCGATATCGTTTCCGGCCATTGCTCGATTTGCTGTTGTTCTTTCAGATGGCGCGGACGCTCATTCGCGAGAGGCCGGACGTCGTTCACACGATCACCATCAAGCCCAACCTGTTTGGCGGGCTGGCTGCGCGCCTCGCCGCGCTCGTGACGGGAAACCGGCCGCGGCTGGTCATGGCAAGTCCAGGCCTCGGACGCGTTTTTTCAAATGCCGGGAATGATGCACGGGCCACGATGCGGCGGCGGCTGATCGCCAGGATGCTGCGCATCGGCCTGTCGGCACAAAACAGCAGCGTGTTCTTCGAAAACGAAGACGATCGCGCCGTCTGGGTCAGCGAAAGGATCGTGCCGCGCGAGCGCACCGAAGTCATCGCCGGCACCGGCGTGGACGAGGATGTCTTCCACCCGGTTCCCGATCGTCCGTCACCGCCGGCGCTGGTGGTCCTTTACGCCGGCAGGCTGCTGAGGTCGAAAGGCATCCTGTCGTTCGTCGAAATCGCACGGCGCATGGAGCGCACCGGCCCGGATATCAGGTTTCTCGTCGCCGGTACTCACGATCGGGACGATCCGGATTCCGTCGACATTACGGACCTGGACATGCCGCGTAATCTCGAGGTTCTCGGCCATGTCAGCCATATGCCGGCGCTGGTCAAGAAGGCGCATGTCATCCTGCTGCCGACGATCTATGCCGAAGGCCTGCCGCGCGTCCTGCTCGAGGGAGCCGCAATGAACTGCGTCCTCGTCGCGAGCGACATTGCGGGCTGCCGCCGGACGATCATCGACGGCGAAAACGGCTATCTTCTGCCACTCGTCGACGGCGACATCGATGTCGCCAATGCGGCCGAACGGATCGCGTTCCTGGCGGAAAACCCCGATCTGGTCGCAGAAATGGGCCGCAGATCGCGTGAGCATTTCCTGAAAAACGGATTCGATATCGGCGCGGTGCGCAGACAGGTTCACGACATTCTTTTCCGGGACAGCCGCTAGTCCGATCGACGGCGCGATTTGCGACGTTCAGCGGAACACCGTCGCAATCGAGAGCCGTATGTCGAGCGGCAGCGTACGCAGCACACAGTAACGCGCGTCGAGCCGAGCCAGCCTCTCCGGCTCGCTCATGTCCACGCCTTGCACCTGGGCCAAGCCGGTTATTCCCGGCCGGCAGCGAAACACCCCGAATTTCCTGCGCCAACCGATCAGCTCTTGCTGGCTCGGCAGGCAGGGACGCGGGCCGACCATGCTCATTTCGCCGCGCGCCACGTTCCATATCTGCGGTAGTTCATCGATCTTCGTGTTGCGCAGAAAACGTCCGAGCGACGTGATGTGCGCGGCCGGAACCTCGTGCGTGCCGGCCTGCGGCGCATCGATCTGCATGGTGCGAAATTTGTAACAGGTGAAGACGCGTTCGTTCTCGCCGACGCGCGGCTGTGCGAACAGGCCGGGACCCGGCGAGCCCAGCTTCACGGCAATCCAGGCAATCGCCAGCAGCCACCAGAACAGGATCGCGACGACGATGACGAATGCGAGATCCATGCACCGTTTGCCTGTCCTGCAGACCGCGTTGTCCTCCGGCGGATCGGCAACGATGACGTCGGGTTCCTCCGCCTCGTCCAGAAGCGCGACAATGGCGCCGGCGACGCGGTCTGCGTGGACCACCGGGCGGAAAGCGGCTGCCGCTGCCAATGCGGGCCCTCGCATGGATGGCGGCAGGTGATTCAACGCGCTCAGCCTGCCGGTGAAACGCCCGCCATAAACCGCCGGCATGCGCAGATTGACGCAATGCAAGCCTTCGATCCCGCCGAGCGCGGCCTCGCCTTCCCGCTTTGTCGCCGTGTAGGGATCGGACGCGCGTCTATCGAGCGCCCGGACCGTCGCCGCATTGATGAAGAGCGGAACGGCAGCCGTTCGTGCCATGTCCGCGACATGGAGGAGGAAATCGACATTGACCGCGCGAAACGCGTCCGGCGACGCTGATCGATCATTGTTGAGGACGGCCAGGTGAAGAACCGCGTCGCATCCGCGCAATGCGTCCGGCAAACCGTCGTAACCGACCGCATCAAGACCGGGAAACAGCGCATGCAAACGGTCCGGATCGCGACCGGCCAGGACCAGCCTGATTCCGGCATCGGCAAGGCGAGGTACAATCATCCGTCCAATGGAACCGGATGCCCCCGTTATCGCGAGCGATATTGTCATGTAAGGAAAGCCTGAATGGCGAACTCCCCGGTAGATCCCGACGAGTATGCACAAGGAGGCTTCTGCACAACCGGAATAATCAACTCTTTCGCAGCGGCACCTCGGCAAGGCCGGCTCCGAGAGTTTCAGAATCCTGTCGAACATCGGATCCATGAGATCGGCCGATGAACACCGTTCCGTATTCGCATCACCGAATAACAGCCGGCATCGAGAAAGCGGGGAGGAACCTCGAAACGCGGCGAAGCCTTGTTGACTTGCCGAGAATCCGGGCACTAGTTTGCTCACGAGACGGGTCTGTTGCCCGAGCCACTCCATCGAGACCGGTTTGCGCTAGCTGCTTTCCGAAGTATCCGCCTGCCGCTTCACGCCGAAAGCCGATGACCGCGAACAACGCCAGGGCCATGTTGACTATCTGCGGGGCCGTTTTCAAATGACCGACGAGGCGAGCGCCTTGCAGAAACTGGTCGGCTTCGGCTGGCGTACGGCGCGGCGGATCCGGCGGCGCCTCGGATCGTCGGGACACTCCACGAAACCGGGCGACAGCAAGAAGAAGCTGTATTCCCTGACAGACGATTCCGTGCTGTCCACCTTCGCGCCGGGCATTGAGCAACTGGCCGAAAGATTTCAGCAGGACGACCGGCCGATTGTGGTGGGTCCCTGGGTTTCGGAACTCGGATTCGAGGTCCTGTACTGGATCCCGTTCGTCAAATGGTTCGTGGAACGCTATTCAATCGCACCGGACCGGCTCATTTTCGTTTCCCGCGGCGGGATGCAGAACTGGTACAACCGCCCGGCATGGAATGGCGCGTCGACCTATTGCGACATCTTCTCGGTGGTCTCGCCCGATGAATACCGGCAGATGAACACTGCGCGCTGGCAACGATCGGGCAACCAAAAGCAGCCAGACGTCGATCCGGCCGAGACGCGGCTTATCCGGATGATTGCGTCGAAAACCGGCATAGAAAGCCATCATCGTCTTCACCCGAGCGTCATGTACAACTTTTTCGTCGTCTTCTGGACGCATGGAAAACGCCTCGGGCTCGGCGCGGAACTGGTTCTCAAACACGCAATATACGAGCCGCTTTTCGAATTGCCGAAATGGAGCGGCCCGGCGCTTCCCGACAACTTCGTCGCGGTGAAGTTCTACTCCCGAACGAGTTTGCCACACTCGGATGAAACCGCCGGGCAGATCGAACGTCTGATCCTGCAGATCGCGGAAACACGCCCTGTCATAAGTCTCGACACGACATTCCGCGCCGACGACCACTCCGCCTTCGCCCTGCCCGTCCATCCCAATATCACGTCCGCGCGAGACTGGATGACGCCGGAGAACAATCTCGATCTTCAAACCCGGCTGATCGCCGATTCCGATTTCTTTGTCGGCACCTATGGCGGTACGTCCTATTTACCCGTCTTCGCGAACACGCCATCCGTCGGGCTTTACTCCGCGAACGATCTGAATTTAGCGCATCAGCTGCTCGCGATGCGTGCTTGCCGGAGCCTCGGACAGGACGTAACCCTGATGCGCCTGCGGGATTGTTGTCACCTGTTCGATATAGTAGCGGGAAAGCGATGAACGCCCCGGTCAATCTAAAGGCCGCTGTTCATGTCCGCAGCCGCGAGAAAACGCGCCCACCAGGCGCGCGGATGATCAGAGGGAGGAAGCGTCCGGCATGCGCGTGACATTCATTCTCCTGCGCCGCGGCTATGTGCGCAATTTCGCGTCATGCATCGAAGGCCTGCTCGCGAAAGGGCATCAAGTCCATCTGGGCTTCGACATGCCGGATCATTCGCCGACCGGGATCGAGGAGCGGCTCGCGGAGCGCTATCCCGGACTGACATGGGACGGAGCGCCGCAGCGCCATGACAAATGGACCTCCCTGCTCTTTTTCCTGCGCGGCATGATCGACCTCATCCGCTACTACCATCCGGACTACCGGGACGCTCCGGTTCTGCAGCAGCGGCTGAGCAAGAAGTCGAGGCGATATATCGGCCCGTTCGGCAAGGTACTGGACAGGATTTTCTTCTTTCGCAGCGCATGGATGGTGCGGACCACCATCCAGTTCCTCAACTGGATCCAGTTCAAACTGCCCGTCTGCGAGGAAATCCGCACCTATCTGCAGGAGAAAAATCCGGACGTCGTCATCGTCACGCCGCTCGTCAACATCGCGTCGGAACAGGTCGACGATATCGAGACAGCAAATCACCTTGGCATCCCTGCAATCGCCGCGATCGCCAGTTGGGACAACCTGACCAACAAGGGATTGTTGAGATGCCGTCCCGACAGGGTTCTTGTCTGGAACCGGCCGCAAAAACACGAAGCCGAAATCTATCACTACATCCCTTCCGAGAGAATCAGTGTCACAGGCGCGCACACTTTTGACCGGTGGCTCGGACGCAAGCCGAAACGCACCCGCGAAGAATTCCTCGCGCATGTCGGGCTGGAAGGCTGCCGCGACTACATCGCTTTCATGTGTTCCTCGAACTTCATATCCCGCCACGACGAAGCCGAACATGTTCGAAACTGGATTGCGGCGATCCGCGACAGCCGGAACGAGCGCGTCCGCAATGCCGGCGTTCTGGTCCGTCCGCATTTCCAGAATGCCGGCCAGTGGGAGGACGAGGATTTCTCGGACCTGGAACAAGCCGTCATCTTTCCCCGTGGCGGTGCGAATCCCGTGGACGCGGCAAGCGCGGAGGACTTCTTCGACACGCTTTTCTTCGCAAGCGCCGTCGTCGGCGTGAACACGACCGCCATGATCGAAGCCGGGCTGATCGGCCGCCCCGTGATGAGCCTGGAAACCGATCGGTTTCGGGGAACGCAGAGCGGCTCGCTGCATTTCCGGCACCTTCGCGAAGGCGGACTGCTGAAATACTCCACCACAATGGAAGAACATCTCGTCCAATTGGGCGAAGCGCTCGACAATCCGCCGCCGCCCGACGCAAACCGCGCATTCGTGGATTATTTCATACGCAGCCCCGAACCGGATTTTTCGGCGACGGAGATGATGGTGCGGGAAATCGAAGCCGCCGCCTTGCTGAACAAAACTCCCATCAAACCGGGGCTGAGCGACCGGTTGGTGCGCATTCTTTTCCTGCCGGCCGCCAGGATCCTGTCCGACATCAAGCGCGCCAAGGAAGAAAAGAGACTTCGCAAAACCACTTCCGCCCTACCGGAATCCGTCGAAACGGGCACTGCGCGCCGGTTGCCCGGCAAGGCGCCGAAGTCGAAACTGCGGCGGCACCGCAACGCCGTGGCGAAACGAATGACCCGGCTTGCCCGGAACCGGCGGATCCCCGGAAACTGATGGCGCGCGCCGCCGAACATATGTCAGGCTCACGGCTCTCCGAGCCCTCCTCCGTTGCCGTCAGTTTTATTGGCGTCGGTTACTGCCGCGCACCCGCCAAGCACCTGCGGCCGAGAGGTGCAAGCAACGAAGCACTGAACAGGCTGCTCGAATTCTCCGCCCTTTTTCGCGCCATGCCCAAAGCGGCCAGCGATCCCGGCGCCCCTTACAACAAAGGCCAGGCGATCCACTATCTGCGAGCATTTAGCGCCAATTTTCCGACGGGTGCCGTCATCGGCGTCGCGGACAAGGGCGAAGCAGCGGGCGTGGCAGTTGTCCGCATTGCCGCCGGGCTGGAAGCTCCAACAGCCGGAGAGGTTCGATACAATGGCCGCGTTTTTCCGGTCGACGCGGCGGGACTGGCCCCGTTTCAGTTTCGAACGGTTGCGGAAAATCTCGGGATGCTGGCGAAAGCCCTGCGATTTTCCGACCGCGACATTTCCGACGCGCTGCTGCAGATCCGGTCGGTTCGCGAACTGGATGCAATTGCCGATCTCCCGGCCTATCGGGTCCCCAAACAGGCGCTTTTCGACATGGCGCTCGCGGCCGCGTGCCTGCTGCCGGCCGACATTGTCGCAATTCCCGACATGCGCAGTCCCTCGCCTTGTCTAGCCACCCGTTGGGAGCGCTTCGTGCAACAGGCACCATCACGGGGGATTTGCATCCTGCTGGCGGCGCGCAAGCTCTCGGTGATCCTGCCCTGGGCCACCCATCTGGCACTGATCGAAAACGGCAACCTGTTGGACCTCGGACCAGCCGATATCGCCGCGGAGCATTTGGATATCCTCGGAGCGGCAGCCGGCATCGCGGATCGCGACGACGGGATCGACGATGACGGTTCACTGGATGAAGATCCGGACGAAGAGGCCAACGGCAACCGGGATCCGAATTATGCGGACGCCGCTTCCACCTGTGCAGAAGTGCGGGAACCAGGCTCGCTTCGGATATCGCAGTCAATTACCGAGGGCGGCCAGTTCCGTCTCTCTGCGCGCGACCGTCTGGACGTTGCGGAAAATCAGCGGCAGCCGACCCTTGTCGTTGCCGAGCACGATTTCGAAGCGCGGTTTGAACTGGACCTCCCCGAAGACACATCCAGCGTCCGGCCCTGCCTGGAAATCCTCGCAAAGGAAACGCTTCCGACCATTCTCGCATGCGGTCCGGAATTGAGGCCGCCTTTCCCCGAACGCCCGTGCCTCACAGCTATCGTTCCCGGCAAGCTGTTATCGCCCGCGACCTGGGCTCTGCGATTGACGGTATCCTGCCGCCGGGACGACGGCAGCGAATATCTTCAAACGCCATTGAAGCATGCCGTGCTGGTCGTCCCGGAGACGTCCGGCGTTCGGCCTTTCCTGCCTTTGAAATGGCGTGGACTGGTCACGCCGCAGCTCGAAATCCGGGAGATCGAGACTTTCGAACCAACCGGCGGCCTGCCGCCCGCTTCGATCCGAATTTCAACTCCGGGCGAATCCGGACCTGGCGCATTTCCGTCCTCGCAGCCGATCGATATCGATTCCGTCTGGCCTGTTCCGCGATATCCCTCGCCGGGCGAAATCAGCATGGACATCATGCGCGGCAAATACATCCTGACAAGAACCCCCGCACAGCATATCGAGTTGCCCGGCGGCCATGTCCTGTCCATGCATGCGAGGATCCCGGCAGGCCTGCTTGCCGGCGGCGGATACCTGTTGCGCCTCGTGCAGGCGCGTCCGCATGCGGGACCACGTGACGATCCCTTCTCGTTGCTGATCGGCGCCGAATTCAGGATCGATGGCGAGATGGTCGTGTCCGGCGAACCGGGCACAGCGGCCGGTTTCCGGCCCGGCGCGGCGCCGCTGCACGCCGATATCGAATGGCACATCCGACCCGCCGGGAACGAGACCGAAGGCGCGAGGGACGAAAAATGACCGTAGCCGGCTTCACGCATCGTTTCACAACCCGACCGAACAAGGCCTTGTCGCGCGATGTCGGGGATTATGTCGCGCGTGTCGTCGCGAGCTTGCCACAACTGCCGCTGGTCGCGCGGTATCTCGTGCAACGCATTTTCGATCGCACGGTGCTGGGTTTCTGGTGGATCGCCCTGCGCGCGCTCACCCCGGTCGCCGCCATGGCGCTCATATTCATGCACGTCACGGAATTCGGGACGCCCGGCCTGTTCTATCCCGTTTTCCTGCTGGCAGGGATGACCGTCTGGATCGTCGTCGATATCGGCATTTCATACGGGATGCGCAGCCTGTTTGCCGGGCGACGCCTGCAGCGCATGATGCGATTGCCGGCCTTTCTTTTCTCGCTGGCTTCGCTGTCCATGCCGCTGATCCATGGCGCCGTAATGCTCTCGGTCCTTGTCTTCGCGGTGATCGTCTGCGGGATTGCCGGAGTGGATCTGCCTTCGATGATGCGCTGGCAGCTTGCCTTGTTCCCCGTCCTGATTGCGCTCGTGGCCATGCTGGTGACCGGGCTGACGGTGTTCGTCTCGATCGCGTTCATCCTGACCCGCGACACCCGGTTCGTCGTGCCCATGCTGACACAAGTCTGGTTCTTTGGCACGCCGGTCCTCTATCCGCTTTCTGCATTGCCGCCGGGGTGGCAGACGCTGTCCCTTTATCTCAACCCCCTCACCCCGATCATGGAGGCGAGCCGCTACGCCCTGTTCGGGATCGGCCAGTGGCCTGCCGTACCGTTGCTCGTCAGCGCCTTTTTCATCGGCGTCGTCTTCTTGTGCGGGATATGGTTCATGATGCGCAGCGAGTGGGTATTGCCCGACATGAGCTAGACGCGGAATGGGGCCGTACGCCACTGTCCGAATGGTCGGGGACTTGGGAAAAGCATGACACTGAAAGCCATATCCGGGAAGATTTGCCGATCCGCATCCGCGTTCCGCAAACGCAAGAAAATGCAGGCCGAAACACTCGCGGATTCCCACGCATTGGCCGCCGACGCCGTGAAGGCGATCGTCAGCGAGATGCCCTGGCTTTCTTTGAGCAAATATGCCGATCCGAAATGCGTGAGCACACCGGCAAGTCCCCTGTTTTCCCAGAATTTCGAGGATGCCGTGCTCTCGGAGATTTTCAACCGTATCGGGCCAGGTTCGCAGCGGTTTCTCGAAATCGGCGCAAGCAACGGCATTCAGAACTCGACACGGTTCTTCCTCGAAATCATGGGATGGAGCGGCATCTGGATCGAGGCCGACCCCGTCGCGTGCGCTTTGGCCCGAAGAACGTTCAGCGCGTATTGCGAATCCGGCAAGCTGCGGATCGTGGACGGAATGGCGACCGTGGAAAATATCAACGGGCTGATCGGCGACGAAAAGGAATTCGACCTTCTTTCGGTGGACGTCGATCAAAACACGTCACACATCTGGCGCGCACTGGATAGCCGATCGCGGGTCGCCTGCATCGAGTACAATCCCTTCATGCCACGCCATGTCGATTGGGAAGTCGCATACGAGGCGGACGGAGCATGGGACAGATCGAAGACCTTCGGCGCGTCCCTGAAGCGGCTGGAGCGCATCGGCGGCGACAAGGACATGGCGCTCGTTGGTTGCGACTTCTCCGGCGTCAACGCCTATTTCGTCTCAAAATCCGAGGATCTCGCCCTGTTTCAGGCGCCGTTTTCAGCAGAATTCCATTACGAACCATTTCGCCGGGGCGCGAGCAGCGCCTATACCAAGAAGAACAGGACCTGAACCGGACAAACAGCCATCGGTGCCCTGGCCGGTTCGACACCCAATCGATTCCACTCCTATCCACGAGTACCAACGAATGAGAAGCGAATAGCAATGCGGGTACACTTCGAAGAGTTGGCCCGATATGCCGGCGAAGTGACAATGGTCGACGGCTGTTTCGATCCCCTCCATCACGGCCACCTCGCCTATTTTCGCGAGGCGGCCCGGCTCGGGCGACCGGTCCTGTGCAATATTGCGAGCGACGACTACCTGGCGACGAAGCATCCGCCCCTCCTGAAGCAGGAGGAACGGGCCGAACTGATCGAAGCGCTCGAACCGATCGATATCGTCCATACAAGCAATACCGGGACCGTCGAGGTGCTGAAGGCGCTTCGGCCGAAAGTCTATGTGAAGGGCAAGGACTGGCAGGGCCGTTTGCCGGAAGACCAGGTGGAGCTGTGCGGCGAACTTGGAATCGAGATCGTCTACACCGACACGGTACTCTCCTCGTCGTCCGCCATGATTTCCTCGCGTCTGGCTCCGGAGATCTCGGAGCAGGTTTCGGCCTATGAGGCTTTCCTGTCCACCCAGTCGTCCGAATCCTCGGAACGTTACGACGAGGCCTATTTCACCGATGACTGGCGGGAGAACGCGAACAACTACTCCCTGGAGGCGCGGCGCTCGATCGAGGGACGCAATCCGGAACTCATCCGCGAGGTCTTCGGCGGCGGCCGCGTGCTCGACATGGGATGCGGGCCCGGCGCGCTGATGTCCCTGCTAGAAGAGCAGGGCGTACAGTCGGATGGCGTCGATTTCTCGCAGTCGGCAAGGGAAATCGCGCCGGCGTCCGTTCGCGAGCGGATCCATATCGGCTCGATAACCGACATCGCCCTGCCCGACCGCAGCTACGACCTCGTCATCTGCCGCGAGGTTCTCGAACACATGACCGTTCTGGACGTCCAGAAAGCGGTTCAGAACATGTGCCGGATCTCCGACAGGTTCATCTATGTAACCACGCGTTTCCATCCCGGCCCGAACACGCTTTTCGATGTCACGACCGAGTTCGACGTCGATCCCACGCATATCACACTCATGAACATGGACATGCTCCGCCTGATGTTCGTTCTGCAGGGGTGCCGCCGGCGCAGCGACCTCGAACATCGCATGGACTGGCTCAACAAGGGCCGCGTTCTCGTCTACGAGAAAATCTGAAAGACCGAGGTTTCAGCGATGGACTGCATTCTGGGCTATCATCTCCAGCCGTTCACATGCGGCATCGCCCGGTTCAATCACGCACTCGGAGAGAAGCTCGCCATACCAGTCGTCAGCCTGTTCTCCGAAGAGGCCGACGAGTGCCGCCATGCGCTCCTGTCGATCAAGCTGTCGGAGTTCACCGACAAGGACACCGGCCGGCTTGAAGCCTTCATCGCCAGCCGCGACGCGACACAGACGATCGATCTTTTCCTGCACGACTATTCGGATACGCCGACCGAGCGGCGCCTGATCGCTCTCGCTAGCCGGATCTATGTCGGCAATGCCCAGATGGCCCGCATCCTCGGTCCGCGTCACCCGCGCGTTATCGAAGCATGGTGTCCGGGAACGCTGATCGACGCGCACGCGTTTCCGCAGACCGAAATTTCCGTCTTCTCCTTCGGCATGGCGCACAAGATGCGCGCCGAGCGGTATTACCGGCTCAGGGAACTGCTGGAAGCGACCGGGAAATCCTATGGCATCTACCTGTCCACGGCCCTGCACGAGGGCACGGATTTCGCCGGCAGCTTCATGACCGCCTTCGAAGAGATGACGGAAATTTTCGGGCAACGGGTCAACTTTCTCGGCTTCCTGTCCGACGCAGCGGTGTTCAACTACCTGAATTCCTGCACCTATTTCACGGCCTTTTTTCCCCAAGGGGTGCGCGCGAACAACACCAGCGTGCAAACGGCGATGCAATGCGGATCGGTCGTGATCAGCAATCTGGACGCGGATTCGCCGCCGGAATACCTGCACGGCGTCAACATTCTGGACATCGACAAGCTCGACGCCCTTCCCACGGACGCAAACGATCTCGGCAAGCTGGGCGAAGCGGCAAGACAGGCCGCTTTGATCTACGGATGGGATCCGCTGGTCGAACTCATCCGCAGCCACACCGAAACACCAGGGAACTGATCCGTCAATCCGACTCGGATTCTCCAGGCATGTGGAACGGCGCGCCGGTCGCGATGCCATCGCATATGGCGTCCAGACCCGCGGATGTCCCGGGCCGGAACTGTCCGATCCCCACCCCGGTTACCGTGAACATGCGCGGGCCGGCGCATTTCTCGATCATCGGCAAGGGAATCATGCGGCGGAAAAAGAAATGGTACGCATAGCGGCGCGCGCGGTTGACCATCTCCTCAGGCATTTGCCTGCCAGGCAGTTCATCGTCCAATAAGCGGTAGTAGGCCCCCCGGCCGGTCACGTCGGTCGTAAAGCCCTTGTTTCGCGCCCACGCCTCTCCCGCGACGATCACCGGAACACCCATCGCGGCAAGTTCCACTCCTGTCTTGGTTCCATAGATCAGCGCCGAGGATGCCTGGCGCGCAAGGTCGTAGGTGCTCAAGCGGCTCTCCGGCGCGACGAGATGAACATTGCCCGGCAGAACGGGAAAAATCCGCGAAAGTTCTTCGGCCACTTTTTGGCGTGACGGCGGGTACCCGGAGTTTTCAGCAGGATGCACGCGAATAGCCAGTTGCAGGTCAGGGCGGCCGGCGAACCAGCGGACCGTATCGGCAAGCCATTCAATCTGCGACGGGAAGGCATTTGCCGGATAATGCAGTCGGGCATCCCACATGACATTGGTAAGCGCAACGACCAACGGCTTGTCCGGCGACAAGCCGAGTTCGGACAGATCGTGTGTCAAACGCAGGTCCGGCGATTTGTGAAAGCTGATCCAGTCCTCCTCGCCGGTCCAGCGGCTGCGCAGATATTCCCCGATCCGCCTGTCCTGCTCCTCCGTCAGCGGCGTGTCAGACCAGCTTTCGACGGGTTCGTTCATCAACGCGTGATGGTAGGTCTCGCCATGCGCGAACAGAAAGCAGTGCGTCCGATAGGCCGGCGACCAGGTCACCACGCGAACGCCACATCGGCGCGCCACTGCGGCGAAGATGCCTTGCGGGACATAGATGCCATGATGGAGAACCACGATATCGGGCCTGAAGGCCGCGAACATGCGCTCGGCGATCATCGCCGTGCGCAATCCGGCGGCGAGGTAACGCATCAGGACCGCCCGAGCGAAGGTCTCCCCCTGCAGATCGGCGCGTGCGAAAAACCGAAGGGCGCCCGACAAGGCATGTTCGCCGATTTCCATCCCGTTCCAGCGTAGGGCGCATGCCTGTTCCACCGTATCGATGCCGGCGAGAATCTCGGCAAGCTTTTGTCTGTCCTCCTCCGGGTGATGGTCGCCATAACGCTCAATCGGCAGCCCGAGGACACCCGTGCTCGCGGCGGCCGGACCGAAGCACGCGCCGCAGAGGTCGCGGGTGGGACCTTCCCTACCGAAGCGCCCGATGTCCGGAAACAGGCTCGACTCGCAATTCTGGCAGGCATCCAGCATGCCGTCGCAGAGGGCAAAACGGACATTGTTGCCCCGCATTGTCAGCGCGACCGCCAGGACCCTGTCGACTGCGCTTGCGGGGAAGTGGCCGCCGACGCCGGTGGCGACAAGTATGCGCTTGCCTTCCGAGGCGTCGCCGACCGCTTTCGTCCACGCCGACCGGTCCGGTCCGATAACCTCGTTCCAATCCTGATGAGCGCCATGACGCGCGATCCAGTTCAGGCGGGCCAGCCGCAACGGCCGCAGCGCCGGCTGGCGGATCACCTTGCGCAGGAATGACGCCGGCCCGCTCATGTCGGCACCCGAAGATTACCGTTGTTCGATCGGTGTATTTGCAACGGAGCCTTGAAGCGGTTCGAGGGCAATCTGACCGGCAACCCGTACGGGAAGCCATCCGACACCGTTTATCTTCGGGCTTTTCCCGCGGCAACCTTCCTCTGGCGCAGCATGTTGACTGCCCCTGGCGAATTCCTCGCGGCCCGGCTTCACCTCATCGCACCAACCGGTATGATGCGCGAAATCCAACAGACGAGGCTGTATGCGTCAAACCGGTCTTCTCACAGGCGCTGTTGTTGCGGCAATCGGCGTTCTCCTGATCGCTCTGGATCTTTTTTTGCACGGATACTGGTTGTCCGCAGCAGGCATCTGCGTGCTCGCTGTGGTCACCGGATTACTGGCGGCAGCATTTTTCAAACGGATCCGCTCTCGGCTTTTACGCCTCGAAAACGCGATGAAGCATGACAAAGCCAAATTGACCTCCGGTCTCGATCGGCTGCAGCGCGATATCCGGGACTCGGCGCGGTCCCAGAAGAAATTCGTGGAACGCCAGACCTTCGACTTGTCTGCGCAGATACTGTACCAGAACGCGGCGAAGCATCGCGTGAACGCGCGCGGTCTGCCTCTCGTTCTGATTTCACAAGCACCCCGGTCCGGCGGGACATTTCTTTCCCAGCTGTTCGACGGACATCCGAATCTGCTTGCCTTTCCCCACGAGCTCAAATGGGGCGGAGACGTCAAACACCAATGGCCCGCAGTCGATCCTTCCGACGGGACCGAGCAGGTCGCGGAAGCGCTGATCCACAACAATCTGAAAGACCTGCGCCGTTTCAATCTTCACGGATACCAGAAGGCGCCGGAATCCTCCGTGGGGGCGGTCTTACCGCACCGGTGGTCATACTGGCGCTATGTCGAGACATTTGCGGATGAATGGTCCAACTCGCCGCCAAACAACAGACGGGCTTGCCTCGACATCTTCCTGAGCGCCTATTTCGGCGCCTTTCACGATTGGCGCGGATTGGAAACGGACAAGAAAGCGGTCACCGCTTTTACGCCGGGAACGTTTTCTCCGGAGGAGGAGACGGTACGGAACCAGGGCTTCTTCGAGGATTATCGCGACGGATTCATGATCCGCCTGTGCCGCGATCCTGTCGACTGGTACGCCTCGGCATCACGCCACAATGAAAAATTTGCGGACCGGC
The DNA here is from genome assembly GCF_014904745.1 of Oricola nitratireducens. Classification (GTDB taxonomy): domain Bacteria; phylum Pseudomonadota; class Alphaproteobacteria; order Rhizobiales; family Rhizobiaceae; genus Oricola; species Oricola nitratireducens. The sequence continues at coordinate 289,941 of NZ_JACZCS010000014.1, forward strand.
AAACAGCATTGGCGATCTGGGAGAGATCGGCACGGTCTGCATGCATCCTGAAGGATGCCCAACGCGAGCGCGTGGTCCTGATCGGGTTCAAGTCGCTCATCGAACGTCCCCGCGAAGTCATGGACCTGCTTGCGCAAAAAATCGGTGTGCCGTTCGACGAGGCCATGCTGACGCCGTCATTCAACGGCTGGTCCGTCACGTCGAATTCCTCTTTTCGTTCAACGAGCGGGATCGACATGTCTGTCCTCGGTCGCGCGTCCGAACTGCCATCCGACGTCCGATCGGAGATCTCGGAGGCCTGTTCGGATACCTATCGGCAGTTCCTTGCGCAGGCCGATATCTAGACCCCGAAAAGAGCCCGTCGAGGACGAATTCGAATGGTTGCGGCAGCAATCCATGCAATCTAAGAAAGACGCATCGGGCAGGCAGGAAAACGGGTCAGGGACGCATGACGGCGCAGTTGTACATCGAAGGCCGTGAGGTCGGTGACGACACCCCCTGTTATGTCATCGCGGAGATCGGCTGCAATCATCAAGGCGATGTGGAGACCGCGTTCGACATGATCCGGGCTGCCAGGCAATGCGGCGCCGACGCGGTGAAATTCCAGAAGCGCGACAACCGGGCGCTCTATACCAAATCCTTCTACGACAGGCCCTACAATCACCGGAACAGCTACGGCGCGACCTATGGATTGCATCGCGACGCGCTGGAATTCGACGAAAAGCAATTCGCCGACATCGTGGCCTGCGCAAAGGACGAAGGCATAACCCTGTTTTCGACGCCGTTCGATATTGCGAGCGCGGATTTCCTGGAACGCTTCGATCCGCCGGCCTACAAGATCGCATCGGGCGATGTCCGGTCGCTGCCGCTGATCAAGCATGTCGCGTCGTTCGGCAAACCGGTCCTTGTCTCGACGGGCGGCGCCGAACTTGCGGATGTCCGGCTCGCCGTCGAAACCGTGCTCGATTCCAACAGCCAGCTGGGTCTTTTCCAGTGCACGTCCGGCTACCCTGCCGCGTTCGACGAGCTAAACCTTCGCGTGATCGAGACATACAGGAACGAGTTTCCCGATGCGGTGGTCGGCCTGTCGTCGCATGACAACGGCATCGCAATGGCGCTTGTCGGGTGGATGATGGGTGCCCGCATGATCGAGAAACACTTCACCCTGAACCGTGCGCTCAAGGGCACCGATCACGCCTTCTCGCTCGAACCGGAAGGGCTGCGCAAACTGATCCGCGACTTGGGCCGGGCGCGCAGCGCCGTCGGCGACGGCGTGAAGAAGGTCTACGAATCCGAGCGCGACCCGATCATAAAGATGGGAAAAAAACTCGTCGCGGCCCGCGCATTGCCGGCGGGTACCGTTTTGAGCGCTTCGGATATTGCGATGAAAAGCCCGGCGGACGGAGGGCTCTCGCCCCAGCATTTCGGGAAAATCGTCGGTGGCATCCTGAAGCGGGACTTGCAGGAGGACGACAATTTCGAATTCGACGTTGTCCAGCCGCAATCCATTGCCGCCGAGTGACGATACGAGGCAGCCCGGTTCATTGAACGTGCACGCGGAACATATTCGTTTTTCGGTGCCTTTGCGGAGAAGCATTTGAGCGAGATGGCCCCACGCGGGAACACGGGCCCCGGCGACGAGCTCTTCACATTGTCCGACCGGATCGCGATCGTGACCGGCGGAATGGGCCAACTCGGGCTGGAATATACAAGGGCACTGGTTGCGCGCGGCGCCAGGGTCGCCGTCTTCGATATCGCCGAAACACCCGGACAGCCGAACCCGGACATCGACGACGCGATCGCCCGGGAAAGGATCTTGCCGCTGCGCGTCGACATAACCGATTCGCGCTCCATTTCAGGTGCGCTCGAGCAGGTCGTGCGAAGCTTCGGCGTTCCGCATATTCTCGTCAACAATGCCGGGCTGGATTCGCCGCCGGATGCGCCACCGGAGGAAAACGGGCCCTTCGAGAGCTTCCCCGAAGCCTCCTTCGACCGCGTGATGGATGTGAACGTCAAGGGCACCATGCTGTGCTGCCAGGCCGTAGGCGGACGCATGGCGGCGGCCGGACGCGGTTCGATCATCAACATCTCGTCGATCTACGGGATCCTCTCGCCCGTGCAGGATATCTACGAATACCGGCGGCAACAGGGTGAAACCTTTTACAAGCCCGTCGCCTATTCCGCGTCCAAGTCGGCGGTGATCAACCTGACACGCTATCTCGCGACCTACTGGGCGAAGAAGGGGGTCCGCGTGAACACGTTGACGCTCGCCGGGATTTTAAACGACCAGCCGGCGGAATTCCTCGAAGCCTATCTTTCGCGCATGCCGATCGGCCGGATGATGAATGCCGAAGAGGTCATCGGCCCGATGGTTTTCCTGGCATCGGATGCATCCAGCTACATGACCGGCTCCAATGTCATCGTCGACGGGGGATGGTCGTCGTGGTGACAAAAGACAGCACCGATCCCTCGATCGTGGCCCTGATCCCAGCCCGCGGCGGGTCAAAGCGCGTGCCGCGCAAAAACATCCGGCCGCTCGCCGGTCACCCGCTGATCGCCTACACCATCTCGGCGGCGCGCAGGAGCGGTATCTTTTCGGCCGTGGTGGTATCGACGGATGACGAGGAAATCGCCGAGGCGGCGCGCTCCCGCGGAGCGGAAGTGCCCTTCATGCGGCCCGCCGGCATCGCCGGCGAGAAGTCACCCGACATCGAATGGGTCGACCATGCCCTGCGCAATCTGGCGGCCAACGGCCGTCACTTCGATTGCTTCAGCATTCTCCGTCCGACCAGCCCCTGCCGCCAGCCGGAGACGATCCAGCGGGCCTGGAACGCTTTCCGTTCCGAAGACGGCATCGATTCATTGCGCGCGGTGGAAAAATGCGCGCAGCATCCGGGCAAGATGTGGGTGATCAGGGGCAACCGGATGCTGCCCCTGCTGCCATTGTCGCCGGAAGAGCAGCCATGGCACAGCAGCCAGTATCAGGCGCTCCCCGAGGTGTATGTGCAAAACGCCAGCCTGGAGATCGCCTGGACGCGTATTGCGCTGGAACAAAAGACGATTGCCGGCAACGTCATTTTGCCGTTCCTGACCACCGAAGCCGAAGGTCTGGACGTGAATACCGAGTATGACTGGAATTATGTCGAGCATCTGGTCAATACCGGCGTCGTGACGCTGCCGGACCCGGTCTGACAGATCGTTCGGACCACCAACCCGCTTACCGGAGAGTATCGGCGGTCATGCAAAATCTGAGTATCGTCCCCAAAACGGAAATCGACCGGATTTCCGAAATTCCACTCCCCGACGATGCGAAGCTGGCATTGATCGCCGACCTGTGCCGGTTGAACGCGCTGACCGCCATCAAGAAGGCCGGCTCCGGGCATATCGGATCCAGCTTCAGCGCGATGGACATCGTCGTCCACCTCTATCTTCGCGCCATGAACACGCTTGCGGTCGGGTTCGACTCGCCCGACCGCGACATTTACTTCTCCTCCAAGGGGCACGATGCGCCGGGGCTCTACGCGGCCCTTTACGGGTTCGGCGCCCTGGCCGAAGACAAGCTGCTCATGCTGCGCCGCATCGGCGGGCCGGACGGCCACCCGGATATTGCCGTGCGCGGCATCGAAGCGAATTCCGGATCGCTCGGAATGGGAATCGGCAAGGCCCGCGGAATGGCCCTGGCAAAGCGGCTGCAGGGCCACGGGGGCCACGTCTATGTCCTGCTCGGCGACGGCGAACTTCAGGAGGGACAGATCTGGGAATCCCTGCTGACCGCCGCCAACCAGGGCATGGCCGGCGTCACCGTCATCGTCGACCGCAACGGATACCAGTCGGACAAGCATACGGAAGTGATCAGTCCGCTCGGCAATCTGCGGCAGAAGTTCGAGGCGTTCGGATGCAGCTGTCTCGAGATCGATGGGCACGATCACGTTCAAATCGCCGGCGCACTGTGCGCGCCAAGCGAAAACGGCAAGCCAAAGATCATTGTCGCCAACACGGTGAAGGGCCGCGGCGTTTCCTTCATGGAAGGGCCGGCGGATGTCTCTTCCGACTACATCTACCGCTACCACTCCGGCGCCCCGTCCGACGAGAACTACGAACGTGCGACGGCCGAACTGCTCGCCAGGGTCAACGCGGTAATGGCCGCCAGCGGTGCAGACGAAATCGGAACCCGATCCGTTCAGAGGATTCCGGCCAGCGCCGCGCCGTCGGATGAGAACGTCGCCTCAGCCTATGGCGATTGCCTGGTCGAACTCGGGCGCGAGCATCCTGAACTCTGCGTTCTCGTCGCCGATTTGGCCGATGACTGCAAAACGAGGGGCTTCGCCGCCGAATTTCCGGACCGCTTCGTGGAAAACGGCATCGCGGAACAGGACATGTGCTCGGTCGCGGGCGGCATGGCGAGATCCGGGCTTTTGCCAGTGGTGAATTCGTTCGGGTGTTTCCTGGCCAGCCGCGCGAACGAACAGATCTTCAACAATTTCACGGAAGAGACGCGGATAATCCATGCGTTTCACCTCGCCGGTCTCGTTCCCGCCGGCCCCGGAAAATCCCACCAGAGCCTACGCGACATTTCCCTGATGGCCGCACTCCCGGGAATGGAAATCATCCAGCCGTGCGGTGCCGAGGAAACACGGCAGGCATTGCGATACTGCGTTCGCGACTCTCGCAGCAGTTGCGTCCTGCGAATGAATATCGGCCCCTCGCCGCGGCGTATCCCGCTTCCCGACGATTACCGGCTGGCGCGTGGCCAGGGCACGGTGTTGACCGAAGGCGAAGACGCCCTTCTTTTTGCGTATGGCCCGATCATGCTGGATCAGGCGCTCTCGGCCGCCGGGATTCTGCGCGAAAGAGGAATAGGGCTTACGGTGGTCAACATGCCATGGCTCAATATCGCAGACGATGACTGGCTGAGTGCGCTGGTGGCGCGGCACACAACGATCCTGACGATTGACGATCATTGCGACGTCGGAGGCCTCGGCGATTTCCTGCTGGCGAGACTTGCCCGCCTCGGCCAATTGAGCGGACGCATTTTCGCAAAGGCAGGCGTCGCCGAAATACCGGCATGCGGCACGGCCGACGAGGTTCTCCGGCATCACCGGCTCGATGCGGAATCCCTGGCCAGCCGCGTTCAGGATGCAATGCGGTAAGCATGGGAAAGATTGCGCTCATATTCGGCGTCACCGGACAGGATGGCGCCTATCTGAGCCGGTTGCTGCTCGACAAGGGCTATACCGTACACGGGACCTCACGCGACGCGGAAGCAGCCCCGCTGGACAAGCTCCGCGAGCTCGAAATCCGCGAACGCGTGAACATGCATTCGGCATCGCCCGTCGATTTCCTGAGCGTCGAACGCGTCATCCACAGGGTCGAGCCGGATGAAATCTACAATCTTGGCGGACAGAGCTCCGTCGGCCTGTCGTTCAAGCTGCCGACCGAGACCCTCGAGAGCATCACGCGCGGTACGCTCAATATCCTGGAGACGCTTCGCCCGCTGGGCGGCGGGATTCGCTTCTTCGATGCCGCATCGAGCGAGTGTTTCGGCGATACGAAGGGAGTTCCGGCTTGCGAGGAGACTTCGTTCTATCCGCAAAGCCCGTATGCGATCGCCAAGGCCGCATCATACTGGCAGGTGGCGAATTTTCGTGAAGCCTACGGTCTCTTCGCCTGCTCGGGGCTTTTGTTCAATCATGAATCGCCGTTGCGGCCGCATCGGTTCGTGACACGGAAAATCGCACACGGCGCGGTTCAGGCGGCCAGGGGCGAACCGCAGAAACTGAAACTCGGCAATCTGGCCGTGCGGCGCGACTGGGGCTGGGCGCCCGAATATGCGGAAGCGATGTGGCGCATGCTTCAGCAGGATACCCCGGAGGATTATGTGATCGCCACGGAGGAACCGCATTCACTGGAAGACTTCGTGGCCGAAGCCTACGCCAGGGTCGGTCTCGATTGGCAGGACCATGTCGAGATCGATCGATCGTTGTTCCGGCCGCTGGAATTCCTGTACGGATGCGGCAACGCCAAAAAAGCGGCCGAAAAGCTTGGCTGGCGCGCGGAGATGCGCATGCAACAGGTCGCGCATGCCATGGTGGATGCGGAAATCGAGCGGGCCGGCGGACTCTGACTGCTGCCACAGCTGCCTCGGTAGGTCGAATAGCTCCAGGGCGTGACCAGAAACGGGACATGGTATCCCGCGCCGATATCCGAGATCGAGAAGCGGACCGGCACGACGTCGAGGAACGGCAATTTGTCCGTTCCGCCGCCCGGTTGCCCGGCAAAATATTTAGCGACCTCGAAATGCAGTTCATAAGTGCCCTCGGCCATCTGGTCCGGGACGAGCAGCAACTCGTCGGTGCGGCCGTCGGCATTTCTCGTTCAGGTCGCTCAGGCGGAATCCGCCGATCCGGGTGAGTTGCGCGAGCGCTTCCGCTCTTTCCTCATCCGGCGTGTGGTTCAGACGCCGCTCGAATACCGCAAGGATCGAGTGCTTGTCGCGGCCGCATACTACCAGAATGAGCGGGAACCCGAAACGTTCCTTGTAAGTGTCGTTCAACCGGTGAAAACGCTTGAATTCCTCCGCCGGCAGGTCGCCCGCAATCGCGGCTCAACAATCGGCGATCGGTGGAGATGAAGACATCCAGTCGTTTGAAAAAACTAACAATATTCGCGGGTGGACTTCCACCTCATGATCGTGTCCATCGCTCTTGCCATCCAGACGGATTTTCAAACGAGCAGCGCCTGTGAACCTTCCTGTGTACGTGATCAATCTGGATCGGTCGCGCGAGCGTTGGACGACAATCAAGGAAACCGCTGACCGACTGGGATGGGATTGCCACCGCGTATCCGCGATAGATGGCCGTCAAGTCGACCGTAACGACTGGGTTGACGTCAATCTTCGGGAGTTCGAGAAGAAGTGCGGACGCCGGATGCTGTCCGGCGAATATGGCTGCTATCGCAGTCATTTACTGGCGCTGAATACATTTCTCGATGAGGGCGCATCCCATGGCCTGATTCTGGAAGACGATGTCTTGCCTGACGATTCCACTGCGTCGCGCATCGAGGCGATCATGGAGACCGCGCCCGATTTCGATGTGATCAGGCTGGTCAATCACAGAAGTCGCCTGTTCGTCTGCCTCGAGGAAACAGAATACGGCGACAAGATCGGGCGCACAATCATCGGACCGCAAGGCTCCGCCGCGGCCTATATCGTTTCGCGCCGCGGTGCGGAACGGCTTCTGGCGGCTCTCGCGTTCATGGAACTGCCGTGGGACGTAGCCCTGGAGCGATTTTGGCAGACAGAGACATCCATCTACTCGGTCTCACCGAATGTTTTCAGTTTTTCCGGACATTGTCACACCTCGTGCATCACGGAGACCTCATATGACGAGGAGAAGTTCCATCCATTCCGGCGGATAAGGACAGCGCTGTTCAGAATCGGTCAGCACTGCGTTCGCGGGCATCACGTCATGCTCTCCCGAGCCGGCGCCGCCGTGCCGGTCAGTCCGCTGGCGGCAACGGCTAGCGGCAGCGATGAACCGCTCCGTCGATTCCCGTCCGTATTCGACGTTCTGTGGACGCTCGTCACACTGTTGTTCGTGTCCGCAGTCTGGTTTGAATCCGATGTCTACCGGTTCGTCGGATTGGCAATGTTCACGATCGGACTGGTCTCATACTTCCGGAATGACTTCCTGACCTACGCCAGACCGATGGTCGGCCCCCCCGGCATCCTGTGCCTGTTGTGGCCGGTCTATCTGCTCGCACGGTTCGCGGTCACCCACACGCAGCATCCTGAATACGGGACCGAATCGTCCGAAGGCATTTATCTGCTAACAGCGCTCTATTCCACGGTCGGATATTTTTTCTTCAGAATCGTAAGAAATCCATTTGCCACGGCAAGCGCCTTCATCTTGATTTCGCTTGCGTTTTCGGTTGCGGCAATGGACTTCCACGCGATTGCGGCGGGTGTGCGCGCGGTTACGCACTACCACAACAACACCATTCACGCCGCGATCGGCAACGGTTTCATCCTGCTGCTGTCCCTCGCCTTCCTGTCCTACCTGTCTGAGCGGCAGGGCCTAGCGAGAGGATATCGCCGGTTATTGTCATTGCTCGCCCTGGTCACTGTCGTCGTTTCGGCCGTCAATATCCTTGTTCTGGAATCGAAAGGAGTCTGGATGGCGGTCGCGGTCGCGCTCCCCCTGCTCGCTCTCTTCATGGCGGGAGGCATCAGCCGGGGCTTGAACCGCCTCATCGTGGTGGCGGCGCCACTGGCGGTCGTGGCGATCGCGACGCTGTGGCACGGCGAAATCGCCCGCCATGCGGACGAAATCCACGGTGTGTGGACACTCCTGAAGGCGCATATGGACCAGGGCCAGAGCTTTGTCGGGGCAATGCGCGAAGTCGGCATGCATGGCGGCCTGTCCATCAACTTCTCCGCCCGGCTGATCCTATGGAGCGAAGCGCTGAAACTCTGGGCGGAAAGCCCGATCTTCGGAAACGGTGTGTCCTGGTTCCATCTCTGGCAAAGTGCTTCCGATCCCGAGATGCCTTACAAGCTGATCCACAACGGTTTCCTCGAAATCGGCGTACGGTACGGCGCGCTGGGCCTCGTGTTCTACGCCTATCTATGCGGCTGGTCCTGCCGAATTGTCTGGCGCACGGCCAACGAAGGACTGATCGCGCGGTCGGCCGCCCATGCCTTCATCGTGACAATGGTTTTCTTCCTGGTGACGAACCTGAGCAATTCGAACGTCAGCCTCGCGCTCGGAGAATCCTATATGTGGTTTGCCGCAAGCTTCGCTTTCTACTGCTATTTCCGGCTTCAGGACGTCGGCATGCCTAAATCCAGAACCTATATCTGAGAGCGCCTGAACCGCGCCTAGCTGCCGCGGTAGGTCGAATAGCTCCACGGCGTGACCAAAAGCGGGACATGGTAGCCCGCGCCGATATCCGAGATCGAGAAGCGGATCGGCACGACGTCGAGGAACGGCAATTTGTCCGTCCCGCCGCCCGGCTGCTCGGCAAAATATTTGGCGACCTCGAAATGCAGTTCATAGGTGCCCTCGGCCATCTGGTCCGGGCCGAGCAGCAGTTCGTCGGTGCGGCCGTCGACATTGGTGACCGCCTGCCTGACCAGTTCCAGCTTCCCGCTTCCCGGCGGCGCTTTGTAAAGCGTCAGGCGCATGCCTTGCGCCGGTTTGCCGGACGCTGTGTCGAGCACATGGGTCGAGAGTTTTCCGGGCATGTCAGTCCTCAATCAGGTCATTCAGCCGAAATGCGCCGATCCGGGCGATCTGCGCCAGCGCCTCGGCAATTTCGTCCTCGGGCGAATGTTCAAGCCGCCGTTCGAAGGCGGCGAGTATCGAATGCTTGTCGTGGCCTCGTACTGCCAGAATGAACGGGAAGCCGAAACGTTCCTTATAGGCGTCATTCAATTGGTGAAATCGCGCGAATTCGTCCTTCGTCAGCCGGTCGAGGCCGGCGCCTTTCTGCTCCGAGGTCGATTCCTGCGTCAATTCTCCTGCCAGCGCTGCCTTGCCCGCCAGATCGGGATGGGCGCGGATCAGCGTCAGCTGCGCATCGCGCCCGGCATCATCGATCGCGGAGACCATCGCGGCATGCAGCGCATCGACCGAGGCGAACGGCCGGCCACCGGCCACCGCCTCCGCCACCCAGGGCGAATGCTCGAAGATCGCGCCGAGCAAGGCGACGAATTCGGAGTCGGAACAGGTGTTTATGGTCGCGAGCGAAACCGTCATTGAAGCTTGCCGCTCCTGGCGCGGATGTCGTCGACCGCATCGAGGATGTTCTCCGGCGTCGCCGGCGCTTTCAGCTGCGGCGACAGGCCGGGCGCGCCGCATGAGGCGACCGCGTCGCGGATGGCGAGCCAGACCGCGACCGCCAGCATCAAGGGCGGCTCGCCAACCGCCTTGGACCGGAACACGGTTTCCTCGCCGTTCGGCGCGTTCTCGAGCAGCGCGACATTGAACTCGCGCGGCACGTCGCGCGAGCCGGGGATCTTGTAGGTCGACGGCCCGACGGTGCGCAGCCGTCCCTTGTCGTCCCACCACAGTTCCTCGCAGGTCAGCCAGCCCATGCCCTGTACGAAGGCGCCTTCGATCTGGCCGAGATCGATCGCCGGGTTGAGCGAAGCGCCGCAATCCTGCAGCAGGTCGGCGCGCAGGCACCGGCTCTCACCTGTCAGCGTGTCGATGGCGACCTCGGCCACCGCCGCACCGTAGGTGTAATAGAAGAACGGCCTGCCCTTCAGCGTCTTCGGATCCCAGTGGATCTTTGGCGTCGCGTAATAACCGGCCTCGGACAACTGGACGCGCGCCGCCCAAGTCATCTTCGCCAGTTCGCCAAACGAGACCGACCGGTTGTCCGCATGGACGCGGCCTTCGCGGAAAACGATCTCCTCGGCCGGGACATCGAAATGATCGGCGGCGACTTTAGCCATCCGACCACGAATAGCGGTCGCGGCGTTGTAGGCCGCCATGCCGTTGAGGTCGGAGCCGGTCGAGGCGGCGGTGGCGGAGGTGTTCGGCACCTTGCCGGTCGTCGTCGCGGTGATCTTCACCTGATCGATGTCGATCTGGAAGACCTCGGCGACGACCTGGGCGACCTTCATGAACAGCCCCTGCCCCATTTCCGTGCCGCCATGGTTCAGGTGAACCGATCCGTCCTGGTAGACATGCACCAGCGCGCCGGCCTGATTGAGCGAGGTCAGGTTGAAGGAGATGCCGAACTTGACCGGCATCATGGCAAGACCGCGCCGCAACAGCGGGTCCGTAGCGTTGTGGGCGTCGATCTCGGCGCGGCGGCGTTCCCATTCGGAGGACGCGAGAAGCGCGTCGGTCACCTCGATCAGCCGGTTCTGGTGCGTCTCGACAGCCTGTCCGTATGGCGTGACCTCGCCGGTTTCGGGACCGTAATAGTTGACGGCCCGAACGGCGTTCGAGTCCAACCGCAATTCGCGCGCGATCTGGTCGATGACCGCCTCGATGCCGATGATGCCCTGCGGCCCGCCGAAACCGCGGAAGGCGGTGTTGGAGACCGTGTTCGTCTTGCAGGCGTGGCCGGTGAAACGCGCCGCCGGGATGAAATAGGAATTGTCGGAATGGGTGAGCGTGCGGGTTATCACCGGGCCGGTCAGGTCCGGCGTGTTGCCGGCGCGGGCCAGATATTCGATTTCGAGGCCGCGGATGCGCCCGTTCGCGTCGACGCCGGCCTTCCACGTGGCGACCATGTCGTGGCGCTTGCCGGTCGCCGTCATGTCGGCCGAACGCTTCAGGCGCAGCTTCACCGGTTTGCCGGTCTTGCGGGCGAGCAGCGCGGCGGAGGCGGCGATGATCGTCGCCTGGCTCTCCTTGCCGCCGAAGCCGCCGCCCATGCGGCGCGTGAACACGTCGACGGAATTGGCGAGGCCGCCCAGAACATGGGCGACGTGGTGCTGCACCTCGGTCGGATGCTGCGTCGAGGAATGGACGATCATGTCGCCGTCCTCGCCGGGGATGGCATAGCCGATGTGGGTCTCGAGGTAGAAATGGTCCTGGCCGCCAATGTCGAGACGGCCCTCGATGATGCGTTCGGCCGACGCGAGCGCGGCATCGACATCGCCCTCGATCAGGATCTGCGGCGGCATCACATAGGACCCGGCCGCATGCGCCGCCTCGACATCGAGCACCGGCTCCAGTTCCTCGATGTCGAGCGCGACGGCGCGGGCCGCTTTCACAGCCTGTTCGTAGGTCGTGGCGGCGACGGCGCCAACCGGGTGGCCGACATATTCAACCACGGTTTCGGCGAAGAGCGGCTCGTTTGGCAGGATCGGGCCGACATCGTTGTGCCCGGGAATGTCGCCCGCCGCCACGAAGGCGGCGACGCCGGGCATGGCCAGCGCCTTCGACGGATCGATACCCTTCAGCTTTCCATGCGCTACCGGCGAAATGACCAGCGCGGCATGCAGCGTGCCAGGCAGTTCGGCGATGTCGTCGATATAGGACGCCTCGCCGGCGATCTGCTTGGCGGCGCTGTCATGGGCAATGCCGTGGCCGACCACGGCGCGCTGAACGGATTTGACGTCGACATTCATAGCGCCATCACCTCCACGATCTCGCCGGCAAGGTCGCGCGCGAGACGATGCAGCAGCGCCGCGGCGGTCTTCTTGCGGTAGGCGGCGCTGCCGCGCCAGTCGCTCAATGGCGAGAAGTCCTCAGACAATGCTTCAATCGCTTCAGAAACGGAGCCCCTATCAAGCGGACGGTCCAACAGCTTGTTTTCCATCGCCTTTGCCCGTTTCGGGATTGCCGCCATGCCGCCATAGGCCAACCGGCAGGCGGTCACCTTGCCGCCTTCAGTCGCCAGCCAGAACGCGCCGCAAACAGTCGAGATATCCTGGTCGTAGCGCTTCGACAGCTTGTAGACGCGGAACTCTTCTCCGGCTTTCGGGCGCGGCACGGTGACCGAGACGATCACCTCGTCGGGCTTCAGTTCCGTCTTGCGGTAGTCGAGGAAGAAGTCCTCCAGCGGCAGGGTTCGTGCACCGCCGGCCTTCGAGGCGAGCGTGATCGTCGCACCGAGCGCGATCAGTGCCGGCGGGCCGTCGCCGATCGGGCTTGCCGTGCCGATATTGCCGCCGACCGTGCCCATCGCGCGGATCTGCGTCGAACCGAACCGGCGGATCAGCGTGGCGAGGCTCGGATAGTCGGCGCGCACCGCTTGCAGGATTTCCTCCCAGGTGACCGCCGCGCCGAAGGTCCAGGCATCGGCGGTTTCCCCGATCGCGCGCAATTCGCCAACCTGCGCGGTCGAGATGATGCGGTCCCAGTCGGAATGATAGTCGGCGCGGGCGACGCCGAGATCGGTACCGCCGGCGAGAAGCACAGCGTCAGGATAGGCCGCGCGCAGGGCGGTCAGTTGGTCGAGCGTTTCCGGCTGATGCAGCACCGAACCGCCGCAGGAGACTTCCGTCTGTTTTTCCGGCAGGCCTGCCGCAGATGGCGCCGCGACACCCGCCTTGGCCGCCGTCTTCGCGGCCTCGACAATCGGCCGGTAACCGGTGCAGCGGCACAGATTGCCGGCAAGCGCGTCGTGGATGGCTTCCTCTTCGGGATCGGCGGCCTTTTCCAGAAGCCCTGTCAGCGCCATGACGATCCCCGGCGTGCAGAAACCGCATTGCGACGAGCCGTTCGAAGCCATTGCATCCTGCACCGGCGTCAGCACCCCGTCCTGTTTCAGCCCTTCAACCGTCGTCAGTTCCGTGCCGTCGAGCTGGGCGGCGGTCATGATGCAGGCATTGGCCGCCTGGCGCGGGCCCTCGCCACGGCGCAGCAACACCGTGCAGGCGCCACAATCGCCTTCGGCGCATCCCTCCTTTGTGCCGGTCAGGCCCGCATGGTTGCGGATCACGTCGAGCGCGGTCGTATCCGGACGCACGGCGAGCGCGACGGGTTTACCGTTGAGAACGAAACGGATGCTGTCGGAGGTGCGGGGCTGATCTGTCATGGTCGGTGAACCTTGCCTGTCAGGTCGTAATGGCGTCAATGCGGAACTGCGTCCCCGCATAGTGGTGTTCTTCGAGATTGTCGCCCGGTCCGTCACGGTCGACGACAAGGAAATCGCTGACCGTTTCAAGCGACAGGAGCGGGTGATGCCAGGTGTTTTTCGCGTAGTTCACGCCGGTACCCGGCGGACACAGAAACGCTAGAGGAACGCCCGGGATTCCGTTCTCGTCCGGCGCGACGACGGCCAAAAACGATTTGGCGCCGACAGGAAAGAACAACTGGCTGCCGAGCGGATGCCGCTCCATCATTGAAATGGCGATCGGCGGCGCGAAAGGCTGCCCCCGAAACAGACTGACGATCGCCCGTCCGCCACCCTCCGTCACGTCGATATCGGCGAGATCGTGAAAGCGCTCGGTCGACCCCTGGTTGATCAGCCGCAACTCCGCGCCGTCGGTTTCGACGACGTCGCCAAACGGGGCGAAGGCCTTCTTCGAGACAGGCGATACAGTGAGCGAAACGGTCTCCATCGGCTATTCCGCCTTCGGAGGACGGGTTTCCCACCAATGCCGCGCGATATCGATGCGGCGCGTCACCCAGGCGTCGTCGTGTCCCTTGACGTAATCGAGGAAACGGGCAAGCGCGGCAGCGCGTCCCGGCCGGCCGACGAGACGGCAATGCAGGCCGACCGAAAGCATTTTCGGCGTGCCATCGCGGCCTTCCGCTAGCAGCGTGTCGAAACTGTCCTTCAGGTAGGTGAAGAACTGGTCGCCCGAATTGAAACCCTGCGGCGTCGCGAACCGCATGTCGTTGGCGTCGAGCGTATAGGGCACGATCAGATGCGGACCGTTCGGCCCCTCGACGTAATAGGGCAGTTCGTCGGCATAGGAATCGGCCGAATAGACGAACCCCCCCTCCTCCATCACGATGTTGAGCGTATTGATCGAGGGCTTGCCCTGGTAGATCCCGAGCGGGCGCTCGCCGGTGATCTCGGTGTGGAGGCGGACCGCCGCGTGAATGTGCGCGCGCTCGGTCGCCTCGTCGAAAGTATTGTATTCAAGCCAGCGCAACCCGTGGCTGGCGATTTCCCAGCCGGCCTCCTTCATGGCAGCGACGGCTTCCGGATTGCGCATCATGGCAACGGTGACGCCGTAGACGGTCACCGGCATGTCGCGCTCGGTGAACAGGCGCCACAGGCGCCAGAAACCGGCGCGCGAGCCATATTCGTACAGCGATTCCATGTTCATGTTGCGCTGGCCCGGCAAGGCTTCGGCGCCGACGATTTCCGACAGCAGTTTTTCGGAGGCCGGATCATTGTCGAGGATGCAGCTTTCGCCGCCTTCCTCGTAATTGATGACGAACTGGACAGCGAGCTTCGCGCCGCCCGGCCATTGCGGATCGGGCGGCGTCCGTCCGTATCCGACAAGATCTCTTGGATAACCGTTTTTTGAATACATGGTCTAATTTTGACCCCGGAATCGCATCGTCCGCAAGCGCAAAAAAGCCGCGGACATTGCCGCGGCTTTTGTCTTGTCCGGTACGGCGCCGGTTACTTGCGGCCGAACAGGCCCCAGAGCGCCGGAACCAGCGCGGCAGCAAGCGCCGCCTTGACGATGTCGGTGACGATGAACGGGCCGATGCCCCATGCAATCGCCTTGTCGGTGCCGAACATCGCCGCGATCCACAGCGCGCCAAGCACGAGGATAACCAGCGTTCCGGCGAGATTCGCCGCGAAGAGCTTGATCGGCTTGCTGGCGAGACCCTGGTCAGCCGCCCAACCGGTGATGCCGGCGGCCACCACAAAGCCGACGAGATAGCCTGTCGTCGCACTGGCCAGGAAATAGGCGAGACCACCGCCATTGGTGAAAACCGGAAGCCCGGCCGCGCCCTCGGCGAGATAGGCAATCAGCGTCGCGACGGCGAGGTTGCGCCCGTACGCGGCGGCAATGGTGAAGATCGCCAGCGTCTGCAGCGTGGTCGGCACCGGCCACATCGGCACCTTGACCTGGCCCGCAACGGCGATCAGCGCCGATCCGGCAAGAACGAGGAACGCGTACATCGCATAACGCGTCGCGGTTTCGCGCGGCAGCGCACGGTAGATGAGCGGTTGGGAAATGTTGGGAAGTGCCATGTCTTTTTCCTGTCTCGTCAGCCCCCATATGGAAGCAAGGAACCTTCCTTGCCTATATCGGCGAAGCTGGTAATCAGCAAGTCCGCCAAAGGAAGCGTTTGTGAACAGGGGCCGCGAAACGCCAAATGTCCGATCTTGAATTCGACCGCCAGTTCGACCCGGCCTATGGCGAGGCCGTTCCGGCCGGCGAAAATGTCGCGCGCCTCACGGTCAACAATCCCAGCCCGTTCACGTTCCATGGCACCAACAGCTACATCGTCGGGCGCGATACGCTCGCCGTCATCGACCCGGGCCCCGAGGACGAGGCGCATTTCCAAGCCCTGCTCGCGGCAATCGGCGGGCGGCCGGTCAGCCATATCTTCGTAAGCCACACCCATGCCGACCATTCGCCGCTCACCGCCCGGCTGAAGGAAGCGACCGGCGCCATCGTCGCCGCCGAAGGCCCGCACCGCGCCGCGCGGGCGCTGCATATCGGCGAAATCAATCCGCTCGATGCCTCCTCGGACACCGAGTTTCGGCCCGATATCCGGCTTCGCGACGGAGAAATCGTCGATATCGGGGAATGGGCCATCGAGGCCATCGCCACGCCGGGCCACACGGCCAATCACATGGCCTTTGCGCTGAAAGATAGCGGCCTGCTGTTTTCGGCCGACCACGTCATGGCCTGGGCAACCTCGATCGTCGCGCCGCCGGACGGAGCGATGGCCGACTTCATGGCCTCGCTCGACCGTCTCGCGGCCCGCGACGAAAGGCGCTACCTGCCGGGTCACGGCGGGCCCGTCGACCGGCCGCAGAAATTCGTGCGGGCGCTGAGAACCCACCGCAAGATGCGCGAGGCGGCGATTCTCGACCGGATCCGCAAGGGCGACCGGACGATTCCCGACATGGTGCGCGAAATCTATCGCGACACCGACCCGCGCCTCTTCGGCGCCGCCGGCCTGTCGGTGCTTGCCCATCTGGAGGATCTGGTCGCGCGCGGGCTCGTCGTCACCGACGGACCTCCCGCCATCGACGGGATCTATTCGCCGGCCTAGAGACGATCATCATTTCACGGAATCGATGATCGTCTCGAACTGTTTTGCACGCAATTCCGGACGGAAAACCGGTTTCCACTTTTCCTGGAATTGCTTCAGGCCTCGACGATACCGATCAGTTCGAAATCGAGCGCCTTGAAATAGGTCTCGATCAGATGCGCGTTCCAGCCGAGATCGTTCGACACGAAGTCGGTGCGCGCTCGCATGTCGACGAAGCTCGTATCGCCTTCGTCGGTTAGGCGCAGGATCACGGATCCGGGGATGCCGAGAACCGGCACCAGATACGAAAATTCGAAGAACAGTTCGTCGTCCGCGCCGAGCCGTCCGCGCCTAGACACCAGCTTCCAGCCCTGCGCCTCGGCGACCTTCTGGATCGTCTCCTCGATGGCGTCCGGCGGCGCCTTGTAGCGGCGTCCGGTCAGGCTCGCATAGCCGTCGCGCAGATGCCCGGCGACGACCGCCTTGGGATCGGCCCGGGTAAGCTGCACTTCCTTGGCGAGAAGCGGCGGATCGACGAGATCGGTAGAGACGTCGTTCTGGTCGGGAAAGACGATCCAGGCGGCGGTGGCGGCGACAAAGGGCGCAAGCGTCAAAATGGAGAAAAACAGCGCCCAGATCACCTGCCGGCCGCCTTTTGTGCCCTTTGCCCAGAGACTGCTCAGGGCGACGAGGATCAGGCCGAGACCGGCAAGTGCAATCGCCGCGACGCACATGACCAGGACCAGGAAGGTTGGCGTATCGACATATCCGGTTCGATGGGCGGCAATCGACACGATGGCCAGGAGCGGCGCGAAAATGGCCAGGCGCAGCGACCATCCGGCGGTCCGGGACCGCTGCCGCTCCGGTAACGGCCGCAGGATCAGCGGCTCCCGGTAATGTCTGCTTCGCAAGAATGCCATGAGGCGCGGCGTTAGCGCGAAAACACGCAAAATGTAAAGCCGATCACGAAAGTACCCCGGGCTTGCCCTCTGCCTGCCCTAATGCTGCCAAACTGCAAGTAATCACTGGAAAATGCTGGCGGGACGAGAAAAAACCTAAGGGAGACGCGCTTATGTCGTCCGCACAATTGCATGAAGCCGCCATCCTTGAGCCCGCGGCGCCCCACGCCGTCCAGGCCGGGAAGGACACCGCCGACCTGGAAATGGTCGAACTGGAACTCGCGCTGGACCGGCAGACCCTGCAGGAATTCGGCTTCGAACACTGCCTGCAGCAGGCTTGCGAGACGAGCGGGTTCAACTTCCTGTTCCAGCTTCCGATTTTCGATCAGATCCCCGGCCAGCGCATCGCCGTCCTGGCCACCCGTGACGGCAGGAAACTGCTCTTCGCCGTGCTCAACGACGCCGGTAACGATGTCGAAATCGTGCCGGAAGACGAGATGCGCGGCGAGATCCGCAGCTTTGCCGGCGCCTTCATGGACGTCTTCACGCAGCTAGGTGCCGCCGCCTGACCGCTACTGCTCGGCGCGCTCGGCGAGCGTCGCCTGTGCCGCCGCGAGCCGCGCGACCGGCACGCGATAGGGCGAGCAGGACACGTAGTGCAGCCCGACCGTCTCGCAGAACGCGATCGACGCCGGGTCGCCGCCGTGTTCGCCGCAGATGCCGAGCGTGATGTCGGGCCGCGTCTTCTGGCCCCGCTCGGCGGCCATGTGGATGAATTCGCCGACACCGTCGACATCGATGGTGATGAACGGATCGCGGTCGATCACACCCTTGCGCAGATACTCGTTGAGATAGAGCCCGGAATCGTCGCGCGAGATGCCGAATGTCGATTGCGTCAGGTCGTTCGTGCCGAAGGAGAAGAATTCCGAACTTTCAGCGATCTTGTCGGCGCGTATCGCCGCGCGCGGCAATTCGATCATCGTGCCGACGAGATAGTCGAGCTTGGCGCCCCATTCTTCCATGACGGCCACGGCGACGATATCAATGCGATCCTTGATGAATTTCAGCTCACGCTCATAGGCGACCAGCGGGACCATGATTTCCGGCACGACCTTCTCGCCGGTCTTCTCGCCGGCTTCCATCACAGCCTGGAAGATGGCACGCGCCTGCATCTCGATGAATTCGGGATAGCAGATCGCGAGGCGAACGCCGCGATTGCCGAGCATCGGATTGACCTCGTGCAGGTCCTCGGCGCGCTGGCGGATGCGCTCGGGATCGATCCCCAAGGCTTGCGCGGTCTGTTCCGTTTCGCGGCCCGGGCGCGGCAGGAACTCGTGTAGCGGCGGATCGAACAGGCGGATCGTCACCGGCAGGCCGCGCATGATCTCGAAAAGCTCGAGGAAATCCGCCTTCTGCATCGCCTGCATGGCGGTCAGAGCCTCGTCGCGCGCCTGATTGTTGTCGGCGAGGATGAACGAGCGCATCGCGCGGAGGCGCTCCTCGTCGTTGAACATGCGCTCGGTACGGCACAGGCCGATCCCCTCGGCGCCGAAACCGCGCGCCGTCAGCGCGTCCTCGGGCGTCTCGGCGTTGGCGCGCACCTTCATGCGGCGGATGTCGTCGGCCCAGTCCATCAGCGTCGCGAAGTCGCCCGACAGTTCGGGTTGCACCATCGGCAGCGCGCCCAGCAGGACCTCTCCCCTGGTGCCGTCGATGGTGATCACCTCGCCAGCCGTCAGCGTGCGTCCGCCGGTCAGCATGACCCGTTTCTCGGTGTTGATGCGGATCGCGCCCGCACCGGAAATGCATGGCTTGCCCATGCCGCGCGCGACCACCGCCGCATGGCTGGTCGTGCCGCCATGGGTGGTGAGGATGCCTTCGGCGGCATGCATGCCGTGGATGTCCTCGGGGCTCGTTTCCGGCCGTACCAGGATCGATTTTCGGCCCGAGGCGCGCAGTTGCTCGGCTTCCTCGGAGGTGAACACGATTTCGCCGGTGGCCGCGCCCGGCGAGGCCGCAAGGCCGCGGCCGATCACGATACGCTCGACATCCGGGCTGATTGTCGGGTGCAACAGTTGCTCCAGCGACGCGGGATCGATGCGGCGCAGCGCCTCGGCCTTGGAAATCAGGCCTTTTTCGGCCATCGCCACGGCGATCCGGATCGCGGCGCGCGCCGACCGCTTGCCGTCGCGCGTCTGCAAAAGCCAGAGTTTGCCCGCCTGGACGGTGAACTCGATGTCCTGCAATTCGCGGAAATGATTTTCCAGCCGCCTGGCGAATTCCTTCAGTTCCTGGAAGGTCACCGGCATGGCGTCTTCCATCGGCACCAGATCCGAGCCGTGGGCCTGCGGCTTGGTCAGAGGATGCGGCGTGCGAATTCCGGCAACGACGTCCTCGCCCTGCGCATTGGGCAGGAATTCGCCGTAAAGATTGTCCTCACCGGTCGCCGGATCGCGCGTGAAGGCAACACCGGTGGCTGATCCCTCGCCCATATTTCCGAACACCATCGACTGCACGGTGACCGCCGTTCCCCAGCCTTCAGGGATATTGTGCAAGGTGCGGAACGTGACGGCGCGGGGATTCATCCAGCTTTTCAGGACAGCCTGGATCGCGCCCCACAACTGCTCGCCGGGATCCTGCGGAAACTGTTCGTCCAACTCCTCGGCGATCGCGATCTTGTAGCCGTCGATGACGCCGCGCCAGTGGTCGACCTTCAGATCGCCGTCGCGCGTCGCCCCGCTTTCCTCCTTCACGCGATCGATGATCTCCTCGAACAGCGAATGATCGAGGCCCAAGACGACGCTTGCATACATCTGGATGAAGCGACGGTAGCTGTCATAGGCAAAGGCCGGATTGCCGCTTGCCCTGGCGAGCGCCTCGACGGATTTGTCGTTGAGGCCGAGATTGAGCACCGTGTCGAGCATGCCCGGCATGGATTCGCGCGAGCCGGAACGCACGGAGACCAGAAGCGGGTCGTCGCCGTCGCCGAACGTCTTGCCGGTCAGGCGTTCCAGCGCACCGAGCGCTTCCTGGACTTCACGTTGCAGATTGTCTGGCAGGGTGCGGCCATTGGCGTAAAAATGCCGGCAGGCATCCGTTGCGATCGTGAATCCCGGCGGCACCGGCAGGCCAAGCCGCGCCATCTCGGCAAGGTTCGCACCCTTTCCGCCGAGCCTGTCGCGGTCACGCGCCGTCCCGTCCGCCTTTCCTCCCCCGAATGTGTATACCCAGTTCGTCATCCGGCCTCAGCCAATCCTCTCCCCAGCTGTCATTGGCGGTATCCATCCGTCCACGTCAACCGTGACTACTGCATAATGCATTTTGGAGGGAAGGTGCGACTCGTTTTTTGCACTGCAGCAAAATGAAACGCATCCGGCAATTGCAACATGATCGGTGAGCGCCTAGCTCGCCTCGCGCAGTTCCTCGGCCTGTTGAAGGTCGACGGAGACGAGCTGCGAGACCCCCTGCTCGGCCATAGTCACGCCAAACAACCGGTCCATGCGCGCCATGGTGATCGGGTTGTGGGTGATGATGACGAAGCGCGTGTCGGTGTCCTTCGCCATCTGGTCCATCAGGTTGCAGAACCGCTCGACATTGTGGTCGTCGAGCGGTGCGTCGACCTCGTCCAGCACGCAGATCGGCGCCGGGTTGGTCAGGAACACCGCGAAGATCAGCGCCATCGCCGTCAGGGCCTGTTCGCCGCCCGAGAGCAGCGTCATGGTCTGCGGCTTCTTGCCGGGCGGGCGGGCGACGATTTCGAGCCCCGCCTCCAGCGGATCCTCGCTCTCGATCAGTTGCAGGTCGGCGGTGCCGCCGCCAAAGAGATGGGTAAATAGCCGCTTGAAGTGGCCGTTGACGACATCGAAGGCCTCCAGCAGCCGTTCGCGACCCTCGCGGTTCAGGCTGGAAATGGCGGAGCGCAGCTCGCGGATCGCATCGATCACGTCATCGCGTTCCCTGACGAGGTTTTCCAGACGCTCGACCAGTTCGCTCTGTTCCTCCTCGGCGCGCAGGTTCACCGCGCCGAGCCGTTCGCGCTCTATTTTCAGCCGCTCCAGACGGCGCTCGATGGCGTCGACATCCGGCATGGTTGCGTCAGGCGCAAGGCCCGACAGTTTCAGCGCCTCGTGCGGCGCGCAGTTCAGGGCCTCGCGGATGCGGGCTTCGACTTCCTTGCGCCGCTCGGCAGAGGCGGTCAGGCGTTCTTCGGCGCGGGCACGCTCCTCGCGGGCTCCGGACAGCGCCGTGATCGAGTCGGTGGCGGCCTTGTCGGCCTCGCGCGCCGCGGTCTCCGCGAGCGCCAGCCGGTCGCCTGTTTCCTTGCGCGCCTGTTCCGCGGCCTCGATCTCGCGCACCAGTTCGCGGCGGCGCACCGGCATCTCGTCCGGCGCATCCTCCAGCGCGGCCAGTTCCTTCGCCGTCTCCTCGCGACGCGCGGACAGCACGGCGATCTGCTTGTCGGCGTTTTCGCCGCGCGAGATCCAGTTGGCGCGTTCGGAGCGCAGGGATACGAGGCGGCGCTGGCGCGCCTCGCGTTCGCGCGCCAGCGACTGGTGGTTGGCGCGGGCTTCCGTCAGCGCGGCGCGTTCGGTCGTGACGACGGAGGCCTGTTTTTCCACCGCCGCGTCGAGCTCGGAGAGATCCGGTTCGCCGGCAAGCGCCGTCTCGGCCTCGGCGAGAACGCCGGATGCCTCGTCGATATCGGCCCTGGTGTGGACAATGCTTTCGTCGAGCACGGCCTTGCGCTTCGACAATTCGCCGGTTGCGCGTTCGGCAGTGGCAAGCGCCTCGCGGGCATTGCGGGCTTCCGCCTGGGCGGTCTTGACCGCTTCGCGGGCAAGCCGTTCGGTTTCAATGGCGGCCTGCGTCGCCTGCTTCGTCTCGGCAGCGGCTGCCTCCGTGACGCGCAGCGCCCTGGTCGCCTCGACGATCTCCGCGTCGAGTTCGGCGAGACGGTTCTTCTGCGCCAGCCGCTGGGCCGCCGGCGTCGGCGCGTCAGCGCGCGCGGTATAGCCGTCCCAGCGCCACAGCGCGCCGTCCTTCGTCACCAGCCTCTGGCCGGTCTTGAGCTGCGCCTGAAGCGCGGCGCCGGTCTCGACGCTGTCGACGACGCCAATCTGGCGCAGACCGCGCCGCAGCGCGTCGGGCGCCTTGACGAAATCGGCCAGCGCGGTTGCGCCGGCCGGCAACTCCGGATCGTCGGCAAGCGGCGCGACACCCGCCCAATAGGCCGGTGCGTTGGCATCGAGCGGCAGGTCGAGATCGTCGCCGAGCGCCGCGCCCAGCGCCGGTTCGTAACCCTTTTCGACCCGCATCTGCTCGACGACACCGGGGAAAAGATCGCCGGCGCCGGCATTCAGCATCTTCGCCAGCGTCTGCGCCTCGGTTTCGAGCCGATTCAGGAGCGCCTTTGCCTCCTGCAGCGCGGGCTGGCGCGCCGCCTCGGTGTCGCGCGCCGAGGCGAGCGCGTGTTCGGCTTCGCCAGCGGCTTTCTCGGCCGATGCGACCGCGTCCTCGGCGGCTTCGAGCAGAACGCGCTTTTCCGCCGGGTCGGCGAGCGTCTTGATGCGGTTGTCGATCTCGGAAAGATCGGCGAGCAGGCGGTTCAACTGGCCGGCGAGGCGGTCGCTGCGCTCGCGCGTCTCGCGGATGCGGCGTTCGAGCTGGGTGCGCAGAGCGCCAGCCTCGGCGCGTTCGCCGGTCAGGCGCGACAGCTCGGCCTCGCTGCGGGCCAGGGCTTCCTCGGCCTGCTCGAAGAGGCGCTTCAGTTCCGCCTCGCGGTCGCCGGTCGAGGCCTCGTCGGCGGTCAGTTCGGCTTCTTCCTCGTTGAGGCGGGCGATCGCACCTGCGTTTTCCTCCTTCATCGCCTCCTCGCGGGCGATGTCGGCGGAGAGTTGCGTCTGGCGGCCCTGCAATTCGGCGCGACGCGCCTCCTGGCGGCGGACATCCTCGTCAAGCTGGTTCAATGCGATGGTCAACCGCTGCAACGCGGCGGCGGCGGCGGCCTCGTTTTCGCGCAGTTCGGGCAGCTTGTGCTGCGCGATCCCCTGCACCCTGGCGGCTTCCATCTGCAATTGCGCGCGCTCGCCGACGACCGAGGTCGCATGTGCCAACGTCGACTGCGCTTCCGCTTCCTGCGCCTTGGCGAGCGTCCATTTGAGATGAAGCAGCGTCGCCTCGGCTTCGCGGATGTCGCGCGACAGCGCCTTGAAGCGGTTGGCCTGGCGGGCCTGGCGCTTCAGGCTCTCGATCTGGCTTTCCAGTTCGCCGACCACGTCTTCCAGGCGCTCGAGATTGGTCTCGGCGCCACGCAGCCGCAGTTCGGCGTCATGGCGGCGCGAATGCAGGCCGGAAATGCCGGCCGCCTCCTCGAGCAGCGCCCGGCGCGCCTGCGGCTTTGCCTGGATCAGTTCGCCGATGCGGCCCTGCCCGACCATTGAGGGCGAGCGGGCGCCTGTCGACTGGTCGGCGAAAAGAAGCTGCACGTCCTTGGCGCGGGCATCCTTGCCGTTGATCTTGTAGGCGGAACCGGCCTCGCGTTCGATACGGCGAGTAACCTGCAGCGTGTCGTCCTGGTTGAAGGCGGCGGGCGCCGTGCGGTCACCATTGTCTAGGAACAGCGAGACTTCCGCGGTGTTGCGCGAGGGGCGCGTACCGGAACCGGAAAAAATGACGTCGTCCATGCCGCTTGCGCGCATGTTCTTATAGGATGATTCACCCATCACCCAGCGCAGCGCCTCGACGAGGTTCGACTTGCCGCAGCCATTCGGCCCGACCACGCCGGTCAGGCCGCGTTCGATGATGAATTCGGTCGGTTCGACGAAGGACTTGAAGCCCAGAAGGCGGAGTTTCTCAAAGCGCATAAGCGCCTCCGCCCGTCATGCCGGAAACAAAAACGCGCGCCTTGCGGAAAGCGCGCGCGCATTTTCCGTCAGAGCAATGCGTCGAAAATGGCCGACATCTGTTCAACAGTCAGGGCTCCGGAATATTTCTTTCCGTTGATGAAGAACGTCGGGGTGGCGTTGACGCCGAAATCCGCCGATGCGCGCTCCCGTACCGCATTGATGTCATCCAGAAGCTTCTGGTTGGTCAAGCAGGCCTCGAAGCTCTCCTGTGTAAAACCGGCCAGTTTGGCGATGTTTTCGAGTGGCGCGCGGGCATTCTGCACATGGGCCCAGGCCGCCTGCTGCTTGAACAGCACGTCGACCATCGCGAAATACTTGTCGCCGGGGGCGCAACGCGCCAGCATGAAGGCCGCCGCGGCGCGCGGATCGAACGGGAATTCCCGGAAGATGAAACGGACCTTGCCGGTCTTGATGTATTTCTCGGTGATCGCCGGAAGCGTCGTCTCGTGGAAATGCGCGCAATGCGGGCAGGTCATCGAGGCATATTCAACGACCGTGATGGGGGCATCCGCGGAGCCTTCCACCTCGTCCTTGAGCGTACCCGGCTGCAGCAGCTTTTCCATATCGACTTCGCCGTCCGATTTGGGCGCTGCCTGCGCCAGCGCAAGGTTTGGCCCGATGGCGACCGCAAGCGTTGCTGCTGCGGCCATCAGGGCGGAACGACGTGTCATCAGAATGCTAGCCATCAGGATCTTTCCCCAGATTCGGTTGGTTCGCCGCCGATATACGTCAGCGAAGTTGTCAGGACCATGGCGCGTTTTAGCTGAACGGCGCATGAATTACACATTTCGTTGAACACAGCGTCGCCGTCTGGCTCAAGCGCCCAGATGCAGCACCACCTGGCGCCGGTGCGGGCGGTCGCGATGCTCGAAGAGATAGACGCCTTGCCAAGTGCCGAGCACCGCGCGGCCACCCGTCACCGGAATGCCGAGCGAGACCTGCGTCAGCGCCGCCTTGATATGGGCCGGCATGTCGTCCGGGCCCTCTGCGGTGTGGACGATCCAGCACATGGACGGATCGTCCGACGGCGGCACAAGCCGGCGGAAGAATTCGGTCAGGTCGCGCTGGACGTCCGGATCGGCGTTTTCCTGGATCAGCAGCGAGCAGGAGGTATGGCGCACAAAGACGGTCAGCAGCCCCTCGCCCGCGTCCGCCTCGCGCAGAAAAGCGTTTACATCCCCGGTGAACTCGTAGAGCCCCTGGCCACGTGTCTCGATGGTGAGGACCGTCTGCGCCATGCCTAGCGCGCGGTCAGCGCCAGTTTCGCGCCCAGCGCGACGAAGGCGGCGGCGAAGCTGCGCCGCATCCAGGCCATGATGCGCGCGCTTCCCAAGACGCGGGCACGCACGGCCGAGGCGGCGAAACCGTAGCCGGCGAAAACGACGAAGGTCATGGCCATGAACACGGCGGAAAGCGTCACCATTTCGGCGAGCGGATGCGCCGCCGCCGGATCGATGAATTGCGGCAGGAAGGCGAGGAAGAAGATCGACAGTTTCGGGTTGAGGATATTGAGCAGCGTCCCGGTGACGGCGATGCGCGGCAGGCTTCCCGCCTCGTCGCCCGCTTCGACCCTGAGCGCGCCTCGGTCGCGGATCGTCTGCCAGGCAAGCCACAGCAGATAAGCAACGCCGGCGAATTTCACCGTCTGGAACGCAATCGCGCTTGCATGCAGGATCGCGGCGACGCCGAGGATCGCCGCCGTCATGTGCGGCACGATGCCGAGCGTGCAGCCGAAGGCCGCCGCGACGCTGGCAAGGCGTCCGCGCGCCAGCGCGACGGCAAGCGTGTAGATGACGCCGGTGCCGGGCGCGATGACGACGATCAGGGCGGTCAGAAGGAATTCGGGGGACATCGGCTCTCCTCGCATTTCGGTCGCGAAACGCTAGCCGCCGCAGACGACGTGTCAATGGTCTCTTCCCGGACCTCTCCCGGTCAGGCCTTTTTCACCGGCTGGCGCAGTACCGTCTTCAATTTTTCCGGCGCGACCTTGCGCGGATCGCCCAGATAGATCTCGTGGTGATGGCCGTTCGGCACCAATCCGTTCTCCGGCATAAAATCGTTGTGCATCCGGGCGATTGTCGGCGCCTCTGCGCTGTAGGGGCCGATATGCATGGTCTGCACCGACAGACCCTCGTCGTAATCCTCGAGGCGCAGGGTTGACGGCGGATCGCCGAGCTTGCCGCGCGCCTTTTCGATGCCGGCATCGATCATCTCCTGCGTGATCCAGTCAGGCTGCATGATCATCATGGTCCAGAGCCACTCGGCCCGGTCGCCGCTCGCGAACGCCGTCATGTCCTCGGCCCACCACAGGCCCTCCAGCGGTGCGACGGTGTAATCCTTGCCGAGGTCTTTCTTCGAGGCGAACTTGACGGGATAGCTGACCGAATAAAGCCATTCGACCGCGCGGGCATAGTCCGGCGCGGTGTTGGGATCGCCCTTGCCGTCGATCTTCAGGAACCGCATGCGCGGCACCTCGACAAGGGTGAATTTGCCCGCCGGCGGCTGCCACAGCGCCTTCATCGTCTTCTTGAAATCGATCTTTTCCATGCCGGCATCTCCCCTTCGAGACCGAGCGATCGTCGGCCATTCCATGCGCCTTCGCGTTGACGCCGATCAACGACAAATAGCCGTCATGCGTCGAGGTTATAATTGGCTGTAAAGCGGAAGGAAAAAGCCCATGCCCGACTTCAGGCGCATCGATGTCACAGAACAGCCCTATGTCTATGTCGAACGCACATGCGCAATGGAGCCCGCAACGATCAGTGAGGAAATGGGCAAGGCCTACGGCGACGCCATGGCGTTCATCCAGGCAAACGGACTGACGCTGACCGGTCCGGCGCTTTCTGTATATTACACCTACGATCCGCAAACAGTGACATTTCGCGCCGGTTTCTTCGTTTCGACAGAGGATGCGAAAAAAGCGTCCGGCGACGTGAAGGCGGACACGACGCCGGCCGGACGCGTCGTGAACTTCGTCCATACCGGTCCCTATTCGAAGCTCTCCGAGAGTTATCAGGAATTGATGGCGTGGTTGGAGAAGGAAGGGCTGACGCTTGGTGCGCCGACCTGGGAGGTCTATGTCAACGACCCCGACTCGACGCCGGAAGAAGAACTGCGCACCGAGATCTACGTCTCGCTCGCCTGATCTTTCCAGAAGGACATTTCCCATGCCGAAATTCCTCGTCGTCTATTACAGCCGTACCGGCCACACCGAGCAGGTCGCGAAGGCGCTTGCCGAAAAGCTCGGCGCGGATCTCGAGCCGATCCGGGAGAAACGCAGCCGGCTCGGTTTCCTGGAATACTGGCGCTCGGGGCGGGAATCCTTTCTCGGCATCCTGCCGACAATCGAACCCTCGCAACACGATCCGGCCGGTTACGATCTCGTCATCCTCGGCTCGCCGGTCTGGGCGTCGCAGCCGTCGACACCGATGCGGGCGTATCTTGCGGCCCACAATAACAAACTGAATTCCATCGCCTGTTTCGTGACGCTGGGCGGTTCCGGCGCGCAAAAAACGCTCGCCCGGATGGCGGATGCCGCCGGCAAGCCGGCAATCGCCACCTTCTCGGCGACGGAGCGCGAGCTGAAGACGGGCGCGTGGATGGAAGGCCTGGAGCAATTCGTCGGCGCGATCACGGGCAAGGGGTAAGATCCGGGTCGTCCCACCTCTCGACTGTACCGCCGGTACAGTAAACCGGTCCGCCGCCGACGCCCGGAAGTTCCCCTTCTCGGCAAGGCGCTGAATTTTCTTCAGGAATTCGTCACAAACGTACTTGATCACGCGCCTTCTGGCGCCCGGCCGGGAGGATGGCGCATATTTGCCTCACGGCAGAACCGGCGCGGCCGGATCACGGCACCCGATGCCAGGACGAGGTACGACATGACCAAACAATCCCACGCACACATCCGCGCGGCGACGCCGCGCGATGCCGGAATGCTCGCCAAGCTGATCGACATTGCCGGCGAAGGCATTCCCAACTGGATGTGGACGCGGATGGCCGCGGACCGCCAGACGCCGCTCGATGTCGGCGAGGAACGCGCCCGGCGCGAAACCGGCGGATTCTCCTGGCGCAATGCGCTGGTCGCCGACCGTGGCGGAGAAGTCGCGGCGATGATGCTCGGCTACCCGCTTGGCGAACCGTCGGCAGCCGACCGTGCAGAGGTCGCCGGACTGCCGGAACCGGTCCGGCCCTTCGTCGAACTCGAGCATCTTTCCGCCGGCACGTTTTACGTCAATGCGCTGGCCGCGCTGCCCGGACGGCGCGGCTTGGGTCTCGGCACGGCGCTAATGCGGGCGGCAGAGGACAAGGCGGCCGCAACGGGTATCGACCGGATGAGCATCCAGGTCTTCGAGCAGAACACGCATGCCGTGAAACTCTACGACCGGCTCGGCTACCGGGTCGTCGAGACCCGGCCGGTGCTCTCGCATCCCTGCCAGCCCTATTATGACGGGCGCATCCTGCTAATGCTGAAGGACATCTGACGCGGCTGCGGAAAACCCTGCGATCTGGACGGGTTAGGCGCATCGGATGGCAATCCGATTCAGGTGTCCTTGGCCGCTACAACGCATCGTGATAGCCATTCGTGCAATCGCTTGCGGAGAACCGGTATGAGCCTCGACACGCTTCTCGTCTTCATCCCGGCCTGTTTCGCGCTCAACATGACGTTCGGGCCGAGCAACCTTCTGGCGCTGACCAATGGCGTGCGCGAGGGCGTTGCCATCGCCGCCACGGCGGCGCTCGGGCGCATCGTCGCCTATGCGATCCTGATCGCGATTACCGGCATCGGGCTCGGCGCGCTTCTCGCCGCCTCGGCGATGGCCTTTTCGGTGGTGAAATGGGCGGGCGCGGCCTATCTCGTCTGGCTCGGCATCAAGCTGGTGCGCTCGCATGCGCAGCTTTCGGATGCCAACGAGGGCGCGATGCCGCACCGGCCGCTGGCCAGCCTCGCGCGGCAGGAATTCCTGGTCGGTATCGGCAATCCGAAGGCGATCGTGATCTTCACCGCGTTCTTCCCGCAATTCGTGGCGCCGGACCGGTATCTGGAGAGCTTCGCCATTCTCGGCGCGCTGTTCCTGACCTTCGAGATGTGCGCGGTGGCGGCCTATGCGTTTGCCGGCAAACATCTCGGCGCCTATGCGCAGCACCCGAAGGCGGCGCGCTGGCTCAACCGGACCAGCGGCTCGATGATGATCGGCTTCGGGCTGCTCTTGGCGTTTGCGCGCCGGCCGGCGGCTTGAGGGCAGACGACGAACCTACTCCCCCGCCGCGAGACCGGCTCCGAATTCCGCCATGGCGGCGATGACGGGTTCGATGCGGCGGCCGGCATCGGTCAATTCATATTCGGTCTTCGGCGGTACGGTCGGATAGATGGTCTTGGCGATCAGGCCGGCCTGCTCCAGCATGGAAAGCCGCGCCGCCAGCATGCGCGGGCTGATCCCGGCCAGCGAGCGCTGCAACTCGCTGTAGCGCTTCTTGCCTGACAGGAGATCGCGCACGATCAGCGTCGTCCACTTGCCGGACAGCACCCCGGACGCCCTGGCAACGGGGCAATCGTCATCGCATAAATCATTGATATCCATGCGCTTCTCCGGAAAATTTAAGCTATACTTTTTGTAACTACTTCCTTTTTTATAGTGCGGTGCCTAGCCTTTTGCAATCATCGGCAAAAGGAGACCTCACGATGACCCGACTGAAAATCCTGCTCTGGATCGTTGCCTTGTCGCAACTCGTCCTCGGCGCGCTGACCCTGATCGCGCCGGGTGCGTTCTTCGCCTGGATGGGGCTGACCGTCCCGCCGGTCGACAACCAGTACATGCTCGGCATGCTGGCGGCCCGGTTCATCGCCTACGGCATCGGCATGGCGGTCCTCGCCCGCGCCGAGCGGCCCGACCCGTTCTGGGTCCGCAACATGGTGCTGGTGCAGGCGATCGATTTCACCGTCGGCCTTTATTTTGCCGCGACCGGCGTCATCGGCATCGAGACCGCCGCCTTCCCGATGGTGAACGCGGCGATCTTCGGCGTGCTGCTGTGGCTGTGGACGCCCAGGCAGCCAGCAAACCCGTCCGCGAAAACCGCCTGAGCGCTGCGGCCCGGCCGGCTGCAGCGCCGGCCGGGCTCACCCGCAGATCACGGGCTGCATCCCGCTCGATCAGTTCGACCGCGTCCAGGTTTCGGAATCGCACATGGCTTGGCCGATCGCGCAGCCCTTGATCTTGAACGAGTTGCCGGAAACAGAAACCGTGCCGTTGAATTTCATGAAGCCCGGCATCGAAGGATGCTTCATCTTCTTGCCCGACCACGAATTGCCAGAGCCGTCCATGCCGTGGCACATCTCGAAGCCGGGCTTGGAACCGGTAGTGATCGTGCAGTACAGCTTGCCGCCCTTGATCGACACCTGAACGGTGTCGCCGTTCTTGCGTTTCCACAGACCCTCCGGTCCGGCGGCATGAGCGGCCGCGACCGAGAGAGCGAGGCCGGCGAGCCCCGCGCAGATTACTTTCGCGTATTTCATTCTCTCCTCCCGATTCCGGAGGGGCCTTGTGCCCTCCCCGAGTTGGGCAGGTTAGGCTTTCATATTCCGATATCGGAATGTGGCGATGCGTCACGGCGGAAATCCGCCCGGGACGCCGTGCCGCCCGACAAAGAAAAACCCGGCGCAAACGCCGGGTTAGACCGTTTCATTGGTACTATGATTCAGCCTATTTTGCCGGGACCAGCATCATCGCCAGCTTCAGGGCCGCGAGGATGAAGGGCGTGGCGTGGAGGAGAAAATCGAAGATGTCGAGCGGGCGTACCAGCGTGCCGGCCGCGAGCATCTTCAGCTTTTCCCAGATATGCGGCTCGGGGACGAAGGGCGCGAGGCCGAGCGTCAGGCAGGCGATGATGAGCAGGCTCCAGGGGATCTGGTCGAGAAGCTGTGACAGCTGTTCCATAGGGGCGCGGATCTCCAAATGAAATGGCCGCCGGTACAGCCGGCGGCGTTCAGGCGCATATCGTCCGCGGGTTTTTGAATTTCCACCGCCAAACATGGCGTTGGGCGCATATGTCGCGGCGGTATCCGCCGGCCGCCACTCACGAATCCGGAAAACCGCGTCGCTTCCATTCGCCGCGCGGCACAGGCGCGCCGACATCGAAGGCGAAGGACACAACCCGCATGGCATCCGCATCGATTTCGCAACGAAGCCGAAGATCGTACCATTGCCCGCCGGCCCGGAAGGCGCCGCGGCGCACCTCCATCACCGTGCCCTTGTCCAGCCGGTAGGCCGGGAGCAGGTCCGGCCAAAAGGGCTGTGCGGCATGGCGCAACTGCTCGCGCAACTCGCTGGCGCACAACTCGCCCGCCCGCTCGCCGCGCGACAGGCCGGCCATTGCCGTCGTCGCGACGATATCGCCGGTCGCGCCTTGCGAATAGAGCCTCTTCGCCTCGGTCAGCTTGACCGGCGGCTCCGGCGCCGCGACCGCCGCCACTGCGGGGTCCGGCCGGTCGGGCTGCGGCGCCGGCTTGTCGGGCGGCGTCTCCGGCGCGGTCGATGCATTGCCGTCATCGGCTTGCCGCGGCCCCGCGTCCTTCTCGCCGAACTCGACCACCGGACGCAGCACCGGCACGGGCGGCGCATTGGCTTGCTTTGCCGCTGTAGCGGCGTCGGCCTTGGGCGGCGCCTGTTCCGCCGGCTTTTCTTCCGGCTTGTCCGGCTTCTTTTCCGCAGGCGGCGGCACCAGTTCGACGTTGACGGCCTGGTCTTTCGGGGGCGCGGGGTTCGGCAGCGGAAAACCGAAGACCAGCAAGGTCACGAAAAGCGCGTGGGCGCCGACCGAGGCAAGAAAGCCCCAATCGAATTCCCCCGTCAGCCTCTCGGATATCTGCCGCATCGCGATATCACTACACCGGCGTTCGAGCGGACAAAATCATATTGCCGGTAGAACGTAAAAATCCGGCGGTGTTGCGGCCGCCGGATTTGAAATGTGTGGAGGAAGGTGTCCGCCTAGCTATCCAGGAAGCTCCGCAACTTCCGGCTCCGGCTCGGGTGCTTGAGCTTGCGCAGCGCCTTCGCCTCGATCTGGCGGATGCGTTCTCTGGTAACCGAGAACTGCTGGCCGACTTCTTCCAGCGTGTGGTCGGTGTTCATGCCGATGCCGAAGCGCATGCGCAGCACGCGCTCCTCGCGCGGGGTCAGCGAGGCCAGAACGCGGGTGGTCGTCTCGCGCAGGTTGGCCTGGATGGCGGCGTCGATCGGCAGGATGGCGTTCTTGTCCTCGATGAAATCGCCGAGATGCGAATCCTCCTCGTCGCCGACCGGCGTTTCGAGCGAGATCGGCTCCTTGGCGATCTTGAGGACCTTGCGGACCTTTTCCAGCGGCATGGCCAGCTTTTCGGCCAGTTCCTCCGGGGTCGGTTCGCGGCCGATCTCGTGCAGCATCTGGCGCGAGGTGCGGACGATCTTGTTGATCGTCTCGATCATGTGCACCGGAATGCGGATCGTGCGGGCCTGGTCGGCGATCGAGCGGGTGATCGCCTGCCGGATCCACCAGGTCGCATAGGTGGAGAACTTGTAGCCGCGGCGATACTCGAACTTGTCGACCGCCTTCATCAGGCCGATATTGCCTTCCTGAATCAAATCAAGGAATTGCAGGCCGCGGTTGGTGTATTTCTTGGCGATCGAGATCACCAGGCGCAGGTTGGCCTCGACCATTTCCTTCTTGGCGATGCGCGCCTCGCGCTCGCCCTTCTGGACCTGGTTGACGATCTTGCGGAACTCGGCGATCGAGATGCCGGTTTCCGTCGACAGTTCCTGGATCTCGGAGCGCAGCTCGTCGATGGTCGCCAGTTCCTTGGCGAATTCGCGCCAGCCGCGCGCCGTCAGTCCGGAGACCATGTCGACCCAGTTCGGGTCGAGCTCGGAGCCGTGATAGCGCAGCAGGAACTCCTCGCGCGAAACGCCGTAGCTTTCGGCGAGACGCAGCAGGCGGCCCTCGTTCTGCACCAGGCGCTTGTTGATCGAATAGAGCTGCTCGACCAGAGCCTCGATGCGCTGGTTGTTGAGCGACAGCGACTTCACGTCGGTGATCAGCTCGTCCTTGAGCTGCTTCAGGCGTTTCTGCTGGCTCGGCGACAGGGCATCGGAATCCGACAGCGAGCTTTCGACGTGCTGATCCTGCAGCTTGCGCAGCTTGGAATAGGTCGAGGCGATGGCGTCGAGCGTCTCCATGACGGCGGGGCGCAGTTCGGCCTCCATTGCGGCGAGCGACAGGTTGACCTCGTCCTCCTCGTCGTCCTCCTCCTCGGGCTGGCCCTCGCCGCCGACATTGGTGACGTCGTCGTCGTGGCGGCGCGGGGCGCGCAGCGCACGTTCCTTTTCCTCGCGCTCCTTCTTGGCCTGCTCGATCTCCTCGGGCGTCGGCACCTTCGGCGCCTGCTTGGCCTCGGGGCCGGCATAGGTCGTCTCGAGATCGATGATATCGCGCAGGAGGATGTTGCCTTCGTTGAGTTCCTCGCGCCAGATGATGATCGCCTGGAAGGTCAGCGGGCTTTCGCACAGACCCGCGATCATCGTCTCGCGGCCGGCCTCGATGCGCTTGGCGATGGCGATCTCGCCCTCGCGCGACAGCAATTCGACGGTGCCCATCTCGCGCAGATACATGCGCACGGGGTCGTCGGTGCGGTCGGTCGGCTCTTTCTTCTTGGCGGTCGCCGCGACGGCGCCGCCTGTCGTCGTGGCGAGTTCGGTCGAGCCTTCGCCGTCGTCGCTCGACGTATCGTTTTCGTTGTCGTTGTCGCTGTCGACCTCGTCATCCTCGACGACGTTGATGCCCATCTCGGACAGCGTGGACATGGTGTCCTCGATCTGTTCCGAGGTCACTTCCTCGGAAGGAAGCACGGCGTTCAGCTCGTCCATCGTGACGTAGCCGCGCTTCTTCGCAAGGCGCAGCATCTTCTTGACGCTGTCCGCGCTCAAATCCAGCAGCGGGCCATCCGGGGTCTGCTCCGGGGCGTTTTCCGCTTCGGTCTTTTCTTTTGTCTTTGTTGCCATGAAAGTCTTGTCTCCGGCGACGATGGTCCAAGGCCGCGATCCCGCCTAGTTGCGCCACCAATTTGGTGAGCGCCTATTTCCCGATCCCGCGATTTCCGGAACCAGCCTTAGGCGAAGCGTGTTAATTGCCAATTACCCCTATTTAGGCGCACTTCACGCCAATCCAACATGAAGCACGTAAAAACGGTTATATTGACTGACAATATTTCCGGGGCCTGGCCCGGTCGCCCTTGATTCCCGTGATTCTCCCCTGCGTCAACACCCCCGCAAGCGAATCAGGTAAAAAACCGGGCGTAACCTGCCCGAAAATCAGAAAGAACGCGACGGACGGCCCGAGGAAACCCCGAATCCGTCGACAAGCGCCTCGATCGATTCGGTCTCGTCGATCTCCTTGCGAAGATCGGCCAGGCGGCCGAAATTCATGTCGTTGCCGTCATTGGCATAGGCATTTTGCGCGGCTCCCAGTTCGCGGCGCAGGGTGCGGGCGCGGCGGTGCAGGCGCAACGCCTGGCGGAATCCCTCGAGCGCATCGTCATGCGCCGCCGCCTCCGTCGCCGTCCACAGACGGGTGCGCCGAATGAGCGCGTCGAGCGTGGCGATGGTCGCGGCCTGGGCGGCGACGGCCTTGTGCTCGAGCAGCGCGGCGCGGTCGCGCGGGCGCCCGGTGGCGCAGGCTTCGAGGATGGCGCTGCGCAGCCGCTCCAGCCCGCCATGATCGAGATCGAGGCCGGTGAAATCGTCGAAATGGTCGGCGAGCAGGTCCGGATGGCACAGCACTG
Organism: Oricola nitratireducens; assembly: GCF_014904745.1. GTDB lineage: Bacteria > Pseudomonadota > Alphaproteobacteria > Rhizobiales > Rhizobiaceae > Oricola > Oricola nitratireducens. The sequence continues at coordinate 325,195 of NZ_JACZCS010000014.1, forward strand.
CCGAGACCAGCGCCGCCTCGCGCAGCGGCATGTCGTCGCCAGTGGTGCTCAACAGGCGCGACCGGGTCAGGCTTTCCGAGATCGCCAGCCGGCCACCCGCCGCGCCGCCGCGGCCGCCGCCACGGCCATAGCGGTTGCCACCCTGCCCTTGCTGCTTGCCCCGGCCCTGGTGCGGCGCGCCGAACTGGGCGTTGGTGCGATCGCGCATCGCCTGACCGTAGTGGCGGCGCACGCTTTCGTCCTGGATCTGGCTGGTCGCCTCACGCAGCGTCTTTTCGAGCTGGGCGCGCTGTTCCGGCGTCTCGAACACCTTGCCGCTGGTTTCGCGCGACCACAGCATGTCGGCGAGCGGCTTGGCGCTTTTCAGGATCGCGTCGAAGGCCTCGCGCCCGCCGGTCTTGACGAGATCGTCGGGGTCCTTGCCCTCCGGCAACAGCGCGTAGCGCACCGAGCGGCCCGGTTTCAGCCCCGGCAAGGCGAGATCGAGCGAGCGCCAGGCGGCGCGCACGCCCGCCTTGTCGCCGTCAAAGCAGAGCACCGGCTCCTGCGTGACGCGCCAGAGGAGATCGAGCTGGCTTTCGGTCAGCGCGGTGCCAAGCGGCGCGACCGCGTTGGCGATGCCGGCCTGGTCGAGCGCGATGACGTCCATATAGCCCTCGACGGCTACGATCGTGCCGGCCTGGCGGACGGCTTCGCGAGCGCGGCGGAAATTGTAGAGAATATTGCCCTTGTGGAAGAGCTCGGTCTCGGGCGAGTTGAGATATTTCGCCGGCACGTCGGGCGACAGCGCCCTGCCCCCGAAGGCGATGATGCGGCCGCGCGCGTCCTCGATCGGGAACATGATGCGGTCGCGGAAGCGGTCGAAGGAGACCGGAATGTCGTCGCCGAAGACGACGAGACCGCAGGCCTCGATCTGTTCGCGCGAGGCGCCCTTCGACGCCAGATGCTCCTTCAGCGCGTTGCGGCTGTCGGGCGCGTAGCCGAGGCGGAACTTCTTCTGCGTCTGCCCCGACAGGCCGCGGTCGCGCAGATAGGCGCGTGCCCTGGCGCCGGCGGAGGTCTGCAGCTGCGCCTCGAAAAAGGCGACCGCCATTTCCATGACGTCGTGCAGCGTGGCGCGGATCTGTTCGCGCCGTTCGGCTTCGGGATCGCGCTCCGGCATCGGCACGCCCGCCATGTCGGCGATCTGCTGCACGGCCTCGGGAAAGGAGACCCCGTCGAGTTCGGTCAGGAAGCGGAAATGATCTCCCGACACGCCGCAGCCGAAACAGTGGTAACGGCCCTTCTTGTCCTCGCAGTGGAAGCTCGGCGTCTTCTCGCCGTGGAAGGGGCAGCAGGCCCAGTAATCGCCGCGCGGCGCGTTGGTCTTGCGCTTGTCCCAGGACACGCGCTTGCCGATCACGTCCGATATCGGAACGCGGTCGCGTATCTCGTCGAGAAATGATTGCGGAAAGCGCATCGCCGGCCTTTTTGGGAATCTCACCCCTCTATACAGGTCACGCGCGGCAAAGGCCAAGACGCGGTTGCCGCGTCCTCGCTATTCACAGGCCGGCAAGTCACAGACCCGCAAGCCGGACGGCGCTACTTGTGGAAGAACTTGAAAAAAGCGGCGACCTTGGCGGCGTTGTTCGTTGTCCGGTCGAACTCGACGCCGAGCATGCGCGGACGCACCCAGCGCACGACCCCATTGATGCAGCCGATCTTGTCGCTGTGCAACTCGACGAAATCGCCAGCATTGAAGCTGGAGGTGTTGTGCATCTCGACACCGACGCCATTGTCGGAAATGTCGACAACCATGCCGGCGGCCGTCTCGAAGCGATGGTTTATCTTCACGAACATGCGCGTTCCATGACGCGTCGCTGTGCGCTGGTCTCGCTGCTGTGCCAGGTTCACGGCGGACCTCTTTCCGTTATTACCCGGTTAAACTCGCAAAAAAATCCAAAGAAACGGTTTAATTGTCCTGACGGTAATAACGCGCAACGCACCCGCGGCTTTCGACAAGACATTCCTTTGCATGTGCTACATCATGCCTCCGACGGAGGTGCACGATGCTTAATTACCTGACCCTGATCTTTGCCTGCCAGCTTGCCGGCGAGGCCTTCGTGGCGACGACCGGCATACCGGTGCCCGGACCCGTCATGGGCATGGTGCTGCTCTTTGCCGGTCTTGCCATCCGCGGCTCGATTCCGAAGGACCTCGACACGGTCTCGGGCGCGCTGTTGTCCAACCTGTCGCTGCTGTTCGTGCCGGCCGGCACCGGCATCATGGTGCATCTGAAGCTGCTCGCCGGCGATGGCATCGCGGTTTCGGTCGCGCTGATCGTCTCGACGGTGGCGACCATCGCGGTCACAGGGCTGCTGATGCAGGCGTTGACCGTGCGCAAACGCCGGGGGCAGTCCGATGCAGAGTGACATCCCGACCGATTTGCAGACCGTCTGGGTCTATCTGTCGGCGAGCCCGCTGCTGCACCTGACGATGACACTGGCCGCCTACCAGGCCGGCATGTGGATCTACAAACGCGGCGGGATGAACCCGCTGCTCAATCCGGTGCTGATCGCGGTGGTCGCGCTGGTGACGATCCTCAGCGTGACCGGCACGTCCTACGATACGTTCTTCGAAGGCGCGCAATTCGTGCATTTCCTGCTCGGGCCGGCGACGGTCGCGCTCGCGGTTCCGCTCTACCGCCAGTTCCACCGGGTGCGCGAATCGGCCTTTGCCATCGCGGTCAGCCTGATAACGGGCTCCGCCTTTGCGGCAGCGAGCGCTATGGGGATCGCGTGGGCGCTCGGTGCGGGACAGACGACCATCATCTCGATCGGGCCAAAATCGGTGACCGCGCCTGTCGCCATGGGGATCGCGGAAAGCCTCGGCGGCCTGCCCTCGCTGACGGCAGTGCTGGTGATCGCCACCGGTATTCTCGGCGCGGCGCTCGGGCCGCTGGTTCTCAATCTCGTCGGCGTGAAGGACTGGGCATCGCGCGGCTTTGCCATGGGCACCGCCGCGCATGGCATCGGCACGGCGCGCGCGCTGCAGGTCAACGAGATCGCCGGCGCGTTTTCCGGCCTCGCCATGGGGCTCAACGCGCTGGCGACGGCAATCCTCTTGCCACTGGCCTGGTCGATTTTCCGATGAGAACAAGGACCGCGAACGGCGGCCCTTCGGCTACTGCGACAGGATGCTCTTGACGAGGCCGCTGGCCTTGGAGAAATCCATCTGGCCGGAAAAGCGCTCCTTCAGCGTCGACATGCATTTGCCGACATCGCGCAGACCTTCCGCCCCGGTTTCCCGGACGACGTTCTCGCAAGCCTGCTCGACCTCTTCCTCGCACATCTGCTTGGGCAGAAACTCGAGGATCACCGCCGATTCCTGGCGTTCCTGATCGGCGAGCTCGAGCCGGCCGGCCTGTTCGTAGGTCTCGGCGGATTCACGGCGCTGCTTGACCATCTTGGTCAGGATCTCGCTGATTTCCTCGTCGGAAACGGGATCCTTGCCGTTGGAACGGTTGGCAATGTCGCGATCCTTCACCGCCGCGCAAATCAGGCGCAGGGTGGAAACACGACATTTATCCTGTGATTTTTGAGCATCTTTTAGCGCAGCTTGAATCGCATCGCGCATCATTCGCACTCCTCGATGGTCGCCGGAACATAGCGCTGTTCAAACCGTAGCGCAAGTGCGGCAATCATCGTTATCATATTGATACAACTAGCTTTTTTCATTCACAGCCATAAGTTGAACGGCCTGGAAACACAAAAAAGCCACATACCGCAGCGATCTCCAGATCGCAATTTCCGTCCGGATTCCTCCCGGCGGACGCGGTGTTTTCAGGCGCAACATATGGTGATACAGCCCCGCCTCGACAAGATACCGCGCGTTCACCCTTTCGAGACCGATCCATGACCGAATCAACATCCACGCAATCCACCCAGGCCGGCGAGGCCTGGACAGTGGAAAAACCGACCGCCCTGCTCGTTCTCGCCGACGGAACGGTGCTGGAGGGCAAAGGCTTCGGCGCGACCGGCGCCGTGGAGGCGGAAGTCTGCTTCAACACGGCGATCACCGGCTACGAAGAAATCCTGACCGATCCGTCCTATGCGGGCCAGATCGTCACCTTCACGTTCCCGCATATCGGCAATATCGGCACCAATGACGAGGACATGGAAGACCTGACCCCGGCGCGCCGCGCCGGCGCCGTCGGCGCGATCTTCAAGGCCGACATCACCGATCCGTCGAACTACCGGGCCGCCGGCCATCTCGACACCTGGCTGAAGTCGCGCGGCATCGTCGCACTGTCGGGTATCGATACGCGCGCGCTGACCGCCTATATCCGCGAACACGGCGTTCCGAACGCGGTCATCGCGCATGATCCGAACGGCAATTTCGACGTCGAGGCGCTGAAGACGCGCGCCAAGGCCTGGGGCGGCCTCGTCGGCCTCGATCTCGCCAAGGAAGTGACCTCCGGCCAGTCCTCGACATGGTGCGAGACGCCGTGGAGGTGGAACGAGGGTTACGGCGAGCACGAGGTTCTTGACACCGACATCCATATCGTCGCGCTCGATTTCGGCGTGAAGCGCAACATCCTGCGGCTGCTGGCCGGTCTTGGCGCGAAAGTGACCGTGCTGCCGGCGACTGCGAGCGCGGACGACGTGCTGGCGCTCAATCCCGACGGCATCTTCCTGTCCAACGGGCCGGGCGACCCGGAAGCGACCGGCGACTATGCCGTGCCGACGATCAAGAAACTGCTGGAGACCGGCATCCCGATGTTCGGCATCTGCCTCGGCCACCAGATGCTGGCGCTGGCGCTCGGCGCCAAGACCGTGAAGATGCACCAAGGTCATCACGGCGCGAACCATCCGGTCAAGGATCACACCACCGGCAAGGTCGAGATCGTGTCGATGAACCACGGTTTCGCGGTCGATTCCAAATCGCTGCCGAAGGGCGTGACGGAAACGCATGTGTCGCTGTTCGACGGGTCGAATTGCGGCCTCGCCGTCGACGGCAAGCCGGTGTTCTCGGTGCAGCACCACCCCGAAGCCTCGCCGGGGCCGCAGGACAGCCACTATCTGTTCCGCCGCTTCATCAACCTGATCCGCGAAAAGCGCGGCGAGCCGGCGCTGGCCGAGCGCTGAAAGCGCCGCTCTTTCCTATTTGCCGGGATACGCTAGTCTCGGTGCATGGGATCGGTTGACGCGAACAGCTGGCTGGACTGGATCGTAGCCTTCGCCCACCGGGTGCAGGGCTATATCGCCCAGCCCTGGACATTCTACCAGTTCGCCATCATCGCGGGCTGTTTCGCCGTCGCCTATCTGTTGTCGCTGCGCATCGAGCCGGCGCTGGAGGCGCGCGCCCGGCGCATCAAGGGCAATCCCGGCCTGCTGCGGGTGATCGTCGCTTTCATGCGGCGAACCGAGTGGGTGCTGTTTCTCGTCTTCGTCGAGATCGCGCGCGAAATCATCCTCGCGACGACATGGCCGAGCCGCAGCTACATGCTGTCGCTGGCGCTGGTGCTGGGCTTCACCTGGCTCGCCGCCTCGGTGCTGACGCGGATCATCCGCAGCCGAGCGATCGCCCGGTTCGTCGCGCTCTGCGTCTTCGTCTATGTCGCGACCGGCGTGCTCGACATCCGAGATTCCGTCGAGGCCGCGCTCGACAGCGTCGCCGTCGATCTCGGCGATTTCCGCCTGTCGGCGCTGTTCTTCGTCAAGGCCATCGCGGTGACGGCGGTGCTGTTGTGGGCGGCGCATCTTGTCGGCAGTTTCATCGACAACCGCATCGCGGCCAACGAGGACCTGTCGCCCTCGTTCAAGGTGCTGGCCGGAAAGGTCATGCGCATCGGGCTGACGGTGCTGGCGGGGCTGATCGCACTGAACGCCATCGGCATCGACCTGACGGCGCTGACGATCTTTTCCGGCGCGGTCGGCGTCGGCATCGGCTTCGGGCTGCAGAAGGTCGTCTCGAACTTCATTTCCGGCGTGATCATCCTCGTCGACAAGTCGATCAAGCCCGGCGACACGATCGAACTCGGCGACACGTTCGGCTGGATCCGCGAATTGCGCGCCCGCTTCGTCTCGGTGATCACGCGCGACGGGCGCGAATATCTGATCCCGAACGAGGACCTGATCACCCACCAGGTCGTCAACTGGTCGTTTTCGGACAGCTATATCCGCCTCGACGTCGATTTCGGCGTCTCCTACGACAGCGATCCGCACGAGGTGACGCGGATCGCGATTCAAGCGGCGCAGTCCGTCAACCGCGTCATCGGCATCAAGAAGCCGGTCTGCTGGATGACGGCCTTCGGCTCGTCGTCGCTGGATTTCAAGCTGCGATTCTGGATCGCCGATCCGCAGAACGGGCTGACCAACATTCGCGGCCAGGTGCTGCTGGCGCTGTGGGACGCCTTCAAGGAGGCCGGCATCAAGATCCCCTTCCCGCATCGCGAAATCATCATGCGGACGCCGGTGGAGGTCAGAAAGGCGGACGAAACCTAGAGACGACCATCGTTTCGCGGAATCGACGACCGTCTCCAGTTGTCTGTTTTCACGCAATTCCGCACGGAAAACCGGTTTTCACTTTTCCCGGAATTGCTCTAGCGCGGCAGGACCGGGCCGTCGGGATCGGGCAGGACTTCCGGCGGCGGGTCCGCATGGTCGCCGTGATAGGCGGCCGGACCGCGCCGCGTCGCCGCCATGCCACGCCGGCGTCCGGCGCCGGCAAGGCCGGTTCCGGCCCGTCTGGCGCCCTGCCCCAGCAGCGCAAACAGCAGGAAGCCGAGCGCCGCCCAGATCGCACCGGCGACCGTCACCGGAACGCCCGGTCGGAAATCCGACCATGCGCCGCCGAAAAGCTGCGCGTCGGTCTCGCCGACCAGAACCAGCGGGCTGGCGGCATCCGGCCAGTTGGCAAACCGAGCGGACTGGCGCTGCAGGCTCTCGTAACGCCGGATGGTCTGGGTGATGGACAGGCCGCGATCGCGCAGGAACTCGTCGGCGGACGCCTTGTAGGCGGCGAGCGCCTGGCCGCGGGTCAGCGCGTGGTCTTTCGCATCGGAATCGAAATCGGTGACGACCATGCGCAGTTCCTCCAGCGCGCCGCCGAGCCGCTGGCGGTATTGCTGGGTGAATTCGGGCGCCTGCGACGTGACCACGCCGCCGGCAATCCCGACCGCCAAGACCAATGTCCGCCCAATCAAGGCCATGCCTACCTCCCGCAGCTTCCGTGTTTCTAACATATCCTGGCGAAAATTAATGCACGGGAGGGTTGCAGGTTTCCCCGGCCGCGAGGATTATCGGACATCGGAGGATTTCCCATGAAAACGGTACAACTCGGAAAAGACGGTCCCGCCGTCTCGCGGGTCGGGCTCGGCTGCATGTCGATGGCCGGCGTCTACGGACCGGCCGACGACGCCGAGAGCATCGCGACCATTCACGCGGCGATAGACGCCGGCATCTCGCTGATCGATACCGGCGATTTCTACGGCATGGGATCGAACGAGATACTGATCGGCCGCGCCCTGAAGGAGCGCAACCGCGACGACGTCACGATCAGCGTCAAGTTCGGGGCGCTGCGCGGCCCGGACGGGGCCTGGAACGGCTACGACGCGCGGCCGGCGGCAGTGAAGAATTTCCTCGCCTATTCGCTCACCCGCCTCGGCGTCGATTACATCGATATCTACCGGCCGGCGCGGATCGATCCGAACGTACCAATCGAGGAGACGATGGGCGCGATCAAGGATCTGATCGACGCCGGTTACGTGCGCCATGCAGGCCTTTCGGAAGCCGGCCCCGAAACGATCCGCCGGGCCGCATCGGAGGCTCCGGTCAGCGACCTGCAGATCGAATATTCGCTGGTCTCGCGCGGCATCGAGGACGCGATCCTGCCCGTCTGCCGCGAACTCGGCATCGCCATCACCGCCTACGGCATCCTGTCGCGCGGCATCCTCGGCGGACGCCGGAAGCCCGGAACGCCGAAACGCAAGGGCGACATCCGCGCCCGCATGCCACGCTACGACGCAGGCAACGAGGAGAAGAACCTGGCGCTGGCCGAGGCGCTTTTCCGGGTGGCGCAGGCCAAGGGCATGACCACGGCGCAGGCGGCGGTCGCCTGGGTGGCGGCGCAGGGCGACGACATCGTGCCTCTGCTCGGTTCACGCACGCGCGAACAACTGGACGACCTCTTGGGCGGCGCGGAGGCGGCGCTTTCGGCCGAAGACCTCGCAGAAATCGAAAAAGCCGTCCCGAAGGGCGCGGCCGCCGGAGACCGCTACAACGCGGCGCAGATGGCGATGCTCGACAGCGAGAAATAGACGGACAGTCTATGACGGCGGCAATTCCCCGGCCGCCTGTTCGCCCTTGGGGCTCAGCCGGTAGATGCCGCGTTCCACCTTCTCGAACCAGCCGTAATGGTCGTCCGCCATGATGGTGCGGGCGCGGGGGACGCCGGTCGCTTTCGCCACGTCGGACGCCTTGGCGGCTCCGTTTCCGGCGAGCCATGCGGCGATGCGCATCGCGTCCTGCCGGTAGGCGGTGACGATTGTCGTGCGGGTCGAGCCGCCGAGATTGGGATCGCCGATGCGATGGGCGAATTCGCGTAGCAATCTCGTTGTTTTCGCGTTGTTTTTTCGCGGCGCGTAGGGGCCCGGATCGAGGTGGATTTCGCAGAAGCCGTCATCCGGCCGGACGGTGATCAGGCCGAGGCCAAGCCGGCGGCAGAGCTTCTTGTTGCCTTTCAAGGAGGATAGGAACGGCCGGCCCTTGCCGCGCGGCACGGCGACATAAACCGCATCGGTGATCGCCAGACGCTCGATCGCCTGGTGGAACAGCGACAGGGTGAAGCCGGTTTTCAGTTCGACGATGACCGGCGGCTCGGCGCCGCGGACCGCCATGACGTCGGCGGCCCCGACTTCCGATTTCACCTCGTAGCCCTGGTCCTCCAGCAGTTTCTTGACCGGGGGATAGAGGTCGGTCTCCTTGAGCTTTGTCACACCACCGGTCAGACGGGATTGTTGAAGGTATCGCAATCCTCGAGCCTGCCGGACTGGAAGCCGCGGTCGAACCATTCGCGCCGCTGCGCCGAGGTGCCGTGGTTGAAGCTTTCCGGGACGACATAACCTTGGGTGCGGCGCTGGATGGCGTCGTCGCCAATCTGGGTCGCGGCGTTCAGCGCCTCTTCCAGATCGCCCTTTTCCAGAAGCCCCTTCTGCGCCGTGTAATGGCCCCAAATGCCGGCGAAGCAGTCGGCCTGGAGTTCGACGCGCACCGACAACGCATTGGCCTCGGCCTGGCTCATCGTCTGGCGCATGCGGTTGAACTGCGGCAGCACGCCGATCAGGTTCTGGACGTGGTGGCCGACCTCGTGGGCGAGCACATAGGCCTGGGCGAAATCGCCCGAGGCTTTGAAGCGGCGCGCCAGCTCGTCGTAGAAGGACAGGTCGATATAGAGCTTGCGGTCGTTGGGGCAGTAGAACGGCCCGGAGGCGGCGCTGGCGAAGCCGCAGGCGGACGAGACCTGGCCCTCGAAAAGAACGAGGATCGGCTTGGGATAGGTCTTGCCGTTTGCCTGGAAGATGCCGTCCCAGACATCCTCAGTCTCGGCGAGTACCGTGGCGACGAACTGAGTCGTCGCGTCGTTGCGCACGGGACCGGACGGAGCCTGCGAAGTCTGCGTCTGCGTCTGCGGCACGATCTCGCCGAACGGATTGTCGCCGCCGCCGGCGAGAATCGCCAGCGGATCGATACCGCAGGAGCGCAGCACGAAGAACAGGATGATCAGCATGATAATACCGGAAATCCCGCCGCCGCCGGTGCGCACCACCCGCCCGGAGGAGGGAATGCGGACGCGCGGGCGCGGTGAATAACCGACATTGCGCGTGCGCTGGCCGCGTCGGTCCTCGATATTGGTGCTTTGACGGCGGCCTTCCAGACGCATTGTGATGCTCCTCACGCTAAGGCGTTATCAATGCCCCGGAAACGCGAAGGCTTCAAGACGGAAGGCCGGCGTCAGGCCATCGACAGCGGACGCGCGGGCTTGCGGCGCCAGGTTAGCACGAAAATCGTCACGACAAGGATCGCGGAGGCGACGAAACCGAGCCACGGCACGGGTGCGACGGCCAGCACCCGCCCGCCGATCACGCTGCCGGCGGCGATGCCGAAATACATCGCGGACACGTTGAGCGGCATGGTCAGATGAGCAAGCTCCGGCGCGAGCGCGACGAGCCGGCTCGCCTGGGCGGGCGGGAAAGTCCAGCCGATGACGCCCCAGGGAAACATCAGGGCGATCAGTGCGGGGCCGGCGAGCGAACTCGGTACAAATTCCGCGACAAGGCCGATGGCGAGCGCCAGGATCACGCCGCCGGAAAGCGCGATCGCCACGACCCGGGTGGGGCCGAGACGGTCTGCCAGCCGGCCGCTCACGGCGTTACCGGCAACCGCGCCGAGGCCGAAGACGAGCAGCAGCAGCGATACCGCGGTCTTCGGCAGGCCGACGCCGTCGATGGCGAGGGGCGCGAGATAGGCGATCAGCGTGAAGCCGGCGGCCAGGTAGAGAAAGGTGACGGCAAGCGCCGGAAACACGCCCGGCCGGGCGACGGCAAGGATCCGTTCGCCGAGCGACAGCCGCACGCCCTCGATATCGCCGGGCAGGCGGAACCAGAGGATGGCGAGGCAGATGACCGCGATCACGCCGATGAACAGGAAGGTGAAGCGCCAGCCGACGAGATCGCCGATCAGCGCGCCGAGCGGCGCACCGAAGGCGACGGCGAAGGTGGTTCCGGCGAGCACGGCGGAAACCGCGCGCGCCCGGTGTGCCGGATCCGAAAGCGCGATCGCCGTCGACTGGGCGGTGGAGGCGTAGAGGCCAGTGAAGGCGCCCATGACGATTTGCGCCGCCATCAGTGCCCCGTAGGACGCGGCGGTCGCGGCGAACAGGTTCGCGGCGATGAAGAAGGCGAGCGCGAAGGCGATGACGCGGCGCCTGTCGACGCTGCCGGTCACGGTCGCAAGGATCGGCGTACCGATGGCATAGGACAGCGAAAAGGCGGTCATCAGCAAGCCGGCCTTCGGAACGGTGGTGCCGACCCCGTCGGCGATCAGCGGAAGCAGGCCAGCAAAGACGAAAGCGACGGTCGAGGTGGCGAATGCCCCGATCGCCAGCCATATGAGACGGCGGTCCATGAAGATGTCCTTAGTTCAAAATTACTTGAACTTTTGAACTTTATGCGCAAAATGTCAATTTCAAAGAGTTGAAGCAAGGTTCAAAACGGCTAATCTGCGCCATGCACATTTGGCACCCGACCCGAGACCAGATCAGCCTGGCCAACGTGCTCGCCGTCCTCGGCGACCCGACGCGGCTCGCCATCGTCGCCTATCTGGCGCGCAACGACGGCAACGCCCTGGCCTGCGGGACGTTCAATCCGCTCGGCTCGAAAACCAAGATCAGCTACCACCTCGCCAAGATGCGCGAAGCCGGGATCACGCATACCGAGGTCTCCGGCACGAACCGGCTGATCACGCTGCGACGTGACGACCTGGAAGCGCGGTTTCCCGGCCTGCTCGATTCCATTCTCGCCGCCGCCGGCGATCTGCCGCCCCTCGACGCGGGCACCAGCCCGGCCGAAGACACGGCGATCGAGGGGTGAGCCCCTGCCCATAACCACCTGAAAATCCTCGACTTTAAACCGATCCTGGCTTGCCGATCCGGCCGCCGCGGCGCAGCAGGTCGGGCCAGGCTTTCGCCGCGACGAAAACGGTGAAGGCGGCAGCCAGCGCGACCGTCGCATATCCCGTCCAGGGCGCATCGCCGTGGAAGGCCAGCCGGTTCATCAGCCGGCCCGGCAGGAAGGTGAACGCGCCTGCCCCGATCAGCGCGAACAGGTAAAGCATGCGCATGGCGTTCAAATGTTTCGGAATATCCCTGCGCCGCGCGGCGCGTACGGCAGCGACCAACGAGACGAGCACCACCACCGAGAGAATGTGGATCGGACTGAAGGGCCCGACGAGGCGAATCGTGTGGATCGCGAACGAGGTCAGGGCGGTGACCGCCATCAGAGCGACCCAGGCCTTGCCGAGATTGCGATGCAGGCGGTCGCCCTTGCGGCGGATCAGGACATAGCCGCCCAGAAAAAAGGCGAGGATCGCCGCAACCATGTGCAGCTGGATCGCGAGGGACGCGTGGGTGAATTCGGCAAGGTTCATGATAAATCTCCGTTGGCCTTTGCTTGGCGCTTGCGTTGCGTTTGACGCTTGCTAGGAAATGCGCATGAACCGGGACAATCTCGATTACGTGGACAGGCGGCGGGACTTCGTGGACGGCAGCGCCCTGCAATTCGCGCTTCGTGAAGTGCAGGGTCTGCTGAGGCGGCCGGCTTTCTGGATCGGTCTGGCGGCGGCCATCGCGATTCTCGTCGTCACCGGCCCGTCCGGCACGCTGGCGCATTTCAACGCGCCGGAGCGGCTCGCCTATTGGGGGTCGATCGCCTTCGTTACCTTCGTCACCGGCCTGTTCGCGACGAACTTCCTGGCGCGGCTGATCCGGCCACGCATGGGCGCGCGTCTGCCGGCGATCGCGCTGGGTACCGTCCTCGCCGCCATCCCGATCACGGCGGAGGTCTGGCTCATGGATTTCGTCTTCTCCGGATCGCCTGTGCGGACACTGGCCGGGATCGGGTCGCTTTACGGCATGTGCGTCGTGATCGCGGTCTCCGTCTCGACGATCTACGACCTGTCGAGCCCGAAGAGCGGCGAGGACACGCCGCCCGTTCCTGTCGCCGACGACGCCGATCCCGGCGAAGCGCCATTCCTCAGGCGCCTGCCGGCCCGGCTCGGCAAGGAACTCGTCTCCCTGCAGGCGCAGGACCATTATCTCGAGGTGACGACCGCAAAGGGACGCGACCTCATCCTGATGCGGCTGTCGGATGCCGAGGAGGAACTGACGGCTTATCCCGGCATGCGGGTTCACCGCTCCTGGTGGGTCGCGCGCTCGGCCGTCGCCGGTATCGAGACGACGGGCGACCGGATGTCGGTCAGGCTTTCAAACGACGTGATCGTGCCGGTGAGCCGCGGCAAGCGGCCGGCGGTGCGAAAGTGGCTGTCCGGACAGGACGGCGCCTAAGCGCTACTTCCGGCTCCGCTTGCGGGTGCCGCCGCTTTTGCGCGCGGCCTTGCGGGGACGGCGCGGCTCGTGCAGCGCTTCCGGCTCGAATTCGGCAACGGCGAGCGGTTTTGCCTCCGACCCCGAACGGACATCTGCCTCGCGCAGCGCCTTGCCGAAATCGAGCCCGGTGCGGTCCTCGATGTCCTCGACGGTGGTCAGGAACTGCGAGACACGATCGAGTTCCCCGGTGTCGGTGAAGTTCTCGGCGGCGGCCTCCTCGAGCGCTTCCGGCATCACCTCGATCAGTTCCTTCTGGTCGGCCAGAAGCGCGATCGCGCGCAATTCGCCGCCGGTGACCCAGGTCGCGATCTTCCAGAACAGGAGCGGGATCTTCGCGCCGAAGCGATAATCGAAATCCTCGTCGGTGAAGACGGGACCGGCGAAGACACTGACGCGCTGGCGCTCGGTAACGGCATTCCTAAGGACGTAGGTCTCGACCGCGCGCCAGTGCAGCTTGCCCTTTTCGCCGGGAAATGTCGGTCGGCTGCCCTGGTTGAAGAAGCCGACCTGCGGGCAGATGTTGGGAAAGAAGAACGTGTCGCGCTCGCCGGCGAGCGCCTCGCAATCGCTGCCCCATGACGGGTCGCTGCGCAGCACGATGTGGCCGCGCTGGAAGATGCGGGCGATGCGCGCCCGCGACGAGGTGTCGGGGAAACCCGGCACGTTCTGCGACGCATAATATTCGTTGGTCATCTGCTCGGTCGGAAGGACGCGACGGTCCGGCATGAAGCCGGCATCGGCCTTCACGCCCTCGATGGTCAGCGCTTCGAGGCCGAGCTGGTTGAGCGTCGGGTCCGCGGTGACGGTCTTGGTCTTGCGGTCGACATGGCGTGTGCGCGCGCCGTCGACGTTGCAGGCCGTGAAATAACACAGGCCGCGATCGGCATTCAGCTTGAGCGAGAAGTGGTGATAGGGAAGTTCGTGCCGGTCCTCGCTGCCGACCGGCGGCAACTGGTTGACGGCCAGCCTGCCGGGAATATTCGGCGTGTCCGGCATCGGCACGATGAAACCAGGCAGGAAGCCCGGCTCGTAGCCGCCGCGGTCGGTGAAATCCTCGGTCTTCCAAGCCGCTATCTTCTCGCTGCCGGAATCCTCCCCGGCCTCCTCTTCGATGGAAGCCAACCCGGACCGGGCGACCGCCGGCATGGCGACGCCACCGAGCGAGACATTGACCTCGACCGGCACGATCAGCGTCAGCGAGCCGTCGGGATTGCGCCGCTGCATCACCGAAGCAGCGCCTTTCGCGGCCCCGCCGGCCACCGTCATTCCCTCCCCGGCCCCGCCGGTGGCCGTGGCACCGACGACGGTCCTGAACCCGCTGTCGGACAGGCGGTCCCACAGCGTCAGCGCTTCGGCGATCCTGACATCGGCGCCCTGCTCGAAGACGGCGTCGCCGTCGCGCAGCGCCTTGACGATCGCGCTGATGCGGATGCCCTCGTTGATGCGCGGCATCAGCGGCAGGCCGTCAATGCCGACCGTTTCGTGGAACGGCCCGGCCCAGTGATGTAGCGCGATGATCTCCCAGGCATTGTTGAAGACCGGCGAACCGGACGAGCCCTGCTGCGTGTCGGCGACGTAATGCAGCACCTGCCTCGTATTGTCGCGCGAGACGATCCGGTTCTCGTGCAGGACCACCTCCTTCAGCCTGCCGTCGGGATGCTGGATGACATTCGCGACCTCGCCGAGGCTGTGCTTGTCGGTGGCGTCGAGCAGCGGCATGAAGCCGTAATGGCCGAGATCGCCGGCGCCGTCGATGCGGTCGCCAAGGGCAATGACGGAGAAGTCGAGAGCGCTGACGCCGGAGGTAACGAAACATTTCGCGGGATCGAAGGCGAAACGCGTCGGCGTCTTTATGCGGCCGTCAGGGCCGCGCTCGAGGTCGAGTTCGATGACATAGCCCCTCGCCTCGCCGGCCGACGAGATGACGTGGTTGTTGGTCATCAACAGGCCCGGCGCGATCAGGACGCCGGACCCGCGCGCCGAGCCGTTCGGCCGCGCGACGCGGGCAACGCAATTGGCGGCCCGGCGGCCGAGGTCGAGAAAGGCGACGTCGAGGAATTCCTGCGCGCCGCCCTGGATCGCTTCCGCACCGGCCAAATCGGCCTCGCGCGCCGTCTTGACCTCGTCGATCCGGACAGCGATCGCGCGGGCATTCTCCTCCGGCAAGCCGGTATTGCGCTTGATTCCGGCTGTTCGCCGGGCAATGTCGGGTTCGGCCGCGTAGGGATTGCCGCGGGCGATCTCGTAGATGGAATTCTCGATTTCGTCGACGTTTGCCTTGATGCGGTCCCGGGCCAGGTTCTCGACTTGGTAGTATTCGAGTTTTTCTTCCATGGCGGCCGCTCCCCGCGCTTGGGTTTCCTCAGGGTAGTCTTGGGTTCCTCAGGGTAATTATAGTTGCAAACGTGAATTCCTGTTGACGATTTACCATGAAGGTTAACGCTACGGCGGCGGGGCCGGCACACAATGCCGCAAGCGGGGACTTTTTCTTGGAAAACAGGCGCCGGGGGGTTACATGGCGAAGCGCTTTACCCTATAGGCCGCGTCTAGCCTGAAATTCGAGAATTTTCGCACCGGATGAGCCTCGCGCATCCGGTCGCTTCGCACAGCCGGACCGAACCATGCCCAAACGCACTGATATCGACACCGTCCTCATCATCGGCGCGGGGCCGATCGTCATCGGGCAGGCCTGCGAGTTCGACTATTCCGGCACACAGGCGTGCAAGGCGCTGAAGGAGGAAGGCTACCGGATCGTCCTGGTCAACTCGAACCCGGCGACGATCATGACCGATCCCGACCTCGCCGACGCCACCTATATCGAGCCGATCACGCCGGAAGTCGTCGCCAAGATCATCGCCAAGGAGCGCGGCGAGCGCCCGGACGAGAAGATGGTGCTGCTGCCGACCATGGGCGGCCAGACCGCGCTCAACACGGCGCTGTCGCTGCAGGCGATGGGCGTGCTGGAAAAGCACGATGTCGAGATGATCGGCGCCAAGCCGGAGGCCATCGACAAGGCGGAAGACCGCAAGCTGTTCCGCGAGGCGATGGACCGGATCGGGCTGGAAAGCCCGCGCTCGGTTCTCGTCAACGCCTCCGACATCAAGGACGCCGACCGCAAGGCGCACGAGGCGAAGCGTGCCGCGCTCAAGGCGGAGCTGACGGGCGCGGAACTCGATTCCGCTCTCGAAAAGCTGGAGCAGGACTGGCGCGACGGCACCTCCGACCGCAAGCAGCGCTACATGAACCACGCCATGGGGCTTGCCGCCCAGGCACTGGAGGAAGTCGGCCTGCCGGCGATCATCCGTCCCTCGTTCACGCTCGGCGGCACCGGCGGCGGCATCGCCTATAACCGCGCCGAATTCTTCGATTTCGTCGAAAGCGGCCTCGACGCCTCGCCGACAACGGAAGTGCTGATCGACGAGAGCGTGCTCGGCTGGAAGGAATACGAGATGGAGGTGGTCCGCGATCATGCGGATAACTGCATCATCATCTGCTCGATCGAGAACGTCGATCCGATGGGCGTGCATACGGGCGATTCGATCACCATCGCCCCCGCCCTGACGCTGACCGACAAGGAATACCAGATCATGCGCAACGCCTCGATCGCGGTGCTGCGCGAGATCGGGGTGGAAACCGGCGGCTCGAACGTGCAGTTCGCCGTCAATCCGGACAATGGCCGTCTCGTCGTCATCGAGATGAACCCGCGCGTGTCGCGCTCCTCGGCGCTGGCTTCGAAAGCCACGGGCTTCCCGATCGCCAAGGTCGCGGCGAAGCTCGCCGTCGGCTACACGCTGGACGAACTCGACAATGACATCACCGGCGGCGCGACTCCGGCCTCGTTCGAGCCGAGCATCGACTACATTGTCACCAAGATCCCGCGTTTCGCCTTCGAGAAGTTCCCCGGCGCCGAGCCGGTGCTGACCACGGCGATGAAATCGGTCGGCGAGGTGATGGCGATCGGGCGGACCTTCGCGGAATCGCTGCAAAAGGCGCTGCGCGGGCTCGAAACCGGGCTGACCGGCCTCGACGAGATCGAAATCCCCGGGCTTGGCGAAGGCGACGACAAGAACGCCATCCGCGCCGCCATCGGCACGCCGACGCCGGACCGGCTGCGCATGGTGGCGCAGGCCTTCCGTCTCGGTTTCACCATCGAGGAAGTCCATGCCGGCTGCCAGATCGACCCGTGGTTCCTCGCCCAGTTCAAGGCGATCGTCGACATGGAGGCGCGCATCCGCGCCAACGGCCTGCCGCATGACGCCACCAACCTGCGGATGCTGAAGGCGATGGGCTTTTCCGACCAGCGGCTGGCGACGCTCGCCGGCAAATCGGAAAAGGACGTCGCGCAGCTGCGTCACGCGCTGGAAGTGCGCCCGGTCTTCAAGCGCATCGACACCTGCGCGGCCGAGTTCGCATCGCCGACGGCCTACATGTACTCAACCTACGAGACGCCGTTCGCCGGAACGCCCGCCAACGAGGCGGGGATTTCCGACCGCAAGAAGGTCGTTATTCTCGGCGGCGGGCCGAACCGCATCGGACAGGGCATCGAGTTCGATTATTGCTGCTGTCACGCCGCGTTTGCCCTCAGGGACGCCGGCTACGAAGCGATCATGATCAACTGCAACCCGGAAACGGTGTCGACCGACTACGACACGTCGGACCGGCTCTATTTCGAGCCGCTGACGGCCGAGGACGTGCTGGAAATCCTGCGGCTGGAACAGTCGAAGGGCGAGTTGCTCGGCGTGATCGTGCAGTTCGGCGGCCAGACGCCGCTGAAGCTCGCCAACGCGCTGGAAAAGGCGGGTATCCCGATCCTCGGCACCTCGCCCGACATGATCGATCTCGCCGAGGACCGCGACCGGTTCCAGAAGCTCTTGATCAAGCTCGACCTGACGCAGCCGAAAAACGGCATCGCCTATTCGGTGGAACAGTCGCGCATGGTCGCCGCCTCGCTCGGCTATCCGCTGGTGGTGCGTCCGTCCTATGTGCTCGGCGGCCGCGCGATGCAGATCATCCGCGACGACCAGGGGCTCGATTCCTATCTGCTCGGCACGGTGCCGGAACTGATCCCGGAAGACATCAAGGCGCGCTATCCGAACGACAAGACCGGCCAGATCAACACGCTGCTCGGCACCAACCCGCTGCTGTTCGACACCTATCTGACAGACGCGGTCGAGGTCGATGTCGACTGCCTGTGCGACGGCACGGACGTCTTCGTCTCGGGCATCATGGAGCATATCGAGGAAGCCGGCATCCATTCCGGCGACAGCGCCTGCTCGCTGCCGGTGCACACGCTCGGGCCGGAGATCGTTGCCGAGATGGAGCGCCAGACCGTCGCGCTCGCCAAGGCGCTGAATGTCGGCGGCCTGATGAATGTGCAATACGCCATCAAGGACGGCCAGGTCTACGTCCTGGAGGTCAATCCGCGCGCCTCGCGCACGGTGCCCTTCGTCGCCAAGACCATCGGCGTGCCGATCGCCAAGATCGCCGCGCGCATCATGGCGGGCGAAAAACTCGATCCGGCGATCGCCAATTACGGCGAAAAGCGCGACATCAATTCGCTGAACCACATCGCGGTCAAGGAAGCGGTGTTCCCGTTCTCGAAATTCCCCGGCGTCGATACGCTGCTCGGGCCGGAAATGCGTTCGACCGGCGAGGTGATGGGCCTCGACCACGACTACGCGGTAGCGTTCGCCAAGGCGCAGCTCGGCGCGGGCGTCGAACTGCCGAAATCCGGCAACGTCTTCATCTCGGTCAAGGACAGCGACAAGGCGCGCATCCTGCCGACGGCGAAACTGTTCGCCGACCTCGGCTTCGGCGTCGTCGCAACCGGCGGCACGCAGCGCTTCCTCGCCGAAAACGGCGTGCCGGCAACCAAGATCAACAAGGTGCTGGAAGGCCGCCCGCATATCGAGGACGCGATCCGCAACCGCCAGGTTCAGCTCGTCATCAACACGACGGAAGGCAAGAAGGCGTTCTCGGATTCAAAGCCGTTGCGCCGCGCCGCGCTGATGAACAAGGTGCCCTATTTCACCACCATGGCGGGATCGGTCGCCTGCGGCGAGGCCATCCAGGCGATGCAGAAAGGCGAATTGCAGGTGCGGCCGCTGCAGAGCTATTTCGGGTAGGCGGTTCCCTCCCTCCCCGTGCCGTTAAGCACGACGGCGCGGACCTGTTTTCATCGGACGCTGCGTCAACTATCCTCGTCGCGGGGGTGACAGGAGACCGGCCATGCCGAAAAACATCGTCATCCTGTGCGACGGCACCTCCAACCAGATCGAGGAGCAACGCACCAACATTCTTCGCCTCTATGGTTGCCTGAGGAAGAACGATCGCCAGATCGTCTTCTACGATCCCGGCGTCGGGACCTTCGGCGGCGCCAATGACTGGCTGCGCTGGAGCCGGCGGGCGAAGGAGGTCTGGGGTCTGGCTACAGGCTGGGGCCTCGACCAGAACGTCAAGGAAGCCTATCGCTTTCTGGTCGAACATTTCGATCCGGGCCGGGCCGCGACCAAGACCCGGCCCAAAATCGAGCAGGACGACATCTATATTTTCGGCTTTTCGCGCGGCGCCTATACGGCGCGGGTGCTGGCCGGCTTCATCCACGCCTTCGGCATCATGGACAAGACGCAGCTCAACCTGCTCGACTACGCCTACCGCACCTACAAGGGGATCAGCGATTTCGAAGGCAAGGACGGCGACGATCCCAACGCCGCCTTCCGCACCATGCGGCTCTACGAACGCGCGCTGACGCCGCTCAGGCCGGCGATCAAGGCGCTCGGCCTGTTCGACACGGTCAGTTCGGTGATCGAGATGGGAAAGTGGCGGCCGCAGCTGAAAACCCACCCCTTCACCAAGACGAACCCGAGCGTCGCGCATGTGCGCCATGCGGTGGCCATCGACGAACGGCGCACGATGTTCAATCCGCAGCTGTGGCCGGCGGGCGGCGAATATTGGGGCAGCCCGTTCCGGCCGCGCAAGAAGGAAGACATCAAGCCGCAGGACGTCAAGGAAGTGTGGTTCTCCGGCGTGCATGGCGATGTTGGCGGCGGCTACCCGGAAGCGGTCAGCGCGCAGGCGAAGATCCCGCTGATCTGGATGATCCGCGAGATGGAGGCAATCGGCCTCAAGGTCTTCGAACCGACAGTGAAGAAGATCGTGCTCGGCGAGAACCTGGACTATCCCGATTACATCAAGCCGGGGGTCGGCCAGCCGATCAACGACTCGATGACGCTGATCTGGCCGCTGGTCGAATTCATCCCGCGCCGCATTCCGTCGACGTCGTTCCGGATGAAAGGAAAAAAGGGCTGGTACATCCCCCGTTTCGACCACCGCCTGATCGCAGACGACGCGACGGTGCACGAGACGGTCCACGAGCGCATCGAGATCGACCTGACCTACCGGCCGCCGAATCTGCCCCCCGGATCGCCGGCGGATAATTGACGCGCATGGTATATGCGCATACCATTTGCGCATGACCGCCACATCCTCGTCCCGGCGCAAAGCCACCAATCTGTCCGTTCCCGCCGACCTCCTCGCGGAGGCAAAAGCCTTGGACATCAATGTCTCTCGGGCGGCGGAAACCGGGATCGCGCAAGCGATTGCCGATGAAAAGGCGCGGCGCTGGCGGGAGGAAAACGCAAAGGCAATCGAGGCGGCCAACGCTTTCGTGGATGCCAACGGACTACCGCTCGCACGCTACCGCCAATTCTGACATGGCGCGTTACGACATCCATACAAATCCGAATGGCGGTTATCTTCTCGATGTCCAGGCAGACATTCTCGACCAGCTCAACACACGCGTCGTCGTCCCGCTGCTGCCCGCCGACGAAGCGCCGCCGCCCGCCGCACGACTCAATCCGGTGTTCGATCTCGACGGCGGCCGATTTGTCATGGTGACGCAATATCTCGCGGCCGTACCGTTGGCACTTCTTAAGAAACCGGAGGGCAATCTTTCGGCCGACCACGATCGGATCGTCGCGGCCCTGGACATGGTTTTCCAGGGTTTCTAGCCGCCGGCAGGCAAATACCGTTCAAAAGCAACACCCTTTCCAAGGCTCCTGAATCGCATTATAGTCCGTGGCGAACTCACGAAGCGGTTCCTGAGCGTGCGCTCCGGGGGCCGTTTTATTTTGTGCCGCTCCGGGCGGCAAACGAGATTTTCGGGGCCAAGAGAAGAGGATAGGCCGAATGGATAAAGCGCCTATGACCGCAAACGGATTTGCGCAGCTGAAGGAAGAGCTGCGCTGGCGCCAGCAGGAAGAACGCCCGCGCATCATCGAGGCAATCTCGGAGGCACGCGCGCATGGCGACCTGTCGGAAAACGCGGAATATCACGCCGCCAAGGAAGCGCAATCGCACAATGAGGGCCGCATCGGCGAGCTGGAAGACCTGATCAGCCGCGCCGAGGTCATCGACATTTCGAAGCTGTCCGGGACGAAGGTGAAATTCGGCGCGACGGTGACGCTGGCCGACGAAGACACCGACGCGGAAAAGGTCTACCAGATCGTCGGCGACCAGGAAGCCGACGTGAAGGCCGGACGGATCTCGATTTCCTCGCCCATCGCGCGCGCGCTGATCGGCAAGGAGGAAGGCGATTCCGTCGAGGTCCAGGCTCCCGGTGGCGCACACGGATACGAGATCGTCAGCGTCAAGTTCATCTGACGCGAAGACATCGTCAAGGAGAGGCCACTCTCGACAATGGCGCAACGCTCAAGCGGACATGCGGCCATATCAGGCTTGCCGGACGTCATCGCACCGAATTTCAAGATGCGCCTGTCCGGCGTCACCTCGACCATCGTTCAACTCATCCCGGCGCAACGCGCCGCCGGGTTGAGCATCGCCGCCTTCGGGCCGGGATTGCCGGCCTCCGTCGCGCGGATGGGTTACGGCGATCTGGTGCGGCTGTGGACACGTCCGGCCCGGCGGCGCTTCCGCGTCTGGCACGCGCGCCGAAACGTCGAGATGATCGGCGGGCTGATCCTGCGCGACGTGTTGCGCATGCCGCTCAGGATCGTCTTCACCTCCGCCTCGCAGCGAAAACACAAGGCCCTCACGAAATGGCTGATCGCGCGCATGGACGCGGTGATCTCCACCTCGCACAAGACGGCGGCCTATCTGGAACGCCCGTCCACCGTCATCCATCACGGCATCGATCTCGACCGGTTCAGCCCGCCCGGTAACCGCGCGGACGCCAAGCGCGCCGTCGGGCTTCCCGCCAACAAGAAGATCGTTGGCTGCTTCGGGCGCATCCGCCACCAGAAGGGCACCGACCTGTTCGCCGACGCGCTTGTCGAACCGCTGCGCGTGCATCCGGACTGGATCGCGATCATCGCCGGGCGGACGACGCCAGAGCACAAGGCCTTCGAGGCGGAGCTGCGCCAGCGCATCGACCGCGCCGGGCTCGCCGACCGCATCCTGTTTGTCGGCGAGCATCGCGACATCGAGCGCTGGTACCGCGCGCTCGATCTCTTCATCGCGCCGCAGCGCTGGGAAGGGTTCGGCCTGACGCCGCTGGAGGCGATGGCTTGCGGTGTCCCGGTCATCGCGACGGATGTGGGCGCGTTTTCGGAATTGATCGCGGAGGGCGAGACGGGCCATATTCTTGCCGATCTCGAACCCTCCACCATGCGGGACGTAGCCGAACGGATGATGTGTGACGACGACCTGCGGTCGACACTAGGAGCCAATGCGCGGCGTCACGTGGAAAAGGCGTTTTCGCTGGACAGGGAGGTCCGCCAGCTGGGCCTGGTCTATGACAGCGTCGCGCCGGTCACCGACGATGCCGGTTAAGCCGATGGATACCCGCTTCGTCGCCATATCGACCGGCAACACACAGCCTTTGCTGAACGCTCTCGGCGGGTATTGCGATGCGATCAGGCTCGGGCGCGGCGCGGCGGGACCGGGCGTCGACCTTACGCCGGATCTGGTCCGCGAACTCGATGCCATCGCCGAACGCAACGTGACGCGGCGGCGGATCCGCTATCCGAAACTGTTCGGCAACAAGATCGTCGCGGCCGCCTACCGGTGCGGACGCCGGCGCCGCGCCCGGCAGGTATTCCGCCAAATCCATCGGACGCTTGCGGCCGATACGTCGCGCACCGTGCTCGTCTTCAACGGCTATCTCGCACCGAACGCCCTGCTCGCGCTCGCCGCCGAAACATTGTCGATGCCTCGGCTGTTTATCGAAAACGGCTTCTATCCCGGCACGATGCAGTGCGACCCGCAGGGGATCAACGCGCTCTCCACGCTACCGCGCGACGGCGCCTTTTATGACGGGCTTTCCGAAGACATGCTCGGAGACGGCTGGCCGGAGGACTTCGAGATCCGCAAATCAAAACTCAGGGACGGCAACGTGCCGGCCGCCACGGACGATCTTCCGGAGGCCTATGTCTTCGTGCCGTTTCAGGTGCCAAGCGACATGCAGATCCTGGCGCTGTCGCCTTGGATCGGCAGCATGGTGCAGCTTCACGCCGAAATCGCCGCACTGGCCGAAGCGTTTCCGGACCGGCATTTTGTCATCAAGGAGCATCCGAGTTTTCCCCTGAGTATTCAGGATGTTGTCCCGTCTCACTCACGCATCCGTTTCGCCAATGCCGCGAACACCCGCGCGCTGATCGAAGGCGCCGATGCCGTCATCACGGTCAATTCCACGGTCGGTCTGGAGGCGCTGACCCTGGCGAAAAAGGTCATCACGCTCGGCGAGGCGCATTACAACATTCCCGGCCTTGTCCTGCATGCGCCCGACCGGGCGGCGCTGCATGCCGCGGTCGCGGAACTGGATCGCTGGGAGCCCGACGACACCCGGCGCCGCCGCTTCATCCGTTTCGTCTACAACCGGTTTCTGGTGCCGTTGTCGCGAACCGATCCGGACGACAGCGCGCTGGCCATCCTGCAGATCCGGGCGGCGGGAGGCGACGCCTATTCGCAGGCGCTTGCCGGTTCCGCGCACAACCGGGCGGGTGACATCGAGGCCGGTGCAGCCCGCCAATGAAAACCTATTTCATCAATCTCGACCGGTCGCCCGACCGCCTCGACTACATGACGCGCACGCTCGACGGGCTCGGGCTCGACCATGAACGGGTCGCCGCCGTCGACGGGCAGGCGCTGTCGGAGGCCGAGATTGCAAGACACTACCACTACGCTCCCGGTACGCAACGGCTCGACCGCGGCTCAATCGCCTGTTTTCTCAGCCACCGCGCGGCATGGCGAAGGATTGCCGGCCAGGACGATCCGCTGGCCCTGATCCTCGAGGACGACATCATTTTCGGCGAGAACGCGCGCGCGATCCTGTCGAGAACCGACTGGATACCGGCCGACGCCGAAATTATTCGCCTCGAAACGTTTCGCCGCCATACGGTCTACGACCGCACTCCGGTCGCCGAAATCGACGGCAGGGCTCTTGTCCGGCTCCGCCACATCCACCTTGGCGGCGGCGCCTATATCCTCACCAGGGCCGCCGCGGCGGCGCTTCTCGCCCGCACCGAACAGTTCAGCTACGCGGTTGACTATGTGCTTTCCGATCCGCACTGCCCGGAATTCTGCGGCATGAATGTTTTGCAGATGGTTCCCGCGCTGTGCATCCAGAGCGCGCTGGCGCCGCAGAACGTGCGATTGGTCGAACTGCCCTCGATCTTGCAGGCGACGCGAAAGACGGTGTTTTCGCGGGGCATCAGGCGGTTCCTCGCCAAGACACACCGGGAACTCTCCAAGCAGCGCCTGATACTGACCGGGCGCCTGTTCGACCGGGTCCGCGGCCGGAGGACGGGGCGCATTCCGTTCAGGTAACGGCATATTCCTCTGCGGAAAGGCGGGAAGAACAACAGGATTCCGCTTTTCAAATCGGCGTGTGATATGGGAACTTCACGCAACGCAAGACGCCATCCGGCCGAAGAGCCCCGGCGAAACGAAAACCGCTCACCAAGAGGTGCAATCCATGGGCCTGACCCGCACAATCAAACGCATTTTCTTCGGTTTCGACGATGGTGTGCAGAAACGCGGCATAGAGGAACGTGGCGATCTCGACGCCGAATACTATCAGGGACTGCACGACAAGAACTCCGCCTATCAGACGAACAACTGGCTCGTCGACCAGCAGCAACTGATGACGCTCATCGCCGGCAAGACCGTGCTTGAGCTCGGATGCGGAAACGGACGGTTCACGTCGAAGGCCGCGGAAACGGCGGCACAGGTCTACGGCGTCGACTGGGCGAGAAGCCCGCAATTCGACGACAGCCCCGAAAACGTGACCTTCATCCAGGCGGACGCCCTGACGGCAACACTGCCTTCGGCTGATGTCGCCTGCTCCGGCGACGTGCTGGAGCATTTCAAACCGGAAGACGTCCCGGGACTGGTCAAGAAACTGCATAACTGCGCGACCGTGAACTATCACGTCATCGCCTGCTACGACGACAAGCACAGCCATCTGACAGTCATGCCGAAGGAATGGTGGCTCGGCCAGTTCGCGGCTCACGATCCGAAATATCGCCTGCTGAACGACGGATCCGAGAAACGTGCAATCGCGATCGTGTCCAATGCCTAGGTCCTGACCCTGAATGGTGTTACCGCCTCGTCACCGGAAAAAACGGGCCTGTTTCCTTCCGCGTCTGTTCGAGCCGCGGGGGACAAACGAACTCATCCGGCTCGGTAGCGATCATGATGGCGGCTACGTCGTTTCCACCGACGCCGTCGCCTCGACACGCCATCTCGTGTCGTTCGGCCTGGGAGACAATTGCGATTTCGAATTCGATTTTTCGGCAATCGCGCGGCTGAAAAACCTGACCGGCTACGACAACACCATCGACGACGAAGCCTTGCGCAAGCAATTTACCGCCGCGCGGCTGAAATCGCTTATCCGGCCCGGCCCGCACCGGAAATTCATCGCTTATTACAGGCAATACAGGTCTCTGTTCCTTGGTGACCGGCCAGGCTTTTCGCATCTCCGGGAGGAAATCGGCATATCCAGCGGACAGACATCGCCCGAAACCGCGGTAACGCGCCTCGACCCGTCGCCGGGCACGGTATTTCTCAAGGTCGATACCGACGGCGGGGAGTATGATTTTCTGGACCAGATCATCGAGTGCAACGAACTGCTTTCCGGCGTCGTGATCGTGTTTCACGGGGTGCCGGCGCGGATGCGGGAGATCGAGGTCTTTCTCGGCGCGATGGGAGAGTTCATGACGATCGACAACACCACGGCAGACAATGACGCCGATGTGGACGGCGACGGCATCCCGAACGCGATCGAGATTTCGCTGTCGTCGAAAATCCACGCCGAGCCGCATATCCCCATCGCCGGCGCGACGCGGAACTACAACAGGCTGAACGAACCAAACAATCCCGACAAGATCGATTTCGAAATCGTGTATCTGGATTGACGCAACAAAACGGCAAGCCGAACAGCAATGACCGATCCATCCGCGCACAAGCCCTTCCGGGCGCATGTCTTTTCCGGCGGCGATCCGCGCATGTATCTCAAGCAGGCGCCGGGAATGTCGGACACGGTCGACGGCGTGCGCTTTTCTTTCGGCATCGACGTCCCCGACGATGCCGATGTGCTGATCCTCTATACACGCGCATCCTATTGCGTGCCGACGCGCCTGCCGCGCGAACGCACCGGCTTCGTCGCCGGCGAACCCGACCCGATCCACCGCTACAATCCGGCCTTTCTCAACCA
The DNA here is from genome assembly GCF_014904745.1 of Oricola nitratireducens. GTDB lineage: Bacteria > Pseudomonadota > Alphaproteobacteria > Rhizobiales > Rhizobiaceae > Oricola > Oricola nitratireducens. The sequence continues at coordinate 352,010 of NZ_JACZCS010000014.1, forward strand.
GTTCGGTGTTGTGCTGACGACCAGCCGGGAACCGCTCGACGTCCCGACGATCCGGGAAAATTTCTGTTCGAAATGGTATGCGGGCATTAATTACGACGAGGAGCCGGAGCATCCCAACCTGCTCGGGCATGACTATTTCGCCGGGCTGGAGCCGCCGGAAAAGACCGGCGATCGGATCTCCATCGTCACCAGCCGGAAGGCCCACACGCCCTATCACCGCAAGCGGCTGGAATTCATCGAGTTCCTGAAGGAGCGCATACCGGACCACATCGAGCTTTTCGGCACCGGCCACCGCTATGTCGGCGACAAGCGCGAGGCGCTGGAACCCTACAAGTATCACCTGGCGCTGGAAAACGGCGACGACGACTTCGCCTGGACCGAGAAACTGTCGGATCCCCTGCTCTGCTGGGCATTTCCGTTCTATTCGGGCTGCGGCAATGTCGGCGACGAATTGCCCGCCGGCTGCCACATGCCGCTCGATCTCGACGATTTCGATGCGGCCCTGCAACAGATGATGCAGGCCGTCGACACGGGCCGCTACGAAAAGGCGCTCGCCGACATCGCCGAGGCGCGGCGGCGCATCCTGGGCTACTACAATACGATGAGCATGTTCGCCCGCGTCGCGCGGATGCTTTACGAAGCGGCGCCGGATGCGAAACCGGGAGCGCGCGAAAGACTGATCTATTCGGAACGCTCCTTCGTGCCGAAGGGAGATTACCGCGGCAGCCGCGTTCAGGCCGTGCTCCGGCGCGCGGCAGTCTCGATCGATCCACGGTTCGACCTGCGGCTGGCGCGGCTGAAAGAGGAAAAGACGGCAAGAAAGCAGCGCCGCACCCGGGAACGGCGTATCCGGGAAGGATTGATCAAGCCGCCGCGGGAATAAGCAGCGCCGCGTGTTGACCCTGACGGAATGCTTGGCCTATGGCACATGCTCAGTCATCAAGTGAACGGAGAGCCGCTTGGCCACGGAAAAAAAGAGAGCGCTCATCACCGGCGTGACCGGGCAGGACGGAGCCTATCTGTCGGAGTTGCTGCTGAAAAAAGGCTACGAGGTTCACGGCGTCAAACGCCGCACGTCGCTGTTCAACACCGGCAGAATCGACTACCTGATCGATGGCGAGGCGGGCCACAGCGGCCGCTATATCCTGCATCACGGCGACATGACGGATTCGTCGAGCCTGCTGCGCATCCTGCAGGACGTGCAGCCGGACGAGATCTACAATCTGGCGGCACAGAGCCATGTGGCCGTGTCGTTCGAGGAGCCGGAATACACCGCCAACTCCGACGCGCTGGGCGCGCTGCGGCTGCTGGAGGCAATCCGCATTCTCAAGCTCGAGAAGAAGAGCCGTTTCTACCAGGCCTCGACCTCGGAGCTTTACGGGCTGGTGCAGGAGACGCCGCAGACCGAAACGACGCCATTCCATCCACGCAGCCCCTACGGCGTCGCAAAGCTCTATGCCTACTGGATCACGGTCAACTACCGCGAGGCCTATGGCCTCTATGCCTGCAACGGCATCCTGTTCAACCACGAGTCGCCGCTGCGCGGCGAGACCTTCGTGACGCGCAAGATCACGCGCAGTCTGACACGCATCAAGGTCGGGCTCGAGGAATGCCTGCATCTCGGCAATCTCGATGCACTACGCGACTGGGGCCACGCGCGCGACTATGTCGAAATGATGTGGCTGATGCTGCAGCAGGAGCAGCCGGAGGATTTCGTCATTGCAACCGGCCAGCAATATTCTGTGCGCGATTTCGTCGACGCTGCGGCGCGCGAACTGGGCATGCACCTCACCTGGCAGGGCGAAGGCGTCGAGGAAAAGGCGGTCGACGAGAAAGGCCGCACGATCGTCGCGGTGAACCCGCGCTATTTCCGCCCTGCGGAGGTCGAGACGCTGCTCGGCGACGCTTCCAAGGCGCGCGAGAAGCTCGGCTGGCAACCGAAAGTCCCGTTCGGGGACCTCGTGCGCGAGATGGTCGCGGCCGATCTTAAGGATGCCAAACGTCATGCCTGATCCTGCCTATTCGCTCGGTGGAAAGCGGGTCTTCGTCGCCGGGCATCGCGGCATGGTCGGCTCGGCGCTGATGCGCCGCCTGGAAGGCGAGAACTGCTCGCTGCTCGCCGCCGGACGCCGGGAGCTCGATCTGCTGTCGCAACAGGCGGTTGCCGAGTGGTTTGCCCGCGAAAAACCCGACGCGGTATTTCTCGCCGCCGCGAAAGTCGGCGGCATCCTCGCCAATCGCGACCAGCCGGCCTCGTTTCTGTACGAAAACCTGATGATCGAGGCGAACATCATCCATGCCGCGCACGAGGCGGGCGTGGAGAAACTGGTATTCCTCGGTTCGTCCTGCATCTATCCGAAATTCGCCGACCAGCCGATCACCGAAGACGCCCTCCTGACCGGGCCGCTCGAGTCGACAAACGAATGGTACGCGGTCGCCAAGATCGCCGGCATCAAGCTGTGCCAGGCGTACCGGCGGCAATATGGCGACGACTTCATTTCCGCCATGCCGACCAACCTTTACGGACCCGGCGACAACTACGACCTGAAGACAAGCCATGTCCTGCCGGCGCTGATCCGCAAGGTCCACGACGCCAAGATGGCCGGCGCCGCCTCGATCGAAATCTGGGGCACCGGTACGCCGATGCGCGAGTTCATGCATGTCGACGACTGTGCCGACGCGCTCGTCTTCCTGATGAAAAACTACTCCGACGAAGGCCACGTCAATGTCGGGACGGGAAGCGATCTCGCCATTCTGGATCTGGCGAAACTGGTCTGCGCCGTCATCGGTTACGATGGCGAGATCCGGCTCGACACCTCGAAACCCGACGGCACGCCGCGCAAGCTGATGTCGAGCGACAAGCTGCGATCACTCGGCTGGGAGCCGTCCATCACGCTGGAGGACGGGATCACACGGGTCTACCGGGATTTCCTGCGCGAACACACCTGCTAGGCAGTCGCCTCGAGGTTGAGCGAAACCAGCGTGCCGTTTTCCTTGTCCATATGCGGCAGGTAGGCCTGGCTGTAGTCGTCGACATCGGCGTGATCGGTGGTGCGCCAGTCCCAGCGGGCGACGGAGGAAAACCCGGCGTCCAGAAGCGCTTGCGTCAGCGTTTTCTCGTCGAAGACGATCTTGTGGAAGTCGTATTCGTCGCGCTGGCCGCCTATCAACAGCCCGGTGATCATCGGCAGATCGACCTTGCCTTCGCAATAGAGTTTCGCGCAGGCACCATAGTCGGGAACCGCCAGCCGCAGCGTGCCGCCGGCGCGCAGGACGCGGCGCCATTCGCGCAGCACATCCATGTATTCCCCACGGCCGAAGTGCTCCAGCACATGACAGGCATAGATGTGGCCCGCCGCACCATCCGGGATGAAGTCCAGCTTTTCGACCGGGCCGACATGGTCCACATGGTCGTAGGCCAGGGCATCGACATGGTAATAGCCGGGAAAATGCTTCACGCCGCATCCCAGATGCAGTTTCTCGAACGAATTCGCTGACGGATCGGTGGATGACGGCACGATCGGGCTCCTGTTGGACTGCCGTTTGCGTAGGCAGGCGGCGACGCAACGTCAAGCCCGGAGAAGCGGACAGACCGGACGGGCTACGCGCCGTCCTTGCCGGCCAGGTAGAAATCGATGCGCTCGACGGGCTTTCCGCCCGGCCCCTTGCGCACGACGCTGGACAGGTACCGGCCGTCGACACCCAACAGTCCGTAGGTGGCCGCGCGGTCGCTGCCGATCCGGTTACGAGAGACGAACAGCACCGGCCAGTCGACGTCGTTCGGACCGGGCACGTCCATGAAGGTGAAATGGTGGTAGCCCGCCGCGGGCAGCACGGCGATGTCATGGCCGTGAAAACGGGCGCTCGTTTCAAGCAGCGCGACCATGATGTAGTCGATCGCATAGACACTCGTAGCGCCGGTCTTTTCCACTTCCGCCGCCATCTCGTCGGTCACGTCCGCCCACCCCGCCATGTCGTCGGTCGGCAGTTTTCCGGGAACGGGGATCGGCGCAAAGGCCGCCTGGGCGAAGATGACGCCGACAAGCAGAAGCGCAAGCGGCGCATGCCAGCGGCGCGTCCACAACCAGACCGACCGGGCCCATGCAGCGGCAGGCTTCCATGTGACGGCAGCCCATGCGCCGAGCAGCGCCAGCTGGCCGATCAGCGGCAGCGTCCAGTTACCCTGCACGCGCGAATGCATGGCGTGAAAGGCGAAATAGACGATCGCCGGCGCGGCGGTGAGCACGAGAAGGCCGACCGCCGGATCGCTTCGCCTGCCACGGTTGCGGACAAACAGCACGCATCCGGCGACCGCAAACAGGAACAGCCCTGGCCACAGCAGCGCGGCCTGCGTGGCGATATATTCGGGGAAATACCGAGCAAAGCGCGCAAGGCTCGGCGTGGCCTCCGTCGACCGCCCCAGCTGGAACTGCAGCGAGGCAAAATCGTGGCCGATATTCCATTGCACCACCGGCCAGAACAGGACGAGCGCCAGGATGCCGCCTGCGTAGAGCTGCCAGGAGCGCAACCAGGCCCGGGTCCCGCGATAGGCCAGAAGCCAGAGCACGATCCCGGCACCGAGAAAAAAGCCGGTATATTTGGAATCGAGCCCGAGGCCAGCGAACAGACCGAAAGCGAGCCACCAGTTGGCGTTTGCGCTGCGGTGCAGTTCCGCCGCCGCCCAGACCGCCAGTATCCAGAACATCATCGACGGGGCGTCCGGCGTGACGATGAGCAGCCCGACCGCCCCGCCGGCCGACAGGGCGAACCACAGCGTTGCGAGCGCGGCGATCGTCCGGTCCGCAAAGAGCGCGACGCCGGTGCGCCAGACAGCCAGCGCGCAGACGATCGTGGCCAGGATCGTCACCACGCGGGAGGCGAAGGCGGATTCGCCGAATACGAACTGGCCCGCCTTTATGAACCAGACGACGCCCGGGGGATGGTCGTAATAGCCGGCCTGCAGCGGATGGAACGCCCACAGCGTATAATAGGCCTCGTCACCGACGAGATCGGTTCCCCATCCGACAGCCAGCTTGGCCGCGACAAGGACCGCGACCACGACGGCGACCGCCCACGGGGACGTCCAGAGGATGTCCCGGCCAACGACAGGTTTCATGTGGGCTTCGGTTTCGTTCATCGCCTAAAGGTACACGGTCCCGCGCTTACAACGCGACCAGCCCCTCGTCCTTGACCTTCCGGATCGTCAGAGCCGAGCGAACGGTGTCGACATTGTCCGTCGACGTCAGTTCCTCCAGCACGAAGGTTTGGAATGTCTTGAAGTCGGGCGCGACGCAATGGAGCAGAAAATCGCTCTCGCCGGAGAGCATCCAGGCCTCGCGCACCAGCGGCCAGTGATCGGTAAGCGCGGCGAAGGCCTTGAGGTCGGCGTCCGACTGGTGATGCAGGCCGATGAAACAGAAGGCGACGATCTCCTGGCCGAGCTTGCCGGCGTCGAGGACCGCGCGGTAGCCGGCGATGATCCCCGCCTCCTCGAGGCGGCGGACGCGGCGCAGGCAGGGCGGCGCGGAAATGCCGACCCGGCTGGCCAGTTCGACATTGGTCATTCGACCGTCCTCCTGCAGTTCGCGCAGGATCGCAAGATCGATGGAATCGAGTTCGACGGCGTCTTTCATGACCAAGGATTATTGCGTGGGCTTCGCAGCCGCAACAAAATTGACGCAAGCAGATGCGAAAGTCCCCACTCGGTAGTGGGCATCGCCGCCGCGCACTTGCGCCCGTACAGGCGTAACACTTAGATAACGGCCAACGCATCATGGGTGCGGCGCATCCGCGTCCGCATGCAAAAGAGGTCCGAAATGAGCACCACCAAACACAGTCCGGTCCTGATCATCGGCTCCGGCCCGGCCGGCTACACCGCCGCGATCTACGCCGCGCGCGCCATGCTGAAACCCGTCCTCGTCGCCGGGATGGAACAGGGCGGCCAGCTGATGATCACCACCGAGGTCGAAAACTATCCCGGCTATGCCGAACCGGTCATGGGCCCGTGGATGATGGAACAGATGCTGGAACAGGCGAAAAACGTCGGCACCGAGGTCATCAACGACGTCATCACGGAGGTCGATACCGACGTGCGCCCGTTCAGGGCGGTCGGCGACAGCGGCGCGGTCTATACCGCCGACGCGCTTGTCATCGCCACCGGCGCCAAGGCGAAGTGGCTCGGGATCGAGAGCGAACAGACCTATATGGGCTACGGCGTCTCGGCCTGCGCGACCTGCGACGGCTTCTTCTATCGCGGCAAGGACGTGATCGTCGTCGGCGGCGGCAACTCGGCCGTCGAGGAAGCACTCTACCTCGCCAACCTCGCCAAGACCGTGACGCTGGTGCACCGGCGCGACGAGCTGCGCTCGGAGAAGATCCTGCAGGAGCGCCTGTTCGCCAAGGACAACATCCACTGCATGTGGGATACGGTGATCGACGAGATCACCGGCGCGAAGGACAATCCGGCGCTTCCGGCGGCGGTCACCGGCGTGAAGCTCAAGAACGTCAAGAGCGGCGCAGTCACCGAGATGCCGATCGATGGCGTTTTCGTCGCCATCGGCCATGCGCCGGCGGTGTCGCTGTTCGAAGGCAAGCTGAAGCAGAAGCCGAACGGCTATCTGTGGACGGCGCCGGATTCCACCGCGACCAACATTCCGGGCGTCTTTGCCGCCGGAGACGTCACCGACGACATCTACCGCCAGGCCGTCACGGCAGCCGGCATGGGTTGCATGGCGGCGCTGGAAGTCGAAAAATACCTCGCCGCGCAGGAATCGGAGCTACAGGCCGCCGAATAAACGGCCGTCGAGGGGGAGAACCGGCCAATGCCGCTTGATTGGGACAAACTGCGTGTATTTCACGCCGCAGCCGAGGCCGGGTCATTCACCCATGCCGGCGAGACGCTGCACATGTCGCAGTCGGCGGTCAGCCGGCAGGTCTCGGCGCTGGAACACGAAGTCGGCGTCGCGCTGTTCAACCGGCATGCGCGCGGCCTGGTGCTGACCGAACAGGGTGAAACACTGTTTCGCACCGCTAATGACGTCTTCGTCAAGCTGGAGACGGTGCGCGCGCAACTGTCGGAATCGACCGAGCGCCCGTCCGGACAATTGCGCGTGACGACGACCGTCGGCCTCGGCTCCGGCTGGCTGACCTATCGCGTACAGGATTTCCTGGAACTCTATCCAGACGTGCAACTGCACCTGATGCTGTCGAACGAGGAACTCGATCTCAACATGCGCCAGGCGGACTGCGCGATCCGGCTGCGCGCGCCGCAGCAGCCCGACCTGATCCAGCGCAAGCTGTTCACCGTCCATTTCCATGTCTACGCCTCGCCCGCCTATCTCAACAAATACGGCCGGCCGGAAAAGCCGGAGGATCTCGACAATCACCGGATCATCGGATTCGGCGAGCCGGCGCCCGCCTATCTGATGGAAATGCGCTCCTTCCTGACGCTCGGACGCCCTGAAGGCGAGCCGCGTACGCCGGTCCTGGAGATCAATTCGATCATGTCGATCAAGCGCGCGGTGCAGCGCGGGATCGGCATCGCGATGCTTCCAGACTATGCCGTGGAGCCCGACGCCGGGCTGGTTCAGCTGCTCGGCAAGGTCGCATTGCCGTCCTTCGACACCTATTTCGTCTATCCGGAGGCACTCAGAAACAGCGCAAAACTCCAGGCTTTCCGGGATTTTCTGATCTCGAAGGCGCGCAGCTGGGAATATTGATTTCCGGCAATCCGGCGCATTGCGTTTCAGTCATGCGTTTTTTGCATGGGTGCAATGCACAATAATCAATTGAAATTTAACCGGACGGTCAGCATATTCCAATCATCAAGAACGCGCCGCATCCTCCTCCCGCGGCAAAGTTCGAGATTTTGAATGTGAAGGCTATCCTCCTCCCAGCCTTCCCATGACAGAGACCGGGCCGCTATCCTCCTCCCAGCGCGCCCGGTCTTTTTTTATCCAAATCGCTATGAATTCCTCGCCGCCGCGATCATGTCGGCCGCCTTTTCGGCGATCATGATGGTCGGCGCATTGGTGTTGCCGCCGATCAGGCTCGGCATGACCGAGGCATCGACGACCCGCAGGCCCCCGATGCCGCGCACGCGCAATTGCGGATCGACCACCGTCCTGTCGTCCGTGCCCATTCTGCAAGTGCCAACAGGGTGATAGACCGTGTCGGCGCGCTGTCGGATGTGGCGCATCAGCTCGGCGTCATCGGTGACGCCATCGAGATAGACTTCCTTCTGCCGGAACCGCGCCAGCGCCGGCGCGTCCATGATACGCCGGGTGATCTTCGCGCCCTTGAGCAGCAGGTCCGCATCGCGCTCGTCGGAGAGAAAACGCGGATCGATCACCGGCGCGGCAGCGGGGTCGGCGCTTTGGAGCGTCACTTCGCCGCGCGCATGCGGCCGCAATACGCAAACATGGCAGGAATAGCCGTAGCCGAGATGCAGCTTGCGCGAATGGTCGTCGACCAGCGCGGCGACGAAATGCAGTTGCAGGTCCGGCCGCTGAAGCGCCGGGTCCGACTTGATGAAGGCGCCGCCCTCCGCGCCCGGCGAGGCGACAAGGCCCGTGCCGTCACGCCGCCAGCGGAACATTTCGCGCATGAGCTTCGCCGTCCCGACCGGGCCGATGCCGAGCACGTCGGTGTCACGCGTCTTGTAGGACAGGATGAAATCGATGTGGTCCTGCAGATTCTTGCGGACACCGGGGAGGTCATGGACAGGCTCGACGCCCTTGTCCTTCAATTCGGCCGCCGGGCCGATGCCCGACAGGAGCAGCAGTTGCGGCGAGTTGAACGCGCCGCCGCAGAGGATCACCTCGCGACGCGCCTTTATGGTCAGTTCCCGTCCTCCCCGCAGGCAGGAAAGGCCGACGGCCCTCCTGCCCCTGAACAGGATCTTCGTCGCCAGCATCTTGGTCAGCACGGTCAGGTTCCGGCGCTTCATCACCGGATGCAGATACGCAGCGGCGGCCGAACAACGTTCGCCCTCGCGGCCTTCTCCGTGAAACTGCGTCACCTGGTAGAGGCCGGCGCCCTCCTGCTCCGGTCCGTTGAAATCGGGATTTTCGCGGATCTGGGTCTGCGCGCAGGCCTCGACAAAAGCCTTCGAGACGGCGCGTGGCGTGTTCTGCTCGGAAACGTGCAGCGGGCCGGCATCACCGTGCAGGGCGTCGCCACCGCGCTCGTTCCCCTCCGACCGCCTGAAATACGGCAACACGTCCTTCCAGGCCCAGCCGGCGCAACCCTGCGCCGCCCAGTCGTCATAGTCGCCCGGATGGCCGCGGATATAGAGCATCGCGTTGATGGCGCTGGAGCCGCCAAGGGCGCGGCCGCGCGGCTGGTAGCCCTTACGGCCGTTCAGGCCCGGCTGCGGCACCGTCTCGTAGGCCCAATTGTTGATCCGGCCGTAGCCCGGCAGCATGGCGACGATGCCCAACGGCGCGCGGATCAGGATGTCCCTGCCCTCGCCGCCAGCCTCGACCAGGCAGACCGTGACATCCGGATCCTCGCTGAGCCGCGCCGCCAGCGCCGATCCGGCCGATCCGCCGCCGGCGATCACATAATCGAATTCCGTCCCGTCCATCGCCGGTCTCCTCCCGCAACGGGCGACGAGACTAGCCGGATTTACCATGCCGGCAAGCGGCAGAATCCGGCAATTCCGGTCACGGGCGCGCGATGCTAGTCTTGTTCCGCTGGGGAAGCTGAACCGGAACCAAGGAGTTGTCCGATGTTCGTCCGTTCCCTCGCGTTTTCGCTTGTCCTTCTGCCTGCCCTGTCCGCCTCGGCCGCGGACCTCTCCTGCGCCGGACTGCTGGCGCCCGGCCAGACTATGATCTGCTCCGGTTTCGAGCCGAACTGGGCGCTGGAACTGACCTGCCATGGCGAGATGTCGTCGAACTTCGTCGACGCGTTCTCCGGCGACACGATCCAGCGGACGCCGGGCAGCGTCACCTTCGCCACGCAGAACCCGTGGAAGCTGGAAACCGGCCATCCGGTGACCGGCACGATCGCCTATACGCCGGCGGGCTGCCAGGACGAAAGCGACCGGAGCTTCGATTTCACATTCACGCCGACCGGCGCGCCGGGGCTGGAAGGACGCCAATTCTTCCCGTTCTGCTGCCGGGTGGAGTGACGTTTATCGTCTGTCGATCAATTGACTTCCGGGCGATGTTCCGCTCCTGTTCTTTGGATTACTAAGATCAATGGCGGTGACCACAGAATGGCTTGGTATCGTAATCACTACAGTTGCACTGAGTGCGGTTACTCTTGGGAAGACGAGTGGTCATGCATGTGCGATGACGATTGTCCAAGTTGTGGACATCGGCATTTTACACCTGTGGATTCGGAAGATCTAAGCGTCCTGATCGAGAAAACCGAGCAGAATCGATTTGCAGTGTTCTACTCACCCCCAGACTCCGAACATTCTCCCAGCTATGTCGAGTTTGCTGAAACAGGGGACTTTCGCTTAGCAAAACTCTTCGCTCAAATTGCGGGCGGTATGACAACGCCGGTCACAACGTAGCGGCACTTTCGTGCTGACGATTGTTCATTTGATTCAACTGGATGGTTGACGCGGGTCGAGTGATCACTGCAACAATTCTTCATGAAACTCGGTTTCGAAGAAACGCAGACGCCCTATGTCAGTGGATCGCAACGCGCGCGCGTATGGACCGAGGGATGGGTATCGAAATCTCTGTATTGCCCTAACTGCGGCAATCAACACATCACGCAGTTTGCCGCCAATCGCCCTGTTGCCGACTTTTTCTGTCCGGCGTGCGGTGATGAACACGAGCTTAAGAGCCAGAAAAAGGCTTTTGGCGCGAAGGTTGCCGACGGGGCCTATCATGTAAAATGCGATCGACTGCTGTCGTCAAACAACCCAAATCTGCTTCTTCTGAACTACGATTTGCAGACCACTTCGGTAACAAACGTCTGCGTTATACCGAAGCATTTTTTCGCGCTCGACATCGTCGAAAAGAGGAAACCTTTAGCTCCGACAGCCCGACGCGCCGGATGGATCGGTTCGAATATCCTTCTGAATCGCGTCCCGGAATCCGGCCGCATATACATCGTGCGCGACGGGATCACTATTTCCAAACAATCGGTGCTAGACCAATGGAACCGGACACTTTTTCTCCGAGAGACCCAACCTGAAGCCAGAGGCTGGCTGCTCGAAGTGATGAAGTGCGTAGAATCGCTCGGTTACCGCGAGTTTGATCTCGACGACGTATATGCTTATGAGGACACGCTCAGCGCATTGTATCCAAACAACAAACATGTGAAGCCGAAAATACGGCAACAACTGCAATTACTTAGAGATAATGGCTATCTCAAATTCCTGTCGAGGGGACGGTATCGGATACGATCTTGATCTGGTCGCAAAGATGACCAGTGCTTTATAGGCAAGCCATCCCGATACGCGAGTAGCACCGCGTATCGGTTCGAGCTACGCTCTGCCCCTTACCGCGTCAGCCGCTTATACGTCACCCGCTTCGGATTGACCGAGTCCGGACCCAGACGGCGGATCTTGTCGGCCTCGTATTCCTCGAAATTGCCCTCGAACCATTCGACATGGCTGTCGCCCTCGAAGGCGAGGATGTGGGTCGCCAGGCGGTCGAGGAACATACGGTCGTGCGAGATCACCACGGCGCAGCCGGCGAAGTTTTCCAGTGCGTCTTCCAGCGCGCCGAGCGTCTCGGTGTCAAGGTCGTTGGTCGGTTCGTCGAGGAGCAGCACGTTGCCGCCCTCTTTCAGCAGCTTGGCGAGATGGACGCGGTTGCGCTGGCCGCCGGACAGCGTGCCGACCTTCTGCTGCTGGTCGCCGCCCTTGAAGTTGAAGGAACCGCAATAGGCGCGGCTGTTCACCTCGTGCTTGCCGAGCTTGATGATGTCGTTGCCGCCGGAGATCTCCTCCCAGACGGTCTTATTGCCGTCGAGCGTGTCGCGGCTCTGGTCGACATAGGAGAGGTTGACCGTCTCGCCGATGGTGATCGAGCCCGAGTCGGGTTGCTCCTGGCCGGTGATCATGCGGAACAGCGTCGTCTTGCCGGCGCCGTTCGGGCCGATGACGCCGACGATGCCGCCGGGCGGCAGCTTGAATTCCAGATTGTCGATCAGGAGGCGGTCGCCATAGCCCTTCGACAGGGCCTCGGCGTCGATCACCACATTGCCGAGGCGCTCGCCGGCGGGAATCACGATCTGCGCGTCGCCGGGGCGGCGGTCGGCGGCGGCCTTGACCAGTTCGTCATAGGCGCGAATACGGGCTTTCGACTTTGCCTGTCGGGCCTTCGGGCTCGAGGCAATCCAGGCCTGCTCGGACGACAGCGCGCGCTGGCGGGCAGCCTCCTCGCGGCCTTCCTGCTTCATGCGCTTGGCCTTGGCTTCCAGATACGCGGTGTAGTTGCCCTCATAGGGGATGCCGCGGCCGCGGTCGAGTTCGAGGATCCAGCCGGTGACGTTGTCGAGGAAGTAGCGGTCGTGGGTGATCATCATCACCGCGCCCGGATATTCGCGCAGGTGTTTTTCCAGCCAGGCGATGGTCTCGGCGTCGAGGTGGTTGGTCGGCTCGTCGAGCAGCAGAAGGTCGGGCTGGCGCAGCAGCAGCTGGCAGAGCGCGACACGGCGCTTCTCGCCGCCTGACAGGTTGTCGATGGTCGCCTCGCCCGGCGGGCAGCGCAGCGCTTCCATCGCCATCTCGACCTGGCTGTCGAGGTCCCAGAGGTTCTGGGCGTCGATGATGTCCTGCAGCTTCGATCCCTCTTCCGCGGTTTCGTCGGAATAGTTCATCATCAGCTCGTTGTAGCGGTCGAGGATCGCCTTCTTGTCGGCGACCCCCTCCATGACGTTGCCGAGCACGTTCAGCCCCTCGTCGAGCTGCGGCTCCTGGGCCAAGTATCCGCAGGTCGCGCCCTCGGCCAGCCACGCCTCGCCGGTGAACTCGGTGTCGAGGCCGGCCATGATGCGCAGCACGGTCGACTTGCCGGCGCCGTTCGGCCCGAGAATGCCGATCTTGGCGTCCGGGTAGAAAGACAGATGGATGTTTTCGAGCACCTTCTTGGCGCCGTAGGCCTTGTTGAGGCCGGACATGTGATAAATGAATTGGCGAGCCATTTCGTAACACCGGATAATTTGAGTGGGATTTTCGCGCGTGTGTAGGCGAAACGGCCAGCGGGAGCAATGCGCAGATCGGTTGTCCCGCGAAAAGCTAGGATTTATCGCCGGGCAGCGCGAAGGCACGGGGCACGGACGCGTCCAGCCTGAACATGCGGAACCGCGACGGGCTTTCCGGCGCGACGGGTGTGATGCCCGGCACGGTCTGCCCCTCGTTCAATGCCTTGAACAGCGGCGCGGACGAAAGATCGAAATCCGTCTCGCGGCGGCAGATGACAACATAGTCGTAGGGCGCCAGCGCCTGCGCGCGGACCGCCGTGTCATCGGAGGTGAAGGCGAGAGCCAGCCGCCGAATGCCCGGCGCGGAGCGATGGAACGGCAGCGCGCCGACGGTGTGGCCATTCGTTCCCTCGACAATGTCGAAAGCGAGCCCCAGCGGCGCGATCACCCGGCCGGGCGGCACGGTGCCGAGGACGCCCGTGTCCTCGCCACGGCACTCGTCGCCGGACATCAGGTCGACGACATCGAGGTCGAGCGACGGCGGGAACGCCTTGGCGGAGACGATGGCCAAAAGCGGCAGCACCAGCGCCGCCGGCAGGAAGACGCGCATCAGTGTGTTGCGCGCTAACGTGTCGATCAACAGCGGCAGGAACAGCGGGACCAGGGCGGCCGGGAACGGCACGAAGCGGATCTGCGCGCAGGAAGCCGCCACGGCCGTCAGGCCCACGCACCAGGCGATCGCCGCGCGGGCGTCACCATCGCGCAGACGGCGCCAGACAGCCGGCGCGGCAAAGGCGAGGATGAGGACATAGATCAGGATGAAGGAGACAATGCCGACCACGCCGTTGCGGATCATGGTCAGCGCGGAGGCCTCCTGCTCGATCCGGTCGAGCCAGAAAGCGCGGCTGACGGAATCTACCATATGGTAGGGCCCGTCCAGGCAAGCCGGAAAGGCCGTGGCCAGCACGGCGCCGGCCGCGATCGCCGGAAGAGCCAGCGAGACAAGGCGCAACACGACGCCGTATCGTCCGCGAAAAAGACCGAGCCGCCAGGCAAGCGGCACCAGCGCGGCGACCGCGCCGAACATCAGGATCGCGGCGACCCAAAAGCCGGAAAGCGCGTCGCAGGCGCCGTCGCGGAGGCCCTGCGGACCGATCAACGCCAGGGCGACGGGCAGACCCGACAGCGCAAAGCCCGAGCCCGCCGCCTGCAGGCGCAGCCGCGCGTCGCCGGTTCCGGCCGCGCCGGCCAGGGCGAGAGCGCCGAGGCCGACGGCGATGAAGGGCAGACTCTCCAGGCCGACGGCGATCGAGAGCATCGCGGACAGGCCGGCGACAAGGCCGCCGCGCACGGCGCTCGGATCGACGAGACCGGCCAGCATCGCCATCATCAGCGTGAGCTGGAAATTGTGGTGGTCGATGCGCCCGGGCACGAATTCCCACAGCGCGAAGATCATCAATATGGCGGAAAAGAAACCCTGCGGGACGCTCAGGCGGCCCTGGTTGACGATACGCATGACCCGCGCCGCCAGCAACGCGAAGCCGGCGAAGATGAGGACCGGCCAGACGGCGGTGGAAACCGCGAAGGCCGCATCGGCGCCAAGAAACGGGCGCAGCGCCAGCGTCGTCAGGTAATAAGGCAGGTCGACCAACCGCGACCACGGCGAGACATAGGCCTCGGGCATCGACAGGAACGGCAGGGTGCGGTCGAACCAGTTGCCGTCGGCGAGCAGGTCGCGGATCTGCAGGGCGCGCATCCGGTCATCGACATCGACCATGTAGCGGTTACCGTCGGCCAGATCGAGAACGATGACCGCAAGCCCGGCCAGCAGGAAGGCCAGCAGCGGCGCGGGCGCGAATTTCGCCTGACGCACATTCGTGCCGGAAATGTCCATGGTGCCGGTTCCAGACATGCCGTTCGGGTTCCACTTTCGCGTGTAGAAGACATGGCCGCAAAGCATTGCCAAGCCGTTAAGCGAAGCGCAAAACGCGGTGACCGCAAACGGGTGACGGCTTGACAGCAAGCCCTGTCTTGCCGCTACTCGGCGGCCTGGGAGAACAGGCATTCAGATGGGATTTTCGGAGACACGGACACACGCCTCGGCCACCGGCGCGGCGCTCGCGCTGCGGCATCAGCCGGCGAAGGGAAAAGCTGCCGGCGTTGTCCACATCCTGCACGGGTTAGCCGAGCACAGCGCGCGTTACGCGGCTTTCGCGCAGGTGCTGTCGGCGGCTGGCTACCATGTCTATGCACACGACCATCGCGGCCACGGTTTCACGCAGGCCCCCGGCGCGCCGGCGGGCAGTTTCGATACCGGCGGCGACGGCGTCCGGCTCGTTCTCGACGACGTTTCCTCCGTCCAGGACATGATTGCCGCCAGCCATCCGGGCCTGCCGTTGATCCTGTTCGGCCACTCCATGGGCGGCACGGTCGCGCTTGCCCACGCATTCCGCCATGCAGACCGCATCGCGGGCTGTGTCGCGTGGAACGCCAGCCTGACGGCGGGGCTTGCCGGGCGGGCGGCCAAGGCGGTGCTTGCCTGGGAACGCTTCCGGCTCGGGTCCGACGTTCCGTCCGTGTTGCTGCCGAAGCTGACCTTCGGGGCCTGGGCAAAGTCGGTGAAGGACCGGCGAACGGAGTTCGACTGGCTGTCGCGAGATGTTTCAGTCGTCGATGCCTATATCGCCGATCCGCTGTGCGGCTGGCCGGCTTCCGTCGGCATGTGGAGCGACATTCTCGACATGGTGTTCGAAGTGACCGACGTCGGGAACGCGCCGGCCAAAGCCCGGCGATTGCCGTACCACCTGCTCGGCGGCGGGCGAGATCCGGCGACGGCTTTCGGCAAAGCGGTCAAGACACAGGCGGAGCGCATGCGTTCGGCGCGCTTCGACGCGGTCACGCTGCGCCTGCGTCCGGAGATGCGGCACGAGACGCTGAACGAAGTCGGACGCGAGGAGGCCATCGGCGAATTGCTCGACTGGCTGCGGGTAAAGGTGCCGGCAGGATGACCGGCTGCCGCCCTTGAGCTTTTCAGGGGTAGATAGAAACATTCTGTTTGTCGTCCGGTGCGGCGATCCGCGCGAAGGCGCGCGCGACGCGTAGCGGGGCTACGGGCAAGCGCGCCGACAAAGCGGGCGCCCGCCGGACGGAAACCCGAAGGGCCGGACATGTTTGCCCCGATGCCTTCGGGTTCCGGCTTGACCGTGCCCCCGGCACGGCCTGCGCCACATCCCTCGATCTCGGGGCAAACCTGCTCCGGCAGAATGCTTCTATCTATCCCTGGAAAGCTCTAGTGGCTCGCCGATGCCGGTTTGCCGCCGGTCACCGCCCGCCACAAGGGCGTGAAGATGGCCTTGGCGAAGGGAATCAGCAAAAGGCCGAGACCAAGCCCGAGCACGCCGTCCATCGCGGCCTTGGCGATCCATTCGACCGCCCCATGGGCATAGGGCGCCGCTTCGCCGGCCAGCACGGCCAGATCGTGGATGTGATGGCCGAGCCAGGTAAAGCCCAGCGTCTCGAGGCCGTGAATGACAATCGACCCGCCGACCCAGAGCATCGCGGCGGTCCCGACCGCGGTCAACACCTTCAGGAAGCCGGGCATGCTCCTGACGATGGCGCGGCCGGTGGCGCGTGTCAGCGAGAAGCGTCCACGCTCTGCCATCAGCAGGCCGAGATCGTCGGCCTTCACGATCAGCGCGACGCCGCCATAGACCATGATCGTGATGCCGATGCCCGCGGCGGCGAGCGTCAGCGCCTCCATCCAGAGCGTACTCTCCGGGATTGCCGCCAGGGTGATGGTCATGATCTCCGCGGAGAGGATGAAATCGGTCTTGATGGCGCCGGCGACCTTTTCCTTTTCCAGGTGAACGGGATTATCCGGCGTCGCGGCAGCGACTTTCGCGTCAGGACCGTGACGGGGCTGGAAAAGATGCGCGATCTTCTCGGCGCCCTCGAAACACAGATAGGCGCCGCCGAGCATCAACAGCGGCATGATCGCCCAGGGGGCGAATGACGACAGCAGCATCGCGGCCGGAAGCAGGACGACGAGCTTGTTGCGGAGCGATCCCTTGGTGATCTGCCAGACAATCGGCAGTTCGCGCGCCGGCTCGAAGCCGTGGATGTATTTCGGCGTCACGGCGGCATCGTCGATGAGAGCGCCGGACGCCTTGGCGCCGGCCTTCACCGCCTGCCCCATCACGTCGTCCAGCGAGGTCGCCGCGATCTTGGCGATCGCCGCGACATCGTCGAGAAGGGCCAGAAGACCACTCATGCCATCACTCTCCGCTTTTCCGTCGAGGCGATAGGACGCCGGAACCGGTCTAGCCGTCCCGTTCCCAAATGAGAACCGCGAACTGCGCTTCGATGCGGCAAAACCGGTCCGTCATTCTGCCACAGCACGGCCAAGCGAACATCGCCGTTCACCAGCCCAGCAGTGCAATCCGGATATGAAAAAACCCCGCCTCCAGAAGCGGGGTTTTCGCAAATATCCCGGCGGGTTACGCCACCGGCCTCAGATGACGTCACTCGCCGGAGAACTGCTCCAGATAGGCGATGACGTTGTCGATATCTTCCTTCTTCTTCAGGCCGGCGAACGCCATCTTGGTGCCTTTCACCAGATCCTTCGGCTTGACGAGGTAGGTCTCCAGCGTCGGCGCGTCCCAGACGACGCCGTGCTCGCCCGCCTCGTGCATGGCCTTGGAATATTTGTAGTCTTCGACGGTGCCCGCCGTACGGCCGATGACGCCGTTGAGATGCGGGCCGACCTTGTTCTTGCCTTCCACCGAATGGCAGGCCTTGCACTTGTTGAAGACCTTCTCGCCGGCAGCAGCATCGCCGGTGACGTCCTGCGCGAAAGCGGCCGAAGCGGCGAACATCGCCACACCGGCGATGAGTACGGATGCAAATTTCACGTTAGTCCTCCAAATCCTGTATTGCCCGGGTTCACATGCCCCTAGGGTAAGGCATTCCGACAGCTTATGCCACGGCTCTTGCGAG
>NZ_JACZCS010000015.1 GCF_014904745.1 Oricola nitratireducens
GCCGCGTGCATCGAGCGCCGCGCGCACCCGGGCGACATTGGCCTGATGCATCTGGCGCTCGGCCTGGCTGTCTTTCAGGTGCCGGATCGAGGCGGTCGCGCCGGCCGCCAATGCCGGCGGCAGCGCGGTGGTGAAGATGAAGCCCGACGCAAACGAGCGCACGAAGTCGATCAGGTTGGACGAGCCGGTGATGTAGCCGCCCATCACGCCGAACGCCTTGCCGAGCGTGCCCTCGATCACGGTGAGCCGGTCCATCAGCCCCTCGCGCTCGGCGACACCGCCGCCGCGCGGGCCGTACATGCCGACCGCATGCACCTCGTCGAGATAGGTCATCGCATTGTGCCTGTCGGCGACGTCGCAGATCTCCTTGATCGGGGCGATGTCGCCATCCATCGAATAGACGCTCTCGAAGGCGACCAGCTTCGGCGCCGCCGGGTCGTCCTGGCTCATCAGCCGGTCGAGGTCTTTCCAGTCATTGTGCCTGAACACCCGCTTCTCGCAGCGCGAGTGCCGGATGCCCTCGATCATCGAGGCGTGGTTCAAGGCGTCGGAATAGACGATAACGCCGGGGATCTTCGCGGCCAGCGTGCCGAGCGCCGCCCAGTTGGAGACATAGCCCGAGGTGAAGATCAGCGCCGCTTGTTTGCCGTGCAGATCGGCGAGCTCCCGCTCCAGCATGACGTGGTAGTGGTTGGTGCCGGAGATGTTGCGCGTGCCGCCCGCCCCGGTGCCGCATTTGTCGATCGCCGCATGCATCGCGGAAACGACCTTGTCGTTCTGGCCCATGCCCAGATAGTCGTTCGAGCACCATACCGTGACGTCCTGCGTCGAGCCGTCTTCCCGGTAGCGCGTCGCCTTCGGGAACTGGCCCGCATGGCGCTCGAGATCCGCAAACACACGGTAATTGCCGTCATCGCGCAACGACGAAAGACGATCGGCGAAGAACTGTTCGTAATCCAAACCCCTAGCCTCCGTTTGACGGTCCCTGAACCCGCCATTCAAGATTTCGCCGTTCATATAGCCGGTGCCTCCGGATTTTGGAATGCGTCAAAAGTGAGTGTTTTTTCTAACGGCGCGATTCGACCGTGCATTGACTCTGATCAAACAACGTTAACCTTCAACGAAAGGGAACAGATTTCCCCGGCCTTCGCGACATTTGGAATGCGCGTTCTCGTGCGCCGATTTGTCGCCGCCTATTGTCCGGGCCTTAACGAACGAGGCCCGAAATGCGTCATTTTCCGATTTTTCTCGATTTGTCCGGGCGGCGTGTCGTCGTTTCCGGCGCGGGAGAATGCGCCGTTTCGAAACTGCGCCTGCTGCTCAAAACCGAAGCCGCGATCGCGGTCTATGGCGAGGGTCCTGTCTCCCAGATCCGCCAATGGGCCGCCGAAGGCCGCATCGCGCTTGTCGAACGCCCCGTCGGCCGGGGCGATGCGGCCGCTGCTGCGCTTTTCTATTGCGCCAATGACGACGCCGCCGAAGACGCCCGCGCCGCCGGGATCGGGCATGAGTCCGGCGCGCTGGTCAATGTCGTCGACAATCTCGACGATTCGCAGTTCATCACGCCGGCGATCGTCGATCGCGATCCCGTCACCGTCGCCATCGGCACGGAAGGCGCCGCGCCGGTGCTGGCGCGCAAGATCAAGGCCGACCTCGAAGAGCGCCTGCCTGCCTCGCTCGGCCTGCTGGCGCGAGTCGGCCAGGCCTTCCGGGAACGGGCCGCCATGATCCCGATGGGCCGGAAGCGCCGCGATTTCTGGGCGCGCTACTTTTCCGGCGAGGGCGACGCCGCGCTGAAGGCCGGCGGCGAAGCGGCCGCCCGCGCGAAGCTGGAAGAAATCCTGACCGACGCCATCGAGACCCGGCCGCGCGACGGCCATGTCGCGTTGATCGGCACCGGCCCCGGCGACCCGGAGCTCCTGACAATCAAGGCGCGGCGTCTGATCCACGAAGCCGACGTCGTCCTGCACGACCGTCTGGTGCCGCAGGCGATCGTCGAGCTGGCGCGCCGCGAGGCGACGATCATCGAGGTCGGCAAGACCGGTTACGGCCCGTCCTGGAAGCAGGAGGACATCAACGCACTGCTGGTCAAGCACGGCTCGAAAGGCGCGCAGGTCGCGCGGCTGAAATCCGGCGATCCCGGCATCTACGGCCGCCTCGACGAGGAACTGGACGCGCTGGATGCGGCCGGTATCGCCTGGGATGTCGTGCCCGGCATCACGGCGGCTTTCGCAGCGGCCGCCTCCTCCGGACTGTCGCTGACGCGGCGCGGGCGCAATTCCTCCGTCCGCTTCTTGACAGGGCGCGATGTCGAGGGCTTCGCCGAGCATGACTGGCGCGAGCTTGCCCGCCCCGGTTCCGGCGCCGCGATCTATATGGGCGTCAGGGCCGCGACCTTCCTGCGCAGCCGGCTGATTATGCACGGCGCCGCTCCGGAAACGCCGGTGACGGTGGTCGAAAACGCCTCGCGCCCCGACCAGAAGACGATCGCCACCACGGTCCTGGCGCTGCCCGAGGCGCTGGAGGCAGCCGGCGTCGCCGGCCCCGCCGTCCTGCTTTACGGCATGGCCGCCCGCAAAGCTGCCACGGCGGTTCAGGCCGCTACCAACCAGATTCACGAAAAAGCCGGAGTGCTTTGAAATGGCTCGCGATTACAAACCCCAGATCGTCACCGCCAACGACCTCTTCGAGGGCGACGCGGTCTATTTCACCGCGTCCAACAACTGGTCGCGCGATCATGGCGACGCCATCGTCGCCTATTCGCGGGACGCCGCCGAAAAGATCCTCTCCGCCGCCAATGCGCAGCAGGACAAGGTTGTCGGCCCGTATCTCGCCGAGACCGTCATGGGCGACGACCACCGGCCGCAGCCGGTGCATTTCCGCGAGGTGTTCCGCACCCGCGGCCCGTCCAACTATTTCCACGGCAAACAGGCAGGAGCCTGATCCATGTACCGCTACGACGAATTCGACGAGGCTTTCGTGCGCAACCGCGTCGCGGAGTTCCGCGAGCAGGTGGAGCGCCGCATCGATGGCTCGCTGACCGAGGACGAGTTCAAGCCGCTGCGCCTGAAGAACGGCGTCTATCTGCAGTTGCACGCCTACATGCTGCGCGTCGCCATTCCCTACGGCACGCTCAATTCGCGCCAGATGCGCCAGCTGGCGCTGGTCGCCGAGCGCTTCGACAAGGGTTACGGCCACTTCACCACGCGCCAGAACATCCAGTTCAACTGGCCGCGGCTGAAGGACATCCCGGACATTCTCGACACGCTCGCCGATGTTGGCATGCATGCGATCCAGACGTCGGGCAACTGCATCCGCAACGTGACGGCCGATCATTTCGCCGGCGCCGCCGCCGACGAGATCGAGGATCCGCGCCCGACGGCGGAACTATTGCGGCAATGGTCGACCGACCATCCGGAGTTCCAGTACCTGCCGCGCAAGTTCAAGATCGCGATCACCGGCGCGCCGAACGACCGCGCGGTCACCAAGGCGCATGACATCGGCCTGCGCATGGTGCGCGACGCGGCCGGCCAGCCCGGCTACGAGGTGATCGTCGGCGGCGGTCTCGGCCGCACCCCGATGGTCGGCAAGACCGTGCGGGAGTTCCTGCCGAAAGACGATTTGCTGCCCTATCTGGAAGCGATCCTGCAGGTCTACAATCTCTCCGGACGGCGCGACAACAAATACAAGGCGCGCATCAAGATTCTCGTCCACGAGACAGGGCTCGAGGACTTGAAGGCTGAGATCGAGACGGCGTTCATCCGGCAAAAGCGCGACTTCCCGGGCGTGCCGGCGGAGCTCGTCGCGGCAATCGAGGAGGCCTTCGCGCCACCGCTGTTCGACAACACCCGGTCGCTCGCCTTCGAGCAGGCGCAGGCCGCCAATCCGGCGTTGCGCTCCTTCGTCGAAACCAATGTCGCCGAACACAAGAACCCGGCCTATTCGATCGTCTCGGTATCGCTGAAGCCGGTCGGCGGCACGCCGGGCGACGCGAGCGCCGAGCAGATGCGCGTTCTCGCCGACCTCGCCGAGCGCTACGGCCATGACGAGTTGCGCATCAGCCACGAGCAGAACGTCATCCTGCCGCATGTGCGCAAGGCCGACATCCCGGCCGTCTACGCGGCGTTGCGCGAAGCGGGCCTGGCGACCGCCAATATCGGCCTCGTCTCGGATATCATCGCCTGCCCCGGCATGGATTACTGCGCGCTCGCGACGGCGCGCTCGATACCCGTCGCCCAGGCAATCTCCAAGCGTTTCGACGAACTCAAGCTGGAACGCGAAATCGGTCCGCTGAAGATCAAGATCTCCGGCTGCATCAATGCCTGCGGCCACCACCATGTCGGCCATATCGGCATTCTCGGCCTGGACAAGGCGGGGCGCGAAAACTACCAGATCACGCTTGGCGGCGACGGCACCGAGACCGCGACGATCGGCGAACGCACCGGCCCCGGCTTCGACGCCGGGGACCTTGTGCCGGCGATCGAGGCCATCATCGGGACCTATCTGGATTTGCGCGAGGACGCCTCCGAGACCTTCCTCGCGGCCTATCGCCGCCTTGGCGCGGACCCGTTCAAGCATGCCATCTATGGCGAACAGAAGGATGAAGTCCGTGCCGCATGACCGCATCGAACTGAGACACGCCCCGTCGGCCGAAGACACCGCGCGGCTGCGCGTCGCCCGTGCGCGGGACGTGCTACGCGAAGTCCTCGTCGAAAAGACATATGGCAAGATCGCCGTCGTCTCGTCCTTCGGATCGGAATCGGCAGCGCTTCTGCATCTCGTCGCCGAGGCCGATCCCTCGACGCCGGTAATCTTCATCGACACGCGGATGCTGTTTGCGGAGACGCTCGCCTACAAGGACGCGCTGATCCGGCGGTTCGGCCTGAGCGACGTGCGCACCGTCTCGCCGGACGGCAGGGTGATCCGCTCGACGGACCCCTATGGCCGGCTGCACCTGAGCGACACCGACGCCTGCTGCGGCTTCCGAAAGACCGACGTCTTGCGCGAGGCGCTGAAGGATTTCGACGGCTGGGTCACGGGCCGAAAGCGGTTCCAGGCGGCGACGCGTTCGGATGTCGAAACGTTCGAGCGGGCCAGCGACGGCAAGGTCAAGATCAATCCGCTCGCCGAATGGTCGAAAGAGGACATCGACGCGCATTTTGCCGCATTTGATCTGCCTCAACACCCGCTTGTCGAGCACGGCTATCTTTCCATCGGCTGCGCGTCCTGCACCAGCCCGGTAAAGGCGGGCGAGGATGCGCGCGCCGGGCGCTGGCGCGGTTCCGACAAGACGGAGTGCGGCATCCATTTCGAAAACGGAAAACTGGTGTGCCCGGCAACTGCCGGCGCCGGGGAATGACCATGGGTATCATCGTGACCGACGCCGGTTTCGGCGAAGACGTACTGGCGGACCGATTGCGGACGCTGCCGATCGAGGCGTTGCAGGCGGCGGATCGGGATGATCTTCCGGGCGAATTCGCGCTGTCGATTGCCAACGACGCCGACGCTGACGAAATCGCGCCCTTCTTCGCATGGATCCGCCTGATCGAGATCGCCTTCCCGTCCTTCCAGGACGGACGGGGCTTCTCGCTTGCCAGGCGCCTGCGCCAGGCGGGCTATCGCGGCAAGCTGCGCGCCACCGGCCACGTCATCGCCGACCAGTATGCGCATGCGCGCCGCGTCGGCTTCGACGAGGTGGAAATCAGCGGCGACCTCGCCGCCCGCCAGCCCGAGGAACAATGGCTCGCGCGCGCCGGTTGGCAGAACCACTTTTATCAAAAGCGTTTGCAGGCGACCGCCTGAACGGTTTAACAGGACCTTCCGAACATGAACGACCTGACGCCAATCCAGGAGACGGCGGCGCCCGTGAACATCGCGACACCCCTGCCCGACGGCCAGACCGTCACGCAAGTCAAACACTGGACGGAGAAGCTGTTCTCGTTCCGGCTGACGCGGCCGCAGAGCCTGCGCTTCCGCTCGGGCGAGTTCGTGATGATCGGCCTGATGGGCGATCCCGTCGGCGACAAGCCGGCCAAGCCGATCCTGCGCGCCTATTCGATCGCCTCGCCGTCATGGGACGAGGAACTGGAATTCTATTCCATCGCCGTGCCGGACGGCCCGTTGACCTCGAAGCTGGTCCATATCAAGCCGGGCGACCAGGTGATCCTGAAGACCAAGGCGACGGGCACGCTGGTCGTCGACGCGCTGTTGCCGGGCAAGCGGCTCTACATGATCGCGACGGGCACCGGCATCGCGCCGTTCGCCTCGCTGATCCGCGACCCGGAAGTCTATGAGAAATTCGACCAGGTGATCCTGACGCATACCTGCCGCCATGTCGCCGAACTGGATTACGGGCGCGAGCTCGTCGACAACCTGATCAACGATCCCCTGATCGGCGAGATGGTGGACGGCAAGCTTGTCTACTACCCGACGACGACGCGCGAAGAATCGCCGAATATGGGCCGCATCACCGACAAGATCCGCTCGGGCGAACTGTTTTCCGATCTCGGCGTCCCCGCCTGGAACACCGAGGACGACCGGGTGATGATCTGCGGCTCGATGGGGCTGAATCTCGAGATCAAGGAATTGTGCGAAGCCGCCGGGATGGAGGAAGGCGCGAATTCCAAGCCCGGGCATTTCGTGGTGGAGAAGAGTTTCGTCGGCGAAGGCGGGATTCTGTAGCCGCTTCCGGGATAGCCACACAAAAACGCCCGCTGTCAGCGGGCGTTTTCGCGAGCGCCGGCAATCAGGCCGCGCAAACGCCTTTCTGTGGAGAGAGGCTGGGTCAGCGCAGACCTTCGAGATTGGGATTGGGCTCCACCGCCGAACGCCGGCGACGGCCGGCTTCCGACGGACAGATGCCAGCATCCCGCAATTGACGGTCACTCAGTCGCGACAGGATTCGCCGGCGCAGAACGCCGCGCAGAACATTTGCGCCAGATCGTGCCAGCCGCCTCGTTCCATTCCGCAGAAAACGGAATCCCAGGATCAATCGGACGGGGGACCTGACCAGGGACTCCCTGATCTCCGTCAATGCAACATCGCCATTCTGGAAGTGTTCATGCAGCATTTTCCGGCTCCCCTTTTCTTGAACCCCCGAGGCTTCCGGAATGGCGGCGAATTGTTGCGCGATTATTTGCAGATGCAGGACCGTCTGCTTTGACAATGGCCGCCACGCGCGTAAAAGGGGCTAATAAGCCGGGGTCCGCCGTAAATCCGGTTTTATTCCCTTCGGAATCGGCGAAGCTGCAGCCTGTTGCAATCGAGGGGCAGACCAATGAGCAACCTGGTCCGACACGGCGACAAGACCTTCGATTCCGAATTCCTCTATTTTCTCGACGACGAGCACCAGCCCGTGCGGTTCAGCCGCACCGAGCGGCAGCTCCTGAAGAAATTCACGGAAAATCCCGGTGTCGTGCTATCGCGCGACCGCCTGCTCGACATTCTCACCGGGCCCGGATCCGATTCATCCGATCGCAATATCGATTTCCTGATCAATCGCCTGCGCCGGAAACTCGGCGATTCCGCCCGCCACGCGTCATTCATCGCGACCCAGTACGGTGAGGGCTACGTCTGGATCGCAACGCGCGGCGAGCCCTCCCGGCGGGCGGCAGGCGCATTCGTCGTCGTCGGTCCCATCCACGGACTGAGGTTCATCGGGACGCAGTCCGACCGTGCGCGGAGCTTCGCCAGGCATCTTGGCGTGCGAATCGGATTGAAAACGTCCAGGGAGCGCGAGGTAGTCGTCGACGAAGACTGTCCGAGGCCCGACCAATTCTCCGGCGCCATGCCGCAATTCGCGGTCGAACTGAATTTCACGCAGGTATCGGATCGTCTCGATTGCTCCGTGGCTTTGAAGTTTTTCGCCACCGGCCAAATCACCCGCATATCGAGACACTCTGTCGCGACCTGCGACGGAGATCACCCCACGCCGGATTTCGACGCCATTGCTGACGGCATCTGCGAAGCGATCTGGGACGCGCTCGCGTATGATCGCCCGAAGGAGCACCATCCCCCCGACAAGCCGCTTGCCGTGCGCATGCACGACGTAGCCGCGCTGCTATCCAGCAATTCGAGCTGGATCGAAGCGGAGAAGCGTCTCCGGTTCTCGCTTGAACGAGACCCGGGAGACCACACGGCCCAGTTGATGCTCGCCACCAGCCTCCATTCGAAATACATCATGTCGGGAACGGTAGCGCCACTCGGCGTCGATCTGCGTGATCGGGACGAGGACGAAATGGAGGAACTGGTGACAGCCAGCCTGCCGCATCTCGCCAACAATTCCATCCTGCTGATGGCGGCCGGCAAACTGCTGTACTTCCTCGATCGCGGGCACCGTTCGCTGGGGATCGATATACTGGAAGACGCTTTTCGATCGAGTTCGGCCTTCGCCGCCGCCTTCACGACATATGGCCAACTGCAGATGCACCTGGGCAACATCGAGAACGCCCTCGCGCTTTTCGAGCAAGGCTTCGAGCTCTGCGAACCGGGATCGGATTTCTACTTCTACATGCTCGTACTGAAAGTTCAGGCCCTGATCGCGAATGACGACCGCGAGCGGGCTGACACGATTCTGGACGACGCATATCAGAAGGCCGCGACGACGCGCGCGGCCCTGTCGGTGATGTTCGCGCCCGAAGCCGGCGTAGCGATCCATCCGCAGACCCGGGCCATGTTCGACATGATCGACGAAAACCGCGCCCGCAACCTGTTGGTTTGGATGAACTACATGTCGGCCCGGTTGTTCCGGTTCACTGACCACGGCGCCAATATTCTGAAGGGTCCGGCATCGCGTTTCATCGAGCGGTTCGGTCCGCGGGTGGTTCCCGACGAGACACGACATCACTTTTCGCAACTGAAACCCGCATAACATACCGATTCTATCGGCGCACCGGCGGCCACTTCCGTTTTCGATGATGTTTCAAGGCCTTGCGCCACGTTCCCAACAACCGGACCGGGCCCTTGTCATCGTCCGATACAAACCGACCGGCGCTGACGGCATCTCTGTTTCACGCCTGCTTCTTCACCTTTTCTTCCGGCACGCTCGCGCCCATGCGGTTCCAGGCGTCCAGCGCGGCGATCTTGTAGGCTTCGGCGAGGGTGGGATAGTTGAAGGTGTTCTCGACGAAATAGTCGAGCGTGCCCTTCAGGTTGAGCACGGCCTGGCCGATATGGATCAGTTCGGTGGCGCCCTCGCCGACGATGTGGCAACCGAGCAGGCGGCGCGTCTTCAGCGAGAACAGCATCTTCAGCATGCCGCGGTCGAGGCCCATGATGTGGCCGCGCGAGGTCTCGCGGAAGCGCGCGATGCCGCTCTCGTAGGGAATGCCGCGCTCGATGACCTCCTCCTCCGTCATGCCGACGGTCGAGATCTCGGGCACGGCATAGATGCCGTATGGAAAATATTCCGGCGGCTCGTGCGCCGCCACCCCGAGCGCGTGACAGGCGGCGATGCGGCCCTGTTCCATCGAGGTCGAGGCGAGGCTCGGAAAGCCGATCACGTCGCCGGCCGCGTAAATATGCGGCACGCTGGTTTGCAGGGTTTCCGGATCGACCTTGAGCCGGCCGCGGTGATCGCATTCCAGCCCGCAGGCATCGAGATTGAGCGTCTTGGTCGCACCCATGCGGCCGGCAGCGAACAGCAGCATCTCCGAGCGGACCTTGCGGCCGCCCTCGAGCGTAATTTCGCAGCCCTTATCGGTGCGCGTGACGCTCTCGACCTTGCTGCCGAAGCGCAACGCCATGCCGCGGTCGCGCAACTGGTAGGTGAAATCCTCCAGCAGTTCCTTGTCGATGAAATCGAGCATGGAGCTGCGCGGCTCGACCAGCGTCACGTGGACGTCGAGCGCGGAGAAGATGGTCGCGTATTCGACGCCGATGACGCCCGCGCCGATCACGGCGATCGAGCGCGGTAGGTCGGGAAGCTCAAGGATTTCGTCCGAGTCGAAGACCGAGACGGCGCCGTCGAAGGGGATGTAGTCCGGCCGGAACGGAACGGTGCCGACGGCGACCAGGAAGCTGTCGGCGGACATCGCGAATGTTTCACCCTCCTCGCCCTCGACCTCGATGGTCTTCGAGTCGGTGAAGCGCGCGGTGCCGCGCATCGTCGAAACCTGGTTGCGGGCGAACTGGTGCTCCAGCACCTCGACTTCGTGGCCGAGCGTGACATGCAGCCGGCGGCGCAGATCGTCCGCGCTGATGTCCTGCTTGACGCGGTAGGAGCGGCCGTAGAAACCGCGCTCGCGCCAGCCTGACAGGTTGAGCGCGGTCTCGCGCAGCGTCTTCGAGGGAATCGTGCCGGTATGGACCGAGACGCCGCCAACGCGTCCGCCGCGTTCGACGACCATAACGTCCTTTCCGAGCTTGGCGGCCTGGATGGCGGCTCGGCGGCCCGCCGGGCCGCTGCCGATGACGATCATGTCGTAGTGGTCCACGTGACTTGTCCCCTGGCGACGTGGGCCTCCTCC
>NZ_JACZCS010000016.1 GCF_014904745.1 Oricola nitratireducens
TCCCGAAGACCACTATCAGGCAAACAGGCGGTAAAAATCCAGCCCCGCCGGGACAATCGGGCATTGCGGTCCCGCATGTCGCTCCACATGCGACGCAACGAGACGATCCGGGGCCATCTCGATCGGCCGCCGCGACCGGCCGGCTTTCAAAACGACTGTGTTCTGAATCGCTTGGGGGGCCAGCCCGAAGACCTGATTCAGGCTCTTCATGCGGCATTTCAATCATGCTGGGCGCACGACCTCCGGACGGGTATCCGCGATATCCGCAGAAATTCGTCGCGATAGAGGTCGCAACCCGGCCACACATGTTGCTAAGAAGAGCGACGGAAAAACCGCTATTTCTTGTTCGGGGAGACGCATGACACACACCGTCATCATCGGGGGAAGCCACGCGGGCGTCGCGGCGGCCGCGGCGCTGCGCCAGCACGACGCCGACATGGAGATCACGCTCGTCTGCGCGGAGAACCAGATTCCCTATCAGCGCCCGCCGCTTTCCAAGGCCTACATGTCCGGCGAGATGAGTCTCGACCGGCTGCGGCTGCGCCCGGCCACATGGTACGAGGAAAACCGCATCGCGCTGAAGCTCGGCATCGCCGCGACGTCAATCGACCGCACGGAGAAATTCGTCCACCTGGAGAGCGGCGACGGGCTTGCCTATGACGCGCTGGTGCTGGCGACCGGCGCCAGCGCGCGGCGCCTGCCGCCCGAGATCGGCGGCGATCTGCCGAATGTCCGCGTGATGCGCACGCTCGACGACGCCGACGGGCTGATGGCGGTGATGAAGCCTGGCCAGAAGCTGATCGTCATCGGCGGCGGCTATATCGGGCTGGAAGCGGCCGCCGAAGCCGCCAAGAAAGGGCTCGAGGTCACCGTGATCGAGGCCGCCGAGCGTATCCTCAAGCGCGTCGCCTGCAAGGAGACGGCGGACGCCTTCCGCGCCCTGCATGAATCCCACGGCGTCACAGTGCTGGAAGACACCCAGATCGAGCGTCTCGTCGAGTCGGGCGGCGTCGCGACCGCCGTTCGGCTCGCCAATGGCCAGGAACTGCCGCTCGACATCGCAATCGTCGGGATCGGCGTCGCCCCGAATGTCGAGATCGCGGAGGCCGCCGGCCTGCATGTCGCGGTCGGCGTCGTCGTCGACGATCACGGCCGGACCTCCGATCCCTCGATCCATGCTGCTGGTGACTGCGCCGTGCTGCCGTTCCAGAACATGCCGACGCGGCTCGAATCCGTGCAGAACGCGCATGACCAGGCCGCCGCCGTCGCCGCCAACATCGCCGGCACCGACACGGTCTACGATCCGCATCCGTGGTTCTGGTCGGACCAGTACGACATGAAGCTGCAGATCGCCGGGCTCAACCGCGGCTACGACGCCGTCGTCGTGCGGCATGGCAAGCGCGAGGGCAGCGTCTCGCATTTCTATTTCCGCCAGGGCCGCTTCATCGCGGTCGACTGCATGAACGATGCGGCGACCTACGCGATGAGCCGCAAGCTGCTGGAAGCCGGCGCGGCGATCTCGCCGGAACAGATCGCCGACGTGGCCTTCGACCTGCGCGCGGCAATGAAGGCGCTGCAGGGATAGCTACAGCGTCGCGCGGTCGACGACCTCGACGCCGTCCTGCACCCCGTCGCTCGGGTGCGTGATGACCTTGGTGCCTTCCTCGATGCCGGAGGTGATCTCGGCCATCAGGCCGCTGCGCCTTCCGACCTCGACCGGAACCTGGCGCGCAACGCCGTCCTCGACCGTGAACAGCGCCCAGGCGCCGTCGCTGCGAAACAGCGCCGAAATCGGCACCTGCAGGATGTTCTCGCCCTCCCAGGTGACGATACGCACGAAGACGGCATAGCCATCGCCGAGCCCCTTGCCGATCACGTCGCCATCCTCGAAATCGAATTTGACGTCGACGCGCTGCTCCTCAATGCCGAGGGCGGAGACCTTGGTGTGGGCGGCCGGATCGACTTCGCGCACCTTGGCATGCAGCGTTTCGCCGCCGCCCCAGCGCTCGACCAGCACCGGCGCGCCCGGTTTCACATGCACCGCGTCCGCCGACAGGATGTCGGCGACGATTTCCAGATTGTCGGGCTGGCCGATCGACAAGAGCTCCGCGCCCTGCTGGACCGGGCGCTCGCTGACATTGACGATATCGAGGACGACGCCGTCGGCCGGCGCGAAGATCGGCACGCAGCAGGTTTCGTCCGTGCCGCCGTTCTGCGGCGGACCCGGCTCGATCAGCGCCGCCTGGGCGCGGGCGAGCGCGCTCTTGGCCGCCTCGCGGCTGGCCTTGGCGGACTCGAGCGCGGACTCGCGAACCGTCTTCGCCTGCGCGGCGTCCTCCAATTGCGTCAGCGAAGCGACACCGCGGTCGACCAGCGTCTGGATGCGCGAATATTGCGAGATGGCGTAGTTCAGTTCCTCCTCCGCCTGGCGCACTTTGCTTTCGGCGACCTGCAGCGAGGCTTGCGCCTCGCGCACGGCGGCCTCGGCCTGGACGCGGGTGCGCGTATCGAGGAAACCGGTTTCCGACGGCCGGACAACGCCGACCACGGTTTCGCCCTTCGCGACCTTGTCGCCGACGGCGACGGGCGAACGCTGCGCGGTGCCGGAAATCGGCGCCGACACCTCGTAGATGTCGCGGATCTGCGTCTTGCCGTCGGCGTCGACCGTGATGCTCATCGCGCCGCGCGCCGCGACATGCAGATCGACGGGAACCGGGGCGGGGCGGAACGCGTAGTAGAGCAGGCCGATCAGGGCCACGACCGCGACCAGGCTGATGATGACCGTGCGAAGTTTGAACGGCATGGATTACTCCCGCGTTTTCATGACGGAGACGAGGTTCATTGTATCGAGCCGGCGGCGCACAACGAGCACCGAGACGACGGCGACGACAACGGCGATGACGCTGGCATAACCGAAGGTCCGGCGCGTCAGGATGATCGGGATCGCGTAGAGATCGCTCTGGAAGGCAAAGCTCATGGCCCATGCAATCAGGGCCCCGAGAGCCCAGCCGAGCGGCTGGGCGGCAAGAACGAGCAGCAGTGTCTCGCCCATCAGGATGTAGGAAACCTCGGCATTGGTGAAGCCGAGAATGCGCAGGCTCGCCAGTTCGCGGGCACGCTCGGAAAGCTGGATGCGGGCGCTGTTATAGGTCACGCCGATGGTGATCATCGCGGCGATGGCGATATAGACCGTCGCCATGATCAGGACGTTTTCCTCGATCGTGTCCTTGAAGGTCTGGCGCATGTCGTTGAGCAGAACCAGTCCGGAGAGCTTGGGCGTCTCTTTCAGCTTCTTGTACAGATCGTCCAGCTTCGAATCGTCGATCAGGATGTTGGCGACCGAGATCCGCGGCGACTCCCGGAACAGTTTCGCGGCGTATTCCGCGTTCATGTAGCCGTTGAGGCCGAAATACTGCGTCACCTTGCCGGAAACGGCGAGGCGGTGATGTTCGCGCCGCCCGGTCAGGAACTGCACGTCGATCATGTCGCCCGGCTCGACGCCGAGTTCCCCGGCCAGCCGTTCGGTCAGGAGGATCCCCTCCTCCGGCGCGCGGATCACCTTGCCGTCGGCGTCGATGACACGGCTGAGATCGGAATCGGGCCATTGCGCCTCGATGCTGACGCGTTTTTCCAGATGGCCGTGGGTCAGTTTCACCGGCAGCGCCTGCTGGCCCTCCGCGCGCAGGACGCCCGGAAGCTCTTTCACGTCCTCGAGGGCGCCAAGCGGCAGGTCCGAGGAAAAGATCAGCATGGCGTCCTGTCGGTTGGACTGGAAGAACGCGACATCGAGGATCTTGTCGAAGGAGTCCTCCATGAAACTGGAGGCGACCAGCACCGAGACAGCGAGCGCCAACCCGAGTGTCGTCATGATCGAACGCGCCGGCCAACGCGTGATGCCGCGCAGAATCATGATGGTCGGCTGCGACAGCCGCAGGTACGTGAACAGCCGGTCGAAGACGCCGCGGCGGAAATTCGGCGGCGGCGGCGGCACCATCGCGACCGCCGGCTCCATCCGGGCCGCCTTCAACGCGTTCATGATCGCGCCCAGCGCCGCCGAGGCG
>NZ_JACZCS010000017.1 GCF_014904745.1 Oricola nitratireducens
GCCGCGCGAGAGCCAGGTGCCGAGCCCCCAGCCGACGAAGACGCCGACGATCGCAATCAGCACGGCGAGCATGACATAGTGCAGGCTGACATCGAAATTGGAATATCCGAGCGCCTTCAGCAGACCGATCTGGCTGCGGTCGAGCGCCACGATGCGTCCGATCACCATGTTCACGAGGAAGGCGGCGATGCCGAAAAAGACCGGTGGCAGGATGCGGGCCATCGCTTCCAGCCCGACCAGTTCGGAATCGATATAGGCGTGCGACAGCTGGTCCGACCGGTCATAGGCGCCGGTGCCGCCATAGGGCGCCAGGATTTCGTCGAGACGGTCGATGACCTCCGAGGTGTTGGCGTCGCGGGTCAGCTTCAGGCTGACGTCGTCGAACGCACCGACCATGTCGAACGCGGCGGCCGCGGCATGCTGCGACATCCACAAGATGCCGAAATTCTGGTTGTCCGGCATCAGCGAGCCCGGACCGATCGTGTAAATATATTCCGGCGAAAGCGCCGTGCCGACAATGGTCAGCGTCCGCTTGCGCCCGTTCAGGTTTGCCTGGATCGTGTCGCCCAGCTGATAGTGGTTGGCCAGCGCGAAGGGCTCGTTGACGGTGATCTCGTCGGACGAGTTGGGATCGGGAAACCGGCCCGAGCGCAGCAGCGGCACGTTCAGGCTGGGATTGTTGTTCGGCGGCAGCGAGATGATCCGGCCGATCGCGGCCTTGGTCCGGTTCGGCAGGTCGAGGATCGCATCGTGGACGGTGCGCAGCTCGACCGCCCAGACGCCCTCGATATTTGCGATTTCCGGTTCAAGATTGCGCGGCGCGCGGGTAGCGGACGCGAACACGTCGGCGAAGCGGTTACGCTCGTAATAGGCCTGGCGGGTGTTTTGCAGCGCGCCGTACATGCCAAAGGAAATGAGCAGCACCGCCACGCCGCAGCCGAGCACGAGCGCGATCGAAAGGCCCTGCGCCCAAAGACGGACGAAATCCCGCAACAGCTTCTTGTTAAGCGCGCGCATCGCTCACCACTCGATCTCGTGCGGCGCGATACGCGTCTCGTTGACCGTAACGTCGCTGATCTTGCCGTCCAGGAATCGGATGACGCGGTGGGCCATCTTGCGGATGGCCGCATTGTGCGTGATCACCGCCGTCGTCGTGCCGAACTGCTCGTTGATCGTGTTGAGGGCTTCCAGCACGGTTGTGCCGGTCTTGATATCGAGGGCGCCGGTCGGCTCGTCGCAAAGCAGGATTTCCGGCCGCTTGGCGATGGCGCGCGCGATCGCCACGCGCTGCTGTTCGCCGCCCGACATCTCGGCCGGGAAATGATTCATGCGATGACCTAGCCCGACCAGGTCGAGCGCTTCCTCCGGGCGCATCGGATCGCGCGCGATGTCGGTGACGAGCGCCACGTTCTCGCGCGCGCTGAGGCTCGGCACAAGATTGTAGAATTGGAATACGAAGCCGACATAATCGCGCCGGAACCGTGTCAGCTCGCGATCGCTCATCCTGGACAGTTCGTGGTCGCGAAACCACACGTCGCCGGCGGTCGGCCGATCGAGCCCGCCGAGAATGTTGAGCAGGGTCGACTTGCCGCTGCCCGACGGTCCGAGCAGGACCGCCAGCTCGCCGGAATAGAGTTCTAGATCGATGCCCGCCAGCGCGTGGACCTTTACCTCGCCGGTGTCGTAAATTTTCGTCACGCCACGGGTGTGAAAGACGATCTCTTTTTCGGGTTGTGCATCCATCTCAATCCGTGCGTTTCAATCCGTGCGTTCCGGCCGATCATGCCCCTCGGCTCAGCCTTCGCGTTGATCCCGCTCAATGCGAGTCGAAACAATGACTTCGCTTCTTAGCCTAAATTGACGATTCACCGAAGGGTGGCCCGGTACAGGCCTATCGCCCTCCCCCCCCGAGGCCACACCGAAAAACGGATTCGTTTCAAGGTTTTATGCGGCGCGATTACATACTACGTTTCTGATATATTTGCATTCCTCTGCAATCCGCAGGCCGGGATTCCACAACTGCGCTTAACCTGCGCTTAAGCCTCAATAAACTACAAGTAACCAGGCGATGATGCCTGCGCAGTCGACATGAAGTCCATTTTACTCCGGCCTTGCGGGCCGGTCACGGAACACCGGACTCCATGTCGCACAAGATTTCGCTTCCCACTCAACGCAGATCCCGGCTCCAGCAGCGCATTCTCGCGCTGAACATCGCCGCCGCACTCATCGTCGTGGTGGCGATCGCAGCCGTGCCGACGGGAAGCCGCGTCGTCGTCGTGGCCCCGCCGTGGAGCACGCCCGAGCGTGTGATTTCGATCATCGCCGAGGCCGGAGGTACGCTCGTCAACGGCGGACGCGGCCAGTGGCTGGCCGTCGCGGAGGGTCAATCGCCCGATTTCGTCAGCCGCCTTTTTTCCGCAGGAGCCTTGTTCGTCTTCGACGGCAAGCTGTCTGCCGCATGTTTCGGAGGAACACCAACATGAACGGACTTTCGGTTCTTCGCCAACGGGCCTCGGTGCTCGTCATTTCATTGTTATGGCTGAACGTCGCGCTGATCGCGGCGCGCGCGGTCTGGGGCACCGACGCGAACGTCATGGTCCTGGTCGGCGGCGCGGTGCTGCTTGCCGCCGCGGCGACGGCGTCGTGGATGGTCGACAGGACCGGCCCGGCGACACGTACCGCGACCGGCGCCGCCCAAGCCGCCCTCGTCGCGCTGCTTGTCTACGGCTTCACCGACTCGCCGCTGCAGATCGACATACACATGTATTTCTTCGCCGCGCTCGCCGTCACCGCCGCATGGATCGACTGGCGTCCGATCGCCGCGTTCACCGGCGTGACCGCCGTGCACCATCTTGTCCTCTTCGTGGTCCTTCCGGCCGCCGTCTTTCCGGGCCAGTCGGACCTTAGCCGGGTCGCGCTGCACGCGATCGTCCTGGTGGTCGAAGCCGGCGTCCTGTTCCAGATGACGCAACGCATGGCGACTGCCTTCGCCGAAGCGAACCGCGCCCTCGAAGATTCACAGCAGTCGCGCGACGCCGCCGACCGCAGCAACCGCGCCGCGGAAGAAGCCCGCACGGGCGCCGAATCCGAACGCGTCGAACGCGAACGCGCCAAGGCGGCGGAAGCCGAGAAGGTCAAGACGGTCGTCGACACGCTTGCCGCCAGCCTGAAGACAATGGCCACCGGCGACCTGAGTACGCGCATCGCCGACCCGTTCCCGGGCGATCTCGACCGGCTGCGCATCGACTTCAACGCATCGCTGGAGATGCTCGCCGGCACGCTCGGCGAGGTGAGCGGCAATGTCGGGATGATCCGCGCCAATGCCGGTGAACTCGATGCCTCGGCCGACGACCTGTCGCGGCGCACGGAACAGCAGGCGGCCTCGCTGGAAGAGACTTCCGCGGCGCTGGAAGAAATGGCCTCCACGGTGACGGAGACGTCGAAGAAGGCCAAGGTCGTTGCGGGCAAATCGGACGAGGCACGCGATACGACCAACCGTTCCGGCGCGGTCGTCCAGGACGCGGTCTCGGCGATGGGCCGGATCGAGAGCGTTTCACGCGAGATCGAGCAGATCATCGGCGTGATCGACGAGATCGCCTTCCAGACCAACCTGCTGGCGCTCAACGCCGGCGTCGAAGCGGCCCGGGCCGGAGAAGCGGGCAGCGGCTTTGCCGTCGTCGCCCAGGAAGTGCGGGAACTGGCGCAGCGGTCCGCGGGAGCGGCAAAAGAGATCAAGGCCCTGATCCACAAGTCCACCGCCGAAGTCAGCTCCGGCGTCGATCTTGTGAAGGCCGCCGGGACAGCGCTGGAAAGGATCTCCGAATATGTCGCCGAGATCAATGTCAGCATCCAGGGTATCGCCACGGCGTCGCAGCAGGAGGCCACCGGGCTGCACCAGATCAGCCAGGCCGTCGCACAGATGGACGAGGTCACGCAACGCAACGCCGCCATGGCCGAGGAAACCAATGCGGTCGTGCATCAGCTGACCACGCAGGCCACAAGCCTTGCCGAACTGGTCGGTCGGTTCCGCCTGTCGGGCGCGATTTCGCGCGCTGCCGGCAGCCCGAGGGCGATGTCCGAGGCCGCGTAAACGGCCTCACCCGGCCTCCGACCAGACAAACAAAAGGGCCTTCCGCATCGCGGAAGGCCCTTTTGTTTATGCCGTATCCGGAAGCCTAGCCGAACATCGGGAATCGCCGCTTGACGATATCCTCCAGCGCGGCGATGCGCATCGGCCGGAACTCGGTGACCCTGCCGTCGGATTTTTCGGCGCCGCCAAGGGCCAGCATCTTTACGAATTCCTCGCTCCTGGCGGCCTTGCCCCAGTAGTAGCCCTGACCGTAATCGTAGCCGAAATGCTGGATCATCATGGCGTCTTCGGCCGTCTCCACGCCTTCCGCGACGGTCGTCAAGCCGAGATCGCGCGCCAGTTTCGGCATCATCCGCAGAACTGGCCAGTTGCCCTTGCCACTGCCGATATCGCGCACGAAACTGCGGTCGATCTTGATCGTGTTGATCGGGAAACGGGTGAGGCTGTTGAGGGAGGCGTAACCGGTCCCGAAATCGTCGAGCGCGACATTGACGCCCTCGTCGCGGACCGCGCTCAACACCCGGATGAATTCGTCCGAGGATTCGATGATCGTGTTCTCGGTCAGTTCGAGTTCCAGCAATTGCGGATCGAGGCCGGCAGTGTCGAGCGCCTCGCGCACGTCGTCGAAGAACTTGCGGGTCTTGACCTGCCACGGGAACAGATTGACCGCGATGCGGATCGGCCGGTCGGACTGCGCCTGCCACGAGGCCGCCTGACGGCACGCCTCGAACAGCGCCCAGCGGCCGACCGAGACTGACAGTTCGCTGTCGGTCAGGACATCGATGAACTGGCCCGGAGGCAGAATGCCGCGCGTCGGATGCATCCAGCGCAGCAGCGCTTCGGCGCCGCAGATTGCGCCACTGCGGATGTCGACCTGGGGCTGGAAATGCAGCTCGAACCGGTTTTCCTCGCCGGCGGCCCGCAACTCCGACAGTAGCGAAAAGCGCTGCTCGACCTTGGCGCGCAGGCGTGGCGTGAAGACCGAATAGGTGCCGCGTACGGCCTTGGCGTCGTAGAGCGCGAGATCGGCGTTGCTGACGAGTTCTTCCGCGCTCGCACCATCCGTCGGTGCATGCACGATGCCCGCGCTGCACCCGATGCCGATGCGGTGGCCCTCGATCTCGTAAGGCCGGCGGACGAGCCGGATCGCGTCGTCGACGAACTCGCCCGCCCGCGAATGATCGATGCAATCCGGGATGATCATCGCGAACTCGTCGCCGCCGATACGGTAGAGACGCATGTCGCCATGCATGATTTCGCGCAGACGATTGCAGAATTCGGCAAGCAATTCGTCGCCGCATTTGTGGCCGAGCGAGTCGTTGATGTCCTTGAAATGGTCAAGGTCGAAAATGGCGACGCAGGTGCCGGGCGAGTCCTGCTCCCGAACGGCGAGGACCCATGTCAGCTGTTCGTAAAAAGCGCGGCGGTTCAGCGTGCCGGTCACCATGTCGCGATAAGCGGTTTCGCGGATTTCGTTGGACAGCCGGACGTGATCGGAAATGTTACGGACGATGCAGATCACCGCGCCGTTGCCCTTCATCGGACGCAGAGAGAGATCAACTGGGAATTCGCTGCCGTCTTTCCTGAGGCCGTGGATCTGCTGGATATTGCCCATCGGGCGGTCCACCGGATCGGCCTGGTAGCGCTGGCGGATCTTCGCATGGCCCTTGTAACGGCGCGGTACGAGGAGTTCGACCTTTTCACCGATCAGATCCGCGGAATCGTAACCGAAGAGACCGGCGACCGCGGTATTGGCGGCGCGGATCACCCCGTCACGGTCGATGAAGAGCACGCCGTCCGGAATATCGTCGATGGAGATCATTTCTTCGGCCATGGCGCCTGCGAATAACGACAGTTTCAAATGGAATCCGCCCCAGTAAGTGCCGTTCGGGAACTTATGCCCGCTTCCTGCGGCGGTAGCATTTCCGGAAGCGGCATTTCGCGTTCGATCATCGAAAACTCAATAAAATCTGACGCCTAGGTATTGATGCGACGTTAATTCCGACGCCATGAAACCGAAAATACAGTTACATATCGGGACGTATCGTAAGCAAAAGCTTTCGAATTCCACGATCTTGGTAAATTCGCGGCAATCCTACATATCGAGCAACCGGTCAGCGCGCTGTCCCGGCCCGCTCGCCATGCAGCATTTCGCGCAATTCGCCCTTTAGCCGCGCCTCGCCTTCGGCGCTCGGCGCCGACAGGCGCGCCAGGAGGAGATAGGCCACCGGCGTCAGGAACAGCGTTGCCAAGGTCGCCAGTCCAAGCCCGCCGACGATGACCCAGCCGAGCGCGGCGCGCGCCTCGGCGCCGGCCCCGAACGACAGGATCAACGGTACCGCGCCCAGCACCGTGGAGATCATCGTCATCATCACGGGGCGCAGGCGAATATTGGACGCCTCCTCGACCGCCTCCCGCACGGACCGGCCGCGGTTGCGCAGCTGGTTGGCGAATTCGACGATCAGGATGCCGTTCTTCGCCATCACGCCGACCAGCAGGACGAGGCCGATCTGGCTGTAGACGTTCAGGCTGGTGCCGGTGATGATCATGGCGAAGACCGCACAGGCAAGGCCCAGCGGCACCGTCGCCATGATGATGAACGCCGAGACAAAACTTTCGAATTGGGCTGCCAGCACAAGCAGCACAACCACAATGGCGATGCCGAAGGTGAACAGCATGTCATGCGACGACTGGTCGAGCGTGGCGGCCTCGGCAAGCGGGATCACGCGCGCGCCGGGCGGCAGAAGCGGTTCGGCCATCCTGACAATCTCGGCATAGGCGTCGCCGAGGGCTAGCCCGCCGGCGAGGCCGGTGGTGATCGACACCGAGCGCAATTGCTGTTCGCGGCTGAGACTCGGCGCGACGGCCTTTTCCGACAGGTCGGCGATCACCGACATCGGCACGATGCGGCCGTCGCCGGTCTTCAGGTAGATGCCTTCGAGATCGGTGGGATCGTTGATCGGCGTCGTCGTCGAGATCAGCTTGACCGGGTAGGCGCGATCGCGAATGAAGACCTGCGCGACCTCGCGCCCGTCGAGCAGCGCCTGCATGGCCTCGGCGAGCCCGTCGATGTCGATGCCGAGATCGGAGGCGCGCTCGCGGTTGATGCGCACGGAAAGCTGCGGCTGCGTCGTCTCGTAGGACAGGCGCACCTGATCGAAGCGCGGATCGTCCTCCAGTTTCGTCACGAGTTTCTGCGCGGCGTCGCCGAGCTCGGCGTAGCTGTTGCCGACAAGGGCGAATTGCAGGCCGTTGCCGGCGCCGCGGATGCCGAGGCTGTTGGGCTGGATGGCGAAGGCGCGCACGCCCGGCACCTGGGCGACCCGCCGGTTGATATCGGCGACGATTTCAGCCTGGCTGCGGCTGCGCTGCTCCCATGGCGCCAGCGTCAGTACCATGAAGCCGGAATTGGCACTGGAGCGGATGCCGGCGATTGCGAAAATGTTCTGCACCTCGCCATTGTCGCGCATCGGCAGGACGAGGCGTTCTAGCTGGCGCATCTTCTCGCGCGTGTATTCGAGGCTGACGCCCTGCGGCGCGGAAATGCGCAACAACGCGACCGCGCGGTCTTCGGGCGGCGTCAGTTCCTGCGGGATCGTGCGCACCAGCGCGAAGGCGGCGCCGGTGACGATGACCGCGATCACGATGACGACGAGCGGCGCATCGAGCGCCTTGTGCAGAAGGAAATGGTAGAACCGCACCGTCAGGCCGCCGAACCGGCGCAGCCCGCCTGCCACCGAATGGCTGTCGTCCTTCCTGCGCCTGATCAGCCGCGACGCCAGCATCGGGCTCAGCGTCAGCGCGACGACGCTGGACAGCAGCACCGCGAAGGCGAGCACGAAGCCGAATTCGCGGAACAGCCCGCCGGCCTCGCCGGGCAGGAAGGAAATCGGGATGAACACCGCGGCAAGCGTCGCCGTCGTGGCGATGACGGCAAAGAAGACCTCGCGCGTGCCGACGACGGCTGCGGCGCGCGGGCCGAGCCCCTCGTTGCGCTTGCGCACGATGTTTTCGAGCACGACGATGGCGTCGTCGACGACCATGCCGGTGGCGAGCACCAGCGCCAGAAGCGTCAGGATGTTGACCGAAAACCCGGCCAGATAGATCGCCGCGAACGTGCCGAGCAGCGCGATCGGCAGCGTCACGGCCGGGATGAGCGTCGCGCGCCAGTCGAGCAGGAAGAGGAAGATGATCGCGACCACGATGGCGACCGACAAAAGGAGCGTCCGGCGCACCTCGTGGATGGCGCCGCGAATGAAGGTCGCGTCGTCGCTGGTGACGCGGATTTCGACGCCTTCGGGTAGGATCTTCTGCACCTGCGCGACGGTCGCGCGCACGCCGTCGGAGATTTCCAGCGTGTTCGACTTCGCCTGGCGGATAATGCCCATGCCGATGCCGGTCTTGCCGTTGGCGCGCAGTGCCGTGTCGCCCGGATCGGCGCCGAGCGTGACGGTGGCGACATCCTTGAACTGGACGCGGCTGTTGATGAACAGGTTCTCGAAATCCTCCGGCGTGGTCACGTCCGCCGTGGCGCGCACGACGATGTCCTGCGTGTTGGCGGTCAGCGAGCCGGCCGGGACATCGTAGGCGACGCTCGCCAGCGCGTTGCGCAGATTGGCGACGGTCAGGCCGAGGGCCGCCAACCGCGACTGGTCGACGTCGATGCGGAAGACCTTGTCGCGGTCACCATAGATCGACACGTCGGCGACGCCCGGCACCGCGGCAAGCCTGTCGACCACCTCGTCCTCGACGAGGATCGTCATGTCCTGGACGGACAGGGTGTCGGAGGTAACGGCGAGCCGCATGACCGGATCGGAATCGGCGTCCGCCTTGACGATGCGCGGCTCGTCGGCGCCGTCGGGCATGTCGTTGGATACGCGGCCAAGCGAGTCGCGGATATCCGCGGCGGCCGTCGAAAGGTCGGTGCTGTCGGAAAATTCGATCGTGACGCGGCTGCGGCCGAAGGACGACGTCGACGAAATGTTGGCGACACCGGACACGCGCGCAACGGCGCCCTCGATCACCGAGGTCAGTTCGCGGTCGATGGTCTCGGGGGATGCGCCGCTGAATTGCGTGGTGATGGTGATCACCGGACGGTCGACGTCGGGCAATTCGCGGATTTCGGCACCGTAGATGCCAGCGAGGCCAGCGACGATGATCAGAAGATTGATGACCAGCGCAAGGACCGGCCGGCGGACGAAAAGCGCCGTGCTGCCGCCGGCGACCGCGTCCGGCGACATGTTCGCGTTATCGCTGGTGTCCGTTTCCTGCCCGGGGCCCGTTCCCGCCGCCTTTTCGTTCATGAACCGGCTCCGCCGCGCCCGGTCCCGCCGGATCCGGCGGGCTGATCTCCATCTGCCGCGGCGGGTTTCGCGCCATCCGCGGGTGCGGGCGGCTCGCCGGCGATGCGCACGGCGCCACCATTGCGCACGCTCTGCACGCCCTCGGTGACGACCGTGTCGCCCTCGGCGATATCGGCCTTGACCAGAACCCTGTCGGCGTTGCGCTGGATGATCGCGACATCGAGGCGCTCGGCCTTGCCGTCGATGATGCGCCACACATAGGGGCCTTTCGAATCCCACTGGATCGCCAGCGGATCGACGGTGGGCCAGGTCTCGCCCTTGAACCGCATCGTCACCTCGAACGACATGCCGGCGCGCAGCAGATCGCGGTCATTGGCGATGCGCGCCTGGACGCGCAGGGTCCGGCTGGCCTCGTCGACGCGGTTGTCGACGGCGGTGATCTCGCCCTCGAACTGCTCGCCCGGCCGGGCAATCGCGGTCGCCGAGATCATTGTCCCGGCCGCCATGCGGGCCGCGAAGCGTTCCGGAACGTAGAACTCGACCAGGATCTGCGAGCGGTCATCGATGGTGGCGATGTCCGTCTGGGTCGTCACGTAATCGCCGGCGTTGACCGCGAGAATGCCGAGCGATCCGGCGATCGGCGCGGTGACGGTGCGGCGCGCAAGGGCGAGTTCGGCTTCACGCAAGGCGACGCGCGCGGTACTCAGGTCGCTGCGGGCCTGATCCGCCTCGACGGAACTGACGGCGCGCTGGGCGAGCAAGCTGCCCAGGCGCTCGGACTTGCGCTCGGCATCGTCGAGGGCGAGGCGCGCGCGCTCGACGGCGAGTTCCTCCTCGGCGGAATCGAGCTTGATGATGACATCGCCGGCAGCGACGCGCGCGCCCGACACGACCGGGATTTCGGCGATTTGGCCGGCGACCAGCGGGCGGATGGAGACGGTGCGCACCGCATGGCCGGTTCCGATCGCCGTCAGCCGGTCATTGACGGTGCCGATGCCGGTGGGCGCCGTCACGACCAGCGCCTCGCGCGAAAATCCGCTGCGGCGCGGCTGGCCCGCCGCCTGCTGCGCGCCGCCTTCGGGTGCGGGCGCGGAAAACCAGTCGATGCCGTAGCGGGCGAGCACGGTGCCGGCGCCGGGATAGAATTTTGCCCAGCCGAGGAATACGGCGGCAACGAGCACCACCGATATCAGCACCTGTTTCCATGCTTTCATGTTTGCGTCATCTCCGGCGCGTCACATGGCCGCCCCGGTTCGGCCACAAGTCTCAACCCGGGAGATTTCACGGCAATATAGCGGAGCCGCGAAAACTGACACGTTAAAAATGCTTCATCTCGAAGATGTTATCCGGCGCGCGAAACCCGGCTGCCTGCTTATGAAAAACCCGGCATGCCGCCGAGCTTGCCGAGCAGTTCCGCGACATTCGCCGCCTTGTATTTCTTCAGCAACCTGGCGCGGTAGGCCTCGACGGTGCGCGGCGAGATCTCGATGATCCGGGCGATCTCCTTCGAGGTCCGGCCCTCGCCCAGATACATGACGAGTTGGCGCTCGCGCGTCGTCAGTTCCTGCACCGGGCGCTCGTAGGACAGGTCGGCAAAGCTCCACACCGCCTTCATCAGCGGATCGCCTTCCTCGGTCAGGGTGACGCCGCGCACGCGGCACCAGAACATCGAGCCGTCGGCGCGCGCCATGATGCGCTCGTCGGAATAGCGGTTGCTCTCGCGCAGCGGCTTGACACCGATGTCGCGGATTTTCACGAATTCCTCGTAGGACGGGTAGAGAATCGCGAAAGACTGGTCGAGCAGATGATCGACCGTGAATCCAAACATGCGCGCAAACGCCGGATTGCAGGTCCGGATGATCCTGTTTTCCGTCATCACGATGCCGATCGGCGCATGTTCCCAGGCAAGAAGGTTCAGTTCTTCGTATTTATTCGCGCCGTTCATGCGTGTTTCTACGATATTGCCAGCCCTGTTCATCCCGGCAGATACTACCATCCGGCCCGCATGTGCAAAGAGGAATGTGCGTCCGGGCACGGCTTTGCGTCTCCGGACGACGGGCCGGCTGGCCGGGCAGGCCAATGAGGAGGATTTCGAACATGAGCCGCGATCACTCGCAGAGCACGTTGACGTCAGACGGCCCGTTCGCCCGTGCCGCTCCCGGCCGTGCGCACAAAGGCTTTTTCAGGTTCGCATCAATGATGGAGGAAACACTATGAAACGGATTCTAGCGACGTTGTCGGTCGCGGGACTTGTCGCGGCAGCCGCGATCATTCCCGCTTCCGCGCAGGACGACCCGGTCAAGATCGCGCTCGTTCACGGGACCTCGGGCTCGCCTCTCGAAGTCTATTCGAAGCAAACCTCGACCGGTTTCGCGCTCGGCCTCGAATACGCCACCAAGGGCACGATGGAGATCAAGGGTCACAAGATCGAGGTGATCGAGAAGGACACCCAGTTCAAGCCCGACATCGCCCGCGCCGTGCTCGCCGAAGCCTATGGCGACGACGACGCGCTGATCGCGGTCGGCGGAACCTCGTCGGGCGTCACGACGGCGATGCTGCCGGTGGCGGCCGAATACGAAAAGATCCTGCTGGTCGAGCCGGCGGTCGCCGACTCGCTGACCGGGCCGGATTCCAACCGCTACGTCTTCAAGACCTCGCGCAATTCGTCGATGGACATGCAGGCCCAGGCTTTGGCGCTGAAGCCGGACGCGAACTTGCACATCGCGACGCTGGCGCAGGACTACGCCTTCGGCCGTGACGGCATCGCCGCCTTCAAGAAGG
This sequence comes from Oricola nitratireducens, assembly GCF_014904745.1. GTDB lineage: Bacteria > Pseudomonadota > Alphaproteobacteria > Rhizobiales > Rhizobiaceae > Oricola > Oricola nitratireducens. Next base: position 12,175 of record NZ_JACZCS010000017.1, read on the forward strand.
CGCTCGAAGGCACCGGCGCGACGATCGAGGACGAGGAATACGTCCCGCAGAAGACGACCGACTTCACCGCCACGATCGAACGGATGTTCAACGCGCTCAAGGACAAGGACGGCCGCAAGGTCATCATGTTCTATGTCGCCGGCATCGACGCCATGACGCCGCTGTCCGCAGCCGATCCCGGCCGCTACGGCATCGAATTGTCGACGGGCGGCAACATCCTTCCGGCCATGGCGTCCTACAAGAAGGTGCCGGGCATGGAAGGCGCGATCTACTACTACTACGAGCTGCCGAAGAACCCGATCAACGACTGGCTCGTCGCCGAGCACCAGAAGCGCTTCGGCTCGCCGCCGGACTTCTTCACCGCCGGCGGCATGGCGGCGGCGCTCGCCATCGCCAACGCGCTGGAAACCGCCGATAACTGGGACACGGAAACGCTGATCTCGACCATGCAAGGGATGAGCTGGGAAACGCCCAAGGGCACGATGACCTTCCGGCCCGAGGACCACCAGGCGCTGCAGTCGATGTACCACTTCAAGATCCGCGTCGACGATAATGTCGACTGGGCGATCCCGGACCTCGTGCGCGAGATCAAGCCGGACGAAATGGACATTCCGATCGGCCGCAACAACCAGTAAACGCCCCTCCAGGCCAATAGCAGGCGCGGCCCGACCGCCGCGCCCGCCCCTTCCGGTTCCGCCCGCATGAACGCTCCCTCGATAGAAACGCGCAACCTGACGATCCGCTTCGGCGGCCACGTCGCGGTCAACGGCGTGAGCTGCGCCTTCCACCCGGGCGAGCTGACCGTCATCGTCGGCCCGAACGGCGCCGGCAAAACGACCTATTTCAGCCTGATGTCCGGCCAGCTGACGCCGAGCGAAGGGACGATCCTGAAGGGTGGAACGGAGATCACGCGGCTGTCCCCTTCGGCGCGCGCCAAGACGGGGATCGGCCGCGCCTTTCAGCTGACCAACCTGTTTCCAAAACTCTCGGTGCTCGAAAACGTTCGGCTTGCCGTGCAGGCGCGCCATGGCATCGGCCCGCGCCTGTTCCGGCCGGCCTCGGCCTTCACCGAGATCGCCGACAAGGCTTATGAGCATCTGAAAGCGACGCGGCTCGACGACGTCGCGCATCTGCCGGCCGCCGCCCTGCCGCATGGCGACCAGCGCAAGCTGGAAGTGGCGCTGCTGCTGGCGATGGAGCCGGACGTGTTCATGTTCGACGAACCGACCGCCGGGATGAGCGTCGACGAGGCTCCGGTGATCCTCGAACTGATCGACGAGATCCGCAAGGACGCGTCGAAGACGGTGCTGCTCGTCGAGCACAAGATGGATGTGGTGCGTGCGCTCGCCAACCGCATCATCGTCCTGCATAACGGCGAACTGGTCGCCGACGGCCCGCCCGACGAGGTGATCGCGATGCCGATCGTGCGCGAGATCTATCTCGGCATCCCGGCCGACGAGGGAGCGGCGGCATGAGCGATTACGTCCTGCGCCTCGACGACGTCCACACCGACATCGGCGACTACCAGGTGCTGCACGGGATTTCCTTCAACGTGCCCCAGGGCGGCGTGCATGTGCTTCTCGGCCGCAACGGCGCCGGCAAGACGACGACGCTGCGCACGATCATGGGGCTGTGGCGGGCGCGCTCCGGCGCGGTGGTCTTCAAGCATCACGACATCACGGCGATGCACACCTCCGACATCGCCCGGCTGGGCATCGCCTATGTACCCGAGAACATGGGCATCTTCGGCGGCCTGACGGTGCAGGAAAACATGCGGCTCGCGACCGCGACCGGCGGTTTCGACGATGGCCGGCTCGGCCACATCTTCGAGCTGTTTCCGGCGATGGAAAAATTCTGGGACAAGCCGGCCTGGTCGCTGTCGGGCGGCCAGAAGCAGATGCTGGCGATCTCGCGTGCCATCATCGAGAAGCGCGAGCTGATCCTGATCGACGAGCCGACCAAGGGGCTGGCGCCGTCGATCATCCGGGCGATGATCGCGGCGTTCGAGGAGATTTCGCGCGACACCACGATCCTGCTGGTCGAGCAGAACTTCCTGTTCGCCTCTTCGCTCGGCCGCAATGTCTGCGTCATCGACGACGGGCGCATCGCCCATTCCGGCCGCATGGAGGAGCTGGTCGCGGACAAGGACCTGCAGACCCGCCTGCTCTCCCTGTCGCTGGACGCGCATCAATAGGAGACCGCATGAGCAAGCCCGCACACATCGCAGCGATGTTCGACCGGATCGGCGGCGTCAACGCCCTGCCCGTCGTGCTGATGATCATCGCGCTGCCGCTGATCGGCTCGTTTTCCTCCTGGGTGACGCTGACGGTCGCCGGGCTCGCCATGGGCATGATGATCTTCCTGATGGCCTCGGGCCTGAGCCTCGTCTTCGGGCTGATGGACGTCCTGAATTTCGGCCATTCGGCCTTCATCTCGTTCGGAGCCTTCATCGCGGCTTCGGTGCTCGCATGGCTGGCGGCCTGGGTCGGCGCGGATTCGCTGACGCTGAATTTCCTGGCGCTGTTCGCGGCGCTCGGCGCGGCGACGCTGTTCGGGCTGGCGGCCGGCTGGTTCTTCGAGCGGGTGATCATCAAGCCGGTCTATTCCGACCATCTGCGCCAGATCCTGATCACCATCGGCGCGCTGATCGTCTCCGAACAGATCATCCTCGCCGTCTGGGGCGGCAGTCCGATCCCGGTGCCGCGGCCGGCGCTGCTGGAAGGCTCCTTCGTCATCGGCGACGTGGCAATCGAGGTCTATCGCGTCTTCGCCTTCTTCCTCGGGCTGGCCGTCTTCATCGCGCTGACGCTGGTGCTCAACCGCACACGGATCGGCCTATTGATCCGCGCCGGCGTCGAGGACCGCGAGATGGTCGAGGCGCTCGGCTTCAGGATCGACCGGCTGTTCATCGCCGTCTTCATGACCGGCTCGGCGCTGGCCGCGATGGGCGGGGCGATGTGGGCCGGCTATCAGGGCCTGATCTCCGGCGCGCTCGGCGGCGAGATGATGATCCTCGTCTTCATCGTCGTCATCATCGGCGGGCTCGGCTCGATCGAGGGATCGCTGCTCGGCGCGCTGCTGGTCGGGCTGCTCGGTAATTATGTCGCCTTCATCTTCCCGAAGCTGGCGCTCGCCTCGAACATGATCCTGATGATGGCGATCCTGCTGTGGCGGCCCTGGGGGCTGCGGCCGGCGGTCGGCAAATAGGGTGGACATCAGATGACCGATACCGCACTCGCCTCCGCCCCGTCCGCCGACCCGGCCAGAAAAGGCCGCATGATCGTCTACGTGGTCGCGCTTCTCATCGGTCTGGCGCTCGCATTCGCGCCATTCCTGTTCCAGGACGTGCGCTCGAACCAGGTGGCGGCGCGAATCTGCGTCTTCATCGTGCTGGCGGCGAGCTACGACCTGCTGATCGGCTACACCGGCATCGTCTCGTTCGCGCACACAATGTTCTTCGGGCTCGGCGCCTACGGGGCGGCGATCGCGCTGAAAAGCATGGGGCCGGGCTGGGACGCGGTCCTGGCGGGCGGCGTTGCCGGCGTCGTGCTGGCGGCGATCCTGGCGGTGCTGATCGGCGTGCTGTCGCTCAGGGTCAAGGCGATCTTCTTCGCGATGGTGACGCTCGCCGCAGCCTCGGTGATGATGGTACTGGCGTCGCAATTCTCGGACTTCACCGGCGGCGAGGACGGCATCGTCTATTCCGCGCCGGCGTTGTTCAAGCCGGCGATGAAACTGATGACCGACGACGCCGGCAAGGTCGTCAAGCTGTTCGGCGTCTCGATGAACGGCAAGATCGCGGCCTATTACTTCGTCTTCCTCACCTGCCTCGTCCTGTTCCTTGCGCTGATGCGCATCGTGCGCTCGCCGCTCGGCACCGTGCTGGAGGCTATCCGCGAAAACGAGATGCGCGCCGAGGCCATCGGCTACCGGGTCGTCGCCTACCGGACCTCGGTCTTCGTCATTGCCGCGGTGATCGCGGCGCTGGCCGGCACGGTCTGGGCCGTATGGCTGAAATATACCGGGCCGGACACGACGTTCTCGTTCGCGATCATGATCGACATCCTGCTGATGGTCGTCATCGGCGGCATGGGCACCATGGTCGGCGCGGTGATCGGCGTCGTGCTGATGAGCCTGGCGCAATTCTACCTGAAGGACCTGATGGAGGCGGCGGCGCAAGCGACTGCAAACATTCCGCTGCTGCCGGACCTGCTCGACCCGGACCGCTGGCTGTTGTGGCTCGGATTGCTGTTCATCCTGCTGGTCTATTTCTTCCCGGCCGGCATCGCGGGAACTCTGATGAAGAAAGGCGGTCACTGATGGTTGAGCGACGTTCGGTCTATGTCTCCCGCGGACGGCACGAACTGCATGTCAGTGCCTGGGGCGACCCGGCAAAACCGGCGCTCGTCATGTGGCACGGGCTGGCGCGCACCGGCCGCGACTTCGACGAGGCGGCAGCCGCCCTGTCGGATGACTATTTCGTGATCTGCCCGGACACGCTCGGGCGTGGGCTTTCGTCGTGGGCGGCAGACATCGCGACCGACTATTCCTATGCCGCCTATGGGCAACATGCCGAGGCGATCCTCGGTCATTTCGGCATCGGCAACATGCGATGGATCGGCACGTCGATGGGCGGGCTGATCGGCGTGACGCTGGCTGCCGGGCCGCTGAAGGGCAGGATCAGCCACCTTGTCGTCAACGATATCGGGCCGTGGATTCCGGAGGCGGCGACGGGCCGGATCGCGGACTATGTCGGCAATCCGCCCTCATTCCACACCGTCAGCGAACTGGAGCACTGGCTGCGCACCAATTACGCGCCGTTCGGCGAGAATACCGACACGTTCTGGCGGCGTATGGCGGACAGTTCGATGCGCCGCTCGGACGATGGCCGCGTCACCGTGCATTACGATCCGAACATCGTCACCCAGTTCACCCTGCACAAATCCGATCTCGACTGCTGGCCGCAATGGGACGCGCTGGAGGCAAAGACGCTGCTGCTGCGCGGGGTGAATTCCGACGTGCTGCCGGCCGACGTCGCCGCCGAGATGCGCGAAAGAGGCCCCAAACCGCGCCTGGTCGAGTTCGATGATGTCGGGCACGCGCCAACGCTGGCGACGGATCGCGAGATTTCTGTGCTGCGGGATTTTCTCGCGTAAACTCACGTCAATTGCCCCATCGGATTGTCACGGCGTTTGGGCCCGAAGCGAGACCGGTCGCGTCTATCGGTTTCCGAAAAAACCCGATATTACCTGACGTAATGTGCTAGATTTCGCCTTTGCAGTCAGGGCTGACGCAATGTCAGCCCCATGCGGGAGGGAAAGTTCAAAAAATGTCGAAGATCCAAAAAGGTACGTGTTTTTGCGGCGCCGTTGAAATCGAAGCATCAGGCGAACCCGAAGCGATGGGATACTGCCATTGTGAATCCTGCCGTTCGTGGTCTGCCGGGCCGGTCAACGCCTTCACGCTTTTCAAGAACGAGAACGTCAAGGTCACCAAGGGACAGGAGCATGTCGGGCACTTCAAGAAGACCGAGCGCAGTGATCGTCAATATTGCACCGAATGCGGCGGACACCTGATGACCTATCATCCCCATTGGGGGCTGATGGATGTCTACGCGGCCACGATTCCCGGCCAGACATTCACGCCGGGTGTGCATGTCAACTACGCCGAGACCGTATTGCCCATGAAAGACGGCTTGCCGAAAATGAAGGACTTCCCATCCGAGTTGGGCGGGAGTGGCGAAAGCGTTCCGGAGTAATCATCCGAAGTTCGAATGCGCCTTTGCGGCCCGGCGGTTGCCCGGCGGATCGTCAAGCCCCGGATTTTAATGCGGGACGCTGGACCGGAAGACGACCGGTCTTTTCGCCCGTATCGTTCAGGCGCCCCACTGTCCTGATGTCGCGGGCGGCCGCTCCGTCCGCGGTACAGTTTTTGGCCATGGCCAATTTGACAGGTTCTGATCCCTGTCCGCTCCGTCAATAAGCCGATTCATAGGCGGCGCAGCGTTCCTCCTGGTTCATCCCGTCGAGGAATGCCAGTTCGCCGCGCTTGTGGGCGGCATAGACGGCGGGAAAATCGCCCGGAAACCAGCCCTTCACCGTCTCGTTGGCCTCGAAGCGCCGAAGCGCCTCGTCGAGCGATTGCGGCAGGCGCACAAGGCCGCGTTTTTCCAGCTCTCCGGCAGGCAGACTCGACAGGTCCTCCTCGGTCGTGGCGGGCGCCGTCAGCCCCTCCTCGATCCCCTGCGCGCCGGCATGAACGAGCGCCGCCAATGCAAGATAGGGCGACGCCGCGGCGTCACCTGCGCGAAACTCGAAATTGTACTGGCGCGCGATGCTCTGCGGATCGGCGGCGGTGACCGGGCAGATGCGCAGCGCCGCCTCGCGGTCGCGGAAGCCGAGATTGTTGTAGGCGGCGCTCCAGCGATGCGGCGTCAGGCGCAGATAGGAGATGTCGGACGGCGCGGTCAGCGCGATGATCGAGTCGAGATATTTCAGCACGCCCGCGACGAAGGACCCGGTAACGCCGGACATTCCCGACGGACCGTCCGGATCATGGGTCGCCGGATTGCCGTCCGCGTCGAGGAAGCTCATGTGGATATGCACGCCATTGCCGACGCCGGCGGGATCGCGGATCGGGGTGAAGGTCACCTCCTCGCCGAGGCGCATGGCGGTCATCCTGACGAGTTCGCGCAGGATCACCGCGTCATCGGCGGCACGCACGCCGCGGCCGGGACCGTTGGTGATCTCGTACTGGCTGACGCCATATTCCTTCATGAAGGTGTCCGGCTTCAGCCCGCCCTCCTCCAGGGCTGCCGTCAGCGCCTCGGCGAAGCGGCGGCGCGCGGTGAAACCGGTCAGCGCATAGGCCTCGCCAAGCGGCCGCGCGGCGTCCTTGAACTGGAACTCGTGCTCGAAGGCGGCAACGAGGCTGACGCCGCCGGCTTTCTCCAACCGGTCCAGCGCGGCCTTGAGGATCGACCGCGTGCAGCACTCCCATGGCTTGCCGTCGAGATCGGTGATGTCGCCGAGCATGAAGCGCTCGACCGGGCCGTCATCGCGGAAATCCACCTCGGCAATGGCATCCGGATCGGGGATCAGCAGCAGGTCGCCGAGCGCGCCATAGGGGCTTTCGGCGATGGCGTCGAAACAGGTGATCATCACGTTGGTCGGCGTCCAGCCAACACCCCGGCGCAGCCGCTTTTCCAGTTCGGTGACGGGAAACGCCTTGCCGCGAGTCTTTCCGGCGATATCCGACGTCGCGGCAAATATCAGCGGGTTGTTGATCATGCGCCGTTTCTCCAGCCTGTGTCGCGCTTGTATCGATGCCGGACCGGGCCCGGCGCTGTTTTCGGTGGGAAGACAACCACTTGTCCGGGGACATGACAAGCCGCAGTTGCGCCAGGTGCTGGCGCTTTGCCGGGTTCGCGGTTAGCTTGCGGACTTCCAGGCTCGGGGAATCATCGAGGGAACATGGCAACGCTTTCGCAAACAATTCTGAACGGCCTGCTGACGCCGGACGATCCGGATCCGGTCGAGATCGTCAATCCGGACAGCGCGCATCCGACGCTGCTGGTCTGCGAACATGCCGGACAGGCGATCCCGTCGGCTCTCGGCGATCTCGGCCTGCCGGACGGCGAGATCGAGCGGCATATCGGCTGGGACATCGGTGCGGAGGGCGTTGCGCGGCGCATGGCGGAAAACCTCGGCTGCACCCTGGTGATCCAGCGCTACAGCCGGCTGGTCATCGACTGCAACCGCCCGCCCGACGCGCATGATTCCATGCCGGAAGTCAGCGACGGGACGACGATCCACGCCAATCTCGGCCTCGACGAGACCGCGCGCGCAGCGCGCGTCAACGAAATCTTCCACCCGTTCCAGCAGGCGGTTGCCGAGCATATCGAGCGGGTGCCGCGCACGGCGGCGATTTCGATCCATTCCTTCACGCCGGTCATGCGCGGTGTCGCACGGCCATGGGACATCGGCTTCCTCTTCCGCAAGGACGAAGAGACCTCGACGCGCCTCGCCGACCACGTGCAGGCAGTGCGTCCGGAGCTGACGATCGGCATGAACCAGCCCTACCAGGTTACCGGCTTCTCGGACTGGTTCGTGCCGCAGCACGGCGAGGCGCGCGGCCTGCCGCACAGCCTGATCGAAATCCGCAACGACCATATCGAAACCGCCGAGGGACAGGCGCACTGGGCGCAATTGCTGGCCCACGTCCTCGACCGCTGGCTTCAGGAGAGATGAGATGACATTGACCCGGGAGGTGCCGCTGGCGCCAAACCAGTCGGCACTGCTGTTCGTCGACGTGCAGAATTTCAGCGCGCACAGGAAGGGCGCCGAGTTCAAGAATCTGGCTGCGGCCGAGTTCGAGGAGAAATACGGCTGGTATTTCGGTGAGCTCGAAAGCCGCGTCGTGCCGAACATGCAGCGGCTGCAGGCGGCCTGCCGCGAGGCCGGCGTCGAGGTGATGTACACCACCATCGAGAGCCTGACGCTGGACGGCCGCGACCGCAGCCTCGACTACAAGATCACCGGCTTCAACGTGCCGAAAGGATCCTGGGACGGCAAGGTGATCGACGAACTGGCGCCGGGCGAGGACGAGATCGTGTTGCCCAAATCGTCCTCGTCGGTCTTCGTCTCCACCCATATCGACTACATCCTGCGCAATCTCGGCGTGAAGCAACTGGTCATCTCGGGGCTGATCACCGACCAGTGCGTCGAGGGCGCGATCCGCGACGCCTGCGATCTCGGCTATCTGGTGACCGAGGTGACCGACGCCTGCCTCACCTACACGCAGGCCCGGCACGACAATTCGCTGTCGGCGATCAAGGGCTATTGCCGGCAGGTGACGACGGACGCGCTGATCGCGGAACTGGCCGGCTGATTTCCGGGCGGCATTGACAGTGCGGCCGCATCGCCAATAGCGTTTGCGGCGCAACCGAGGACATGCCGATGGACATCCGCACCTATGCCGGCTTCGTGACGGCCGCCGAACTCTCCAACATCACGTCGGCGGCGCAGCGGTTGAACATCACCCAGTCGGCGCTGTCGCGGCAGATCCGCAGCCTCGAGGATTCGCTGGGGCTCAGGCTGTTCGAGAAATCCGGACGCAACATACGGCTGACGGCGGCGGGCGAAGCGCTGCTGACGCGCATCAACGGGGTGCTGGCGGCCGATCGCGACCTGCGCACCTTTGCCGGCGATCTCGCCCGCGAGCAGAGCGGCCTTCTGAAGATCGGCGCCTGCTCGCAGCTGATCGAACGCTATCTGCCGACCTTTCTGCGCGACTGGCGCGCAGCCAATGCGGGGATCGACGTGCGGCTGGAAGACGGCGGCGGGCCGGAATTGGCCGAGAAGCTGCAGAACGGATCGATACACCTGACGATCAGTTCGATGCCGTCGGCGCCGATCGAGCCCTTCGAGACGGTGCGGCTCGGCGAACTCGCCTTCATCGCCGTCGCCACGCCGGACCTGCTGCCCGACACGGGCGGGCCGATCGAAATATCCGACCTGCTGGAAAGCCCGATCCTGACCCTGAACCGGCGCCATGCCTCGCGCGAAGTGTTCGATGCGGCCTGCCGTCTTTCCGGCGCGGTGCCCCGGATCGTCCTGGAGGGGACCTCGCCGCATACGCTGTTCGCGCTGGCCGAAGGCGGCAACGGCGTCGCGGTCGTGCCCTCGTCGGCCCGGATCTCGAACCGGTCGCTGGTCAGCCGGCCGATCACGCTGCGCGGCGAACTCGTTCTCTTCGATATTTGCGCCATGTGGGACAGCCGAACGCCCCTGCCCGCCTATGGCCGCCGCTTCGTGGAAGCGCTGCGCAGTCACATCATGGCGGAGGAAGGCAAGGCCGCCGCTTCTTCGGGCACCGCCCGCGGTCATTTGCATATTGTTTGAACACATTCCCGTTCGGCATGGATTTTAGGCCGAATCTTTCATTGGACGCCGCGTTTGCCCGCTGGCTAAGCTCTGTCGAGCGGGTCCCTTCCGGACACGCGGCCAATCGAAAGACGAGGTGTGCATGGGCGGTAACGCTTGGACTTTCCTGCGGAATTTGAACCAGGAACGCATTGTCCTCGTCGTCACTGTGCTGATCTTCGGCGCCGCCGTGATCGCGCTCCCGGGCTTCCTGACCGCCGGAAACCTGATCGCAATCGTCCGCTCCATCGCCGTTCTCGGCATCCTCGCGCTCGGAATGTCGGTCGTCATCATCGGCCGCGGCATCGACCTGTCGATGGTCGCGATCATGGCGATGTCGGTCGCCTGGTACCTGCGGCTCCTCGGCGACGGCATGCCCGACACCCAGGCTTTCGCGCTGGTGCTCGGCGGCGTGCTGGCGATCGGCCTGATCAACGGTTTCCTTGTCGCCTATGCCGACGTTCCGGCGATCTTCGTGACGCTGGCGAGCGGGTCCTTCGTCTTCGGCTATGTCCGTTCGCAGCTGATTCCGTCCGATGCCGTGCCGGTGCCCGAGGGGCACTGGGTCGCGCTTCTGGGCGGGGTCCGGTTCATCGGCGTGCCGGTCGAAGTCTATCTCTTCCTCGCGCTGGCCGCGGTGGTGTTCCTTTTTCTGCGCTTCACCAAGTGGGGCCGCTATGTCTACTACGCCGGCGACAATCCGGTCGCGGCGCGCAATATCGGCATACCGGTGCGGCCGATGCTGGTGCTGCGCTACATGCTTTCGGCGCTGACCGCCTTCATCGCCGGCCTGCTGACGGCGGCGAGCCTGCACTCGATCAACACGCGCGTGGTCAACTCCACGCTGCTCTACGACATCGTGCTGGTCGCGGTGATCGGCGGCATCGGCCTGTCGGGCGGCAAGGGCGGCGTGCGCAACGTGCTGGTCGGCGCGGCGCTGATCGGGATCATGCTGAACGCGATGACGATCATCGACATCCCGCTGCTCTACCAGAACCTCATCAAATCGACGATCCTGCTGGCTGCGATCATCGTCGACGGTCTGCTCAATCCGCGCGACGAACAGACCGCCCAGCAGGGGGATATCTGAGCTTCGCGCCAAGAAACAGAAATCCAGATCAACAGGGGAAAGGACACCACCATGAAACTGATCAAGACCCTCCTTGCCGCCGCGGCCCTTGCGGCCGCCGCCTTCGCCGCCCTGCCGGCATCCGCGCAGGAAGACCCGGCCCCGGCCGCATACAAGGAAGCACTGGCGGGCAAACGCGTGCTGCTCGTGCCGATGGCGATGGGCTTCGACCTCGCCCAGGGCTGGGCCGCGATCCTCAAGCATGAAGTCGAGGCCTTCGGCGGCGTCTTCGAGACGCGCGACCCGAACTGGAGCGTCGAGGCCGGCGCGCAGGCGATCACCGAAGCGATCGCGTCGGATCCGAAGCCGGACGTGCTCGTGGTCATGTCGCCCGACCTCAACTCCTATTCGAAGCTGATGAAGCGGGCGCAGAAGGAAGGCATCTACGTCCTGCTGATCGACAACCCGGCGAACTTCAAGGCCGACGCCTATCTGGGCTCCGACTGGACCGAACTCGGCCGGCTCGAGGCCAGGGCCGTCATCGACGGCTGCGGCGCGGATTCGTCCAAGAAGATCGGCCTCGTGCAGGGCGACCAGGTCAACGCCACCAGTCTGTTCCAGTATGCCGGCATCATGGATGTCCTGAAGGATCATCCCGATTTCGAGGTCGTCGCCAAGCCGGATTCCAACTGGGATGCGACCACCTCGCGCAACGTAACCACCACCATGCTGCAACAGAACCCGGACATCTGCGGCATCATCGACTTCTGGGACGGTGACGCCACGGGTGCCGCCGCCGCCATCCGTGACGCGGGCAAGCAGGACCAGGTGTTCCTCGTCACGACCGGCGGCGGCGAGAAGTCGGCCGACT
>NZ_JACZCS010000020.1 GCF_014904745.1 Oricola nitratireducens
AGCTGACCGGCTCGAAGATGTGGATCTCCAATGCGCCGATCGCCGACGTCTTCGTCATCTGGGCGAAGTCCGAGGCGCATGGCGGCAAGATTCGCGGCTTCGTCCTCGAAAAGGGGATGCAGGGTCTTTCCGCGCCGAAGATCGGCGGCAAGCTGTCGCTGCGCGCCTCGGTGACCGGCGAGGTGGTGATGGACGGCGTCGAGGTCGGCGAAGGTGCGTTGCTGCCGAATGTCGAGGGGCTGAAGGGCCCGTTCGGCTGCCTCAACCGGGCGCGCTACGGCATTGCCTGGGGCGCGATGGGCGCGGCCG
>NZ_JACZCS010000021.1 GCF_014904745.1 Oricola nitratireducens
CGGCAACGGCATCTCCGAGGAGTTCCAGGTGTTCCGGCACATGGCCAATCTCGAGACCGTCAACACCTATGAGGGCACGCATGACGTGCATGCGCTGATCCTCGGCCGCGCGCAGACCGGATTGCAGGCGTTCTTCTGAGATGACGGCGAGCAAAATGCCGCCGGGCGACCGGTGCGCCGGCGGTGGTTGCCTATATGCGTGGGAGACTGAGACCATGATTCACGAAAACCTGATCGGTGGGGCTTGGGTGGCCGGCGCAGGCACGTCCGAAAACCGCAATCCCGCGGACGCGAGCGACCTCGTGGGAATCTACGCCCACGCCGACGTGTCCCAGGTGGCGGAGGCCGTCGAGGCGGCGCGGCAGGCGCTCCCCGGCTGGGAAAGAGCCGGTTCCCAGTTCCGGGCGGATCTGCTCGACAGGGTCGGCGCCGGGATCCTCGCCCGGAAAGACGAGATCGGCAGGATCCTCGCCCGCGAAGAGGGCAAGACGCTCGCCGAGGCCGTGGGCGAAACGGTGCGTGCCGCGCAGATCTTCCGCTTCTATGCCGGCGAGGCGCTTCGCGTGGCCGGCGATGCGGTCGCCTCGGTGCGACCGGACGTGGATGTGGAGATTACCCGCGAACCCGTGGGCGTTGTCGGGCTCATAACGCCCTGGAACTTCCCCATCGCGATCCCCGCATGGAAGATCGCGCCCGCTCTCGCCTATGGCAATACGGTGGTCTTCAAGCCCGCCGACCTTACGCCGGCCTGCGCCCATATCCTGGCCCGCTTGCTCCACGAGGCCGGTGCGCCGGCCGGAGTCTTCAACCTCGTGATGGGTCGCGGCTCGGTCGTGGGCGATGCGATCCTGAGCCACCCGGACGTGGATGCCGTCTCGTTCACGGGCTCGGTCCCGGTCGGCCGTGCGCTCGCCGTCAAGGCCGCCGGGGGACTGAAAAAGGTCCAGCTCGAAATGGGCGGCAAGAACCCGATGGTGGTCCTCGATGACGCCGATCTCGATTTGGCCGTCGCGGCCTGTCTCAACGGCGCCTTCTACTCCACCGGCCAGCGCTGCACCGCATCGTCGCGGCTGATCGCCGAGGCCGGGATCCACGACGCGTTCGTGGAGAAGTTGACGGAGGGCGCCATGGCACTCAAGGTCGGCGACCCGCTCGATCCGGGCACGCAGATCGGGCCGGTTGTCTCGGAAAGCCAGCTACGGTCCAATCTCGCCTATGTGAACCTCGCGTGCGAGGAAGGTGCGGAGGTTTTTGGCGGGGAGACGATCAACGGCGAGACGGAAGGCTATTTCCAGCGTCCCGCCGTCTTCGTTGGAGCCACAAACGGCATGCGCATCAGTCGGGAGGAGATCTTCGGACCCTGTGCCAGCGTTATCAAGGCCGCCGATTTCGAGGAGGCGCTCGCGCTCGCCAACGACACCGAGTTCGGCCTTTCATCGGGCATCTGCACCTCGAGCTTGAAATACTCGCGTGAGTTCAGGAAGCGCTCTCAGGCCGGCATGGTGATGGTCAATCTACCGACGGCGGGCGTCGACTATCACGTGCCGTTCGGCGGGCGAAAGGGCTCGTCCTACGGCTCGCGCGAGCAGGGGCGCTACGCGGCCGAGTTCTATACGACCGTGAAGACCGCCTACAGCTTTGCCGGGTGACGCGATGGCCGACGTGATCCTCGCCATCAACCCCGGCACGACGACGACGCGTTGCGCGCTGTTTGCGCTAGACGGCGCGGGCGTCGAGCCGGTGTCCGAGCAGACGCTCGACCATGACGAGGCGGCGATGGCCGGCTTCCCGACCGTCGCATCACAGCTCGAATTCAGATCCGGACACGTCGCGGCCTTTCTGGAGGCGCATCTTTCGCCTGAACACCGTCTCGCGGCCTGTGCCGGGCGGGGCGGGATGCTGACCCCGGTGCCCGCCGGCGTGATCGCCGTCAACGACGCATTGGTTGAATTCGCCCTCGAAACGCCGGTCTATCAGCATGCGAGCAATCTCGGAGCGCCACTGGCGCACCGGATCGCCTCGGCCAGGGCGGTTCCCGCCTTCGTCGTTGATCCCGTGAGCGTCGATCAGCTGGCGCCGGTCGCGCGGATATCCGGCGTGGCCGAGTTGCCGCGCTTCAGTTTCGTTCACGCACTGAATATCCGGGCCTGCGGTCGCCGGCTGGCGCGAGAGACCGGCAAGCCCTTCGAGCGGCTGCGCGCCGTGATCGCCCACATGGGGGCGGGGTTTTCGATCGCCGCGCTCGTCGACGGACGGCTCGTCGACAGTTCCAACCGGATGGAAATCTCACCTTTCACGCCCGAACGCGCTGGCGGCTTGCCGCCCCTGCCTCTGATCGAGCTCTGCTACTCGGGCAAGTATACCCGCGAGCAGCTTCTCAAGAGGCTTTACGGACATGGCGGCGTCTGCGGGCTCATCGGGACGAAGGATATCCGCAAGGTCGAGGCGATGGTCGAGGCGGGGGACGAAACCGCCGCACTCGTCTACGAGGCGATGCTCTACCAGACGGCCAAGGCCATCGGAGCCATGGCTTCCGTCGCCTCCTTCGATCTCGACGGGATCGTGCTGACCGGCGGGCTTGCCAACAGTACGCGGGTGACGGGCTATCTCACCGGGCGGCTGTCGCGCATCGCGCCGCTCTGTGTCTATCCCGGGTCTGACGAATGCCGCGCGCTCGCCGAGGGCGCGGCCCGTGTGCTTTCGGGGCAGGAGAGGCCCATGAGCTGGCCCGTCGCGGCGGCACTCGAGGCTGCTGAATGACGGTGCGTAGCTTTGCCGAATTGCGCAAGGCCGCCGGCGCCATGCCGCCGCTCCGGGTGGCCGTCGCTGGGGGCGAGGCGCCGGAAATCGCCCGCGCGCTCGAGCGTCTGATTGCCGAGGGCATTCTTGCCGAGGCCCTGGTCGCGGGCGATCCCGCGACGGTTTCGGCGCAGTTCGAGGGGGCGTTGCCCGCCGGCGTGACGCTCCTGCAGGCGAATAGTGCGCAGGCCTGCGCGAGCGCCGCGGTGGCGGCAATCCGCGCCGGCGCGGCCGATATCCTCATGAAGGGCCATGTCGACAGCACCATCTATCTGCGCGCGGTGGTCGACCGCGAGACCGGATTGCGCGCCGGCGGCGTGCTTTCGAACGTGACCGTGGCGGAGATGCCATCGGTCGGCCGGCTCATCGCGGCGACGGACAACGGCATTCTGCCGCTGCCCGATCTCGACCAGAAGCGCCAGATCGTGCTGAACACCGCGCCGCTTTTCCGGGGGCTGGGCGTGAACCCGGTGCGCGTGGCAGCCATCTGTGCGACAGAAAAGGTCTCCGACGCCATACCGGCCACGCGCGATGCCGCGACCCTCGCTCAGGAAGCCCGTGAAGGCAAACTGCCGGGTTTCGAGCTCGGCGGGCCCATGGGCTATGACGTGGCCGTCTCCGCCGAGGCGGCCCGGATCAAGGGACTCGGCAATATGCCCGCCGCCGGCGCCGCCGATCTCCTGCTCTTTCCCAATATCGATGCCGCCAATGCGGTGGCGAAATCCTGGAAGTATCACGGCGGGGCCGAGACCGGTTCCATCGTGCTCGGCGGGCGTTGTCCGATACTCCTCAACTCCCGTTCCGACGGGGCGGGGCGGCGCATCAACGCGTTTTTGCTCGCCGCCGCGGTGCTGGCGGGCGAGCCTGCATGACAGCGCAGCCGGCGGAAGCGACCGGCCCGAGCGCTTCGCGCATCTCCAACTCGTGAATGTGTTCCGAATGCGCTCAATGCCCGTTTCCCGATGGGCAAGCCGCCGTTCTTTTAGTCTGTCCGTGATGCGGAAATGTGATGTAAAATCTCATCACTTCCCCGGCCGTTGGCGACCGGGGCGGAAATTGCCGTCCCGGTCGCGGGGCGGCGCGCGTCGAGATAGGGAGAAGATAACTTGTCCGGAACTGGCACGAGAGTTGCATTTATATCAACGAGGGCGGCGACGCACGTCGTCGGCAAAAACGAGAGGTGCGGAATGTTCCGGACCAGGATCGACAACTGCATAACCGGTTTGCCCGCCGCCGCCGGCACGAGCGAACCGGTGCGCGCCGGAATTCCGGGAGGTGCAAGGCCTTGACGGAGAAAACCACCGGACCGCACGCCGTTGGGGCAGCCAGCATATACGAGATCGCCCAGGATGGTACGATCCTCGCTTGCGAAGCCGACGCCGCGCTAGCTTTCGGATACGAACCCGAGGCGCTCGTCGGTGCGCCCTGGTCTATCCTTTATCCGATCTCGTCTCGACGCGTGCTTGAGGCCCATTTTATCCGGGCGCGGAGCGGGCCCGCGCCCGAGACCCTGCAGATCAAGGATGCCGGCGGGCAGATCCATGACGTCGCAGCGATCGTCGAACTCCGTGAAGATGGCGCGGGGCGGCGTATTATCCGGATATTCAAGTGGCTGGAAGCCGATTTCATCACCCGCGCCGATGTCTTGGCCGAGGACAAGGAAATTCTCGCGGATATCGTTGAAGCGTCCGACGATCCGGGCTGGTGTATCCAGTTTCTGGAACCCGTCGACCTTTCGGCGCCCGAGCAGGAAATCGTCCGTCAGGTCTTCGGCAACAAGCGGCGCTGGCGTTGCTGCAACTCTGCCATGGCGCGGTTCTATCGCCTGCCCGACGGCGAGGATCTTAATGATCGGCCGGTTGATGAGATCTTTGCGCTGAATCCGGACAATGAAGAATTCGTCAGACTGCTGATCCGCTCGAATTTCGACGTTGTCCGCGCGGTCTCTTTCGACACCCGCTACGACGGTGTGACCCAGGCGGTTGAAAACGATGTGCGCGGGCTCATCCGCAACAACCATCTCTACAGGATGTGGGGCACGGTGCGGGACGTCAGTCAGCATCACCGACGGACCGAAGAGCTCAAGCGCCGGATCGCGGACCTCGAGACCTATCTCTCGGCGGTGCCCGATGCGTTGGTGCTTCTCGACCATAACGGTGCGGCGATCCACGCCAACGCGATCGCCCAGTCTCTTTTCGGGATGGCCGCAGCCGAGATCGACGGCGCGTCCTGCAGTCGCCTCCTCGCCGATGACATCAGTATCGAGGATCTGTTTGCGCTTGCTTCGGACAGGTCGGGCGAGTTCGCGGGCCGCATACTTACGACACGGGCCCACGGCCGCGCCGGGCCCGTTCCGGTCGAGATCAACCTGAGAACTTTCGGGCTCAACGGCGAGACCCTTCTCGCGATGAGCCTGCGTCCGGCCAATGCGCCAAGCCGGCCCGCCCGGCCCGCTCAACTTTGGGCAACGTCGTGAGCGGGGTGGTGCGCATGACAGATCCAAAGCAGGGACAGGGGCAGCTTGCGGCCGCAACAGAAATCATGTTGCGCTCCATGACGGCGCTGCCCGACGGCGTAATCGTGATCGGTCCCGACCGCAGGATCGTATTCGCCAACGGCGAGGCCGGCTCTATACTCGGCACCACCGTCAAGGACCTCGCAGGGCTCGACCTCGGCCGGCTGTTCAATCTCGGCGATTACGACTGGGGCGATGCCCTCGAGGCGGCCGCCGACGGGGTCAATGGCGAGTTCATCATTCGCGGCGGAACGCGCGGCTCGGTCTTTGCGACCGTGCGGCGGGTGACGGGTGTCGACGGCGCCATGCTTCTCTGCCTGCGCGACCTCGAAGTGTTCGATCACATGCGCCGGTCGGCGACGGGACTTCCGAATCCCGCCGAGTCGCCCGGCACGGTACGAAAGGTCCGGCCCAATTTCGCGCGTCAGCGCCAGATCAGCCCGTATCTCGATCGTATCATCGCCCGCGGCGAGCGTGCCCTCGTACAGGGCGCGCGGGTCATCATTACCGGCGAATCCGGTGTCGGCAAGACGGAAATCGCCCGCCATCTGCACCACTTCGTCTCCGACGCGAGCGATCCCTTCATCGTGGTCAACTGCGCCGCAATCCCCGATACGCTCTTCGAGTCCGAACTCTTCGGCTACGAGAAGGGAGCCTTCACCGGAGCGCTTTCGGGCGGCAAGCCGGGGCTGATCGAACAGGCGGAGGGCGGTACGCTCTTTCTCGATGAGGTGGGCGAGATACCTGTCCATCTCCAGGCCAAGCTCCTGAGCTTTCTCGAAGACGGCACCGTGCAGCGTGTCGGCGGGGCGAAGCCGAAACAGGTTCATGTGCGGGTCATCTCGGCCACGAACCGCGATCTCGAGGAGATGGCGGCCGACCGGCTTTTCCGGCGCGATCTCTACTACCGGCTTGCCGTGGTGCGCCTGCCGATCAAGTCCCTGCGCGAGACGCCGGAACTCATCGTCCACCTTGTCGACCGGTTCCTCGCGTCGATCAATCAGCGGCGGCCTGCGCCCCTGGAACTGTCGGAGGACCTGCGGTCGCGGCTTCTGGCCTACGACTACCCGGGCAACATCCGCGAGCTCTACAACCTCATGCAGCAGATATCCGTTCTGGCGGAGGAAGACGAACTTCCGCGCCGTCTGAACCGGCGGGCCCGGCGGGATCCCGATTCCCAGAGGCAGATGACGACTGCTTCAGTCGAGGACGGGCGCGGGCTCAAGGACATCGTTGCGGAATTCGAACGCGGGGTGATCGAGGCGGCCATCGCCAAATACGGAAGCAAACGCAAGGCCGCCGCAGCACTGGACGTGGATATCGGAACCATCGTCCGGAAAACCAAGAACGTTCCGAGTGAATCCGAACTAACACAGGAGTAAACAGAGAGATGCTGAAGAAGACCATGACAGTCACCGCGGTAGCCACGCTGATGGCCAGCACCGTGTTGGCCGACGAAGTGAATGTGCTGACCTGGGAAGGCTATGCCGACGACAGCTTCATTAGCCAGTTCGAGGCCGAATCCGGCTGCAAGGTCACGGCGACATATGTCGGCTCGAACGACGACTTCGCACCGAAGCTCGCCGCCGGCGGCGGGACCTATGATCTCATAACTCCCTCGATCGACACCACCCAGCTGATGATAGACGCGGGCTTTGTCGAGCCGATCGACACATCCCGGATCGAGAACTGGGACAGCATTTACGAGAAGTTCCGCAACCAGGAAGGCATCCAGTCGAACGGCGAGTACTACGGCATGCCCTACACATGGGGCGCGATCGCCTTCATGTATCTGAACGACGCATTCGATACTCCGCCGACCTCGCTTGCGGCGCTCTGGAGCGAAGAGAATGCGGGCAAGATCTCCCTTTGGGACGACAAGAGCGCCCTTTTCGTCGCCGCACGCCTCAACGGCGACTACAACATTTACGACCTCTCCGACGAGCAGCTCGCCGCCGCTCAGGAAACCCTCCTCAAACAAAAACCGCTCGTGCGTAAGTACTGGGCGACCGCAGGCGAGCTGGTCGATCTCTACGCGGCCGGGGAAGTGACGATTTCCAATACCTGGGCCGGTTACCAGTCTTCGCTTCTGGCCGAGAAGGGTATCAACGTGACCGAATTCATCCCCAAGGAAAACGCCGAGGGCTGGATGGATAGCTGGATGATCGTCAAGGGCACCCCGAACCAGGAATGCGTCTACAAGTTCCTCAACATGCAACTCAGCGAACTCGGCCAGTGCGGAGTCGCCAATGTCAACGGATACTCAGTGGCCAATCCGGTCGCTGCCCGCAAATGCATGCCCCAGGAACAGTTCACCAAGCTGCACCAGGACGATCCCGACTACCTCGACGGCCTGCTCCTCTGGAAGCCGCTGGGAGAACGTCTCGAAGCGTACACCAACGCATGGAATGCCGTTAAGGCGCAGTAAGCCGGCAGGGCGGGGCGTAGATGCGGCCCGCCCTTCAAACTCCAGGGATGGTTGAGTCATGGCCAGCATCATCGAACTGAACGACATCAGGAAGGTTTACGGCGGCGTCATCGTCGGCGTGGACCACGTTTCGATGTCGGTCGAAGACGGGGAATTCGTTACGCTTCTGGGGCCGTCGGGCTGTGGCAAGTCCACACTTCTGCGCATGATTGGCGGTTTCGAGCAGCCGACCGCGGGCCAGATCGTACTGGCCGGGCGGGACGTGACCTACGAACCGCCGCACAAGCGCGACGTGAACATGGTGTTCCAGGACTACGCACTCTTCCCCCACATGACCGTGGGCGAGAACATTTCCTACGGACTGCGGATGATGGGCCTGCCGAGAAGCGAGACGCGCAGCAAGGCTGTCGAGGCGCTCGATCTTGTCGGCCTGCCCGAAAAGATCGACCAGAAGCCGCACGAGCTCTCGGGCGGCCAGCGTCAGCGGATCGCGCTCGCCCGCGCGATCGTGCGCAACCCAAAGGTGCTGCTGCTCGACGAGCCGCTCTCGGCGCTGGACGCCAACCTGCGCGAACAGATGCAGGTGGAACTCAAGCACATGCATGAGAAAGTGGGGATCACATTCATCATGGTGACCCACGACCAGACCGAGGCGCTTGTCATGTCCGACCGCGTCATTGTCATGGAAAAGGGCAGGGTGGCCCAGGACGGCACGCCGGCAGAGCTCTACGATCATCCCGAGACGCCCTATGTGGCGAACTTCATCGGTACGACGAATTTCCTGCCGGCGCGTGTCCTCAGCCGCGACGGCGGGAGCGTGGTCGTGGAGGCAGGCGGCACGCGGATCATCGCAGAGGTCGGCGGTGCGCTGCCCGAGGGAGAGCACATCAGGATCGGCATACGCCCCGAAAAGCTCCATTTCGCCGAGAGCGGTGCGAGCGGCCCGGGCAACACGCTCGAGGGCCGTATCGAAGAACAAATTTATTACGGCCTCGGCATGCGCACCGTGGTGCGCCTGGCCGAAGGGTCGACCGTGCTGGTCGACGGACTGTTGCCCGAGGCGGTCGCGCGTACCACGCTGCCGGAAATCGGTTCGAACGTACGGCTGAGCATCGCGCCGCACAATGTGCGCGTCTTTGCTGCGGAGAACTGATCGATGGCTGCATTTTCCACCCGGCGGCTTTCGAGCTACATGGTCCTCGGGATTCCGATCGCCTGGATCATCATCTTCATGTTGGTGCCTTATGGCGTCCTTCTGACCTACAGTTTCTGGGTAAAGAAGTATCCCCTGTTCGTTCCCGCCTTCCAGTTCGGGAACTACATTACCGTCTTTACCGATCCGCAGTATCTGCGCGTGCTGCTGCGCACCCTGAAGATATCGGCGCTGGTCTCGCTCGCCTCCCTTCTGCTGGCATACCCTTTCGCGTATTTCCTGGTTTTCCGACTGAAAAACCAGTCTCTGAGGGTGTGGCTCTACATGGCCGTGATCGCGCCGCTGTGGGTGTCCTATCTCCTGCGGGCCTACACCTGGAAGTCGATTCTCGGGACGCAGGGCGTCCTGAATTCCTTCCTGATGTCGACGGGAATCACGACGGAGCCGTCGACGATCTTCCTGTACAATCAGTCCGCGATGGTGGTCACGCTGACCTACATCTTCATCCCGTTCATGGTGATGCCGATCTACGCGGCGCTGGAAAAGATACCCAATAATCTGAGCGAGGCCTCGGCCGACCTCGGGATGGGGCCGATCCGGACCTTCCTGCGAATTACTCTGCCCCTGTCGCTGCCGGGAATCGTCGCCGGCTTCACGCTGACCTTCTGCCTGAGCTTCGGCGACTTCATCGCGCCATTCCTGGTGGGCGGGCCGGACGGCCTTCTCGTGGCCAACGTCATCGTCTCGCAATTCGGGGCGGCGCTGAACTGGCCGCTCGGCTCGGCGCTTTCCGTCGTGATGCTCTTCATCGTTCTCGCCATCATCACGGCCTCGGACCGGCTGGAACGCTTCGGCCAGCAGGGACACTGACATGAGCACTGCCTCGACCGACACCGCGATGATCTCGACTGTCAGCCGCGCCAGGAAACCGGGCCTGGTCAGCCGATATGCCGCCGACATGGCCTTCATGGCCTTCGTCGCGCTGCTGATGGCATTTCTTTACGTCCCGATCTGGGTGCTCATCATCTTCAGCTTCAACGACAGCCGGACGCTGACCTGGCCGCTCTCGGGCTTCACGCTGGACTGGTACGGCACGCTCTTCAGCAACCAGGATCTGCTCGCCGCCATCGGCAACAGCTTCTACGTGGCTACTTCCGCGACGATTCTGACCCTGATCGTGGGCATCCCGGCCGCCATGGCGATCAACAAGTTCCAATTTCCCGGCAAGGCTCTCTTCCGCCGGCTGATCCTGCTGCCGATTACCTTGCCCGGGATCGTCACGGGTATCTCCATGCTGAACATGTTTCGGCTGTTCGGTTTCAACCTGAGCCTCGAGACCGTTATCCTCGGCCACGCGACGGCACTGCTGAGTGTCGTGGTGACGCAGGTCTATTCTCGACTCCAGCGGCTGCCGCGTTCGCTCGATGAGGCTTCGGCGGATCTGGGTGCGAAGGGCTGGCAGACGTTTCTTTACGTCACGCTTCCGAACCTCAAGACCGCGATCATCGGGGCCGCGCTGTTGTCATTCGTGCTGTCTTTCGACGAGATTCCGGTGACCTTCTTCCTCACGGGCCGGGAGAATACCCTGCCGATGTATATCTACTCCACCATGCGTCGCGGCGTGACGCCCGAAATCAACGCTGTGGGCACGCTGATCGTGCTCGCCTCGCTGGTTCTTATCGTGATTTCGGTGATCATGTCTCGCGAGGCGAACCGATCTCGTCAAAGCCTCTAAGACCGGCGGGCCGGGCAATCTGCCCGATCCGCCTGGTTTTTCGATCGTTGCACGGACGAAATGGAACTCAAGCCGACGCTCTCCCTCAGCCAGAAACGGCTTCTGGCGATCACGCCGGAACTGCGGCAGGCAATCGGCCTGTTGCAGATGGGGGCGAGCGACCTGAGGCGATTCATCGCCGAGCAGTGCGATAAAAATCCCTTTCTGAGGGCTCATGTTCCGGTCGGGAGCCGGTACCGTGCGCGGCCGGCGGGCGACAGGACAGATCCGATCGATAAGCTGGCCTACCGCCCCAGCCTGATTGACCACGTAACCGCGCAGATCGGCACCTGCGATCTGACGCCGGCCGAACGACCCATCGCGGTTGCCTTCATGGAAGCGCTGGAACCCAGCGGCTGGCTTGGCGTCGAAGTTGAGGAGGTCATGGCGCGCACAGGCGCGTCCGGGGCCGCCTGCGAGGCGGTATTGGGAAAACTCCAGGAACTGGAGCCCACCGGCCTGTTCGCACGCAACCTCTCCGAATGCCTGCGCCTCCAACTCGCCGAGCGGGATGCGCTGGATCCGGCGATGGAGATGATCCTCGGCGCGCTGTCGGAGCTTGTGGAGTCGGGGCCGGCGCGGTTCGCCGCGCGGCTGGGTTTGTCGGGAGCGGAGATTTCCGAGCGTCTCGCGCGGATCCGGACGCTCGATCCGAAGCCGGGCGCCGCATTCGGATCCGGCCGCGCGGAGGCGATCGTGCCCGACATCCTGGTCGAGCGGCGCGCCGGCAAGTGGGTGGTCTCTCTCAATGCCGGCGCATTGCCCGGCATCGAGGTCGATACGCGGCTTCACAGGACGCTGAGGGAAACGGAAGCGGCCGATACGGATATCGCGCGTTTTCGCGAGGCCTTCGGCACGGCGAGATGGATCGTCAAGGCGATAGAGCGACGCCAGGAGACGTTGCTGCGCATCGGGACCGAACTCGTGTGCCACCAGGCGGCCTTCCTGGATCACGGCCCGGCCGGGCTCCGACCGTTGCTGCAAAAGGACATCGCGCGGTTGCTCAAACTCAGCGAAAGCACCGTCAGCCGGGTGGCGAACGCGACCTATATCCAGACGCCCGCCGCCGTTTTCCCTCTCAAGCGCTTTTTCTGCACCGGCCTTCCGACGGACGGCGGCGGCGCGCTCTCCCCGGCTCAGATACAGCAGCGCATCGTCGAAATCGTGCGCTGCGAAAATCCGGACCGGCCCCTCTCTGACGGGATTATCGCGGAACGCCTGAACGGCGAGGGCATCCCGATCGCGCGGCGCACGGTCGCTAAATATCGTGTCAGCGCGCGTATCCCCGGCCATAGCCTCCGCCGAAAAACAGCGGCCCCGTACCTCTGAGCGGGTCTCGTTGACGCTCTCCTGCTGCAAAATTTCAGCGCACATCGCATCAATCGGCACATGCGGCGGGGGTTGTCCTCCGGCCGCCATTGATCCGCCCGTTCCCGGAAGCGCTGGCATGTCGATTGCATAAGGGAAGGTGAAAGCGCAGCCAGGAGGAAGATCCATGACCGCCAGCATTGACGACGCCCCGTTCCTTGACATTACCAAGCCGGACTTTTCGATGCGATCGCAAGAGGTATCCGACGCCCGCGAACGCAGCTGGTTTGCACGCACGCCCTATGGGGTGGCCGTCCTGCGATATGCCGAGGTTGCGGCTCTGATCCGCGATCCCCGGCTGCGGCAGGGCAGCTATGCGTGGCCCGCCCACAACAACGCCAGCGGGAGCTGGGCGGACTGGTGGCTCCGGATCATGCTCAACCGCGAAGGCGCCGACCATATCCGCCTGCGCAAGCTCGCCAATCCGGCCTTCGCCCCCAAGCTGGTCAAGGTTCTCAGGCCGAAATTCCAAGAACTGGCCAACGAGCTCATCGACAAGTTTGCCGCAAAAGGGCGATGCGAATTCGTCCGCGAGTTTTCCGAACCTTACGCCACGCGGGTAATCTGCCTGTTGCTCGACGCCGACCAGAACGACTGGGAATATCTGGTCGACCTCGCGATGCAGATGGGTATGGCCCTCGGCACCACTTACGAGCAGGACCAGGACGAGATCAACGAAGCCACAGACAAGATGTTCGACTATTGCCGCAAGGTGGTGAGCGACGTCCGGGCGCGCGGACTTGACGACGGCTTCATCGCCTCGCTGATCCGCGCAAACGAGGCGGGCGAGGAGGCGCTCAGCGAAGAAGAGCTCTACGACATGATCGTGCTCGCGATCTTCGGCGGCATCGACACGACCCGCAACCAGATCGGGCTGGGCATGGACACGTTCATCAAGCATCCCGATCAGTGGGCGCTTCTGGGCGACCGACCCGAGCTTGCGCGGGCAGCGGTTGAGGAGATCATGCGCGTCCGCCCGACCGTCACCTGGGTCACGCGCGAGACGCTCGAAGATCTGGATTACCAGGGCATAACGATTCCCGGGGGCACCACGGTTCACATGTTCAGCCAGGCCGCGTGTTCCGATCCGCGCGCCTTCGACAATCCCGGCTTCGACATCACGCTGGAGCGCAAGAACCATTTCGGCTTCGGCCTCGGGCCTCATCACTGCATCGGTCATTTCATCGCCCGGGGCGACATGACGGAAGCGATGGCGCTGCTGGCGCGGCGGATGAAGAACCCCCGTTACGAAAACGAGCCGAAATTCCTGCGCGACAGCGGCAATACCGGCCCCCTCACGATGCCCGTCGTGTTCGACCCAGAAGCCTGAACTTTCTGTTCCCAAAGAGGATATCACCATGGTCAACGGCCTTGCCCGGACCCTTGCCGATCTCGACTATGACATTGTCCATGTCGGCCAATTCGACCTGAACGGACTTTTCCGCGAACGCCGATTGCGGCGCGAGCAGTTTCTGGCTTGGGCGCGTGAGCCGCGCTTCGCGAATGTCATCGCCCATTGGGGCGCGGGCGAAAACCTATTTGGCGGCGGGCCCTATATCAGCGAGGAGGTGGCGATCGACGAAAATTCGCTCCGCCCCTTCGGCTTCGAGGAAAGGTCGGGCGCGGTTCTCGCCGATCTCGCCGGCTTCAGCGCGCCCTACATGCCGCGCAATGTCCTGAAGACGCAGCTCGCCCGTGCTGCCGAGATGGGCTACGAGGTGCGCGCCGCCTTCGAGTTCGAGGCGATCTTCCTCGCGGAGACGGCCGAGAGCCTGCGAGCGAAGGGCTTTGCACCGCCCACCCAGTTCGCCGCCGACAACAAGTGCTGGTCCGGCACCACCGCTGCCGAAAAGGCCGAATTCGTGACGGCCTGGGAACAGGCGCTGATTGCCCACGGGATCGACGTGTTCGCCGTGGCGGGAGAGCTCGGCCCGGGCTGCTTCGAGGCGACGCTGGGCGTTGTGGACGGGCTCAAGGCCGCCGACGATGCCTCCTTCTTCCGTCTCGCCAGCCGCGCGTTTGCCCGACAGCGGGGGCTCACGGCCTGCTTCATGCCGTCGCTCGGCCCCGGATTTCCGGGCATAGGCGGTCACGTCACGCTCTCACTCCGGGACGCCAAGACCGGGCAGAACCTGTTTTCCGACGCTAAAGGCCAGACCAACGCGCTGGCTCGCCAGTTCATCGCCGGTATGACCGCGACGGTTCCAGAGGCCTTCGCGATGAGTGCCCACACGGTGAACGCCTACCGCCGCTTCACACCGGGCAGCTGGGCGCCGAAATCCGTCGGCTGGTCGGAATGGGCCTTCACCACCGCCGTTCGCTCAGCGCCCTCGGCGACTGACACCGCGCGGCTGGAGTTCCGCCTTCCGGGCGCCGACTGCAACACCCACGCGACGCTCGCGCTGATGCTCGGCGCCGGGCTCGACGGGATCGAGCAGGGGCTCGTCGCGGCAGAACCCAACGAGAATGCCGGGCCCGACGACGTGGTGGGCATTCCGCTGCCGCGCGATCTCTTCGACGCGGCGACGCGGCTTCGCGCCAGCGACAACGCAAAGCGGCTCTTCGGGGAGCCTTTCGTGACCAACTTCGCAACGTTCTGCGAGGAGGAGTTCAAGTCACTCGCCCGCGAGGTCAGCGACGAGGAGCGTCGCCGTTACCTCGAAGGCTGAAAACGCACGCAACGACAGGGAGAACCAGATGGCATTCGACA
This sequence comes from Oricola nitratireducens, assembly GCF_014904745.1. GTDB lineage: Bacteria > Pseudomonadota > Alphaproteobacteria > Rhizobiales > Rhizobiaceae > Oricola > Oricola nitratireducens. Next base: position 14,748 of record NZ_JACZCS010000021.1, read on the forward strand.
TCTCAGCAACCGACATCGGCCGAGACCTGGCCGACCCGATCCGCGAGGAACGGATTGAACGGGTCCGCGCCAAGATCGACCAGCTCGGCATCAAATATATCTACTACCAGTACGTGACGATCACGGGCCGGGTGCTCGGCAAGGCCGTCCCGGCGCGGCACTGGGAGCGCAATGCCAGGAAAGGCATCCAGACCTGGCTGGGCGGCATCACCAACGTTGCAGCAGACATGCACGGCAATCTCTACGGCTTCTCGGCGAATGCTGGCGAGTCCCTCGCGATGCCGGACCCCGAGACCTTCGTCCAGCTGCCATGGGACAAGCGCATGGCGCGGGTGTTCTGCACGCTCTATCACGGCCTTGAGGATGCCCACTCGCCGGGCATGTATTTCACCGCCGACGCGCGCGGCAACCTGAAACGCTTCGAGCGCGAGTTCCGCGACGCCCATGACGGGCTGCATCTGCGTCTCGGCCTCGAGCCGGAGATGGCTTGGCTACGCAAGACCGAGGATGGTGGTATCTTCCCCTATGAGGGGATCACGAAGACCTATGCCTATCATATCGGTCAGTTCGAAGGCGCGCGCGACGTCTGGACGCAGGTCATGGAATACGCCGAGGCGATGGGCCTCGACATGGTTCAGTCCGACGTGGAGGATGCCCCGGGCCAGATCGAACTGAACTACAGCTTCGACGACGCGCTCAAGACCTGCGACCGGCTCACCACCTACCGCCAGATCGCCAACGAGGTCGCGCGCCAGCACGGGCTTGTCGCCTGCTTTATGGCCAAGCCGTTCATGGGCGCGCCGGCAATGGGCTGTCACCACAATTGCTCGCTCTGGCGCGGCGACGACTACCAGGTTGTCCGGACCGTCGACGGCGAACTGCCGGGTATGGAGGAGATGTTCACCTACAACCGCGGCGGCGTGAACGAGTTCGAAAACAAGGAGGACGGCTGGATCCCGACCGAACTCGGCCGCCATGCGCTGGGCGGCGCGCTCAAGCATATCGGCGCGCTCACGGCGCTCGGCGCCTCGACCGTGAACTCCTACCGCCGCTTTGCCGATGTGGGCCTCTGGGCGCCCATCGGAGCCAATTGGGGCCTGCAGAATCGCTCCTGCACAATCCGGATATCCTCGCCCGACCGGTTCGAGTTTCGCGCGGTCGACTCGATGGTCAACCCCTATCTGTTCTGCAGCGCCTTGCTGAAGGCGATCGACGAGGGCATCCGCGAAAAGATCGACCCCGGCGCGCCGGAAGACCGCAATGTGGTCGAGGTCATGCAGTCGGGCGAGGACGTGAAGCTGATCCCGATGACGCTGAAGGAGGCGCTCGATGCGCTCGCCGAGGACGACATCATACGCGAAGCCATGCCGGGCAGGCTCTACGAGCTCTACGACCTCATGAAGCGCGACGAATGGCAGCGTTTCCTGAAGGAAGTGACGAACTGGGATGTCGAGCGCTATCTCGATTGCCTCCCCTGAGGCCCGGTTGAGACGGACGGCGGCCGGTTCCGCCGCCGTCCCTTTTCACACAGTATTCTTTTCCAGTCCGGAGGACCGACCTTGGCCGCGCATATCCCGGCAACCCGTCAAGAATGGCACGACAGGGCGGTGAATTACCCGTTCGAGCCCCGCCTCTTCATCGACGGGGAACTCGTCGACGCGATCGATGGCGGCCGCTTCGAGAGCGTGAACCCGGCCACGGGCGACACGATCGCGACGCTGGCCGAGGGCAACGAGAAGGATGTTGAACGCGCCGTGGCCGCGGCGCGGCGCGCCTTCGAGGCTGGCGTCTGGTCGCGCATCGCACCGCGCATGCGGATGGATATCCTGCTGAAGTTCGCGGATCTCGTGGAAGGGCGCGCGGTCGATTTCGCGCTCCTCGATTCCCTTGAAATGGGTAAGCCGGTCAGCTCCATGATGGGGTTCGACGTGCCGAGCGCTGTGGCCAACCTGCGCTTTGCGGCCGAGGCAATCGACAAGATGGAAGGTGCGGTGACCAACACGCACCCCGATGTGCTCCACTACATTCTGCGACAGCCGCTGGGCGTCGTCAGCCTGATCGTGCCCTGGAACTATCCGATGATGATGGCCGCCTGGAAGCTCGGTCCGGCTCTCGCCATGGGCAATTGCGTTATCGTCAAGCCGGCGCAGCAGAGTTCGATGTCGGCCGTTCTCCTGGCCAGACTCTTCGCCGAGGCCGGCGGGCCGGCCGGCGTCTTCAGCGCGGTGCCCGGTAGCGGCGCCGTGGCGGGGCAGGCGCTCGCGCGGCACATGGACGTCGACAAGATCGGCTTTACCGGATCGGCGCCCGTCGGCGGGCTCATGATGCGCTATGCGGGGGAATCGAACCTCAAGCATGTCACGACCGAATGCGGCGGCAAATCCCCCCAGGTCGTTCTGGCGGATTGCGATCTCGACACGGCGGTCGAGATGGCCGTCCACGGTGTCTATTCCAATCAGGGCGAGGTTTGCGCCGCCGGTTCCCGCATCATGGTCGAGGAGCCGATCGTCGATACGTTCCTCGAACGCTTCCAGGCGCGGACGGTGGCACTGTACGCGCCCGGCGACCCGCTCGATCCGGCGACTTCGATGGGCCCGCTCGTCGACGAACGCCAGCACCGGACGGTTTCCGGCTATGTCGAGGCCGGCAAGGCCGAGGGAGCGCGGCTCGCCTTCGGCGGAGGCGTTCCCGCCGGAATGGAGGGCGGCTACTATCTGGAACCGACGCTTTTCGCGGATGTTCGCAACGACATGAAGATCGCCGCGGAAGAGATATTTGGCCCGGTGGGCGCGGTCCTGCCGATTCGGGACATGGAGGAGGGCATCGTGCTCGCCAACGATTCGATCTTCGGCCTTGGCGCCTCGGTCTGGACGAAGGATCTTGCCAGGGCCCACCGCTTCGCGCGCGACGTCGAGTCCGGCATGGTCTGGGTCAATACCTATTTCGACCAGGATCCGACCGCGCCGTGGGGCGGGGTGAAGCAATCGGGAAACGGGCGCGACAAATGTATGGAAGCGCTTTCGCATTATTCGCAGACAAAATCCGTCTGGATGTCGCTTGGAGGCTGAATTGAGACTTTGCATCTTCGAGACGGGACTCACGCCGGAGCCCTGCCGCGACCGTTTCGGAATGTATCCCGAGATGGTCGAAGCCTGGCTCGGGCCCGGGTTGCCCGAGGCACGGTTCAGCTATGTCTCGGTGGTCGGCGGCGAAGATCTCCCGGACGTCCAGGCCTTTGACGGCTATCTCATCACGGGCTCCAGGCATGGAGTCTACGAAAACCTTCCTTGGATGCGGAAACTGCGCGCCTTCCTTCTGTCCGCGCGGGAATCGCGCGTGCCCGTCTTCGGGATATGCTTCGGTCACCAGATCATGGCGGCGGCATATGGCGCGGATGTCCGCAAATCCGCCAAAGGCTGGGCGATTGGCGCGCAATCCTACGACTACGATGCCGATTACCGGCTGACGGGAAACGCCTCGCTGTTTTTCCATCAGGACCAGGTGGAGACCGTGCCGGAAGACGCGCGCGTGATCGGGGGCAACGCCTTTTGCCCGATCGGTGCGCTCGCCTACGACTTCCCGGCGCTTTCGGTTCAGTATCACCCGGAATTCGGCAAGGATTACGTCGCCGAATTGGCGACTCTCTACGGCGGAGACCGCATCCCGCGGGAGGCGGCGGATGCGGCGCTGGAGAGCCTCGCGACCGCGGAAGTCGACAACGCCGCTGTCGCGCGGAAAGTCGCGCAATTCTTCCGCGACAACGTCTGACCGGCCCAGCCGGAGAAGGGCGGGAAGACTGACGCGCGCTTGCCATAGCGCGCGGCCGTCTCGCCGTGTCTCGCCCCCGGGGATACCGCTTCAGTAGACGTCGCGCACGTAGCGCTTTTCCCTTTTCAGGGCCTCCACATAGGTCTGTGCGCCGCCGGCGTCGAAACCGCCCTCCCGGGCCACGATCTCGTGGAGCGCCTCGTCGACATCGCCGGCCATTCGCGTCGCATCGCCGCACACGTAGAAATGCCCTCCCGCCTCGAGCGCGGCGAAGAGTTCGGCGGCGGCCGCGCGCATCCGGTCCTGCACATAGACCTTTCCGGCCTGATCGCGGGAGAAGGCGAGATCGAGCCGGGTTAGCACCCCGGCCGCCTCGAAGGCGCGAAGTTCGTCTTCGTAGATGAAGTCCTCCGCGCGGGTCCGATCGCCGAAAAAGAGCCAGTTCATGCCGCCCGCGCCCGTTGTCTGGCGCTCCTGAAGGAAGCCGCGAAAGGGAGCTATGCCGGTACCAGGACCGACCATTATCATCGGCGCGTCCGGATCTCGCGGCACGCGGAACGCCGAATTGGGGACAATAAAGACCCGGACCTTCGAGCCCACCTCCAGCCGGTCGGAAAGCATGGTTGAGGCGACGCCGCCATGCTCGCGTCCGTTTGCGATGTAGCGGATCGTGGAGACGGCGAGGTCGGCGAGCCGCGGATTCACCCGGGCGCTCGACGCGATGGAATAGGACCTGTGAGCAAGCGGGCGCAGAAGCTGTTCGGCGTCTCCCGGGTCGATCCGGTGGCCGGGCACCATGTCGAGCAGGTCGAGCGCGTCTTTCGACCAGAGCCAGGCGTCAAGCGCCTCGCGGTCGCCGTTGTCGAACAGGCGTGTCAGTTCCGCGTCGCCGGCCCGGTGTGCCACGTAGCGGATCAGCTCCCGGGACGGGGCAGAGATCTCGAAATGTCGCGCAAGCAGCGTCTCCAGGGGAGCGTCGAAACCGGGCAGGGAGCGTTCCCGGTCGAGCGCGATGCGGTCAAGCCAGGCCTCCACCAGTACGGGGTCGTTGACGGGCAGGATGTTGAGGGCGTCGCCCACCTCGAAGCGTGGGCCGTCCTCGCCGAGATCGAGCGTGTAGTGGCGGATTTCCTTGGCCGAACCGGGGCCGGAAAGGGGCCTGTTCTCCACCAACGTCGCCTCGTAGGGGTTCGATCGGGTCCACCTCGGGGCATCGCGGGCCGTACACGGCGCGGGCGCCGCGCCGGCGGACTTTCCAGCGGCGGCCGGCGCGGCCTTCAGCGCGGCGATGACGCCGGCCGTCCAAGCTTCGGCCTGCTCCTCGTAGACGATATCGCATTTCGCGAGGTCGTGGAGGCGGGTTGCGCCGAGTTCCGCGAGGCGAGCGTCGAACTTGCGCCCGGCGGCGCAGAAATCGGCGTAGGAGCTGTCGCCAAGTGCGAGGACCGAGAAGCGCAACGCTGAAAGATCGGGGGCGTCGGCCGCGGTAAGCGTCTCGTAGAAGGTTTGCGCGTTGTCCGGCATTCCGCCGTCGCCATAGGTGGAGCAGACGACGAGTGCGGTGCCGGCCCGGGCGAGGTCGGTCGGATCGATCTCGTCGAGTCCTGCGATCCGCTCGGGCACGATATCCGCGGCGGTCAGCGCGTCTTCCACGTCGGAGGCGACCATCTCGGCGGTTCCGGTCTGGGTGCCGAAGACAATAAGGGGCCGGGCCGGAGCTGCCCTGGCGGGCCCGTCGGCGGGGTCTTCCGGGGCGGTCAGAGCGGCGAGGATGCCTGCGGTCCAGCTTTGCGCGCCGTCCTCATACATGATGTCGCAATTTGTCCGGTCGTGGATCCGTATGGCACCGAGTTCGGAAAGCCGCGTATCGAGCTTGCGCCCCGCAGCGCAGAAATCGGCATAGGAGCTGTCGCCGAAGGCAAGGACGGAGAAGCGAAGCGATGAGAGACGGGGCGCGTCTTCGGCCATGATGGCGTCGTAGAAGGCCTGTGCGTTGTCGGGCATTCCCCCTTCGCCATAGGTGGAGCAGATGATGAGCGCAGTGCCGAGGCCCGGCAAGTCGGCCGCCTCGATCTCGTCGAGCCCGCGCACGCTCGCCGGCGCGATGCCTGCCGCGTTGAGGGTGTCATCGATGTCGGAGGCCACCATTTCGGTCGTGCCGGTTTGGGTGCCAAACAGGATATGCAGGTCAGGCTTCATCTCGTCGTCCCGTGTGAATGCTTCTACCGGGAAGAATGCAACTTCGGTGCCAGAGCGACGGTTGAGGCGCCCAATGTTCCGTCAGCTTTAAGTGACATCCGTTGCGAGCGTAGAGAGGGCGTCCTGGGGCGACCCGGCTGGCGAGGTGGTGCTGGGCGCGCTGGTCACCCCCGAGGCGGGCGCTAAGATGGAGGCGCTGATCTCCGACGCCCCCGCCAGGGGCGGCGCGTTGCGGCGAGCGGCACGGTCGAGGGCGCGCTCTGTGCAGAACCCTGCTCGACGGGGTAACGCCCGGAATGCGTCTATGCCGAGGAAAGCTTCGGTCCGGTCAAATCGGTCATCCGCGTTGCCGATACAGAGGAGGCGATCCGCATCGCCAATGACACCGAATACGGGCTCTTCGCCGCGGTATTCAGCCAGAACATCACACGTGCGCTGGACGTGGCCAACCGGCTTCAGAGCGGGATCTGTCACATCAATGGGCCGACCGTGTCGGACGAACCGCAGATGCCGTCGGTGGCGTCAAAGCCTCAGGTTTCGGGCGGTTCGGTGGCAAGGCCGCGATCCAGGAATTCGCCGTCCTGCGCTGGATCACCGTCGAGGATCCGAAACAGCATTACCCGTTCTGATGGGCAAAGGGTCAGGGTCGGCGAGGGCGGCGGCGTTGATTACCAGGGCGTCGAGCGGACTCGGCGCGCATGTCGGTCAGGTGCTGGCGGGCGCGGGCTACTACGCTCTTGCGGCCGATGTCGTCCGCCAATGGTGCGAAAAAAACCGGAAATACGGAACGTTCCTGACCGAGACGTAGTGATCATTGATTAGAGCGACACTGTCATTATGAACAACCTGCCGGCGCACAAGGCCGCCGGCGTTCGCAACGCGACCGATGATACAGTCTCGCCTCCATGACCCGTATTGCTAAAAGCGTAGCTGAAACAGACCCCGGCGTTCGTAGAGAGCTGCCGCTTCTCTGACGAACGCGGCTAGCCGATGCGCCTGGTATTCCGAAGCAAAACGCTCCGCCATGCGCTCGAGCTCTGCAGCAGATCGCGCTCGGCCCGGACGCAACAGTTCATAAATCCGCATGATCTCGTCTTGCGGCAGGCGGGTCATCTCCGCCGCGCGCTCGAAATTCTCCGCAAGGGATGCGCGCCCGACGGAACGGGCAATCTCGGCCTGCTGCAAGAGGGCTGCGGGCGTGATCCGAAGATCTTCCATGTGCAGGTCGCCATTCGCCGCCGCCTCGAGCGTAAGGGCGTCGAGCGATTTGCCCCGCTGCCCCGTAATGCGTTCGGGTGACTTTTCGGCCATGGGGTAGTTACGGGCGGTCAGGGGAGGATTTCGCATTAGCCTTGCTCCAGAAAATCGATGGTGATCTCTTCGGGAGCGGCATCTGGCTCGGTCATCGCGGTTTCGATCGCGTAGGAAAGCGCGACGCGAGCGTGGTAGCGTGCGCCCAGCGCCTCGCCCCTGGTCGGCACGACGACAGGTTCCGGCAGGCTGCCACTTGCGTGGACCGTCGCATTGAAACCCAATGTCTCGTAATGGGCGAGCGTGGTAATTGGCGCGTTGGAGAAAAGCTCCAGATTGTTATGCGGCAACCGGTCCTTCTGGTGAATGACAGTGGTGCCCTTAGACTGGATGCCGATTCCGACACCCGAGCCCGACAACCGCGCCGCGCTGAGCCCGAGGAAGGAGGTGTCGGCGGTATGGTGCAATCGGACGACCCGCATGCTACCGCCGCCACGCGCGATTCCGTCGCCTATGGCGCGCACGACTTCGCTGAGGCGATGTCCAGCAAGCGTGCGGAAGATTTTCGTCCCGAAGCCCGGGCTAATCCCCACGACGATTTCGCCTCGATCTGTCCCGGGTACGGCTCGCCCCATTATCCGGTACCGTATGGCGCGGGCTTCCATCTGCTCGCTCGCCGCTTCCGTGCGAAGAACCTCGTCGCGTGTCAGCACGTCGCGGATCGCGGCCAACTCCTTGCGCCGTGCATCGTTCAAGCGGTAGCCGGTGCCTGGCCCGACATAGTCGTTGGGATCGTTGATCGCGCTGAGCACGCGCCCTTCGCGCACGATCGCCGAGGTCTGCAGGTAGTCGCCCGAGATACGCAGCTTGACGAGGAAAAGGAGGTTCCGCGCCTCCTCGACGAAGCCGCCGCGATCGAGGGACCGGATGACATCGAGCACGGTGATACCCTTCGCCTTTATCTCCTCGCTGATGAGCGCCACATCGCGGGGCTGGAAGCTCTCGGTTTCGTTCGAGCCCGAGGCGACGGCGACCGAGCGCTTCATGGCTTCGGTCGTTTCGGCCAGCCCGAGATCCTTCAGCACATGGGACAGCGCATCGATGGCACGGCGGCGGAGGTCGAGCGCGCTCGCGTCCTCGATTGAGGTCAGCCCGCCATCGGCCTCGAAGTCGCGCTGCAGGACAAGAAACTCTTCCAGTTCCTCGCCGTTGAACGAGGACGGATTGAAAGAGTTGTCGTATTTCAGGATGCTTCCGAATCCCGAACAAATGAGATCCGATCCGCCGATGAGGAACGGCAGGATCTTGGCGGCTACGCGCATATCGGACTCGGAATGCCGCGCATCGTTGCCCGAGGCGCATTCGAGATCGAGCCAGACCGCGATCAGGTTTTCAGCCATGATCTCGCGTACGCCGCCGGGGATCGAAGCGGCCAAGGGCGCGCCGTCGATGCCGCCGTTCTGCGTGCCTTGCGACCCCATCCCACGCTGCAAGCAAAGGCAGCGGGCCTCGAGGTAAAGTAGCGACTTCGCTTCGTGAAATCCCATCAGCAGTTCCGCCGCCGCGCCGGAGGTGCAGCGCATCTTGATACCGCGCGAGGCATAGGCGGCGGTTAGCCAGGCCTTGGACCACGGCGTATCGTCTCCGTCGATGAAGGCGCTTTCCGTACCATATACGGAAACCGTCTCGGCATAGGAGGTGAAGCCTGCCATGCCGATCTCGAGTTCTTCGGCCTCCTCGCTCGAGCACTGGAACAGCGTGCCAGCGCGGCCGACTGCGGAACCCACGCAACACGCGAGCGCGTTCGACCAGGAATTGCGCGCGACGCGCATCGTGGTCTCGATCTCGTCGAAGCCGAGCGCGACCGCGATCGCGGCGTCGGCGGCCAGTTGCAAGGGATCATCCTTAGCGTTCGTAACATGCGCCTGATTGCCGGGGGTGCGGCGCGCGCGCATCTTGGAATAGGCGAAAGCGATTTCCATCGCATTCAGTTCGGCTACCGCCTCGGCGAGTTTCGCGGGTGTCAGGCCGCGTGCGAGCCGGGTGAGCTCCGTACGCGGCACGTTCACGTCGACCAGCATCCGGGCAAGCTGAGTCGATGGGATCGCCATCGCCTCTTCCGCGATCGCGGGGTCGATATGATAGGTGGCGATGAAGGCGTCGATCATGTCGAAGTCCTTCGCGGCGACACCGTCCATTGCCATAACCTTACCGCCCGAGATCTTCAGTCCCGGCTTTGGATCCGCCGCGCCCGCAAACGCCGCGAAGCCGTTTTCGGGGTCTTCGGCGGCGAACTGGTCAAGTCGCAGGGCGCGATCGTCCCAATCGTCGAACCTTCTCCAGCGATTGGCAGCGAAGTTTCGGCTTTCGCTCATCTTTCCAGTTCCTTCGTAGTCGCGGCACGGCGAATCAGTCCCAGATTACGTCGGCCCCGCGTTGCCGGATCGCATCGAGCAGCCAGGCCGTAGGTGCTTTTTCCGAAATCAGGCTGACGGTTCTGTCCCAGCCGACGATCTGTTGAAGCGACCTGTTTCCGTATTTCGACGAGTCTGCCAGAATCAGCGTCTCGTCGGCGCAGTCGATCATCGCGGAGTAGACCTGCGCCGCATGCAGAAGCGCCTCGCTCACACCTTCTTTGTCGATCCCGGACGCGCCCATGACAGCGATCGGAGTACGAAACTGCCGGATACATTTCAGTGTCTCGGCTCCGTGAACCAATCCTTCCTTCGGCTCGACGATGCCGGGCAGGGCCATCACCTGGATGAGCGGGTTCGTTGACAGTTCGGTGGCGATGCTGAAGGCGGGGGTAAGCACGGTCAAAGGGCGCTCGATGGAACGCAGGGCGCGCGCGAAATGCAGCGTCGTGGCGCCGCCGCCGACGAACAGGCTTCGCGCTTCGCCGATGCGCGCGATCGCGGTCCGGGCAATCTTCTCGCGCTCCTGGATGTGCAGCTTCAGGCGTTCCGCCAAGGCCGGCTCAAACGTCTTCGTGCGCACCGCGCCCCCGTAGGTGCGCTTGATCCGGCCGGTCTCGTCCAGTTCCGTCAGGTCCCGGCGGACTGTCTCCGCTGAAACGCCGAGTCGCTCGGCGAGTTCGTTCACGCGGATCGACGGATTGATTTCAAGCACGCTGAGAATCTGATCGTGCCTTCGCGTCTTTTTCGACATTTGGGGCCTGCCTTCTGATTCGTGCCTACCAACGATATTGGGTTTGATAAAAAATATCCAAAGAAAAATGCCCGATATCGGGCAAAACATGTTGCAAGTCAAAAATTCGATGTTAGCATCCGGGTGACTTCACAGGGGAAGCGCGTGTTCAATTACGGATATTTCGCCTTTGACTCCAAGGAGGACCTGCTCCGGAAAGCGGCCGAGTTCTGGAATCCGGGCAAGGTCAATTTCTGGACGGAAGCCGGAACGCCGATGGTCATCGACCGGCGCGAGGGCTATTTCCTTTACGACATGACGGGCAAGCGCCTGATCGACCTGCACCTGAATGGCGGGACCTACAATTTCGGACACCGTCATCCCGAACTGGTGGAAGTGCTGAAATCCGGCCTCGACTATTTCGACATGGGCAACCACTGGTTCCCGTCCGTGGCGCGCGCCGCTTTCGCCGAGAAACTGGTCCAGACCGCGCCGCACATGAAATACGCGATCTTCGGCGCCGGCGGCGCCGAGGCTGTCGAGATTGCGCTGAAGACCGCGCGCTACGCGACCAAGCGCAAGAAGATCGTCTCGATCATCAAGGGATATCACGGCCATTCCGGCCTGTCGGTCGCCACCGGCGACGAGCGGTTTTCCAAGATCTTCCTCTCCGACCGGCCCGACGAGTTCATCCATGTTCCCTTCAACGACGCCGATGCTCTCGAGGACGTGCTCAAGAAGGGCGATGTGGCGGCCTTCATCATCGAAACGATCCCGGCGACCTACGGCTTTCCGCTTCCCAAGGACGGCTATCTGAAGGCCTGTCAGGATTTGTGCCGCAAATACGGCACCAAGTTCATTGCCGACGAGGTGCAGACCGGTCTCATGCGCACCGGCGTGATGTGGGGCTGGCAGGGCTACGGACTCACGCCCGACATCTTCGTCTGCGGCAAGGGGCTTGGCGGCGGGATCTACCCGATCAGCGCCTGCCTCGTGAACGAGGAGTGCGGCGGCTGGCTGGTGGAAGACGGCGCGGCCCATATCAGCACCTCGGGCGGCGCCGAACTCGGCTGTCTCGTCGGCCATCACGTGCTGGAGATGCTGCAACGGCCCGAGGTCATCTCGAACGTGCATTTCGTCGCCGAGTTCTTTGCGCAGGGCATGGCCGAAATGATGCGGCGGCACAGCGATGTCTTCGTCGGCGTCCGTCAAAGGGGCGTCGTGCTCGGGCTCGAATTCGACCATCCCGAGGGGGCGGTCGCCGTGTCGCGCGCGCTATATGAAAACGGGGTCTGGGCGATCTTCTCCTCGCTCGACAAGCGCGTGCTGCAGTTCAAACCGGGCGTCGTTCTGGACGTCGATCTCTGTCAGGAGATCCTCGACCGCTTCGACGCCGCGATGCCGCGTGCGCGGCAGCTTCTGAAATCGGGCAGGCGGGCGGCATGAACGAACACGTGACAATGGATGCGCCGCGTCTGTCGGTCCCCGACCGGGCTATCTCGAGTGCCCGCATGAAGGTCGAGCGCGCCGCCTGGGCCGCGCGCTACTACCGGAACTTCAGCCGCGAGGCCGTGCTGGCCATAGCCGAGGCCGTCGCGCGTGCCGGCTACGAGAAAGCGGGGCATTTCGCCGATCTCGCTGTCGCGGAAACCGGTTTCGGCGTGGTCGAGCACAAGAAGATCAAGAATGAGCTCTGTACGCACGAGCTTCTGGACTACTACCGGGACATGGATCTGGTCACGCCCCGGATCGACAAGGAACGCAAGATCGTGGAGCTGCCAAAACCGGCAGGCGTCGTCTTTGCCTTGGCGCCCGCGACCAATCCGGTAGCCACGGTCTACTACAAGGCGATGCTGGCGATCCTGAGCCGGAATGCCATAGTCATAAGCCCGCACCCCGTGGCGAAGTCGGTTTCGGCCGCGGCCGCGCGGCTTCTGGCCGAGGCGGCTGAGGCGGCTGGCGCGCCCTCCGGCCTAATCCAGTGCGTCGAGGAGCCGTCGATCCCGCTGGTGCAGGACATCATGTCTTCCGACCGGATCAACGTCATCGTCGCGACGGGCGGCACCGCGATGGTCCGCGCCGCCTATTCCTCGGGCAATCCGGCGCTCGGCGTGGGGCCGGGCAACGCTGTCGCCTATGTCGACACCACCGCCCGCGCCGATGCCGCCGCGCGCTGCCTTGTGGAGAGCAAGAGCTTCGACAATTCGATCCTGTGCACCAATGAAAGCGTTGTCCTGACGCTGGATCAGAACCGCGGCAACATGGAGCGCGCGCTGCGTACCGCGGGGGCTCATGTCTGCAACGAGGCCGATACGGACCGGCTGCGCGACTATCTTTTTGGCGGACACGGGATCAACCTCGAAGCCATCGGAAAGAGCGCGGCCTGGATCGCGGAACGCGCAGGCATCCGCGTCAGCCCCTCGGCCAAGATACTCGTCCCCGTCGTGGCCACGCCGGGGCAGGACGATTTTCTTTTCCGCGAAAAGCTTTGCCCGGTGCTGACGCTGACCTCGGCTGTCGATTTCCAGCAAGCGCTGACCTTCGCCAAGCACACCGCGCGGCGCGGTGCCGGTCACTCGGCGGCCTTCCACGGCGAGGACACCGCGAGGCTCGTCCGCTATTCACAGGAGATGCCGGTCTATCGCGTCGTCGTGAACGCACCCTGTTCGCAGGGCGCGGCCGGCTTCGCGACCTATCTGCCACCTTCTTTCACCATCGGTACGGGTTTCGCCGGACGTTCCTCGATCGGCGAAAATCTGGGGCCCCACCATCTCGTCCAGTGGACGCGGATCGCCTACGGTAAAGAGGTGCCGGCCGATCTGCACGAGATCGACCTGAGCACGGTCTCTTCCGACCGCTCAGCCCCGCGAGACCTTGCAGTCGCCACGCCTCCTGCCGGGCGGGAGCCTTCTGGTTTCAGTCGCGATGATCTGCGCCAGCTCATTCTCGAGGAATTGCGCAGCCTTAATGGGGCAGGGAAATGACTGAGTTGCGGGCCTCCATCTTCATTGACCAGCTTCAGCCGCAGACGCTGGCCTATATCGCCACCTGGATGCGCGGGACGCTGCCGCGGCTTCGAATGGCGGCGCAGATCGTCGAGATCGCGCCGGGCCTCGATGTCGAGGTGCTGACCGACACGGTGCTAAAAAGCGCCGATGTGCATGCCGGGCTTCTCGTGGTCGAACGCCAGTTCGGCACGCTGCAGTTCCATTCCCGCTCCACCGCAGAGGTGCAGGCAGGCGCGGCAGCGATCCTCGAAGCCCTGGGCAAGACCTCGGACGATGTCGCGCCGCCGAAGATACTCGCCTCCAAGCTCGTAACCAATGTGAGCGACCAGCACGCGTTTCTCATGAACCGCAACAAGCTCGGCTCGATGGTGCTCGGCGGCGACAGCATCTATCTGCTCGAATGCCAGTCGGCCGCCTACGCGATCCTCGCCTGCAACGAGGCAGAGAAAGAGGCGGACGTGAAACTTATCGACATGCGCATGATCGGCGCCAACGGACGGCTCTACCTGGCCGGGACCGAGGCCGACGTGCGCAATGCAAGAAACGCGGCCGAAGGCGCGTTGCGCGATGCAGGAGCGTCTTGATGTCGGCACTCAGGGACGAAATCCGCGCCATCCTGCGCGAGGAGATCGCTGCGCTGCGCGGAAATGCGGCGTCCCCGGCGCCGCAGGTCGAGCGGGTCCGCATTGGCTCGACCGCCGAGTTGAACCGTTTCGCGCAGGAACTCGTCCGGCGCGCTGCATCGGCCGATTTCGCGGCACGGGTAACGGGGGGCGAACTGACCTTCGAGTTGTCCGAAGCGCCGTTGATTGGCGCACCGATCGTCTCCGGCCCGGCGAGCAAGCCGCCTGGTACGATCGACAAGGCGCTCGTCACCGAACGCGACATCGCCGGACTTGGCGATGGGGTACGCAGCCTGCGGCTCGGTCCGCGAAGCCGGTTGACGCCGCTCGCGCGCGACGAGGCCCGGCGCAGGGGCATCAGGATCGAAAGGGCTGAGAAATGATACAAGGCCGCGTCATAGGCAAGATCTGGTCGTCGCGCCGTGTCGACTCGCTACCGGCCGGAGCGCTTCTGGAAGTCGAAACCGAGGGTGGCGCCAAGCTGATCGCCTTCGACCCATTGGGCTGCAACACCGGGGAGGCGGTTCTCGTCACTCAGGGTTCGGTGGCCGCGGGATATTTCAAGGGCAAGACCGCGCCGGTCGACGCCCTGATCATCGGCTCAATCGACGAAGAAAATGTCAGCAAAGCATGAAGGAACAAACTCATGGCTAACCAGGCAATCGGAATGATCGAAACCAAGGGCTACGTACCGGCGCTTTCCGCAGCGGATGCGATGGTCAAGGCGGCAAACGTGGAGATCGTTGCACGCAACGAAGTGGGCGGCGGGCTCGTGTCGGTCGTCGTGCGCGGCGATGTCGGCGCGGTCAAGGCTGCGACCGAAGCAGGCGCGGAGGCGGCAAGCCAAGTCGGCGAGGTGACCGCCGTTCACGTTATCCCGCGTCCGCATGCGGATCTCGGCAAGCACTTCACGGCTGCGGCCGTGAAGTGAAACGGTACGGCGCGCACAGGGGGATGAACAGGATATGACCGAACTTCGCGTCTATCTGCCGATCGAGGATCTGCAGCCGCAGTTTGCGGCCTATCTTTCCTCGCCTCTGCGCGCGCGGGCTTACCCGCCGTTTCGAGGGCAGAACTCGCTTATCATCGAGGTCGCCCCGGCGCTCAGCATTCACCGCATCACCGATCTGGCGCTGAAGGTGGCGCCGGACATGGAACCCGGCATTCTCTTCACCGAGCGCCAGTTCGGGCTTCTCGAACTGCATGCCGACGACATGGCCGATCTGCATTCCGCCGGACAGGCGATCCTGAAGGGAATCGGCGCGAAGCCGGAGGACCAACTGGCTCCGAAGATTCTCTACCACGACATCATCGAGGACCTGTCGGATCAGCATGCGATCATTCTCAACCGCTCGCGCGACGGCTCGATCCTGGTGCCGGGCGTCGCGCTTCTGATCTACGAGATGACGCCCGCCCTGTTTGCCTGCGTCGCGGCCAACGAAGCGGAAAAGGCCGCGCCGAACGCCACGCTTAACGATGTCCAGATGATGGGCGCGACGGGAAGAATTTTCATGTCCGGCAAGCTCGAAGACATGAAGGCGGCCCGTGACCGTATCACGGAGGCTCTAAAGAAAATCAAAGGCCGCTCCACCTGATTGGAGTGCAAAAAGAAGGGGAGAACCCCCGAAAAAAACACAACAGGGAGAAGGACATGACCAACAAACTATCCAGAAGGCAATTTATCGGCCGGACCGCGGCACTTGCAGGTCTGGCCGCAGCCGGTCCGATCAGCCCCGCATTTGCCGGACGCACGGATCGTATGAACATCCTGTGCTGGGAAGGCTACAACTCGGACCAGGTTCTCGGCCCCTTCCGCAAGGCTCATCCCGCCGCGACGGTGCGTGCCGAAAGCGGTACCTCCGACCCCGACATGATCAACAAGCTCCGTGCGGGGGAGACCTCAGTCTGGGATCTCATCAATGTCAACCAGCCCTGGGCACGCGACCAGCTCTACCCCGAAAAGCTCATCAAGCCGCTGAACAAGGAGCGGTTCTTGCCCTATTTTGAGAAGATGCTGCCCGATTTCTCGACCCCGCCCTATCGGCTGGCTTTCGCCGACGACGGCAACCTGATCGGGATGCCGCAGCGTTACGGTCCGTTCAGCTTCGTCGTCAACACCGACGTTATCAGCCGCGAGATGGCCGAGGACCAGGGCTGGAACCTGTTCCTCGATCCGGCGATGAAGGACAGGTTCGGCGTGCTGACCTATGATAACTGGAACGTCATCCACATGTGCCTGACCGCGGGGCTGAATCCGTTCGCTCCGGTCGAAGGCGCTGATGTCGAGAAGTTCCGCGAGACGGCGAAGACCATCTTCGGCGGCTCCAAGCTCCTGACCGACGACCTCGTAGCGATGAACACCGCGCTCATCAACGGCGAAATCGACGCCTACTTCACTGGCGGCACATATACCGCTTCGCCCGCCCGGTTCGACGGGGCGACGAATGTCCGCGGCATCACGCCAAAATCAGGCCCGGTCGACGGCAAGGGCGGTTGCGTCTGGATCGAGCTGACCTCGGCCGTCAACAATCCCGACCCGAGCGATCTGGCCGAAGAATTCCTCGAATTCGTACAGACGCCCGAGATCGCCAAGGCCGTGGCCTTCACCGAAGGCACATACAATCCGGTCGCCCAGATGGGCAATCCGGAAGTGATGGCGCAGTTCGATAAGGACGAACTCGACGCGATCCAGATGGACAGCCTGGAAGAAGAGATGGCGCGCTCGCTCGATTACAGTGTCGTGGCCTCTTATGACACGTTGATCGACATCTACACGCAAGAACGCCGTTCTTGAATCGAAAGGCTCCGGGGCGTGTTTCACCGCCCCGGAGCCGCCGGAACGAAAACTGGAACTCTATAAGGTTGGCGAATGGGCTCTCCGGGACTTCTGCGCCTGCGCGGCGTTGTTAAGAGATTTGGATCCTTCACCGCAGTGAGGGATATCGATCTCGACATCGTCGAGGGTGAGTTTTTCACGATCGTGGGACCGTCGGGCAGCGGCAAGTCCACGTTGATCCGCCTGCTCGTCGGGATGGACGAGGTCACTGAAGGCGAAATCTGGCTGCGCGACAAGCGGATCGACAAGACGCCCGCCAATCTCAGGCCGACCTGCATGGTCTTTCAGTCGCTCGCGCTGTTTCCGCACATGACAGTCGGGCAGAACATCGAATTTCCGCTCAAGCTCAGGAAGGAACCGCAAGACAAGCGGCGCGCCCGCGCCGAGGAACTGCTGGACCTCCTGCGCCTGCCGCGATCCTACTACGACAAGCGAATATCCCAATGCTCCGGCGGTGAACGGCAACGTGTCGCCCTTGCGCGCGCGCTGGCCTTCGATCCGGAGATCCTGTTCTTCGACGAACCCTTGTCAGCGCTCGACTACCGCCTGCGCAAGACACTGGAAAAGGAATTGAAGGACCTTCACGCCCGCACTGGCAAGACCTTCGTTTACATCACCCATTCGCTGGAAGAGGCGATGGTGATGTCCGACCGGATCGCCATCATGAAAGAGGGCAGGTTCGAACAGATCGCGGTGGCCGATGAGATCTACAGCGCCCCGGTCAGCCGCTTCGTGGCGGAATTCATGGGCGAGGTAAATCTATTCCCGCTGAGCGCCGGCGCGGATGGCAGGATCGCGAGCGACGCGCTGTCGGTCCGTCCGGGCATGCGGCTGTCGCAACTGACGCCCGGGAGCGGCGGTCTTCTGATGGTGCGGCCCGAATATGTGCGACTGGCCGGCGACGCTGACGGATTCGACTTTTCGCTGAAGGGCATTGTGCACGGCGAATACGCTCTCGGCTCGCGGATTCAATATGAGATCGAGACGGTGAACGGTATGGTCACGGTCGAAAAGTTGCGGGAAGATCGCCTGACTGCGACCGAGGGGCAGACCTTAGTACTCGGATTCAACGCCGAAAACACTCACTTCATCGGTGAGGCGGCATGAACAGGCTCGATGGTAGGCTGGGATTCCTGTCGGCGCTGCCACTAGTGCTCGTTCTGCTGTTGTCGTTCCTGGCGCCGATGGCGGTGGTCGCGCTTTTCTCGGTGATGCCGCAAAAAGTCTTTTCGATTGCGAATATGCCTGATTTCTCCGCCTATTCGCTGTTCTTTTCGCAAGGTTACTACAAGTCGCTGCTCTGGTCGCTCGGCATGGCACTTACCGCAACGATAATACTTTTGCTGATCTGCTGGCCGCTGGCTTATGCCATGGCCAAGGTCTTCGGGCGGTTCGGCTTAGTTCTGACGGTCGCCGTGGTGATGAGCCTTTTCGTGTCGGAAAACATCCGGCTTTTTGGCTGGGTGCTGACGCTGATGAAGGGCGGGCTGATCGAAGGGCATCTGCGTGCCTGGACCGGTCTCAGCTTCGAAAGCCCGCTCTATGACGTGCCGATCATCATATTCGGGCTGGTCTATGTCTATCTGCCCTTTATGCTTTTCCCGCTCGCGCAGGGGATCGCAATGGTGCCGGACGACACGCGGCAAGCGGCCTATGACCTCGGCGCGTCGCGCTCGCAGGTGTTGTGGCAGATTGAGGTACCGTTGGCGGCTCCGGGCATCGTGGTGGGTTCGCTCCTGACCTTCGTCCTTGCAGCCGGAGCGCTGGCAGAATCCAAGATCCTTGGGGGGCAGGCGGTGATTGCAATCGCCGACGATATTGAGACCGCATTCACCTTCGGCCAGAACTGGCCGCTTGGATCTGCTCTGTCGATGATACTTATCGTCATCATCGGGGGGCTTGCGCTCTTCGGTGTGTCGAAAGTCGATCTCGACGCGATTATGGGGAGGAAACGCTGATGCCAACCAGCCGCTCGACCCGGATTGTCCTTTACGTCTATGGCGTTCTGGTGATCGCGTTCCTCTACATCCCGCTCGTGTCGGTGGGCTTCGCCTCTGTCTCGAAGGCCCGCTACCTAACTTTTCCGATCAAGCGCTACTCAACGAAATGGTATGGGGAGGCGCTTGGAAGCAGCACTGTCAGCGAATTGCTGACGACTTCCATGACAGTGGCTGTCCTGGTGACCGTCATCTCTGTCGTCGTCGCCTTCTTTGGGGCGCTGGCCTTCGCCCGCTATCATTGGCGTTTCCGCACGACGTTCCAGAAACTGATCCTCCTGCCGATCTTCTTTCCGCAGACGGTTCTCGGGCTAGCGCTTCTGATGTGGTTCAACTCGCTGGGCATCATTCCGACCTGGAAAACCGCGGTGGTGGCGCATCTGGTCTGGATCGCGCCCATCGCCACGCTGATCGTTGCAATACGCGCCTACAGCTTCGATCCCGCGCTGGAGGAGGCCGCCCGCGACATGGGGGCGGGCACCTTCACCATTCTGCGCGAGATCACGCTGCCGCTTCTCATGCCGGGACTGGTGTCGGCGGGTCTTTTCGCCTTCCTGCTCAGCTGGGGCAATTTCCCGTTGTCGCTGTTCACCACAGGCGCGGATTCGACGCTGCCGGAGTGGCTCTACGCCAAGATGGTATCGGGTTACTCGCCGCTGGTGCCGACACTCGGCGTCATGTCGGTCGTCGGATCCTTCGTCCTGATCATCGCGGCCTTCGCGGTGGCCAGGCTTCTGCGCGCCAACAAGGAAACGAGCGCCGTCCAAGACTGAAACAGAGCAAACCGTTGGGAGGACATAAGCATGCTCACGTCATTGCAAGGAAAAAGCGTCATCGTCACAGGCGGCTCCAAGGGCATCGGCCGCGGCATAGCCACGGTCTTCGCGCGCCAGGGGGCCAAGGTCACGATCGCGGCACGCCACGAAGACGAACTGAAGAAAGCCGCTGAAGAAATCGAGGGCGAGGTCCGCTACGAGATCTGTGATGTCTCTGACTGGGATTCGGTCAGAGAGATGGCGGACAGCGTCGCTGCGGCGCAAGGAGGGCTTTATGTGATGTGCGCCAATGCCGGCGCCTTTCCGCAAACCAAGATCGTCGACATGGATCCGGCCGAATGGGACCGCGTGATGGCAACGAATCTCCGCTCGGCCTTTCTTTGCGTAAAAGCGGCGATTCCGCATTTCGAGAAAGCCGGCAAGGGCCGCGTCGTGCTGACCTCGTCGATCACCGGGCCGATCACCGGCTTTCCCGGCTGGTCGCATTACGGTGCATCGAAGGCCGGCCAGCTCGGTTTCCTCAAGACGGCGGCGATGGAGCTTGCGCGCTACAAGACGACGATCAACGCCGTGATGCCGGGCAACATTTACACCGAAGGGCTTCAGGATCTCGGGCAGGACTACCTCGACACGATGGCCGCCTCGATCCCCCTCAAGCGGCTGGGTGACGTGGAAGACATCGGCAATGCGGCGCTGTTCTTCGCCTCCGACGAGGCGGGCTATATCACCGGCCAGCAGATCGTGGTCGACGGCGGTCAGATCATTCCCGAATCCCTGGAAGCCATCGCCGAAATCTGACCGTAGAAGGAGGACGCAATGTCAGGTTCCGACATGCCGTTGGAAGAAATGCTGCGCCATCTGGACCGGCTGGCCCAGTCCTCGCTGTCGCTTTGGGACATGCCGGAGGGGGCGAAGGCGCGGCTCATCAACGTTTCCGAGAACGCGACCTATCTCGTCGAGGCTCCTGGCGGCTACAAGTCGGTGCTGCGTATCCACAGGGAGAATTACCACACCCACCGGTCTATCGAATGCGAACTTGCCTGGCTCGAGGCGCTGGACAGCGCGGGTGTGGTGACGACGCCCGGCGTCCATATGGGGCGCAATGGCGACCCTATCCAGGAAGGGCATATCGACGGACTTCCTGCGCCGCGCTTCATGGTTCTCTTCCATTTCGTCGAGGGAGAGGCACCCGACGAGACGGGCGACTTGACTGCGGGCTACGAAGAACTCGGCGCGATCGCCGCGCGCTGCCATGACCACGTGATCAGTTGGCAGAAACCCGACGATTTCCGGCGCCTGACCTGGGATGAGGAAGCCGTCTTCGGTCGCAAGGCGACTTGGGGTGACTGGCGCGACGCGCCCGAAGTCACGCCGGATGTCGCCAGGGTGCTGGAAGAGGTGGAACGGACGGTGCGCGCCCGGCTCGATGGCTTCGGCAAGGCACCCGACCGCTTCAACCTGATCCATGCGGACATGCGGCTTGCGAACCTGCTCATCGACGATACGGGCACCCGGCTCATCGATTTCGACGATTGTGGCTGGGGCTGGTTCCTCTACGACTTCGCCGCCTCGATCAGCTTCATCGAGGACGACCCGCGCATCCCCGAGCTCAAGGCCGCCTGGGTCCGCGGATATCGCTCGGTCCGGACCTTGGGCGTGGTGGAGGAAGCCGAGATCGACACCTTCGTCATGATGCGGCGGATGGCCCTCCTGGCTTGGATCGGCAGCCATATCGAAGCGCCCGAACCTCAGGCGCTGGCCCCCGGTTTTGCAGCTACCACCGCGCGGCTCGGGCAGGACTACCTGGAAAGGATGGGTGTACCGGCCTGAAAGGGGAAACCGGAATATGCAGAACTGGAAGAAGGCGTTTCGCAGTTTTTACTACGAGACGGCCGAGGACCCCGAGGACATCGCGCTGGTCCGCGAGCGCACCGCGGTTCTCGTCATCGATATCCAGAATACCTATCTTGTGTTCCCCGTCAGCGCCTATGGCCCAGATTTGAGGTTGTGATTTAAGGAGGATTTGGGCTTCGTCGCAGTGACGAAGGAACGAAGATGAAGCCCAAATCCTCCAATGCAAAATCGTCGACAAAGCCCCCCGCAGAGCGGGTGGTGAAGGACATCCGGCGACAGGCACGGCGCCACTTCTCTGCCGAGGACAAGATCCGCATCGTACTGGAAGGTCTGCGTGGTGATGACAGCATCGCCGAGCTTTGCCGCAAGGAAGGCATTGCCCAGAGCCTGTATTACACCTGGTCGAAAGAGTTCATGGAGGCCGGCAAGCGGCGCCTTGCGGGTGACACCGCTCGTGCCGCCACCACCGGCGAGGTGCAGGACCTTCGCCGCGAAGCCCGCGCCCTAAAGGAATGCGTGGCCGACCTGACGCTGGAAAACCGGTTGCTGAAAAAAAGCATGATCGCGGATGGGGGCGACGACGAATGAGGTATCCCGCATCCGAGAAGCTCGAGATCATCAGGATCGTCGAGCAGTCGCACCTGCCCGCCAAGCGCACGCTGGACCAACTCGGCATTGCCCGCCGAACCTTCTACCGCTGGTACGACCGCTATCTCGAGGGCGGGCCGGAAGCGCTGGAGGATCGGCCATCGGCACCAAGCCGGGTGTGGAATCGTATCGCGCCCGAGGTGCAGGACCAGATCGTCGAGATGGCCTTGGAACACAGCGAGCTGTCACCGCGCGAATTGGCTGCGCGCTTCACCGACGAGAAACGCTACTTCGTGTCGGAAGCCACGGTTTACCGTCTGCTCAAAGCCCATGATCTGATCACCAGCCCGGCCTACACGGTAATCAAGGCAGCCGATGCGTTCCACACCAAGACCACGCGCCCGAACGAGATGTGGCAGACCGACTTCACCTACTTCAAGATCATCGGGTGGGGCTGGATGTATCTGTCGACCGTGCTCGACGACTTCTCGCGCTACATCATCGCCTGGAAGCTGTGTACCAACATGCGCGCCGAGGACGTCACCGACACGCTGGACCTTGCCCTCAAGGCCTCAGGCTGCGACAGCGTCACCGTACTGCACAAGCCCCGGCTGCTGTCGGACAATGGCCCGAGCTACATCGCCGGTGAACTGGCCGAATACATCGAGGCCCGGAAAATGAGCCATGTGCGCGGTGCCCCGTGTCACCCGCAGACCCAGGGCAAGATCGAACGTTGGCACCAAACCCTGAAGAACCGCATCCTGCTGGAAAACTACTTCCTGCCCGGCGATCTCGAGGCCCAGATCGAGGCCTTCGTCGAGCACTACAACCACCAGCGTTATCACGAGAGCTTAAACAACGTGACGCCCGCCGATGCCTACTTCGGCAGGGCTCCAGCGATCATCAAACAGCGAGAAAGGATCAAGCGACAGACTATCGAATATCGGCGCTTGCAGCACCGCACGCTCGCCGCCTAACATAAACCCCCAGACGAAGCCCGCACTCCGCTAATCTACGCCGCGAGTTGTGCCGAATGTTCTGACGACGGACAAAGCCATATCAGGCCATCATCACGCCGACGCATGAGGAGTATTCCACGCTCAACATGATGAACGCGCTGATGGCCTACCAGAATGCGGGCGGTCGACATCTCTGCCTCGGCGCGAATTCCTTCTACTGGCGCTGCGCCTTCCATCCTCAGGCGCCGCAGGCTCTCGAAGTTCGTCGAGGAATGGCCGGTACTCGAACATGGGAGTCGCAGTCAGGCGAGGTCCATTTGGCGGGTACGGGCGAACCCGGCTCGTTGTGGCGGCACAGCGGCTTTGCACCCCAGGCTCTGGTCGGCGTGGGCTTCGACGCAACAGTCTATGACCATGCCGGCTACTACATGACGACGCCCGAAGCGAGAGACCCGCGTGTTGCCTTCATCATGGACGGTATCTCCGATGGAAAGCCGATTGGCGACTATGGAGCTCGTGTCGGTGGAGCGGTCGGCATCGAGACTGACCGGGCGGATTTCGATTTGGGCACACCCGAGCACGCCCTGGTGATCGCGACCTCGCATGGCCTTGGTCCAGGCGCTCTGCCGACGCTCGAGGAAATTCGGACGATGTCGCATGGTCTTGACGGCGAACAGAATAACCTTGTCCGGGCGGACATGCTGTTCTTCGAGACAGCAAATGGCGGGGCCGTATTCTCAACGGGATCGATCTCCTACGCCCTCTCCTTGAGCCACAACAATTACGACAACGAGATCCGCACGATAACGCGACGCGTCACGGATCGATTCCTGGATCCAACTCCCTTCTCCATTCCGGAGTAACGCAACTTGGCAAGAAATTCCTCGTTCACCCCGCCCGAAATGGGTGATTTCAACCGGCGTCCCGCCAGGACCGTGCCGATGCATGGCGATCATTCCTGGCAGGCCTTCCCCTGGTATGACGCGCCTCACAACGATCCGGCATTTCCTGAGGTGCACGTCTACACTGACGCCATGTCGTATGATCCGGGCGACGAGATTGCGTTTCACGCCAGCTCTACGGCCCAAACATGGTCCATGACGATCTACCGTGACGGCTACGAACCCCTCACGGTGATGGAAGAGCGTGAGTTTGCGGGGGTGTTCCACCCGATGCCGGAAGCCAGCTACCGCGATGGGTGCGGCTGGCCGGTAGCGTTTCGATGGAAGCTTCCCGACGACATCCAGTCGGGCTTCTACCGTGTCGTGTCGACATGCGACCGACCCAGTGGCGGGCGCTTTGTCCAGCACCACTATTTCGTCGTCCGTCCGTCCGATCGGATGCCGCGTGCGCAGATGCTGTTGATCCTGCCTACCAGCACGTGGATCGCCTACAATGACTGGGGTGGCGCCAACTATTATTTCGGCGCCGCCGGTCCGGATAAGGACAGGCCGTCGCCGGTGCTCAGCACCCAGCGTCCCTGGACGCGCGGCATGGTTTGGCTGCCGCCCGGGGCTCCTCGGATCTGTGCGGACCCGACCCCTGAAATGGGTGATGCGCCGCGCTACCCAATGAAGGAGTTCGCCTATGCGAACGGCTTCGGGCAGTTCTACGCCGCGGCCGGTTGGGCACAGTTCGACCGGCACTTCGTGGTGTGGGCCGAACGCGAGGGTTATACCCTCGACATGCTCACGCAGTCGGATCTGCACTTTAAGCCGGATCTGCTGGATCACTATTCCTGCGTTGTGATCGTGGGGCATGATGAATACTGGACGCGCGAGATGCGCCTGGCCATGGAGGCCTATGTCGAGAAGGGGGGCAACCTCGCACGCTTCGGCGCCAATTTCCTATGGCAGGTGCGGCTGGAGAACGACGGTACCCAGCAGGTATGCTACAAGTTCATGGCTGCGGAAGAGGATCCTGTCCGAGATACCGACCAGGCTCACACGCTGACAACGGCCTGGGAAGACAAATCGATTGCCTGGCCCGGCGCATCGACAGTAGGCGTGAACGGCATGCATGGCATGTGTGTCTCCTGGGGAGGCTTTGCTCCAGGTGGCCAGAAGGGTTTCACCGTATACCGGCCGGAACACTGGGCTTTCGAAGGGACCGGGCTGCATTACGCGGATGTGTTCGGCGAGAAGGCCCGCATCTTCGCCTACGAGGTCGACGGGCTGGACTATACGTTCCGTCATGGCTTCCCCTATCCCGTGCCGGGTCCGGGCATTCCGGAATCGATTCAGATTCTCGCGATGGCACCGGCACTGCTTATGGAAGATGAGCCGGTGGGCGAGGGTTTTCGGTATTACGTGCGCGATTTCCAGCACAGGGGACTCGTCAAGGCCGCCACCGGTGGCCAGGAGCAGGCCGATCTGGACCGATACGCGCATGGGTCCGGGATGATGGTTCACATGACGCTCGGCGATGGAGAAGTATTGACTGCAGCAACGTGCGAATGGGTCATGGGTCTGAAGCGGGAAGATCCCTACACGCAGAAGATCACGCGCAACATCCTCGATCGCTTTATCGCCAAAGGCGCCTGAAAACGCGCCCGAACCCAGCCGGCGGAGTTCAGGTTGTGACCTGAGGTTCCGCCGGCTGTTTCAAAGCTGAACGCAGGCTTCGGCCTCGACGCTCCCTTTACCTGCGCCGGAAACAGGTGCCCGCTTCGGGCTTCCAACGACGCCCGTCTCCTTAAGAAAAGCGTGTTTTGCACTTGCAGCAGACCGCGTGCGACAGCCTTGGTTCGACCCGGTCGTGCGGAACCTTCGTGCGAGACTTTTCGCACCGTCCTTCACAAAGAATTCGGATTCGCATCGCTCAGGGGCGTGCAATACGCTATCCGGACTTCTGCTGACGTCTCTTTCGTTGATGCAAAAAGTGCTCGCAAATGCGGAACACTGTACGCAGCAGAGCAACGAATTTCGCCGACGCAATCATTAGAGGCCATGCTAAAACTTCGAGCATAAGTCAGTTATCGGTTGAACCCGATGTACTGCTCGAAGGTTCCCCGTAGCTCCGTCATGAACTCGTGTGTTGTCTGCAACGCCGTTGCGAAAACGCGGTTATGCCCAGAAATTTTCGTGAACTTTGGCCTGTTGCGGCCCGGCTGGCGTTTCCACTGTCAGTTCGGTGCCGTCGTCCCAATGGGTTATGCGCACCATGCCGATGGCGACATTTGTCTTGAAATCCGGCGACCAGGCAGCCGACGAGACACGGCCAACAGTTTTTGTCCCGTGCTTCACGGGCCACCAGCGGTCGCAGCCGGGCACGGCGGGCCCGTCGATCTCCAGCGCGCGGATCTGCTTGACCGGTCCTTCCTTCGCCACACGCAACAGTGCATCACGTCCGATGCAGCCGATCGCGGTCTGGGTGTTGCAGAACCGGCCGAGGCCGCATTCATGCGGCGTATTGTCGTCGGTCATGTCGTTGCCGTAGGACAGCAGGCCGCTCTCGATCCGTTCGATCAGGTTGGGGCAGCCGGCATGAACGTCCATCGACGTGCCGGCCTCCATCAGGGCGTTCCAGAGCGGCATGCCGATGTCCTCGCCCTCGACGTAAATCTCGAACCCGCCTTGCTTGGAGTAGCCAGATCGGGCCACCACCATGTCGCGCCCCTGAAAGTCGAGATGCGTGAACCTGAAGAAGCGGATGTCACGCACCTTGTCGCCAAAGACCGCCGCCATAAGATCGTCGGCGCGCGGCCCCTGCACGGCGAGGGGCGACACGTCGGGCTCGTCCACCAGAACGTCCAGCCGGTAGCCGTAGGCGAGCCCCTTAATCCAGTAGAGCAGGTCGCTGTCGGCAATGGAGATCCACCAGCGGTCCTCGGCCAGCTTTACCGCAACGGGATCGTTCAGCATGCCGCCGGTCTCGTCGACGATGGGCACGTAGTAGCACTGGCCGGGCAGCATCCCGCGCAGATCGCGCGGTGTCAGCAGTTGCGCGAGGCGTCCGGCGTCCGGACCGCGCAGTTCGACCTGGCGTTCGCAGGCGACGTCCCAGATTTGCACCGCCTGTTTCAGATGGTGATAGTCCTCCTCGACCGACCGGAACACCGTCGGCAGGAGCATGTGATTGTAGACGGTGTAGGCTTTGACGCCAGCGGCTTCCACGCCTTCCGAGAAAGCGGTGCGACGAAGCCTGCGCGAGGGTGAGAGCAGTGCCATTCCAGCTTACTCCAGTTCTTTGGCGCGATTGCGAAGCTGGAACTTCTGGATCTTGCCGGTGGATGTTTTGGGGAGGGATTCGAAGATGACAGCCTTGGGGGCTTTGAAGCCGGCCAGATGGGCGCGGCAAAAGGCGATGAGTTCGTCCGAAGTGACCTCGATCCCGTCGCGCAATTCGACAAAGGCGCAAGGGACTTCGCCCCATTTCTCATGCGGCATCGCGACCACGGCGGCAGCCTGGACGGCGTCGTGGCGATAGAGCACAGCCTCGACTTCGACCGAGGATATGTTCTCCCCGCCCGAGATGATCACGTCCTTCAGCCGATCGCGGATCTGGATATAGCCGCTCTCATTCAGGACGGCGACATCGCCGGACCAGAACCAGCCGTCTTCATAGGCCGTCGCGGTGGCCTCGGCGTCCTTGTAATACCCCGCCATGACCGTATTGCCCCGAATGGCGATCTCACCCTGTGTGGTGCCGTCGCGCGGGACAGGCTCACCACTGGCGCGATCAATCACCGTGACCTCCTCGACCATCGGGAAGGCCATGCCCTGTTGCGCCTGCAACTGGGCTTGCTCTGCGGGGGTGAGATCGTGCCAGTCGTCCTGCCAGAGACATTGCGAGATGTGGCCAAAGGTTTCCGTCAGGCCATAGACCTGCATGACGTCGAACCCCATGGATCGGGTCTTTTCCAGGACCGAGGGCGGCGGCGGTGCCCCGGCCGTCAGCACGCGGATCGCGGGATCGAAGGGCGCAGCGCCGCACTCTGCTTCGGCCAGCATCTGCAACACGATGGGCGCGGCGCCGAAATGGGTCACGCCATGGGCACGGATCGCGTCGAGGAGCCGGCCCGCTGCCGGAACGCGGGTGAACACGACCGTACCCCCGAGCATGGCCATCAGCCAGGGGTGGCCCCAACCGTTGCAGTGGAACATCGGGACCGCCGACAGATAGACCGGATAGTGCGGCATCTGCCACGCGGTCCCGGTGCCAAGCGCCATGAGATAGGCGCCACGATGGTGATAGACGACGCCCTTTGGGCGCCCGGAGGTGCCGGACGTGTAATTCAGCGCAATCGCGTTCCATTCATCCTCCGGAAGGACGATCGGCAGGGGCTCGCTCGCCAGCAGGCTGTCGTAGGTCGGGCCGCCAAGGCTTTCGCCCGGCACGTCCGGATCGGCAATCTCGACCATCGGCAGGACGTGGCCCAGATGGTCGAATGCTTTTGACAGGAGTGGCACCAGTTCCCGATCCACGATCACCAGTTTCGTGTCCGCGTGGTCCAGAATGTAAGCGATGGTCTCGGGTTCCAGCCGAGTGTTGAGCGTGTTCAGCACCGCGCCGGTCAACGGCAGCGCGAAATGCAGTTCGAACAGTTCCGGGATATTCGGGCTCAGCACCGAGACCGTATCGCCCTTTTGCACGCCAAGCCCGACGAGCCCCCCGGCCACCGCGCGAATGCGGGCGGAGGTTTCGACCCAACTGCGCCGGATGGTGCCATAGATCACCGCCGTGCGCGCGCCGTGCAGAGTTTCGGCGCGGCGCAGGAAGGACAATGGCGACAGGGGCACATGGTTCGCCCGTGTCTTCTGAAGAGCCTCGAAATGGTGACGCATCGCGGTTCAGCCTGACTTAGGTGTTGGGCCGCACGCGGGCAGCGGTCTTGTTGGCGAAGGCTTCGAGGCGCGCGCGGGCGGCTGGCTGGGTGTTGACGATGCCGCCCACGAAGGCTTCGGCATAGGCGGCATCCATACCGGACATGTTGTTCATGTGGCTCACCGCAGAACAGATCGCGAAGTTCGTCAGCGGCAGGTTCTGCGCGACCTTTTGCGCCAGTTCCATCGCCTTGGCAAAGCTGCCACCGTCTTCGGTGATATATTGCGCCAGCCCCAGATCGACGGCCTCTTGTCCCTGGTAAACGCGTCCGGTGAGGATCATGTCGATCATGCGGTATTTGCCGATCATCTCCGAAACCCGGATCGTCGCGCCGCCGCCAGTGAAAATCCCGCGTTGGCCTTCCGGCAGGGCGAAATAGGTGCCGGGGTCGATCACGCGCACATGGGCGGCGCTGGCAAGTTCCAGGCCACCGCCGACAACCGCGCTATTCAGCGCGGCAATGATCGGCACGCCGCCATATTCCATTTTGTTGAAGGCCTCATGCCAGCGCAGGCAGACATGCATGAAGTCATCGGCGCTGCGGTCGGCCTTCCAATGTTCGACCAGATCCAGACCCGCGCAGAAGTGATCGCCTTCGCCTGCCAGCAACACAGCCTTGACGCCCGCCATCCGTGCGCCGCTGAAGAAGCGTATCAGTTCCTCGATCGTGGCCACATCCAGAGCGTTGCGTTTGGAAGGGCGGTTCAGCGTCACGACATACAGGCCGTTCTCACGCGCAGAAATCGAGAGTCTTTCATAGGTGTCGGGGTTCACGACGCCGTTCATGGGTCGGGTCCTTTCGAGTAATTATTCGGGGAAAGCTGTGTCTAACAGGCTTCGCGAGCCGTGCATGATGCGAGTTTGCTCGGTGGCACATTCGGGCAGAATGTGCTGGGCAAAAAACAGTGCGGTGGCGATTTTCCGGGTCATGAACCCAGTGTCCTGCCCGGCGTCGAGCGCAGTTTGCGCCGCCAGGGCGCCTTTGGCGAGTTTCCACCCCGCCGCCAATGTGCCCGCCAGCATCAGGAAGGGGACAGAGCCCGCGAAGGCCGCGTCGATATCCCTGCGGCTGTTCTCCAGCATCCAGTCCAGCGCGGCTTCGAATGCGCCGCGCGCCTGCGCGAGCCTTGTGCCGATCGCCTGGGCGGAGGCGTCACCCTTTGCAAGCTGCGCCTCGGTCTCGGCAATTCGCGCGGCGAACAGGCGGGCGGTTTCGCCTCCGTCACGCACTACCTTGCGCCCCAGAAGGTCATTTGCCTGGATGGCCGTGGTGCCCTCGTAGATCGGCAGAATGCGGGCGTCACGGTAATGCTGCGCAGCGCCGGTCTCTTCGATGAAGCCCATGCCGCCATGGATCTGCACGCCCAGCGACGCGACCTCGACCGCGCGTTCGGTGCAAAATCCCTTGACCAGCGGAACCATGAATTCGGCCAGCGCGAGGGTCTCGGGATCGCTCTGATGATGCGCGATGTCCAACAGCCCGGCGGTCGCCACCGCCATGGCCCGTCCGCCTTCGGTCAGGCTGCGCATCCGCATCAGCATGCGGCGGACATCCGGGTGGTCGATGATCGGGACGGCCTCCCTGCGCTGACCGTTCACCGGACGGCTTTGAACCCGGTCGCGCGCATAGGTCAGAGCACGCTGAAAAGCCCGCTCCGACAGCGCAATCCCCTGCACACCGACAGAGAACCGTGCGGCGTTCATCATGATGAACATGTACTCCAGCCCGCAGTTTTCCTCGCCGATCAGGAAGCCGGTGGCATCATCGTATTCCAGCACTGCCGTCGGACTGGCGCGCACGCCCAGTTTGTGTTCGATGCTCACACAGTTTACTGAGTTCCCGGTCCTCAGCGTCCCATCCGGATCCACCAGCTTCTGTGGCACGATAAAAAGGCTCAGCCCCTTCGGCCCGGTTGGCGCATCAGGTGTGCGCGCCAGCACGAGATGGATGATATTCTCGGTCAGATCATGGGCGCCATAGGTGATGAAAATCTTCGTGCCGGAGATACCATAACTACCATCCCCGCGCCGTATCGCCTTTGTCGCCACAGGGCCCAAATCGCTGCCCGCCTGCGGTTCGGTCAGGTTCATTGTGCCGGACCAGCGCCCTGCAATCAGCGGCTCGAGATAGGTGGCTTTCTGTTCGTCCGAGCCGGCCAGCAGCAGCGCCTCGATCGCCCCATCGGTCAGCAGCGGGCAGAGCCCAAAGCTCATATCGGCGGCATTCAGCATCTCCACCGCCGCCGCGCCAACGGCACGCGGCAGCCCGATGCCGCCATATTCCACCGGATGGGTCAGCGCCTGCCAGCCCATTTCGACAAACTGAGCATAGGCCCGCGCGGCGCCTTCGTGCATGGTCACACGGCCTTTGTTAAACTGGGCCCCCAGCGTGTCCCCGATTTGAGACAATGGCGCGATCTGTTCGCGGCAGAACTTGGCATAGCCCTCAAGCGCGGCGCCAATATCCGACAGGTCGTGTTCGGAATACACCTCCAGCGCAGACACCTTTTCCCAGTGGGACAGGTGTTCGATACAGAACATCAAATCCTGCACGGGCGGCTGATAGGACATACCTGGCTCCCCGACGGAAACTATGGTTTCGCGTCATTTAGCCACGACATAACTTGCCGATAAGCTCATCTTGCGCCAAAATGCTATCCGATTACGCCAAGCAAGCCTCCATGACCAGTCATGACCCCATCTCTCTGACGACCGTATCGGCGGGTTTCATTCAGGACTGGCTTGATGCGCTGAAATCTCGATGCACGCCGGAAGCTATGACTTCCCTGCTGGAGCGCTCAGGGCTGCAATCCAGCCCGATGGCATCCACGCAACGCGTCACGCTCGAAGAAATCGCCCGGCTGTATCAGCTTGCCACGCCAGAGACCGGGGATGAAATGATGGGACTCTGGAGCCGCCCGATCCGGCCCCGCGCCCTGCAACATCTTGTAACCGTGCAGCGTGAGGCGAGCAGCCTGGTCTCGGCGCTGTATCGGTTCTCGACATTCTGGAACCTGCTATTGGATGATTTTCATCTGGATTTGCAGAACGGACCGGAGGAGGTGGAACTGGCGTTGGTCCCTTACTCGAACGAAACCCACCCGCAGCGATTTGGTCACATGCTGATCCTGAAATTGGCGCATGGGCTCCTGTCCTGGCTCGGCGGGTCGGAAACGACCGTGAAAGAGGTTCGCTTTGCCTTCTCTCGTCCGGATTTTGCCGCAGACTACGCCGTCGTCTTTCCTTGTCCGGTAGAATTTGACGCGCCGCAAACCAGCATCCTTTTTGATCCACGCCAATTCAACCGTCCGATCACTCGCAGTCCCGCCGAGGCATCCGTGTTCCTTGAACGCGCGCCGATTGACTGGATCTTCACCGGCTCGCGCGCGCATACGAACAGCCTGCGCGTCCGCGCCTTTCTTTACGGAACGGCGTGGCAGAGCTGCCAGCTTCCGGATGCGGCCCACGCCCTGAAAATGACGCCCCGGACGCTGAACCGTCGCCTGAAAGAGGAAGGGACATCCTTTCAGGACATAAAGGACGCTCTGCGCCGCGACATCGCTGTCCGCGCGCTTCAGCAAGGCACGGACAGCATCGAACAAATCGCCTTTGACACCGGCTTTTCTGCCCCGGCGAACTTCCATCGAGCCTTTCGCAAATGGACCAAGCGGACGCCCGGATCATACCGATTGTAAGTTCGGGTTTCGAAACATCGAAATCTCTTCGCGGATGATCTGATCAAGCACCGCTTTAATTGCCTGCACTCGGCGGGCCATGCGCAGGCTCTCGTGCCAGACCAATTAATAGCTGCCCATGACGAGTAGGTACGGTAATAGGCGCACAAAAAAGCATGATCCCGACACGCGCCTTGGCGGTTCTTCCCGCGCTTTAATTTGGATGAATGGCCGTTCTACCACTGCTCCGCAGCACAGAGCACCGAGATCTCGCAGAATTTCCCGTACTGCCAGCGAGCGCAGAAAGAAAATCGATACGGGTAGGCTCGAAATATCCGTTCGCTGCAGAGTGACCAAAGGTCCGCGATGGGCCGTGAGTCATACCGCGCTTGTCAATGCGGAGCGTCTGCTTCCCCGACTTCGTTCTAACAAGCTGCCTGACAGGTCACGGCCCCTATTTGGTCATTCATCCAAACCGCTGCGGATGCCTTGCGGGGAACAAAGCGACGGTCCTTGGACGTTTCGTCATCGTCCTTCCACTGGTCCTCTTCGAACTCTACATCTGCGCGGGCGTCCGCTTCCAAAGGCGCTTTTCCGACACCAGCGGGAGCGAGATCATTTCGCGTTTCCGGTTCAAGCATCGGCTGCGGCCGAAAACTTTTCGGCGGCTTGCCTTGTCGGCGTCAGAGACGGTCGACACCGTCAGTATCGGCATGTCACATAGCGCTGCCCAAGCATGTCAACGTTTTCCCTGACCAGCGGATTCAGCCCTCGCCCCTAAAGGCGGGACTGCTCATTGGCGG
This sequence comes from Oricola nitratireducens, assembly GCF_014904745.1. Classification (GTDB taxonomy): domain Bacteria; phylum Pseudomonadota; class Alphaproteobacteria; order Rhizobiales; family Rhizobiaceae; genus Oricola; species Oricola nitratireducens. The sequence goes on from NZ_JACZCS010000021.1 coordinate 48,057, forward strand.
AGAGGAAGGGATCTCTCCATAGCATTAGGTATCGGCATTTCTCGAGAAGGCGCTCCGCAAGAAGAATGTTTCCTCCGGCCTTTGAGGTTCGTGGCAAATGCTGCCCTTGCAGAGCTAAATGGATCCGTGTACGTGAGGACGTATCCTGATTGGAGATAGACTCCGATTTTGCAATACTAAATCAATAGGTTAGCGAGTTTGGAGGTTCGAGTCCCTCCTCCGCTACCATTTCACCTATCTATGTCATTGATATCTTTATATGAAATACAGGCGCGCCGGCTGCACCTCAGCCGCAGATCGCGACCGACAACGACCAACAAATTGATTCTACTCAGGAAATCCTGTGTTGGTTCAATCCGAAGCGCTACCATCGTTTGTCGAGACAATCGTCTGGGACTAAGCCCGCAGTATGGCGCCCAATCCCGCTATTAAGTTTCGCGAATTCCATTCGGATTACCGGACCTCCGGGATAGACGCGCCTAGATTCCGATCGCCTCGTAGAGGCCCTTGATGCGGGTGAGGGCGAGAACATACCCGCTGCTGCACCAGACGATCGGAGCGGACATGCTGCTCTCCGGTCTTGCAGGCGGCACCGCAAGGCGCGTGCATCGGCGTTTGCGGAAGGCGGAACGTCAGGCCCGGCGCATCGTCGCCTGGCACAGGCCAGCCGTGATCGATCTCGCCGCCCGGCTGCTGGAGGTGGAGACCTTGGAAGGCGAGGAATTGCGACGGCTGCTGCCGGACCGTTAGCCCTCTCGTCCCGGTTCCGGTTTCCGCTCCGAGTTGAAACGCATTCCCGGCGACTTGCGTCGCCGTGCCCGCAGGTCATCTCGATTTGCAGTCATTCGATTCCCAAGTGCGGGCGGGCGATTCCGGGTCCCAGACAAGCGATTCATCGGGCGGCTTCGTTGCGGATTGATGCGTTCCGACGCGCCCACAAGTCTGCAAGAGCGTGTAGCGCCTGCTCGGCACCGGCCACGTCTCGTAAATCTAAATCGAGGGCCCTGACGAGCTGTTGGTTGTGATCAGAGAACCTTCCCTGATCCCACCTAGCCTTGGCGAGATCCTCGAATACTGGGAGAACCCCTGACATCACATTGCCAATCACGCGCCGAGCCATGGCATCTCCGCGTACGTATCTGGGAGATGTCTCACAGCTTCCGGAACCTCTGTTCCTTACAAGCTATTGATTTTGCACGATAAATCAGAGTGGTAGCGGAGGAGGGACTTGAACCCCCGACACGCGGATTATGATTCCGCTGCTCTAACCGACTGAGCTACTCCGCCAAGGCGGCAGGGCACATGGCCTGCCAAGTCGCGCGGATATAAGGTGCGGGCGTTCGTACTGTCAAGCGCGTATGCGGCGTGATGTGCCTTGTTTTGATGGCGCAAACGCGCTTTAAGGCGCCCGCAGCCTCCAAACGCTTTCCGGACAGGACAATGACCCAGACCACAGGCCCCAGACTCGCGGTGATCGGCTGCGGCTATTGGGGCGCCAACCATGTTCGCACACTGGGCGAGATGGGCGTCCTGCATGCCGTCTCCGACGTCAATATCGAGCGCGCGGAAATGCTCGCCCAGCCCTTCGGCGCGAAAGCCTGCATGCCGGACGAGGTCTTCGCCGATAGCGGGATCGATGCGGTGGTGCTGGCGCTGCCGGCCCATGTCCATGCCGAATTCGCGTTGCGCGCGATCGCCGACGGCAAGCATGTCTTCGTCGAAAAACCGCTGGCGTTGTCGTCCGCCGACGGCGCGCATGTCGTCGACGAGGCGGCGACGGCGGGCCGCGTACTGATGACCGGCCATATCCTGCGCTATCACAATGCCTTCGTCGCGCTTGCGGAACGGATCGCCGCCGGCGATCTGGGCGAAGTGCGCTATGTCCAGAGCCACCGGCTCGGCTTCGGCAAGTTCCATGCCCGCTTCGATGCGCTCTGGGATCTCGCGCCACACGATCTTTCGCTGATCCTGACACTGGCCGGCAGCGAGCCGGAGCGGGTGCGCGGCGTTCATCGCGGCGTGTCGATCGGCTCGACCGATCTTGCCCATGTGCATCTGGATTTCGATGGCGGGATCGGCGCGCATGTCCATGTCTCGCGGCACAGCCCCTATCGCGAACGCCGGTTCACGGTGATCGGGTCGCGAGGCATGGCGGTATGGGACGATCTCGCCGACTGGCCGCGGAAACTGGCGCTCTATCGCCACTCGATCGACCCCAAGGGCACCAACTGGGACTTCACGCTCAGCGAGCCGGAATATGTGGCGCTGGAGCCGAATATGGCGCTGACCGACGAACTCGCCCATTTCATCGATTGCATCGGCAGCGGCCAAGCGCCGCAGACGGACGGCCGGCAGGGCGTCGCGGTGCTGCGCATTCTGGAACAGGCCGGCCGTTAAGGTTTTAGCGTTCACCGCACGTTACAATACGGCGCAGGGATTGATTCACCGCCGTCTTTACCTTTGTGCCCGGTTCGGGTTAAGCGGCGCAGTTGGGCGAGAGGACATTTGCGCCGACGGCGATGCCCGAGGCGGCCATTTCTGGGGTAACCATGCAATTCATCGATCTCGGCGCACAGCGCGCCCGCATTGAGGACAAGATCCAGTCCGCAATCAACGCCGTCATTTCGAGCGGCGCCTTTATCCTCGGACCCCAGGTGGGCGAATTCGAGCGCCAGCTCGCCGACTATGTCGGCGTCAAGCACGTGATCGGTTGCGCCAGCGGAACCGACGCGCTGCTGATCCCGCTGATGGCCAAGGGCATAGGCCCGGGTGACGCCGTCTTCGTGCCGAGCTTCACGTTCGCGGCCACGGCGGAGGTCGTCGCGCTGGCTGGCGCAGAGCCCGTCTTCGTCGATATCGATCCCGATACCTACAACATGGATCCGAAGTCGCTTGAGGAAACGATCGCGATGATCGAGGCCGAGGGCAGGCTGAAACCCCGCGCGGTCATTCCGGTCGACCTGTTCGGTCTGGCGGCCAACTATGTCGCCATCAACAAGATCGCGGCCAGGCACGGCCTGCTGGTCATCTCGGACGCGGCGCAGGCAATCGGCGGCGAGGCGGACAACAAGCGTTGCGGCAGTTTCGGTGACGTCGCCTCGACCAGTTTCTACCCGGCCAAGCCGCTCGGCTGCTACGGCGATGGCGGCGCGGTGATGACCGATGACGACGAACTGGCCGAAATCATGCGATCCGTCGCCTTTCACGGCAAGGGCGCGAGCCAGTACGACAATGTGCGCATCGGCCTGACATCGCGCCTCGACACGATCCAGGCGGCGATCCTGATCGAGAAACTGGCTATCCTCGAAGACGAGATGGTCGCGCGCCAGCGCGTCGCGGCGCGTTACCACGCCGGTCTCTCGGACATGGTCAAGGCGGCATCCAACCCGGCCGGCGCACGGTCGGCCTGGGCGCAATATGCGATCGAGCTGCCGGAACGCGACGCGCTGCAGGCGCATCTGAAGTCGCAGGGAATTCCGTCGGTGATCTATTACGTCAAGCCGCTGCACAAGCAGGTCGCCTATGAACGCTTCCCGGTTGCGCCGCGCGGTCTTCCCGTCACGGAAGCCAAGCCGAAGACGATCCTGTGCCTGCCGATGCACGCCTATCTGTCCGAAGAAGACCAGGACCGCGTGATCGGCGAAATCCGCGCATTCGTGATGGCCAGCCCCGAGCGGCTGGCCGCGGCCGAATAGGGATCAGCCCGCTTCCGCCATCGCCGTTTCGAGCCGGGCGAGCATGCGCTCGGCTTCTGGCACGCGTTCGGTCCGGTCGATGAAGCCGCCGCCGAGGACGCGGGCGCCTTCGCCTTCGCCGTCATAGAGCACGCAAGCCTGGCCGGGGGCGATGCCGCTTTCGCCGACGGACAGTTCCACCCATGTATTGCCGCCATCCGAAAACAGCCGCGCCGGCGCGGGAGAACTTGTCGAGCGGACGCGCGCCAACACTTCGAGCCCGCCCGCGCCGATGGCATCGAGCGGACCGCCACCGAGCCAGTTCACATCGCGAAGATGCACGATGCGGGTGTCGAGTGCCTCGCGGGGGCCGACGATAACGCGGCGCGCGCGCGCATTGAGCTTGACCACATAAAGCGGTTCGCCGGTGGCGACGCCGAGGCCCTTGCGCTGGCCGATGGTGAAACGAAGGATGCCGTCATGGCGCCCGAGCACGCGGCCGTCGATATGGACGATATCGCCGGCGAGCGCCGCGTTCGGGCGCAGCCTGGTGATGATGTCGGCATAGTTGCCGTTCGGCACGAAACAGATGTCCTGGCTGTCCGGCTTGCCGGCGACCGCCAGTCCCATCTCGGCGGCGAGCGCGCGGGTTTCGTCCTTGGTCAGGTCACCGAGCGGAAAGCGCAGGAAATCGATCTGCTCCTGCGTCGTGGCGAACAGGAAATAGCTCTGGTCGCGATCGGCGTCGGCCGGCCGGTAGAGGGCGCGGTGGGCGCCGTTTTGGCGCGAGCGGATATAGTGACCCGTCGCCAGCACGTCGGCGTCGAGTTCGCGCGCGGTCTTCAGGAGGTCGGCGAACTTGACCGTCTGGTTGCAGGCGACGCAGGGGATCGGCGTTTCGCCGGCGAGATAGGAATCGGCGAAATTGTCGATTACCGCCTCGCGGAACCGGCTCTCGTAGTCGAGTACGTAGTGCGGGATGCCAAGTGTTTCGCACACGCGGCGCGCGTCGTCGATATCCTGTCCGGCGCAGCACGAGCCTGTCTTGCGCACCGCTTCGCCATGATCATAGAGCTGCAGCGTGATGCCGATGACCTCGTAGCCCTCGCGGTGGAGCATGCCCGCGACGACGGACGAATCCACCCCGCCCGACATGGCGACGACCACGCGGGTTGCTTCAGGCGGCTTTGCGATATCGAGCGAGTTCATCGGTTTTATCTTCGGCTTTCCGCGCCGCATATAGCGGCATAACCGGCAATCTTCCAGTCGTGACGTTCCGCAACGCCGCAAAAAGCCCGGCGCCCGGGCGCCAAGCCTTACCAAATGCCTACCGCGCCTTTAGGTGTTTTTTAAAGCTGTGGCCGTAATGTGGCATCGTTAATGGTCCTTGAGTGTGTAGTGAGTGCAATGACCGACCAGATCCGACCACGAGTCAAATATGTGATCGGGCCCGATGGCAGCCCTTTGACGATAAACGATCTTCCGCCTGCAACGACAAGGCGGTGGGTCATCCGGCGCAAAGCCGAAGTCGTTGCCGCAGTTCGCGGTGGATTGCTGAGCCTGGAAGAAGCATGCCAGCGCTATACGCTGACTGTTGAAGAATATCTTTCCTGGCAGGCCTCGATCGACGAGCACGGCCTTGCGGGACTGCGCACGACGCGCATCCAGCAATACCGGCACTGAGGGCTCGCGGCCCGACGGCCACGGTCTTTCGTCCGTATCAATGAAATCCGCAAACGGCGTCCGCAGGGGCGCCTTTTCGCGTTTGGCCGGTGGTTAGCGGAGCAGCACGGTAGCCATGGCTGCCGATGCCACCGATGTCGCGTAGAACCACAGTCCGGGCTGGGTGAAAGCGTCGGCGAGCCCCGATGTCTTGGCGGCGACAATCACCAGCGCGACCAGAAGGACGTCCATCATCGACCATTTCGAAACGGCACCGAGCAGGCGGTGCATGCGTTCATGCACGACCGGATCGCCGTCGTTGCGCGCCAGGATAGCCTGGGCGACGAGGATTTTCGCGGCTGGAAACACGATGGAAAACGATACGACGAGAAAGGCGAGAAACGCGTCACCCGATGTCCACAACTCGCCGATCATTCCGATCAGCGACGGTGTCCGGTCGAAAAACACGAGGTGCTCGAACCGCAGCAGCGGCTGGGTAATGCCCAGGGCAAGGCAAAAAGCCGAGATCGCGAGCAGCGTTGCGGTGAGTGTGCGCATGGCGCGCAGGTAATCTGCCTCGGGCGTCAAGGCAAGTGCGGGTTGCGGGGCCGGCTGCGGCCCGTCAGCCGATCATGGCCTTGTGGTGGTCTCCGGCGTGGGCGCCATCGTCACCGCGCGCTTCGCGAACTTCCAGCCGCTCGGCCTTCTGAAGTTCGGTTTCCGCTTCGAGCAGTTCCGCCTCGGCCGATTCCTTCTGCTGTTTGAGGTCGCGGATCGATGTCGCCAGGTTGTCGCGGCGGGTCCGCGCGGCTTTCGCGAAGGTCGGATAGGCGAAATGGCTCTGATCGGTGATGCCGGATTTCTTTTCCTCGGCGACGATCTGGGCGTCGAGTTCGTTCGCCATGCGCTCGAATTCACCGATCATGGTTTCGAGTTGCATGACCTGACGATGCTTTTCGGCCACCTTGAACTGACGGAGGCGGATCATATTGTCCCTTGGCTTCATACTCAAAACTCCCAGAACCAAAAAACGCAAACGGCCGCCCGGGTTGAGCGGACGCGGCTTCACGAATTGTAAACCAAACCGCCGAAACCGGCTTCTGGTAACACTTCGTTTACGTCCTCCGTTAATGATAGGCCGTAACCTTTAAGGCAGAGTAAACCCGAACCGCTTATCCGGGGCGAAATTTTGGTGAGTCATTTGAATCACTTAGGGCGAATTCTTCATGCAGAGATTCCGATTCTGCGGTTGAAAAAGCAATGTGATTTCATACGCCTGAAGGAATGGATTAATAAGGAATGAAGTCTTGCCGAACCGGAATATGTTTTGTTAACCATTCCATGCCAGCCTAGGCGCGGATTATTGATTCTGCCCCGGGGCTGAACGGGGGACGGGATAGCCGGCGCGGGAAAAGGGGAAAGAAATGCGAGTATTGCTCATCGAGGATGACAGCGCGATTGCGCAGAGCATCGAGCTGATGCTGAAGTCCGAAAGCTTTAACGTCTATTCCACCGATCTCGGAGAAGAAGGCGTCGATCTCGGCAAGCTGTACGATTACGACATCATCCTCCTGGATCTCAATCTGCCCGACATGTCCGGCTACGAAGTGCTTCGCACTCTGCGCCTGTCGAAGATCAAGACGCCGATCCTGATCCTTTCCGGCATGGCCGGTATAGAAGACAAGGTCCGTGGCCTCGGTTTCGGCGCCGACGACTACATGACCAAGCCGTTCCACAAGGACGAACTGGTTGCCCGCATTCATGCCATCGTGCGCCGCTCGAAGGGCCACGCGCAATCGGTCATCACGACAGGCGACCTGGTCGTGAACCTCGATGCCAAGACCGTCGAGGTCGGTGGACAGCGCGTGCATCTGACGGGCAAGGAATACCAGATGCTCGAGCTGCTTTCGCTGCGCAAGGGAACAACGCTGACAAAGGAAATGTTCCTGAACCACCTTTATGGCGGGATGGACGAGCCGGAACTGAAGATCATCGACGTCTTTATCTGCAAGCTGCGCAAAAAGCTCGACGCGGCGTCCGGCGGCGTGAACTATATCGAAACCGTTTGGGGTCGCGGATATGTGCTGCGCGAGCCAGATCAGGTTTCGATGGCGGAAAGCGCCTGATCGGTACTGTTTTCACCGGAATTCAATTAAATGAAAAACCCGGCCGATCGGCCGGGTTTTTTCGTGATTAGTGAAAGCGCTGCTGCGGCCGGATCAGGCCGCGCGCTTCAAATCGTGCAGGCGGCGCGTCAGCTGGGTGCGATCGAACGGCTTTAAAAGGTAATCATTCGCACCGGCGCGTTTCGCCTTGGTCATCAGCGCCAGGTTCATTTCCGTCATCATCACAATAATCGTCGGCTGTGTCATGTTGCGCATCGAGCGAATATTGCGGATGAATTCGGTGACTTCCATATCCGGAAGATCGCCGTCCACGATGACGATGTCCGGATGGCCCGAAACAAGGGCGCCAAGCGCCGAATTGGCGTTATCCGCCTCTACGACAAGATCAGACGGCGTGGTGAGAATTCGTTTCGCCACCTTGCGAACCACACTCGATCCGTCAACAATCAAACACCGTGTCATCCGTTTCTTCCTTCTTATTCTTCCGCAGATGCGGATCGTCCCCCAAGATGGAGGAGACCATAGCCGGAAAAATTGAAAGAAGCCGAAAACCGGTATCGGGGATTCTAACGTTGTGCTTAAGGGACTGTTAACGCTGTTCGCCTCGCGCTTTAGTCGGCTGCGAACACGATCTTCTCGTCATCGGCGATAATATCGATCGTCATGTCGCCTTCGGAGGCGAGCAACAGCGTATAGTAGGCCTGCACGGAATGGGCGTCGATCGGTTCGTCGAGCGGCGCGCCGTATTTGGCGGCCGTGTGCAGTTCGTCGAACTTCGGCGGCACCCGCAGCATCTTGCCTGCTGCCGTGAGGGTGAATTTCGGTGATCCCGAAAGGTCGTCCAGAACGACATCGAGCGTGCCGCCGCGCGGGATGGCGCCATTTCCGACGAGGATCAGATTGAGCAGCAGCTTGACCTTGTTTTTCGGCAGATAGGCGCGTTCGCCCGTCCAGGTAAATTCCGGCTTTTCGCCCTGCATGTATCCGGTGGCAACCGACTGGGCATCGCCGGTATCGATCTGAACACCGGCCGAGCCCGCCGCGCCGAAGGCGATGCGCGCGAATTGCAGCCGCGCCGATGCGTTGCGGGCGCTGGCCCTTATCAGGTCCATCGCCGCTTCGTCGGCTCCACCCTCGTCGAGCAATTCCAGTCCGTTATTGATGGCGCCGACCGGCGAAATGATGTCGTGACAGACCTTGCTGCACAGCAGAGAGGCAAGGTCAGACGGCGTCAGGGTGAAAATCGACGGCATGTGGCGTGCTCCGGTTTGTCGCGTCGCGGCGAATCATTCTCCTGTCCCGATACTTGGGTACCACCGGCTGTTTGGATCAGGCAAGAAAGCGTGAAACTGCCGGTGAGAAGCGGGGCGCCGCGTTTTACCGCAATCAGGCCTTAATGGTGCGTAAACTCCGGCGCGGTAATGCTAACGAAACAGAAATGAGTCCGCGAAACGGACCAGAATCGACACCACAGCGGCAGGCGCAGAACAAGGACGGCAATGACGAAATGCAAAACGCAAAGCGTTGGAAGGAACCGTCATGACCCATAAATACAGGACGACGTCGAGCGCCTCCGTCGCCAGCTATCCCCGAATTCTTCCGCTCCTGATGGCATTCGCCGTCGTGATCATGGCTGCGGTCATGCCGGTCAAGGCGCGCGCACAGGCCAGCGAGGCATACACCGCCCAGGAAATTGTCGATGCCGGCCACACATTTTTCGGCGCGACGTCGGGTGGTCTTGCCTCGGTGATCGAAAAGATATTCTCCACCTACGGGCTGCCGAACGGATACGTACTCGGTCAGGAGGGCGCCGGTGCATTCGTTGGCGGCCTCACCTATGGCGAAGGCACGCTCTACACCAAGAACGCCGGCGATCACACGGTGTTCTGGCAAGGGCCGTCGCTTGGATGGGATTTCGGCGCGGACGGCAACCGCACGATGATGCTGGTCTATGATCTCGACAGCATCAACGGGCTCTATGGCCGTTATGGCGGCATCGCGGGTTCGGCCTATCTGGTGGCCGGCGTCGGCTTCAACGTGCTGAAACGCGGCAATGTGCTGCTGGTGCCGGTGCGCACCGGAGTCGGGGCTCGTCTCGGCGTGTCGATCGGGTATCTCAAGGTTACGCCGATGCCGACCTGGAACCCTTTCTAAGGGGTTTACCACGTAAACAATTTGCGGCGGGCCTTTTCCGTCCGCCGCCGAATTCACCATAAAGCAGACTGGATTGTTGGCCGTTTCCGTGGCAGATGCTAGCCTTCTGCCCAAGGAACACGGATCTTGGTCCAGTCGATACTCATATTCACGCTCGGTTTTCTCGCAGCCGCGCTTCTCGCGCTCATGGTCGCCCCGGCCATATGGAGGCGTGCGGTCTATTTGACGCGCAAGCGCATCGAGGCAGCCCTTCCGCTCACAGCCAATGAACTGAATGCCGAAAAGGACAAGTTGCGCGCCGAACACGCGATGGCGGTCCGGCGCGTCGAGATGCGCGTGCGCAAATTGCGCGAGGAGGGCGCGGGCCAGAAGATTGCGTTCGAGGAACAGGCCGACAGGCTGCGCAAGGTCGAAAAGGAACTCGCCGAAAGCGCGGCGAACGGTGTCCGCCTGGAAGGTGAACTCGACGATCTGACCGGCCGGTACCATGAACAGACGACCAATCTTTCCGAAATCTCGATCCTGCTTGAATCGACGCGTACCGAACTGGAGATACGTACCGACGAGTTGAAATCAGCCAATCGAGAGCTGCGGGAACGGGCCCGGCTTCTGGAGGAAAAGGACCAGGAACTGGAGGCCGCGGCGCGGCGGATGGAGGTCTACAAGACCGAGATCGCCGAGCGCGACGCCTATATCGAGACCCTTAAAACGACGATCAAGGGCCTTAAGGAAACACGCAAGCAATTGCAGCGCGAAATCAATACGTCGCAAACGGAAGGCCGGGCGACCGGCGACATGCTGAAGACCGAGCGCAAGCGCTTCGCCCAGATGGAAGCCAAGCTGGAACAGTCGATCGCGCAGATTTCGGTGCTCGAGGAGAAACTCGAGCGGCGCGAAAAGGAACTGAAGCGGGCGCGCGAGCAGGGTGGCATCAGCGAAACCGAATTCCAGGCGCTGGAAGGGCGCGCGCTGGCTGCCGAGAAGGACCGGGAGAAGCAGGAAAAGCAAATCGCCGAAATGACGACACGGATCGACCGGCTGATGTCCGCGACATTCGGCGAAAAGGAGCAGGGGGCGATGTTCGAGGAATTGCAGGCCAAGATGGCGCAACAGTCGGTCGCCATGAAGACCCTGGAAGCAGAGCGCGACAGGTTGAAACAGGAGCTTGCTTCCGCGACGACAGGCGAAACGGGGGGCGGCGACGCGGAATTGCGCGAGAAACTCAACCAGTTGGCCGCTGAGGTCGTCGCCATGGCGGCGCGGCTCGAAGGGCCGCAGTCGCGGATCAACACGTTGCTCGCCGACGAAACCATGCCGCCGCCGGGCGGTGTCATCAGCCTCGCAGAACGGATCAAGGCGCTGCAGCGCAGCGCCAACGCCCAGCGCAACAGCGCCTGAACCTAGGCCTTGGCGCGCCGCAGTTGCAACTGGTGCAGCGCGACCGCGCCGGCTGTTGCGACATTGAGGCTGTCGAAGCCCGGCGCCATCGCGATCGACAGCGTTTCCAGCCGTTCCAGCCATTCGCTTGCCAGCCCGTGGCCTTCGCTGCCGAGCACGAGCGCCTGGCGTTCGGAAGGCTGCCAGTCGCCGATGCCGATACGGCCGGCGGGCGAGAGGGCGGCGATCGCAAAACCGTTTGCATCCAGAGCCGACACCGCCTTTTCCATTGACGCGGCCCGGTAGAAGGGGATGCGCAACACGCCGCCGACCGACACGCGGATCGCCTTGCGATAGAGCGGATCGCAGCATTCCGGATCGATCAGGACGGCATCGACGCCGAAGGCGGCGGCATTGCGGAAGATACCGCCCATATTGTCATGATTGGAAATCGCCGACAGCACCAGCACGGTCTTCCATGCGGCCGGAAGCAGTTCCGGCAGGACCGCGATCCCGGCGGGAACGCGGGCAGCGGCGAGGATGCCGCGATGCATGTGAAAGCCGGCGATCGCATCCATCGCGGCCTGTGTCGCGCAGTAGACCGGGATTTCCGCGGGCAGGGCTTCGATCAGGGGCGCGATGCCGGCAAGGCGGTTTTCGAGCACCAGCAGCGAATGGACCGGAAAGCGGTTCTGTCTCACCAGAACCTGCAGCACCGTCTTGCCCTCGGCGATGAAATGTCCCTGCCGGCGGACGAGATCGCGCTCGCGGATGTCGCGGTAGATCTCGATCCTCGGATCCAGCGGATCGACGATCCGGGTCAGGCGGTCGTCAGGAAGCGTCATCTGCGCCCTTGAGCAGCAATGCGTCGGTCTCGCTTCCCGGCGTCACGGCGAGCAACGGGGAAAAATCGCCAATGCCGAGCATGGCAGTCGTGGCGTCGACGATGACCTTGTGCGTGGCGCGGGCGACGGCCGATCCGACGCTGATTCGGCGCACGCCGGCTGCAGCGAATTCGTCTTTCGAAAATTTGGCGAACCGGCCTGCAGCGAGCCCATTGACGGGCCGAGAGACGCTGTCGACGATCCGTTTCAGGCTCGCCATGTCCGGCGGCATGGGGACATAGAGAAGATCGGCGCCGGCCGCTTCGAACGCCTTGATCCGGCGGATGGCCTCGCCGGTATCGTAGGCGCCGTTCATGACGCCGTCGGCGCGAGCGCAGAACACGAAAGGCCGGCCGAGCGCCCTGGCCGCGGCGGCCGCGGCGCGTACGCGTTCGACGGCGAGATCGAATTCATAGGCCGGATTGCCGTCGACCATCATCGTGTCCTCGATCGAACAGCCCGACAGGCCGATCTCGGCGGCAAGGCGGATCGTTTCGGCAACGCCGTCGGGATCGTCGGTGAAACCGTTCTCGAAATCGCCGGAGACGGGCAATGGCGTCGCCGCGATGATGGTTTCGGCGTGCGCAAGGGCCTCGTCGCGGGTCACATGACCCATGTCGGGCCGGCCGAGCGTGAAGGCAAATCCGGCGCTGGTGGTCGCAAGCGCCTTCGCGCCAAGGGCGGCCATGATACGCGCGGAGCCCACGTCCCACGGATTGGGAATGACGAAACAGCCGCTCTGATGCAGGGCGTGGAAATTCTCGTGGCGGGCGGCAAGCGGTGTCATGTGTTTCCTCCGAGTTTCTCGCGCGCGTCCTTGGCCATTTCGGCGAGAACCGTGCGCAGTTTGGCGGCGGTTTCGAGCGGAGCCGAAAACCAGACCCGGCATGTGCGGTCGCCGTCGACCAGATCGAGGCCTTCGGCATCGAGCGCCGCCAGCCGCCAATAGCCCGATCCGGCCCTGGCGAAGCATCGCGCATAGAGGTCGAGCGCGGATTTGTGGTCTTCGTTCATGTGGTCGATGGCGCTTTCCTCGATCTCGGCGATGCCGGCATTGTCGCCCTTCGGCGCGAGATCGGCGGCGGTCAGTTCATAGGCCTTGCCGAAACCGCCATTCAGGCTGGCGCGGACGATATCGAGCCTGAAGAAGGAAAAGTCTCCGAAATCGACATAGAGCGCGGCCTTCGGATGGCGGGCGAGGTAGCGGCGGCGGATGCGGGCATGTTCGGCGCCGCCGCGTTCGACCTGGCGGGCGCGCGCGAAAAGCGAGATGCGCGGATGGGCGAGCGGGTCGCCCTTGCCGACTTCGCCGACCAGCAGCGAACAGCGCGGTTCCTCGACGATGGCCCGGGTGTGCCAGGACAGCGTCGAGACGAGAATGACGGGCGTGCCGTCGAAATCGGTTGCGAGCGCCACGCGGCTGGCGCTGGGGAAACCGCTTTCGGGCACGATGACCGCGAGCGCACCGTGGCGCGCGGTTGCAACAAGCGTGCGGGCTTGCCGGATCGCCTCGTCGTCGGTTTCGCGGATCAGCTGTTTCGGCTTGTCGGTTCTGTCTTCGCTGGCGCCCATGACAGTCGTTCTTTCATCTGTTGTTGATTGCCTCGTCAGGCGCATGGCCGCTTGCGCCGATTGCGTTTATGTCATCGAAATCGGGACAGCGAAAGGCAAGCCGGAACCGCGCTCATGGCCAAGCTCTATTTTCACTACGCGACCATGAATGCCGGCAAGTCGACCATGCTGCTGCAGGCCTCCTTCAACTACCGCGAACGCGGCATGCATACGCTCCTGTTCGTCGCCGGCCATTACCGCAAGGAAAGCGACCTCGGCTATATCTCCTCGCGGGTCGGACTGGAAACGGACGCCGAGATGTTTCGCGACGGGGACGACCTTTACGAGCGCATCCGCGAGCATCACGAGTCGAAGACGACGCATTGCGTGTTCGTCGACGAGGCGCAGTTTCTCGAAGAAGACCAGGTGTGGCAGCTTGCCAGGGTGGCCGACCGCCTTGGCATCCCGGTCATGTGTTACGGATTGCGCACCGATTTCCAGGGCAATCTCTTTTCCGGCTCGCAAGCGCTGTTGGCGCTTGCCGATGAATTGCGCGAGGTGCGCACGATCTGCCGTTGCGGCCGCAAGGCGACGATGGTCGTGCGGATCGGTCCGGACGGAAAGGTGGCGCGCGCCGGCGACCAAGTGGCGATCGGCAAGGATGCCTATGTCTCGCTGTGCCGCCGGCACTGGGAAGAGGAAATGGGCCGCGTCACAGCGGAAGACCTGATCGGCTTCTCCCGGTCCTGACGCGCCGGGCTTGATACTTCAAATCGTCACCGCCTCGGTCTATATCCTATGACGCGACCTGGCCGGATATTCACGGCGGCGCATAAGGAGAGGGCATAAATGGCGACCTTGCAGAACTTTGACGCCGAGATCGAGAAAACCAGGCAGGTCGTCGATGACATGCGCTCGAAGATCGAGCAGTCGGGAATCGTGCTGGAGAAATTCTCCAAGGCCGACCAGGCCATCGGCGACGCCGATTTCGACATCGAAAACGCCCGTATCCAGGACGTATTGCGCCAGCAAAAGGTGATGGAAGGCAATATCGCCGACCTGATCATCGGGCTGGAGGACGCGACGAACGTGTTCGGCGCGGAATTCGAGAGCATGAAGTCCTATTCCGGCTTCGAAAAGCTGATCGGCCTGTTTTCCAGGCAACGCATGCAGCGCATGCGCTCCGACCGGGTGCGCAACATGTCGCTGGCCGGCAATCTGCAGGAACTCCTGGCCAAGTCAGACACGATCGTCGGTATCCTGACCAACCAGAAGGATATTCTCGACCAGCGCTACTCGACGTCGGAGGACAGCCTGCGTTCCGTGATCGAGCGGCGCAAGAGCACGATGTCCGAACTGGAGACGACGCAGAAACGCATCGAGGAACTGAACCCGATGCTGCTCGACATGGAAAACAGGATCGCCGCGACGACCAACCAGAAGGACCGCACGGAACTGGAAGGCGAACGCTCGAAACTGGCAACCGAATACAACGAGATGCAGGCCAGGGAACAGACGATGCTGGCGGAAAGCCAGACGCTGGAACGCTACACCTCGATGTTCCAGACCTTCGTCGACTCGCTCAACAACCAGATCGCCGCACAACAGACGCTGATCAACAAGCTGACCATCGACACCGAGCAACGCATCGTCCTCTACAAGTCGCTGGAAGATTCGCTGAAGACCGCCGCCCAGCAGGATGTCGCGCACAAGATCAACACGCTCGGAAGCCAGGTCGACACCGCCGCCGAGACGACGATGGCCGGTATCGGGGCTGCAGCGCAGAAACACATCGGCGACCTGCTCGAAATGCACGAGAAGAACATGGTCGCGACGCAGGATATCCAGCGGCGCAAGAAACTCGCCGACGAGGCGTTCGCGCGCCGCTTCGACGAGGTGATGAAGAAGCACGACGCCGCCAATTATGTGCGCCAGTAGGCGCCGCGGACAGGGGGCGGGTGAGCCGTGACACCACAGGCATCCGCGACATCGCCGGTCGACCGTTATTTCGCCTCCATCGGCGCGGCGCTGGACGGGCTCGACATCTTCCTGCGCGACGATTCCTCGCCGCTCTACAAGCACGGTCTCGTCGCCCAGATCGTGACCGAATATGTCGACCGGCTGGCGACCTCGTTCAATTGCTGGCGGCATCACCTCGACTACGCGAAATCGTTCCGCATCTCGCGCGCCGAGAGCGGCTTTCCGGTGTTCCAGAACGTGCTCGAACTGGAAAACGACCGCCGCACCGCCAAGGCCCGGCTCGGGGAGATCCCGGCGCCGGCCGCGCTGCGCGAGGACATGGCCGACTTCATCTTGCGCCACAAGGCCTTTCCCAAGGACCTGCAGCGCTCGATGGCCGAGCGACTCTACCTGGAAAACGTGCAGGAAGGCCATGTCTTCTCGCCGCTGGTGCTGCCGGAGACGGTCAAGGTCTCGGTCAATCCAAAGACCATGCGGCCCTATTACCTCGTCCACTGGGGCGCGTTCGACGGGGCGTCGAACCTGCCGCTGGTCTACAATGTCATGGTCGAGGATTCCTCGCCGGACCTCGTCAAGCTGCTGGTGACGAAGGACGGCAAGCTCGATCCGTCCGTCGAGATCCCGCTGCCGGTCGGCGGCTTGCTCAATCCGAAACTGGCGCGCGAATTCGATGCCTTCGTCGAGCGCAATTCGGCCTATTCGCTGTCGCCGTCGACGATCGCGACCAATCTCGACCACGATTTTGAGACGCTGCATCCCAAGCAATTGCGCCGGATCGTGCTCGGGCCGTTCTATTCGGCCGGCATCACGGAGCACAATCAGCGCGTCAATCACATCCTCGAGAAGGTCGGCAATCCGGCCAATGCCTGGCTTCTGACCTGGACGATCCAGGACATCTTTTCGAAATCCGAGAAACCGGCGCGCAACGGGTTGTGGTCATCGGAGCCGGCGCGCGAGGAATTCCATATCGAGACCAGCGATCTCGAAGCGGCGCGCATGGGCGTTTCGGCCTACGAGAAACACGCTCTAATCCCGCACGAGGCCTATCAGGCGCTTTATGCCGCGGGCGAAACGCAAAGCGTGTTCGAAGGCTATCAGACGCATATCATTTCCGGCGGGGAGGTGATTTCCGATGTGTGACCGCTGCCTGATCGACTTTCTTATGTATGGCGAACCGGTCGAGCACGAAGCTCCCGTCTTCGAGAAGGGACGTTTCCAGGCGAAGGTGGTGGAGACTTCCAGTGATGCCGAAGATCAGGATGCGCCTTCCGTTCGCAGGAAAAGCGCGGATGCCCCGAAAGCCCGGCGCGACCAGGAGTAGAGCATGGATATCGGCCTGACCCGCATCGACGAGGACGACATCGCCAGGCACCGCGCGACGGCGCAGAGCTTCGTGACGCGGATCATCGTCATGGAGGATGCGGGCGACAAGTCCGGCACGGCGCTTGCCGGCACGGGCCGGCGCTTCGTCTCGACGGTCTCGACGGGCGGCGTGCGCCGGACGCGCGAAGTGGAACTGATGAAGCAGATCGGCGCGGTGCGTCCCGACGACCAGATGCTGACCCCGGTGCAGCATAATCTGCTGTATCGCACGCGGCGCGGTATCGCCGTTGCACTCGCGGTCGCCGACGTCTTTGCGCGCCAGACGGAGCTGGAAAGCCTGCAGGCGCGCAACCTATCGGCGCCGCTGCAGGGCGACGACGCGGTGCGCTTCAAGACGCTGGTCAACGCGGCGGCCTATGTCGCGGCGTTCACGCTGGCGGCCTATCTGCTGCAGATGCTCGATGGCGGGACCGAGCCGGTCAACGATCCCGACGAACCCGAATTTTTGTTCGACACGGCGCAGGACGCGTTGAAGTCGATGGTCGCCGGTTTGGCTAAAGCCATCGACGGGGCGGCCGACGAGACGACGATGCTGCAGCGGGCAAAAGCCTTCGCTCGCGTGTCCGTCGACGGGCTGCTCGGGCGGCGCGGCCGGTTCACCGGGCTTGGCGCCTTCGAGAACAGCCATATCCGTATCGAGGCGGACGATTTCACGCTCGACGGTTTCGACGTGGCGCCCGGCCAGCGTCGCAAGCCGCTGGTCATGCAGTTCAAGCAGCCGAACGAGATCATCGGCAACCATATCGCCAAATACCAGGCGACGAAGCTCGCCAAGATGCTGGTCGCCTATGATTTCGACCGGCAACTCAATCCGTTCGTGGACCTCGGCGGGTTTCTCTTCACCTTCATCGGCGACGGCGCGCCCGGCACCGGCAAGACGATCCTGATCCAGATGATCGCCGGCTTGATCAACGGCTACTGCGACGTCGCCGGTTACCCGTTCCACTACGAGAATTTCGGCGTCGACCAGATTTCCTCCTATCAGGGCAAGTCGGGTCAGAACTGCAAGGAATTCGTCAACACGATCGTCAATCCGAAGGCGATCGGCTTCGGCACGATCGACGATATCGACCAGGTCGCGGCGAAACGATCCGATGACCGGGCGTCCGCCGGCCAGCACGAGGTGACGGGCGTGCTGATGGAGAGTTTCGCCGGCGCGACGACGGTCGTGCGCGGGAACTGCTCCTTCGGCATGTTTTCCAACTATCCGGAGAATGTCGACGACGCGCTGCGCCAGCGTGCCGGGGCGCGCTGGCTGGTCGACGGGCCGCAGACCGAGGACGATTACATCGACATCTTCGTTCTGCTCGCCGGCAAGAACCATTCGATCCCGCTCGGCGACCATGATCTCTATGCGGCGCAGGCGATCAGACAAGCCGTCGCCACCGCCTATGAGGGCCATGACCGGCCAAAGGAGGACGGGCTGCTGGCCGTCTACGAGCGGTTCATGGAGGAGCGCGGCGAGCCGAAGACGATGGCGGATGTCGGCGATTATCTGCACCGCATCAAGCTGGCCGAGCCGCGCATTACCGGCCGCGCGATCAAGAACATCACAGACGCGATCAAGATGCGGGCGATGGACATCGACCTGCCGGACGAGTGGTTCGAGACGCCGGGGGCGTTCATGCACAAGCCCTATGACGAGAAGAAAGCGATGATCGAGGAACTGCGCGGGCCGTTCACGATGGCGATGGTGATGCAGGAGATCAATCGCTATGCCGATTCCGAATTCCGCTACACCGACAAGTCGGACGCCGCCGCCGTCGCGACCATCATCCGCAACGAGCGCCTGCGCGAGCGCGCCGCGCGTGAGATCGCGGAACTGAAGGCGAAGGGGCTGTGGAATGGTGCGTAGCCGCCGACCCCGTTCCTTTCAAAACAAAAGGCACAATCTTCCCGCGGGCGGGAAGATTGTGGGAGGCGCATGAAACGCCTCTACGACAACGACCTGATCTACGGGCGGCTGCTGGCGGTGAATCAGCCGCATCTGGTCGAGCGCTACAACAAGGCGCTTGCCGCCTTCGGCCTGCCGGCGACGGCACTGACGGAATTCGAGGTCGACAAGACCGGTTTCTCGCCGCAGGTCGCCGACGAACTGGGCGATCCCGACTATCTCGATCCCAACGGCGTCAACCGGCGCTTCATCATCCTGACGCCGTCGCAATCGACGCTTCCGGTCGTGCATACGCGCTTTTCCAACACCGAAGCGCTGATGTACGAGTTCTTCACCTCGAATACCCGCGCGATCAACGCCCTGACGATCAAGGACGTGATCTATGGCGAGATCGAGGACAATGTCGCGAAGGTCGAGGACATCGAGGACCTGCTGTCGATCCAGCAGGTCGAGTTCAAGGTGCTGTCGGCCGACGACGTACTCGGCAAGGCGGCCGAATTGCGCACGCTGGTCGACCGGCTGACGAACCAGCCCGACGCCTGGCGCGACGATGCCATGCTCGAGCACATGGTCGACCTCGCGAAAGTGGCCGGCGACATCCGCGAGAACCAGTTGGTGCCCGACAAGGTCGTCTTCCGGCACGATGCGTTCTGGACCAGCCATTTCGGCGGCTGCTACGTGTTCGTCGACGAGAAGATGACGACCGTGATCTGCGATCCGAATGCGCCCGGGTTCCGCCGCTCGCGTCCGTGGCAGGTCAGCTATCTGTCCATTCACGACGAGCGGCAGGTCTACCGTTTCCTCGCCGAGACGGGTCGGATCGATCCGCCGCGCGCGTCATGGCTCGAAACCTCGGGATTTCTGGAACACCGCGCCGAAATGGCGATCCGTGCGCTGCTGAGGGAGGCGGAGCCTGGCGCGATCCTCAACCGGATGGACGCGGTGTGGCTGCAGACATGGATGCATCGCAACGCGGCCCTGATTACCGAGGACGGCGTCTATCCGTTCCTCAACAGCGTGAAGCGCGAGATCGCGCAGTCCGGGCGCATCGAGATGAACCGGATCTCGGACCATTTCAGGTTCCTCTTGGCGCGCGCCCGGCCCGACCACAAGGATGCCTGGCTGGTGAACCGGCTGATCACCGAATATGTCCCAAGCGACTTCGTTTCCCGTTATGTTTTCAACAAGCAGGGATTCTATGATGACTATACCGGTTACGACGAAGCGTTCCGGCAGCATGTTGTTGAGACGCTGAAAAGTACCTATCTGACCGACAAGGCCGCTTTCCGGAAGCGGCTCTACGGTCTCGAGACCACCACGGGGAACTGACCATGCTGGATCCGATCATCGCCTTCTTCACGCGCCTCTTCGAGATGATCGGCCGGGCGATCGGCACATTCGTCGCATGGCTCTTGTGGCCGTTCCTGGCATTCGGCCGCTGGTACAACCGGCGCGGCTGGATGATCAAGGCGCCGGTGATCCTGGTCGTGCTCGCATTCGTGCTGGGCTACGGCCACTTCTTCTACGCGACCCAGTTCTGGAATAATTACAATCCCGACTATGCGGAGACATACGAATTCGCGAGCAAGAATGTCGGGGCGGGAACCAAGCTCAGCGACGGAAGCTGCGCGCCATCGGCGATCGTGCAGGTAGCGGCCGATCTGATCGACTTCAACGTCAACCAGAACGACTGGGTGCCGTCGATGCTGCTGTCGAAGGTGGGCTTCTTCGGGCTGGACTGGAAGGACACGCCCTTCATGGACAACAAGGCGGCGTTCCAGCTTGGCGTGAACCAGGTGCTGCGCCGCACGTCGGTGGAACTTGTCGACCGGCTCGGCCGGGTGCGCGGAACGTCCGGCATCGACCAGAACCTGCAGGACGCGCGCCAGAACCTCGCCTATACCGAGGACCTCTGGTATTTTTCGCTCGATCCGTTCGGCCCTAAGTCTCCGACGCCGACGTCCTACCGGACGGCGCGGCGCAAACTGCTCGATTTCAATACCGACCTCGCGAAATGCACCGCGAATTTCGACGGCCGTCCGGACAATCTGCTCGAATTCCTCGACCGCATCACGTCGGATATCGGCTCGACGTCGGACATCTTGCGCCAGCGCATGGAGGCATCGAATGCCGGCTGGTTCGATCCGCGCGCCGATGACCGGTTCTGGTTCACCTATGGCCAGCTCTATGCCTATCAGGGCATCCTGTCGGCGGCGCGCGCCGATTTCGAGGATGTCTTCACCAACCGCAATCTCGACCAGGTCTGGCTCAGGACAGAAGACCAGCTTCGCGCTTCGCTCAACATGACGCCCTGGATCATCTCCAACGGCAATGAATCGAGCTGGATCATGCCGTCGCATCTGGCGACGATGGGCTTCTATCTGCTGCGCGTTCGCGCCAACCTGGTGGAAATGCGCGACATCCTCGCCCGCTAGTAATCGCGCGGTGTCGCAAACCGCGCAATGAACGGCCAAATCAAGATTGCCGACCCGTAGTGAACCTGCGCTCTATACGCGCACAAATCGGCGGTGAACCACCCGTCGTTGGCAGGATCACTACGGGGAGCACCATGGCCGAATTCAAGACCGACATCGAGATCGCGCGCGCAGCGGACAAGAAACCGATCCAGGAGATCGGCGCGAAGCTCGGCATTCCCACAGAACATCTGCTTCCCTACGGCCATGACAAGGCGAAGGTCTCGGCCGAGTTCATCGCCTCGGTGAAGGACCGGCCGGACGGCAAGCTGATCCTGGTCACCGCGATCAATCCGACGCCGGCGGGCGAGGGCAAGACGACGACGACGGTCGGCCTCGGTGATGGTCTCAACCGCATCGGCAAGAAGGCGGCGATCTGCATCCGCGAAGCCTCGCTCGGCCCGAATTTCGGCATGAAGGGCGGCGCCGCCGGCGGCGGCTATGCCCAGATCGTGCCAATGGAGGAGATGAATCTGCATTTCACCGGCGACTTCCACGCCATCACCTCGGCGCACAACCTGCTGTCGGCGATGATCGACAACCACATCTACTGGGGTAACGAACTGGGCATCGACGAGCGGCGCGTCACGTGGCGGCGCGTCATGGACATGAACGACCGCGCGCTGCGCGATATTGTGGTCTCGCTTGGCGGCGTCTCCAACGGCTTTCCGCGCCAAACCGGTTTCGACATCACCGTGGCTTCCGAAGTCATGGCGATCCTCTGCCTGTCGAAGGATCTCAAGGATCTGCAGAAGCGGCTCGGCGACATCGTCGTCGCCTATCGCCGCGACAAGACGCCTGTCTACTGTCGCGACATCAAGGCCGACGGCGCGATGACCGTGCTTCTCAAGGACGCGATGCAACCGAACCTCGTGCAGACGCTGGAGAACAATCCGGCCTTCGTGCATGGCGGGCCGTTCGCTAACATCGCGCATGGCTGCAACTCGGTGGTCGCGACCACGACGGCGCTGAAGCTTGCCGACTATGTCGTGACCGAAGCCGGTTTCGGGGCCGATCTCGGCGCGGAGAAATTCTTCGACATCAAGTGCCGCAAGGCCGGGCTGAAACCCGCCGCCGCCGTGATCGTAGCAACGGTGCGCGCCATGAAGATGAATGGCGGCGTCAAGAAGGACGACCTCGGCAAGGAGGACGTCGATGCCGTGAAGAAGGGTTGCGCCAATCTTGGCCGGCACATCGCCAACACCAAGGGGTTCGGTGTGCCGGTGGTCGTCGCGATCAACCATTTCGTTTCCGACACCGACGCCGAAATCGCGGCCGTGAAGGAATTCGTGGCGCAGCAGGGCGCCGAAGCGATCCTGTGCAAGCACTGGGCGCAGGGCTCCGCCGGCATCGAGGAGCTGGCGCACAAGATCGTGGCGCTGGCGGAAAGCGATGTGGCCAATTTCTCGCCGCTCTACCCCGACGAGATGGGCCTGTTCCAGAAGATCGAGACCGTCGCCAAGCGCATCTACCATGCCGACGAGGTGATCGCCGACAAGTCGGTGCGCGAACAGCTCAAGGCATGGGAAGCGGCCGGCTACGGACACCTGCCGGTCTGCATGGCGAAGACGCAATATTCCTTCTCGACCGATCCGAACCTGCGCGGCGCGCCGACGGGGCATTCGGTGCCGGTGCGCGAGGTGCGGCTGTCGGCTGGAGCCGGCTTCGTCGTCGCGATCTGCGGAGAAATCATGACCATGCCGGGCCTGCCGCGCAAACCGTCGGCCGAAGTCATCCGGCTGAACGACGAGGGCAATGTCGAGGGCCTGTTCTAGGGAAACGAGGGCGGCGCGAGCCGCCCTTTTTTCTACATCGGCTGGGCCCCGCGCCAGGATGTCAGCGCCGAGAGACGGGCCGATTTCTTGAACTGGTGCCGGTCCATGCGGCGCAGGATTCCGGCGAGGAACTGGATCGTCTCGACGATGTAGGGTCCCTTGTTGAGCATCACGCATTCGGCGCGCTGGCCCATCGCCGCGTCCGTCACCTCGGCGCGCGACGGCGCGCCGGATTTCAGCAGGGTCTCCAGAACCTGCGTCGCCCAGACGACCGGAACATGCGCCGCCTCGCAGAGCCAAAGGATTTCTTCCTGGACCTCGGACAGGCGCTCGGTGCCGACTTCCATCGCGAGATCGCCACGCGCGATCATGACCGCGACCGGCTGGCGGGCCCCGGCCTGAACGATCAGGCGCGGCAGGTTGCGCACGGCCAGGCCGGTCTCGATTTTCAGCAAAAGCGGCTGCGGCGGGCGGTCGCCGCGGTGTTTTTTCAGTTCGGACGATAGCAGACGGACGTCTTCGGTGCGCTGGATGAAGGAACAACCGACGATGTCGGCATGCGCGGCCACGAAGGGGAGATCGGCCCGGTCCTTTTGCGTCAACGGTTCGATTTCGAGATCGATGCTCGGAAAATTGATACCCTTTTCCAGCTTCAGCTTTTCGCCCTTGTCGCGCGCTATCGTCACCTCGAACACGATGCCGTTGTCTCCGGCCTCCGTGACGCGCGCACCGATCTTGCCGTCGTCGATCCAGACCAGGGTACCCGGCTGCAGCTTTGCGATGATGTGGGGAAAGGTGATCGTAATCGCCGGCAGTCCGTCTCGGCTGCCGTCGGGCGTTGACAACAACCGGAAGCGATCGCCGCGAAAGAGCCGCTTGCGGCCGGCGAAGTCAATCGTCTCGATGCGGCATTTCGGACCGGCAATATCCATGACGATCGGGCATGTGCGGCCGGCCTTCTTCGCCGACGCGCGGATATTGGCGATCATCGCGGTCCAGACTTCCGGGCCGTCATGGGCGCAATTGATACGAAAGCAGCTCGCTCCGGCTTCCATCAGGGTATCGACATAGGCGGGGTCATGAGCGCCGAGTTCCGGCACGGTGACCATGATTCGGGTTTTGCGTTCGCCGGGGAAATCGCCGAAAAACAGTTCCTGATCCCTGGTTATCGTGTCGAGGCCGACGGTCAATTCGGCCGGATCGGGCCAGTTGGCCGGCCGGCCGCACAGACCGTCGAGTGTCGCCGCGACCGCGGCGATCGACTGCCGCGGATGGGATTCGGCGCGCCCGAGCGAGGACAGGCCCAGCGCGGACAGATCGTTCTGAAGCTCGGTCAGGTCGCGCTGGCGCGCGGCAAGATAATAGGCAAGGTTTTCCGCTCCGGTGCGAAAGGCTTCGCGTTCGATCGCCGGTTCCCATTCGGCGAATATCCCGGCGCTGTCGGCATCTATCTCGGCCATGCGCTCGCGCAGAAGCCCGCGGCAGGTTTCGATCCTGGCGTTTCCCGGCGAACATTCCCCGCTTGGCAAATCGTCGGCGTTTTTTGTTATCGTTTGGCTCATTCGGTCCGGTTCTCCGCGGTTTGGATGCGACCGGCCGCGCACGTCTTTCGGCCGCGGGGTCGGGCCGAAAGGTTACTCGCCTTCGATATCGTTTCCATGACGCCCGAACGGAATCACGATCCGGCGGGCTTGTCGTCGTCGGAATTATCGTCGACTTCGCGGACGACCTCGACCGTTACATGGGTGACGAGCGCGGCGATGACGCCCAGAATTGCAAGCCAGGGCGCCGCAAGCGCGACAGCGCCGCCGGCCACGACACCGATGGTCAGCGGCGTTTCGAGCACGATGTCGCCGTCGGATGCCTTGATGCGAATCTGGCGGACATTGCCTTCCGCAAGCAGATCCTTGACCTTCTGCACGAGCTGGTCGCCGAATATCTCGATTTCCTCGGTGAATGTCTTCTTGCTCTTGTCATCCTGGGTATCCATGGGAGTTTACCTTCCGTGGTTATGGATCCGTGATTGCGCGAGCCTCATAGCAGGATGGAGGTTTGGTCGCGTTGACTCCTGTCAAATCACCTTCTTTGAGGCATCGGCGTCATACGGAGGGGCATCACTGGCAGAGGCGGTAGCCGTGGTTGCGTCTGGCGAGATCGATATGCAGATGGTTGTCGTGAAAGGCGTCGGATCCCGGTCCGAGGACCGTCGTGAAATGCAGGCACGCACCGGCGCGGACGGCCTTCTGGAACGCTTCCTCGCGCGATCCCTTTCGTTGTTCCGGCATCACGGACAATGCGCCATGTCCGTCGAATTCGAACGTGCTGATATCGATCGCGGTGCCGCGCGCATGCTCGGAGATTTTCGCGCCCGGCTGGCTGTTGCGCGTCCGGCAGACATAGGTGGACGCCTGGCGCAGGCCCGTCAGCCGGACATCCTTGCCGAAGACTTTCGCTGCAGGGCCGACGACATCGCGGACCCAATGTGCCGCTGCGAGCGCGGTTCGGCAGGTTATTTCGGTCTCCGGGCGGATTTCGATGCCGGGCGCAAGCCGGGTGACGTCATAGGTCGCCGACAGTCCGCAGGTTCCGGGTCCGTCGATGGCATCGCGACGCTCGAAGACAGCGCCGAGCGCCTTCAGTTCCGCCTCGCAGGCGGCAAGGGCGGTCTCGTCCGGTTTGGGCGGCGCGGGATCGGGTTCGGCGGGCTTTGGAGTAACCGGTGGCGGCGTTTCACTGTTGGTGGCAGCCGGATCTTGACCGGATAGCACAGCGGGCGGCGTGTCGCGCGGATTGGGCGAGGGGACGGGAACATCATCCGGCAGGCCGGCGGCGATCAGGAGGAGCGCCGCCGGAATGATCAGGAATTCGCGCATCGTTGTCCTGTTCGTCAGAGAGAAACCGGGTGCCGGTTCCCAAACGTGTTATGCAGTCGCGGCGCCCGGTCCGGTCAACCTCATGCTGTCATGGACTGGTGTCAAATTTTTGGATTGCACAGGAATGAGACCGGGATTAGTTTGCGCGCCATGACCAATGGCAGCGCAGTAACGAAACTCTGGTGGTGGCCCCGCTTCTAGGCGGAGCTGAACCATGGCTGCATGTCAGAAATCGGAACCGCCAAGTGCACACCAGCGCCTTGGCGGTTTTTTGCTGTCCGGCGCCGAATGAAAGGACAAGGACAATGGCGAAAATCGAGCAACCGGAGAGCGAGGGACAGTCGCCCGCGAAGGCCGACCTGACCTATGTGACACGCGGTGGCGTGACCGTGCGGCGGTTTCGCCGCGACGCCGACTACCGGACCGCGATTTCCGACTACACGGACCTCCTCGACAGCCAGCCGGGCGTGATCCTGTCTTCCAACTACGAATATCCGGGTCGCTACACGCGCTGGGATACCGCGATCGTCAATCCGCCGGTGCTGATATCGTCGCATCAGCGCAAGATGACGATCGAGGCGCTTTCGGAACGCGGCAAGCCGCTTCTGACGATGATCGAGAAAGCGCTCGACGGCGCCGAACACATCGCCGGGACGAAGCGCACAAGCGGTACGCTCGAGGTCAGCATCGCCGAGGCTGCCGCGGTTCTGATGGAAGAAGACCGGACGCGCGCGGCAAGCGTGTTTTCCGCGCTTCGCGCGATCGTCGACCATTTCCATTCCGACGATGACAGCGATCTCGCGCTTTACGGCGCCTTCGGCTACGACATCGCGTTCCAGTTCGATCCGGTCGAGCAGAAGCTTGCGCGCGATCCCGGCCAGCGTGATCTGGCGCTGTTCTTTCCGGACGAGATCCTCGTCGTCGACAACCATGCCGCGAAAGCCTGGATCGACCGCTACGAATTCACCGACGGTGATTTGACGACGGAAGGGCTCGACGGAACGGTCGCGCCGCAGCCCTTCGTCAAGACCGACACGATTCCGCCGCGCGGCGACCATGTGCCGGGCGAATATGCCCGCCTCGTCGAAAAAGCGAAGGACAGTTTCGCGCGCGGCGACCTTTTCGAGGTCGTGCCGGGGCAGGTGTTTCACGAGCGCTGCGAAACGAACCCTTCCGCGATCGCGCGGCGCCTGAAGGAGACCAATCCGGCGCCGTATTCGTTCTTCATGAATCTGACCCGCAACGAATTCCTGATCGGCGCGTCGCCGGAAATGTTCGTGCGGGTGACCGGGCGGCGGATCGAGACCTGTCCGATCTCGGGAACGATCCGGCGCGGCGAGGACGCGATCTCGGATTCCGAGCAGATCCTGAAGCTGCTCAATTCCAAGAAGGACGAATCCGAGCTGACGATGTGCTCGGACGTCGACCGCAACGACAAGAGCCGGGTGTGCGAACCCGGAACCGTGCGGGTGATCGGGCGGCGGCAGATCGAGATGTATTCGCGGCTGATCCATACGGTCGACCACGTGGAAGGGCGGCTGCGCGATGGCATGGACGCCTTCGACGGATTTCTCAGCCATGCCTGGGCTGTCACGGTCACCGGCGCGCCGAAATTGTGGGCGATGCGGTTCATCGAGAACAACGAGAAGAGCCCGCGCGCCTGGTATGGCGGGGCGATCGGCATGGTGAAGTTCGACGGCGACATGAACACCGGCCTGACCTTGCGCACCATCCATGTGCGCGACGGCATCGCGTCGGTGCGCGCCGGCGCGACGCTCTTGTTCGATTCCGTGCCCGAGGACGAGGAGGCCGAAACCGAACTGAAGGCGTCGGCGATGCTGGCGGCCATTCGCGACGCGAAGAAGGGCAACGCCGCCTCGACGGTGCGCGAGACCGCCAAGGTCGGCCTGGGCGTGAAGATCCTGCTGGTCGATCACGAGGACAGTTTCGTGCACACGCTGGCGAACTATTTCCGCCAGACCGGCGCCGAGGTTCGCACGGTCCGCACGCCGGTGCCGGAAGCCGTGTTCGATGCGTACAAGCCGGATCTCGTGGTGCTGTCGCCCGGGCCGGGCATGCCGGCCGATTTCGACTGCAAGGCGACGATCCGCAAGGCGCGCGACCGCGACCTGCCGATCTTCGGCGTGTGCCTCGGCCTGCAGGCGCTCACCGAAGCCTATGGCGGAAACCTGCGGCAGTTGAACCTGCCGATGCACGGCAAGCCGTCGCGCATCCGGATCAACCATCCGGGAAAGGTGTTTTCCGGCCTGCCGAAGAACATCACCGTCGGCCGCTATCACTCGATCTTCGCCGACCCGTCGCGCCTGCCGGACGACTTCGTCGTCACGGCGGAAACCGAGGACGGCGTGGTGATGGGGATCGAGCACCGGAGCGAGCCGGTCGCGGCGGTGCAGTTCCATCCGGAATCGATCATGACGCTCGGCCAGAACGCCGGCATGCGGATGATCGAGAATGTCGTCGCCCATCTGGTCGACACCAAATCGCGGCGCAAGAGCGACGCGGCGGCCTGACGGGACGCCAAAGCGCGCGGGAACGGGAACGAAACGCATGCCATACCGGAGACAGGCCTCGCTCGTGAGGCGCCTCGCGGCGACGTCGATCGCCGTCGCGCTGATCGTCATGGCGATCAAGTTCGGCGCCTGGTGGCTGACCGGCTCGGTCGCGCTCTATTCGGACGCGCTGGAATCGATCGTCAACGTGATCGCGGCCATCGCGGCCTTCGCGGCCATCTCCTATGCGCAGCGGCCGGCCGACACGGACCATCCGTTCGGCCATTACAAGGCGGAATACATGTCGGCCGTCCTGGAGGGCGTGCTGATCGTGCTGGCGGCGCTGCTGATCCTGCGCGAGGCGGCGACGGCGCTGATGAGCGGCGAGGCGGCGATAGCCGAGCCGGGCGCCGGCCTCGGGCTCAATCTCCTGGCGGCGATCATCAACGGCGTCTTCGCGACGATCCTGATCCGCATCGGACGCGGCGCCAGATCGCCGGCGCTCGTCGCCGACGGCAAGCATATCATGGCGGACGTGGTGACCTCGGCAGGGGTGCTCGGCGGCCTCGTGCTGGCGCTCGCGACCGGCTGGCTGTGGCTCGATCCGGTGCTGGCGATCCTGGTCGCCATCAACATCGTGCGCGAGGGCTGGCACGTCATCTCGGAATCGCTGAACGGGCTGATGGACCGGGCCGTCGACGGCGAGGAGGAGGAGCGGATCCGCGGCGCGATCCTCGCCAATGCCGGCGGGGCGATCGAGGTGCACGACATCCGCACGCGCTCGGCCGGGCCGCTCACCTTCATCGAGTTCCACCTCGTGGTCGACGGCGCGATGACGGTGGAACAGTCGCACGCAATCTGCGACCGGATCGAGGACGGATTGCGCGGCGAAATGCCGGGCGCGCGCGTCGTCATCCACGTCGAGCCCGACTACAAGGCCAAGGACGAGGCTCTCAAACTGGAACAGGGCTGAATCTCGACAGGCCCGGCGCGTGACGGTCTAGGACGTGTCCGGTCTTCGCCGCGCCTGCATGGCGAGGTCGTGGCACTCGCGCAGCACCTCGTCGACGGGGTGGACCCGCCGCTTGCGCCGGCCGGGCGGGTGGCCGATCCTGAGCGGCGGCGCGAGATATCTGTTCGCGGCCTCGAGCTTTTGCGCCGCGGTGCCGTCCGGCGCCGACCACAGGGTCTCCAGGGCGCGTTCGCGCCGCGCGCTGCGGCGCGCGAAGCCGACCGCGTGGCCGGGCAGGTCGTCGAGCGCCCGCTGCAGCGCCAAAAGCCGCCGGCAGAGGCGCTTCGCGCCGATCTCGCCGCCGGCGGGCGGCTCCGGAAATGCGCGGCGCTCCGGCCCGCGCGCATGGAACGGATTGCCGGACAGCGAGCGGATGACGGGCGCCGCCGCGTGGCCGCACCGTGAACCCATGCCGTAATCGACCGGCGGATCGAAGAGCGGGAAGGCCGGCTGGCGGGCGGGCGCGGCGGTATCGGTTTTCGGCGCCCATGGCGTCTCGCCGGGCCTCAGCAGCCGGCCCTGAAAGAAGATTCCGGTCCGCGGCTGCGGCCGGCGCTCTGCCGGCAGGGTGTATTCTGCGACGACGTTCCTTTCCCCGGCCTTACGCTTTGCTTCGCCGGCTGCAACATTCCCGGCGCGGCGCGTCCTTTTCCTGTTCCGGGGGGCGCGGGTGCGCAGTTTGACGGCGATGTCGCGCGCGGCGGCCGCGACCAGGCGGCGGACGGCGGATTCGGCCGGGCGCAGCACCAGCAGGATCGCCCGCCAGATGTGGCGCGGCAGGGTCTCGGCCCCGCCCTCGTCCAGCCCGGCCTTGATGAACAGCACCGCGACCATGCGCGACAGCGCCGCGCGGTTGCGCGCAATTGCCTGCTCCAGCCTGTCCTTCGCGTAATCGGTCATGCGGGACAGGATGGGGGAGGGGGAGGAAAGGTGGATAAAAAAAGCGGGTGCGGGGGTGACCGGCGGTCAACAACCGAATGCTCTGAATATCGTATCTGTCCGTTGGCTGTTGTGACATTGAACAGCAACACGGCACTATCTATATTCACAAGATGTTGTGTCTATGTTGTTGTTGAGGCCACTAGAGATTGCGAAATTTGCACTTGGCGCTCGATGGGCAGGAGTGCTAAAAGTTCAGAACATAAATTGAACATCGAGAGAGCTATGACACCGAACGCTAGATTTACCGAGTTCATCAAGGATATCACCCCGAGCGAGACGACGGTCACGAACTGTAAGAACGCCCACACCTCGGTTCGCAAGGCATTGCTCAATGACGACGAATTCAAGGACAAGGTGAAGCGGGTCTTTCTCGGAGGCTCGTATAAGCGCTACACGGCCATTCGGCCGCGAACGAAAAACGGCTCCACCGAGCGACCTGATGTGGATCTCTATGTGGTCATTGACGGTGCTCCCTGGAATTCTGACGCGGCTGAACTGATGGACGAGTTATATGCCGCACTGAACCGGGCTCGGAATGATCTCGGAATCACGTCGATCAATCGGAACCGGTGCTCGATAGCGCTGTCCATGAACAAGGCCGACCTCGACGTCTCGATTCTGCTCGAACGGCAGGCAGACAATCTTTACAGGATCGGCAACCGAAATACGGGGGAATGGTACAAGACGGACCCGGAAGAACACACGGACTGGTCAGCAGCGCAGAATGAACGTTGCTCGGGCCGCTTCAATCCGATGACCCGAATGGTGAAGTGGGCGCGTCGGCAGAACAAGACAGTGTCCCGTCATCCGAAGAGTTTTGCGCTCGAAACCCTCATCGCGCCACATATCAGCGAGACCGAAACACATTACGGTCAGCTCTTCCATGACTGGTGCCAGAGTTTTCTCGACGCATACTCCGATGAACGGACATTCGCAACGTGCCCAATCCTTGAGGACCCGGCCGTACCCGGAGGCGATATCCTTGCTGGAGTGACGAACGAAGAATTCTGTGCTTACTACGACAAGATCGAAAAGCACCGCGACGATGCCGCCAAAGCTCTGGCGGCGGATGATCAGGACAAGGCAACCGACTATTGGCGCCGGATCTTCGGGGACCGCTTCCCGAAGCCGAAACAGTCAGGCCAATCGACGAAAAGCGCCGCCACCGCGATGTCTCCCCTGAGCTTCACCGGCGCCAAGGCGGCGCCGACGGCGCGGCCCGCGAAATTCGCATGATCTTATGTGGTGGCTGACCGATCAGACGCGGCTACGGGTTGAACGTGAAGCCGTTGAAGTGCTTGATGCCGAATGGTTTCAAAACCCGGTTTGGTCCGTAGACGACCAATTGAGGCTGACGCTTAGTTTCGATATCGTCATCGCGCGCGGACGCTATCCTCTCCTATTGACTTATCACAATACGTTTCCCGCATCGCCACCTAGCATTGTCCCTGCTGATGGTGAGACGCGACTTTCCGGTCACCAATACGGTGCCGGCGGTGATCTCTGCCTTGAAATCCGCAATGACAATTGGACGCCGGATGTGACCGGCGCAATGATGGTCGAAAGCGCATGGCGCCTCCTGGAAACTGAGGCGCCGAGTGATGACGGCGTAGCAGTCCACGCGCCGTCCGCGCATGATTTCCCGGCAACTCTGTCTCTGCGATCCGACGTGACCCGTTTCTATGTAAGTCCGTTGGCGCGCCTCATATTTGCGGATGACGACATTGACGGTCTGCCGCTGGAAATCGGGATCGACTCATACAGTGGCCGGACTTTCGTAGCGCATATCCTCTCGATAGGCGGCAAAGGGGAGGGCGAAAAACAACGCCTCACGCCCGAGGCACTTCGAAAAACCTGTGTCGTAAATGAGGGCGTCGTCTTCGTCACGGACACGCCGACGAGGACGCTGGAGAAGATCAAAACGTTGAACGCCCTGAGTGATCTGCTAGGTGATCGGCTCTCGCTGACAGAGGATGTTCGTTGGGCGGTTGTGCTCCGCGGATCGGAGGGCGGTCTTACGCTGCTCTACCATTTCGCGAATGATGACGACCTCATGAGCTTCACAACAGTCCTCGCGCCATTCGATGGCGATCGGTCTGGCGTCCCGTCAACGGACATCAGGGAGAAGAAGGTCGGTATTGTCGGGCTCGGGTCGCTTGGCTCCAAAATCGCTGTTTCACTCGCGAGATCGGGTGTGCGCAAGTTCGAGCTTGTGGATGGCGATATTCTGCACACTGGTAATCTGGAGCGCCATGACGGGGACTGGCGGGATGTAGGGCGTCACAAGGTCGAGCTAACGGCGCATCGGTTGCGGCTCATTCGTCGCGACGTCGAGATCGGCGTTTGGAAAAGTGCGATCGGCGCACAGGTCTCGTCGCAGGAAGCGGCGAATGTGAGTCAGGCGCTCGCCTCCTGCGATCTCATCGTCGACGCTACCGCTAACCCGGACGTGTTTAATCATTTGGCCGGCCTAAGTCTGCGCAACAATCGTTCACTGATATGGGGCGCTGTTTACGCCGGCGGCGTCGGCGGCGAAATGGCCAGAGCGCGGGTCGATAAGGATCCCTCGCCCTATGATATCCGTACGGTGATCAACCAGTATTACGAAACCAGCGACGAAACCCCGCCTATCGCAACGGGACGCGGTTATGACGGTTCTGTCGGCGAAGCCGCGCCGATGCAGGCGACCGATGCAGATGTATCAGTGTTCGCCGCCCATATTAGCGCGTTCGTGCTCGACACTCTGAGCGATATCGAGCCGTCGAATTATGACGCACATGTCTATCTCGTGGGGCTGAAGCGGGGGTGGTTGTTCAACGGACCGTTTGATGCACAGCCCATCGTCGTCGATGCACCGGTCCGAAGTACCTTATCCACCGGTTCCGAAACCGCTGTAGAGTTGGACTTCATCAAATCCTTATTTCAGAGTGCGAGCGGTGAGACTGCGGATACCGAAAACAATGATTGAGCGGTGGGCTTCCGATCTCAAGAAGGCGGGACACAAGGAAGTCGGCGGCGTACTATTTGGCGAGCAGATTGCGGAAGGGGATTTCCGCATCGTTGAGGCAACGCGCCAGCGCTTTTTCGGCGGGACGGCGACGACATTCAATCGTCGCGGCGGCGCCGCACGCAAGGAAATCCTAGCCTTGCACAAGAAGTTCGGCGGCAATCCCGAACGGTTCAACTATTTCGGTGAATGGCATTCCCACCCGAACGCACCGGCTTGGCCGAGCCGTCAGGACGAGACCACCATGTACAATCTGCTCGCCGATCAGGGAGAGGCGGTAAATTTCTTAGTGCTGATAATTGTGAAGCTTGACAGAGATGCGCGATTCCATATCGGGGCAACAACCTATCTTGCTTCAGGACACAAGCTGAATTGCGAAATTGACGTTGAAGGCGCTGAGCGCGACGTCGCCGGTGCAGCGCTAAGCGACGAGGAGGACGAGAAATGAGTGATTGGTCGTTGAAGGATGTACTTTCGGGTTTACACGACGATATTCAAAATCGTCTCGAAACAATTCGTAAAACAATGCCGCATCCAGTATCCAAGGGCGACGCGAGTGAACGTGTTTGGAATGAACTTTTCAATACTTACCTTCCTGCGCGTTACAAGTCGGACAAAGCGCATATTGTAGATAGCGAAGGGACAATCAGTCAGCAGATCGATGTTGTAATCTATGACCGTCAATACTCACCCTTTATTTTTCACTATGAAGGCGAAGTCATAATTCCCGCAGAAAGCGTCTATGCAGTTTTCGAGGCGAAGCAGTCGGCAAATTTGAAGCATGTCCAGTACGCTCAGGAGAAAGTCCGGAGCGTGCGCGCGCTACATCGAACAAGCTTACCGATACCGCACGCAGGTGGAACCTATCCAGCAAAACCGTTAATTCCTATCTATGGCGGTCTCTTGACGTTCGACAGCGACTGGAATCCGGCCCTCGGCGACAGCCTCCTTGAGGCTTTAAAACGGGATCAAGAAGACGGAAAAATCGACTTTGGCTGCATGGCCGGACACGGTTATTTTCATGCGGGTGATGATCCTGCGGAATATACTGTGCATGCTGGCGGCAAACCCGCTACCGCATTTTTGTTCAAGCTGATTTCCCAACTTCAGTTTAGCGGCACCGTTCCGATGATCGATATTCAGGCCTATGGCGAGTGGCTAGCGGAATAGCTCGTCGCCACACGAACGTCCGCTCTTGCTGTTGGCGCCCGGCACGGTCGCAGCTGCTGGGAAGGCTGCTCCTCGCCTGTTCCTACAATTCGTCGAGGCATATGGAGCGTCCGCTTCTGAGATATTCGGCCGCGATTGCAAATGTTCGAAATGGGGCTCATGCCGTCAACGAGACAACGCCCGAATGTCTGACTCGCGCCATAAGTGGGGTCTCCGATTTGTATGCGCGGATACGGACTTCAGCCCGGAACAAATCCTTCCCCACTTGACCTCCGCTCCCCCCTGACTGTATCTCTCCTCCCATGACCACGTCCCGCGCGCATATCCGCATCGCACCCGCCATCCCCGCGGGTCTGCTTTCGCGCGCGCTTCTGCTCGGCCTTATTGGCGGTTGCCGGGTCCTTTGAGGAGCGCCCGGCGGCCGGTTCGGTCTGTCGGCCAAAGCTCCTTGCCAAACCTTTACATCGCAATTCGATAGACCGTATGAGGTCTTAGCCGCCTGACCCCCGTCATTGAGGGGCATCGGCGAACAGGACGAGAGACAACCGCCATGACTGTTCACCCGCAACCGGCCGCGTCGCGCGGCATGCCGGAAGCTTCGCAGAAATACCGACCCTATCCCGCCGTCGACATTCCCGACCGCACCTGGCCGTCGAAGCAGATCGAGAAAGCGCCGATCTGGTGTTCCGTCGACCTGCGCGACGGCAACCAGGCGCTGATCGACCCGATGGGGCCGGAGCGCAAGACGCGGATGTTCCGCCTGCTGCTCGAGATGGGCTTCAAGGAAATCGAGATCGGTTTCCCGTCGGCCTCGCAGACCGACTTCGACTTCGCGCGCTGGTGCGTCGAGGAGGGCAATGTCCCGGACGACGTGTCGTTGCAGGTGCTGGTGCAGTGCCGGCCGGAACTGATCACGCGGACTTTCGAGGCGCTGGAAGGCGCCAACAATCCGATCGTGCATTTCTACAATTCCACCAGCGAGTTGCAGCGGCGCGTGGTGTTCCGCAAGGACGTCGCCGGGGTCAAGCAGATCGCCGTCGACGCGGCCAAGATGATCACCGACATGGCGGCCAAGGCCGGGGGCGGCTACCGGTTCGAATATTCGCCGGAGAGCTTCACCGGCACGGAACTCGAGGTGGCGCTGGAGATCAGCAACGCGGTCGCCGAGATCGTGCGGCCGACGCCGGACAACAAGCTGATCATCAATCTGCCGGCGACGGTCGAGATGAGCACGCCGAACATCTATGCCGACCAGATCGAATGGATGTGCCGCAATCTCGACAATCGCGAGAACCTGATCATCTCGCTGCATCCGCACAATGACCGCGGCACCGGGGTCGCGGCGACCGAGCTCGGGCTGATGGCCGGGGCGGATCGCGTCGAGGGCACGCTGTTCGGCAATGGCGAGCGCACCGGCAATGTCGACGTCGTTACGCTGGCCTTGAACATGTTCACGCAGGGGCTGGACCCCGAGCTCGACGTGCACGACATCAACCACGTGCGCGACGTCTACGAGCATTGCAACCAGCTCGCCATTCCGGAGCGCCACCCCTATGTCGGCGAACTGGTCTATACGGCGTTTTCCGGCTCGCACCAGGACGCCATCAACAAGGGCATGAAGGCGATCAGGGAGGCGGCGTCGCCGATGTGGGAAGTGCCCTATCTGCCGATCGATCCGCGCGACGTCGGCCGGTCCTACGAGGCGATCATCCGGATCAATTCGCAGTCGGGCAAGGGCGGCATCGCCTATATCCTGGAAGCCGATCACGGCTTGCACCTGCCGCGCAACCTGCAGGTCGAGTTCCGGGACGTGATCCAGCAGATCACCGACCGGGAGGGCCGCGAATTGTCGTCGGACCGGATCTATGGCGAGTTCATCGCCTCCTATGTCGACATTCCCAACCGCCGGCTGCGCTTCATCGGCCACAAGAGCCGGGCGGAAGGCGACGGCGGCGAGACGCGCATCGTCGACGCGACGATCATCGACGGCAACGAGACGCTGGAGATCAGCGGCCGCGGCACCGGCCCGATCGACGGGTTCCTCGATGCGCTGTCGCGCCATCTCGGCCGGAATATTTCCGTTATCGATTATTCGGAGCATTCGCTGCAGCGCGGTTCGGACGCGGCGGCGATCTGCTACATGGAGATCGATATCGATGGCGAGCG
Source organism: Oricola nitratireducens (assembly GCF_014904745.1). GTDB lineage: Bacteria > Pseudomonadota > Alphaproteobacteria > Rhizobiales > Rhizobiaceae > Oricola > Oricola nitratireducens. The sequence goes on from NZ_JACZCS010000021.1 coordinate 84,671, forward strand.
CGTCTTCGGCGCGGCGATCAACAAAAATATTGTCGCAGCATCGCTGGAGGCCATAATAGCGGCTGTCAACCGGAAGCTTATGGTATAGTCTAGGCAAATTCGTTGGCGTAGGCTCACATCATGAGATTGTGATCTCAAGAAGTTTACGCTACGGAATTCCGGTCGAAACAATGCAAAGGTTCTGTGGTCTTGGGGGACGCATCGGGTAGGAAGCGGATCGATCCCGCTGACATCAAGATTGCCCTGAACGATATCCTGCAGAGCGAAACATTCGCGCGATCCGAGCGGTCGCGCGAATTGCTGAAATATATCGTCGAACGCGACCTGGACGGAGAGGCGGATCGCCTGAAGGGATTCGCGATCGCGCTCGACGTGTTCGACCGCGAGGACAATTTCGATCCCTCGACCGACGCCGTCGTGCGGGTGCAGGCCGGCCGCCTGCGCGATCTCCTCGACACCTATTACGCGGGCGAGGGGTCGGGGGTTGCCGTGCGCATCACCATCCCCAGGGGCACCTATGTTCCGGTCTATGACGCGGTGGTGCAGGCGCCGGCGCCGGATGCGGGCGCGGATGCCGGCGTGCCGGAATTTCCGGCCGGATCGGGTGTCGGCGGCAGTGCCGGACCGCCCGGCAAACAGGCCGGTGCCGCGGAGCAGATGGCGCCATCCGCCGATCAAATACTTACCAATCGCGACTTCGACCGCATGTTCTATGTGAATATGCGGCTGTTCTGGTCGGCGCTGACGGTCGTCGTCATCATGCTGACAGGCATCCTCGTCCTGCTGATCAACAATTCCGTGGCCGACAACCAGCTCAAGGTGGAGCAGCAGGCGCTTGCCGCGATGCTCAAGGCGCGCGGTTTCTCGGCGAGCGAAGCCCTGCCGTCCGTGGCGCTGTCTTCCGACGTCAAAGGAGGGATGCGGACCGCATTCGAGGACGCGATTCCGCGCTTCGGCAGCGTTGTCTACCGCAACGACGCGGCCGTGACGCTCGATCATCCGCTGGCCGATTTCTTCATCCATGCGGTGCAGTCCGGGAAGAATTCCTTCAATATCCAGCTTTATCACCGCGCGAGCGGCATCCTGATCGGAACAGACCAGATTCCGGCCTATCTTTCCGGCAGGCGGCTCGATGACAACGTGGCCCGGATCATGAGCCGCTTTCTGCCCGTCGGGGGCTCGATCTACGCCTTCCTGGAATCGGATAACCGTCTCAATCCCCTGACCAGGTGCCTGGTTCTTGCCTCGGCCTATTTCAACGACCAGAACGCCGAACGGCATCACGCTGCCTATCGCTGCCATGAAAGCCTGATCGAAGCGGGGATAACGTCCGCGCTCTCCTACGCCGATCTGGCCTCGCTGACCGTCGAAACCGTCACGGACAAATACGACTATCCGCTTGACGCCAAGCTCTCCGACGCCGTCGTGCGGGCGCGGCGCGCCGTCGAACTCGCGCCCAATTCGGCGCTGACGCACCGGGCGCTCGGCCGCGCACTGCTCGTTTCCGGCGAACGGAGGGCGGCACTGGACCAGATGCGTGAAGCCTTTTCGCTCAATCGCTACGATTTGGGCATCGCGGCTTCCTACGGCAACACGCTGGTGGCTGTTGGCGATTTCGAACCGGCGCTCGGCGTATTGGAACGGGCGGCCAAGGCAGCCCCGGTTCATCCGACATGGTGGGACTACGGCCTGTTTGTCGCCGCCTTCCAGACCGGCCGCAACGATCTGGTCGCGGTCAGTTCGCGCAATCTGGTTGGGCATGACCGGGCACACTACTGCGCGGCGCGCCTGATCGCGGCGTATCTCGAAGGCAACAAGGAGTTGCAGTTACGGATGCTGAGCGACATGCAGTCGCGCGACAACGTGTTTGTCAGGGATCCGCTGGCCTTCTACGAAAAGATCATGCCGAGAGCGGCGGCGCAAAAGCTTGTCTCCGCGTTGAGCGAGGCCGGCATGAAAGTCCCGTCCGTCCATGAAGGATAACGGCCGCCCGACACCTGCCGGCGGTCTCCTGACCTGCCGGGAAGCCGGCGCGGCCGACAAGCCGGTGCTTGTGTTGCTGCACGGTTTCGGCGGATCCGGCCATCATTTCGATTCCATTCTCGAGCCGCTATCCGCTGTTGCTCATGTCGTTCTCCCGGATTTGCCGGGGCACGGACAATCCTGCGATTTCGCCGGTTCGCGGCATCCGCGCGCGGCGGCCGAGGCCGTGCTGGCGACGCTCTCCGCAATGGGTTGCGACCGGTTCCATCTGGCGGGTTTTTCCCTTGGCGGGGCTGTTGCCAGCCTGATCGCCCTCCAGGCGCCGGAGCGAATCCTTTCACTGACGCTTCTGGCGCCGGGCGGTTTCGGTTCCGAGATCGCGGCCGAGACGCTGCGGACATTCGCCGCCGCGGACACGGCCGACACGCTGCGCGCCGCGGCGCAAAGGATGATGGCGCCCGGCGCAACGCCGCCGGAAGCCGAACTTGCCCAATTGCTGCGCGAACGCGAAAACGAAACCTTGCGCGAGACACTTGCCGCGATCGCCGCGATGATCACCAAGGACGGGCGGCAGGGCGCCATCCCGCGCTCCGATCTGGCGCGCATTTCCTGTCCGGTGCGCGTCGTCTGGGGCACGCAAGACCCGGTTCTGCCGGTTTCGCAATCCCGGGATCTGCCGCCGCAATTCGATCTTCGCCTCGTTCCCGGCGCCGGGCACATGCTCGTGCACGAGGCGCGCGATGCCGTGATCGAAACGCTGCTCGCTTCCGTCGCGGCCTGACAGACACCGTCCCCTCGCCAATACCCGGTCCGCTGTGCAGCGCAAAAAGAGTCGCGCGGCGTCGAAATTATTGTTAACAAAACATGAACAAGACCGGAAACGGGATACGGCCCAAGAGTATGGACCAGGACAAGCCACGGGAACCGGAGACAAGCCGGCTCGTCGAAGCCGTCCGCAGGGTGCGGATTGCCTCGGCGGACAAATCCGATGTCGTCGTCGAGATGCGCGACGCGGTGCGGACGCGGCTGGAATTGCTCGCGCAGGATCTCAAGCCGGTCATCGAGGACATTCCGCCCGATGACGACCGGTTCGATTTCGCGCTGTCGGCCGGACTGGAGCCGCGTTTCTGGATCGATGCCACCGCGCATGTGATGATGGGACCGGACCGGCGAACCTATCGCTTCGTACGCGATACGCGGCTGGGCCGGATCCTGCTTGCGGAGTCGGCCAATCGCGACGAAGTCGCCGAACGGGTCATTTCCTATATCGCGATGCGCATTCACGAGCGTGAACTGGCCTTTTCGGGGGATACGATATCGTACCGCGAACTGGTGACCGGGCGGGCCATCGACCACGATGCCGACGACATGGTGTTGCGCCGCCAGGAACGGCTGCGCCACAAGATCGAGCAGGCGGTCGCCGAGTTGCCTGGTGGCGCATCCGAAGCAGAAGCCGAAGTGCCGGCGAAGGCGCCGCCGCCTGTTTCCGCTCCCCCGGTGGAGCGCGGCGCGCCCGATCAAGGCTGCAGATTTGCGCGCGCGGTCGCTGCCGGGCTGTTCTGGATCCTGTTCGGCGCGGCGCTCAGCGCCGGAACGCTGCTCTATGTCTTCCGCGACATGCTCGCTCAGCGATAGAGAACACGGCGGTCCGTGACGGCCGTCAGGCCGGTTTTCCCGGTCAGCGAATGTTCTTCGAAGCTGCAGGACCAATGGCCGGGACGGCCGTCGATCTCGAACAGGTTGAATGCCGCCGCCGGATGTTTGCCGCCCGGCGCTTCGGCGCCGGAAGGAACGCCGATGACCGGCACGGCGAGGCGCTGCGGCCCGAGGATCTCGTTGCGTTGCGGCAGGTGGGTATGCCCGTGCAGGACGAGTTCGGCGCCGTGCTCGCGGATCACCGACTGGAACAGCCGGATTCCGTAAAGCCGTTTCTGCGCTGTCGTCGCGCGGCGCACCGGCGGGTGGTGGATCAGGATCACACGGAAAAGGCCGGAATCGCGCGCGCGGTCGAGAAGCTGACCGAGGCCCCTGGCCTGCCTTCGGGAGAAGATGCCCGACGCCATGAACGGCGCTGTCGCGATCGCGCTGTTGACGCCGATGATCGCGACCGGTCCGCGCCGGCGCAAATAGGGAAAACCGCTCCTCGTCACGGTGATGCCTGCCGCCTCGCTGGTCATGTTTGCCCGCCAGGCGGTGACGGCCTTGGAAAGGGCGCCGCGCACATAGGCGTCGTGGTTTCCCGGCACGACGCTGACGTGTTCCGGATTTCCGAGTTCACCGAGCCATGCGGCCGCGTTCACGATCTCGGCGTCGAGGGCGAGGTTGGTCAGGTCGCCGGTGACCGCGATATGGTCAGGCATCTTTTTCGCCATGGCGGCGACAAGCTGTCCGACCGTTCCGCCAGCCATGTGGGCGGCCCGGTTCTGTCTCCAGTTGATGTAACCGGTGATACGCTTGGAAAAGAGGTCCGGCAGCCGCACATCCGGCAGCGGCGCCAGATGTACGTCGGAGATATGTGCGAGACGAAATGCCATGGGCCTTTCGTAAGGCAGCCGATGCGGATTACAAGCGATGAAAGGCGATCATCGCCAGCGGAGAAACGGAACCGGCCATGAAACCCGACCTGCGATCGCGGCTGTTCCATGCCTGGTTCCTGTTGAGCCGGCCGATGACGCTCGGCGTGCGCGCGATCGCGACGGATGCCGAGCGGCGCGTTCTCCTCGTCAAGCACACCTATGTCGCCGGATGGCACCTTCCGGGCGGCGGGGTGGAAAGCGGCGAGACGGTCCTGGAGGCTCTCGCAAAGGAGTTGCGCGAGGAGGCCAACGCGGAGTTCGGCGCAGCGCCGCTGCTGCAGTCCGTCCATTTCAACAACAAGGTGACGCGGCGCGACCATGTCGTGGTCTATCGCTGCGACAATGTCCGGCAGTTCGCCCCGAAACGGCGTGATTACGAGATCGTCGCCGCGGAATTTTTCCCGCTCGACGCGCTGCCGGACGGCATCACGAAGTCAACTGCGCAGCGCATTCGCGAATTCAACGACGGAACCGTCCCCGATCCCTTCTGGTGAGGGGCCGAACCGGCCGCGGTCATGCGGCGCGGAAAAATCGATTTCGGGACCGACGGGAATGATGCCGGTCGGATTGATGCTTTCGTGACTGCCGTAATAATGCGCCTTGATGTGGTGCATGTTCACGGTCTCCGCGACGCCCGGCACCTGGTAGAGATCGCGCGTGTAACCGGAGAGGTTCGGATAGTCGGCGATCCGCCGCAGATTGCACTTGAAATGGCCGACATAGACCGGGTCGAAACGCACCAGCGTCGTAAATAGCCGCCAGTCGGCCTCGGTGATCCTGTCTCCGGCGAGATAGCGCTGCCGGGACAGGCGATCCTCCAGCGTGTCCAGCGTTTCGAAGACATCGGCGACGGCTTCCTCATAGGCATCCTGCGTCGTGGCGAAACCGGCGCGATAGACGCCGTTGTTGACGTTCGGATAGACGAGATCGTTGATCGCATCGATCTCGTCGCGCAGGGGCTCCGGATAGAAGTCGGTTGTATCGCCCGTCAGATCGTCGAATGCCGCGTTGAACATGCGGATGATTTCCGATGACTCGTTGGAGACGATCGTGCCGCGCTTCGTATCCCAGAGAACGGGCACGGTGACGCGGCCGGAATAATCGGATTTGGCGCGAACATAGATGTCGCGCAGATATTGCGACCCGAACAGCCGGTCGCCCGTGCCGCCGTCGGACGCATCGAAGGTCCAGCCGTCCTCGCCCATGAAATGGTCGACGACGGAGACCGGGATGAGGGGCTCCAGCTTCTTCAGCTTGCGGACTATCAGGGTGCGGTGCGCCCAGGGGCAGGCGAGCGAGACATAGAGATGGTAGCGCCCGGCCTCCGCCTCGAAGCCGCTCTCGCCCGACGGTCCGGCGCTGCCGTCCGCGGTGATCCAGTTGCGAAATTGCGCGTCGGTGCGAATGAAGCGTCCGCCGGTCGACCTGGTGTCGTACCACTGCGTGTTCCACTCGCCATCGATCAACAGTCCCATTTTTCGGTTCCTTTCCGTTTGTCCCTCCATCTAGACCGGCCTGGGACATGCGTAAGGTGTCAAACGTCAAACAATGCGTAACCGTTCCGTTTCCGGGGTCCGGGATGAAAAAACAGATGGACCGCAGGGCCTTGCGGTGCTAGGCGGCAATCATGAGCACCAAGAGCTGGGCATTTTCGATCCGACGATGAACCGGGACGGCTTCGCCGCCTCCGGCCAATTTCGCTTGTCTCATCGTCGTTCACGCCTGGTGCCATCATGACTGCCTTCACCATTCTGCCCGAAACGGGCGCATTCGATTCCGCTATCGAGGACCTGCACGCCGAGGCCTTCGGGCCGGGGCGGTTTACGCGCGCGGCGTTCCGCGTGCGCGAGCAGGGGCCGCATGACCGCGGCCTGTCCTTCGTGGCGGTCGCGCAGGACGGCGAAAAGCTGCTCGGCTCCGTGCGCATGACATGGATCGAGACCGCCGGAACCGGCGCGCGCGGCCTGCTGCTCGGGCCGCTTGCGGTCAAGGACGGGCTGAAAGGCAAGGGCATCGGCAAGGCGCTGATGCGCAGGAGCGTCGACGCCGCGCGCGACGTTGGTGCGCCCTATATCCTGCTCGTCGGCGACAAGCCCTATTACTGGCCGTTCGGTTTCGAGACCCTGCCGCGCGGGCAGGTGCAAATGCCGGGGCCGGTCGATCCGGCGCGGTTTCTGGTGTGCGCGCTTCAGCCGGACGTGGTGGAGACGCTTGGGGGGATGGTGCGGTGGCGGGGGTGAGGTCCGAACCGGTTCGACACTAGTTCCAGGAGGCCGGATCGAGCCTGAAGAGACTCGCCAACTGCCCGTAGACGGCGGGCTCTTCGCGTTTCAGCGAAGCCGGTTTCTCGAAGAAGACCTCGACCGCCACGGCGAGAAATTCCACGTGGCTGGTCGCGCCATAGGCATCGAACAGGGTTTTGTGCCCGTATTCGACCTTGCGGACATGCCTGTCGAAGGCGTCGACGAATGCATGTTCCCAGTCGCGAAAACTCTGTCCCTTGCTCAGGACGGGGATGGCGTTGGTGTGACCCGACAGGTCGTCGACCTGATGGGCGAATTCATGGAAGACGACATTGTGGCCGTCATGGGCGTCGGCAGCGCCGTCTTCCACATCGGTCCATGAAAGAACGACGGGGCCGCGCGGCCAGCTTTCGCCGAGGCGCGCCGTTTTGCGTTCCGTCACCACATAGCCGTTCTGCTCCTTCCTCCGTGATGTGAAGGCGTCCGGATAGACCAGGATGGTGTAGAGGTTCCGGTACCAGGTGTCCGTATTCACGACGAGCAGGCAGGCTTGCGCCGCGATGGACAGGCGCATTTCCTCGGTCACTTCGAGACCGTTGCAGCCGACGAACCGTATCTGGTCCAGGAAGAGGTTGATCTTGCCTTCGAGCTTTCGCCGCAAATCGGACGGGAGGCTTCGAACCAGCGGGACCGATCCTTCGATCATGGCGCGCTGGCGATCCTGCAGTCCGGACGCCAGGAGCCGCCTGCGCCTTCTTCGTCTCGACCAGGCCCTGATGGCATACGCGCATGCGCCGAGGACCGGGAGAAAGAGCAGGATTATCTGGCCTGTCGACATGGGTGCTTTGTACGCTCGGAGGATAATCGGGGGAGCTTTACATAGGTTGCAACGGCACGAATTGCGAGCGGGCGGACCTGCTCAGGCCGCCGGAAGCCTGCTGGCGCGCTGAAGTGAATGCCCGCTACCGTCCCTCTCTCACCCACGTCCCGGCGAGCGCGAGCAACAGCAGTGCGAGGCCGAGGAAGCCGGAGAACAGCGAGTAGCCCTTGACGCCGAGCAGTTCGGTTTCCTCCGTAGTGCGCGGGCAGGTGCAAATGCCGGGGCCTGTCGATCCGGCGCGGTTTCTGGTCTGTGCGCTTTGCAGCCGGATGTGGTGGAAACGCTTGACGGGATGGCGCGGTGGGCGGGACAGGTGAGTTCAGCTGCTTTGAAATGACGGTTCCGAACCCGGGATGGGTGGACGGTTACCGTGGGCTTTGCCGAATTTCTTCGCTATTGAACGGGGATGACGGCGAATGCCGGGAATTCCGCATTGGCGGGACCCCGGTCCAGGCATCCAGAGGAGGACGGCATGACGCGCGGGACTGAACTGAAGCCGGAGTTCCTGGTCAAGGACGAGGAAGAGCTGAGATCCCTGTTTCCGGCAACGCATGCGATTGCCGTCGAGAAATGCCAGAACCGTCTCGACGAACATGCGATGGACTTCGTCGCCCGATCGCCGTTCCTGTGCATCGGAACGCAGTCGCCGGACGGGTCGGCCGATGTCAGCCCGAGAGGCGATCCGTGCGGATTCGTGAAGATCCTGGACGACAGGACGCTGCTGATCCCGGACCGGCCCGGAAACAACCGCCTCGACACGCAGGCGAACATCATGGCCAATCCGGCCGTCGGGCTGTTGTTCATGGTTCCCGGATTCGACGACACGCTGCGCGTGAACGGAAAAGCCAGGATTACGCGCGACCCGGATTTGCTCGCCTTGACCGCGGTGCAGGACCGGACGCCAAGGGTCGCCATCGTCGTTGCGGTCGAGGAAGTGTTCCTTCATTGCGCCAAGGCGTTCCGGCGCTCGAAATTGTGGGATCCGGGCCAGATCCAGGATCGCGGCGAAATGCCGTCGCTGATCAGGATCATCCTCGATCAGACCTCGGGAGCGCCCGACGACCCCGAGGAGATGAAGAAGAGGGAAGCAGCCCTCGAGGACGGGTATCGAAAAACGATGTACTGAAATCCGGGGGATGATCGCAAACCCGTCGCGAACGACGAGGCTTCCCGACATGCGGAATGCCGAAAGCGGAAGTCCTACCGCCCCTCGCGCATCCACGTCCCGGCGAGCGCGAGCAACAGCAGTGCGAGGCCGAGGAAACCCGAGAACAGCGAGTAGCTCTTGACGCCGAGGAGTTCGGTTTCCTCGGTCGTGCGCAGCCCGAGCCAGTTGTGGCCGGCGGCGCCCGCATTGGCCCGCACCGGCAGGATCCCCGGCACAGTCAGCGACTGCGATGCGTCGAGCAGGCGGCGGATCGAGCCGCCGCTCGCCCTGGCGACCGGCGCAAGGACGTCCATGGTCGAGATCATGGAGCGGAATTCCGGCGCGTCCACCGGGCCGGCATGGGCGAGCGTGGTGAAGTCGCCCTGGGCGATCTGGTAAAGGCCGACCTCGTCGGTCTCGACGCGGGCGGAGAAAATGCCGTTGCCATTGTCCTGCAGCGGGACTTCCGTCTCGACGCCCGAGGGGGATTTCAGGCGCGCCGGGCCGGTCGTGTCGGACATCGTCTGGCGCTTGATCGTCAGCGTCTGGCCGTCGGTCGCAGCCGTCAGCGCTTCCTCCTCCAGCTCCGGCTCCTTCATCAGCCAGTGCGCCATGCGCCGGTAGAGCCCGACATGCGGCCCGCCGCCCTCGAAGCCGCGCGCCCACAGCCAGCCCTGGTCCGACAGGATCATGCCGACGCGGCCCTCGCCGAAGCGGTTGAGCACCAGCAGCGGCTGTTCGTCCGGACCGACCATGGCGACGGTGCCCTTCGGCGTCTCGACATTGATCGCGCGGAACCAGCGGCCCCAATGCGGCGGCTCGGACTGGCCGCCCTCGAGATCGCGCGTCACCGGGTGGCGCTTTCCTTCCGGCGAAATCCGGGGGAAATAGCCTTTCGACGTGATGATGCCCGTCGGCGTCGCGGGAAGCGCGTTGACGAGCGGCGTGTTGGCGATGGAATTCTCGCCGGCATATTCGGGCCCGGCGGCGACCAGCAGCGCGCCGCCATTGCGCACATATTCGGCGATATAGTCGTAATAGAGCGTCGGCAGGACGTTGCGGTACTGGTAGCGGTCGAAGATGATCAGGTCGAAATCCTCGATCTTCTCGACGAAGAGCTCGCGCGTCGGGAAGGCGATCAGCGACAATTCGTTGATCGGCGTGCCGTCCTGCTTTTCCGGCGGGCGCAGGATGGTGAAGTGGACGAGATCGACCGAGGCATCCGATTTCAAGAGGTTGCGCCAGGTGCGTTCGCCGGAATGCGGCTCGCCGGAAACCAGCAGCACGCGCAGGTTTTCGCGGATGCCCTGCATCTGGGCGACGGCGCGGTTGTTCGATGTCGTCAGTTCGCCGGGCAGTTCGTTGACGGCCAGTTCGATGATGTTGGCGCCGGCGTGGTCGAGTTTTAGCTGCAGCGGCGTTTCGACGCCGGGAACGGCGCTGTCGGTGGCGACGAGATCGCCGTTCAGGAAAACCTGCACGGTGACCGGCGCGGACCCCTTGGTGCCGGAATCGGTCACCTGATAGGTCATCGACACCGGCTGGCCGGTGATCGAGAAGCGCGGCGCTTGGGTGAACTCGATCTTGCGGTCGAATTCGTCGCTGCGGCCCGTCGTCAGGACGTGCAGCGGCACATTCGGCGGAAGGCCGGTGTCGCCGCCCGACGGCACGTCGTGGACCTGGCCGTCGGTGATCATGATCGCGCCGCCGATGCGCGACGGCGGCACGTCGCGGATGGTCGCGGCCAGCGCCTCGAACAGCCTTGTCTCGGTCTGCGCGCTGCCATTATCGGACGTGCCGGCGTCGACTTCCCGGACCTCGAATTGCGGGAAGCGGGCGATACGGCTTTTGAGCGTTTCCAGCGCGGTCTCGGTGGTTTCGGGCCGTTCGCCGAGCTTCTGGCTCTGGCTGCGGTCGACGATGAGGGGAACGACGGTTTTCAGCGGCGCGCGTTCTTCCTCGTTGACGACCGGATTGGCGACGGCGAGCGCCAGTGCCGCGGCGGCGCCGGCGCGCAGCACCGCGCCGCGCGTGCGCGACAGGAGCGCCCAGGCGACGAGAGCCACGGCCGGCAGGCAGACCAGCGCGAGCAGCCACCACGAGGTCAGCGGGGCGAAATCGAGGGAGAGGTTCACCATCGCGTCACTGCCCCAGCCGTTCGAGCAGCGCCGGCACATGGACCTGATCGGCCTTGTAGTTGCCGGTCAGCATGTACATCACGATGTTGACCCCGGCGCGGAACGCGTAGATGCGCTGCAGCGGATCGGTCGACATGGTCGGAAACAGCGGCCGGCCGCTGTCGTCGAGCGCCCAGGCGGCGGCGAAATCATTGCCGGTGATCATGATCGGCGTGACGCCGTCGCCGCTGCGCACCGGGCGGCCTTCCGGCTGTTCCTCGCTGGCCGGCGCTTCGACCCATAGCGGCGATCCGTCGTAGCGGCCGGGGAAATGGTCGAGGATGTAGAACGCCTTGGTCAGCACGTGATCCGGCGGAACGGGTTCGAGCGGCGGGATGTTGAGACCGCGCAATATGTCGCGCAGACGCTGGTTTTCCGGCGACGAGGCGCTGCCGGAGAACGATGCGGTCAGCTGGTCGCGGGTGTCGAACAGGACGGTGCCGCCGCCCTGCATGAAGGCGTCGAGACGCGAGATCGCCTTCTCGCTCGGCATCGGCGTGGTCGTGTCGATCGGGAAATAGATCAGCGAATAGAAGGCGAGCTCGTCCTGTTCGAGATCGAGGCCGATGGGATCGGCCGGCTCCAGCGCGGTGCGGCTTTGCAGATAGCGGCTGAGCCCGGACAGGCCGGCCTCGCTGATGTCGTCGGTCTGCGCGTTGCCGGTGACGACATAGGCCAGCCGCGTCGTCTGCAATATCTCGATGATCCGGTCGTCGCCGGGCCGTTCGTCGGATTGCTGGGCCAGGGCCGGCGAGGCGACGAGGGCGGCCGCGACGACGAACAGCGCCAGCGCCGCCGCCGAGGCCTCGCCGACGCGCCGCTTGCCGAGCGGACTGAGCCGGCCGTTGATCCAGAGCACGGCCAGCGTGTCGAGCGCCAGCAG